>CAKZLB010000017.1:0-242500 GCA_937124965.1 uncultured Bacteroidota bacterium
CATTATGGTATCTCGCAATTGGAGTAGCTACCATGGCCCTAACTCACATGACCTTTAGTATTGAAGTCATGGCTTGGGTTTCAAGTGTTCCATTTTTAATTTATCTAAGCCTCACAAAAGGCTGGAAATCGCGACTAACTTTTTTTCTCGCATTGGTTTTAGCTTGGTCATGCGTCGTGGCAAAAATCATTACAGACCCAATTCCCTTGGTGCTGGTCTTTCTCTACTCGATTCCAATTAGTTTATTTCACCTGCCCGGATACCTGATCTGGAATAAGTTTAGAAATCAAAAATACGCGATATTTCTATTTCCTGTCATCTTGATCATTATGGAATGGATTCAGTACACCTTTACACCTCTTGCCAGTTGGGGAGTAGCAGCGTATACCATACACGATAATGTATCTCTTATTCAAACTGTATCCTTGTTTGGAATGGCTGGATTAAGCTTTCTGATTTATTGGGTTAATGCCTCTATTGCTAATATCATTATCAAAAGAAAAACCTCTATTTCAACATTTCAGTTACCGTTAATTATGCTCTTTTTATTAATTACTGTTGGTTCCATCCGTTACGACATGAGCAAAGCCAATGGTGTTGACACTATCACTGTTGCCGCAGTTGGAACAGACTCGAAAGCAAGTGGTTTACCATTGCCAACTAAGGTAAAAACTGAACAGACTAAAACTGCATTGTTTAAACGAACCAGAACTGCAGCGGAAGGTGGTGCTAAAATAATTTCATGGAACGAAGCGGCCATATTTATTATGCCTGAAGATGAGAAGGAATGGATAAACTCCATCAAGGAACTAGCTGCTGAACTGAATATCACTTTGGTCGCTTCTTATGTGACACCCATTTCACAAACTCCCTTGAAGTATGAGAACAAGTACCAGTTTATAGATACTTCAGGAAACATTACGCATACATACCTCAAGCATCAACCCGTTCCAGGAGAGCCAGCTGTGCAGGGAAAGTCGCGCTTAAAAGTTGCTGATATACAAGGAACAAAAGTCGCAGCAGCAATTTGCTATGATTATGATTTTCCTTACTTGGCAAAAGGGTATGGAAAATTAGGGGCAGATATGGTTATTCTTCCGTCAAGCGATTGGAGAGGTATCGACCCTATTCATACAGAAATGGCAGCCTTTAGAGCTGTTGAGCAAGGTCACTCGGTTCTTCGTTCAACGCGTTTTGGACTGTCTGCGGCAATTACACCATATGGTGAAATGGTTTCACAAATGAGCAGTTTTGACAATAATGATAAAATCATGTATTCTCAACTACCTACCAAAGGTGTTACTACATTATTCTCAGTTATTCAAGATAGCTTCGTCTACCTGTGTATTGGACTCCTACTGTTGTTCATGGCCATTGCGGCTCGGTCAAAAATAAATCAAACCCTAAAACAATAGCTGATTGATTTAACCAATTCTGTAGAAAAATCGAACTTAGGTTACAACAAAACCTAAACGGCATTCCCGTTTGCGGGACGGGCAGGAAAACGCAGTCTAGCCAAACGGTTAGCAGTGGGGTATGACTGGAAAGATTTCAAAATTGATGAAGGCTTTTATGTGGTGTATCCAGAAATGAATTGGATTATTCAAACCTCTTTAGGCTTTTATTACAAGTTCCATTTTGTAGATTTCTATAACGATTCGAGAGAACGTGGATACCCACGTGTGGAGTTTAAGTTGTTGTAAGGTATAGCTAGATGCAAGGCATGTGTTGCATCTACCTATAAAATATTTTACCAACTGGTACGAAACTCACCCCAACTAGTACCTGTAGCAAGTTTGGTTTCCATTTTGTCCGCTGTATTTCCTTTGTTGATTACCCAAATAAAGTCTTTGTTTTGAAGTTTTTCGTGAATTTTAATGGTGTCTGAACCATTAACCCATTCCCAAGTTCCAACTACATCGGCATAACGTCCATCTGAATTGAAATAATGAGCAATTGTGTTTGATTCATTATACCACCATTTATCATACAACAATTCCTTATTCAACGTTGTTGAGCTCGGTTCTGGTGTGTCGTCACCAGTAGATCCGCAACCAGCAAGAATAAATGAGGCAAAACTGAATAGTAAAAGTACTTTTTTCATTTTATTGATTTAATTAATAGACGCAAGAATACGTTTTGTAAAAAAAAAACACAACTAAACCAAACATTATTTTAATGTAGGGGTAAATACGTGGATTTGTTCCAATTTAAAATGACACACGTTCTCACTTCCTAAATACATTTATTCATTCCTTTCTTATGTCACCCTTCTTGTGTAACCTTGAAGGAATGACGATTCTGAACAAGAAAATTTCTCTAAAACAATTCACCGTGTTTCTATTTTTTGTTACAGCATCGACATTGGCTGTAGTAAGTAATGTAAATTGTAATTCGTCAGAAACGGCAACTGTAAAGCCGCCATCAGACGATGCAGTCTGTCCGAAAAGTTATGAGTCGGATCTTGAGGAGGTTCAGTATAATCCTGATAACAACAGCTGTTTGACTTGCCATAAAGGGATAGAACATATCCGAAGTCATAAGTCGGAAATGATGCATGAGATTTTTGAAAAAGCAGAACTTGCAGGTTACAAAGACAACAGTTGTATTGTTTGCCATGGGGGTAACCCAGATGCAACTGAAAGTAACAAAGCACATACTGGAACAGCACCTTATTTTACGAACCATGATGGTCCGAAGGCATTTTACCCGGATCCAGGTAGTCCATACATCAATGAGAACACCTGTGGTATGTGTCACCAAGAACAAGTCAGCACTCAGTTTACAAGTCTTATGTTTACGGAAGCTGGTAAAATTCAAGGAACAGCTTGGGGGTTTGGTGGTCAACAGGGTTATAACCACAATGTAGCCAATCAGGAAGTGGATGAGTTAGAAGTCCATGATCGATTAGGTACTGATATTTATAAGCAGTATATGGTTGAGCTAAAAAAGGCAGAACCACAAGTTTTTCCTGGTCACATGTCAGCTTTGCCAGAGGCTCCAACCACAGAACAAGTCCAAGCGAATCCAAAATTATCGGTTTATACCTATTTGCGGCAAGACTGCCAACGG
Organism: uncultured Bacteroidota bacterium; assembly: GCA_937124965.1. Classification (GTDB taxonomy): domain Bacteria; phylum Bacteroidota; class Bacteroidia; order NS11-12g; family UBA9320; genus UBA987. The sequence continues at coordinate 3,073 of CAKZLB010000017.1, forward strand.
TGTCATACGGGAGTTAAAGGTCATAACGCCAAAGGAGATTACCGTGGATTAGGTTGTAGCAGCTGCCATTCACCCTATTCAAACAATGGGTTTTATGAAGGGAATGATCCAACGATCGACAAAACGGAGGCTGGCCATATGTTAGTACATAGTTTTCAGGCGAGCAGAGATGCCAAGGTGAAAGTTCACGACCAAGAGTATAGTGGAGTGCCAACTAAAACCTGTACAGCATGTCATAATCGTGGACGACGAATCGGAGTTAGCTATGAAGGATTGATGGAGTCTGGATATCACTCGCCATACATGGGAACCGGTGGAGATCAGGAGAAAATTCACAAGAAAAACTACATTCATTTACAGAGCGATGTGCACTTAAAGAAAGGCATGTTTTGTCAAGATTGCCATACATCTGGCGATATGCATAGTTTGGGAGACTTGTCTGGAGCAATTCAAGGTGCAGTGGAAATTGAGTGTCAAGATTGTCATGGAACACCTGATAAATATCCATGGGAGTTGCCAATAGGGTATGGGGATGAAATAGCTGGAAGTGCTCCTCAAACTGGAGAGGAACGAGGTGTTGTTCAAACCTTACCGACGTATTTGACCTATGGTTCGGTCAATGACAAAGTCGATGGCTATTTATTAAGTGCTCGCGGAAACCCAATGCCACACGTGGTGAAAAATGGCGATGAGATGATTCTATTTTCAGCAAGTGGGAAAGACATTAAATTTAAACCGCTGAAAAAACTAACGGATGACGATGAACTGAGTTTGGAAGGAAAGGTAGCGATGGTTCAAACAGGCCTTCACATGGAAAAAATGGAATGTTATGCGTGTCACGCCACCTGGGCACCACAGTGTTATGGCTGCCATATAAAAATTGATTACTCAACTGGAAAGCAGAAACTTGATTGGGTGGCTGCTGCGAAGGATCAAAATAAAAATGGACAAACTGGAGAGGTAATAAGCAAAAACGAAAAAGATAAAATCAATCAGTATTTAATTAATGGTGAAATCAAGGAGGAGAGAAGTTACCTCCGTTGGGAGGATCCACCATTGGTCGTAAATGGAGATCATCGTATCTCTCCTGCGATTCCTGGATGCCAAACAACAGTTACCGTTAAAGGTCCAGATGGCAAAATGTTGTTAAAAAATCACATTTTTAAAATAAAACATGCGGAAGGAGCAGGAGAGGAAGGAATAAATGCGATTGACATGAGTCCTGTACAGCCTCATACGATTCAGAAAAAAGCAAGAAGTTGTGAAAGCTGCCACACCAAACCAAAATCAATGGGGTATGGAATTCAAAATGGCGAATTGTACTTCAGACCGGATTCTAACATCGTAATGGATTTAACGGATGCAGAAGGTCGCGTTTTGGCAAAGCAAGTTGATACTCAGTTTAATGCGATTGAAAACTTGGAGCATGATTGGTCGGCTATAATTGATGAAGATGGGAATCAATTGCAAACTGTGGGACATCATTTTTCTGGTTCGCGTCCGTTAAATAAGGAAGAGCTAATGCGACTAGATCGACGTGGAGTTTGTATGAGTTGCCATAAGTCTATTCCTGACCAAAGTGTTGCCATAGACCTGTTGAGTCATGTTGCGAAATATTCAAATACTACCATTGACAACGAGAAGCATGATCAAATTGTCAATAAGTCTATTCGACTAGCTGCATGGGTGCAAGTGTTGCTTGGGGTGTTGGGAGTTTTTGTTGTGTTTTGGGTGATACGGAAATTAGTTAAACATAAAAGGCTTAAATAATGACTAAGTCAATTAATAAACTCTGTGGCATTGCTACGATTTTAAGTCTCATCTGTATTACTTCATCCTCAAGTGCTAAAGTGAAGTTTAGAATTGAATCACCTTCAGAGGAGTTAATTTCTCAAGATAATGAATCAGACCGCTACGATCGACTTGAAGTATTTGTTAACGGCGTATTTTGTTCGAAAAAAGACATATGGTATAAAGTTGAGCCACGTAAAACGGGTCTGGATGTAATTGTTGTTAAGAATGAAGATTCAATTGGTGATTGTGATACCATTTATGCTAAACTTAGAGATAAATTGGAATATCGGTTTGTGTTTAATGTTTGTAGTTTTTACGAAATTGTTCCTGGAAAGGGAAAAGTAGGTTCACACGGGTATATTCGAATAATTTCAGAAGATCGAGATTCAATAAATTGGTACTTCACCACAAGTATGACCATGGTTTATGATTCTCTAATACGCACGCAGGATACCACCAAGTATTTTGAAGTGTTCTTTAGTGCCTATTGTCCGTATACGCCAACTGGTTTCTATTTCTGCAATTCTGATGTCGATAATCAACCTGTATTTTACCCGGGGGACTTGTGTTATGGTAAAGTAATTTGGTTCAGTGGAACCGAACACTATTCTTTAATTTACAACTATCGAAACCGTGAGATGCGCCTAGTTTTTGAAGGATATTCGATAGAATAAAGCAAGTAAACGCGTGATCATTTCAATCCAAAAATCAACCAAGCAATGACAGGCAGCAACGCACCTGCCAGCATGAACCAGACTCCTCGCTTCCGAAATCCTTTTTTCCCTTTTAAAACAAAAAGACCCGTAATGCTGATTACGATTAAGAAAAAAGCGAAAATGTCGGATACCCATTTCCAACCAGCCAAACTATTTCGATGCAAGACGTTTGCTTCATAAAAAATTGGACGTCTTTTTACCTGCTCATAGGTCCCACTCAACGATTTTTTATGAATATGTAATGTTGCGTTTTTATAATACACTTTAACTTGGTCAGGTGTAGGTTTATCATAGACTCGATAATTGGACTCACCAACAATCGTGGATAGTGAATTTATGTGACTTGGCGAAGGGTTCTCAAACGGGAAACTGGAAGGAATTTCTACATCAGTTTTCGTAATGATAAAATCAGGATTCCAGTCGTCAACGTGGTTTAGTGCAAAACCAGAGAGACAATAAATAATGATTAACGTCGAAAAGAAGTAACCAACATCACGATGGGTAACGATGTTGAACTTTCGAAGCTTTTTCTTAAGACTTGGTTTCACCGAATCACATTATTCTGTTTGAGGTAATATGGTCGGCATGGGTTGCGACAATAGAGATCACCCAATCTTCAACATTTTTATCTGGAAGAATAGCGTCGGGTCTGTATATAACTTTATTCGAATGGTCGCTAATGGCATTGATGCCATCGCCTATAATTTTCACTTGAAACATTTCGTCGTGTGCAACTAAAACAGGCATAACTACGGCAGATGGTTTTTCCTGTAAAACTTCATTTATAGCTATTGTGGTTGAGTCTGGATTGTAATGCGCTATATGACCACACCAATTGTAACTGTAAGTGGTTAATTCTGTGTTGGCTATAACGTGTTGACCAACAGAATCCATTAATGCCGACCATTCGTCGTTATATCCAGCGTCGCCATAGGCTATTAATGCTAAGCCTTCATCCTTTGAGTTTTTCGATATTGCTTGATAACGTCTCAGAATATTCTGTTCTAATATAGTTGTAAAATCGAGCAACGGTGTAATATGTGTTTTAGCTTTTGCTACATATCGTTCAATCTTTTCAATTTTTAATGTTTCAAGACTTTGTGGATCTTCTTTGGTCCCAATGATGGTAGGAATGTCATCGAAAGAGTGAGAGCTAACCGTTAAAAATATTGGAACAATAATGACGTCAGTGTAACCTGCCGAGTCGAATTGCTTCATTCTTGTCGCAATTGAAGGTTCTGTATACTCCATAAAGGCTGTTTTGACGTCCGAGATACGTTTGTCTTTTAAAATGGTTCCTCGCACTGTACTATCTAAATCAGTTAGCGCTTTTCTCCATGTTGGCGAGTGTGAACCATGATTTACTAACAAAACTGCAATTTTTTGAGAGTCTTTAGTTTGTTGCTCAGTCGCTTGTTTTTTCTCCGAACAAGAAAACAAAGTGCAACAAGTTAGAATGGCAATGAATAATCGTTGGGTTAAATAGTTAACGTTTAATAAGTGTGGCATTTTTTAGTTTTTTGATGCCGCGAAAATATAAAAATATTTAACTATCTGTAATTAGTCTAAATAAAAATAGAGTTAATTTCTCAACCGACTTAGGTCAGCGGTGCATCGCGTTCGTGCTCTTTTAGCAAAACGATATAAAGCGCGATTATCAGCAAGGTGCTTCTTTCGTTTATTTCGGGAAATTGTAATCGGAACCCATAATCTGCGCTCGAAAGCCACGGCAGTACGTGGGGCTTGCACCGAACCATTCGTTCGATTAAGCAGTTTGCAGAATTCTAGCATTGCCACTGCAGAATCTAAGTAACTAGATTCTGTCTTTTTCGCCCTTCGTATGTTTTTTCTAAAGTCATCATCCAGGGAATAGTAAACAGTTCTATTACCAGTGATCTTTTTAATTTTATATAATACACTTCGCTGTCGCTTCAAATAGCGAAATTGTTGCTTCCCTTGTCTATATAAGGAATCTATTAAATCATCAACCTCGTCATAGCGTTGTTTCAGTTTTAATAATGAATCTTTCTTTTGAGGTGTGGTTAGGCTTCTTTTAACTTCCCGAATGCTGTAATCATAATCATCTTGCGAGAAAAAGAACCGATAACTTATAAGCGATGAAAAATGACCTAGAATGGAATCGGTATATTGATTTTGGTCAGTTGTGGCTTGCTGTAACAAGTCTCCGCTGTTTATGATCTCCTGATAAAGGTTGGCCATATCTCCAGAATGAGCAGTAATGCTGTCTTCGTATAATCTAAAAACGTCAACTAGAGAGTCTAGTTTTTCATTGTTGCTTTTCTTTGACCACTTAGGTGGTTTAGTCACATGATCTTTGAACAAGGAATTGTATTTCTGTTTAATTCGGTCTTTTCTGTAATTGGCCCGTCGTATCTTGTGTTTTAGCTTGCCATTGCGGCTTTTACTGCGAGCTTTAACGTGTTTTAAATAGTTTGCATAAAGTGTGTTATATCTTCGCTGCTGCGATAGTTTGTCACGATATTTTTTATACAAATCACGATACTCTTCCCAAATTAAACTATCGTTTTTGTGATTATAGAATAGCACACTATCTGCAATCTGTATCATGTTTTTTAAAAACACACTATCCTTTCGATACAGTTTTGGGTCGTCTTGAAGCTTTTCGACTTCTCGTCGCATATCAACCATATGGTATCGAACATTACCAAACTGATTTTTAGGATTTAATGTAGCAGCGTGCTTGCCATCTTCTTTGATTTTTGCGGTTTCAGACAATGCCGAATACCATCCCAAATACGTATTAACCTTGGTTGAGTTTGTAAACAGAACCGTATCCTTGTATAAGTATGCTGCGCTATCAAGATCAAACGAGCGGTTAGACACCGAGGTAATAAAACCTTGAGCGTTATAATTCTCTGGAAGGTGTTGAACAGAAAAGAGTCTGTCGTTGGTTAGGAAAAATTTTGTTGTGGGTTTACTAACTGAATGTGGTTTATAGATTACAGGTCGAATTATTCCAAACGATATACGTGACAGAAATTGACGAAAATTGGATGTTTTGTAAAATTGAACATAGCTAGCATCCCACGTGGCATCGACGTTTAACCAGTCTCCGTTAACCCATACTTTGTTCCAAGAATGGTCGGGCAAATACGAGGTGTCACCTATGTCAACAAAGGTGTTCTTCGTATAACCATGAATGACGACAGAGTTTACCCCAGCTGCGCCGCACATCGAATGGAAAAGATTCGCATAACCAGTACACAACGTTTTACGATTTTTTAAAACTGAAGAAACATCTTGTTTGTCTGTATCCCACTTTACAAATCGTTTAATATCATATTCGATGTTACGCGTTATCCAAAAATGAATATGGTCTACTTTTTGACTATCCGTCTCGGCTCCATCAATTATTTTTTGGGTTAGCTTGCCAACGTCTTTTCGAATCCATCGATACCGTTTATCTACATTGGTTTTTTGCGCAAATACAATGGTTGTACAGCAAACAAAAATGAACCATGTAATAAGGCGAAGCATAGTAAATTAATGACGAGTCTGGATATTGGTTGGTTGGGTTTAAAATTTAAAAATAAACGTATTTAATTAATAAAAAGATAAGCACTAAGCCAATTAGTCCACTCGCCACGCTAATGCTTAACAATACATTGTTACGGCGTTTTGATTTTCTTAAATCGATGAAAATTTGACTTCTGATGTTTTTTAGTTCTTCTGGTGTTGGATTTTTGAAGTTTAAAACGGTTTTAGTCTCGAGATTTTGAACTTTCTCCCTTGTACCAGAATATCTATTTCGATAGAGTAGGATTTTTTTATTCTCTGAAATAGTCCTTAAATAGTTTGAGAAGCCCATCATAATTTCTAACGTTGGATTATTACCAAAGTTACAAAAAACCCCGCCGAAGCGGGATAAATGCAGTTATAATCCAGTTATCTCTTCTTCTTTAGGATACTTTACTGTGTACGTAAATATGATTGTCCTTTTCTTGTATGGATCTAGTTTTAAATCCCATGTTATTAACCCTGTACGCTCGTTCAACTTGCCACCATCGGGTTTAACCAATTCTATTTCTATGGCGGTGTTTGTGGTTTTCGGAACCTGGTCTTCCAAAGTAAGACTTATTGGATTTGCGCTATTGTTTCGCAACTCAATCTCATAGGTAGCAGTGTATACCTTATTAGAACCAACTATTTGTTTTTTTGTCTCGGCTTTAAGCTTCGTTCGGTTTACGGCTAAGGATCTGTAACGACCCATCGAAACTTCTAATGTGTCGCTTACAATAGATGGGTCAATAACCGTTCGGCCGATAAACGTATTGCCAAAATAGATATTCGCATTACCGACCAACAAGTCGAGGTTTTCCCACTCTGTGATTCGTGCTACCACAAATGCATCCTTGTCTAGTTTAGGTACTAAGTAATGCTGAAACTCCGCTTTTAAGTTGTGTTTTTGAACGGTTACAAAGTGTGTTTTTGAGTTTGATTTAATGTTGTATGGCAATGAAATGTCAAATTCAATAGATGAAAAATTTTGCATCTTTTGACTGAAATCATAGGCCATGCCTGCGGTGGGTGCGTTGTCAAGAGCATAATCAGCGCTCTCGGCAACTTCTGCATCTTCATTCATCTCCACTTTGCGTTCTTTGAAATAACCACGATTAGCACTCGTAGCCTTTAATGCTTTGGTGTATTTGATGTAGTCAATGTACCAGACCGGCAGATTAGGTTTGGTATTACTTTGATTAGGATTTGCATTTGAAATTTTTAAATGAACATTGCTCCAATCTTCCCCAGTGTTTTGATATACAGCGGCTTTGTAAATTAGTTCAATATCGTCGCCAGCATCTTTTGCAGTAATGTCGTACCATGGCGACCAGCCTGCTTGATTCACTTTATACGTTATTTCTAGTTTTCCAGATGTGTTGTTTTGTGAGGTAACCGATACCAACACCTGATGTTTTGGTTGGTTCGGTGGAGGAGTAGGACGATTGCTACTTGCCAACCTAAGTGCATAAATTCGTTTGTTCATGGCGTTCTGAATCTTAACCATCTTAGCCTCTTCCAAACTTATTGCTAGATAACGATCAGCTAATGATGCGAGTTTTACCTCAATGAAGTTCATGGTTCCTTTTAACAGATCTAACGAGTCTGGCTTTGCCTTACCTTGCATTAACGGATGATTGAGCAATAGGTTTCTTTCGGTTTCGATAGCCTGCTTTTTCGTTCTTACATTAGTCAAATATAGATTATGTTGATTCAAAGAGTCTTGAATCTTGCTGATTTGGGCTTGTATTTTATCAAGCTCCTTTGTGTCTTGCTGAATGGGTTCGGGATAAACATAGCGATATTGTACATCTAAAATAGAAAAAGACCCTTTTCCAGATACTTTAATACTTTGCTGATTTATGTAAGGCGAAACTCCTTCAAAAATGATATACGATGAACCTTTTGGAATTGTTGTGCTTCCCGTTCGAGTTATTTGAGCACCTTGAGTAAACACAGTAACATCACTAATCTTGGACTTTATTACTTTTTCCGTTTCATCCGCTACAGAAAGGGATACGCTCAGAATGATTAGGGCAATAATACAAGCGAAATATTTCATATTCTTTATTCTTTAAACCTTCTATACCATGTAGAAGGAAGAAGTAAACAGAAAATGAAACTTTATTTGAAGAAAATACTAAACCTTTTCGCGGCGCATTAGTATTAAATGAGAATCAATGGGTTGTCCTTTTTTCTTTTTTGGATCTGTGAGGCCGAGAACTACCTTATAAGTGCCAGAACTGGCAACATCAAAACCTAAGTCGATAGATAGTTTATTGTCTTCCAAAATCATTTTTCGAACTAACTGATCTTGCATGTCGTAAATCATGATAACAGCATGCAAGCTGTCTTGATTATGGGTAATGTTGAAAATGTAATCATAATTCTTTTCTGCTGGGAACTCATAAAATATAAAATTACCAGACTCAAAAGAAATGTCGTGTGTTAATATCATCTTCCATTTTACGGAAGGATTTATCTGCACATTCTGTGAAAAACCAAACTGAAAACAGCTTATTAAACTAAGGCATATCGTCAGTCTTTTTAAAAACGCTACCATTCAACTATAACTTTATCGATCTTATTTTTTTAAGATTTCGAAGTTCGTTGAATTTTTTCATTTGACTCACAAAGGAATGGCAGATAGTAAAATAGTCGTAACGAGTTTGACTAATACGTGATGTTTCTTCCTTTGTAGAAATATCGTCTATCTTTTTTTCCATAACGTAAACTTACAAAACATTCCGCAGTGTTGTATGTCATTTTTTCGATTGTTCGATTAGCTAGAGGATATCAATTTACTTCGTTGTAAATTCCTCTTGAAACGTATTTTTGTAGAATGAAAATAGCTGGATTCGCATTAACATTGGTTTTATCGTTTGGTTTATTTGCTTGCAATTCTTCGAGCCAAGCAGATAAAGCTCGAACAGAGCACGAGCATTTAAATAGAAGTGTTCATAGCACTGGTCCTGAATACACTTCGAACTACATTTGCCCAATGCATTGTAAGGGAAGTGGTTCCGATACAACTGGTATCTGTCCAGTGTGTAAAATGGATTATGTTAAAAATGGAGAGTAATTCTTAAAAGGTGTGTTTCATAATCACACCTACTGTTTCAACGGGTATTGATTTTCCATCGATTCGATAGTTGGAAATAAGTCCTGAAAGTCCCAGGCTAACACTTTTCTTTTTCATAAAACTTCCAGAAATAATATGCGAAATGTCAACGGTCATTTCGGTTCTCCCATCATATGGAGAGAAAGTGGTCGCACGACCTTTTATTACGCATTGCAAAGAACCAGAGTTCGTTGTAAATAGTACACTACTGGCTAATTCTGGTTGCACTCTTTTGTTAGGTTGAGTTAGAATTCCGAAGGAAAAGGTAAACCTTAACGGCCGGCCATAAGGTGTAGTGCATCCTACAAACTGAAAGTCAAATGTGCTAAATGACTTCTTTTCACTAAACTGCTCTAGAAGCAAAGCGTTATAGCGAGCAGTCATTTCAAAACTTCCGACATTAATCAAAGCTTCTGGAATGTATTGTTGGAATTTGGTTGCCGCGAACGACTGTCGATAGTTTGCTTGAAATCGAAAAATAGAGTTCTCAGAATCGTCCGATTGTGCAAGGCAATGTTGAAAAAGAAATGAAAAGAAAATTGAGATTAGTAAAGTTCGTTTCATAATCTTTTCTAAAAGTTAGCAGAAATTCCAAAGCCAAATCCCGAGAAATGAACCTCTTCATAATACGTTGTACTTGTCGCAAAAAACTCAGCGTCTAAATGGAAATCTTTATTTTTAAAAATAGCATAATTGGCTCCATAATTTCCTTCAGTACGAACACTAATACCGTCATTTACCGCTAATCGACCTTCCCATCGGACTGAAGCACGATTGCCAAGATTTAGACGAAACCCACTTACAAACTCGCCGTACACCATGCCAGAATACGATTCGTTCATTATTCCAACACTTAAGTTAAAAACGGCAATTCCTTTAGGGTTGGTTTGGAAACCTAAAATTTGAACATCAACCGTTTGGTAAGAATCATCAGTTGATGGACGCTCTTCGTAAAGATTTAAAACACGAAAAGCGCCGTAATAATGGCCAATTTTAAACTGTAGCTCTGGTACCGAAATGCGCACCTTGTTGGAATTGGTTGTGCTACGATACCCTAAAGAGAGGCCCGAGAATTTATAGTTAGAGTCGGCACGTTTATTTGCCCAATAGTTATCTGGTCGGTTGAAATTTGGTGAATAGGAATTGGTTGAATAATCATCATATGAATCGTCATATGTGTCGTCATAGGAGTAATCATAACTGTTGTAGTCATCATCCGAATCATATGAATAATCATCTGAACTTGATGATGAGTTATGGTCGTCGGACGCGCTTTTTATTTGATCGATTATTTGACTATTTGCATTGAGTGTGATACAAGTCAGCAGCAGTGTTACCGTTTTTTGGAGGTTATTAGTCATTGTTTTAAAATCTAAGTCCTAATCCAAAACCAAAGCCACTAACGGTTACTTCTTGATAATAACGAGAGCGGGTATAAAATGCATCTGCAGTAAGTTTTGAATTTCGCCATTCAGTAATGGTAGTTCGGCCTCCTACAGTTACTTCATTTCTCACAAATCGATTTTGATCAATAGCCGTGCGCCCTTCAGAATATAGTTTTGCTTTGTCGTTTAACTTTACTTGCAAACCTGCAACGCTCTCAGAGTATATGTTTCCGACCTTTACTTCTGTCATAACTCCAGTGCTTAAGTTAAAAACGAGTCGAGAATTTGGATTGGTTTGAAAACCAGCAAATTGCACGTCAAGTGTTTGATATGTTTGGTTTTCATTTATGCCTTCATCGTATAAAGTATTTAGTCTGAATGAACCGTACCAATACCCTAATTTGTAGTCTAGTTGTGGTATACCAATCACAACACCGTTGTCTGCAACTGTTTGGCGATACGATAAAGCTAGGCTGGAGTATTTATACGTTGAATCAAATCGTCGATGTGAAAACGAGTGACTTAATACGTCCATTGAAAGGAAAAGTACATCTAGACCTGTTTCGAATGCAAAGTCTGAAGATGCTGAGCTAGTTGTTTTAGTGTTGTTAGATGCAGAACTTTCTGCGGTATGATTATCTGAGGCTGATTCAATTTGATCAACGATTTGTGCGCGGGTGTATGTAAACATAATTGTAAACAAGGTTAAATAGAGGTAACGTATAATCATAGGGTAAATAATTATGGTTACCGAATACTACACAATTGTTATTCCGATACAGAAAAACGGGTGCGCGTCAGTAGAGAGGTAATAAAGTTGTTTGAAAAATTGGTCTGTAGTGTAGGACTAATCGAACACAGGTTGTACACTGAGGCCGATTATTATTTATACCTACTAATCTCTTTTGGTAAATGATTCACCAATTGTTTTTGTTAACAAATCATACAATTGAGCTAATTCTGAGTTGTCTACAAGCAGCTCCTTGTGTTTGGAAATAGTATCAACGTCTCCTCGTTTAGCAGGACCAGTTTGAGCATCCTTTGGTTTTGTTCGTTGAACCTTTCGAGCAGTTTCAAGAATAATTGGTTTTAATACGTCAAAATCCAATTCGTTTGATTCCAAATAATCATAAGCTTCACTATACAGTCGATTGACGAAATTGTTCACGAATACCGCTGATAAGTGATACTTCAATCGAGTAGTAGAATCACAAAATGAAACCTTGTTACTTATAGAATCTGCTAATTCATTTAGAATAGATAATGATCGATTATTAGAGGCTTCGAGCATAAACGGAACTTGAAGCATGTCCGTTTTTTGTCCTTTGGTAAAGCTTTGCAATGGATAAAATACGCCAAAATTTGTGGATGCATTTTTAAGAATATCCATAGGTTGTGAACCACATGTATGCACGATAAACGTTTTTGAATTAACAAGAGATTCCGCAACTATGCTTAATTGATCATCAGACACACAGCATATGCAAACATCCAGTCGATTGTCGACATACGATAAGTCTGTTGAATAAAAACTACCAAACTTTTCGGCAAGCTCTTTAGCGTTCGATTCGGTCTTACTAATAATTTGAACAATGTCGTGTCCGGCGGAATCTAGGGCATGAGAAAGGTGCCAAGCAACATTCCCTGATCCTACAAATCCGACACGATATTTCATTTTTTAGATTCTTTTAGTCTTCTGCGTACAGAAATGAAGAATCCGATAATCATGATTATTGTTCCTGTCCAAAGTAGATTAATATACGGGAACGCGATCGCCTTCATTACGATATATCGCTCGGGCTGAATGTCAATTTCAATTTGATGTTTGTATTCTCCATCAACCAATTGGGGAGTATAGTTGAATCGGAGCTTAGCCTTTTCTGCAATTGAAAAAATGTTATAATAGCTTGTGCCATCTTTTATTCCAAACACAGGTCGAGCTATTACCGAACTATCGCCAGATATGACTTTTAAACGTGCAATACGTAAATCATGGCCAGCTAATTCTGCGCTTATAGTGTCTCCAAGTGTCCTGTCAACACCCTCTAAAACGACGATTGCTCTATTTACAGCTATCGTGTCTCCGATGTTCATATCGTGTTTGCCATCAGCTTCCCACTCACCTTCACCAGATTTAGGAACCAACGAAACATGCGTGTAAATATCTTTGGTTAGGTAATGACGTGTATCCGGATTTGGCATCAAACCTTGTTCTTCTGAATACTGAGCATTAGGATATAATGAAAACTCTTCTGAGGATCCAGTATCTCTATAGTTTACTTCATAAAAGGTATTAGGCCCAATGGTCGTGTCACCTTTAAATGTAACAAGATAGTTTGCCATTTGATAAGGCTTGTCTTTATAAAGCAGAATGTTTTCACGAGTTGCGCGTTCATCAAATTTGTCGCCATACGAATACAACCGATTTTCTGAGATGACTTGTTTCTTTGCAGAACTAACAAGTACACCTATCATCATTAAACCAAAACCAACGTGTGCTAATGAAGCTCCAGATAGTTTCCATTTAAACCTCAGAGCTTTAAATATGAACCAGCAGTTTCCAACGATTGCAAATGCGCTGGCAAATAAGAAAAAAATGTATAACCAACCATCAGAAAATGAGAAGTCAAGGATTGGCATCAAGATCGCTGTCAAAACAACTGTTGCTGAAAGAACAATCAGAAGGTTTCTTGATATGTGTTTCTTACTGGTCTTTTTATACGAGAAGAATTGTGCAATACCTGTTAAAAGTGCTATGACTATAGCGATTGGCAATTGCCACGTATTGTAATGTTTGATTATTTCTATCGGTTGCGCCACATTACCTGTTGCCATGTTCTTGAACACCTCGGCATTTGTAAGATTGTAAAGAGGGGTAAATAGAAAACCTAATGCTGAGGTTATTTTATTAAACACAGGAATACTCGTTGTGCTAAATACTTGAATCGCTGAAAGCAAGAGGATAAGTGATCCCACAAACATCCAAAATTCTCGGCTGTACATGCTTTCCTCTTTTTGATTTAGAGGAAGGTGTGCATTGAAGTTTTGTATAAAACCTACCGCAGAAGCTATTAAGAATAATAAGTTTAACCAAACGATGAATTTACCTGCTACTATGTTTATGATTAAGATCAAAACCATAGTTCCGAAATAAATCCAACGCGCTTTATTGTACTTGAATGAAACGAGAACGGGCAAGAAGACAAACATTAATAAGAATACTAACAGTTGTCGTGATAACCCCAAGTCGGTAAATGAGTGTACGGAGGTATCTCCAAGAACACCACTTCGTGTTAAGAAAGTCGCATATAAAACAAGAATGAACGTGCCTAATATCAACAGATAGGTTAATATCAACGATGAACCTGTGATCCGATTAATTAACATTACATGGACGCCTGCAATCAATACTAACCACGGAATAAGTGAGGCGTTTTCTACAGGATCCCATGCCCAGTATCCACCAAAACTTAAACTTTCGTATGCCCATACACCACCCATGATGATGCCTGTTCCCAATACCATTACAGAAACTAGTGCCCATGGTAAAGCTGGTTTCATCCACTCTTTATATTGACGTGTCCATAACCCAGAAACCGCATAAGCAAATGGGAGAATAGTTGTTGCAAATCCGAAAAATAGGGTGGGAGGATGTATCACCATCCAATAGTTTTGAAGCAAAGGGTTTAAACCAGTTCCATCTGTAATAACCTGCATGTAATCTGCTTTTGCAATTCCACGCATTGTTAGAACTGGAATTTCCAAGACAGACGGATCAACCATCCTCATTAGAATAAATGGACTGCTACCAAATTTATATTCACCTAAAAATGGAATCTCTATGCCCAAGAGCATTGAACTTAAAACTGCTTGAGAAAGAAGAATAACAGCAAGCACAGGGCTTTGCCATTGTGAGGGTTTTAGTAAAACGACCATTCCAAGTACAGCTTCCCAAAACAACCATAAAAGGAAACTACCTTCCTGTCCTTCCCAGAAACAACTAATCATGTAGTGTGTAGGAAGCTCCAATGAAGAGTGTTGCCAAGCGTATTGGTATTCAAAGTAATGGTTGTAAATGATGTAAAAAAGCGATGCAACAATGCCAAGGACACTGACAAAATGAATGATAAATGCACCTTTAGCAAATAACTTGTCACTGGCGTCTTGAGTTTTTACGTGTCTCGCAAAAGCAAAAGCACCAAAGAGTGCACTTATAAAACTTAGAACAACAAAAAAATGTCCGAAGTTGCCTGGAAGTAAGTGTTCTCCATTAAACGTAATCGTTTCCATATAGGAATGTTAGATGTCTTGAATTTCGTTTTCGTATTTACTTGGGCATTTGGTCTGAAAGTCAGTTGCCACAAATTCATCTTCACCTTGGGCGAAGCCAATCAGTTTTATTTCTTCAGCGCGTTCAAAATCAAAAGGCTTTTCCTTTAAACAAATCACACGACGAATTTCGCCATTGTCATCTTGGCCATAAAAAACAAACTTCTCAGGGTCTACTTTTTCGTCATATTCTATTGCACGATCTTTTACCAACGAAGTGCGTACATGAAAACTTTTCTCAGGATTTTTAGCTGCTTCACTAAATGGTACCGTTGTACTTGCGTCTCCATAGGTAGCAATAATTGCTGAAATGCCTATGGCGATGATTACAAGAATTACTATGTGCTTACTTTTCACGATGATCTTTTTCTAAATTGGAAACTTTTCTATCTAACCTAAACAGGTAAACAAATAAAATGATAAAAAGGATGACTAAAACCGCAACGACAACATTGTATTTGCCAGATCTGAAAAACAAATCACGGCTTTCTGTTGCCTCAGCATTGCACATCAGCGTCGTTAAAAACAAACTAACTGTGAGTACTATTTTTTTTATGAATTCCATTCTTCTTCTTTTTCAAGTCTATCAATTCTTGTGGTAAGCTGTCCTACCCAAACGCCAATCACTATCCAACCCAATACAGCTGGGTAAAAAACTGTTCGCAGATGATTGTTTAAATCGTAATTGCTAAATCCAACACTGTCGCCAGCGCCAGGGTGAAGGGAAAAATCTGCCAGTCTTGGTAAAACGATTATAAGTACAATAAATATTGGATATGCGAAGATGTTGTAAACAGCCGATACCCGAGCAACCATATCCTCGTCGTCAATAGAGCTTCGTAAGATTTGATAAGCGATGTACATTAAAACACCAACGGCAGCTCCGTTTAGCTTGGCATCATTAGTCCAAGGTGTTCCCCACGTATAATTTGCCCAAAACATTCCTGTGGCTATTCCCATTAACCCAAATAACAAACCAGCTTTTGCAAACCCATTTGCCCAAATATCGTACAATGCTTTTTTTGTGTTTAAGTGGCGAATTGAGAAAACAAATGAGATGAATAACAATGTCATCATTACAAACCACATTGGAACGTGGAAGTTTAGATTTCGTATAGTTTCGTATAATATGTATCTGTATGGGAAACTAAAATACGTTTGGTCTAATTTGTACGGTAAATTTTTGGTAGATGTGAGGACATCTTGAGAAGCTAAACTATCAGGATCTACGGTAACCCGCAACATTTGGGAGCCCAAGAATAACCCATGATGGTCGTCTTCTAGTACTATAGTGGCTGATCTTGTAAAAGTCGTATCAGTCTTTAAATCAAAACCGTCAAATGCAATTTTTACATGATTGTCGTCTAAAATGGTAGTTCGACCGAGTACAAGTATTGTGTCTAATTTTAGCCAAGCACCAACACCATTGCCTTTTGCACTATTAACCAGAAAATGATCGAAATGAGTATTGTACCCTTCAACAGTGATTTCAAAGTCGGAATTTGCATGAACTAAATCCGGTGTAACCTGTACAATTCCAGGACCAACTTTCGCGCTTGTACCTCTATATACACTGTATAAAACTAGGAGAACTCCAAGGACTTTCCACCAATATGATTTGAACTTGTTCATTCGGTGGACAAAGATAGTGTAATAAGGAAATTTGGCAGCCTTAACGTTAAATTAAAACTGAATTAAATTGCATAAATTTTGTCAGGAATGTCTGATGAAGATTTACAGCAGATTATTCTACTTCTTGGGCGTCAAAACTCATGTTTCGAACTCCGTTGTTGTATTCAGAAACGAACGCATCTTCGATACCTATCGTTTTGATTTCTTCATTAAAGCTTTTTGCTTGATCTAGGCTTTTGAAATAACCGATTACATACCGTTTCCCTCCATCTTGATTTTCTGCACGGATTGTTCGAATTCGGCTGTTGAACTCGTCTAGTTGTAGCAATTCAAAATAACCAATTTGTACAGCATAAACAGTACCTGAAGGGATCTCTGTAGAACCTTTGGCTAACAAGTTTTTATATCGTTTGTTTAAAGCATCTAGTGAGTCTCTAGTCTCCCTCAAGGCAATATTTTGTTGATCTAATTGCTGTGTGAGTTCGATAATTGTCTGATCGCGTTCATCCATTTCCTCTTTGGCTTTTGTTTTCATTTTTTTGTAGGAAACAGGATTCTTTTTGTATGCTTTTATCTCTTTTTTTAACTTCTTTTTTTCTGCCTTAGATAATTTTTGAGAAAAGGCGGTAGAACATGTGAATACACTGAGTATTAGAACTGTTATGATTTTTAGTACTTTCATTCGAATTTAAGCTTTGACGCAATTATACGTTTTAGAGGTCTGATTATTTATAGACTTTACTAAAAGGTTATGACCAATATTGATAAAATTCCACAATTGTAAACACTTGTAAGTCAAACTAATGTAAGTCAAACGTATCTTATGATATATAGTATGTTAACTTCTGTGTTTGTATAAATGCGCAGTTTTCAACAAGTCATATCTTGTATCACGAACTTCCATAAATTTGCCAAAGAATCATACAGATAATACAATGGAGTACAGAATTGAAAGAGATAGTATCGGGGAAGTAAATGTTCCTGCGGATAAGTATTGGGGTGCACAAACTCAGCGGTCGTTAGAAAATTTTAAAATTGGAGACCAAAAAATGCCAATTGAAATAATACGAGCGTTTGGCGTTTTAAAAAAATGTGCAGCACAAACCAATGCAGAGCTGGGAGTTTTGTCGACCGACAAAGCGGATTTGATCACAGCAGTTTGTGATGAAATAATCGCTGGACGTTTGGATGATCAATTTCCGTTAGTAATTTGGCAAACAGGTTCAGGTACGCAATCTAATATGAATGTAAATGAGGTTATTGCAAACCGAGCTCATGTTCTTACAGGCGGGAAGTTGACAGACACTGAGAAAGTGCTTCACCCAAACGATGACGTGAATAAATCTCAAAGCAGTAACGATACTTTTCCTACCGCAATGACCATTGCTGTGTATCAACAAATGGTAGATTTTGCGATTCCAGGTATTCAAGTTTTAAAGGATACATTCAAGAAAAAAGCCCGTGACTTTAAAGACGTGGTTAAAATAGGTAGAACCCATTTTATGGATGCTACACCTCTAACGTTGGGTCAGGAGTTTTCAGCATATCACCGCCAATTAGTGTTGAGTATAGAGGCTATTGAAAAAGGTATGCAAACGGCATCTGAACTAGCACTTGGAGGAACAGCTGTAGGAACAGGATTAAATACACCGAAAGGCTATGCTGAGCTTGTTGCAAAAAAGATAGCGGAGGAAACAGAACTACCTTTAGTTACTGCTGTAAATAAATTTGAAGCGTTAGCTGCCCATGATGCAATGGTTGAACTGCATGGTTCATTAAAAAGAGCTGCAGTTAGTCTTATGAAAATCGGTAACGATATCAGAATGTTAAGCAGTGGACCACGAAGTGGCATAGGTGAAATTTCTATTCCAGCAAATGAGCCTGGTTCTAGTATTATGCCAGGAAAAGTTAACCCAACACAATGCGAGGCGCTGACTATGGTCTGCGCTCAAGTAATGGGGAATGATGTTGCTGTAACAATAGGAGGGAGCAATGGCCATTTCGAACTTAACGTGTTTAAGCCGTTAATTGCAGCGAACTTGTTGCAATCCGCGCGAATACTGGGACAAGCATGTTTGAGTTTTAATGATAATTGTGCAGAAGGAATTGAGCCTAATTATGCAGAAATAAAAAACAAACTAGACAATTCACTAATGTTAGTTACTGCATTAAATACACATATTGGATACGACAATGCCGCGAAAATTGCCAAAAAAGCACACAAAGAAGGAACCACTTTAAAAGCAGCTGCGGTTGCTTTAGAATTGCTTACCGAAGCTCAATTTGACGAATGGGTAAAACCTGAAGACATGATTGGTGAGGTTGAGGTTTATTAATTTGTGAACAACATATTTTTTTAAAAAAGGCGTCTCTTAAATAAGGGACGCCTTTTTAGTTTCGTGACAAGTTTTGTTATTGAAAAAACTGCAAGGGTTAGTCACCATATACTTTATTAAGAGGTTTTCTTAAATTTACCAACCTCAAAAATATACCATGAAAATTCAAGACATTGAATTGTCTCAGTCGTTTAAATCTGAGACAAAAAAAGCCGTAACTGCTATCATTTTTTTTATGATTTGTTACGTTGTGATGCTTTTAATAGCGGTAGCCTTAACATTGGCTTGTGTCGCAGGTGGGGTTGCTCTGGTTGCAGCGGTTCCAAGAATTATTACATTTATTATTGGTGCAGGAATAGCGAGTGTAGGAGTCTTTGTCTTTCTATTTTTAACCAAGTTTTTGTTTAAATCACACAAGGTCGATCGCTCGCATTTGGTTGAAATAACACGTAATCAAGAGCCAAAGTTGTTTGCAATGATTGATGATATTGTAGAACAAGTTCAAACCAAAGCACCAAAAAAGGTCTACTTTTCGAATGAAGTGAACGCTTCCGTATTTTATGATTCAAGTTTCTTAAGCATGTTTTTCCCAGTTGAGAAAAACTTAATGATTGGTGTGGGTTTAATCAATACGATCACAGCTTCTGAGTTAAAAGCCATTTTGTCGCATGAGTTTGGGCACTTTTCGCAGCGTACAATGAAAGTTGGTAGTTACGTGTACCACGTTAATCAGGTAATATTTAATATGTTATTTGATAATGAGTCGTATGAGAATATGATTGTACGATGGGCACAGTTTGGTGGAATATTCGCGTTTTTTGTTGGGTTAGCAATTAAAATAGTTCAAGGTATTCAATTCATTCTTCGAAAGTTATATGAAGTCGTGAACAAAAGTTACATGGCACTTTCACGAGAAATGGAATTTCACGCGGATGAAATTGCATCATGTGTAACTGGGTACGAACCACTTAAAGAATCACTTCTGCGAATGCAGTTGGCAGATTTTTCGTTCACCGCCGTTCTAAACCATTACGAACCAAAGGTAAAAGAGGGAGTCGTGAGTCAGAATTTTTATAAAGAACACCAATTTGTTATGAATTTTTTGGCTGAAGATGAAGACATTCCAATACATAACAGTTTGCCATCAGTCACTGTTCAAGACCTAAATAAGTTCAACAAGTCGAAGTTGGTGATTAAAGATCAATGGGCATCACATCCAAGCGTCGAAGAGAGAATCGAACGATTAGAAAAAACAGGAAATCATGCTAAAAGCCTTGATACCGTAATGGCGGAGAGTGTTTTGACAAACCCAGAAAAAACGCAAGAGGGGCTAACGAATCGGTTGCTAGAAGCAGTTGATAAATTAGAAAAGAAATCGGTGAATGGATATTCTGATTTCGTATCGGAGTTTAAAGACAACTTTAGTAAGAATTCCTTTAATAAAATATACAATGGTTATTACGATCATAAGAATCCAGAGAAAATCGTGCTTGCTGATACCCGATTGACTGACTCTCATGTGGATACTGATTCGTTGTATTCAAAAGACACGTTGGAAGATGTATATGAATCTATCGGCTTAGAAAATGATATCGCTGCACTAAATCAAATTAAAGAGAAGGCTAGCCAGATAAAAACGTTCGATTATGACGGACGGAAGTTTAAAAAGAAAGATTGCAAAATACTAATACCTCAACTTGAAAAAGAGCTAGCGGAAATCAAGAAGAAAATACAGCTGAATGATCAAAGGATTTATCAATATTTTAGCTCGTTAGAAAGCAAACAAAATGCTGAAGGTCAATTAAGTCAATTGTATAAAAGTTTACAAGAATTTGAAGGTGACTTTAACGAAGGAATTACAATTTACGAGAGGTTAACCATGGATTTGGAGTTTGTAGGGTACTCGCTTCCAATGGATGTTATTGATGAGAATTTTAGAAAAATTCGCCCAACCGAAAAAGCGCTAAAAGAGAAAATTGAATTGTTTTTAAACGATGAAACGATAAAAGGTGACTTGACCTCCGAAACGCGTAAGAACTTTGAAAAGTACCTCAGTAAAGATTGGCACTATGCTGGGACAACGCAATATTTTGAAGGTCATTTGGAAATGTTATATGCTGCAATAAATGACTTTGTATTCTTAAATGGGAAGGCTTTTTTTAATCGGAAGAAAAAGCTTCTGTCGTATCAAGTAACGTTAGTTTCAATGTAAACTGAGGGTCACAATCACATCGTGTGATGGCAACCTATTGGTAAAATGTGTGTCTATCAAGTGTAATAGCGTTGTAAGACGGCTGCGCTTGTAAAAATAAATCGATACATTGAAACTATGATTAGACCTTTACCACAAACTGTTGCTGCTTTCATTTTTTTATCTCTCATTTTGTCTTTTTCAAGCATAAAATCGTATGCTGCTGATATCGCTGGAAACGAGATTACTTATAAACAGGTTGATAGTTTAAAATACGAGGTCGACTTTATTATGTATCGTGATTGTAGTGGCAATAAGTTGACAGCGTCTTTCGCAACACCAAAAGTGAAATGTAATGCGAGTTCGTTAACACGTGATTTGACTTGGAAAATTGTTTCAATTACAGAAATTAAAACAGTCTGCGATTCTTTAGGACTGCAATGTCAACCAGTAAATTCAACAGGTGCTGGAAATGGTTTCGAAAAAATCGTTTTTCGTTCTACTGTCGATTTTAAAACGTCGACTTTTGATTCTTTTGTTAAAACCGGTTGCACCAAAATTCGGTTTGAATTGGAGAATTGTTATAGAAACAATTCAATTAAGTCATTTAGCACGTTTAGTTGCTTCTATAATTTTGCCGAGTTGAGTTTAGATATTGAGGATGGTAATACTTCTCCTACTTTTACAAGTCCTCCACTTTTTAAAGGATGTTGTAATCAGCCAATGCGAATGACTGTAGGTGCGGTTGATTATGCAGAGGGTGATAGTCTTAGTTTCCGCTTGTCTGAGGCGTTAGTCGGTCCTTCAACTTCGGTAACGTACTCTGGAAATTATTCTTACACTCAACCATTTGATGCTTATTTTCCTGGAAGTTTAAAACCTCCTTATAATAACCCAAATGCTAATCCGCCAATTGGTGTATTTATTGACGAAAGTACTGGCGAGCTTGTTTTTACTCCAACTAGTTGTTCTGAGCATACTGCAATAGTGATTGAGGTTCTTGAATGGAGAAAGAATTCAAAAACTGGAAAATACGAACAAATAGGAATTACTCGTAGAGATGTTGAGTTTGTAACAGTTCAGTGCTCTGTGAACATCGTGCCAACTATTGTTGCGCCTACGAAAATCGAAATGTGCGAAGGAGTGGAAAAATGTATAGATATTACAGTTACAGATATAGTTAAAGTGCCGCCACCTCCTTTACCAACTCCAAGCCAAGATAGTGTGTTTTTGTTTTGGAATAAGGGAATTCCTGGTGCTACGTTCAAGGTTAGTCAGGATTCCAATCTTCAATCTGCGAAGTTTTGTTGGACTCCAGATACCGGTGCAACAAGAGGTTATCCGTACACATTTGTTGTTTCTGCTTATGACAACAATTGCATTCAACTTGGAAAGTCTCAACGAACTTTTGAAATAAAAGTCAAACCAAAGTTGCCAGCTTTTTCTATTAGTATAGACTCCATTAGTTGTAATGGCTACACGGTAAATAACTCATTAAAAGGGTCTTACAGTAATTATACTTCCCGACTATCTATTCGACCATTGGGAGGGTCGAATGGTGAAGCAAGGTTTGCATCAACCAATTCTACTGTTGGGAATTCTGCAAACGACACCATTTATTTTACAAGAAATGGGCAGTACGAATTGACGTACGAAATGGAGTGTGAAAAACCCATACTTGATACAATTACAGTCACAGGACTAGCTGAATTGCAAATGCCAGAAGATTTTAATTTGTGCTCAGACGCGGGTCGTTTTGGACTAACGCTTTTGGAACCCAAGGGAGCTCGTGGCGGTACATGGACGTACCCAGCAAGACCGACATTGATAAATTCGTTGTCAGAGTTTGAAGTAGATAGTCTTGTAGTTTTAGGTCCAATGCAATTTGTCTTGCATTATGAGTTTGTGAATACAAACTCTTCGTGCAAAGTTTTAGACTCTATCAAGGTGAGTGTGAATCCGTTACCCATTGTGACATTAAACGACAAAGATGCTTGTCAGGCGATGGGTATACTTGATGCAATAGATGATAAAATTTTAATTCGACCGGGTGGTGGCACCTTGGCACTCGGATTCCAAAAATGGAGTTGCGTGGATTGCGGTGGATTCAAGGAATCAGATATAATCAAAGACATTAATGCTGGGAAACCCGGTTCCCCACAACGATTTCAATTTCATATCGATACAAGCACTATTAACTTAAAGGGAAAAACGCTCGACGAAATACGTCTTGAGTTAGAATTTAGAAATGTTTTTGGATGTGTTAATAGAGATACTACTACCATTCGATTGCGACTATCTCCTGTGATTAACACGGTAAGATTAGCCGAGGTAAATAGTAGCTTTGAACCTTACGCATTCTGTGAATTTAATGATAGGATTCTGTTGGAAGGTAATTATGATTCCTTTGGTGTTTGGAGTAGCGATGATACCACTGCAATTAGTGGTGATACATTATTTCCACATAGAGCGATCAACAAGAACAAACCATTCAATATTTATTACAACACAAGCTTAAATGGTTGTGCAGGAGCGGATACTGTTGCGATTGTTGTCCACCCTAAACATACTTTAGAAATCAATAAGGATACAGCGTTCACTTGGTACGCAGATACAATGCGTTTAAACATCAATGCCTCGTATACAAATTCCCAGGAAGTTTTGTGGCTTGCATTAACGGGTGGAGAAATTAAAGATCCCAACGCTGATAGTACAGAATTTCTTTTTACCACCTTTAAGGATTCTTTATCACGATTGCTAGTTTATGCCACCACGATAGAAAATGCTGGAAATGTTTGCCCAGCGGTTGAAAGTACAATGCAAGTATTTGTGCATCCATCACCATGTGTGGATATTACTATGAATTATAATTTGACTAGCCAGGAACTCAAACTAGAGCCTAGCAGTCCTGGAATGAGGAGTTATTTTTGGGAAGTGAATGGTGAGACATCAATGGATAAAACTCCAACATTTGATTTAACGACTCGAAAAGATAGCTTGATTGTTGTTAAACTTACCGCAGTCAATCAGCTAGGAGATTCTTGTGTTAATAAAACGATATTGAATGCCAATAATGGTTCAGTCGACGACTTGGTAAAACGTATAACTCTTTACCCTAATCCAGTAACCTCTTTTTTAACAGTAAAGACAGATTTTGGTCTCGAAAATGCCGTGTATTCTATTTACTCAAATCTTGGGTCATTGGTGAAAACAAATAAGATTCTAAGTAATCAAGTTGATTGTACGGATTTAGTTCCTGGTCTTTACAGCCTGGTGATACAAATCGACAATCAAGTGTATCGAGGGCAGTTTATCAAGTACTAAGAACCTATTCGAATGATGCAACGCATTAACGTGTTGGAGTGTCATAAGAGTGTAACCTGTTAAAACTATGCAAAAACTAATACACTACCTGCGATTGGCTTTCGTAATTATTTCTTTTGGTTTAATAAATACCTACTCATTCTCTGCTCACCA
This sequence comes from uncultured Bacteroidota bacterium, assembly GCA_937124965.1. Taxonomy (GTDB): domain Bacteria; phylum Bacteroidota; class Bacteroidia; order NS11-12g; family UBA9320; genus UBA987. The sequence continues at coordinate 27,594 of CAKZLB010000017.1, forward strand.
AGGAGCTGCTTCAACAGAGATTACCTATCGTTGGATAGATACCTTAACCTATGAAGTGCAGTATGTGTATTATCGGAGTTGTACAGGACAATCGTTTACCGTACCAGTAAATGGAGCAAATGTCGTTTGCAATGCATCTGGAAAATCTGAACGATTAACGCTAACGTTGAAATCTATTTCTGAAGTTAAAATTTTTTGTGATTCGATGGGCAGTCAGTGTAAAGGAGCTAATCAGAACAGAAGCGGAGATGGTACGGAAAGACTTGTTTATTTAGATACCGTAGATTTCCGAAAATCACCATTCAGTGGCTTAATATCTGCCGGATGTACTGAATTGCGATTTGATACTGAAATGTGTTGTAGAAATGCAAATATCACAACTGGAGCATCAGGTAAAACAAATTACAATTGGGCTATTTTGTCCTTAAAGAACAACATTAAGAATTCATCGCCTCAATTTACATTTGACCCATTTTTTGTGTTAGGAGTAAATCAAACGGCACATAAATCGGTTGGAGCGATTGATACGATTGATGGAGACTCTCTTTCCTTTAAAATAGTTGAGCCTTACAGCGAGTGGAACAAAGCAATTTCAGTTTCATCTCCACCTTTAACCGTATATTATCCAACTGGACTAAAATATCCTTACTCAAATCCTAATGCAAGTCCACCAATCGGCTTTTACTTTAATGAAAAAATTGGGGAATTGATATGTGCTCCAACGAAAGCATACGAACATACAGTCTTGGTTTTTGAAGTTGCTGAATGGAGGAAAGATTCAAGTGGGAAATATCAAAAAATAGGAACTATACGGCGCGATGTTGATTGTTTCGTATCGCCAATTAATATCAATAATTCACCTGTTATCTTTGGTGATTACACTACACGTGTGTGCGAAGGAGACTCTGTTTGTGTTTCGGTACGTTCGTCCGACAAAGTAAAATCATCTTCGTATAATTCTGATACAGTTTCATTACAATGGAATCGTGGAATTCCCGCAGGACATTTTACTATAGATAATAAAAGTGCGTTGAACCAGTCTGCAAAGTTTTGTTGGCAAACCCAAAAAGGCGATGCTCGAAGCTTACCATACCACTTTACTGTTGAGGCAAATGATGACAATTGTCCCTTGCCCAGTAAAACAGAGCGTGTATTTCAAGTAATCGTTAGTCCAAAGTCAACTGCATCTATTGAATTAGATACACTCTCATGCGGCAAGTATGTTGTAAATGCTGTTATCGATTCCAGCACGGCAGAGTTTCCACTTAAATACTCGTGGGAAGTAAATCCGCTTGGAGGGATTTCAAGTAATTCGAGAAAACCTCCTTTGTTTAATTCTTCATCAACGTATATCAGCAACAAACAAACAGACACAATTCAGTTTCAACGTGGGGGAACTTACATCGTAAAGCAAACGTTAACCAATACGTTTCAGTGTCCGGTTATTTCTTATGATACCATTGATGTTCCTGATGTTTTAGAAGTTCTGGTTGCTTCTCAAACGGATACTTTTTTGTGTAAAGGAAACTCAATAGAACTATCTGCGAGGGTTATGCATGGCAGTAATAAAGTAACCTACAGTTGGTCGAATGATTCAATTGATGCTAAATCAACTTTCAGCCTTTCTAATTCTGTTAATCTAAGGTCTATTAGCATTGTGGTCATAGATACAAATGGCTGCATTGCAAAAGATGAAATATCATTGATACAACGTTCACGACCAATAATTGATGACATTTCTGATATAGAAATCTGTTTTGGCGATTCTGTCGATATTACTCCTAAAGGTCAACTTGCTTTGTGGGATGATCCTCGAACAAAGGACACGACCAAATTTTCGCAAGGATCAGTTTTAATCTATGACTTATATACAAAAGGTGTTTTTACATTAAGCGATTCGGTTTTTCAGTTGAAAAATTATACTGATTATCAAATTGTAGCAACAGATAGTTTAGGGTGTTCAGATACAACTGCATTTAAGGTTCAATACCCTAAAGGAAAAGGATTAAACGATATTGAAGTGTGTGTTTCGGAATCTGACATTGATTTAAGGACCATTGAAACTTCTGATAATCAGGGTGGTATTTGGTACTGTCCATCGATGAAAGGGGCGGTAAAGGATGACTACTTGTTAATACTGGATTCATTTGAAGTCACAACTTTTAGCAAAACGCTTCCAATCTATTATAACTATAAAGGGAAAGCACTTGGTTGTACAATTTTGGACAGCCTAGATGCAATTGTGCACCCGTTACCAAATTTTAAATTAGTTGATAGCCGATTTTGCCAGAATATGGACACAATAGATGTCATAGAAGATAGTTTGTTGATTGCTGGAAACATCACAGAATTTGAAAAAGGAATTCAAAAATGGTCATGTTTAAACTGTGGTTTCGCAAATCCAAACGATGTTGTAATTGACACCATAGGGGATAAATTGCCACAAAAGATTCTATTAGATGTTCGAAACTCTATTTTGAAACATGGTTCGAAGGACTCGTCGAATCTTAGTTTTAGGGTTTTTGTAACTAGTGTTCATGGGTGCTCAAAACTGGATACAGCAAACATTACAGTTATGGAAGTACCTTCAATCAATTTTGATCCGTTTTATGATTTATGTTGGAACGAGGGAATTGTTGACTTAAAAGTGTTGTCGAGGGTAGCCCCTTCTAATGGCGCATGGAAAGCAATTGACGCTGCAGGGTATGCTAAAGCTTCTGGTTTAAATGCTGCCATAACCAGCGACACGCTTAATGGAGATACTCTTTTTACGTTAGGGACACCCAGACCTGCAGAAGGCTCTAGTTTTACTTACGTGATGAGATATTTTCAAACGACCTCAGGTTGTTCGTCGTATAGAGACACTTTTCTAACCATTCGTGGTCTACCTGAACCAATAATTGATAAATCTATATTTTATACAGGAAAAGATACAACGGAGCCATTTAGTATCTGTTCTTCAAGTTCAGATTTACAACTAAACGCAAACTATTCAGGAGGTGTTTGGTCAGCCAATGAACCACAAGTGATAATTGGTAGTGTCTTTAAACCTTCAAATATTCAAACGACAAATAACACAGTCACGTTGTTCTATGAGTATACAGACATTTACGGTTGTCAAGGCAAGGATTCTGCGAAGCTTGTAACAGTTGATCCGGATGGAATAAAGGTAAGTCCTAAAGACACGTCGTTTACGTGGTATTCAACGGCAATGAAGCTTGATATTAGCGCGAACGCGGGATCTGGAAGAGGTGTGATTTGGAAGGCTCTTGATCAAGGAAGTTTTGGTGACTCCACCAAATTAACTACTCAGTATAATTTCTCAACGAATAAAGATGATGTAACAATTCTAAGGGTTGAAGCTAATGCCGATGGATCAAGTAATGTCTGCCCGCCTGCAAAGGACACAATTACTGTTAATGTTTATCAGTCACCTTGTGTGAACTTTAACATGAAGTTGGATTTAGGTACGAAAATTTTAACCTTAATACCATTTAATTCAACGCTGTCGGACTATACATGGACAGTCGCCGATTCTATAATTAAAGGGAGTAGCCCCAAAGTAGATGTCTCTAGTTTTGGAGATTCAACCATTTGGATACATCTTGAAACCGTGAACGCGTTAGAAAACAAATGCAGAATGACGAATCGAATAAACTTGAAAACTGGGAGCTTAAAAAGCTACAATAAATCACCGTTAGTGATTTACCCAAATCCAGTAAAATCATACCTTAGAATAGAATCTGAGCATGATTTTAACAATTCGGAGGTGACAGTATATTCTTCCACTGGGTCAAGTGTTTCAATGAACGTTGAATCGGATAATGTTTTGAATTTCAAGTATTTAGCACCTGGGCTTTATTTTGTGTTGATAAAAAAAGAAGGCGTTTATTTTAGCGGGAAGTTTTTGAAGGAATAGGCTTAATCTTATTCCTTAATTTGAAAAACTCCAGAATCTGTTACAACAAATAAGTTACCGTCTGGGTCTTCTTCAGCTAATCTAATTGAGCCAGTTGGAAAAAGCTCCGATAACTGAGAGTTGTAAATAAGTTGATTTTCACTAACCTGATAAATTCCTCTATCAGTAATTGTATATATACCGTTTTTTCGAATTAATAAGTGTCTGAAATCGGTATTTATTGGACCTTCCAAGTATTTCCATTGTTTGTGGTCATATCGAACAAGGCCTTTGCTGGTCATTGTCCAAAGATTATCGTTGTCGTCAAATTCCATGGATAGACACTCTCCAGTAATAGCGGAATCTCCCTCTGTAAAAGAACGATCTAATTTCAACGTTAAAGTTGAATTATATTTGTTAAATATACCAATGTGCCCTGCTTCTGTACCTATGACTAATTCGTCGTTTAGTGCAGCTAGGCAATTAGTTTTGTTAGCACCAGTGACCCAGCTAGGGAGATTGTGAGGTTTATTTAGTATATCAATAAATGGTTCATTTGTAAAGTAGGCAGGTTGTCTTTTAAAATTAAAAAATCTTAAGAATTTCGCAGAAAGTAAGGTTGCCAACGTCTCGTTGTTAAAATATCGTATTCCATTAATGCTATCGCCAAAAACTACTTGGCCGCTTATGGTTCGGTCAATGGCAAAGATTGCCTCAGCGTCGATTTGTGAGTTTAGTGAATTGAAAAACTTAAAAGACTTGAAGTTGCGATCATATATTCCAAGTTCTCCTGTTGATTTAAGGAAATAAAGCTCATTTGAAGAAACATGCATGTCGAAAACAAAACTATTTTCAACTATTAACTCAGCTTTTGGTAATTCTGGCTTCGAAATTTCTGGATCCTTCTTGCAACCTTGTAAAACTGTAAGTAATCCTATGTAAAGACAAAAAATGAGTTTTTTCATAAATTATAGGTTTTCGAAAGATCAAAACGTGTCTAAAATAACACCTCTACGTCTTCTGCTTCTCTTTCTTCGCCGAAGGAAACAACAGGTTGTTCAGGATTAAGCGATAGCCAGGTGAGTTGGGGTGTAACGACAAATCTGTTGGTGGTTCGTCAACCATATGACGGTAATCCTCAGGATCATGGCCACCGTAAAATGTCCATGTTCCTTTACCCATTGAGCCATGTAAATAACGGACTTCATTTAGTGATTTGTTTTCTCCCATGATAATGGTGTTACTTTTTACAACTTCCTTCTTAAAAGCTGTAGTTTGCCCCATAAAGCCTTTAATAACCTTCTCGTGGTTTTGAGTCAAGATAGAAGGAACAACATCCCACTTTGCCGAAAATTCATTGAGTACAAACACGTCATTTGATTCGTTAACGCCTCTTGTGACTGGATTTACGTCGATATTTGAGTATTCGTAAACGTATGGATTGGTTTCTAGACGAATGCCTTTAAATGCGAATGTTTTGTCAAAATCTAATTTAGACTGTGCTTGAGGGTCTGGTCCGTCACCGTCATACATTTCACTGCAAATGTCTACACCGTCAGAAGCTAATGCTATGTCGTAACTATCGGTGGCCGAGCACATCGCGAACAAAAAACCTCCACCCAATGTGAAATCACGAATTTTCTTAGCAACTGCAAGTTTTAATTCAGACACCTTTTCAAAACCATGTTTTGCAGCCATGTCTTCTGCTTCTTTTACCTGAGCCTTATACCAAGGGGCATTTCTGTAATGCGCATAGAATTTCCCATATTGTCCAGTGAAATCCTCATGGTGTAAGTGCAGCCAATCATATAAGGGTAAATCACCATTAAGTACTTCGTCGTCAAAAACCTTTGTGTACGGAATTTCGGCATATTCCAAAACCATAGTTACGGCGTCGTCCCAAGGTTGTGAAGATGTTGGTGTGTAAACGGCAATTTTAGGAGCGGTTAGCAGTTTTACTACACTAGCATTAACCACAGGATTTTCAATTTCATCTCGAATTAATTGTGCTTTCGAGTTAGATATTTTTTGAAACCCAACACCTCGAAGAAGACACAACTTTTCAAATTCTTCGTAATAGGCAGTCATGAATGCACCGCCTTTATAATTTAATAACCACTCTACTTCTTTGTCAAACTCCAACACAGAGTACGCAATTCCATACGCTTTTAAGTGGTCTTTTTGGGTGTCATCCATAGGGATTAGGATGTAATCTGCCTTGCCTATTACAGACATTACAACCAAAGAAATGAAAAAAATATATTTTTTTAAAATCATAAATATGCTTGAATTAAAGTGCCAGACTTTACTCCTAGAAAAACGAGAAGAAGTCCTACAATATTGCTTAATAAAACGTAGCCAGCCAACATAGAATATGCCTCTTGTTGAAATAGTTTTAATCCATCAAGGCCGAAACTCGAAAACGTCGTAAAACCACCGAGAACTCCAACCACCCAGAAAAGTGATATTTGTGGACTTTTTGAGGAATATTGCCACAGTAGTCCAATCACAAAACAGCCAATTAAATTTACAGTTAGCGTTGACCACGGAAACTTAGTCAGAGTACTAGTTTGACTGAAAAGTAGGCTTACGCCGTATCTCAACATGGCTCCTAAACCGCCACCAAGGCCAACATATAGAAATCCAGCACTAGTCATAATATTCATACTTGTACCAAACCTCTCGTTCTAGGCTACCAAATTTATTGAAATAAAATGTCTTTATTGGGAGTCCTGATTTGTCGTAATAAAATTCAGCAGCAATGTCTGATAACTCACTTTCAGTTCGGATTATTTGGTCCTTTTCGTTGTATTCAAATTTTGTGATATCGTCATTGTCGTAACTCAAGAAATAAATGAATTGAGCGCGTACTAAACGGCCTTTTTCATCATACTTATTTGTTAACATGCTTACTGCTTTATTTGAATCCGTGTTAATCGTATTCGATTTTAAAAGTTTATCGTCATCATACACGAAAGTCGTTTTTAAATACGAAGTATCTCCGTTATTAATCTCAGCTGAATACATAGAATCAGCAAACATTCCGTCACCAAAATATTTGTTTTTAACCCGCAGGATTGAGAAAGGCTCTGAGAATATATTTTCTTCTTCTAAAATTCTACCGTAATCATCAAGCTTCATTGTTAAGTGGCTCATCAATTGATCGTTTTTCATGGTTTTTAAACCAGTCATTTGATTTTTATCATTGTACGTGTAGTCTAATTCAGTCACAACATCCCAACCTTGACAATTATAGTTTACGACTACATTCGTAGGGCTTCCATGTCGATTTATTTTTTTGGTTGTAAAAAGACAAGTGTCATTACTTTTTGTAAATGCTACGACATGCACCCACATATTCACTTCCTTTACCTTGTTTTGGCGATATAAAGTCGTATCGTGAACCTGCCCAAAACTGCTGCTTGTAGTAGTTAAAAAACAAAATATAGTAAGTAGTAGAGGAGATGTAAATTTAGTGATTTCTCGCATATGGTACGGTTTCTTGTGTTGCAAAGTCATTATTAATAAATTGAAAATGAGCAGCTTGTGCAATCATTGCAGCATTGTCGGTGCAATATTCCAACGCTGGAAGATGTAACGTCCATCGTTGTTTTTTTGCTTCATCAGTTACTGCGGCACGTAAACCACTGTTTGCTGAGACTCCACCTGAAATTGCAATTTCTTTAATCCCAGTTTCTTTCACAGCTTTTTTAAGTTTTCTCATTAAGTAAGACACAATAGTCTCTTGAATTGATGCACAGATATCGTTCAAATTTTGTTCCACGAATGACGGGTCAATTTCGCTTTTATCTCGAATGAAATAGAGAACCGCAGTTTTTAATCCTGAAAAGCTAAAGTCTAATTTGTCGACGCGCGAATCTGGAAATTTAAACGCTTGTGGGTTCCCAGATTGAGCTAATTTGTCTAAAACAGGACCGCCAGGATACGGCAGTCCCAGCATCTTAGCTGTTTTGTCAAATGCTTCTCCAGCGGCATCATCTCTGGTTGACCCTAAAATCTCAAAAGTTTGTGCATCATTAACTTTCACAATTTGAGTATGACCACCACTTACAAGCAAGCATAAGTAAGGAAAATCGCACGAGTCATTATCAATAAAATGAGCCAAAACATGAGCGTTTAGATGATTAACTCCAATTAGAGGGACATTAAATCCGAGCGCCAAAGATTTTGCGAAGCTTGCCCCAACCATCAGCGAACCTAATAGTCCAGGACCTTGGGTGAAAGCTACAGCAGAGATGTCAGATTTTGCTTTACCTGATTTTTTTATAGCTGCATCCACTACTGGAATAATGTGTTGTTGATGTGCTCGCGAGGCAAGTTCTGGAACCACTCCACCATATTGTTCATGAACGGCTTGTGTCGCCACAACATTGGAACACATCTTGCCATTAGATATAATAGCTGCTCCAGTATCATCGCAAGAAGATTCAATAGCTAGTATCGTTATGTCTTTTTTTTGATGCAGTGAATCCAATTGTTAATGAGTTTTGGTAGGAGTTTGACTAATTTCGAAAACTTGAAAAACCTTTTTTCAAAAATAGCAAAATTCGGGCTTAGGATGGTCATCATCCTGACGTTACTATTGATTGTTACGTCGGTTGCAGTGAGTATTCCAGCAGTTCAGTCAGCCATTGTTTCTAGACTCACAAAAAAAGCAAGTGAAGCATTAAATACATCCGTAAGCATTCAGTCTGTTAACATAAGCTGGTTGGGCAATATTAAACTTAATAATGTACTGGTAAGAGATCAGCAAAACGATACGCTATTTTACATAAACAAAGTTGAAACTAAACTGATTGAACTCAACCGATCTGATAATAAAGCAACTCTAGGGCGATTGGAATTAGATGATCCGTTGGTCTACTTTAAGCAACGCGAAGGAGATGATGTAATGAACTACCAATTTTTATCTGATTTAGCTAATAATCAGGAAGGTGGGGGAGGAATTTGGACATTTCTTGCTAAAAAAGTAACAATTGCAAATGGTCAGTTTCATTATCATCTTGAGGGTAATTCTCCACCAACTGACAGAACATTTGATGAGAATGATTTCGCTTTTTTAAACATAAACGGAGACTTTAAGGACTTTTATTTAATTGGAGATTCGCTGGACTTTAAGATAAAGAAACTATCGACCACAGAAAAGAATGGTTTTGAGGTGGAGCGTCTGGTTTGCAAGGCTAAAATTCATTACCAAGGCATGGAATATTCCGATATGGTATTGAAAACTAAACGTTCTATTCTGCAAGATTATCTTGCGTTTGATTACAGTAGCTATAGGGACTTTGCTTCGTTTATCGACAGCGTATATGTAACAACAATGCTTGATGAAGCTATAATAAATGTTGAAGATATTGAGTATTTCTCGAATAATCTTAGCCAATTCAAACACAATGTTGTAAGCTTAACAGGAGAGGCTAAAGGGTACGTTAGTAATTTTAAGGTTAAGGATTTTAATATAACTATTGGAAATGAAACTCAACTCTTAGGTGATGTTGATTTAAAAGGGTTGCCCGAATGGCGTTCTACTTTCATTAAGCTAAAACTTGACAGATTCACCACATCGGTAAACGACTTTTATAAAATATCCAAAGTCGAACTTCCTGAAAAAGTACAGCGCTTCAATACAGTTGTGTTCAAGGGACATTTAACTGGTTTTTATTCTGATTTTGCTGCTGATGGAGAATTGAACTCTGACTTAGGAGAATTAGACTCGCGCATTAATTTTAAACTTTTGGCAGAAGATGCAGCTACGTATTCCGGTAATTTGAAAGCGGTTAATTTCGATGTAGGTACGTTTTTAGGCCAGAAAAATTTAGGTAAAACTTCATTTGATTTTGATTTGTCCGAAGGGTACGGTCTGATATTTGAAAACTTAAAAACACGATTCACAAGTGTTATTGATTACGTCGAGTACAATGGGGTTAAAATCACTTCCATAAAAGCTGATGGTTTGTATACAGATCAGAAGTTTGACGGAAACGCATATTTGAAAGATGAAAATTTAGATTTTACGTTTAAGGGTAAACTAGATTACAGTCATAGTCTTCCGCGATATGATTTTGGAGCAGATATCCGCAATATTGATTTATTGGCGTTGCGCATGGATTCTGTGGAAACAAACATCGCCGCTCATATGGATATAAAAATGATTGGTGATGACTTTGACAATATTAAGGGGTATGCGAATCTTGAAAATGTTAGAATAACTAGAAGCAAAAAAGACATTATCCTAAAAAAATTAGAGTTAGTAAGTGAGTATTCTGATAGCAGTAGAATGATTCATGTAGAGTCGGACTATGTTAACGGTGAGATTAGAGGCGACTTTAGTCTAAAAAACTTAAAACAGGTTTATGAAGACTTTCTGCATACCATATTGCCTGATTATTATGAACCCGTTGAATTGGGCCATCCGATTAAAGCACATGCAGATTTTTCTATTAAAGAAAACGATCTAATCGAATATTGGACCAAAATTCCAATGCAGTTGGGTGATGGTCGAGTTCGAATTGATTATGATTCGAAAGAGGAAAGTTTGCTCGCTCGTGCATTATTTGATAAAGTACGATACGAGGAGTATATCATGTACAATGAAGATATTATTGCCAGAAAACGTCCTCATCAACTTTTAACGGTTAGTTCAGATATTCAAACGCTGGTAAATAGACAATCAGACACAATAACAAAATCCTTAATTTTTGATGTGAGTATTTTACCAAATTATGTAGAATTCTTGTTTGATTTTGCTGATACAACAGACGTTTTAGCGTTTAGGTCGTTTGGGAATTTGACGTTTGTGAATGACACAATTCACATTCAAACCGAGCAATCAACATTGTATTTGGATAAAGTTCCATGGAAACTCAATGATAAAAACCACGCCGTTTATAATGACGAGCGACTGTTTATTGAGAATTTGGAGCTTAGCCACAAGGATCAAAAATTAACGATAAACGGTTATTTGGATGACGACGTTAATCATCAAGTCACCGTGAACACTGTAAACTTAGATCTTAGCAATTTCAACCCACTGCTTTCGGCTTTTGATTTATCAATGGGTGGAGTTTCAGATGGTTCAATAGTAGTTTATCAGGTGCTTAAACGCCCGATTATTCAGGGTAATTTGAAAATAAAAAATTTAGCAGTGAATGATGATACTGTAGGCGATTTTAAAATAAAAACTAAATCGGCTCCCAACAATCCATTAAAGATGGATATCAAAGCAACTGTGATAAAAGGGCCGCTCAAAAAGTTTATTGCCGAAGGGATTTTTGACGTATCCAGAACGAATGGTCGCATAGATATGAAAGTGAAGGCGGATAGTGCAGACTTAAATCCATTGCAACCTATTTTTAATGGTATTGCTTCTAATTTAAGTGGTACAGTTAGTGGTGATTTAAATCTTTCTGGAACTTTGACAAAACCAGCATTTAAGGGAACCTTGAAAGCCAATAATGTTAGTTTTATTGTTGATTATTTGAATACACGATATCACATCAATGATAAAATTGGTCTTTCAAACGAATCAATAGACTTCCGTGGGCTAAAGGTGACAGATGACCTTAATTCTTCAGGGTATGTAACAGGACAAATTAAGCATGATTTCTTCAGTAAAATGGAGCTCAATGTTAAGGTGGAAAAGGTTAATAAACTGATGGTTCTGAACACAACAAAAGAACAGAACGACGTTTTTTATGGTACTGGTTTCGCTTCTGGGAATGCACTATTTAAAGGACCCATTGATGATTTGAAAATTGATATTAAAGCCAAAACCGAACGTGGGACAAAGCTGACCATTCCAATTTATGATGAGGGTGATAATGCTATGGTGGATTATATTTCTTTTAAGAAAACCGCCGCTGACTCTGTTAAAACGCCATTTATAAGTCGAAGCAATGACGATAAAATTAGCATGGTTCTGGAATTTGATTTGACGGATGATGCAGAGTTTATTTTGTTATTTGATGAAGTCCTTGACGATAAAATAACAGGTAGGGGAAGAGGAAATGTTAAAATGGAGTATGCTTCAGGAGAAGACTTATTTATGTATGGAGTCTTTACCGTCACAGAAGGAATTTACCCTTTTAGCTCACCAACGTTGGTCAGTGAAAAATTTGATATCAAGCCTGGAGGCCAAATAATTTGGAACGGTGACCCCTACAACGCAACAATTGACTTAAAAGCGGCAGTTGCGCGTAATAGAGCAAATCCACTCGATTTAATGATAGGCTTAGTTGATGGAAATGAAGAGAGTTACAATACACAAATTAAAATGAATGTAATTCTTAGTCTTAAAGGAGAACTGTTTAGTCCTGAAATTACTTTTGGTTGGGAGTTTCCTGATTTAAATTCTAATACATTAACAGAGTTTAACTCTTTAATTCGAAAAATAGAGGCCGATCAAGATGAGCTTAATCGACAGGTATTTTCTTTAATAACCTTTGGATCATTCACACCCGTTTCTAGCTTCGGAGTTGCGAGCTCTGGCTCAAATAATTATATAGATATTGTGAGCTCCAGTGTTGGTACTTTTTTGTCTAACCAAGTAAATAATTGGATTTCAGAATACGATAAGAATCTTGAGTTAGGGGTAGACTATAAAACACGAACGGGAATAACGGATCAAGAGAGGGCAGAATTGATTTTGTCGGCACGAAGAAAAATTATGAATGAACGCATAGAATTAGCAGTTGTGTATAACGCAAACTCTAGTGCGGCTAAAGATCCATACAACGTTGATTTGGTTTATAAATTGAAAAAGGATGGTTCATTAAAACTGAAAGCATATCACAAACGTGCAAGTGATCCTACCCTTGGAGAAGTGTCCAATGTTACAACAACAGGGGTTGGTTTTTACTTTAGGAAGCAATTTGACAGAATACGGTTGCGGAAAAAGCTTAAGGTGGAATAATATTAAGTCTATTTAAAGACACCAATTCCTGTTAGAGCCCAGCCGACGATAAATGATAAACCGCCAATTGGTGTAATCATCCCAAAGGACGTATTCCCTGTCCCAATAAGTGCGAAAAGCGATCCAGAAAAGACAACTATCCCAACTAAAAAACAAATTCCGGCAACTTTGAAAAGTCGGGCGTTTTTATGGGAAAGCAGTAACCCAATGAGTAAAATGGCAAACGTATGATACCACAAGTAGTTCATTGCGGTTTTAAAAGTTTCTATGCGACCAGTAGCTTCTAAAAAGTCTTGAAGACCATGAGCGCCAAATGCGCCAAATGCAACGCTCAGCGCACCTAAAATTGAACCAATAATTATAAATGTTTTGGATGAATTAGACACGCTTTTTTTTGTAAATTGGAACAGTGCTGCAGGGCTCACCAAACATAATACTTTTTACAACAGGAGAAAGTAATTCGGTAATAGCGACGTAGGCTCCAATGGGAACATCGTAATTGCTGCACCCTTTTATAACAACCATTTTGTCTTGATAATCTTCTACCTTCAGATTCGCTAACTGACCTAACATAATTGACTGTTGCATTTCTTGTTGTGAACCAAAGAATACATTTTTTGCTATTCCAGATAACTTATTGGCAACTAACATGTAGGCCCATGTTGGTACGATTGCGTCGGCGGTACAAAACAAAGCCACGTTTCTGTTTTGATAAATTGTCCAATCACACTCTTTGATAAATGCGCGAAAGTCCTTTTCTCTTAAGATCAAACCTTGAAACAAGTGCTCTTTCATGTCGAAATCTACAAACTCCGTTTTGTCATAATACTCCTCCAAATTGAGGGTGATTAAGGGGCTGTTGGCGACTTTGTTTACGATTTCTTCCATTGTTAATCTACTCTGCTAATTTTAAGTGCGTTTGTTCTTGATTTAGACATAATTGGCATACTTGCAGTGTGCACAACTAAATCTCCAACCTTAACCATGTCATGGCTTTTGAGAATATCCAAAACGTCTTTCACAGTTTGATCCGTACTTTCCATTTTGTCGTAATAAAATACTCGAACATTCCAGACAAGGTTTAAGAGCCTAAAAATATATTTATTGCTGGTGAAAATAAACACATCGCACTTTGGTCTGTAACTCGCAATTTTAAATGCTGTGTAGCCAGATTGTGTTAGAGAAATAATTGCTTTCGCTGAAATTTGTTCACTTATTTGAACCGCCGAATAACAGATTTGGTCAGAAAGGAATGTCGGCGATGATTTAGAGGGCTTCTTTCCTTTAAAATAAATATCCCAACCATCTTCTGTCGATTTAACGATTCGTTGTACAGCTTGTACTGCTTCTATAGGGTACTTCCCCACTGAGCTTTCAGCACTAAGCATTACAGCGTCCGCACCATCCATTACTGCATTGGCAACGTCACTTGCTTCAGCTCGAGTTGGGCGTGGACTAGATATCATACTTTCCATCATTTGGGTAGCAATGATTACTGGCTTAGAAAAGTTCAAACAACGGTCAACAATTTTCTTTTGAAGCATTGGAACTTGTTCAAGCGGCATTTCAACACCTAAATCTCCTCGTGCTACCATTATGGCATCCGACTGTTTTACGATAGATTTTATATGAGTAATGGCTTGAGGCTTTTCGATTTTTGCAATTACGCGGCCAGTACCATTAAGCTTAGCAATTCTTTGTTTCAAATCGCTGACGTCTTCACCACTGCGAACAAATGACAGTCCAATCCAGTCAAAGTTGTTAGCCACGGCAAATTCAAGATCGATAATATCTTTTTCTGTTAAACTTGGTAAACTAATGTCGGTGTTTGGAAGGTTGAAGCCTTTGTTAGAGGAAAGCTTTCCTCCGTATTTTACAACAGTTTTGAACGATTTTTTGTCGATTTTTTCAGTTACAGTGATATGAATATTTCCGTCATCTATCAGCACAGAGTCACCAATATGAATATCGGTAGGTAGCTCAGGGTAGTTTACATAGATTTTGGAGGCATTTCCAATGCATTCTTCAGTTGTTACGATTAATTCAGAATTGTCTTCAAGGACGGTTCCTTCGGCAACCTTGCCAATTCGAAGCTTTGGTCCTTGTAGGTCTCCAAGAATAGAGATGCTTCGTTGAAGTTCTTTGTTTAGTTCCTTTACATTATTAGCAACTTCAAGATGTTGCTCATGGGTGCCATGCGAAAAATTGATTCTAACAACATCTAGACCTGCTGCAATCATTTTACGAAGCATATCCTTGCTGCTCGATACTGGTCCGATGGTACCAATAATTTTGGTTTTGTTGTAAGATATATCTTTATATGATATTTTTTGTGTTTCCATTTTTCTTTAATCGTTTACTCGAGTTGAAGTAAGTACTCTGTTTCCTGTGAAATCATCGAACCCTTAACTTCAAAACAAAAGTCAACAAATCTAGTTTTAGAAAGTTTATTAAGTGTTAACTGAAATATTAAACTTGGATTAGTTTCCACCAAAAAAACGTCAATTGTGCGTAACTCTGGTGCAAGTTGCAATTGAGTGCCTTTGTTTCGAACAACGGAATAGGTGGTTTCGGTGTCTTCGTCGAAAAACTTAAAGTAGGGCCAGTAGTCTGTTATGTCATTGACAGTCTGCTCAATATCAGCTTTTCGGCAAAGTGGAATGTCAAGTTCTTCCGATAAATTCCAGACAAATTGAGTGATTGATTTGGTGCAAATCAACCCAAATATTTGACAGGGGAATCGTTCTTCGTTTTTAAGTATGTGACGTTTCAAACTATGTTTTCTATTTGTCAAAATTAAGACGGTTAATATTTTACTTGTGTTTTTTGATGAAAAAAATGTTCTTTGCACCCTTAACGACTTAAAAAGTAAAAACAATGTCAGAAATTGCGTCAAAAGTAACAGATATCATCGTAGACAAGCTCGGTGTAGAAAAATCAGAAGTTACATTAGAAGCTAGTTTTACAAACGACTTAGGAGCTGATTCATTAGACACGGTAGAGTTAATTATGGAATTCGAAAAGGAATTCAATATTGCTATACCAGATGAGCAGGCAGAGAAAATTGGAACAGTTGGACAAGCTGTTACGTACATCGAAGAACACACAAAGTAATTAAGTTACATGCAATTCAAAAGAGTTGTAGTAACTGGT
This sequence comes from uncultured Bacteroidota bacterium, assembly GCA_937124965.1. Lineage (GTDB taxonomy): Bacteria > Bacteroidota > Bacteroidia > NS11-12g > UBA9320 > UBA987. Next base: position 43,577 of record CAKZLB010000017.1, read on the forward strand.
ATCGGGGCACTAACACCTATCGGTAATTCCAAAGAAGAGTATTGGAAGAATCTTGAATTGGGTGTTAGTGGAGCCGATTTTATTACACGTTTCGATCCGGATAAGTTTAAAACTCGCTTTGCTTGTGAGGTAAAGAACTTTAATGTAGAAGACCACATTGACCGACGAGAACATCGTCGAATGGATCCTTATACGCATTACGCAATGGTTGTTGCGGAAGAAGCGATGCAGGATGCAAAGTTGATTGGGGAAGATATCATTAACCCTGATCGAAGTGGTGTTATTTGGGGCTCAGGCATTGGCGGTCTTCACACGTTGCTCACCGAAACGCGAGCATTCATAGAAGGTGATGGCACTCCTCGTATAAGTCCCTTTTTTATCCCAATGATGATTTCAGATATAGCCAGTGGTTATATCTCTATGAAATATAATTTCCGCGGGCCTAATTTTACAACAGTTAGTGCATGTGCATCTTCCAATAATGCTATTATGGATGCTTTTACCTATTTAAGAATGGGGAAGGCAGATGTTATGATTACTGGAGGTTCTGAAGCATGTGTTAATGAGTTGGCAATGGGAGGATTCAACTCCATGAAAGCTCTTAGTGGAAGAAATGATGATCCGAAAACTGCTAGTCGACCTTTTGATAAAGATCGAGATGGTTTTGTTTTAGGTGAAGGTGCTGCATGTTTGGTACTTGAAACACTTGAGCATGCTCAAGCAAGAGGAGCACATATCTATTGCGAAATTGCTGGAGGAGGCCTTTCGGCAGATGCACATCATATTACTGCTCCGCATCCAGAAGGATTAGGTGCAAGCAATGCTATGCGATATGCTTTGTCTGACGCTGATTTACAGGTTGAAGATATCGATTATGTTAACGTTCATGGAACGTCTACACCGCTGGGAGATTTAGCTGAAACAAAGGCAATTCAATCTGTTTTTGGGGAACATGCTTACAACTTAAATATCAGCTCTACAAAATCTATGACTGGCCACTTATTAGGAGCTGCTGGTGCTGTAGAGGCTGTGGCATGTATTCTTGCAATTGCTGAGGGAATTGTTCCTCCAACCATTAATCACTTTACTGATGATGAGGTGTTTGATTCTAAACTGAACTTTACGTTCAACAAGGCTCAAAAACGTGAGGTAAAAGCAGCATTGAGTAATACATTTGGTTTTGGTGGGCATAATGTTTCACTGATTATGAAGAAGTTTCTGGCTTAATACTGAATGCCTTTGAAGCTTTTTAATAGTGATAAGAAAGAAATCAGAAAACGCATCAAGCAACTAATTGGGTTTAGACCAAGAAATCTAGAACTTTATAAAAAAGCGTTTAGACATTTGTCTGCATCAGAACGGATTCAATTTACAAGTCAGAAAAACAGTAATGAACGCTTAGAATATTTGGGTGACGCCGTGCTAGATATGGTTATCGCTGAAATTGTTTTCAAAAAATTCCCATTTAAAGGAGAAGGTTTTTTGACTGAAGTGCGAAGTAAAATCGTAAGCAGAAAACAATTGAGCCATATGGCTATGAAAATTGGTATTCCTTCCTTCATCGAGGTAGAGGAAGTTTTGCAAAAGAATCACCATGTAATGAGTTCTTTAGCGGGAAATGCACTAGAGGCACTCGTTGGAGCAATTTACCTAGATCGTGGTTATGGCAAAACAAAGGAATTTGTTTTTAACAAATTGCTAAAACCCCATATTGATCTTGACGAAATTCAAAATCAGCACATTAACTATAAAAGTATAGTGAACCAATGGGCTCAGAAGCACAAAAAAGAACTTGTCTTTAATATTATTACAGAAAAGAACTCATCGAAAAATGGTAAGTTCAAAATCGGATTAGTAATAGACGGAGAAGAATTGTGTACCGCCGAAAATTATTCAAAAAAGAATGCTGAAAAAATCTGTTGTGCTAAGGCTGCTAAAATTCTAGAATTGCTTCCAGAATCTTAAATGTCCCAAGCTTCAAAAAGTTTGGTAATTAACTTGTTTTCAGCATCATCAACGTGATCGTCTGCGCGAACAAGTTTCATAGCAAAGCGTAAAAATTCTGTACGTTCTTTATCGGTACTTTCTTGATAAAAGTCTTGAGCTAACTCAAGAACCTTGTCTTCATATTGAGTAGCTTCTAATCTGCTTAATTCTTCAGCCGCTGATTCTAAGTTACCACCTAACGGGAAATTTTTATTTATATAATCGACTATTACAGAACCTTCTCTCGCATCAAAATTTCCGTCGGATTCCGCTAAAATTGAGAGGATTAAATAACCAGTTATGTCTTTGTTAAAATGTGCTTTAGGCATTGGTTGAATATTACGTACAAGTTTATCTATTTTTGATTCAAATCGAAAAACATTTAAGTATGTTTTTTCGTAAGTATTGTAAAGATAATAATCATATGAAAAACACGCAAAAGGTACGTTTCGTTTTAGTGATTTTAACACTGGTCAGTTTTACAGAGTTTAGTGCTGCCCAGTTTTTTAAGGCTAGTCTTTTAGGTGGGGTTAATTTCGCTCAGGTTGATGGTGACCATATTGGAGGATACAATAAAGTAGGGTTGAATGCGGGTATTGGTATTTACCATGATTTGAATCCTGAAAGCTCTGTTGGTTTTGAAATTGCTTTTGCTCAAAAAGGAAGTAAACTAGTAAACGACCCTGATGCAGTTTCACCGTCAATTTATATCATAAAGTCTAGTTATGTTGAGTTTCCACTCATTTATCAGCGACGATTGGCAAGCGTCGATGCATTACAATTGCATACTGGCTTAAGTATAGGCGTTAACATTTCAGGAACCATCGATGATGGTCCAAGAGTGTCTCAAGCAAATTTTCAAACACTTGAAATGGGTTTTTTATTAGGAGGAAGTTATGACTTGAGTGATAATTTATCGTTTCGAGTTAGACATGGATATTCATTGAATAAAATTTCTACACCAATTCCAAACGCAGCTCAAACAAAGGGGCTTTTTAATAGACCAGGATTATTTAATCGTTGGTTTAATGTTGGGTTTGCCTATACTTTAGGGTAGAATTACCATGTAATCGGTTCGTCTTTTTTCTTTGGTTCAACCTTTTTGATGTCTTTCTTAGGTGTTACTTTTCGCTTAGGAGTAGTTGACCGAGTTGGAGTTGAAGTTCTTGTTCGTGTCGTTCGTGTAGAAGAGTTGTATGTATTCGTCCTAGGTTTTGGTTTGGTGTAGTCTGTACGGTTTGTCGTATTGGACTCAATTCTAAATAATTTCCAGTTTAAGGCAATTCCGTAAACAAATAAATCGCTGTGTTTCCAGGTTTCAGACGCATATTCAATAGAATTAGTCGTTTCAATAGTTTTGTCTAAGTCAAAATATGTTGTTTGGTTTCCACGTGTATAATCTGCTCTGACTTCGAGACCTAATGACTTGCCCATGCTAATTCGAGTTCCAAAGCCAATCCCATGTCGATATGTTCTTGTTTTATACACTTGCTGATAATCGTCCTCAAATTCATCCGAATACTCTTTTAACCCGGTTCTAGTTGTTGAAGTAAATTTCCGATGACCAATTATTAAGTCGGTAAACACAGTAACCTTTGGGTTAACGGTGTACCCAAAACGGGTCATTAAGTGATTTCCAATGCTTGAATTTTTAAACACTGTTTCTCCTTCTGCGTTAATTGGGTCCGCTAAATCAATGTCGAATGACTTTTTGCCTGATGTTAATGCATCGCAATAGATACCCATTCTGATTTCAAATGGACTAGTTTTGGGTAAGAAAGAGCTTGACATAACGTTAAAGAACATTCCAGCTCCAGGCTTGTAAACACTGCTGTCGAAACGATCAACAGGGCCAAGACCTACGGCACCAAAACCAAATTGCCATTGCGCAAAAGATGCTTGACTAAAAAATAGTAAACTACAAAGAAAGAGTAAGCGTGTTCTCATAATGGGTATGCATTAACAGTAACAATTCAAAGTTACTAGAATGATGCATAATTTATTCCAAACTAAAAAACTCTTACAAAAAGAAGTCAAACGTGTCGCCACGCAATCCAATTCTTAGTGTCTCTAAAGGAATAACCTCGTTTGGAGCGATGTTACCTAAGCTGACATTACTTCCATAAAGCTTGATAAACCAAAGCTGTTGAACTTTTTGAGGTGCTTCCCAAAGGATTTTTTCCTGCGGAATCTGAGTTAAAATTTCTTCAACCAATCCAGATCGAACTTCACCTGATTTTCTAAAAATACCAACCGTACCACTTTCACGAGCTTCTGCAATGACTTTCCACGCACCAGCATCTAGCTCTGCTTTCATCATCGCAATCCACTTATAAGGAGGAATAATTTTTTCTGCATCTTTTGAACCCACTTCTGATAACACAGTAAAGTTTTTAGATAAATCACTAATGTGTTTACACTTTTCATCCTGAGAAATGTCGATGCTTCCGTCGCTCACTTCGAGGTGAGAAATACCGTATTTGTCGAGATACTTTAAATATCCATCCAGTTCATTTCGAACTAAAAACGCTTCAAATAATGTCCCTCCAAAATATACAGGAATTCCTGCCTCTTTGTATAAATCTATTTTCTCCTTCAGGCAAGGCGTAACGATAGACGTACCAAATCCAAGTTTAATTATATCCACGTACTCCGACGTCATCGATAGAAAGTCTTCGGCTTCCCTTAAGCTCAAACCCTTATCCATGACCATGGTCATTCCTTTGTTTCGAGGCTTTACAGTTCTTTCTGGTAGTTGTCCGAGTTGATAATTATACGTTTTGTTCATTTAATCACTTTCGTTTTTATATAAGTCAATAACGTCTCTAATTGCTTGATTATCTTGCAAATGAGGAGCGTCTAAAAATAATAAGTCGTGCTCGCTGAAGTTCAATAACAACGCATCGGTTAATCGGTCATAACCTTCTTCGTTTCTTTCCAAAAGGAAGCAGTACGCTGCAGCTTTATACATCAGTTTGGCACTTTGTGTAATAATTTTTAAGCCTTCATACACTGTATTAATGGCTTGAGAAGCGTCTGAATATTGATGTTGCAAACTTGCCAAAAGTAGCCATACAGACTCACGATACGGCATTGATGTTTTCATTTCAATAAGTGTTTCATTGGCTTCTTCAATGAGGCCTATAGTAATTTGAGTTTTCACCATTTCCAGCATGATGTATTCATCATCTGGAAGTATGTTGTTTGCTTTTTTTAGGAATGTAAGTGCTTCTTGATGGTTTTCTTCCATCACATATGTTTGTCCTAGTCCATGCCAAGCATGACCAAACTTTGGATCACTTTTAAGCGCCAGTTTGTAGTACATTCTACTTTTTGACACACGATTCATAGCCTTGTAACAGTCACCTAAATTGACATACGCAAACGGATCCGGACCTTCCAATTTGATATATTCATCAAAGCACTGTGAGGCCTCAAGGTGTTTGTTCTGTTCAATCAAGCATTGACCTTTTTCAAAATGGGCTTCAGCATATTCGTCATCAATGGCTATAGCGAAGTCAATTGCATCAATAGCCTTATCATAATCTTCTTGTGCAACATACAATTGTCCAAGAGTCAGCCAAACCACTTCATGAAATGGGTCTTCTTCGAGATATGCGCGAAAAATTCGTATTCCTTCGTCATATGCATCCATCAATTGAAGGCAAAAATGTGACTCAAGAATTAGCCGATCCTCTTCTAATTTCTTACTGAAGATTTGCTCTATCATGTTAATTGCAAGCGAAGGATTGCCAATATTAAAATAGACAAACATCTTAAGAACTAACACATCGCTAGTTTCCGCACCATTTTCTAAGGCAAGGTCAAACTGTTCCAGCGCTTCTAGCGGTCGATTCATTAATTCTAAGATACTCCCTTTTTGAGCCAAGTAATCCGGATTGTAAGGGTCTAAATCTAACGCAACATCAATGAGTTGTAAAGCTAAATCCGTGTTGTCTGTAATGGTATTGATAAACGCTTTTTTAGCATAAAAGCTCGCGTCAAAAGGATGCTGATCAATGCCCACCTGAGCAACTCGTAAAGCTGTTTTGTAATTTGGTTTTTCGATATAAAAATCGATGATGTGATTCAAGTCTTCAGGAGAGTAATAATCAAATTCACCTTCAGAAAAATTCTCTTCAAACCGCCTGATTAGGTCTTTTAACTCCCCGTCTGTAATCTCCTCTCCGTCCATAATGGTCGTATTTGTACAAAGCTAGTCAAATGGTGTAAAAGATGCATTAAGTCTCCGATGATTTATCCGTATTTTTCCCACAAATTTAGACAGGATGAAAAACGCATTTTTTGGATTACTAACGATTTTGATTGGAAGTTCAAGCTACGCACAAGTTAAAATAAAGCAAGCAGCATGGCAACAAACCGTGAATTATTATTTAAACGTTTCACTAGACGATGAAAATCATACACTAAAAGGGGATGGCCGTTATGAGTATACAAATAACTCACCGAACGAATTAACAGAAATCTATTTTCACTTGTGGCCGAACGCTTATAAGGACAACTACACAGCATTTGCCATTCAACAGGTCGAAAATGGGTCGACGAAATTTTATTATGCGGCTGACTCACTTCGTGGATACATAAAAGATATTGATTTTAAAATTGATGGAGAACCAGTAACATGGAACTACCACAACGGTCAAATAGATATTGCGGTTATAGTACCAAAGAAACCTATTAAGCCTGGACAAACTATCGAAATTACCACACCGTTTTTGGTTAAAATTCCTGGTAGTTTCTCGCGTTTTGGACATGAAGGGCAGAGTTATCAGATGACTCAATGGTACCCAAAACCTGCGGTGTATGATGTAAATGGTTGGAATCCAATGCCGTATTTGGATCAGGGTGAGTTTTACTCTGAATTTGGAAAATTTGAAGTGAAGATTAATATCCCTAAAAACTACATTGTAGCTGCAACTGGAGAATTGCAAGAGAAATCCGAACACGAATTTTTGTTAGAAAGAACGAATAACCCTGTGTCAAGTAAAAACAAAATTGAATCCTCTCCAGATCGTAAAACGATCACATATATTCAGGAAAACATTCATGACTTTGCATGGTTTGCCGATAAGAAATTTAATGTGAAACAAGATGAAGTAACCTTGTCGAATGGGCAAAAAGTGAACACATATGTTTTCGCTTCACAAAAGAATTTAGAATACACAAAACACATAAAAACAGCGTTGAATTACTATTCAGATCATTGTGGGTATTATCCATATAGCCATTGTACAGTCGTGAAAGGAGCATTGAAAGCGGGCGGAGGAATGGAATACCCTATGATTACCGTCGTTGCAAGCTTAGGTGAGGAAGTAATAGTACATGAGGTTGGTCATAACTGGTTTTATGGAATTTTAGCCAATAATGAACGATGGTATCCGTGGATGGACGAATCAATCAATTCGTATTTCGAACATGAGGCGATTCATGAAGGTGAAGATAAGAAAGAACCAACCCTCGAAAAGAACAAGTTGACTTTCACAAACATCAATGATAAACTGATGACTATCGGCTCTAGACAATTAGAAGCATCAGAATTTCATCAGGCTATTGGCGAACACAGTGCAGAGCTTACTGGAATTAACTATGGTTTAATTGTTTATGGTAAAGGGTCAAACGCATTCAATTATTTAAAGGAATATTTAAGTCAGGATGTGCTGGATAAGTGTTTTAAAGCGCTTTTTGACGAATGGAAGTTTAAGCACCCATTACCGGGAGACATTCGATCGGTTTTTGAACGAGTATCTGGTCAAGACCTAGGTTGGTTTTTTGAAGGTTTGATTGGTTCTGAAGAACATATTGACGTTGCGGTTTCTAGCATTAGTGAAACATCGGTAACGATTGTTAATAAAGGGGGTGTCGCAGCTCCGTTTCAGGTTGGGTATTTTAATGAAGGGAAATTAGTAAAGGCTGAATGGCATAAAGGTTCCATGTCGCCAATTGAAATACAACACCCGAAAAACCTAAGTTTTGATGTTATTAAACTTGATCCAAGTGAATATATCCCAGAAGTTAACCGTCAGAATAACACAATTCGAAAAAATGGATTGTTCAAAAAAGTTGAACCAATAAAAGCAAAATTATTCCCTGTTTTGCACGACCCAAACTTTACTTCCTTTAACATTTCTCCAATTATTGGATATAACATCCACAACAAAACAATGCTTGGGTTGTGGATTAATAATGCTGTTACACCTAAACCACACTTTAACTTTTCTGCTTCGCCGTTATATAGCTTCGAGACCGAAGATGTAAATGGATATTTTAACACGAATTACTCAATATATCGTAACAAACCACTGCATGATATCACTTTTGGTGTGAAAGGGTCGCGCTTTGGTTTTATGGATCAATTGACTCAAAAGGATTATTCGTATAATCGAGTGGTGCCGTTTGCAACATTTCAGTTTAGAGATGCCGACAAGCGAGTTCCAAAAAGTGCAAAGCTAACGTTACGAGCAGTTCTGTTGTCGTTTGATACTCGATTCGATCAAGAGTCAGAAATTAACTCTCTAGCGTTAGATTCTGGATTGGCGGCTGGACGACGAACAGTGATAGAAAACAGCGCAGATCGGTTTTTTGAAATTGGATTTTCTCGAAAGAATGCAAAAGCTATAAACCCTTCTGAATGGAATATTTTGTTACAGGCTGGGATGCCTCAGAATTCAATAGCTCGATATGATACAAGCAGTAACTCTGTTGTTCGAAATACAGTTGGTGATGATTTTATTAAGTTAAATGTGGAATTCAAGAAACATATAAATTACAACATCAAGAAGAAAGGTTTGGATATACGTGTGTTTGGTGGGGCGTTTTTAGATAGTTCTGAAAACTCTTTATATCACTATCGAATGGAGTCTGGAGCAGGGAAGTGGGATTACACCTTTGATGAAATTTTGATGGGTAGGGGGGCAACATCAGGGTTGTTTAGTCGCCAAGTAATTGAAAATGACGTTTTCTTAAAAGAGCCTGGAACGTTTGCAAACATGGGGTCCTGGGCTCTAGGTGTAAACGTTAAAGCCGATCTGCCACTGAAACTGCCATTGGGTGTATATTTTGATGCGTTTACGTTTAAAGGTATTCAAGACTTACCGAACATTAAAGAAGGTGAGCAATTTTTATATAGTGGGGGAATTGAGGTTCGTGTAATCAGAAACTTTTTGGAAGTGTACATTCCTATGTTTAGGTCGATGGTGATCGCAGATGCGCAAGATTTACAAGGTATGGGTGATTTAGGACAGCGGATTACCTTTAAACTTAACTTTAACGTGTTTCAAGGAACTTCGATGTCGGACTTCTTTCGAATGGCTAATGGTGGTTAATTGGAGTTTATTTATGAAGCAATTATTTTTTTGTTTATTCCTTTTTTTAACGTTTGCTAGCGTGCATGCAAACGAAAGCTCAGATACATGTCAATGGTACGTGCCGAAAACGGTTTCCATGAACAGTGAAACGTCAGATTACTTAGAGTTCAAGGTGTCTTGTAACTGTTTAACTTTATCGTTCGAAATTCACGTGTACAACCGGTGGGGAAATGCACTCTATTCATCTGATGACGTAAATGAAGCGTGGGATGTGTCTAAAGTAACTGATGGTTCATACTTTTGGGTAATAAAAGGAACCTATGAAACTGAGGAGCCATTTGAGTTTAATGGTAGTGTTGCAGTTATTACCGGGAATTAGGAGATTGTCAATTCGTACGTATTAACATGTTAATCCGCTTTAGTAATTAAATATTGAGAAAAAGGAATGTGACAAATGAATCGACTTCGTGGTTGGATTGGAGAGAAAAAAACGGCGCTTTACTTATGGTTGTCGCTAAATAGAAAGACATACAACGTTTTTCATAATATTATTCTTCCATCTACTAACGGGACGACTCAGATAGATCACTTAATTATCTCCGAGTATGGAATTTTTATTGTAGAAACAAAGAATAAGAAGGGGTGGATTTTTGGTAGCGAGAATCAAGCTAAATGGACTCAAACCTTATACAAACGAAAGTACGCCTTTCAGAATCCGTTAAGACAAACATACCGGCAAAAAATAATCTTGTGTGAGTTCCTTAAAATTGAGAAATATAAAGTTCACACTGTCGTATTTTTTGTTGGAGATTGCAAATTCAAAACTAAATTACCTAATAATGTTCTCAAATCAAGGGTTGGAAGATACATAAAGGGATTTCGAAGGCAAATTCTACCAACTGAAACCGTTTCAAGAATAACTGAGAGTCTTAAAATTTACCGTTCTGAATCAAAATTTTCAAACAGAGATCATCGTCAATCGTTAAAAAAGCGTCATGGATCTATTACAACTTGTCCAAGGTGTGGCTCCAAACTAGTTGAACGAACCGCCAAAAAGGGACCAAACGCAGGGCTCAAATTTTTAGGTTGTGAAAACTACCCAAAATGTAAGATGACAAAGAAATTGTAACATTCACGTTAATACAGTTTCTAGCTTCGTTTAAATAGAAGCTTGGATATAAAGTAGAACTTACACAAAACAATCACCAACAACCCGTTGATTCTGCATATTTTAGTGGCAATTAGAAGGAATTTGTAATTCTAACACAAATAGTATTAGAATAATTTGGTTGTTACGCTTTCAGTCTTATACTAGGAGCAAATGACATAACCTATGCTAAAAACTAAAATTTTTGACGCGATAAACAAGCCGAGTGTTTTTGAAAAAAGGGAGATTGTGGACTTTTTATTTGAGAGTTTAGAACAATATGGAGATCCCAAAAAAGACATTCAGCGAGCTATAGATTATTCGGTAAAAGAATTTGGTTCTTTTGGTGGATTTACAATGATACTTGCAGATGATAGTAAAATAAAAGGTGCTGTTGTTATAAACAAAACCGGAATGGGTGGATACATTCCAGAGAATATTTTAGTGTATATAGCCACCCACGGAGCACATCGAGGAGAAGGCTTAGGAAAGAAGTTGATGAAGAAAGCAATCGAATATTCTAAAGGAGATATTGCGTTGCACGTAGAGCCTAATAATCCTGCGATTAAGCTTTATGAGAAGTTTGGCTTTACAAATCCTTATTTAGAAATGAGACTTAAGAAATAAAATGGCGGAACTTGTAATTCAAACTAAAAAAATAAAAGACAATATAAAGGCTTTAAGTGCATACTTTGATAGCCATAATATTCACTGGAGTCTAATTACAAAAGTGTTTTCTGGTGATATTGAGTTTTTAAAAAACATACTAACCAAGGATGTATTAGAAAAGATAGATTCCGTTGGAGATTCGCGCTTAACAAGTTTGAAAAACTTAAAAGCAGTAGACCCGAGTATGCGCACAATATACATTAAGCCACCTGCACAAACGTATGCAGATGACGTTGTGAAATATGCAGATGTATCGTTAAATAGTTCGTTTACTACAATCAAAGCCCTAAATGAAGCGGCTGAAAAAGCAAAAATAACGCATCAAATAATCATAATGGTGGAGCTAGGTGAGTTGAGGGAAGGTGTTAAGCGAGATGAAATTATAGGTTTTTACGAGAAGGTCTTTAAATTAACCAATATCGAAGTGATTGGTATTGGGTCAAATTTAGGTTGTATGTATGGCGTAATTCCTACCTACGACAAGTTGCTTCAACTATCGCTTTACAAGGAATTAATCTCTTTAAAATTTAATAAAGAATTGAAATATATTTCTGGAGGAACTTCGATAACACTACCACTGGTAGAGAACGGCACTATTCCAAAGGATATAAATCATTTTAGAGTCGGCGAAGCGGCGTTTTTTGGCTTGAGTCCGTTCGACAATAAACCGTTCAAAGATCTGTCCGTTAACACTTTTGAGCTTACCGCTAATATTATCGAACTTGATGAAAAAGAACTCGTTCCAGACGGAATTATAAGCGATGGAAATATTGGTCATTCCGCTAATTTTGAAGGGTCAGATGTCTCAGAAACGTCGATTAAGGCAATTCTGGATTTTGGACTTCTAGATGTAAATCAGGAAGATCTTGAGTTTGAGGATAAAGATTTGAAATATGTAGGAATTACCTCTGATATGCTAGTTATTGACCTTGGGTCTAACAAAACAAAGGATCGCAAAAAGAAATATTCCATTGGAGATAAAATTCACTTTAAGCCAAATTATATGGCAGTTGCGAGGCTGTTAAACTCAAAGTTTATTGATAAGAAGTTTAAGTAGTCGGTAACAGTTACTGCGTTGAATATTTATTCAGCAAACCAAAATCAAATGGTGTCCATGCGCAGCATTTTAGCCCAGCTTTTTTGAAACCACGGTTAACCCAAGAGTTGCACGTGTTAAAACAGGAATAGCTACCGTTTGCTTTATAGAAATCATCTCTGGTAGAATATCCTTGACCTTCCAGTAACATGCTTTTTCCATTTTGAGTCACCTTAAATGTTGCTAAAAGGTAATTGGTTAGTGCCTTTAATTCATTCGAAGTAACGTTTACAACTATCCAGTCACTTCTATTTTGACTGTAGCGCGTTATATGCATTAACGAAGAGCTTTCTAAAAATAAAGCTGTCGCCGTGTTTTTTGCGGTTAAATCACCCCATGTTGGTGTATTAATGTAGAAGTTTTCGTCTCCCCAGCCAAACGACACGTATTGTGTAGTTGCGTTGAAGTCGAGTAGTGATAATAGCGACGTATCAACATCTTCTATTGGTATTACAATATCTAAGTGTACCCCATTTGTACTTAGATAAACGGTTTTGTTTGCACTTGATACTTGGTCTATTCGGTCGATTGTAATGTTGCTTGAAATTAAGGATATAACGGCGTATATCACGGGTACTGACAAGAGATACACTGTAAACTTTACAATTTTTTTTAGCAGCTTCATGTCAGTCTGTTATCCAATTAAATATGGCGGACTCCTGCTTCAGAAACAGAAATAATCCAATACTCGTTAATGAAATAAGTAGGCTACTAATGTCTGAGGTATTTAGCTTGATTTTGTTGAAAATGAGGTGAAGCGTAATTAAAAAAGATGCCGGAATTGTAAAAAAGCAAATGAATGTAAAAAGCAGAGCAATAAGACTTAACCAACTTAAATTTAGAGAATATGGGTCTGGGTGTTTTCCGTATACTGGAAATTCACCGAAAACTAGAAATGCGCAGCCAATCATTACAATGAAGCATAGCATTGAAGTAGCCGGAATGAACCCTAAAATATAATTTACATCTCTAATAAAAACGTACATCATCTCTGTGGATTTACCAGTAAATTTTCTCATTTATTCGATATAACCAGTTTAATACTTTTGATGTGCTATGATGGGTGTTTCTTGTCCTCTCATAATTGGTATCACCACTTATGTGAACGTTAGAATATGTTTCACCATTGACATTGTAGCAATCGAAACTAGTTATACCTCCATCAAAACGTGTGTGTTTTATTGTGTCAATTATGGAATTTTCGATTTCTACAATAAGACTCATGTAATAACTCAAAGTATCCTTTTCGATTGTGAAAAGAACAGAATCAAATTCTGTGGTATAAGCTATTAAATCTGATTTAACGGTGCTTTGTTTTCCAACTCGCACAGAGTCAATATTTCGTATGGTTCGAACAAGTCCTTCGTTATCAATTATCCAATGTCGGTAATCGTGTCCCCACGCATGATTTAAGTGTTTTTTTTCAAAAACGGCATAACTGCTTAAGCCAGGTTGAGGCAGAATTATCTCCGGAGGAGTGACAATAATCTCATCCGTTTTGTGGGTGCATGCCAACAACGTTAACAGTAAAATACTAAGCGATAAATTGATTAAATTTTGCATGTAGATGTTTTATTTTAATTTGGCGCAACAGGAATTCCGAAGGTAAGAATATTAATTAGGCAAAATGAAGGGAATACAAGAACCTCTGTAAGTACTATGTAATTTCTTCTGAAGTTTGTGCGGTAGCTATTGGCTGTAAATCCTGAAATTGCTTGTTATCTAATATGTTTTGGGAGACGTTTTTCACTTGTGTTTTCCGTAATCTCAACAATTCGTTTTTGTCGAGTTTCGGGCCGTTTAGCAGATATCACCCAATACAATAGTTGCTTCTTTATTGAGTCGCTAAGAGTGTTGAAATACTCAAAAGCAACAGGTGATTTTGTGAGTTCAAGTTTTAAATCTTTTGGGATAATGAGCGCTTCAACACTATCTAATATGTTCCAGGAACCATTCTCTTTTGCGATAGCAATTGACTTTAATCCAGCTTCTTTAATCAGACCTTTTTCAAGAAGCTCGTCAACTTTTTTCTTATTTATTTTCGACCAGATACTTTTGGGCTTTCGTTTACAAAAATATTGCATGTACGAGTCTTGGTCAATTGAGCGTTTTGTGCTGTCGATCCAGCCATAGCACAACGCTTCATCAACAGCTTGGCTCCAACTTAGATTCGGGTTAGGAGTGGACTTTTTATAAATAACTAACCAGATTGATGTTTTTGAAAGATGATTTATTTCAAGCCATTGTCTCCAATCTTCGGGATTGGTTGGGCAAAAAGTTTCTATTGGATTTTCTGTCACAACAACTCAAATGTAAAGGTTTTGCTTATTAATTGTTGGAAACTGTATGTATTGATTTAAAATAGGTTTGAGACTTTTTGCAAATCCATTGAGTCATCTATTTCATAAAAGTATTTCAACTGCCAAGCTTGTGTTTTAATAGCCTGATTACTTGTAGGATGATCCCACTTCGGGTAAACACGAAAACCTCTTTTGCCATCTGTTCGTTTTGTTGAGATGATTTTATGTTGAATTAGTGCTGATTTTGGAATTACAAACTGACCCATTCTGTTGTCCTTTTTGACCGTAATGCTGTAGAAGTCAATTTCGTCAGATTCGCTAAAAGGCTCGGTTATTCCTTGGTCGTTTCTTTTCCAACAGGTCACAAATTGTCCGATTTTCTTTGGGGTAATTTTAGCTGTTCGACCAATAATTAGAAGATTATTTAGTTTGAACCTAAAGGCTTCATAATCATGACCTTCTGCCTCTAATTTGTAATCGGTGAGATTTAAATCACAGCGTTGATAAATCGTGTTATTTATGAAGGTAAGTGTGTTGTCCATTATTGGTTTGTGATTCAAATATCGTCAAAAGGTACATATTCTTCATAGTCTACAGACTAAGAAAGTATTTAGACTTAGAATGGACCAATTCTAACGTCAGAATGCTTTTGTCGTAAACATTCTGGTGTTTCGGTATTTTTAATTTTTTAATGTTCTTATTTAGAGAACTTTCATTGTCTTTGAAATGTGTTAATTAATGAAGCGAATAATTTCGAAACGAACTTTAAGAGAATTTTGGAAAATACATGCTGACTCTGAGCAATTGTTGAAAACGTGGTATGAGACTGCAAAAGAAGCTAACTGGAATTCCCCCGCATGATATGAAAGCAACTTTTGCAAGTGCTAGGATTCTAAAAGATCGAAGAATAGTGTTTAATATAAAAGGGAATTCGTACCGGCTAATGGTTAAGTTTGATTATGAAAGACAATGGGCATTTATTCGTTTTGTTGGAACTCACAGTCAGTACGACAGAATAAACGCTAATACGATTTAAAAGATAAGAAAATGAAAATAAAACCGATAAGAACCGAGCAAGATTACGAAAATGCATTAAGTCGGCTTGAAGTTATTTTTGATGCCCCTGTGGATACCACAGAAGGAGATGAGGCTGAAATTTTATCTTTGATCATTGAAAATTATGAAAACAAAAATTATCCAATAGAAGCTCCAGATCCAATAGAAGCGATTAAGATTAGAATGGAAGAAATGAATTTGAAGCAAAAGGATTTGGTCGGTGTCATAGGTGGGAAAAGCAGAGTTTCTGAAGTATTAAACAGAAAGAAAAGATTAACAGTCGAAATGATCAGAACATTAGAACAAAAACTACAAATTTCTGCCACAGTTTTAGTTAGTGAATATAAGTTGATGGGTGAATAGTAAGTTTAGCAAAGCCCAATAGACAGTCATTTAAACATGAAAGCCGACAATCTAACTTTCCTTATAGTGATTTCCTGTGGACTGATCATTGCTCTAGGAAGTTATTTAGCTACACAATTTACGACATTCGAAGATTCTGAAATTTGGATTTATCGAGGTCTATGGATTAGCGAACTTGCTGGTTTCTTTATGTTGATACTTAATGGAACTTTTATCAAAACACGTTTTTTTAAGATATTAAATGGAGCTGCTGCTCTAATTATTGTTGGTGCTCTTTTTAAGATTATGCATTGGCAGTATGCCGATTTGTTATTGACAATGGGACTTATAGGTACAATCTTAATTTATTTTTTAAGTTTTCTTAAGAAGCCTTTAAAAAAACGATTAGACTTTTTAAAACTTACCTGGGTGATAGTTGCTTTTGCCATAGCAATATTGAGGTTTGCCCATTTAATAGGAGAAGAGTATCAAGTACTATCGTCAACTCTTATTTGGTTGGCAATTATAGATTACCTGAAAATGCAAAAAGAAAAAGGTAGATTGTTTAGTTAATTACACCAACAACTTAACTGGATTTTCCATCAATTCTTTGAATGTTTGCAAGAATTGAGATCCAACAACACCGTCAACAACTCGATGATCGCAAGACAATGTTACCTTCATTACATTGCCTACTTTCATTTCACCGTTCTCAACCACTACTGTTTCTTTGGCCGCACCAACAGCCATAATACAAGCATCTGGTGGATTTACAATCGCAGTAAACTCTTCTATTCCAAACATCCCAAGATTTGATATGGTAAACGTATTACCTTCCCAATCGCTTGGTTGTAGTTTTTTGCTTTTAGCTTTAACCGAATAATCTTTTACTTCTTGACTAATTTGAGATAGAGATTTGCCGTTTGCAAACCTTACTACAGGAACTAATAAACCATCTTCTAGCGCCATAGCAACACCGATATGGATGTGTTGGTTTAGTCGTATGGTGTCGCCAAGCCACGACGAATTAACCTTTGGGTGGCGTTGTAATGCACCTGCTGTTGCTTTAATAATAAGATCATTCATGGATATTTTTACATCCGAATATTGGTTCATTTCTTTTCGAGCTGCAATTGCGTTATCCATCCGAATTTCCATGGTTAAATAGAAATGTGGAGCAGTAAATTTACTTTCACTCAGTCTACGAGCGATTGTTTTACGCATTTGTGAAACAGGTACAGTAGTAAATGATTCCTCACCAGTAAAGGAAGATGTTGTGGACGCTGATGGAGTATAGTTTTCGATATCGCGTTTAACGATTCGCCCACCTTCTCCTGTGCCACTAATTTGTTGAATATCGAAGCCTTTTTCTTCCGCCATCTTTTTTGCTAACGGAGATGCAAGTATTCTACCGTCTGAGTTATTAGATGTTGCAGGAGTAGCAGTTGGTGCTACAGATTTAACTTCAGAAGTTGATTCGATTTCTTTGGTTGAAGCATCTTCAGAAGAAGTTTCTTCTTCCTTTTTTTCAGGAGTAGCAGTTAACAAGTCGGTGAAATCTTCACCTTTTTTTCCAACAATAGCAATCACGCTATCCACTGGAATTGCTTCACCTTCTTTTGCATTTAGATGTAAGACAGTGCCTTTCTCATAATTATCTAAATCCATAGTGGCTTTGTCTGTTTCAACTTCAGCCAATATATCTCCAGATTTTACTTCGTCGCCAACTTTTACTTGCCATGAAACAATAACACCTTCTTCCATGGTGTCACTCATTTTTGGTAACTTAATTGCTACAGCCATATTCTATTTTACTTACAACGTGCAAAACTAACATATAAGGTTTAAATATTGTTGACAACAAGCGACTTAAGTTCGCTTATTTTGAAAGTCTAAACACATCAATTTTAATTCAATATTAAAATCAATAACAATGACGCAGTACGAAGAGTTTTTAAAATATGTTTATAAGAACGGAACCGATAAAAATGACCGTACAGGAACTGGAACAAGGAGTGTTTTTGGAGGGCAACTAAGGTTTGATTTGAGTGAAGGCTTCCCGATGATTACAACAAAAAAAGTGCACTTGAAGTCTATTATTTATGAACTATTGTGGTTTTTGAAAGGTGATACGAACATTAAATACCTAACAGACAATGGCGTTCGCATTTGGAATGAATGGGCAGATGAAAACGGTGATTTAGGGCCAGTTTATGGAAAGCAATGGAGAAGTTGGCAAGCCGCCGATGGAACTGTAATTGATCAAATTGAAAACGTATTAGAACTAATAAAAAACAACCCGGATAGTCGCAGAATAATTGTAAATGCTTGGAATGTTGGGGACTTACCTGAAATGGCATTAAGCCCTTGTCATTGCATGTTTCAATTTTATGTGGCCGACGGTAAATTAAGCTGTCAGTTGTACCAACGAAGTGCTGATTTGTTTCTTGGAGTTCCGTTTAACATTGCATCATACGCATTACTGACAATGATGATTGCACAAGTGACAGGCTTAGAAGTTGGAGAATATGTTCACACGTTTGGCGATGCTCATATTTACACAAATCATTTTGAGCAGGTTGAGTTACAACTTAGCCGTGATGCTAGACCATATCCAACAATGAAAATAAATCCTGATGTCAATAATTTATTTGATTTTGACTTTAGTGATTTTACGCTAGAAGGTTACGACCCTCACCCCGGAATCAAAGGGAAGGTTGCGGTATAATTGAAAGTTTGTAGCCAATAAATCTCTATTATACACTCACAATAAGGGCTACTGTACATAACTTTTAGCAGCAGCAACTCGTGTCACATTATGAGACTTCATTGTAGAAACGGCAGAGCTGAAACGACCATTTACATATGAAAATCCTGTGCGCTCCGTATTTGCAGACTCGCTTAACAAAGACTCTTGGTTACTGTAGATGGTTGCCATTCTATTGGTTTCAAACGATGTTTCAATGAATGATTTAACATAAGACTTATATGTGCTTAAATAGCCTTCATCTGCAATAATGAAATTAATTAATGGCCAGTCAGTTCCAACCTCAGACATTGAAAATGATAAAGATCCACCCATTTTTCCATCTTGAAAAGCTTCGTTATTATCCCAAATAATCCATTTAATCAAACCATCAGCAGGATCGTGATATAAGTAATAATTGTGCGTCATTCGGCCGTAGGTGTCCCAGTTTTGAATTGTGTTGTTAACCGCTAAATAGCGCAAGAAACCGTCTACATCAAAAACGGACTCTAAGTCTTTTTTCCATTGTGCACGATCTGACGTACGCGTTGAAGCGTGAAGGTAGTCGTACATTTCTTGAATGTCACTTTTGTCAGTCGTTTCCTCATTTGTTTTCGCTTCAAAATCTTCCAAGTTAAAACCAGAAGTAGCAAATGAAGCTCCGTCATTTTCAGGCTTGTAACAATTTCCGGTTTTGCTGCCAAATCCGTCTTTTAAATAGGTATCAGGAATTACTTCCAACATCGTATATACTCCAAAATACTCTGGGCCGTTTCCTGCATCTATGTATACTTCGTAAAATGCACTGCTTACCGCTGGAACACCAAAATCACGAAATAAATCACAGGCTGACTTTTCTCTCATGAGAGAAGCATCATTGTAATTGCTACTCATTGATAATTCTTTGAAACCATAAAAACGTTGATTAGTGATTTCAGGGAATTGGTCTTCAAATTCATCGAAATCAAAGCGCAGTGGCAATTTACCACTCCTTGCTCTTAGAGAAGAGTTGCCTTTATACCGGACTCCAACATTTTTCCAAACCAAGTCGTTGCAATAAATGTCAGCAGGGAAATACTCAGGGTTTTCACTTGAGAATGTTCCACCTGGACCGCCTCCTCCACTTGTTTTAGTAGCCAAATCAGCTTGCATGTCTGACCATTCGTCAGCGGTAAAAACGATATCTATTCTATTAACCTTAGAGTTGTCGAAAACAATGTCGTAATTTGGATCAAACCCGTTGCTATGTGTAGCTGTTCCACTTAGAACGTCACTTGGGACAAACACCTCTTTTTTGCACGAAGAAATTACAAAGGTTATTGTCAGAACGAGTGATATTTTCAGAAATCTATTGTTCATTATTTTTTCTTTTAATAGTGTAACCGTATTTTAAACCAATGATGTTTGTTGTTTTAGGATACAAACCAATTAAGTCTTGCTCCATTCGATAAAAGGCACCGAACTCACCGATATTTTTTGTGTTGTATGATGTGCCAATTGTAAATCGTAGTTTGTCGAACCCATCTGAAGGTTGCAGTCTATTAAATATTTCCGTAGAAAATTCAGGATCAAGTTTCCACTTTTTAATGTTGTAGTCGGCACCGAATTTAAAACGTACTGTATTATTTAGTAAATCTCCTTGATCTGACGAGATGCCAAGTTCATTTTTTGATTGATATCGAACACGATATTTAAACGAAAATTCATCCAATTTATGCTTGTAGCTTAGGTCGGTGTTCCAACGAAAATGATTTTCATAACCTTGAATATTGCCTTTTGTGTCGTTATTACTCAACCATCGCCCGGCAAAGCCAAACGTGTAATGCTTGTTTAATTTGTATGAGAAACCAAGCTCGCTAAAGTATTGATCGACAATACTTGCATTATCTTTTAGTCGCAACTGTTCTTCAAAATACAAGCTCAATTTTTTGCTATATTTATATTTTAGCTCTAATGAAGACCATGATTCCAAGTCACGTACGGTGTAGTATGCTCCTCCAGATTGTGCGTTTGCTAAAGGAGCTAAACAACACACTGTTATTCCTATAAATATTATGTTTTTTATTGCGTTACTCATATTTGTATGTTACAGTTAAAGTAGCTGAGTCCTTTAGGAAGTCAACGTCGCCTATTTCTACTTTTTCAATTTGAAAACCTAACCGTGCTTCTAGATCTTGTTTTAAAATGTTATAGTTTTCTGGCTTAATGTTCTCAATCTTCTCATAGTGAATCTTTTTGCTTGTTAGGCTACTAAGAAGCCATCGCTTCTCCATGATGTAAAGAGCAATAATGATTAACACATTTGCCGTTATAATTTCAGCAAAACTCATTTTTTGGTTTGCCAGCGAATTCATGACAGAAACACCAATCACTACAAATAAGTAGGTCATTTCCTTAATCGCAATTGCATCCGTTCGGTATCTGATAATTCCAAAAATTGCGAATAAACCAAGAGCCATTCCAATATCTAGCTCATACTTTTTAAGTGTGAAGCACAGAAAGAATACTATAATTCCGATCATGAAGTAGGTGAACAAATAGTCCTTTCTTCGAGCTCCAGAAAAGTATAGCCATCTGACAATTAATGTTAGAAAACTTATGTTTAGAAAAAAACGAAAAGTCATCTTATAAAAGTCGTCGTCAAATAATGGGATATTGAATATTTCCATTTACTAAGCTGTTAATTTGTTAATCTTGATAAATTTCGATTTAAAGTAATTCTGCTTTAAATTTTGGTGCAAGCTTGCCATCCCAATGCAGTATTTACTAATTGAATACGGATGATTGCCTATACTTTTAAGGTACTCAAAAACTTTTGACTCGCGGTTAAGCTTTTCTTGTTTGAGCTCAATGATTACCATGTTTTCGTTAAAAGTAGTGTTGTTGTATGAAAGGTTGAAGTCGAAGGTTACACGTTCTTTGCTGACAACACTAACTAAAGTTATACGATTAAATCGGTTTGTTAATGTGTGCGACAACGCCAATTCGTCTTTGGTTTTATTCTCAATGAACATGCGGCCTTCTTCGCTAATATGGTTTGAGAACGAATCAACTTGAATGCGACTTTTGATGGTATTGCCTTTGCTGTCTTTCTGCTTAATTTCTAAAAACGATAAATCAGATTCTACATAGTTTCGAATTCTAACTTTCGTGCGTTTTGCAAGTTTATTGTGATGGTCTAAGTAGAATTTAAAATTCTTTGTATCAAAATACGCTGAATCATATGTCATTAATCGATTGCCATCAATTTCCAAAATCTTATAATAATTACGGATAGCTAAGAATAAGTCTTGGATGTTATTTACGTTAACTACAAACTTTGTATCGACCCTTTTCATTAACGATACTTCGTCCATTTCACTAAGTGAGATAGGGTTGAATAGTTGTAAGTTGCTGTTTTTCAATAGGGTTGTGTCGCGTATTTGTTGTAAAGAACTTGAATTTAAATTCTTTGCCTGGTGTTAGACATAACAATTACATAACATATTCCCTAAGAAGTAATATTGTTTTAATGTTGAGCTAATATTGGAGTTGTATCCAAATTCATTTTGATCTCTTGTTTGAGGTGTTTAATTTTCGTATCCAAAAGGCAATGTAGAAACTACCTAGAACACTTGGTGCGAACCATCCAAATATACCAGGGATTACCTGGTTAACCACAATAAAAGCAGTTACAGTCGAAATATATCCTCCAAGCATTTTTCCAAGGTGTTGTTTTAGCCACACTTTTTTAAGTGTTGATGTTTGCCGGTATAGACTCAAATCTCTTAATGCAAAAACAGTCCCAATTGCACCAAAAGCAGCTAGTACAATATTTATTCGTCCATTGATTACTATTGGCAGTATTATCATTGAAAGACCTGTAAGCATCATGACTGTAGAAAGAAATTTATCGACTGATAAGTTTGTTTGAGAGCGCTTGAAACGAAGAGCTCGTGCACCAGCAATGATGAAGTAAAGCGTAAATATTCCTATGGCAAGGAGAAATGGACTTTTGTGATTGGGCTGAGTCGCTATCAGCAATGAGAGTATAGCCGATATTACCATGGAAATGAAAAAAGTCTTGCCTGAAACCTTGTGAACTTTAAGGCCTTTTTGTGCAACAATTGCAATAAAACCTGCGATTAATGCTAAGCCGCCTAAAGCTGCGTGACAAAAAATAAGGAATGAGATTACTTCTTCAGACATCATAATTTGACACCAAGGTACTCGTTTTAACGATTATTCAAAGTGAAATTTAGCGAAGTTTAAGTAGACATGTGTGTGGCAACCAGTCAAGATTACAAAAAGGGTTAGACTAATTAACCAACGTTATAATGCTGTATTACATTTCGTACAAAGCATATGTGTTTAGGTCAACGTTAGTTAAGCCAATTTTTTCGAATAGCATATGATGAAAACCATACCAAGAATACGCCAATTACAATGACTAAAATGGGCATAATTTCAGTTCCAGGACCATAAACTTCACGTGCATTTGAAAAGAACAAGTTTTGGGTCATTTGAGGTATGATTGCAACCAATGAAATTACAAATGCAATTTTTGCCCAACTTTTCCTTAAGAGTAGCCCAATAGAACCTAATAAACCGCCAAACACAGCTATGGCAAAGACGATGTACGTCCATGTGGGATAACTCCTATATAAATCACTTTCTGCATGGGACATTTCATTAAGAGCTTCTTCAGTAATAAATGAGTGTTGAAGAAATGACATTACACCCATTAGGTTCCACAACAAAAAGAATATCGCTGCAACCCAATACCACGTTGGGATTTTTTTACTTTTCGTCTCCATTATTTTAGTTTTTAGATTGTACTAAATTAAACTTAAAAAATGAAACGTTCAGTGGGTTTTGGACGGCTGTTATTTTTTTTCAGAAATGGATTGAACTTTCTGAGAGGTAAACAAGCTCATCAGTACAAACAAGGTAAACGAAAAGAAACCAAAAAGTAGATTGGACTTGTTGGTAGTTAAGAGGTCCAAACTAGTAGCGATATCTTCAATCTGTTTAAGTTGTTCTGAAATAATACCGTCGAACCCAATGTATGCCATGAAAATTGCGATAACCATCACATCTGCCATCGACCATTTCCCTGATTTGAAAACCATAAAAGAAATGAAAGGCCTTTTACGAGAATCCGGTTTGTGCAAGAAAAGTGCGGAGCAAATCAACTTGGTGATTGGAAATAAAACACTAAATGTCAAAACGAGCACTCCGACTGCCAAAAGATCCAATCTACTTTGCGAAATCATTAATTGCACTACAGCAAGAATGCTTTTACTCTTATAGTAGAGTACTTGGTCTATAAACTGAATGTCTTCCCCTAGAAGGGTGAAAGTGATTGAGGAAATTCTTGCGTCAATCTCAATCATTGGCAGCATTACTCCAACCACAAGATATATAAAGCTAATGATTAAACCGATTGACAATTCTACTTGTGAGATGTTCTTTGCGAATAAAACGAGCAGAATTACTGCCAAAGCTAGAATCACCATAAAGGTCTTGTTTATTCGGTTTTTTGAAGAATTGTCCGAAATATATTTCGTTAACAGAACCTTGGCGGATTGCAAATCCGCCACTTCATACTTCATCACGATTCCATTAACCAATGAGTAGTCCGTTTTTGAAAACGTGCTATCTGCATACTCATCCAGTTTATTTATAACAAAGCCGCGCATTGCTTTGCGATTATCCTCATCTTCCAAAAAGTCTAAAATCTGTTCAGTGAAAACAGGAATATCTTTTTTAATTTGGGTAAATGTTCCAGTAAGTTTCGCTACTCCAGTTTGCAGTTGGCCGAACAGCGTGTGATTGTGCTCTTCGTAATATCTAGATTCGAGGTCGCCAATGGTGGTGGTTAGGAAGCCTGATATTTTAACACGAAGTTTCTCACGATTTGCATCATTTAGGTCAAACTCTTCAACTTTTTTGGTGATTATTTCAGCCAGCATCACCTTCCATTCGTCTACATTAAACAACCCATACTTAATGTCGGATAGTTCTATTAAGTCCGCTTTAAATGCGTTTTTCTGTCTTTCGTTTTTTAGTGTAACGACCGCAAATACAATAGACAAAAATAGAATTCCTACAAGGATCCACAGACGAAGTTTCATGAACGCAAAATAGGATTATTGCAGGGAAATTGAGAATAACATATTCTCTAGAGTGGAGAAATTACAAGCTAGCTAGTGCTTTCTCGTAATTTGGCTCATCTGCGATTTCTGGTACTTGTTCCGTGTGTGTTATTTTACCTGATTCGTCGACCACAATTACACATCGGGAACTAAGTCCATTGAATGGCCCGTCAACTATTTCAAGACCATAATCTTTACCAAATGTGCCAGTGTTAAAGTCAGAAAGCATTACCACATTCTCAATGCCTTCAGCTCCACAAAAACGTTTTTGAGCAAAGGGTAAATCTCTTGAAATACACAGAACGACTGTATTATTTAAACTTGAAGCCGTTTGATTGAAGTTACGAACCGACATTGCGCAAGTACCTGTGTCAACACTAGGGAAAATGTTTAAAACCAATTTTTTACCTTGAAAATCCGCTAACGATTTAGTCGATAAATCCGTTCCAACAAGATTGAAATCTTTTAATTTGTCGCCAACTTGTGGTAATTCGCCATTTGTATTTGTAGGATTGCCTCCTAAAGTAATTTGAGCCATTGTTTAGAAATTAAATGTTATAAGTAATAACGTGTAAACAGAAGTTAGATCGTTTTGGTTTTGCTTTTTAGCAAATCTATTTCAACCATTCTTTCAGCGAGGAAATAAAGGTCGAGCGCTGATCAATAAACACATTATGTGCGCAGAGATTTAATTGCTTGACATTTTCCTCCCCAAAAAGAGTCCGTGCTTTTAGAATGTTCTCATAAGAAAACAATCCGTCATCTTTGCCATATAATGCATAAAATGGAATGTTTGAATTCTTTACAGATTGTATAGATTCTGTAAGGTCGATTGTTGTGTACTTTTCATTTTCCCAAAACCCCGTTGGTGCCTCGGAAGACATTTGAGAAGCGTATTTAGTCATTAGTGTATCTGTTGGAAAGGTTGAATAAATCAGCATGGCTTCTGGAGTCGAAACTGGTGGAGTATAAAACCCGTTTTGCATGGCATGCATAAAACAGTAGGAACTATACTCTGTACTAGACGTATCCATCTTTTCGAGCATAGATATGTAGTTTAGGTTAACGTCATCGTTTTTCTCAATATATACTTGTTTTGATTTCAGAATAATGGTTCTTAAGGTTGATTGAAAAGATACGGGTGCTGCGACAAAGACCAGTGACGAAACCTTTTTGGGATACTTTTCTGCAAACTTAGTCGCGACAATTCCTCCGAAACTGTGGCCAATTAAGGAGGCATGGGTTAGCGTATATTTATTATAAATCGATTCTAAGTCGTCAAACGTCTGTTTAAACGTAAATTTGGCTTTTGGATCTAGACTTCTTCCCTCGCCACGGCGATCGTACACGATTACATAAAAGCCACTATCAGCAAGAAGTTGAGCTGTGGTCGCTTCGAAATTGGCACAGTTGTAACCTGGACCACCGTGTAAAAAAATAATCGCAGGATTTTCCGATTTCCCAAAAGCTTTGGAGTATATCGTCTCGGCTTGTGAGATCACACTTATGAGCACAAATAAGAGGGTTGTTATAGATTTCATAATACTATTTTTAGTTGGATTGCTCTATCATTTTTTTGATAAGTGACACTTGTCCAAGATGATAATACGCATGTTCAATCATGGCATCAATGTTACGATAATATGTGCCATAATCAGCTTTTACGAAGTCGGCATTTAATTGTTCATCAGTCATAACTTCAACTTTTTGGGCAAAGCTCTCAGCATTCTTAAAAAAGTTTTGCTTTAGCACTTCCCAGTCGTCATGCGATAATGAAGGCATGTCAAAACTAAATTTATCTCTAATCAGTAAATCTCCACCATCAAAAACAGATAAAATGCCATCGATATAATAATTAATATGGAAGGTGAGCAGTGCAATAGTGTTTAAACTACCGATTTTGCTGGTTGCTGTTTCGTAGCTGATACTGCTAATTTGAGCTTGCCAATTTGTGTTGGCAATCCAAGTGCCGTTTAGTGTAACTTCACGAAAACGTTTAGCAATTTCTTTTGATGTTGTCATATCATCTCACTTTTAGGCCGAAGGTATTGGAATGCAAGACGAATTCAAAAATCAAATGATAAGTGACGAATAATGCGTGTTATTCGCTTCGTGTGCCGAAAAAAGCGTTAATACCAGTTGGCTGAGGATTTCCTGCGATTCGTCGCCATGAGGTTACTTGCCCAACATGGGTCAATGAATCTGCAATTGGGCCGTTGAGATAATACCAAAAAGGATGCTTGCCTTTTAAATCGCTCAAGCTGTTTAAATCGTTAAGTGAAGAGTCCTTTATGTCTTTAAACTGCTTGCTTAATGATTCGTAATTTGCTAACGTAGCGTATCGAAAGTCTTCCAGAGTGTCGGAAGTCGCATTGTGTACTGAAACTCCAAACGTGCGATTCAGATATTTAGACATCGAGTACAAGTGTTCCAATAAACTTGCCATATCCATACTGGTTGGATGCGGTCTAAAAGTGAATTCACTATTTGTTAAACCCTCTGTAGCCCAATAATATCTGAAGCCCAAACTGTCAACAAAACGAGCAACACTATTAGTGGCAGTAGCCAATTCTGGTGTTTGCGGGATTTCTTTAAAATAGGTTGAAACTTCCATGATTATAAAATGTCGTGATATTCTTTCGTTTTGTTAATTACACTTTTTGCAAACGGACAAAGTGGAAGGATTTTGATGTTTTCAGCTCGAGCAAAATCAACCGCTTTGGCGACCAATTGTTTGCCTGCGCCGGTGCCTCGTAATTCGTCGTGTACATCGGTATGGTCTATAATTATACGCCTGTCTCCAGCCCATACATAGGTCATTTCCGCCAGTAGTTTCCCTTCTTTTTCAATGTAAAATTGTCCTTTTGTGACGTCTTCTTTGTGTAATACGTTCATTAGTTGATTGATGTTTTTACCGCGATTGATTTTGTTAGGAGTTTTGATATTGGACATTTAGAGGCGATAAGTTCTAGTCTGCTTTTCTGTTCCTCTGAAATGTCATGACCAACATGGAAATCTCGAATTATCGTTGTGTTGAATCCGTTTTCAGTTTCTTGAAATAAATTCATTGAGACTTTAATATCTGTGATATTCCATTTTTTTCGAGCGATGTACATGCGCAATGTTGACAAGGTGCATGATGCTAAAGACGCCAATAAAAGTGTAAACGGGTCGGGAGCGGTGTCTTTTCCTCCAACATGAACTGGTTCATCTGCGTATATTTTACCGTTCCGCCACTGTATTTCAACCCGATACGCCTCGGATAAGTTTGAAGCTGTGATTGGTTGTTCAAATTTGTACTGCATATGTGAAGTGTTTTTACGAAAGGTTTAAAGTGAAAATATACGTACAATTACTCAAACGAATCCCACCAAGGAGTACAAAGCGAATCAACTGTAAAAAGTTCACCAAGATTGGGAGTGCAAGAATTCAAGTTCAACTTGTTTGCTTCTGCTACGAAGCGATTTGCCGGTTCTTTCCATGAATGTTGTGCGAGAGCAAAACCACACCAATGAACGGGCATTGATGTTTTTACTCCAGCATCTAAAGCCGCCTGAACTGCTTCTTCAGGATACATGTGAATTTGATGCCAGTTTTCATTGTATTGCCCACACTCGATAAATCCAAAGTCGAAGGGTCCATATTTTTTACCAATGGTTTTAAAATGATCTCCATATCCGCCATCGCCACTCCAATATATGTTGGCGTTGTGGGATTTCATTACCCAACCTCCCCATAGTGATTTTGCTCGATCTGTTAGTCCGCGACCAGAAAAGTGTCGTGAAGGGGTAAACGTGAAATCGATTCCTTCAAACGTATCTTCGTCGTACCAGTCAAATTCTCGCACAGCAGAATCATCAATTCCCCAAGCGGTTAAATGACGCTTTACACCTATAGCAACATACCATTTTTTCGTTTTAGACTTTAGATTTTCGATACTCTGTAAATCTAAATGGTCGTAATGATCGTGAGTCATTAATGCTAAATCAATGTCTGGAAATTCATCGATCAGTTGAAGCGTGTTTTCTGCAAATCGCTTTGTCGCAAAAGGAGCAATAGGAGAGGCGTTTGGACCAAGCATTGGATCCATTAGTATTGTTTTACCATTCCACCGCATTAATAAAACCGAGTGGCCATACCAAATAAATTTAGGTTTGTCTGAGGGAGCTAGAAATGTTTTGCGATCAAATGACTTTATCGGCAATGGACTTATAGGTTCGCGACCTTCTTTCTCAAAAAACTGTTTGTAAAGAAGCTTTGGCATTGAATGGATTGAGAACTCCATTTTTGTTTCTTCCAGATTAACAAATTTGTCCTTTTTCCAATTGGGTGAAACTGAATATTCGATCTGAAGTTCAGGATTTACTTTTCCTCCAAACTGTTTTAAAAAAGCCTTCGTTTTTTTCATTTTATTTTTATCACTAAGAAAAACAGGAAAAGAGTGTAAGATGTTCTGTGTGAATTAGATTGCTTGTTTTGGAATCAATCAAAATTATCTAGATCGACATACTCTTTTGATAGCGCTAAATACCAAATGTAACCCCAGATGCCTCCGACGATACCGTAAATCGCTAACGTATTTAGGTACGTATCTGACCAGAAACAAGTAATGAGTCCTATCGCTATAAATGTTACCATTGAAATAGGAGTTGCCAATTTAAACTTCGATGTAACTTCGGACTCAGTGATCGCCTTTTTTCTATTGAAGAGAAGCCGGGAGAAAAATTTAAACAAAAAGCCAATCTGAATAAACCGAATCGTTGCGAACAATGCAATTGCAGGAAGAATAAAATGAATTATTGAAGGGATTGCAGCATTAATATCTGTGAGCTTGGAAAACAAAAGCATATTTATAAATCCACTGGATAGCCATATGCCGCCAAAGATTAGAAATTTTTCGAATTCACTCCGTTTTTTTTGAGTTGTCATCTTATTGTTTGCTTATTAATGCGTGAAAAAGTCTTTTAATCCGCTCAGTATACTTTGGACCGCATAAGCAGCTAAAATTAAACCCATTACTTTACTAATTACGGCAATTCCATAATCACCTATTCTTTTTTGAACAATGTTTGCGCCAAGTAAAATAAGCATAGTGAGCATCGTGACTATAAAGACTAAGCCAGTCGTTATGGCTTGTTGTTGAATGGTGTAGATATGATTGTCCGTAAGCAGAACTACAGCCATAATCGCCCCAGGGGAAGCAATAGATGGAATTGCTACAGGGAAAATAGTAACGTGTTTGTAGTCTGTGATTTTCTTTTTTTCACTTTCCGGTTTCCCCTCTCCGAAAATCATTGTTAGTGCAAACAAGAATAGAATTACACCTCCAGAAATTTGGAACGCATCCAGTGAAACCTGCATTCCTTCCAGAATGATTTGTCCAACTAAAATGAAAAATAGAAGTATCAAAAATGCAATAAAGGAAGCTCGAATGGCTACTTTCTTTTTATGTCTTTTGTCTAATGATTTTGTTGCTTCTAAATAAACAGGAACAGATCCAAGTGGATCAAGAACCGCGATCAGAAATAGTATAGTGGTTATGATTTCTTTCACTTTGACAATGTTAATGAATCTGTTCTACAACAAATCTATTTCATTTTGAATATTAATACGTGCTTGATTTTCGTGCGTTTCTTGATATTCTTTTGTATGAAACAAAAATGGCAGTTCCAGCATTTTTGTTAGTACTTTTTTACGCCCACGATTGTACAAAATACGTGGGTAGATGTTGAATTCCTTTCGAACATTATCAGAGTATTTTTGGTACGTTTCAGTGTCTGACCCAAGGATGGACATGTCTATGTCTAAGAACAAGTTCGTGTCGTTAACTAACGATTTTTGATGATTTTTGGTAGCAATAATTTGATGGATACATTTATCAATCATAGTCTGATTTACGCCAATTTTCAACAAGTGTGTTTCAGCTAATTCTGCACTTTTTTCTTCATTGTTTCTTTTGCGCACATTGTAAATTGCATCATGGTAAAAAATCGAAAAACAGAAAGTATCATAGTCCTTGATTTTCGTTTTCACTGTCTCCGCATGGTTTACTAAATCTTCAATGTGTGCGAACGTATGATAGTGCCGATGTGGTTCTGCATATAAAGTGCATAAGATGTTCCAGCAGTCAGTGACTGTGTTTGGGTCATTACAATAGTTGGTGCAAACACCGAAGTAGATTGATTTTAAATCCACTACTTTACTCGCTTCAACTCCAAGTCATGAAAGTCAAAACTAAAGTCAATATTTGGAGAAATTCCCTTCATTTCGATGCGTTGCGCTTTTCCGTTTTCATCCAATGAAAAAATTGCAAACGCGTCGCAATCCATATCTCGGTACGACCATTTAATAGCAAACGTATTAGCCTTATAATACGACATTTTACCCGTTAGTTTAGGACTTCGCTTTGCTGTAAACCACAACTCACCATTTCTGTTTTCAATTAAAACATCACCAAACCAATCATCGTTGTAGGTTCCAACATAATCTTCAGTAACCAAGTGCTTTGACTTTGCTTTGGCAACCGTTTCCCAAACAGCATTTACCACAGAATCAGCATACCCATCGCTCGATTCCAAATAGTTTTTCATTGTCATCACCCAGTCTCTGCCATCAACTCCGATTAAAGCATCTTCAATTTCTCGAGTAACAGAAATAAAGCTATATCCACCAGGAGAGGCATTAGTTAAAACTATAACCGCTGAATTCAATTCAGGAATCATGAGAACTTGAGAAAGCATACCTGGCATTCCACCTGTATGAGACACCGTTGTGTATCCGTTTTTGTCGGATAACTTCCACCCTAAGCCATACGCGGTGTAATGAGTTTTGTATGGGCCAGGAGGAGTAGCGTCGAAGGAAATATTTGTATGTGCTTTCCACATTTCATCGTGGTTCGTTGTTGAAATAAACTGCTTGCCACCAGCGAATTTACCATCTTGTAAATGCATCAGAACCCATTTGCTTAAATCCGCTACACTAGAATAAACACCTCCTGCGGCACCAATCGCCCGATTTTCGTCATACGCCTCTATCTGAATAACTTCCCCATTTTCTACTTTATGAGCTTCCGCAATGTTCGACTTGTTTGTTAAGTTGTGGTAAATCGCTGCAGAGTTTTTCATATCCAACGGTTTCATGATATGATTTTGTATGTAGTCTGCCCATGATTCGCCACTTATTCTGTGAACGATTTCACCAGCAACCATGTATAATAAATTGTCGTAATCATATTTCGTTCTGAATGCAGAAGTAGGTGTTTGATATTGAAAACTTTTAACGATGTCATCAATGGTATAATCTCCGCCTGATGGAATAAACATCAAATCTCCGGCGCCCAAACCTAAGCCACTTCGGTGCGTTAGCAAATCTTGAATATTGAAATTTTCAGTCACATAAGGGTCGTACATTTTAAACTCGGGAATATAATCCACCACTTTATCGGTCCACTTGAGTTTACCTTGATCAATCAGCAGTCCAAGAGCCATAGACGTAAATGCCTTTGTGTTAGATGCGATGGAGAACAATGTGTTTTCATCTACATTTTTCTTTGTTTCGACAGACGCCAAACCGTAGCCTTTTGAATGGACGATTTTACCGTCCTGTATTACGGCAACAGCAACACCAGCTTGAGGAATCATCTTCATTGATTTTTCAACAATAGAATCTATAAAAGAAGGAGATAGATTTTGTGAGAAGCTATTGCAAGCACAAAGAATTAGTAAGGAAACACCAAGGGTTTTTAAGGAAGTCATATTTTAAACTGTTCGTTGAGCGAATTTAGTATTCTTTTAGTTTAGAGTTGGTTTGGTGATGGATGAATAGTACTTTCAAATACATCCATGTTAAATGTTTGAGCAACTATACACGAATATTAGTTTGACAACGTTTTATCTTTACCATCATTAAATTAACCGAAAAGAAACTATGAGATTTAGAAAGACTTTATTTTTAGGTATCGCAATCATTTCTATACTCACTTTTACATCGTTTGGTAAAACACTCATCCGTGACAATCATTCTTCTCAAAATGCCATGAAAGACGGCTTGATGACGATATACATGGATAGTGGAAACCAATTTAATGAGGTCTCTAACGAAAGTAACGGGGAATCGTTTTCTGTTGGATATATTAGTTCAACGATTGAGTCCATTAACCTAAATGATGTTGAGTTGAATACGTCTAATTCTTTTTATTTACAAACATCTAAACATGCTAACAGTGTTTCGAAAGACATTTATGGTCAGGACGTTAAGATTAAAATTAATCAACAGTTACTGAAAACAACGTTTCACTGTCCGAATAGAATCAACGTGTCTTATAATCAAAAAAAGTATCCACTAACGCTTGAAGAAGGAATGACGTTTTATTGGACTCCTGATAAGAC
Organism: uncultured Bacteroidota bacterium; assembly: GCA_937124965.1. GTDB lineage: Bacteria > Bacteroidota > Bacteroidia > NS11-12g > UBA9320 > UBA987. Next base: position 76,768 of record CAKZLB010000017.1, read on the forward strand.
ATCGGATAATGTTATGGTAAGATTTGTTTTTAATGACGTTGTCGGAAAAACTATTCAGAAACAATTGATTATAAAGGACAATGGTCATTTTACTGTACCTAAAAATTGGTTAGAGGAACTTCCGGAGAACTGTTATGTGCTGTTTACCATTCAGCGCACATACGAGAAAATAATCAAAACTGAACATGCGAGAAAAATTAAGGTTCGAAGCATGAGCACCGCAAGTAGCACATTGAGAGTTCCTTAAAACGGAGCATTAAATTGACTGAAACCATCAATACCCATACTTCCCTTTCCAAAACGCTTGCATGCGCTTCCGTGTTTCATTTTCGCGAGGATTATTGGCAGGTTGATACAGAACTTTTCCTCGAATTTCTGCCGGCATAAATTCCATGTCTACAAAGCCACCATGATCATGAGCATATTTATAACCGACCCCATAATCTAGATCTTTCATCAACTTAGTTGGAGCGTTTCGTAATGCTAACGGCACTTCTAAGTTGCCTGTTTCACGAACCAGCTTCTGTGCTTTTCCTATTGCAGAGTAGGTAGCATTGCTCTTTGGCGAGGTTGCCAAGTATACCGCAACTTGCGATAAAATAATTCGACACTCTGGATAGCCTATGGCATGTACCGCTTGATACCCATTTGTGGCCAAAACAAGCGCTGTAGGGTTTGCATTGCCAATATCTTCACTTGCTAAAATCACCATTCTTCGAGCAATAAACAATGGATCTTCACCACCTTCAATCATTCGAGCGAGGTAATAAACTGCTGCATTCGGATCACTTCCGCGCATAGACTTAATGAAAGCAGATATGATGTCGTAATGCTGTTCTCCGGATTTGTCGTAAACCGGTCGTTTTTGCTGAACGGTCTTTTCAACGAGTTCGTTTGTTATGGTTATTTGTTTTGCTTCTGATTTACTTTGAATAACTAATTCTAAGGTATTTAAAACACGTCGTGCATCTCCACCTGATAACACCATCAAGGCATCCAATTCCTTAAGAATAATCTTTTTCTGGTTCAGCTGGTTGTCTAGCGAAATTGCTCGTTCAATCACTTCACGTAGTTCAGGAACTTCTAAATTCTTTAAAACATAAACCTCACTTCTGCTCAGTAATGCAGCGTTGACTTCAAACGATGGATTTTCTGTTGTGGCGCCAATAAGGGTAATTACACCTTGTTCTACAGCTCCCAACAAACTGTCTTGCTGTGATTTGTTGAATCGATGAATTTCATCAATAAACAACACTGCATTTTGCGTACCCATAAATCGCGATTTATGGGCTTTTTCAATGACTTCGCGAACTTGCTTGACACCAGATTCTGTGGCACTTAAAACGAAAAAAGGTCTTTTTAACTCTTGAGAAATAATATGAGCCAGCGTCGTTTTTCCAACACCGGGTGGTCCCCAGAATATCATGGATGGAATTGCTCCAGATTTTATCGCATTGTAAAGCGGCTTCCCTTTACCGATAATATGTTTTTGTCCGATATATTCGTCCAACGATTTGGGTCGGACACGTTCTGCCAATGGAGCACTAGATAACATCACCCAAAGATAAGAATGTTCGTATTACACTACTCCAAATTTCAAATGTTTCAGTAAATACCAGACATGTACCGCTATAAATTAGGCGGTTTTTGGAGTGAAGGTTTGTATAAGCTTCGAAACTACAAACACTAATACAGCTGCAATTAAGTTGTACCACAAGAAACCTACACTTATGTCGTAACCAATTGCTGAACTTATAACTTTGTCGAAAAAGTATAGAATTAAAACAACAATTTCAGCAACGATAGCTCCGATAAATACTGCACTACCACCAATCTTTTTAGCATAAAAGGCAACTAAGAAAACTCCGAGCACAGTTCCGTAGAACAGAGATCCCAATATGTTTACTGCTTCAACCAAACTATCAAGAAACTGAGCCATCAAGGCAAACGCTATGGCAAACAATCCCCAACCCGCAGTCATCCATTTACTAATTCTTAAGGTGTTGCCCTGCGATTCTTTTGGGGTAAGGTTTTTATAGAAGTCGACTACAGTTGTTGTAGCTAACGAGTTTAATTCAGCAGCAGTAGAGGACATGGCAGCTGAGAAAATCACAGCCATTAACAATCCGACTAAACCAATCGGTAGAAAATCTAATACATACGTAATGAAAACAAAATCGCTTTCCTTTTCGACGGGAGCAGAGTAATCAGAGCGTTGAATAATCTCTTTGATATCGGTATCTATTTTTTCTTGTCGAGCGGCAAATTCCTTCTTTTGAGTATTGTAGGATTCAAAATCCGTCAGCATTAATGCTTTTTGCTCATCATGAAGAGTGGTTTTCTGATTACGCAAGCTTGAGAAATCGTCGGCATATTCAGACTCCATAACATGTTCCACAGCCAATTGATCAAAATGAACAGGCGGTTGATTAACTTGATAAAAAACAAAAACCATGATGCCCAGAAACAAAATGAAAAACTGCATTGGAATTTTTAATATCGCATTGAAGTAAAGTCCAGTTCGGATTTGTTTAATAGATTTTCCAGAAATATATCGCTGTACTTGACTTTGATCGGTTCCAAAATAAGACAACATGAGAAATGTGCCCGCAATTAAGCCCGACCAAATATTATACTTTTCATGCATATTGAAATTCCAGTCAATTGCTGTCAAGCGATTTCCAACATCGGCAACATCAAACATCTGTGACGTCGTTAGATGAGACGTAATTCCCTGATATAAAAAACCAAATGCAATGAAAAGGCCCAAAAAGATAACGGCCATTTGCTGCTTGTGTGTCTGAGTTACGGCATTGGTTCCACCGGATACTGTGTACAGAATGACAAGGATGCCAATCGTTAAAATGTTAATCTGCAATGGTAATCCCAACAGTTGACTCAATATAATGGAAGGTGCGTAAATGGTAATTCCAGCTGCCAAACCGCGTTGAATTAAAAACAACGAAGCGGTTAGAAGTCGTGTTTTTCCATCAAATCGTTTTTCTAAAAACTCATAGGCAGTATAAACTTTCAGTTTGTGGTACAAGGGCACAAAGCCAAAGGCAACAATCAGCATAGCTATTGGTAAGCCAAAGTAAAACTGTACGAATTCCAGACCTGAAGAATAGCCGAGTCCTGGCGTTGACAAAAAAGTGATAGCGCTTGCCTGAGTGGCCATTATCGACAAACCGATAGCCCACCACGGCGTATTTTTGTCCGAAGCTAAATACCCTTCTTCATTTTTAATTCCACGTGTTTTGTAAATACCATAAATGGTGATAAAAAGCAACGTACCAAACAGAACACACCAATCTATCCAATGCATATTAATTGGTTCGATTTTTAAAGTCGTTCGCCTTTAAAAGCACGTTTTTAAATGTGTAATCTTGCACAATTAAAACGCGCTCTAACTTATTATAAATCGCATAATAACGTGATGGGTCATTAACTAAAGCCATACCATCTTCATCATACAAGCCGTGCATTTTTTCATTGGCATTTTTTGGATAAAATTTCAGTTCGTCTATCCCTCGATTTTTACTTTTTACACGGATTGTGGCAAAAGGTTGTTGTTCAGATAAAGCTGCTTTTAAAGAGTCGTTTATAACATATACAAACGTTTCGAAGTTTCTTTTTTCAAACAGATTACAATAGGATTTAATAGCTCCTGTGTTTTTGTTTTCATCCGTTATCGTTAAAGACGTCATCAAAAACTTATCATCTGGTGTATGTTCAATTTTAAAGCTTTCTTTTTCTTCGGGATACGTTACTTCGACTTCTTCAATTTGGTCTTTGGTACTGCCGAAAACGGTTCTGCTTATCCAATGATCTAAGTCGACAGAATATCGTGTGTTTACAAATCCATCAAATCCCGGAATCGTCATGATTGCCGGTGGATTGTCGCCAGGTAATTTGAAATATGTACCCAACTGTGTTGGAGTAGTGTTGCCGACGATGTAAACGTGGTCAGGTTCTTTCATGTTATCAGAATACACTTCGACCTTTATACCATGAATACTCATGTATTTTATGACGTTTGGAATCGCAGCGGCGGGAGCGGGGCCTTGCACTTTGACCTTGGCCATAGTTTCGTCTAGTAAAAAATCAACTTCTTTCTGCCATGCAACAAATGAATCGTTCACAGTCCATGTGCCATCCGATTGCTTTCGCAAGAATATTTGATTGTCGCCAGATTGATCGGTCATAAAAATTAGTGAAACATCCTCAGGATTTTCAACCGTAAAATCTGTTAACGAAGGAGGTGTTGTAGTTTTAGGTTTGGATTTAAGAAAGTACAAACCGGCAAGAACAGCCAACAAACTGACAAAAATGAGTACGTAACGTTTTGAATTCATAACTACTTCTTCGTCGGCAAATGTAATGGCTTCTTATCAATCTTGTAGGCACATTTGACCAACGGTGTTCTATGTTTCGAAAGTTTAGTTTTTAAACCTGTTTAATGCAAATATGTTCAGGGTGTACTTGAAGTTTTATATCGCAACTTACATCAAGCCATCATCTGCAAAACTCAAATAGGATTCAGATGTCACAATTAGGTGGTCGAGCACTTGGATGTCTAGAAGCTTTCCAGCAGCTTTGATTTTATCGGTTAAGGACAAGTCTGCCTGACTTGGTTTTAAGTTACCGCTTGGGTGGTTATGACAAAGAATTAGTGCCGATGCTTTACGCTCAAGTGCAGATTTGTAAATGACCTTTGGGTCAACAACCGTTTGGCTGAAACCTCCTTTGCTTACACACGATTCTCCGATGATTTGGTTGGACCTACTCAAGTAAACCACCCAAAACTCTTCATGCGATTGATCGGCGAGTTTATGCCCGATATATCTATAAGCGTCAGTACTTGAAGTAATCTTTTTTCGTTTTTGAACAGTTTGCGACTCTCTGCGACCACCAAATTCTATGGCTGAAATAATGGTAATGGCTTTTGCTGGACCAATTCCTTCAACTTTACAGAAATCATTTACGGTAAATCGTGCAAGTTGGTTGAGGTCGTTTTCTGCTAATGCGAGTAAGTCTCGAGCAACATCAATAGCAGATTTGTTTTTAACACCTGTGGCAATCAGAATTCCTAGTAGTTCGGTATTACTTAGACTTTGTTTTCCGTGATGGATGAGTTTTTCACGCGGACGTTCATCCATTGCCCGGTTTTTTAAGGCAATATAGTTTGGCATTTCACAAAAGAAAAAGGCTTTTGACAAAATGCCAAAAGCCTTTCAAATTATTTTGAGCAACGTAAGCTTACAGTCCGTTTACGTGCTTTGTTAAGCTGCTTTTTAAGTTTGCAACTTTGTTTTTATGAATAATATTCTTCTTAGCTAACTTGTCCATCATAGAAAAAGTTTCTTTCAATAAACCTTCAGCTTCTTTTTTATCGGTTGAATTTCTCAATCGCTTAATCCACGTTCTAGTGGTTTTATGCTGGTACTTATTGCGAATATTTTTCGCTTCGTTACTTCTGATTCTTTTTAATGCACTCTTATGGTTTGCCATTGCAATTTTTTTAAGGATTGCAAAGGTATTATAAATCATTAAAATCGAAAAAGTTTTTTGATTAGTTTTTAAGAATTAATTCTTCGCCACTTTTTTAATCACTTCTACTGAATTTTTAGGCTGTTTTACAATGCTATTGTCTGGGATATTACCATTGATATAACATCCTGCCCCAATCGTTACATTGTTGCCGATTGTACTTCCTGCTACAACACTACAATTTGCTCCAATCCACACGTTATTTCCAATAATAACACCTTGTTTCTTCGATGTCTGGGTGTGGTCGGTTACCGAATGGTTTGTTGTTGCAATAACCGTATTTGGACCAATGATAACGTCACTGCCAACCGTTAACCCTCCTGTGGCATTAATATAACATCCGATGCTTCCACCTGGATAAGAAGAGGCATCTTTCGAGATTTGTTTCCAATTAATCACTTGCGATCTGAAATCAACAGGCCATGGAACTCCTCCATTTATTCGAAGGATCTTTTGAAAAAAGAAGTATCGCTTAAATAGCTGGAAGTAATATACCTGACCATCATATAGATTTTGAAACTGAGGATACGCCCAACCCATGATTCGCTTGAACACGATGTTGTCAATTCTCTTAAAGATATTTTTTATCAATTGCTTCAAAATAACCAATACCTGATACCTGCACCAGCAGCCAGACTCACTGCAATAATAAACACACCAATTAAGATTTTGAACATTGGGTTTTGGCCAATCAGTCTAAAACATGAAATCAGCATGGCAAGTCGAACGATAATTCCAATTAAAGCAAAAACGACTAACCCGATATATATATCATGTGTTATTTTGAGTGCAACGAACAAACCAATGCCAGTAAGCAATGTGAAAAGTGCAGTATATGAGAACTGAAGTCTCAGGCGATTATAAACTTCGAAAGCCACTGAGAAAGGGCTGCTGATGTACATCGCAAAACAATAGAGTATCATTATCTGGGTCATTATTCCTGCCGTTTCCCAATTGTCGCCAAGTATAAATGGTGTAATGATATCGCCCCAGATTAACATAGCTAGAACCGGTACTAATGCTAAAAAGAATAAAAAATACAGGATGTTATAGCTCAGTTTTATGGCTTCATCAGTATTATTTTTTATTCTAGCCAAACGTTCGAACAAAACTTGACTTATTGCATGACTCACAGCAACAAGCGGCAGATAGGTCAACTTCATTGCGTTCCCATACTGACCGTTTGTTTCTCGGTCAAAAAAAAAGACGATTAGAAAAACAGGAATATGCGAACCAAAGGTATTTATCAATCCAGAGGGCATTGCCCAAGTTGGGAATGACTTGTATTGTTTGAACAAAGACTTAGCTTCAGAACCATTAAACGTCAAATTCGTAAAAACACTTCTAGGCAGAAAAAACAATACACTGAAGAACTGGCCAAGAGCATGCCCTAAAACAAGACCGTTTATTTTACTGTACTTAAACCAACCATGAATTAATTTATATCCTGCGCTAACTCCAAACGTTAGAATTCTGTTGCTTGACAAGTTTTTATAGTGTTTTTCTCGATTCCACCAAACCATCAAAACTTCAACCATTCCTGTTAGAAAAATCGTTGGCGGTATCAAATAAATCCAAAAGGGCGGTTGCTGGAAGTCAAGTAACTGAGCAATTGGTTGTCTGAAAAGCACCAGCAGACAACTGCTCAAGATTAGAAACCCTAGATTGATAAGCGTAGCAAGTTTTAAAATAGTCTTGGCCTTTTCTCGGTCGTGTTCAACCATTATTGCCTGATCGTATTTTAACGTAACTATGGATGCGCCAACCGCCAAAATAGACATGAATGTAGTGATGTCGCCATGTTGTTCTGGAGAGTACCACCGACTTAACAATGGAATAACAACCACAAGAGTAATAAGCTGAGTAATGGTGGAACTGCCAAAGAGCATTCCAGCATTTTTTAAAAAATCACTTTTGAGAAACGTTTTTACCGACACCTAAGCGAAGTACGTATTTCTTTTAGATTAAAAAAATGAGGAAAGATGTTAGAATGATTATTTTTGGGCTAATGTCTGATACACAACCCATTCGTGTTATTCTCCTTGACGATCACCAGGTGGTTTTGGACGGGTTGCAATCTATTCTTTCTCAAACTGAGGAGGTAGAAGTTCTTGGAGAGTTTTTAAGCCCAGAAAAGGCAATGTCTTTCTTAGATGCCAATGAAGTTGATGTGATATTAACAGATCTTGATATGCCAATTATGTCGGGGGAAGATGTTTTACTTTTTGTTAAATCAAAATTTCCGAGAACGAAGGTGTTGGTGCTAAGCATGCACAATGAAAAAACGTTAATAAAACACCTAATAGACTTAGGTGCAGATGGTTACGTGTCTAAAAGTGCTAGTAAAGATGAGATATTAATGGCAGTAACCTCCGTTTGCGGCGATGTAAAGTTTTTTAGTAATGATGTCTTAAAATCATTAATGGCAGAAACTAGGGAGGTTAAGAATACTATCCATCCAGCGTTAAAAGAGTTAACAACCAGAGAGGTTGATGTGATTAAATTAATTGCAGAAGGCTTAAGCAGCAAGGAAATCGGGGAGAGGCTTTGCATTAGTCCGCGTACTGCGGAAACACACCGAAGTAATGTCATGAAAAAAATTAACTGTACTGGCGTAGCAGGCATAGTTCGATTTGCCTTCGAGACTAAACTGATCTCCTAACAATCCATTGTACACATCGTTTCTAAGTATTTCTACGTACGGAAAACCGTAGTTCTACGTATTTCTTATGCTTTGTTTAAGCTCCAGTTTTGTAAAGTATCAACACTAAAAATTATGAAACGAGTTACAACACTATTTGCATTCCTTATTATTAGTTTTTCTAGCTTTTCCCAGACATGGACCAAACTAGCGTTACCAGAAACAGGTAAAAGCATGGTTGACATTGTTGTCGGAGCAGACGATAACTTGTATGTCTTAACCAAACAGGGACTTTATAAAAGTACAGACGATGGAGTTTCTTGGACTCTTTATTCACTTGAAGCCTATGGGTCAGAGTTGATGGGTGTAACAACAAAGGGACGCGCCTATATGGACCATGGTTATATAATGAGTTACACGGATGGTGGAGAAGCGAAACATAGCACCAGAGTGTTCGACAGTAAAAACGTACTCAGTGCTTCCATGGTTTCATTAAGTGATGGAAAAATAATCATACTGGATGGTCCACTAGTAACTGGCAAAAGAAATTACACGGTATCGACGGATGATGGAGCAACATTTCAAACGAAGAATATTACTGCTTTCAAGGCAAGTCAAGGGAATCATAGAACACTGTTTAGTATGGAAAATGATGATGTTTATTTCTATGGAACAGACAAGGCAATTCATCGGTCAACAGATAAAGGTGAAAGTTTTACATCTGCTGGAACCGCAATAAATGTGAATGGAACGGGTTTTCCGTTAGCTTTCGACGCAAAAAACGGAAACATCTATTTGTGGACTAAAGTTGGTTTAAATGCGATGATTAATAAATCAACCGATCATGGTGTTACATGGACAACGGTAAGAGATCATCCAACTTTTGTTCACTCAATTGCGGCATATGATGATCAAGTCGTGGCGTATAGTAATTCTTTAATGTACTACTCAACCGATGGTGGAAATACATGGAGTGAAAAAACGGCACTTTTTGATGCAGGTAGTTTCCCAAGTCAAATAATCATTAGCAAAACAGGCAAAGTTTTAGGAATAAATGCTGGAATTAATGGAGTTGTAGAAATTGATTTTACAAATGATAAAGTTGTACGACGAACTAAAGGAATAGATTATACATGGGCGACTGGTTTAAGTTATAATGGAACTAGGTTGGCGGCAAATCTGTCGGAATATGCCCATTACACAGATGATAATGGCTCAACATGGACGGCTCTAAAAGGAGAAGGAGCTATTTCCAATGAGGTATTTGTCACTAAAAAAGGAGTTGTATACACAGCACAAACAAAAACCGGCACGTGGGCTGGAGTCTATAAACAAGACGCTAACGACTCAATGATTAAGGTCATGGCCGACAAAGATGAAGTGTGGAACCTTAACTCCATGTTCGAAGATGATAAGGGCGGGTTGTATTGCATGAGCAATTTGCATGGTTTATATAAATCGACGGATGGTTTAAATTTTATAAAATTAGAGAATGCCCCTTTTGATAATTTATATGAGCAAGTAGTTTGGTTTAGTGAGGCCAATTCAAGAATGTATAGCATTCAAACCAAACAAGAAATAATACATTACTCCGATGATTATGGCGTGACATGGACAGAAGGAGAAAAAGTTCCTGATTTAAGTTTTGGTAACTACATACACTTTAAAGGAAAAGATAGAATGTGGGTTAGAGCATGGTCCACGAAACCAGAACAAGTAGGATTTTATTATTCATACGATTTGAAAAATTGGACGGGGCCATTTAAATCAGCACAAAACTTCGACGACCGATGGAGTCAATTTGTAAAAGGGGATAAAGAGCAAAATTTGTTTGTGGCAAATGACGAAAACATCATTCTACATTCTACCGATACCGGAAAAACGTGGAATCCGTTTATCGAAGGGCTAGATTCAGTGAAGGTTTTTGATGTTTTTGGTTCGTATAAAAGTCAGATACCGTATATCAATTTTATAGGAGAAGGTGACAAGTTGGTACTATCAACCAAGGGGTCAATCTATATGGCGAGTCAAGAAACTGGCCCAAGCACCGTTAAGAATCTTAATTCAACGCCAAGAATAATTTTATACCCAAACCCAGTAAACAACCTACTGAAGTTTAAAGGGACTTCGGGAGTTGATGAAATAGTGGTTTATGCATTGGATGGAAGAGAACTATTAAGGAATTCGAACCCATCTGATAGCATAAATGTAACATCGCTCGTTGACGGTACTTATTTCGTTATGATTAAAAGCGGAGAGGTTCGAACTACACAGAAAGTGGTTGTGAGACATTAAAATTTTCCAATGGCGTCCTAAAGTTTTTTAGTAATGCTTATTACACCACTTGACCCATGGCAGATGTTTTTTTGAATGACCTTGGGGCTTAATGTACATAATACATTTGATTTGGAGGTCGATGGCATTTTTTGGAGGTGGAGTGTCCGAAAAGTTTTTTTGGTCAAATCCAAGGGAAGTCGAGAACTTGTTCGAGAATCACCCGCAGGATTCCAATAAAAACAAGGAAACGAACAACGCCAAAAGAGCCTTGAACTTTTTGTTTACTTTTTGGTTCAAGCCAAAAAGTAAAATCGGTTTGGCTGATAAACCAAGTAGAACAATTAAAAATATTTAAGACAAGATTAAAAATTTCCATGATTCAGTAAAAGAGGCGTAAATAATTTTATGCCTCTTTTTTTGTACGTAGAACTACGTAGACATTTCCGTATTTCCACGTATTTATATTGATTATATCTATTACCAGCTTTGTGTTGTAACAACAAAATACAACATGAATATTCTAAAATTTTCTTTACTTCTAAGTGTAATGACACTTGCAATTACAGCAAGTAGTCAAAGTTTCAAAGACAAGTTAAAATCAAAAATTCCTGAAAAGGATAATTCAGAAATATATGAATGTGGGTACGTTCATCAGCTGACTTTGAAAGAAAAGGCAAATCCAATGAAGGCGCTGCAAAAGGGTATTGCCGGTGGAGTTACAAATGGAAGTAACCCAGACTTAGGTAACGCCGCGATTTCAGTTTTTTATCAGGCGCATTTGCATCCTCAAAATATTATGCGATATCCAACGGCAATTCCAGGCTGGGAAACCTGTGGAGATGCCGTTTTTGCAGGTTTTACAAATCGAACTGGAATGGGTTTAAGTTCGACAGATGGAGAGTTTCTAATGGACGGTGTTTCAATTGCTTATTCTGGTGCTGGAACCTACTTTCAAGGGTTTAAGCCAGACAAACGTGGAGCAAAAAATATCACGATAACAAGTAGTGATGGGGACAAAGTAGATCTAACTCTTGATCCAGGAACACCATTGGAAATCAAAACGATTGATGGAAAAACGAAAGAGGAAGAAGTCGTAATTGACGGAACAAAAGATATTGTTATTGAATTGGTTGATGGAGATGCTGACCCACAATCGCGCTTGCACGTTCAGTTAATTTGCAAGTTAGTGGGAACGCCAATACTGTATGATGTCATTGTTACTAAACCCAAAAATACAATCGTAATACCTAAGGAAGCTTTCAAAAATTTTGAAGGATCTCCATCGCCATTCATTAAGAAAAACACACTAATCGTAAACCGTGTAACGGAAAAAATCTTGGATAAAACGGATGCTGGAGCTATCCGCACAATGTCTGCCTATATGGACTGGCGACCTGTAAGTGTCGAAGGAGACTTGTCGAAAGGAAACATGATTACAATGGGATTTGATTCAACAAAAAATACCCAAATATCCATTAATCTCTCAACCACTGGGGAGTATAAGTTTAAGGCATCAAAATCAGGACCTTATACATCGCCTCCAATAAAACTAATGAAAAATGTTGCTGTTGGATCGTTTGTGGTTCGAGGCAATATGACTGCAACAAAAACGACCACAGAAGGTGACTGGTTAGTTACTCGAAAAAAATGGTTTCCAGAATATAGCGAGGCCACTTGGAAAAACTTGACTGAAAAGCTTTACGAGGATTTTAAAGCCAAGCTGGAGACGGAGTTTGGGATGAATATTCTGCCTCTAGACAAGGTCGTAAATTCTGAAGCGTATGCATATGCAAAATCAGTTAAAGATGGAGCTTCTCAGAATTTCGTTGAAATAGGTGCTGGTGGAACCAAGCGTATTCTAACTACCACAACAGGAGATGTTTATAAAGATTTGAGTATAACGTTCCCGGGTGACTTCGTTGCTGAAAGATTGGTTAAGGAATTGGGTGTTGATGCGGTATTAGCTGTAACTATAGACTTGAACTTTAATTATCAAACAGAGGGATTAGATCCTAAAATAACCATAGTGGCATATGCTCCAAATGTCAGTTATAAGACGGCAGCGAAGTACTTTACGATTACCGCGAGTACAAGTGCAAAGTCACTATCTGCAAGCAAAAGTTTGTCTGGCACAACGGAAGAAATAGTTTTTAATATGATAAAAGGAAATGCGTTTAACACAGGTTTCGTTGATGCATTAAAACAGTTATCTGCGAAGGAAGATGAGTACCCAGTATACGAAAGTCTTTGGAAGGCAAAACTTTAAATAACTAAGTATTTAAATACGATAGCATGTCAAACCTAAAAATTATCATTTCGAAAGAATGTTGTTACAATCGGGTCTCTGAGAAATCTGAGGCTCGGTTTAAACACTTAGTTATTTTGATAGGCGCTTTTATTGTCTTAGGCTCTTATGAATCATTTGGTCAAGATAAAGACTCGTTAAAAGCAATAACATATGATGATTATAAAACTCAATCAAAAGAGCGACACAAATCAGAATCATTATGGTATCGAATGTTTCATCAATATGACTTAGCCCCTGGTTTTTCTAAAGCATCGATTGGACCTTCGTTTATTAACTCAACCAAAAGTGGGAATGTTCAAAAACGCTTCAGTTTGCGGTATAAGAGTATGCACAAGGAGATTTCGTTTTCTCAGTGGAAGGCTGACGCAAACTATGATGAAACGGATACAATCGAAAACCACAATCGTATAACGTTTGGATATTTTGCACCGCTTCATTTTATGAGTATTGGAAAGCGAGAACTGGATATAAAGGGATTCTTACTGCAACCTGCGTTTGGTGCAGGATACTCAAGAAGTCATAAGTCTCATGGAATATACATCGCACCTGCAATGCATTTTCAGTTTCCCTATGGGTTAATTGAGGCTCGTGTAAACGTAGATTATTTGTTTGGAAAAGGTCTTGATGTGTTGCCAGAAGTTAGTCTTCAGCTAGATGCTTTGCGTGGTTTGTTGGATCCGAATCGTGTCAAAACGGGAGTGATGACGCATAGTTCAACGTATGCTGAACCGTTAGGTGGTGGTTGGTATAAGGTGACAAGTACATACAGTGAAAATGATTTTACGATACAAGATGTTCGGCCATTTTTTGGTATCACACCAAGAGTTGGGATCGCCAATTCAGCTTGGGCGAATAAAAACTATAAAACGCTTGGAGTTGGGTTGTCAGGTCGATTGAGCTTTTTTGGTTTGGATGTTCACGTTGATAAAGGAAAGTCACAAATTGGTGTAGTTGGAAATGTAAATGCTCTGAATGGTGTCGTTAAGAATCAGTTTGACAATGATTTTGTGCAGGGATTTGTGAATACAAAAGAGTTTACGGCAGAGGCAAATTTTAATCTTGTAGGGTTGTTTTTAACAATCTTTAAGAAACGAGCGATTAACCAAATGAAAATGACGACAACACCACTAAACAGATGGAATTTCCACTTAGGGTATACATACTTTGTTCCTGGTTCTGTTGATATGGTAGATGCGCGAGGTGCAAGAGAGTACACCGATAAATTCTTTGCGGATCGTCCAGACATAGAAAGGAATGCGATAAACGATCCGTTGATGCATGAAGCTGGATGGGGTGTAACATACGGTATGTCGTATGAAATGGGAGCCGTTGGCTTTAGAATAAACAACAAGATTTCAAAAACAATGGGTTCGAGTAGCACATTAGATGTGTATTACATAATTCCAATTCGGCGCGTGGTTAAGGCGTACGCTGGGATGGATTAAACTGTCAATCTGCAAATCGTGCCAGAGTTCGAAGATTCAATAGTGAAATTACCGCCAATTGCTTTGGCCCGAGTCTCAATGTTTTGCAAACCATGGCCATTGCTGCTGTCTGGATTTACGCCGATACCGTTGTCCTCAATGGTAAAAGTTATTTTATCGCCAGAACCAGTAATCATAAGGTCAACGTTTGTAGCTTGAGAGTGTTTAATAGCATTGTTTAAACATTCTTGTACAATTCGATAAATGTTAATCGATACGTTTTCCGGTAATGTTGGTAACTTGAAAAATCCATGAAATTTAATGGTAAGTTCGGATGTCTTAGGTATCCGAGAAACCAATTCTTCTAATGCTTTTTCCAAGCCAAGAGTCGTTAACGATTTAGGCATCATTTGATGGGAAATATTTCGAACATCTTCTGCCGCAGATTGAATGAGTGTTGTAAGTTTATCATCTTTGCTTTGGTTGTTCTGACTTTCCCATGCAAAGTTTATGGCTGTTAATTGTTGACCAATACCATCGTGTAATTCTTGTGAAATCCGCTTGCGTTCGTTTTCTCGACTAGTGATCTCGGCCATGGTTACCGCTACTTGTTTTTCCAATTCTTTCTCAACCAAAAGCGACTTTTGTCGAATGCGACGTTGATTAATAATCAAAATTGCTAGCCCTATGACAAGAATAAAAACGACAATTAAACCAGTAATGGTGTTCGATTTCTTCTGGATTTTTAACGTGTCTGCCTCTTTTTGAGCCAGTAGTAATTTATTTGAAGCCTCTTTTTTGTCAGACTCATACTTGGTCCTCAAGTCTTCTACGGCAGTAAACTTGTCAAGCGTTAACAAGCTGTCTGCCAGCTCTTTGTATTTTTTATAGTGGGTCAAGGAATTTTTGTAATCACCTATTTTTTCGTAGTTGTACCAGTACATTCCTTCTGTTTCTCGTAAGTTTCGAATGTCTTGTGACGCAGAAAGTAGTGGGTAAGCGGTATCTAAGTACTGAATAGACTTTGTGTATTTTCCCAGATCACTGAGGTTAATGCCAATATTTAACAAATTGACAGCTTCAACTTCAGTTGCGCCTAACTTCCTGCTGAGTGCCAACGCATTTTGATTACAATTAAGTGCTTCTTCATTTTTGTTAATGTTTCTGTATGCAACGCATTGGTTGGTCATGGTATATAATTCTCCAACTAAATCGTTGGTTTTTCTGCGTAAAAGAATCGAATTATGATAATGGGAAATCGCGCTATCGTACGCCTGCATTTCATCAAAAATGTAGCCAATAGTGTTCTCGATTTTGCCCAACATTCGTGGATTTTCCTTTAAGATTAAAAGTTCTTTCGCTTGTTGTTGGTATGACAACGCTGATTCAAGATCATCTAAATAGATGTAAATTTTTCCAATGCTCGACAATGTACTAGCAAGCGTTAAAGTGTCTTTCAGTTTCTCTTGAATTGTAAGGGCTTTTAAACCGAATTGAATCGCAGAGTCTAGAATTTGAACATCACTATAATGCTTTGAAAGGTTGTTATAGACGGATGCTTTAAGTTTTGGATTCTGAACCTCAGGTAACAGATGTTGGGCTTTTTTTAGATAAAAGATAGAGCTGTCGAACGTCATATCAATCCAATAACACAAGCCGATGTAATTATAGATTCTAGTTTCAAGTTCTACGCTATCAGTGTTGCGAACAAGCGAAGTGATATCTTTACAAAGGTCAATACACGTTGCAGGATTTTTATAATAGTTCGTTTTGCAATAGTCTAATGTTTTATGAATTTTTGATATGCCTGAACTAGTCGAAATTGTTAGTAAAGATGAATCGGTTGCTTGATCGATTCCTGAAGCTAAAACAAGGTTAGGAAGAATAAACAGAAGAATTAAACTCAAACTTTTCACGTAACAAAAGTGCTAATAATTTTTTTGATTGACATTTCTCTAGTAATTTGCTAACCACTTCTAGTGTTACTATGAAAGTTTTTGTCGTGTGTTGGTTAAGTATAATGTTCTGCTTTTTTCATAGTAGTGTATTTGCAGAAAACAAGGATTCAACTCAAATTGAGGCATTAGGTCGATCCTCCTTAAATATTGTCTATTCTAAACCAGATAGTGCTCGATCGTTAATTAATGAAGCGTTGCTTTTATGCGATCAACCTCACACCATCAGGCTGTTTGGACTTACCTACAATTATTTGGGCATTTACTATGACGTGATCGGTGATAACGATTCTGCATTTTGGGCATATAATATAGCTGCGGAATATGCGATTAAACAAAAAAATCAGAAAACATTAGCTGCAACGTATAACAATATTGGGCTACTCCATTGGAATCAAAAAAACCTGACTGAAGCTTTGGAGTCTTTTTTTAAGGCATCGGAGATTTATGAGGAATTAAATGATGAAAAGGGTTTAGGTAATACCTACAGTAATTTATCATTGATTTTTGAAGAACAACGTCGGGCAAGTGATGCGTTGAACTATGAGCGCAAAGCACTCGCTATTCGGGTAAAAGCTAATGATTCCATTAATATTGGGAGGTCACTATCAAACATTGGAATTTATTTAGCAGAAATAGGCCATATGGATTCTGGAATTTATCAGAATAAACTAGCGATACCCTATTTTCAAAAGTTAAACAATCGAACAGGTTTAGCAAACTGTTATCAAAACATCGGCACCGATTTTCATATTTTAAATCAGCTTGATAGCGCAGAGTTTTATGCTAAGAAAGCGCTCTTGTTGCGAGAAGAAATTGGAAACAAAAAGTACTTAGCCGCCACGTATTCGTTGTTGGGTAATATTCATCAAACCCAAAATCGATTAGATGATGGTATAGCGATGTATCTAAAGTCTGAGGCGATCTACAAACAATACAATGTATTAGAAGAATTGTGGCGCGTACACGAAGAATTGTCGGAGCTATATGAGGCTCAAGGAGATTATGAATTGGCCTACAATCAACTTTTAGCACGAAAAGAAATTACCGATTCAATTCATACCAGTGCAAAACTTCAGAAGCTCTATGAGGTGGAAGAAAAGTATGAGACTGAAAAAACAAATCGTGAATTAGCAGAAGCAAATTTTGCTATTATTAAGGGAGAGCAACAGAGTCAGAAGCTCCTGTTTGCCTTGATTACAGGATCTTTACTGACAATTGGAATCATCTTGTTTTTTGTAAACCAAATTCGTAAAAATAAAGAAGCTAAGAAAAAAGATTTACTTGTTCAGAAACTTGAAATATCTAGAGAGTTGCACGACAATATTGGTTCGCAGCTAACCTATTTGAACTTGAAGTTAGAGAAACTTGAGTTAGACAAATCTGAAAAAAACCAAAACCGTTTGCATGAAATAAAGGAATTTGCTCATGCTACAATATCCGATTTGAGAGGAGCAATCTGGGGTCTGAGTAAAGATATTAGCTACCGAGATTTTGAGATGAAAGTGGCAAATGAGGTGCAGAAAATTCAACGAGAAGGTTTGGCTGTATCCATTGATTGGTCGTGTGAATTGAAAGGGATAATGAACTCAATGTTGGCGGTAAACACGTTTCGTATTATTCAAGAGTCGATTCAAAACGCCGTAAAACATGCAGATGCTTCAAAAATATCTGTTGACATTTGCTTTCAGCCAAGCAGAATGAAGGTAGTTGTAAAAGACAATGGCAAAGGTTTCGACGCAACAAAAGAAGGGTTTGGTTTAACGTCGATGAAGCAGCGTGCAGAAAAGATAACCGCGAAAATTAGTGTTCTTTCAGATCAACAAGGCTCGCAAATAATTCTCACAAAATAGGGCAAATGACCTATGGTAAAGATGCATGAATAATAAGATTTTCGCTATATGATTCGAGTGGCACTGGCAGAGGACAATGTATTTTTAGCAAAATCCGTTCAAGATATTTTAAATGATGATGAGCGTATTGAGCTTAAATTTTGGGCAACAAATGGACTAGACTTGCTCGAAAAACTACAGCAGAATTCAATGATTGATGTAATCATCATGGACATTGAAATGCCTCAAATGAACGGGATAGACGCAACAAAGGAAATTTGTTCAAAATACCCCCAAATAAAAGTGTTGATGTCTACGGTTTTTGACGACGATGACAACCTTTTTAATGCAATTCAGGCAGGAGCAAGTGGGTATTTATTGAAAGATGAGTCAGGAGTAACCTTGGTTAAAAGTATTCAGGATGTGTTGGAAGGTGGAGCTCCAATGAGTCCTTCTGTAGCCTCAAAAACACTAAAATTACTTCGTGCTCAACCAATATCAATTGAACCAGCAAAAAATTACAATCTTACAAATAGAGAGACTGAAATTCTTGAACAACTATGTCAGGGATTAAGCTATAATAGGATAGCGGAGAACCTTATCATTAGCCCGAAAACAGTGCGTAAACATATCGAGAATGTATATTTTAAGCTGAATGTACACAGTAAAATGGAGGCGTTAAAAGTCGCCCAAAAAAATAGGCTAATATAAATAGGTCATTTGCCTTATTTCCAAACTCTAGGTCAATGCAGAACTTTGAATAAAAAGTTCTATGAAATCAATACTCACATTAATCGTTACTTTAATATCACTTACCACACAGGCACAATTTGTATCAACAAATGGACCCTCAGTTTTGAGCAATGTTGGATTCGTATGGGGGAGGAGTGACACAGGCTACGTTACAAAGGATGAAAATTTATGGCGAAGTTTTGATGGTGGGAAAACTTGGAAAGTTTTATCAGGCGACTTACCCAATCAGGTAGATCCACGAGCAATTGTTGAAGCCAACGGTGTTTTATACATTGGAACAAATAATAAATCTAGAGTATATTCTTCAGCAGACTGGGGAGATAATTGGAAGGCTGAGACTGACGGAGCTTCTGCAATTTGGGTTCCAACTCACGCTACAAGCAACGGCAAAGAAGTGCTAATGGGAGGAACTACGTTTGCTCCACATTATTTTGATCAAACACAGAAAAGATGGGTGTCAACTGGACTTTCTGGCGTAACGCACGCGTTACGATATGTTGATGATAAAACGATAATTGCAAATGTTGGTTCGGTGTCTAAAGGTTCCACATATATCTCCACAGATCATGGTAGAACATGGACCAAGTTTGACAGCGAACCATGGGCATCTGTATTGACGTTGACAGCGAAAGTATATGATTATGCTAAAATTGGCGATCGAATAATTGCAGTACCTAGTTTAGATGGGTACAACCCACAATATACCGATGATATGGGTAAAACGTGGGAGAAAGGTACCGGAGCGAAATTATCTGCGGTATTTTATTATGGTAGAAAATTACTAGTTAAAAGTGATGGGAAAGTACTGTTAAATATTTCTGGTGGAGTGCGTGAATCAATTGATTCAGGTAAGACCTGGAGTAACACGGAGCTTTACTTTGGAGGCGATTATGCACTATGGAAGAATGAAGATGTTTTATGCGGAGCAGGTAGTGTTGAAAGTGGAAATACGACGCAGTTTGGATTCGTTTCATCAACACTAAACTTAGCGGATTACAAATCGAAACTATTTACAACAACTAGTATTTATGGAGCAGAGTTTAACGCAGGTGTATGGAAAGTAGATTCGTTCAAAAGCACTCATCCAATATTTGATAGAATCGCTGACGTTAACAAAATTGAGGTAATTGGTGACTCAATTTTTCTTTGTACTCGAAACGGAATTGTTGGTTCTGCCGACGGTTTTTCTTTTTCTTCTGTTTTAAAGCAGACTGGAATGGGAAATATGGGAACCATAGCGAAAATTGGCAATACTTATGTTGCCGGCACCATCTCTAATGCGGGTAATAGAGAACCAGAAATGTATTATTCTACAGACGATAAAAAAACGTTTACTAAGGCAACCTTTACCAATAAAATCAGCTTTGGAGCTGGAGGAACCGCAAACGGCTTTTATAACATCTTCGAGTCGAATGGTAAAGTGTTTGCCGACATGTTTGGTGGTTATTCTCGTTCGGATGATGGCGGAAAAACATGGACCTGGTTGGGCGGAACCAACGGTGGAAACCTTGTGACTGATCAAAAGGTGTTGGTGCGTGTTGCTGACAACTATTTTGGCACAAAATCGCTTCAGATTTCAGAAAATGATGGCGATGATTGGACTAAACTATATGATGGTTTACCAGGATATTCTGGCCAATCTACATTTGCATTGTATGGTAATGTCTATTCGGTCGACAACAAGATTTATGTCGAAGTTAATGATGCAACAAGTCGTCGTTTGATGCTTTTGGATGTTGCAAATAAAAAATGGATCGAAACTTCTGAGTCTACAGTAATTCCTAGCAATGCTGGAATTGTTAGTCTGGTTTCGGTAAATGGTGTTATGTATGTTTCGTTGGTCAACGAAGGCGTATACACGCTTGATGATGAAGTTGGCTTTGTCGCTTTAGAAAAAGAATCGGTAACCCTATATCCAAATCCAGCAACAGAAGAGCTTAGATGGAAGACAGATTTTCAACCACAAACCATAACAATTTACAATGGTCAAGGTCAAATCATACGAACAGTTACCCCAACTGGTATTCAGTCTATTTCAGTGGTGGACTTGATTCAAGGTGTTTATTTTATAGAATTTAAATCTAACCAATCTGTGGTGACTTCTTCGTTTGTGAAGCAATAGTTACACACAAACAAGAGGATGATGAGGTTCGGGTGGATATTCCACTCGAATTTCGTCGTTTTTATGAACGACACCGGAAGCAATTACAACAGACATTACACCGCTTTTTCTTATGATTGAACCGTCTTCCTTTTTGGAAATCATTGCTTCTAGCAGACCCGGTTGGATTCCATTTAATTGTTTGCATGGTTCTCGAAGACCGGTGATTTTGATTTTAGCTTCTGTACCTAAATGAAGAATTGTATTCGTTGGGAGGTTTAATAGGTCGACACCTTCCGTGGTAATATTCTCACCGATCAAACCAGGTGTAAGGTCAAACCCTTGTCGTCGCAGCTCGTCAAACAATTCAGCATGAAGTAAGTGAACTTGTCGCAAGTTTGGTGCGTCTTTTTTCTTAAATAGTAAATAACGATGTTTAACAGTTTTACCTGCATGTGCATCACCTTCAACTCCATAGTTTTTAATTAAGGAGATTGAATCAGCATTGTATTTACTCATGGTGTGCTCGCTGCTTTTTGAAACGGCAAGTACTTTTGGCGACGAATTCATCATACAAAGAAAGCCAAGCAATTTAAATTGAAAGTAAAATCTATTCCATATCTGTCAAGATAGTACATGATGTACGACCAAGCGATATAACTTGCAACAGTGAATATGAAAAATATACTTTTAATCGGTTTTGTCTTTGGATTTTTAGCAATCGGTTGTAGCGAAAACGAGCCCGCACTTGTAACACCAGAACCAACAGTTGTTGAGGATACAATCTATCCAGAAGTAGACAAGCAATACCGACCGTTTTTACATCTTTTTACAAGCATTCATTGTGGTGGTTGCGGACGATTTGGAATTCCAGTTTCCAACAAAGTAGCTGAGGAAATGGGTGATAGTATCTTTATGCTTCCAACCCACTTTAAATACAACGATGTTTTTATAAACAACTCATCCTTAGCCATTGAAAAAGGTTTAGTGGTAACGTATCACTCTCCTCAATTATGGGTAAACACGACCGAACATACGTACGACATAATTAATTTTAGTCATGAACAAGCGGCGGATTTCTTGAAAAAAGAATTGAGAGATGAACTTTCGAATGATGCGGGAGCCTATGTTGGTTTGGAGTATTCACTGAATAAAAACAACCGATATGATATAAAATTATCAGTGGAAAATGCTGGAGATGCAGAAGCTGAATATCACTACGAGGTTTATGGAATGGAAGATGGATTGAATGAAGTTCAAGCCGGAAACACACCATATAGAAAAGACCACAATCGTGTTAACCGCGGTGGTTATTTTGGTGGAATGGGAAAGCTGCACAAATTTGGGGCAAAAGAAAAGGTTAACGAAAGCTTCGAATATGTTCCATGTCTTGGTTGCACTCCAGAAAATCTATATTTCAGTGTTGTGGTTTGGAAATCAGTCGGAAATGGTCGGTATGAGTACGTGAACGGGAAATACTTTGGGAAGTAAGACGGGGGAAGTGGGAAGTGAGAAGTCAGAGGTCAGAGGAAAGAAGTCAAAAGTCAGAAGGCTGATGTTAGATTTTAGGAATGCACCCAAAGCACATTTTAAATTTATTCTTATATGAGTTTAAGTGTAAGCTCGCAATCAGGTCAAGGTAGTTTAGTTACACTCCCAGTAGCCATGATTTAGCTCTCTTCGACGATAAGTTCTTTCATGACGTCACTCAGAGCGATCGACGCTAGGAGGAGTATGAAGTCTGAAGTCTGAAGTTTGAAGTTTGAAGTTTGAAGTCTGCAGTTTGAAGTCTGAAGTCAGAAGGCTGAAGTTAGATTTTAGGAGTGCACCCAAAGCACATTTTAAATTTATTCTTATATGAGTTTAGGTGTTAGCTCGCAATCAGGTCAAGGTATTTAAGTTGCAGTCTCTGTAGCCATGATTTAGCTCTCTTTGACGATAAGTACTTTCACGACGTCACTCAGAGCGATCGACGTTAGGAGGAGTATGAAGTTTGAAGTTTGAAGTCTGCAGTTTGAAGTCTGAAGTCAGATTGAAGATTTTCGGAAAGCAATGGGCTCTTTATTTAAACATTTTAATTTGAGTTTACGTGTAAACTCGCCAAGACGAATCTGGTCTAGGGAATTTCGATAGACGCTCCGTTGCCATGGTTTCAGCTCTTTTCGACGATAATTCCTTTCACGACGTCACTCAGAGCGATCGACGCAAGGAGGAGCGAAGAGTCTGATGATTTTCTTCGGTATTCGTTGTTCCTCTTTTGCTGTTTTTTCAAAAATCAGCAATGAAATTTGGTTAACTAGGTTAACGCTGCCCGGACACACGACCTCCCAAATTGCCGATGACCTAAAACTCAACGTCATTTAATAATTCATCTCGCCTTTGTTAAAGAGTGGTACAAGCATTACTAAAAATCGTTTAGGACGCTATTGAACCATTATCATATCAAGAACGGACTGGCTGCAATAAAAGTCATTCTCAATAGTAATAAAGAATCTGATACATCTTTCGTATTAACCTGAGTTCGATTCTTCTTTATAGGTTTAGAGTTTCATAAAAGTCAATAGACAAGGCGGTTTTGTGAAGATTTAGCGGGTTGAACCCAAATTATGCATTGGTAAATCTATTACGAGAGAAAATCCCTGCAAAATCAAACGTTGCTCTGGCTTTTTCTCATTCACCATAGTGGTAACTATGCTAAAATCGACAAAAGCCTTGATTTTATTGGGCTTTTAACTCTCACTACGAAGTACTAATACACAATTCGGGTTTAATCAATCAAATCCAACGAAGTATATTGGGTTTTATGAAACAACATATTTATTTCACTAGGAAAAAGCGCTTCTCTTCCTAAAAATTATTTAAAATAGCCCGCTATTACTGCTTAAATTTTAGTCGACAATCACTATTTCCTAGCGTTCTAAATCATAAATAATGATCGAACTCAGGTTATTACATAAAAATGCAAAAAAAAGCCCTTGCTGAAAAATCAACAAGGGCTGTAAATGTTGTACTAGATTATTTTTTGATAACCTTAAACGTTTGGGAATCATCTAGAGTGACAAAATAAATACCAGAAGTAAGTTCACTCAAACTTATTTCTTGTGTTTCTCCTGAAAACTCAATTGTTTTTATTGTCCGACCTAGTTGGTCAATGACTTTAATTGTGTGAACATCAAGTTCATCGTTAAACAAGTTGATTTTTATATTTCCATCCGTAGGGTTTGGGTTTAGCGTAGCAAGTTTGATTTTATTTAACTCATCAAACGTTACTTTTTTAATGATTGAATAGTCAAAAGTTCCATCGAAATCGACTTGCTTTAATCGATAAAATGCCGTGTTCTCATTTTTGTCGATGGTTTTGTCATTGAAGTCATATGCGATCAACTGCTGAGTTGTTCCATTTCCTTGAACGGTAGCAATAGGTGTAAATTCTTGACCAGAATAACTACGCTCTATTATGAAGTGTGAGTTATTCAATTCTGAAGCAGTTTCCCATTTAAGGATCGCTGAATGATTAATATCTTTTTTTACATTAAATGATATTAATTCTACAGGTAGTGGTTCAGCACCACCACCGCCACCACCCCCACCACCGGAGAATGACGTAACTAAATATTCTGCTGAATGATCTTGAACACCGTGTGTGCCACTGACCCATGTTGTTGTTGAAGCAGTTGTACTGTTAGACAGTATTATACCAGTAACTCCATTGTCATGTGGATTAGGAAAAGTTGCCGAAGAGCCACCTGTTACCTTATAGAACTGTAATTGACTAGGAGAGAGAACAGTTGTTGGGCTAGTAAGTCCAGCCATTGCTGTTACAATGTCTTCGTAATTACTTTTTGTATAATAATATCGAACACGCACAGTACCTGTTGGTTGCGTAGTTGGATCAACGTCCCAACGTCTTTCCAAAATTACACCACCGGCAGTGTTTGTAATCATTCCACCAGCAGAGTTATAACTCAGTGTTGAAGGATCTCCAATATAAAGTTTTACTTGGTTAGGGGTAATTACGGCACCAGAACCGTTTGTGTCTAGCGCAAGTAATAGTTCATTGTCACTATTGCAATAGCACGTAAATCCATTATCTGTAGCTGTCTTTGTAGCTACGTGTGTTTTTACTGCAGTTGCAAGTTTTACATTGAGTCCACAGCTTACATACTCATATGAACCAAGATCCACACTTCCAGCTCTTTGGTTGTCTAGTATGTCAGATGATGTGGCTCCAGTAGCGGTTCCGCTATTGATTTGTGCCGAAGAACTTTTTAACCTAAGTCCATCGTCCCCAGATCTCCACACGTCATCAGCTCCAGCAAGATCAGTAGTACTCTCAAATTGAGGTGCTTGTTTGTATAGGTTATTACTTCCCCAGTTTAAGCTATTTGCAGTTGCAGTGGTATATGTATTGCTATCACGCTGCATTGAACTATAAGAGACATAGGGATATGCTTGGTAACTATAAAGTTCACTGAATTTGTGGTCAACATCTCCGTTAGCAGCATTATTATACAAAATACTATTTGTGACTTTAGGTGAACAACCTCCTGATGCACCAAAATTGTACATTACACCTCCTTGTGCTTTTGCCTCATTCCCATAAAAAGTACAGTTTGTAATGGTAGGATTCGATGCCCCTCCATATCCATTATTATAAATAGCACCACCGTGTAAATTTGTTCGATTACCGCTGAATACACAATTGTCAATTACAGGGCTAGACTTTCCAGAATATCCATAGTTGTAAATCGCAGAACCAGAAGTTGAACCAAAATTATTTACGAATGCACAATTTGTGATTCTAGGGCTAACATCACCACTTTCTCCGTTGTTGAAAATAGCACCATAAAATGAGCGATTTCCTTTAAAGGTATTATTCGTGATTAATGCATTACTCTTTCCGTTTTTGACTTCAATGAAAATCGTCCCATAATCACCATAGTTATTTTCAAAATGACAATTGGAAATAGTCGGACTGATTTCTCTACCTGCACCTTTACCATATATTAGGATGCCTCCACCTTCACTTTGGTATAATTTTTCACCTTCATAACTGAAGGTGCTAGAGCCATTTGCGTTTCCGTCTTTTATTGTAAATCCGTCAATTACAAAGTCAGAGCCAAGAACTTCTTCGCCTGAACTGTATGTCCGTTTATCTAAAATAATCAGAACATGATATACGTTGTCTGAACTATCTCCTTTAGTTCCAATATCACCACAAAGAATCGTTTTATTGGCAGTTGCGTTTCGCTGGTTAATATGCGTTTCTGCTCCTGAAAAGCCACCTAGAATTCTGGTATTAATATTTGTTAACATAAATGTCGAATTTCTTCCATTTCCAGTAGGGTAATAAGTTCCCTCTTTTACGAGAATTAAAGTAGGTTCGTTATGTGTATTCGCGGAGTCTATTGCTTCTTGTAGAGTTGAAAATGCTTGTCCCCATGCCGAACCGTTTCCACTTGACGACATACCTCCGTCAACATAGATTCTTTCTGCAGTAGTTAAGTGAATCGTAATAATTGAATCACATCCTCCACTAGATAATACAGTGTCTTGGTAGGTACCTGTGGATGTAAATACTTTACCACTTGGGCTGACATAGTCGTCATAGGTAGTTACATTAACTGTATCTTTTAGTGGTGATCCGGCAACAGTTACGGTAAATGTACAATAGGACGTGTCTGTACCAGAGCAAATAGTCATTATCTTATTTGTTGTTACACCTGGTCCAAACTCCGAGCCGCTTGGAAGTCCTTCGATAAGCTTGTTTACAATTGAACTTGAGGTTGTATTGAATTTGATAACAACTTGCCCGTTACCAGAGTTTATACCAGCAATAGTATTTGAGGATGATAAACTACCTAAGTAACTTGATCCACCAGCACCACTCTGTCCAGTCCAATTAACACTATACGATCCAGACCCCCCAGTTGCTCCGCCACCAGTACCACCTGCCAGTGCGGTTCCGCTTCCACTTTGACTAGAAGAAATTTCAGCACCACCATTTCCTCCGATACCTAAAACTCCATTTGTTCCATTGTTATTAGGGGTATTTGTCCAATCTGATGTTCCACCTGCACCACCAGCAGATTGAGTGCCACCAGTAGGCAGGTTGCTACTTGTATGTGGCCAAGCAGCACCGCCACCACCACCGTAGTAGCCGCCACCACCACCGCCGCCAGATCCACGACCACAACCGGTAATTCGATTTCCACCAGCACCGCCACCACCACCGGCAACGATAACTCTGTTAGTTAAGCTTTGTCCTCCAATTCTTACATCTGATGCACCACCGCCAATACCGGCTACGGCCGATGAACATGGTTGGTTCCCAGCAGCTCCACCACCGTTATATCCATTTGTGCCACCTACGTATATGTATAGTGTGTCACCAGGAGTAACTGAGACGTCGCCTTGGGCATAACCACCTAACCCACCTTTTACTCCAGAAGCATTTGAACCTCCTTGCGAACCATATGCTTTTATAGTCAATGAACTTGTGTTGCTTGGGACAACAAATTTCTGTACTGTTCCAGTATAGCTAAAGAGTAAAGTATCGATCGGTCCAGGATCTTGATATGTTATAACTGCGCCACATTTACCAGAATCTGCGGAAACATTAAAGTTTCCAGGGCACGACAATGTTGGGCACTGAGCTTGTGAAACATTCGTGTTTGCACTTATCGCAATTGCGAGCGAAACAACTGTTTTAAATAGGGAAAATCTTTTCATGAATAAGAATTATTAATTTCACAAGTATATAAATTCACTTGCTAAATGGACAGTCAGATGACAAAAAGTTGTTCGTGTAAAATGTTACTAAATTGTGAACGGTTTAGAATTGTATCATCAGGATTCAAATATACTTTGAGGTGATCGATTTTTTAGTAGTGTGGAAAACGTCAAATTAAAGAGACATAATCTCAGATCAATGTCTCAACTTTTCGCTTCACTATAAAACACTAATCAGGCATAGACAATTGGCAATTCTGACTTCTCCGTTCTGACTTCAAACTTCAAACTTTTCTCTTAGCTTTGCGCCACTAATTAATACAGCATGTCTGAAGAGCTTTTTAAAAACGTTATTTCCCACGCAAAAGAATATGGTTTCGTATTTCAATCAAGTGAAATATATGACGGTTTATCTGCCGTTTACGACTACGGTCAAAACGGGGTAGAGCTTAAGAAAAATATCCGGGAATACTGGTGGAAAAGCATGGTGCAACTCAATGAGAACATCGTTGGACTAGACGCCGCTATTTTTATGCATCCAGGCGTTTGGAAAGCAAGTGGTCATGTTGATGGTTTTAGCGATCCAATGATCGATAACAAAGACTCAAAAAAGCGCTATCGTGCGGATGTCTTAATCGAAGACTATCAAGAAAAATATCGGGTCAAAAATCAAAAAGAGATTACCAAAGCGAAGAAACGTTTTGGGGATGACTTTGATGAGGCACAATTTGTTGCTACAAACCCAAATATTGCCAGAAATAATGCTAAAATTTCAGAGATAGATGATCGTCTTAGAGAAGGGTTAGAGTCTGGCCAGCTACATAAAGTTAAAGAACTTATTGAAGAGTTAGGCATTGCTTGTCCGGTATCTGGCAGCAAAAACTGGACAGATGTACGACAATTTAACTTGATGTATAGCACGCAAATGAGTGCGACGGATGGTGAGAGTCAAATTTACCTTCGTCCAGAAACGGCTCAAGGGATTTTTGCCAACTATCTCAATATTCAAAAAACAGGCAGAATGAAGCTGCCGTTTGGAATTGCGCAAACGGGTAAGGCATTTCGAAATGAAATCGTTGCGCGTCAGTTCATCATGCGAATGAAGGAATTCGAGCAAATGGAAATGCAATTTTTTGTAAAGCCAGGAACAGAAATGGAATGGTATACGCATTGGAAAGAGGCACGATTGAAATGGCACAAGAATTTAGGCATCGATGAAGCGAAGTATCGGTACCACGATCATGTAAAACTTGCGCATTATGCGAACGCAGCCGTTGATATAGAATATGACTTTCCATTTGGTTTTAAAGAAGTAGAAGGGATTCATTCCCGAACAGATTTCGATTTAAAACAACACGAAGAAGCTACAGGTAAAAAGCTTCGATATTTCGACAATGAGACCAACGAAAGCTACGTCCCATACGTGGTAGAAACGTCCATCGGTTTGGATCGAATGTTCTTAGTTTTAATGACAAATTCATTGGTAGAGGAAGATTTAGGCGAAGGTAAAACACGAACGGTATTGCGATTACCAGCGGCTCTTGCGCCCTATCAATGTGCGATTTTGCCAGTTGTCAAAAAGGACGGACTACCAGAACTTTCTCAGAAAATATTCGATCAGCTAAAACTGGATTTTAATTGCTATTACGAAGAGAAAGATAGTATTGGAAAGCGTTACCGTCGACAAGATGCTATTGGGACACCAATTTGTATTACGGTAGACCACGAGAGCTTGGAAGACAACCATGTTACGATTCGCTTCCGTGATTCAATGGAACAAAAACGTGTTGCAATTTCTGAGCTAGAGTCCATTATTTCGAAGGAAGTAAGCATGAAGGAATTGCTGAAAGGGTTGTTATAATCGTTACTTCGCCAACAAACCATCCCGCTGATATAAAGCAACACCAGTCGATATTAATATTTTCAGGTTGTCTGAGATATGGTCGTTTAAATATCGTACATGAAAACACGTTTTCCCTTTTAAAAACTTCCGTAATTCATCGGTAATTATTGGGTCTGTGCCTTCAGCATGGGTGTATATTGGAAAAAAATATAACCGAACATCTTTGGATTTAGGAACAACAGTTGCAAAATACATCCCGTCCATTTTGTGTTTTCCCTGCTTTGTCGGAATGGTACCTATTACCTCAAACTTTTCACTTGTGTCAGAAATGACCTTAAAGCATGAAATATTTTCACGCAACATGTCGGTAATTGATGCATAAATTCTCGGAATATCTCTAGTCATTGGTAAGACACGTTAGTCTACAACAATACTAAAAATCCAAGAAAAGTATTTTTGATGGAGTCTATTTTACTGGAAATCGCTTTTCCACAGCAACGGTGCGATACGCAAATATTTCGTTCAAATTGGATTTTATAAATAGGCTGTTTGCAATATCACCTAAAAGCCCCATAGGCGGCTGATACGTAATAATGTCGTACATCATCGTTTGATCTCCCTGTGCTTCCAATCGATGTTGATGGTGCCACATTTTGTATGGACCAATTCGTTGTTCATCAATAAAAAACTCTTGGTCAACCACATTCTTAATCTCAGTTACCCAAGTCATTTTTATCCCAAGAACCGGACTCACTTTGTAGCTGATAATCATTCCAGGATACATCTTTTCAGGCAAACCTTCAGACGTAATGTCAAAACCCATGTGGTCTGGAGTGATTTCTTTTAAGTTGGCTGGAGAAGATATAAAATCCCACACTTCAGGCACTGAGGCGTTTACTAGCTGCTCCTGTTTGAATTGATAAAATCCCATGATTTATTTTTTTAACAAAGCGTCGATTTTTTTTGAAATTTCATCTGCCTCCGCATATTTCTGATCACTGTCTGAGCGATTAACGGTCGACAAACGATGTGCTTCCTTCATCAACTTATCGTATTGGTTTTGTAATTTATCTACTTCTGATTTCTTCTTAAATAATCCAAACATTGTGTATTTATTTTATAGTTGATATTCCGCCGTCAACGGTTATAATTTGTCCTGTAATCCAACTCGCTTCGTCCGACAATAAAAAGGAGGCCAAGCCTGCAATTTGTTCTGGTGTTCCTATTTTTTTTAGTGGATGCCTTTCTGCATTTGCCTCAATTTTTTGTTCGTTACTCAATAGTTTTGAGGCCAACGGCGTATTGGTAATGGATGGTGCAATGGCGTTTACGCGTATGGTTGGCGCAAATTCTGCAGACAGTGATTTTGTTAAACCTTCGATGGCTCCTTTCGACACAGATACTAGGCTGTGGAAGTTGAATCCGTTTTGTGCTGCGACAGACGAAAACAAGACAATACTTGGGTTAACACCTTTTTTTAATCGGTCTAGAACGTGTTGGATAACAGAAATTGCTCCGAAGACTTGCACATCTAAATCTTCAAGAAATGCTTCTTTTTTTAATCTGTGAAACGGTTTTAAGGTAATGGCCCCTGGACAATAAATCAAACCATCAATGCTGTCAGGTAATAATGATACATCTAGTTCGTCTGCAGTTACATCAAGTGGAAAATAAGTTATGTTTCCGATATCTGATTTCTTGTTCTCGTTGTACGATGCAAGCACATTGTGTCCATCGTTCGATAATTTGTTTGCTAGTGCTTCTCCAATACCAGACGAACCACCAATGACTAAATACTTTTTCAATGCGTAAACTTTGCTATTACAAACTAATAAGGTGGATAATAGTTCACTTTTACATGAGTTCTTTACGCACCATTGAAATTTTAGACTGATAACAATGTGATAACATAACTTTTTTTAATGTTAGCTTCTATCTTCTCATCTTTGACGTACTATGCCTGACATATATTTAGTCATCATACTTTTACTTTTCGTATTTGCAATTGCGGACTTAATTGTAGGAGTGAGTAACGATGCTGTTAACTTTCTTAATTCGTCAATTGGATCAAAAGTAGCCAGTAGAAAAGTGATAATGATTATCGCCAGTCTGGGTATTTTAGTTGGTGCGACCTTCTCGAGTGGGATGATGGACATCGCAAGAAGTGGAGTCTTTAACCCACAATTTTTTAATTTTCACGATGTGATGATTCTGTTCTTAGCAGTAATGATCACGGACGTCATATTGCTCGATTTGTTCAATACGTTCGGGATGCCGACTTCAACCACTGTGTCGATTGTCTTTGAATTATTGGGTGCAGCTGTTATGGTTGCG
Source organism: uncultured Bacteroidota bacterium (assembly GCA_937124965.1). Lineage (GTDB taxonomy): Bacteria > Bacteroidota > Bacteroidia > NS11-12g > UBA9320 > UBA987. The sequence continues at coordinate 108,518 of CAKZLB010000017.1, forward strand.
TTAATAAAACTAATCACAAATAATATTTCACTTTCTGAGATTGGTTCGTACATCAACACAACAAAAGCAGTAGCTATAGTTAGCGGAATTTTTCTGTCAATCTTGTTTGCTTTTAGCGCAGGAATGATTGTACAGTTTTTTTCGCGGCTTATTTTTTCATTCAACTACAAAAAGAACTTAAACATAATTGGGGCTTTATGGGCAGGTATTGCATTAACAGCTTTAACCTATTTCTTGGTTTTTAAAGGACTAAAAGGTGCATCATTTGTTACAGATCAATTTATGACATGGGTAAAAAGCAACACGTTATGGTTGTTTTTTGCTAGCTTAGTATTTTGGGTTTCATTGCTTTATACGTTGGTTCGTTTCAAAGTAAATATTTTCAAAATCGTAGTTTTATTTGGTACATTTTCATTGGCAATGGCGTTTGCTGGAAATGATTTAGTGAACTTTATCGGCGTTCCGATTGCAGGTTTAGAATCTTTTCTATCATATGGTGATGGAAGCATACTTCCAAAAGAACTAAATATGGGATTTTTAAAGAAACCTGTAAAGACTAACAGTTTATTACTTGTTGGCGCTGGAACCATAATGATTTTAACCCTTTGGTTTAGTAAAAAAGCACAGTCGGTAACCGAAACCGAAGTAAATCTTGGTCGACAAGACGAAGGGGCAGAGCGGTTTAAGTCAAATTGGTTTGCTCGTTGGATTGTGCGAAACACAACATTTGCTGCGAAAGCGTTACAAAAAGTTGTTCCTGCTTCATGGCTTCAAAGAGCGAACAAAAGTTTTGAGAAAGTTGAAGACGAAACCGGAGCATCTTTTGACTTAATCCGAGCTGCTGTAAATTTAACTGTGGCAAGTGTCTTGGTTGCTTTGGCGACTTCTTTCAAACTGCCATTGTCAACTACCTACGTAAGTTTTATGGTAGCCATGGGGTCGTCGTTATCAGACAATGCATGGGGGCGTGATAGTGCGGTTTATAGGGTGTCAGGTGTTATTAGCGTAGTTGGCGGTTGGCTTGCTACTGCAGTAATAGCCTTTACAGTTTCGGCATTATTTGCCTTAGTAATTTTTGCTTTTGAGTTGCCTGCAATAGCGTTTTTGGTTTTAATAGCAGGTGCACTTATTTATCGGACATTCCGGATGCACAAGAAAAAGGAAACGGATAAAAACGACAAGGAAGCAAAAAATGAAGCGCAACGAACGCGTATTGAAGCTGTTTATGAAGAAACTTCTGAACGGGTGGCTTTTTTGCTAAAGTCAGTAAATTCTATTATCCATGCCAGTTTAGATGGATTAACACATGAAAGTCGATCGGAACTAAAAGAAGCCCAACACGAGTTGAACTTGTTGCATAAAAAAAATGAAGATCTTAAGTCGGATTTGTTCCATTCCATTCAACGTATTGAAGAAGATAGTTATGTTGGTAGTCGGACGTATTTGCGTGTGTTTGATTTCGAGCAAGATGTTCTACAATCGTTAGAATTTATTGTGACTTCTTGTATCACCCATGTTGAAAATACTCACAGTCCAATTAAAGCAAAACAGTCTGCAGGTTTAATGAGTTTAGCATTAGGGTTTTCTGCGTTTAATGAGCATATTCAGAGCCTTCTGGAAGGAAAAACTCACATTGAAGAACAAGAATTAGTAAATCAAAAACGAGTATTGTTATTAAAGGTTGAAACAGAAATCGCCGAGCAAACAACAGGAATTCGTCAAGGATTGTATAATGCTAAAAACAGCATGCTGATTTTTAGTCTATTGTTGGAAATCAAAGATGTAATCGCTATTACTGCTCGTTTTGGGAAATTGTTCAATAAAGGTGGCTCAAGTCAATACGTTCATGTTGACGATAATCAACAAAATAGTGTTTATTTAAATTAAGCCAATTAAGGTTTTTAGATTTCGAATTTAAGTTCAGTGCTTAGTGCATAACCATTTGAGATACTAAATCAGATTTTGGTTTAACTTTCCGTTGAATCATTTTAAGGTTTAATTATAATGTTCAAATGTTCCACCAATCCAGTAAGCCCTTCTCTAGAAAACAATGCCTGATCAACCTGGTTATTATCAGGGTTTAGTTGATACCCACGTGCATTGCTAAAATCAGTTTTAGAGAGATTGGTTTGGCCAAACGCAGCCGACTGTAAATCACAGTCATCCAGAGAAAGACCGGATAGGTTTGCTTCAATAAATTCAGTCTCCCTCATATCGCAGGCATTGAAAGACGATTTCGTTAAGTCCAAACCGTAATAAGACGAGTATCGCAAAAGACATTTGTCGAAATGTAGTTCGAGTAGAAAGGTATTTGAAAGATCAAACCGCATTCCTTGTAGTTTGCAATCACAAAAAGTCACGGAACGCCAAGCACACATGCATATGGAGGCATTAACAAATTCGCATTCGACAAACTCACAATCCAGAAACACAGTTTTTGAAAAATTCACATTTGTGAAAATACATCGTTTAAATACACATGCCTCAAGTTCGCAGCCTGCTAAATCATTATCATGAAACTCTTTTGAGAATTCTTCATTGTAAAACGAGTCTTGTTGCATTACGGTTTACTTATTTCAAAATAACGTGTTTCGAGAGTGTTGTTCAAAAAAGATTTATATCCAGAACTAGTATCTAGCTTGGTTTTAAACCCGTTCACAACGGTGCTGACTTCTTCGGCCGTTGTCGCTGGCGTAAATTGAGCAGTTTTAAAGTATAAGTTAAGTTGGTCTTGATCTTCACAAAATTTTTGCTCAAATGAATACCGCAATTCCATTACACCAAGTGATGCAGTGTCAAGTAAAATTTCATAGGTCATTGTGTCGCCATTCATATCAACTGGGGCAAAAATTCCAGAATCACCGGCAGCATATAATGTGTCTCCAATCCCACGAACATTAAGAAAATAGATTCCAAATGTGTCGTTAGAATTTAGTTTAAAATGAATTGTAGGTTCTTCTGAAAAGCCTTCACACAATACCATTGGATTGTCGCTGGTACATCGACCGAACAAAACAAGCAATAGAAAAACAGGAAGTAGTAACATAGGTTTTTTCATCACTTTTTACTTTTCAATTGGTTAATGGCAATATGAATTCCAAAGCCAGGATTAAATGGACCGTTTTTAGTTATTCCAATGGCTGGTATATACTGATGATTCAAGAATGCTTCTTCTTTGAGCGTATGACGCGTAAGCTGGAATGGATAAATATCGAAACGAACAACGCGATCAAACAGAATTTCATACCCTATTCTAAGTTCGGAATACGAGTAACGAACGTTTTGTTCAGTAACTTGAGCCTCTAAGTTTTGATAAAATAGACCTTCATAAACTTCCTGTCCAGCAAAATTCAAGGTTCCTTGTCCGCTGGAATAGCTAACAATAAGTCCATGTTTCAATCGATAGCTTTTGACAGGCTTGAAATAGTTGTGCGAAACAAAGGAAATACCAAATCCTAAATACCTTCCTGTTGTTTTAGTAGTTGAAAATCCCATCAGATTGTAATGGGTATGATCGGCTGTTCCACCTTGTATTTTGAATTCTGTATGTGGTATTGCGCGCAAATTATACTCCAGCATATAGGAGTATCGAGTACGAACATGCACTCCAAAATTGTGCATGATGTATGGCTTGTAATTAAGAAAAGTATCAGACGAAACGGTATCCGATTTAATCGTTACCTGCGCTGTGCTTGCGAAGGACAAACAAAACAGAAAGAAGATGCCAACCAACGTTTTCACGAAACGAAGGTACAAAAGTTCCAATAGTTGTAAATTGTAACTGCCTGATTTATAAGACACAAGAAAAAAGATTAACTTTCCACCAACGATTTACATTTTCAATCCGTATTGAAAGTAAAAGAATGATTATGAAAAAAATAATACTTATAGCATTGACAATGATTGGTTGTCTTTCGCTTGCTAGTGAGACTCAGGCTCAGTGTAGAGCGGACTTCTCGTATTCCTCATCTGGTTCAGGGGTGTTTGTTTTTGCAGATTCAACTGGCTCTAGATACACCACAGATAAATGGGACCTTGGTGATGGTAACACCTACTCAAAAACGACAACACAATTCACACACACGTATAAACCAGGAACATATAAAGTATGCAGAATGGTTTGGGACTCACTAAAGTCTTGCAGAGACACTTTTTGCGCAACGGTAACGTATTCAGCAAAAACATGTAAAGCACTTTTTTCGTATAAAGTTTCAAGCGATTCAGTACTTTTTACAAATACAAGTACCAATGGCGTTTATTTAAGTTGGGATTTTGGAGATGGAGCGAGCAGTGGCGCCACCAATCCTTTGCACATTTACAAAAAAAGTAACACAACTTACACGGTTTGTTTAACAATTTACGATAGCCTACGAACGTGCACCGACAAATATTGTGCGTATGTGAGAACAGCAGGTTCAACCACTTCTAAGTGTGATGCTAGTTTTTCAAGTCAAACTTCAGGTACTTCCACGGTTTTTGTTGCAAATTCACGAACAGCAACTAAGTATACATGGCTTTTTGGCGATGGAAATACAAGTAATTCGACCGTATCAACACATACCTACAAATCAACCGCTTCCGGAAATGATACAACGTATCAAGCATGTTTAATTGTTGAAGATTCCGTTAACAAGTGTAGTGATACTGTGTGTAAATCAATTGTTGTAAAAAGCTCATCAGGCTCTGGCTGTAATGCTTCTTTTACCACAACTCAAGGAAATACATATGTAGTGTTTCGTGCAAATACTACCGGGAGTTCAAAAGGTATTTCCTACACATGGGATTACGGTGATAGCTCAACCGGAACAAGTGCAACAACAACACATTTGTATACAGTTCCTAAAGGATTTAAAGTGTATACGTATCAAGCTTGTTTAACTGTTTATGATTCGTCAACAAGATGTTCAGAAACAAACTGTAAGGCGATTGTTGTGTATAAAGACACCTGTGCAGCGTCCTTTACTGCTACGAAAAGAGGTCTTATTGCTAGTTTTAATAATACAAGCAGCTATTCTAAAACCACAAAATATCTTTGGGATTTTGGAGATGGAGACACCATGAGTGCTTCGCATCCTACCCATAATTATACAAAACCCGGAACCTATTATGTATGTCTATCGGTTACAGATACGGCAAATAGTTGTAATACAAAGTTTTGTGATAGCATTGTTGTAGATACTTCTTCAACTACTCCAAGTTGTAAAGCAGACTTCGACATCAAAGTGACCAACGATACCTTAATAGAATTGACAAATAAGTCTACTGGTGGAACGAGTTACGCATGGTCATATTTAGGAAGCGGAAGAGCAACATCTAAAAACTTAAATTTTGTTGTAAAGAAGGCGGGGCAATATGATGTATGTTTAAGCATCTACGACTCAATTACTGGATGTTTTGACTCTACCTGTAAAGTTGTGATAATCCAATCTGCTAAAAAGTGTCGAGCTGCGTTCCGAGTTGCAATCGATACATCACAAGCATTTAAGCTTTTCTTACTTAATGGTTCGTCAAATTACTCGTCGCATCAATACAAATGGTCGTTTGGCGATGGCGGAACATCAACGAAACGCAACCCTTCCCATAAATACACGTCAAATGGTTTATTTAATGTGTGCCTAACCATTACCGATTCAACCTTAAACTGCACTTCCGTTTATTGTGATAGTATTGGTTTAGATTCGAATGGAAAACTACTAAAACTAGAAGGGTTTGAATTGGAAGTAATTGAGGATTTCTCTAACGTTAAAAATGCAACCAAGATTGAATCCAAGTTATATCCAAATCCATTTAATACTGAATTTACCGTTGAGTTAGAGTCAAGCTTTAACGAATCTGCACGTGTCAGAGTATTAAATCTGCAGGGGAAACTTGTCGCTGAAAAAACACCAACCTTGGAAGGTAGAGTTACCTTTGATATGAAAAATGAAACTGACGGAATGTACATCATTCAAATATTTGATGGCAAATCCACTAGTCAAACCAAATTGCTTAAAATGAGTAAGTAATGTAAATTAATCTAAATTGAAGCGGAGGTCAATTGGCTTCCGCTTTCTATATTTATGCCAATAGACAGCAAGCTGATAAAAAGGTGTTTAAAGAATGATCGCCGTTCTCAAAACGAGCTCTATAAAGAGTTGTTCAGCTTTTTAATGAATATATGTATCCGGTATAAAAATAACTATGATGATGCAGGAGCCTCACTTAATACAATTTACCTGAAGGTTTTAAAAGGGTTAAAGGATTATGATGAATCTGTATCAATTTTACCTTGGGTGAAAACAATAGCGGTTCGACATTTAATAGATGAATATAGGTCTGAAAAAAGACATGAGTCATTAAGCTTAGATGAAATACCTTCTGAAGCTACAAGCAGCCATGTTATGAATGCAGAAAGCTTACAGACCGAAGATATTTTGAAACTGCTGAATTGTTTACCAGAGGTTACGCGAAATGTGTTTAACCTTTTTGTTGTCGATGGATACAAACACCGAGAAATTGGCGATTTGTTGAATATGAGCGAGGGTAATTCAAAGTGGCATTTAAACCAAGCTAGAACGTGTTTACAAGCGTTTATTAATACTGAAAAGAAGAGATTGGAGTCAATAAAATTAGAGCTATGAGCGATTTAAAAAACATAGACGACCTAATAAAAAAAGGAATAGAAAAGGAGTATCCTGTTGATGGGCAGTTGTGGTCTGCTGCACAAAATCAGCTGGATGCCGTATTCCCAGTAAAAGCCAAAAAGCTTGGTTGGGTATATGCGGGTGCGACCACATTAATAGTGGCAATCGCATGTTTATATTTCCTTAATTCTCATAAATCGAGCCAACAAACAGCTGTGATAAATGACTCCGAAAACGTAAAAGACCAAATAGCAACAGACCAGTCGAGCACTAAAACACATCCAAATAAATCAAACTATAATTCAAACAAATCGACCACTCATAATAGCAATAACTCAAATACTGCAGAAAGAAAATCTAAAGCATTACCAAAAGAAATTACAAAACATAAAAGTAGTCCAATTAAGCAACATGTAGGTAGTAATCCTGTACATTTTAATACAGGTTCAACGAGTGCAGATAAGACCAAGTTTAAGAATAATCCAGACAACCCAACGTCTCCAATCGGAAATCAAACCAATTCCAGGTTTGAACTGAAGCAAGATGCTTATGTAAAGCCAAATGTAAGTGAAGATGAGAAAATCGGATTTGTTTTGCCCAAACCTCTATCTGAAATGCTAAAATCTGAGCAATCAAAAAACACAAAAGGCGAAGTAGAAGTGCAGTATAAAAATCCAGTTAAAGCTGATTGGTTTATCGGTGTGTCCACGGGAATTACTTTCAATAGTAGCGATCAGTTTATGGTAGAAGGAACAGAAGGTTCTTCGATAAATCACAAAAGAACCACGCAATTTGACGTTTTTGGTGGAATCGTGAAAAGGCGCTTGAGTGTATCTATTGGATTTGGACAAGTCGTTCTCAACAATCAAGTCAATTTAGCACTTACACCAACAACAATAACTGATACGATTTCGATGTCATATCGTATGGTAGAGGAAAATGTGGTAATAAATGGAAGAAATGTAAGCTTAATTGAACGACAATTTAACACAGTAGACAAGCTCGATAGTTCAAACAGATTTGAAGAGGTGGAACAAAATGTTCGATATTTTAGAGTACCTCTAAGAGTGACATATAGATTGCCGTTAAATCGTTTTGAGGTATTAGTGGGGCTTGGCTCTGATCTGTGGTTTACTCCAAACGTTAGGTGGGGTAACTATAGCGATCAGCGCTATTCAGTGAAACAAACAGATTTTGCACCTAAGCAATTTGTATTTCGGCCAAACGCTGATATTGGACTTGGCTACCGAGTCAATAGTCGATTTACAGCCTCAGCGATTTTGACTAAATCACTTACGACAAGTGCAATCATGACGGACGGAGGGAATCGACTAAATTTAAATGGATTGAATCTTAGTTTAAATTACCGATTATAATTTGGTTGCGTGGCGCTTTTGTATCCTTCTGTCGCAGTTGTTAGTTGATTCTAATAATGATTGCAACCTTTTTTAGTTTTAATCCCTAAAAATTACAGAGTCATAATTTAAATTAACTTACCACAAAACGAAACTTTGTTTATTTTGCTAGTATTAAAGTGAAGAAACTCAGACATATCATCCTGTTCGTGTTTGTTTTGTCATGTTCGACGAGCTTGCTTAGCCAATGCCCAGAAACTAATCCAAATTGTAATCAAGTCGTAAACTGGATATTTGGAGATAGTGTTTGGCTTTACTTCAATGACACTGGAATTGTTCAAAGAAAATCGCCAATAAGCACTAGAGAAGCAAGCTCAGTTATTGTTAAGAAAAGAAGTGACTCTGTTTTGTTGTACGGCACGCCAGAGATTATATACAATAGCGATGGTTCAATCTTAAATGACTCATTGAAAGGAAACAACTCTTCAGTTCAAGGTTCTTTATTTTTGAGGCGTGATAACGATTCTATCATTCATTATTTTACAGGAGAAAATTTTTCTTCTTTTTATAGAATTGGACTCTACCATCACACCGCTATTGGAACAAATATTGTTACAAACAGAACAATTTTACATCCTGCTACAGAGCAACTTACAAGCATAAATCAGCAAAACAATAAAGATTTTTGGCTAATAACGCATAAGGGAAAGTCCGATTCTTTTTATATATTTCCAGTTACACAAAAAGGTGTTCTGTGTCCCAATATACTGAAAGAGGGTGGTGATTATTTGAAGGGGCAAGGAACACCATATACAAATGGAGTTCAAATAAAAATAAACCCACAAGGAAATAAAGTTTTTGCTCTTCGCTCTGAAAATGATTTCTCAGGAAAATTCAGGGTAGATTTGTTTAAATTTAATAAAGAATCAGGCCTATTGTATGACAACATTGATTTGGCTTTTTTTGTACCATTTCATGCTAATTTCTCCCCTAATGGTGACAAGCTATACATTACAAATTCTAAAATATTCCAATATTCCCTCATGGATTTTAGCCTTAACTCAATTTTAAATTCAGAAACACAAATTACAACAAAAGGCAACAATTCGAAGGGAGATCTGAATATTGCTCCTAACGGGAAAATATATATTGCTTATTCTGATTCAACTCATCTTGGTGTCATAAATTTTCCAGATAATGATGGAACGGCATGTGATTTTGAAGAAAATGGTCTAGAACTACTTTATGGGAAATCTAGATACGGGCTTCCAAATTTCAATCAAAGCTACTTTTACACACCAAGTATAGATTTTGCATATACTGAAAATTGTTGGAGTCATAGGTATCAGTTTGAAGGACGAGATACGTTTAAGGCGACTCAATTTAAGTGGTTGTTTCAAAAAGATTCGACACGCGATTCCATTTTAACCAAACATTGTAGTTACCAATTTAGTGATACAGGTAAATGGAAGGTGTGTCATATCGCAAGCAATGGAACGAGAACAGATACCATCACTAAAACATTAACTATATACCCGCAATGGCAAAAAGATATGTTAGGTACTGATACATTTAATTGCCAAGGAAGTGATTTTAATTTGGTTCTCAATGCTCCAGAAAATATGCATTGTGTCCATTGGATGGGAGAAGAACCTAACTTGGATGAAACCGAAGGAGAACTTTTAGATTACAACCATTTTCATGTGGATACGTTTACGGTCGATACCGCAGGAGTTTATGTAATAAAAGCAACTAACAAAACCTTTTGTCAAGTATGGGACACGATCACAGTTGTAGAAAAACCAAGACCACAGAATCCAATTATTAGTGTGAAAACAGAAGAACTTGCCAGCACGATTAAATCATACCGATATCGTTGGTTTTTGAATGACACGTTTTTATTAGAAACCGAAAATCGCTCCATTACTCCAAACCGAAATCAATATTATCAAGTACAACTCATTTCTGAGTTTGGTTGTGAGAGTGAACGGTCGGATAGTTTTTTAGTTGATTTTGTAAGTGTAAAGGACATATTAGATATTAATCAATTCAAAATTTATCCAAACCCAAGCGAAGGTGATTTTACAATACACTTCGACAAACCAGATGACTATACAGTTGAAGTTTTTGAAATGACAGGAAGTTTAATTATGGTAAATCACCTTGGTAACTCAGTTCTTCATCATTTGTCAATAAAAGGTTCTGGAAACTACATGGTCAAGATTAGCAGTAAGAATGGCTATATAGGACAACGTATAGTGCAGGTGAAATAATTGAATAAATACAATCTTACCAATAGCTATGTAAAAGTATAGCTTTGGTATCAATTATCGATAATAATTGACATTGCGAAGCGAGCGCAGGAAAGACAGAAATGCGGGTCGGCGGTCGGGTGAATGTTGAATGCTTTAGAAAATCCATAAAAGAGTTTACGTACTTTTATGTGATTTTGTTAGCATTCAGCAGAGAGCCTGGATAGCATTATTTCTGTCAAGACGTTTTTCTTTAGTTTTTGCGTTTCAAAAAGTAAAATCGGTTATAGGCTGATAAGCCTAAGCGACCAATTGGGGAAACCTGAAGATTTCTGATTGAAAGTTAACAAAATAAACTCTCAATTTTTGAACTTTAGGCTAGACTCGATTGCAAAATGTACTAGTACGTTAGTGCATAAGCAGCGTAATATTAATCGGCGGACTAACCGCCAGATGTTTATGATGTATTTTTCAACCTTTTATTAAGATATTTACCATGCTACGGTCTTACTCATTAATCCGAAATAAGATTCAAACTTTGCCATTACAGGTGATGACCGACTGCAAACGGTCGGTCACGTTCCTTATAAAGGGTTTTGTCCAGTTTCGTTGAGCATCGCTTTTGTGAAAGCGAAAAAGCTAATAGGTGGACTGCTTTTGCAGAGATTTCCGCTCGGAATAGATTTGCTAATGAAGATTTCGGGTTAATTTTGAGCAACGGAATACAAATATGTTTAAGCTCAAGAATTACATCAACGGAGAACTAGTTGAACCAACAAATGGTCAATATATTGACAATTATGAACCGGCTACAGGCAAGGTTTATTCATTAATTCCAAGATCGGATGCAACGGATGTAGCAAATGCTGTGGAAGCAGCAAAGCTTGCTTATCCGGGCTGGAAGTCAATGCGGACAGAAAAAAGAAGTGCAATCATTACACGCCTGTCTAACTTAATCAACGATAATTTAGATAGATTGGCTGAAGCTGAAAGCCGCGATAATGGAAAACCAGAATGGTTAGCAAAAGCAGTTGATATTCCGAGAGCACGTGACAATTTTGGATTTTTTGCAACGGCTATTACCCATTTTGCAAGTGAAAGCCATAGAACAGGAGATGGCCTAATCAACTTTACTACACGTACACCAATTGGTGTAGCGGGATGTGTTTCTCCATGGAATTTGCCGTTATATCTTTTTAGTTGGAAAGTAGCTCCTGCATTGGCAGCTGGAAACACCGTTGTGGCGAAACCAAGTGAAGTGACACCGATGACGGCGTATTTATTATCTGAATTATGCATTGAAGCTGGCTTCCCCAAAGGCGTGTTTAATATTGTTCATGGACTTGGAGGAGAGGCTGGAAATGCCATTGTTGAGCACCCAGACGTGCCAATTATTTCGTTTACGGGAGGAACATCAACTGGAGCGCATATTGCAAGAACGGCAGCTCCAATGTTTAAAAAGTTGAGCTTAGAACTAGGAGGGAAAAATCCAAATATCATTTTTGACGATTGTGATTTCGACAAAGCGTTGGCTACGACGTTAAATTCATCGTTTGCCAATCAAGGGCAAATATGTTTATGTGGTTCTCGTATTTATATTCAGCGCGGTATTTACGATCGCTTTAGAGATGCATTTGTGCAAAAAGTTTCGGAGATGAAGGTTGGTAATCCAAAAGACGATCAAAACAAAATGGGAGCGATAGTTTCCGAACCACACTACAACAAAATATTAGAGTACATTCAAATTGCGAAAGAAGAGGGCGGCACCGTTTTAACAGGAGGAGAAGCTGTTAAATTGGATGGTGATCTTGCCGATGGATGGTACATTAGACCTACAATTATTGAAGGACTTGACGAACAATGTAGAACCAATCAAGAAGAGATTTTTGGACCAGTAGTGACGATTCAACCATTTGACACTGAGGAAGAAGCATTGGAGCTTGCGAATTCAACGGGGTATGGTTTAGCATCAACTATTTGGACTCAAGACGTTTCAAAAGCACATCGTGTAGCAGACACCATTAAGGCAGGTATTGTATGGGTAAACTGCTGGTTGGTAAGAGACTTACGAACACCATTTGGAGGGATGAAAAACTCTGGAGTTGGCCGAGAAGGCGGATGGGAAGCACTCAAATTCTTCACAGAAGCGAAGAATATTTGCATAAAGTATTAATGGAGAGTTAATTAATGGAGAGTTAAAAGTTATCAGTTAAAAGTTGAGAGTTGAAAATTGAGTTGGTGTTTTCAGTTTTTCAGAAATCGACGGATTTTTTACTATTCCTTGATGCCTGAAACGTCTGTTGAATCAAAGGTTAATTATGTCTCCTTACATCGACAATGCAAAGCGAGCGCAGGGAAGGCAGAAATGCGTCGCACCGTGCGTCCGACAGGCTGGTGCATAATGGGCAAAAGGTTTCGTAAGAAGATATCAGTCATCGCTTAGGATTTTATCTTATAACCAGACATTCTTTTTTCCATAGACGAAAAAAGGATGCAAAAAAGTCAAGCCAAAATGATACTACAGCCGCACATATCAACGCTCATTCCGCCTTTTTGTCAAGCAAGCGCTCGCTTCGCATTGACGCTAAAGTATCTAATTGAATTAACAGATTCTTCGGCTCTTCCTGACGTCAGAACCTCTGAAAGACGGTCATGGCAAAATCTGTTTTAAATAAAGGACGATGCGAAGCGAGCGCAGGGAAGGCAGAAATGCGGGCTGGCGGTTGGGTGAATGATGAATGGTTTAGAAAATCGATAAAAGTGCTTGCACTTCTTTTATGAGATTTTGTTAGCATTCAGCAGAGAGCGTGGATAGCATATTTCTGTCAAATGTTTTTGTTTACTTTTTGCATTCAAAAAGTAAAATCGGTTATAGGCTGATAAGCCTAAGGGACGCAAATCATGTCGAGTAATTGGATTTAAACACATTGTATCGTAATCAGTCGCCAACTATAGTACGAATAAAGAAACAGAATAATTGGAGAGCGCATCTTAAACCAATATCTAGGCTTGACGAAAAGGTGATGTAGATTCATAATCATAGTCTACAAGACAGCGTGCCGTCAATTGTTTATATCCTTTCATAACTGTTCACACCGTACTACCTTATAATACGTTTCATTCTATGTAAATTCGCAAGATGGAACACAACATGGCGTACAATACGCAATCTGAATCTATGGCGATCTCTGAATACGGTCGCTCGGTTCAAGAAATGGTAAAACATATTTGCACTATTCCTGATAGAATACGAAGAAACGAACTTGCTGAAACGATGATACAGATTATGATTAATCTAAATCCAGCGGTTAAAGAGTTAGAAGATTACGAACATAAATTATGGGATCACCTATTCATCATATCTGATTTTGAATTAGACGTGGATGGTCCGTTTGAAAAACCAAGCCGAGAGTCTGTAGAGAAGAAACCAGAACGCATCCCGTATAAAGATGAGCTAATCAAATTTCGATTTTACGGCAGAAACCTCCAAACAATGGTCGAGCAAGCTGCAGAAATGGAAGATCCTGAAATTAAGGCTGCGTTTATCAACTACATTGCTTCATTTATGGTCAATTCATCGAGAAACTGGAATGATGAAAACTTAGACAAAGCAACAGTTATTCAACACCTTCAAACACTTTCAAAAGGAACGTTGAACCTTACCGAAGACGATTTGCAAATTCATATTGAAGCAAATAGAACTCGAAGTAAAAATTTCAAAAACAATAGTAAGAGACCTGGTAACAAGAAATACGGGAATCAAAATAGAAACCAAAACAGAAATAGAAACCAAAAACGAAAGTATTAATGGGTACGTTTAAAATTACAGGTGGTAAGAAATTAAAAGGGGAATTGATTCCTCAAGGAGCTAAAAATGAGGCACTTCAAGTGCTTTCTGCGGTGTTGTTAACCCCAGAACTCGTTACAATCCAGAACATTCCTGCAATTCGAGACGTAAATAAACTTATTGATTTACTTAAGGGTTTAGGTGTAAAGGTGAACCAAATTGCCGACGAGGATTACACGTTTCAAGCAGATGAGATAGATCTTGATTATCTCGACTCAAGTGATTTTCGGGCAAAGGCCAAAAGTATACGTGGTTCGGTCATGATTATCGGGCCGTTATTGGCACGATTTGGTAAAGGATATATCCCAAGTCCTGGAGGCGACAAAATTGGGCGACGGAGATTGGATACACACTTTATCGGTTTTGAAAAATTAGGTGCAAACTTTGAGTTTTTGCGTGAAGATAACTTCTATAAAATCCATACAGATCAATTGATTGGAGCGGATATGTTGCTTCATGAAGCATCTGTAACCGGTACCGCAAACATTGTCATGGGGGCAACCATGGCAAAAGGAACCACTACCATATACAATGCTGCTTGTGAACCATATGTCCAACAACTTTGTCGAATGCTCAATTCGATGGGAGCAAAAATCTCAGGCGTTGGTTCAAATCTATTAACGATTGAAGGTGTAAATTCTCTCGGTGGTTGTAAGCACCGATTGCTACCTGATATGATTGAAATTGGAAGTTTTATTGCCTTAGCAGCTATAACCGATTCTGATATTACCATAAAAAATGTTCGAATAAAAGAGTTGGGAATTATTCCAGAAACGTTCCGTCAGTTAGGGGTGAATTTTGATGTAATTGATGACGACATTCGGGTATATAACAATACAACATATACCATCGAAAGCTTTATTGATGGATCGATGATGAATATTGCTGATGCACCATGGCCAGGCTTGACGCCAGATTTGTTGAGTGTCATATTGGTAATGTGTACTCAAGCCAACGGTAACGTACTGATTCATCAAAAAATGTTTGAGAGTAGATTGTTTTTTGTTGACAGTTTGATTGATATGGGAGCTCAAATTATTTTATGTGACCCACATCGTGCCACCGTTATGGGGTTGAATAGACGCATTAATTTGAAGGGGATTCAGATGACTTCGCCAGATATTCGAGCTGGTGTTTCTCTGTTAATTGCGGCAATGAGCGCAGATGGAGAAAGTACAATTCACAATATCGAACAAATTGATCGTGGGTATCAGAATATTGAAGGCCGACTGAATGCCATTGGTGCAGATATAAAACGAATTGCTTAACGCATGTTTCGCTTTGTTCTTCTGACTTGTATTGCCGTATTATTCACAAGTATTCAGACTAAAGAACAAAACGAGTTTTCCTATAAAGACTTTTGCCAATATTATGGAGTCAAAGATTCTACAGATGACTCCAAAGCTATTTTAATCGAATTTTGGGCAAGCTGGTGTCAACCTTGTCGAAAGATTAATGGCGAAATTTCGGAATTACATAATGAGTATAGAAATCAGTCAATGACCATTGGTAATGGAATGAAAGTGATTTTTGTAGGGCTAGATACTGACTCGATTCGATGGTCAAAAGCAATTAGAAATGATCGAATCCAATGGGCTGAACATTTTAGAGATACTGCCAAATTTAATAGCTCTTTTCTAATGAAAAATAGAATCTCATACCTGCCAATGAACGTCTTGTTAGACTCGTCAGGGCAAGTGGTTTCACAAGGACTTTATGGTAAGGCACTTCGCGACAAATTGGACGGATTTAAAACAAAATAAATCATTTTATTAATTGAACAGTTCAGTAGGAATTTTTCGATAATACTCTTTACAGCAAACCAGTTAAATGCTGAACAGTCCGTGTTTTGATTGATTAATTTGTCGAATGTAGATTTATTCCAACAATAGAGGATATGGTTTGCATTAGGTCATGAAAGAGACCTCAAGTACACGTGAAACACGTGTCATTTTGACACAAAAATAATCAATCACTATGCGTTTGTCAGTTAACAGGCTTTGGCAGACTTCTTGCGCTGACACGCTTGATTAATCATTTTCTGATGAGTAAGAAGAAAGAACAAAAAAAAGTAAAGAATGAGGAAGTTGTAGATCAAACAAATGAATCAACAAATTCTCAAGAGAATGAAGAAACCGGAGGTAGTCAAAACAAGGAGATTAGCTGGGAAGAAAAAGCAGCTGAATTAAACGACAAATATTTGCGGTTGTATTCTGAATTTGATAATTACAGACGAAGAACAACAAAAGAACGTGCCGAATTAATCAAGTCAGCTGGAAAGGATATCATAAGTGACTTGCTGGCAGTTGTTGACGATTTCGACCGAACTCTTGATGCCATGGAAAAGACTGACGATGTAAAGGGATTTACAGAAGGAGTGAAGTTAGTTCAACATAAATTCATGAGCATTTTAGGTAAGCAAGGACTCGAACATTTTGAAACAAAAGGTCAAGAGTTCGATCCAGAAGTGCATGAGGCAATTACTAAAATTCCTGCGCCTTCAGAAGATTTAAAAGGAAAGGTCGTAGACGTAATAGAAAAAGGGTATACACTAAATGACAAAGTGCTGAGGTACGCAAAAGTTGTTGTTGGAGAATAATTAAGCATGGCAAAAAGAGATTTTTACGAAATATTAGGGGTATCTAAATCAGCTACAGACGCTGAACTTAAAAAGGCGTATCGCAAGTTAGCGATTAAATATCACCCTGATAAGAATCCTGACAACAAGGAAGCTGAAGAGAAGTTTAAGGAAGCAGCCGAAGCTTATGAGGTACTAACAAACCCTGACAAGCGTGCTAGATACGACCGTTTTGGGCATCAAGGAGTTGGTGGTGCAGGCGGCGGCCAAGGTGGTTTTGGAGGAGGAATGTCTATGGACGATATCTTCAGCCAATTCGGTGACATCTTCGGTGGCGGCGGAGGTGGCGGAAGCCCTTTTGAAAGTTTCTTTGGTGGAGGGAGAAGTAGAAGTCGACAAGCTATCGGGTCAAACATCCGAATCAAGCTGAAATTAACGCTGGAAGAAATCACAAATGGTGTAGAGAAGAAAATCAAATACACTAAAAAAGTGGTAGCTCCTGGAGTTAAGTTCAACAACTGTGGGACGTGCAATGGCCGTGGACAAGTAACTCAAGTTACGAATACTTTTTTAGGTCAAATGCAAAGCACTACAACATGTCCAGCATGTGGTGGTAGTGGGAAAACAATTGGCTCAAAACCAGCTGGTGCAGACAATCAAGGACTAATATCTGAAGAGGTTACAACTACCTTGAACATCCCTGCAGGTGTTGAAGATGGAATGCAACTTTCAGTTAACGGAAAAGGAAACGAGATACCAGGCGGTATTCCTGGTGACTTAATAGTTTTAATTGAAGAAAAGACTCACGACGACTTAAAACGTGAGGGTAACAATATTATCTACAACTTATATGTGAGTTTCCCAATGGCGGCTCTAGGTGGAGATGTTGAGGTTCCAACGGTGACTGGTCGAGTGCGCATCAAAATTGAACCTGGAACACAAGCAGGTAAAATCCTGAGACTACGTAATAAAGGAGTACCAGATATTAACGGTAGAGGAAGAGGAGATCAATTGATTCAAATAAATGTTTGGACTCCAGCGAAATTAAGTTCTGAAGAGAAATCTATATTGAAAAAATTAGACGAGTCTCCTAACTTTAAACCAGATCCGTCAAAATCAGAGAAAGGATTTTTCGATCGCATGAGGGAGTATTTCCGATAGATGAAATTCTTCAAACGATATTGGTCGAGTATTCTAATGGCAGTCTTTTTGGTGCTGCTATTAAATCCGTCAACAGGCAAACCTATAAAGGTCTGGATTCATAAGCAGATTGCTTTTAGTCCCAAAATTGAGAAGGTTGAAAGTAGGCAAAGATTAACGCAGTTTGATTGGAAGTTAGTCAACGCATCTGGTGACGTTGTAAATTTTAGTGACTTTAAAGGAAAGAAAATTGTTGTCAATTTTTGGGCAACGTGGTGTCCGCCATGTATCGCAGAAATGCCTAGTTTGCAATTACTTTACGATGAGTTTTCCGAAGATGTTGTGTTTTTATTCATTACAAGCGATGACCAAGCCACAGTTAATGCATTTATGAAAGAACACTCATACGAACTACCTGTATTTCACTCAATATCAAATCCTCCTTCAACGTTAAAAAGCAACAGTTTACCAACAACATACGTCATTGATGAAGATGGTTACATTATGATTGATAAAGTTGGAGCAGCCGATTGGCATACTAGTCAGATCAGGGTGCTTCTTGGTGATGACAAAGATTAAAAGAAAATTTTAATCAAAATAAAGGCAAACGCAACCAGAAGAATAAACAAAATTCCTCCAAAAATTAAACCTTTTCTTCCTGCAGAAAATAGAGATTTAAAACCAATTTTTAATCCAATTGCAGCCATAGCAATGGAAAGTAAAAAAGAACTTATGTCTTTGAAAATACTCAATAATTCTTTTGGTAATTCGATTATCGAAAATACCGTGGATATAATTAGGAAGGCAACAAGGTACCAAGGGATGTTAATGCGTCTTGTGGATTGATGTTCGTTTTTAAACGTTGCGCTAAATAGCAAAAGTGCAGGAGTTAAAAGTGCAATACGACCAAGTTTGATGGTCACGGCTAATTGTCCAACGGTATCGTTAATTGCAAAACCAGCACCCGCAACATTTCCCACCGCATGTAACGTTGAACCCAACAAAACACTGGTTTGTACATCCGTCAAAAAGAAACTTGCAAATACAGGTAAAAACAACATGCCAAGTAGTCCGTAAAGGTTTACAACGGCCAAGGCTATACCAATATCATTCTGGTTTTTCGCAAGTCTGGGGGCTAATGCTGCAATAGCGGAGGATCCACAAATAGCAGTTCCGAAGCCAACTAACCAACCTGTACTTCCTGGGCATTTAAGCTTTCTCGCAAGAACTTTAGTTAGTATTAAGGTGATAGTAATTGTTACTACTATTAGTAAAATAGACTCTAATCCAAGTTTTATAAAACTCCTATAATTAATGCCAAAAGCCATGAAGACAATCGACAGTTCCAAAATAAAACTACTTGAGAATTTTATTCCGGATGTTGTTGATTGTGGTAATTTTATTATGTTTCCTACACCAATTCCAAAAATCAATGCAAGCAATACTACATTGAAATCAACTTTGGATGAAATCAGGGTTGCTAGTAACGCGATACCTACTGATATTGCGGTGCCACGCAGTACATTTTTTGGGAATGTGACCGTCAATTATTTAGCTAAAACGCCTGTGTAACTTGAAATACCACCTTCCAAATTGTAGACCGTAGAAAATCCATTGTCGACCATAAATTTGGCAGCTTTGCCACTTCGTCCACCACTTCTGCAGTACATAACATATGTTTTTGATTTATCTAATTCTTTAACTTTTTGCTGAAAGTCGTCAGAATAAAAATCAATAAATACTGAAGCACCTTCTATATGTCCCTCTGAAACCTCTCCTGGTGTTCTTACGTCTACCAAAATCACATTAGATTCAGACAGTTTTGCAGTTAAGTTAGCTTGTGATAAATTTTGAACAACGGGTTTTGAATCTTGAGTAACAGTTTCTGTTGAGTCACTTGCCTCGTTGCTATTTGTTTTTGATTCACATGCGCTAAAAGCGACTAACATTACTAAGGTTACAATTGAAAATTTCATATTCTTTATATTTTGTCAAACGAAGGTAAAGACAAAACGATGAATAAAATCATTGAAACGAATGATATACATATTGACCAGACGAATAATGATTACTTAAGATTTAAAGATTCCTTTTTCGTATTGACTCCTATTTGAAGGATCCATTTTACTTAAAAGTTCTACAGCTTTATTTTTGATTGTCGGGGTTGCTTGACTAAAAACTTGAATCAATTCTTCGGTTTTAGAGTTGAAAAACAACTTAAGTAAATAAGCATTGGGAAGAGCATCAAACACTTTCTTCAATTCTTTAACACTTTGATAGATAGACTCCCGACCAGCTTCCAAATCTGTAGACATTACGTCTAGACCTTTAATATGATAGGTGTATAGCGCAGAGCGCAATGGTTTGAATCGAGGGTCTAAAATATTGTCAATCAGGAAATATTTATTTCTACTTCCGTTTCCTGCCGACGATTCCCAACCTCCAGCTTGTTGAGTTCCAACGTTCGCATTGTCTCGTATGCTCAGTGCTTTCGCAAAGTATGGATCACCTCCATATAATTGATATGTATCAAAATCTAAACCTACAATGATGTTAGCATAAAAAGCTAACAAGCTTGTTAAATTTGAGGTGTATGAATTGTCTTGAAAGTCTAATGCTTGAAATTGAGCATATTTAAACGATACCGCATTATCTAAATAACTAAAAACCTTTGTGTTGTACGACGAATTGTAAACTGTGCGTGTACTTTGAATGTTCACATTAGCTTGAAACTGATCAATTTCGAATTTGGTAATTTCAAAAACGATGTTGCAATTTATTCTTTCGTTAGTTGCTACCTGACCGGTAACCCACTTCTTGTTGTTCATGAATTGAACAATAGAATTTTTTAGATCATCGAATATTTGCTTATTCGTAACTTGAACCTGATTGGTAATTACGTCAATCGTGCAATTCAAATCTTGTGCAACGATTGGTGTTGATGTAACCATAAGGGTCATGAATGCAAATAGTAATTTCTTCATTAATTATTGAATGATTTCTTTGAGTTGATTTACTATGTCAGTTGCTACAGCTGTTTTACTCTTTAAGTCAAATGTACGAATATCACCATTAATATGAATACACGTGACTTTGTTAGTATCGTGTCCAAATCCAGCACCTTTGTCAGCTAGAGAGTTTAGAACTACCATGTCTAAGTTTTTCTTTTTGAGCTTTTTCGTAGCATTTTCTAATTCATTGTTTGTCTCCAAAGCAAACCCTACTAATGTCTGTTTACTTGTTTTGATTTTTCCTAATGCTGCTAGAGTATCTGGTGTTTTAACGAGGTCTATGGTTAAGGTATTGGCTGCCTTCTTAATCTTTGTGTCAGATTTAATAGATGGAGTATAATCGGCAACCGCAGCAGATAAAATTGCCGCATCACAAGAAGTAAATATTTTGCTACAAGCGTCAAACATTTCCTGGGCGGATTGTATGTGGACAACCTGAATTGAAGAGTGAAAGTTGAAATTCTCGGAAGTTGGACCTAATACAAGGTGAACTAGAGCACCTCGACTTGCTAGCTCATTAGCAATAGCCACTCCCATTTTTCCTGTGCTACGATTTCCGATATAACGAACCGGGTCGATTGCCTCTTGTGTTGGGCCAGCATTAACTAAAATCGTTTTGTTGCTGAAATCAGTGATTATTTTTAAGGAATTCGAAACATGTTTGACAATTGTCATTGGTTCAGCCATTCTGCCATCACCAGTTAAACCACTTGCTAATTCACCGTGCTCAAAAGGTATGATCGACACATTGTCGTCTTGCAATTGTGTCAAATTTCGTTTTAAGCTTGGATGGTCTGACATGTCCAAATCCATTGCCGGAGCAACAATTACGGAAGATTTTGCTGAGAAATACGTTGCAAGCAAAAGGTTATCACAAATGCCATTGGCCATCTTCCCAATAATGTTTGAAGTTGCAGGGGCAATTAAAAAAACATCAGCCCAAAGAGCTAATTCAACATGATTTGACCAAACACCTGTTTCCGAATCAAAAAAATCCGAGTACACTTCATTTTTCGAAAGTGTAGATAGTGTCAAAGGACCGATAAAGGCTTTGGCAGACTCGGTCATGATTACCTTTACCTGCGCGCCTTCTTTGATCAATAGTCGTACAACATACGCTAATTTGTATGCTGCAATTCCACCACAAACACCAATAAGAATTTTCTTCTTATTCAACATCTTTTGAAGGGTTTCTGAAATATACTTGACCTTTCAGAAATTCTTCGGTCGCCATTAAAGTTGGCTTTGGTAATGATTCGTAATACTTTGAAATTTCAATTTGCTCTCTGTTTTCAAAGATTTCTTCCAAGTTATCAGTGTCTGATGCAAATTCATCCAATTTTGCATTTAACTCTTCCTTTAACTGACCAGAAAGTTGATTGGCACGTTTAGAAATAATAACAACTGATTCGTACAAGTTACCAGTTGGTGTGTCTAATTCTCTTGTGTCTCTTGAAATCGTTGAACTTGGGGCATCGATATGCTTATTCATAACTCAATAATTATTGTGCGGTTTGTGTTTCTTTTAACTTCTGAATTCGGTCGTTGCATTCTTTCTTAATTTGACCAATTTCATTCGTAAATTTATTCTTTGTATAGGAAGCAGTGTATTCATCTGCATCCTCTAGCGCTTGTGAAAAGCGTTCTTCTTGATATTTGCTAACACTCTGTTTCGCGTATAAAAACGCAGATTTAACAACGTAAAATTCAACTTCTTCCTTGTTTGGAATGTCTGGATACTCAATAATTGCCGTTTTGAATGATGTGTAAGCCGACAAATAAGATTCCATGTTGTAATACAACATTGCTGTTCGAAACGCTTTGTCATGCAATCGAGCCCTCAGTTGATCAATCATTTCATTTCCAGTTTGAATCGACGAACTTTTTGGGTATCGATTAATGAAAAGCTGTATAGCCTCCATTGCTTTTTTTGTGTTTGTTTGATCCAACTCACTTACTAATGAGCTTTCAAATTCACATCGAGCAACCATAAATGCAGCTTGCTCATGGTAAGTGCTTAATGGATACCGTTCAACAAAGTTTTGAAAATGGTAACTAGCCAAAGCATAATCGTTCATCCCAAAATGACAATATGAATAAAGAAAATAAACCTCCTCTGCGTTGGAACCTCGACCGAACTTTCCAATTAATTGCTCTAAGAGGATTTGAGCCCGTGGGTAGTCTCCTTTATTGTAGTACTTCCGAGCGACGTCTAATTTTTCCGTTAACGTCCCTTTTTTTAACACCTTCTGGTATTCGCAACCTGTTGTAAAACTCAGGCCAATTAGCAAAATAAATATTATCGGTGTTCTCATTTTAGAAAGGCTGCAAAAGTACGGATTTATCTATGTAATACAACTACCTAAACGTGGTAGTAGTTAAATTGTTACATTTGATTTCGCATCTAGTTAAACGCGTAAATTTTACCGACCAACGGGATTTTAAGAACACTGAAAAATACGTCAAAAAGAAAAGTGAAGATACTTGTTCAAACCTTTATTATTAGTACCGTTTTCTTACCTTTGTCGAAATTTTTACTGATTATTAAATGGATCTTTTTGAAAAATTAACATCGAACATGGGGCCTTTAGCGTTGCATGCAGATGAGGCAAAAGGGTATTATACATTCCCTAAACTTGAAGGAGAAATCGCTCCACGCATGATGTTTAACGGTAAGGAACGCTTAACATGGAGTTTGAATAACTACTTAGGACTAGCGAATCATCCGGAAGTTCGTAAAGCGGATGCAGATGCAGCAGCAGAGTTCGGTCTTGCCTATCCAATGGGTGCCAGAATGATGTCTGGAAACTCAAGCAATCATGAGATGCTTGAAGATGAATTAAGCAAATTTGTTCAAAAAGAGGACACAATGTTGCTCAATTTCGGGTACCAGGGAGTTTTGTCAATAATCGATGCAGTTGTAGATCGTCATGATGTGATCGTTTACGATGCAGAGTCACATGCTTGCATCATCGATGGTGTTCGTTTACACCAAGGCAAGCGATTTGTGTATGCGCACAATGACATGGAAAACTTAGAGAAACAACTTGTTAGAGCTACTAAGTTGGCCGAGAAGACTGGTGGGGCAATTCTTGTAATCACAGAAGGTGTATTTGGCATGTCTGGAAATCAAGGAGATTTAAAAGGCGTTGTAGAACTTAAGAAAAAATATAATTTCAGAGTTTTAGTGGATGATGCACATGGTTTTGGAACATTGGGGAAAACTGGCGCTGGTGCTGGCGAAGAACAAGGTGTTCAAGATGAAATAGATTTATACTTCTCAACGTTTGCGAAATCGATGGCAAGCATTGGAGCATTTGTAAGCGGTGATAAAAAAATCATTGATTATTTGCGCTACAATACACGGTCTCAAATATTTGCTAAATCGTTACCAATGCCTTTAGTAATTGGAGCACTTAAGCGTTTAGAGTTGTTGCGAACGAAACCAGAAATTAAAGACAATCTTTGGAAAGTTGTAAATGCTCTTCAAGGTGGTTTGCGAAAAGAAGGATTTAACATTGGTACAACTAAGTCATGCGTAACTCCAGTAATTTTAAACGGTACAGTGGAGGAAGCACTTCATTTAATTCATGATTTAAGAGAGAATTTTGCAATTTTCTGTTCTATTGTCGTATACCCAGTAGTTCCTAAAGGGATTATTATGTTGCGTTTAATTCCAACGGCTGCTCATTCAATTTCGGATGTTGAAGAAACAATCACAGCGTTTGGTGCGATTAAAGAAAAGTTAGCCAACGGAGAATATCAAAAACATGAAGTAGCAGATTTGTCGTTAGGATAGACAATCGTTACGGATAAAGATATAAGCCTCAAATCGTACGATTTGAGGCTTTTTTTTGCTTCATGCTTCGTAATTTCTTTCGATTTTCAATATCTGAACATAAAGGTGTTTTGCTTCTTACTATCGTTCTAAGCATTACTATGATTGTTAGGTTTATTCCTTTTTCTAAAAGATCTGCAACCGTTGAACTTGACTATATAAAACTCACGAAACCGACAGTAGTTCAGAGCAAAAAGCAACGTATTAAATCGAAAGCAAATCAAAAGTTAGTGTTAACGAAGTTTGACCCAAACTATGTCAAAGCTGCAGATTTTTATAAAATGGGTTTCAATAAATCATTTGTTTCAAGCTGGTTTAGGTCCAAGCAATCGGTAGGGTTTATAACGAGTTTTGAGAGCTTCGAACAAATGAACCTGCCCAACGTCCAAAAAGAATTGATTCGACCGTATATCGATTTATCGCGATACAATACCATTGAAAAAAGGGAAAACAAAAAGATTTTAAGACCCCAAAAAGTAGTTGTAAACATCAATGAAGCGGACTCTGTATCCTTAAAAGAATTAGTCGGTATTGGTAATAAATTGTCAAAACGAATTGTAAAATATCGTGAGAGACTTGGAGGGTTTCATAGCTTAGATCAGTTACTCGAAGTTTACGGAATAACCGATGAGGTATTGCTCAAGAACGAAGGGTTTGTAAGTTGTGAAGGAGATGTTGAATTATTTAATGTCAATACAATCCATCTGAACGATTTAAAAAATCATCCATATATCGATTATAATTTTGCAAAGAAAGTAATCGCCTATCGAGACCAGCATGGATCATATCATTCCATTGATGATTTCAAAAAGATCTACGGAATAGATACTGCAACCATTATGCGAATTAAGCCATACTTGCGTTTTGATTAGGGTTTGTAGCCCGACTTCCTCAACAATTCATCAGGTGATATGTTATCGAACAATTCTTGTAATTCTGTTTCTGGATGCTTATCCATGTACTCACGTACAATTTGCCATCCAGCCCACACACCGATTTTTGGTGGCGATTCTTGAGGAACATTCATTCCTTTCGAAAAAGGACCATCAGAAATCATTCCTGTGTATTTTCGGTATTCGGTGCTGTACAACAGATCTGCTTCAATTAAATGACTCCAAATTTGTTTTTCATTTTCATAACACCATTCAATTTTTCCTTGAGCATAACCAATTTTTAATGAGTCTGGCGTGTCAGGTAACAAAGCATCAAGGGCATAAAGCACTTTGCCTTGAAAAATCATTTCATCAAGTAATCTATTCTTTTCAGAACCAGTGTACTCACTTTCTAACCAACCTCTCATTACGTTTGGTACAATGTAATCTTTGCGAAATCGGTTTATTAAATATTGAGGAAATTCTAAACCCGGTGACTGATAAGGTCCGAATTGTGCCCCTAAATACATATCTAAACCAATACCGATAGCGTTTTCTGTCGTAATTACTTGACTTCTAAAAGGTGTCACAACTGTATATATAGAAGGGATAATCTTCTCAGGAAAATGATAGTGGTAGTAGGAGAATGCTTCACTTAGCTCCTCTTCAAGCCAATCTATTTCTGGATATGTAGAATCGGCAGTTTTGTACAAATGCATCATTTCATCATTTGTAACAAACTTGATTAGACCATCAGCACTTGCCTCGACTGGAATAAAACCATCACGCGTTTCTGTACCCATAATGCCGCGTTTAAACACATGAATAAAATTACTGTCTAATTTGTCTAGGTTTTTATAATCCTCAACGTTTCGAACCGAAAAAATATCATCCTCCAAACGATTGATGCGAACTTCTACTTCACTATTGGTCAAATCTACATGGTGCTTACTGGTATCAGAGCAACCTGCGACAACAATTATCGATAATAAAGATGCAATAAGGTTTAACCGTTTTATTCTCATTTTTTTTATCATTTTTGCCTGTACATTTAAAATGCAAAAGTATGAAGTTGAAATCAATAGCCTATAAAGGTTTTTTCGCACTGCTAATAATAACTTCACTAGAGGCAAACGCTCAAGACCAACGATTTCGTGTAGGGATGAAGTTTTCTGGTAACTTGTCTTGGTTTTCTCCAGTTTCAAAAAATATTGATCGAGTTGGGACGACCTTAGGATATAGTTATGGTCTTATGGGTGATTACAATTTTCAAAAGTATTATGCCTTAAGTGCAGAGTTATTGTTTACTGAAATAGGCGGAAGTATGCAACACAGAGATCTTTTAATGTCGAAGAATGATTCATCAACTGTTAAAAATCACTCAGATGTGCGTTATGATTACCGATTAAAGTATGTTCAGCTTCCAATATCAATTAAGTTTAAAACGAAAGAATTTGGGTATTGGACGTATTGGGCGCAATTTGGAACATCACCTTCTTTCTTGACAACGGCAATTGCCGATATTTCAGGAAAGACAGTTGAGTCTGCGTTCGACGACCCAACCAATATTCGGGTTAACAAAAAAGAAAATGACGATTACCATTTTACCAATTTCGAAGACAAAGTCTTTTTGCTCAGAATGCCATTAATGATTGGAGCAGGTGTTGAATACAAGTTAGCGGGAAACACTTCCTTGTATGGAGGTATTCGAGTTGACAATGATTTTATTAATACTTTTAATGCGGATGATGCGACCAATGCAAAGTCTCGTTTTGTCAGTTTAAACGTCGGAGTATTCTTCTAATCGATAAATACTAGATGAAAATTGTTCTTTCTCAACTAAACTATGTCATTGGTGACTTGGATGGAAACGTCCAAAAAATGATAAAACAGATTTCTCGTGCAAAGGAAGATCAGGCAGATTTAGTTGTCTTTTCGGAACTTAGTCTTTGTGGTTACATCCCTAAAGACATGCTCAATTATAACAGCTTTATTAACAGATGCTACGCAGCACTTGATACCTTGGTACAAGCAACTGAAGGCATTGGTGTTTTAGTAGGAATGCCAACCAAATCTGGTCTAAAAAAAGGTAAAGACCTTTATAATTCTGCAGTTTTAATAGAAAATGGAGAAGTACAGGATACGGTAAACAAAACCTTACTTCCAACGTACGACGTTTTTGATGAATATCGCTACTTTGAGTCTAATAAATCCTTTAAGCTAATTGAATTCAGAGGTTTTAAGCTTGCCGTTACAATTTGCGAAGATTTGTGGAATTTGGATGAACCCATATTGTACGAAACCACACCAATGGATGAGTTAGTAAAGCTTAATCCTGATATCATGATTAATTTGTCTGGTTCTCCCTATAGTTATAACCATGTGGAGGAGCGCAAAAATCGAATGATTGATAATGCAAAGGAGTACAAACTTCCGATGGTTTATGTAAATCAAGTTGGAGCTAACACCGATATTTTGTTCGACGGTGGATCAATGTTCATCAACAAAACCGGTGAGATTGCCGAAGAATTGAAGTATTTCGAAGAAGATTATCGCTGTGTAGAGTGGACAAAAGAAGAAACCTATCCCGACAATAGCCTGGATTATAAGGATGAAGATATTGAACTTATTCATGATGCATTAGTTATGGGAATAAGAGATTACTTTGGAAAAATGGGCTTCAAAAAGGCGTTGTTAGGCTCTTCTGGTGGAATAGACTCAGCAGTAATAAATGCTCTTGCCGTTGAGGCATTGGGAGCCGAAAATGTCCGAGCGATTTTGATGCCATCAAAATATTCATCGGAAGGCTCTGTTCTTCATGCAAAAGAGCTTGCTGAAAACTTGAATTGTCCCTATGATGTTATATCCATTAAGGATATGGTTGATTCAATCGAAACAACCTTAGCTCCTACTTTTGGTAATTTGCCGGCAGATGTAACTGAGGAAAACATCCAAGCAAGAAGTCGTGGTGTTTTACTAATGGCGCTGAGTAATAAATTCGGAGCAATGGTTTTAAATACAAGCAATAAGAGCGAAACTGCTGTTGGTTATGCAACGCTTTATGGTGATATGTGTGGCGGACTTTCAGCGATTGGAGATTTGTATAAAATGCAGGTGTATGAAATGGCTCGGTATATTAATCGTAATACAGAAATTATCCCAACTGAAATAATCACAAAACCTCCATCAGCCGAGCTTCGGTTTGATCAAAAGGATAGTGATTCGCTCCCTCCTTATGAGTTATTAGATGCCATTTTGTTAAACTATATCGAGAAACAATTGGGTTTGGAAGAAATCGTTGGATTAGGGTTTGATGAAGAAACAGTACGAAGCGTAATTAAGCTAGTGGATAGAAACGAATATAAACGGTTTCAAGCAGCACCAATCTTACGAATTTCAAATCTCGCATTTGGCATAGGCAGACAAATGCCCCTGGTTGGAAAGTTTAATAATTGAGAATTGATAATTGTCAATTAAAAGTTACCATTGAAATAATTTACAACTATCGATTTTCAATTCTCAATGTCAATTACCTTTGTCACGTATAAGTTGGTTGAAAAGTTTACAATTTTCAATTCTCAATTGACAATTAAAAAGTGCAATTAAAAAACGATAAAATAGCTATTGAAGTAGCGACATTAGGAGCAGAGCTGCAGAGTTTAAAGAATGTAGAAACGGGACAAGAGTTTTTATGGCAAGCTGATCCTGAGGTTTGGCCACGATATGCACCGAATTTGTTTCCGTTGGTAGGTCGATTGCGTGATGACGAATACATAATAGGTGAGGAAACGTATTCACTCGGGCAGCATGGTTTTGCACGAGAGAAAGAGTTTGATGTGATAAAATGGAATCCATCAGAAGTAACCTTTTCATTAAAAAGTTCACTTGAAACATATCCGTCGTATCCGTTTGATTTTGAGTTACGCATTGGGTATCAGCTCAAAGGAAACAAAGTGCTTCAATCGTTTGAAGTTATCAATACCGGTGATGAGGATTTACCATTTAGCTTTGGGGCTCACCCGGCATTTATCGCAGATCCAATCGAGGAATATCGCTTAGAATTTAGTGATGAGGAAACGGAAGAGTCAGATACTGTAATCAATGGCATTCGTTCTGGTTTTATGAGAAGCTGTTTTGATGGTAATTCTATCCACTTGTCAAAGTCAATATTTGATAAAGACGCTTTGATTTTTAAAGGGTTAAAATCACAAACTATTACGCTTAAACACAATGATGGTCGAGAAGTATTGTCGATGACACTCAATGGGTTTCCGTACTTAGGAATATGGGCTAAACCCCAGGCAAATTATGTGTGTATCGAACCATGGTGTGGGATTGCCGACAAACATAATCACGATAAAAATCTGTTCACAAAAGAAGGTATTGTGGTTCTGCCTGAGGGTGAAAACTATCGTCGAGAAATAGAACTAACGCTAAAAAGTTAGTTGCAATTTAGCCAACAATCTTTCCGATACTTTCACCAAAGCCAATACGTTTTGAGTCATTTTCGCAATAGGCTCTCATCGTGATTGTGTCGCCATCAAGAATAAACTTTCTAGTTTCACCACCGTTTAGTTGAATATCCTTTTTTCCTCCCCAACACAACTCTAACATACTGCCGTAGCTGTTTTCATCTTTTCCACTAATTGTACCACTAGCCATAACGTCACCCACATTTACATTACACCCGTTTACGGTATGATGAGCAAGTTGTTGTGCCATATTCCAATACATGTATTTGAAATTACTCTTACAAATCGTAGTGGCTTCTTGATTTTCTGGAGCCAAGTCAACTTCTAAATTGATATTGAAATTTTTATTTCCAGAATACTGTAAGTACGATAAAACTTCTGGTTCTTGTTTTACACTTTCACATCTAAATGGCTCCAAGGCTTCCATCGTCACAATCCAAGGTGACATAGTCGATGCAAAGTTTTTTGCTAAAAATGGGCCCAATGGAACGTATTCCCATTTTTGAATATCTCTGGCGCTCCAATCATTGAAAACACTCATTCCAAAGATATGATTTTCAGCATCTTCCGTTGGAATTGTTGAGCCTAATTCAGTGGTTTTTCCTACTATGAAAGCCATTTCAAGTTCAAAATCAACTCGCTTACTTGGCCCAAATACGGGCTGGGTTGCCTCAGGTGGTAAGGTTTGTCCGTTTGGTCTTTTTATGTCCGTGCCGGAAACTACAATAGAACTGGCTCGTCCATGATAACCAACTGGAATATGTCGCCAGTTTGGTAACAACGCGTTAGCAGGGTCTCTGAACATTTTACCAACGTTTGTAGCGTGTTCAATGCTACTGTAGAAATCAGTATAGTCACCAATATGCAAGGGTAAAACCATAGTTGCAGTCTGACGATCAACCAATATTGAGCCTTGATTCAAGTATAAGGCTGATGATTCATCGGTTAGCGCATCTTGCAATGTTTTTCGAACGGCTGACCAATTTGCCTTACCAGTTTCAATAAAGTCGTTTAAAACACCAGAACTAAATACAGATTTGTTAAATGATAGATGGTCAAATAATCCATGATCTGCCGCCAGGCGCATGTCAATTATTTTGTCGCCGATAGCTACGCAAGGAGTTTTTCCATTGCTTGAAACATATACTCCAAATGGAAGATTGTGAATTGAGAAATCGTGAAAATCAGAAACGTTTAACCAGTTTTGCATACGTATTATTTTGAAGCCTCGAAATTAATCATAATCCATCATCCAAGCCTATATTCGCCCCCTAAATGTATTCTCTACTCAAGAAATTCCTGTTTACGTTAGATGCGGAAAAGGCTCATCATCTAACCACAAAAACCTTAAAAATATTGGGCAATTTAGGTCTTTTAAGCATCGTGAGAAGGTTGATGGTTGGCAAAGTGCATAATAATCCGGCTACACTGTTTGGAGTGCAATTCAAGAATAAGCTTGGGCTGGCAGCAGGGTTTGATAAGAACGCGGAGTATTTGGTAGAAATGGACACACTTGGTTTTGGCTTTGTGGAGATTGGAACCGTAACACCAAAGCCTCAAGAAGGTAATCCTAAACCACGTTTGTTTCGATTGCCTCTAGATACGGCGTTAATCAATCGAATGGGGTTTAATAATGGGGGAGTTGATGCCGCAGCAAAACGAATTAAGACTTTTAGAAAAAATCATTCATCTTCTGAATTAATTATCGGTGGAAACATAGGTAAGAATAAGGTTACACCAAATGCGGATGCACATATTGATTATAAAATTTGTTTTGAAAAACTATACAATCTGGTTGACTACTTTGTTGTCAATGTAAGTTCACCAAACACCCCAAATCTTCGGGAACTTCAGGATAAAGATGCGTTACGCGTTATTTTTCAAACCTTAAGAGACACAGAAAAGGACTTGATGAAAGATGGTAAGCAAATACCACTTTTTGTTAAGATATCGCCAGACAATTCTTTTGAACAAATCGACGATATTTTATCGTTGGTAGAGGAGTTTGAGTTGACAGGTATTGTTGCTACGAATACAACCATTAGTCGTGAGAACTTAACGACAGATTCAACTATCGTAACTGAAATGGGAGCAGGAGGAGTAAGCGGAAAGCCTGTTCAAAATCGATCGGATGAAGTTGTGAACTACATTCGCTCAAAAAATAAAGATATCAGTTTGATTGGAGTTGGTGGTATACAAACAGGTGAAGATGCGATTAGAAAAATGAGTGCTGGAGCGGATTTAGTGCAGGTGTATTCGTGTTTTGTTTATGAAGGACCTCGGATGATTTCTCGGATTACGAAAGCTATAAGCCTTAACTAAACCATCGATTAGTTTGGGCAATGTTATTGGCCTCCATTTTTGAGTGAACTTCTAATTTTCTATAGAGATTTTCAACATGACTGCGAACGGTTTTTTCAGAAATGAATAAGTCTGTTGCAATTAATTTATACGGTTTCCCTTGTGTCAACAGTTCTAAAATTTCAATTTCTCTTTTGGTCAAGTTGTAGTCGTCTGTTGATTTAGTGTTTTTATTGTCAACAGTAGATCGAAAAAAATCTAAGGTTGCTTGTGCTGCAACTGGCGACATACTCAACTTTCCTTCCACGGTTTCCTTGACTGCCTCCAAAATTCTTAAGGGTGGCTCACCTTTTAATAGATATCCATCAGCTCCAGCCCTCAACGCTGAAAGAATTTTTTCTTTTTGTTCAAAGACTGTCAATATAATAATTTTTAAATTTGGTTGAAGTTCTTTTAACGTTCTAGTAGCTTCAATGCCATTCATTACAGGCATTTCAATGTCCATCAATATCACATCAGGTTTGGAAACGCTATTGTTATATTGTTCAATTGCATCGCTACCATTTTGGGCACTAAAACACATTTTTAACTCAGACAATAACTGAATTACCTGAATTAGGTTGTTCCGCAACGCTTGTTTGTCTTCAACGACGGCTACTTTTATCATGTCATTTTTGTTGTAAAATTAAACGTTTGAAGATTACAGGTCAATCGGGAATATTGCCCATATTATTTGTATTAAGTTTAATTGTGATAACTGTCCCTTGTCCATCGTTTCCACTTGATATTTCTAAATTAGCATTAATTTCTGATGCGCGATGTCGAAGGTTGTTAAGCCCGTACCCTTGCGATTTTTGCTGATCTGATATTCCAATGCCGTTATCAGAACACGTTATGATTAAACTGTCATTAATGGTTTCAAATTCAAGAATAAATTGCTTCGCAAAACTGTGTTTTAATACGTTTTGCGCAATTTCTTGGAGAATACGAAACAAATGTAGAACGTGGCTAGGTTGAATTTCCATTTTGGAGGACTTTGCATCAAAGCGATGTTTGAATGAAATCGGTTGATTCTTGAAATATTTTTCAAAGTGAAGCTTACAGGTGTTTTGAAACTCCTCTATGGTTTTAGTGCCATTATCCATTGCCCAGATAGTTTCTCGTAAAACGTCAATTGTTTGCTTTGTAAAACCTCGTGTATCAGCAAGCCTTTCCTGAAGTTTGTCTGAACGTTGGGGTGAAACCGTAAGCGACATAATATCTAAATCGCTAATGATTTTCGTCAAGTTTGCTCCCAAATTGTCATGTAAGTCTTTTGAAATACGCTCACGCTCTTCTTGCATAAGCTGTTTGGTCTTCATCGCGTTGATAGTTTTGATATGTTTTTTTCTTTGAATCTGAGTTACAATAAATACCAAAAGGCCAATTAGAGATAAAACACTTACAATTTTAAACCATGTTGTTTCGTAAAATGCTGGATGTATAATTATAGGAAGCTGTCGCAATGTAGATTCTTCCCATGCTTCATTTTTTTTCCGCGCTTTTACTTGAAATGAATAATGCCCATGAGGCAATGACGTGTATCGAGCGAAGGAGTTTGTAGACTTTGAATATTTCCAATCGACATCATATCCCTGTAAACGATATGCGTATTCGACTTGATGGGGTTTGATGAAGTTTGGTGAAACAAAATCAAAGGATAAAGTTCGTTCGTCTGGAGAGAGTGATATTTGGCGTTGAATTGAAATACTCTTTACATCGTTAACAATAACTTGTTTTAATACAACTTCATTCAGATTACTTGAACCAGTTATTCTCTGTGGATCAAAAGCTGTTATTCCTTTTGGGTTGCCAAAAAGAATTAAACCACTTTTCAACTGACAATGCGCATTCATTGAAAAGTCATTAAAGTTTAAGCCGTCTATAAAACCATAATTAGTTATTTGTTTTTCGAGAGTAATTCGAGAAATACCATTGTCGGTACTTACCCAAATTGAGGAGTCTCGACCAAGGTAAAGTGACCAAACATTATCATTAATTAATCCGGAGTTTTCATTGATTGTTTGATAACTCTGACTTGTAGGATCGAAAATTGAAATACCTCCACCGAATGTGCTAATCCAATAGGAGTTGCCAATTTTTAAACTTCCAGTCACCATATGGTGGCTAATGCAATTGGTACAATTAGAGGTTTTTTTTATGTGATCTATTTTTTTTGATGCAGGATCAAGAATGAAAATTTGATCGGAATGACTTACCCATATTTTATTTTCAATTTTAGTTAATTGTACGGTATAGTCAATAGCTTGCATCCACTTTGGTCGCGTTATTTTTGATATACTTTGATCAAAAACATATAAGCCATCCGATCCTGCAATGTACAATTCATGACGGTCTTCCAAGTAAAGCATGTCTCGAATGCCTTGGATAGTTGTTTCAGTGTCTACTGGCTTCCATTGATTGTTTACATATTGATAAACTTGGCCACTTTTGAGTCCAACGGTAATTACATCATTGGACAAAACGTATATAAAAGCAATGCTTTTTGATTCAAAGTGGGCCTTCGGTTGAACATTATTACCGTCAAACAAAAATGTTGGTTCGACTTCGAATAATCCAGCTTCTGTGCCAATCCAAACAGCATCCTTGCTTTCTGCGATGGAATTTATTTCGTAGTTAGACAAACTGACAAAATTGTTGGAATACACATCGATTCGATTGAACTGATTGATCCTTGGATTAAATGTATTTACTCCTTGTCCGGTACCAATCCATAGTTGACCGTCATTTGCTATTAATGAGCTTAAACATAGATTATTACTTAAACTGTTCGGATTGTTAGAATTGTTTTTTATCCAAAATGATTTTTTGCCTTGAGGTAGAACAAAAATACCTACAGTAGTTCCAACCCAAAAAGAACCATCAAACTGCACGATGAAAAGACAAAAAACATCTTGAAGTTTTTGGTCAAGTAAGCGGCCTGATTGCGCATAGAACACTCCATGTTGTGTGCCGCAAAGAACGTCGTTACCAACAGGCAATAGAGTGGTTATTGACTGTGATAATGAGGATTGTTGTTTGAAGGATTTGGATTCGAATAAATACAAAGTGTTGCCCTTTGAGACAATCAGTTCGTTTTTCTCATTTTTTACAAGCACGATGGTTTCTCGTCTAGTGGAGTTACCAATTACATGCTTATCGACAATTAAACTTTCTGGATGTATAGAGAATACATGATGTTTGTTACTAAACCAGATTAAACCATCATCTGTTTCTATTATTGTTTTATCCAGAAAATTTGGACCAGCGTATAACGTTGAATCAACATAAAACCGGGTGAATTTTTCAGTTGAAGGGTCATATTTGTTTAGACCGTTTCGTGTTGTAACCCAAATATAGCCATGGCTGTCTTGGATTAACCCTTCTATTACATTGTTTGAAATCGAGTTTGGCTGTTTGGACTGTTTAAATACTTTTACTGAAATTCCGTCATACCGCGCTAGTCCATTTTGTGTTCCAATCCAGATAAATCCACTGCTGTCTTGAAGCAAGGCTTCACCTGTGTTTTCAGGCAACCCATTTGACGTAAAAAGATGTTGAAAACGCGCATTAAAACCGAAAGACGTTAGTGACCAAAATACTAAGGCACAGACTAGTGTCCAACTCTTTTTCATCTCGTTTATAGGCAACTGGTCAAAAATAGGGAAAAAGCCTTAGTACATCTTTTTAGAAATTGTAAATTCAGTATTTCCACCGATATTTTTCAAGGTCTGTAATTGTCACTTTTGTTAAAAAAAAAGTAATGAAAGTGACAAAGATTTTAAGTAGAATATCAATTTTAGCAATTGCATTCGTGTTGTCTGCAACTTGCGTGTTCGGACAGTCAGTTACTTATAATGTGATTGATAATACACCATATACAAGCAGTCTTACCTTTGTTATTTCACCCTTTGATTTTATTCTTTTGGCAGGAGATCCAATGGGTGGCCCTGATCTTAAGGTGAAATATCGACCAATGCCGCGGTTAAAGCTTGAGGCAAATATAGGAAGTGCGATGTACATGAAGTCTCTTGAGACAGATACGTTGGGTGCTATTAAAAACCTAGGAGGCTTGTTTGTTGAAGTTGGCGGTGAGTTTATTTGGAAACGCAAAGGAGTCAACTTCACAAAAGAAAAAGGAGATACCACGCCAATAAAAACTCCTTTTCAATTGGATGGAAGTTATTCCAATGGTGTTTCTACAAGTAGGTTCATACGGTTTCCATTTAACAGGATGGTTGAACGAGGAATTCGTGGCGGGATAATGTATAGAAACATTGCATGGGAAGCAAGTCCAAGTACAATTACTGGCGGTTATGTAGGTATTTCGAAGCGTGGAATTGTTGCGGCAACTTTAGACATTGAAGGCTTTGGAGAGCGAAGTAGGCACAATATACTTGGTTATCATTTTGATATAATGTTTGGTTCTTCTACACTTGGGCCGATGCCAACGGGTGAAGAAAAAACGAGTGGTTCTGGATATCGCTTTGGGATCGATTACCTCAATAAAGGTGGGTTAGCCCCAATTGCAATGACTTTTGAGTTTGGTAAACTTCCAACCGTTGATGGCGGGTTTATGCGATTAAAGTTTGCAACTGAATTGAACTTCGGTAAGGATTTTTATAAAGGTGGTTACAAATATCGTAGAAGAGCGAAAAAGACTATTCCAATTTTAATCCAAAATTTATAATGTTTATAGAATGAGCAAATTATTTCTTTCAATCCTGCTACTATCATTCTCCATTGGTTTTAGTCAAAATGTCAACAAATCAAAATACCCTCATGTCGAGCAGGATTTAATATCAACGAGTCCATTATGGCTTACAGCCAATTTACCAATAACTATTGATGGTGTTTGGGCAATTAGCATGTCTGCACAATACCTAAAACCTAATTATTTTTACGGAAATGCGGAGGTGGGGTATGGTTTTGTTGCTGCAAAGAAGTCTGAAATTGACGGCATTCGAAACCCATCAGCGCGGATGTTGGTAGATGCAGAGTTTGGATTTGCGTTTGATATTTTTCAACGAGGAAGTAAAAGTAAATACGTCACATCTCAAGTTAGTCATGGTAAAACAATGACAGAACAATTTTACAAAATTCGAACTCCAACACATTATTTTTTGACACCAATTGTTGGTTTCTCATTAGATCCTTACCCAGTTAAAGTAATTAATCGAGGTAACAAATATGCTCTGTTAGGATACAATGCCGTTCTTCCAAGTTATAAAATAGGTGTAAAGCTAATTTCTGCTTCACGTTCAAATGTTCGAATTGTAGATAGTAAAAGTGGCAAAGTGACAGAGGGAAGCACAGCAAGACTAGGTGGGATTTATTTTGGGTATTCATTCCCACTTAAAAAAGAAATCGAATTAGCACCAGAATTATCAACGATTGAATCTATTGGTAAACCATCTTGGGAGCTGTATTTCACCATACCATCTTTTCACAATGCCGCAGCAAATTTTAGTTTCGGACTTAAAAGTGTTCAATACGTCAAACAGAATAATTTATCGGTTGTTCAAGGGCAAGATAAAGCTAGTTTTCAGTTTTTTATTGGTGCTCAGATGTACATCAATTAAGATGGTGATTTTGCCCTAAACGTTGGAAATAATATTTCCAA
The DNA here is from genome assembly GCA_937124965.1 of uncultured Bacteroidota bacterium. Lineage (GTDB taxonomy): Bacteria > Bacteroidota > Bacteroidia > NS11-12g > UBA9320 > UBA987. Next base: position 146,469 of record CAKZLB010000017.1, read on the forward strand.
AATAAGAAACGTTTAAGTCGTATTGGGCTACTAGTCAATACGTTGCATTCTTGTGACATGATCGTGTTCTTAAGAATAGATGATTAACCTGAGCTCGAGTCCTCTTTAGGGTTTGAAATTTTGGCTCCATAACCTGTGTATATTTTGCCCTGAACTGAGTAAATACGCAACAAGTAAATAATATTCTAATGTTTAATGGGTTGTTTTTCAATGTGTTGTGTATTGGTGCGACTGTTGAAATAAAAAGGTTATGAAAAAAACTATAATTATCACTTGCATCGCGGCACTAGGTTTTGCTGGGTGTAAATACGAAGAAGGACCATCAATTAGCTTAACGCCCAAAAAAGAACGTATGGAAAACACGTGGGATATAGTTAGTGCTTCAGATGAGGGAGAAGACGTTTCTGATAGTTACGACAACTACACGTTGGTGTTGGCTAAAGACGGAGACGCAACACTAACAGCAAAGTATTCGTATGGGCCGTTTAGTTACACAGGAACAACCAACGGAACTTGGGAGTTTAAGAACAATAAAGAAGATGTCTCTTTCGATTTTGAAGACGACGATGCAGACCAGGATTATCAAATATTAAAGCTAACCACAGATGAATTATGGTTGCGTGAAAAAGGCGGAGACTTAGAATTGAAATTAAACTAAAGTACAAACGAATTAAGAAGGCGGCTGGTTTTATCAGCCGCCTTTTTTGTGGACTGAAATCACACGTTTGAGGAAGTGCCTGCACACCATTTTAATGAAAACGTGCCAGAACTGAGCGTTTGTGCTGCAGAGAACCTTGGCTTCGTTTTGGTAGCATATTGAATATGGAAAAGATAATAGTAAACAAAATAAATGAGATCGTTGATATTGCTCAAGATGGAGCTAATGGCTATAAAACATTAGCCGATTCTGTAGAGAATAAAGATATAGCAACAGTATTCTTGCGACTTTCTCAACAACGAAAAATGTTTGTAGAAGAATTGAAGTATGAGTGCTTGGTTCAAGGAAACGAATTAGACATTACAGGAACAGTAAAAGGTTTCTTTCATAGGGTGTTTATGGAAATTCAAAGCATTGTTAAGTCAGATGACAAGCTTATTGACTTTGCGGTTCAGGGTGAACGGAAGGCAATTGAGGTATATGAGTCGATGATAACTCTCGAAGTACCCAGATATTTAAGAGAAAAGTTAAAGACTCAGTTGGGTCTAATTAAAGGGGCAGTAAAGCAACTTCAACACTTTAAGTCGTTAGAAAAACAAAATGCGTAATGTAAGAGTGGAGGTTTGCATACAATAGGACAAAGTGGGGCGAATTTTCCCCACTTTTTTTATTCAAAATTCGTAAGGATCAGGTATTGAGCGGTTTGTGTTTTGGTTCGGAAATTTCACTAGTGAGGTTAAAAAGATATGAGTAATACACAAAACACCGTAACTGGATTATTAATTGGATTATTGGTTGGAGGAGCAGCTGGAGTGTTATTGGCACCAAAGTCTGGTAAAGAAACACGACAAGACATTTCTAAACGTCTAACAGACTTATTAAATAAGGCAAATGACATGAAGAAAGAACTGCAAAACAGCCTTGTTGATGCAACAGAAGAAGAGAAAGAGAAAATTCAAGGGTATTTGAATCAACTGGATGATTATTTAAACAATGTATTATCCAACGCTAAAGCCAGTAAATAGTGAGTTCATTAAACGAGATATACGAGCTAACATTAACAAAGCTTGAACTAGCTAAGTTAAAGGCAATCGATCGCGTAACTGGATCTTTTGCTAAGATTATTGGTTTAGGGATTGTGGTGTTAGTTGCCGTATTTCTCCTTTTATCAATACTTGTATTAAGCGCTGCAATTGTCGGATTATACTATGAAAGCATTGTAGCTGGATTAACCACATTTACACTGCTCTTAGCTTTACTAATGATTGTAATTGTTGGCTGGCAAAGGAAAATCATCGTTCAGCCTTTAAAGAATTTTTTAGTATTAACACTTTATGAAAACAGCGAAAATGATTAAAAATTACAAGGACTTAAAGAACCGAATCGCTGTGCTCGAAAGTAGAGTGTTACTGCGAAAAGAATCACACAAAAAAACCGAAAAAAGTACAAGTCGTAGTTTAGGATTTCAGATTGGGATTTTACTGATAAAAGGACTAGTTGTTAACATATTAACTAAAAAGAAATGATGCGATCCGTGTTCTATACTATTGCTAGTCTTGCAATAATGTTGGCAATATTAATTGTTGGAAAACCCGTTTTTGCACCGTTAATAATTGCATTTATCTTAGCCAATGTGCTGAGTAAACCAGTCCAAATGCTAAATGAAAAAGGGATGAGCAATCAACTTGCAACAGGTTTAGTAGTATTGTTTGCTTTCGCTATTGTTGGGTTGATTCTGGCCGTTGTTACGACTCAATACTATGGTTTACTGGAAGACTCTCCATCGTTCACAGATAATCTAAACCATTACAAAGCCACTGCAGTGGATTATCTGGTTACACAATTTAACCTTAGTCCAAGATTTATGAATGATATTGAGCAAAACATACGACGCGAAATAGGCTCAACGGCCAAGCTGACTATTGGAACCGTTTTCGAGTCGATGGTGAACTTTTTAAGTTTTATACTCATCCTTCCAATTTTTACCTTTTTACTTTTATTGAATAGGAAATCTGTAAAAACGTTTATTGTTAAACTTTCAAGAACTAATGACAACGTGACTTATCAAAAGTGGATAACGTCACTGAATGAAATCCAAACAATTGTACGAAAGTATATTTCAGGGTTAATTATCGTAACGTTTATCCTGGCAACTTTAAACACCATTGGATTATTAATTCTTGGCGTGCCATATGCAATTATTTTAGGAGTCAGCGCAGCTTTTTTATCAATTGTGCCGTACATCGGCAACATTGTTGGAGGTGGAGTAACGATTTTAGTGACGCTTGCTTCAACGGGTAATCATAAGCTAGCATTATACATTATTATCTTATTTGGTGTAGTTCAATTAGTAGAGGGGAATTTAATAACGCCGAAAATTATGAATAATCAGATTGGGGTAAATCCCTTGGTAATCATTTTATCTTTAATGATTGGTGGGTACATTTGGGGTATTATCGGTATGGTTATTTCAATTCCGTTAATCGCAATTATTATTTTACTCTTTAAGAAGAGAGAAGGGCTAAAACCCTTTGTAACATTACTAGAAAGTTGAAAAATATGGATACTGAGGGTACTTTAAAAGCACTAGTATTGGATGATGAGGCGGATGCGCGTTTCATCATATCAAACATTCTAAATAAGAATGGATACGATATCGTTCAAGTTGATACAATTCAAAGTGCTTCAAATGAATTAGCTAAAAATAGTTTTGATTTGTTGTTTCTTGACTATAATCTGCCTGACGGTAATTCGTATGATTTGTTAAGTGACGATTTGGTTAAAAAATCACCGACTATTATTTGTAGTGCATATCTTAATTCAGAACAAATCAGTAAATTTATGGAATTAGGGGTTAAAGTGTGTCTGCACAAACCCCTTAACCAAAACCGAATAGTCGATGAAATAACAAAAATTAAAAACAAAACTGATGAAAATACTGGTAATTGATGATGACTTAGACCTCCTTCAAATTCTTGAAGCATTTTTAGGATCCAATGGGTGTGAAGTGACTACTGCCCAGAATGGCCGTAAAGGAATAAAAGCGCTCGATCAAAGCTTTGGTTTAGTCTTGTGCGATATAAAGCTTCCAGACTTTAGTGGTTTGGAAATTCTCTCAAAAATCAAAAAACTTCAACCGCATATACCGGTAATCATGATTACAGGATATTCGGATGTAAAAACCGCTGTTGAAGCCCTTCGTCGAGGTGCTAAAGACTATGTGACAAAACCACTTTTTCCCGATGAAATATTATTGCAAATTCAAGAAATTCAAACGGATGCAGAGTCCGTCCAAAACATAAAACAAAATTCCAAAGGTTCAAAATCCACCCAAACTCAAACTAAAAAGGTGGAAAAGCAAAATGCTAAAGTCTATGTTCAAGGAGAGTCTAAAACCATGAATTCCTTAAACGAAAATTTAAAACTTGTAGCTCCAACAGACTTGAGTGTAGTAATACTTGGTGAAACAGGAACGGGGAAGGAGTTTGTTGCTAAAAGACTTCACGAGTTAAGTGCACGATCATCAAAACCATTTGTGGCTTTAGACTGCGGAGCTCTCCCAACAGAGCTTGCAGGTAGTGAATTGTTCGGTCATAAGAAAGGGGCGTTTACAGGGGCAACTGTCGACAAAATGGGATTGTTTGAGACGGTAAAAGGTGGAACACTCTTTTTGGATGAGATCGGAAATCTAAAGTACGAGAACCAAGTTAAATTGCTTCGAGTACTGCAAGAAAAAAAGGTGATGAGATTGGGAGATACTAAAGAAATTGACGTTGACTTTAGGCTCATCGTAGCAACAAATGATAGTCTTATTAATGCCGTTTCTAATGGTAAGTTTAGGGAAGACTTATACTACCGACTAAATGAGTTTAGTCTTCACCTACCTCCACTTAGTAATCGTGGAGGGGATATCATGCTTTTTGCACAACACTTTCTAAAATTAGCAAATGAGCAATTGAATAAAAATGTTACTGGGTTTGAAGATGAAATAATTGAGAAATTTCAACAATATAAATGGCCTGGTAACTTACGAGAAATGAGAAATTTGATAAAACGCTCTGTGCTTGTGGCTGGCTCAAATCGGATATCTAAAAAAGATGTGCCGGCTGAAATCATGATGAATGAAACAATATCAAATTCTCGCGAACTTCCTGAGAACTATACACTTAAGATGGTAGTCGAAGCCGCTGAGAAAGATGCCATTATACAAACCCTTCAAAAACATCAATTTAATAAAAGTAAAGTGGCAAAGGCACTAGATGTTGATCGCAAGACTCTTTACAACAAAATTAATGCGTACAAAATTGAATTATGATCCCAGCTATAACGGATACGAAATTACTTAAAGAGTTTGTTGCCGATTTTGTTAACAATATTTCAGTACCTGCAGCTTGGTTCGAGGCAGATAGTATTCATCTAAATTCTCAAGCCGAGACTCTTACAGGATATACAAACGATGAGGTAACATCGTTGCCAGATTGGTTTCAACGTATTTCTGGTGAAAATTGGGAGGAGTTTTGCCAAGATGTTTTCACCAAAATCAAGCAATATCGCTCATTCACATTGAACGATATTGAGGTAGCCCATAAAGATGGAAGTACACGATTTATTAGAATATCGGTGTATTCGGTAAAAGCGATTCATTTATTTGTTATTAACGACATCACGATTGAAAAAGAGATTATTTCGTCTTCCGAAATTGAGGTAAGAAACTTAAGTACAGCACTTTTGGAGATTAAAAGACTGCAGAAAAGGTTGGTGCGAGAGAATAAAAAATTAGTAAAATCAAACAGTGAACTTGAAAATTTCGCTTACGTCGCTTCACACGATTTAAAGGAACCTTTAAGAAAAATTGTTGCATTTGGTGATAGACTCCAAGAGAAGTATGGACAATCTCTAGATGAAAAAGGAGCGTACTATATTGAAAGAATGTCTAACTCTAGTCGTCGGATGAACGCTCTTATTGATGATTTGCTGAAATACTCTAGAGTGTCACGAAATAACATCGTACTCGAACCAATTGATATGCAATCTCTCCTTGACGAAATAAAAGATCGTCTCGAAAATGCAATTGAACAAAGTAATGCTCAAGTTGTTTTTGGTGATTGTTTGCCAATTGTTGGAAGCAAGTCATTGGTGTCAAGCTTGTTTCAAAACTTAATTCATAATGGGATTAAATTCAAAAAAGAAGGAGAAGATTCCAAAGTCCATATTACTTCCAAAAGAATAAAACTGAAGAGTCGCAAATACATTCAATATGAAGTTACAGATAACGGAATTGGTATTGAGACTGAATATCACAAAAAAGTATTTGAAATTTTTGAAAAACTACATTCACGCGAAAAGTATGCAGGAACTGGAATAGGGTTATCCATTTGTAAACGAATTATGGAGAAACATAATGGTAAAATAATTATTAAAAGCGAGGTTGGAACTGGGACAACGTTTGTTCTGCAGTTTCCAGACATAGATAAAGAGAAATGGAAAAAGAAATAGTTGTATTAATGGCCGACGATGATGCCGACGATAAATTAATGGCTCAGGAGGCATTTGCAGAGAATAAGTTAGCGAATGATTTGCAGTTTGTGTCTGATGGTAAAGAATTACTTGACTACTTAACGTTTCGAAATGGTTATAGTCCAGAAAATGCACCAAAACCAGACATAATTTTGCTAGATATTAATATGCCTAAGATGAGTGGCATTCAAGTTCTTGAAAAAATTAAGCAGGATCCTGAGCTGAAAAAAATACCAGTAATAATGCTCACCACAAGTGACGCCGACGAAGACATTGTTGCAACGTATGATTTAGGGGTTAATTCATTTATAACCAAGCCTGTTACCTTTGAAAAGCTGGTTGAGGTTATCGCCAACTTTAGTCAATATTGGTTCAAAATTGTAAGACTGCCAAAGTAATGTTAACAGGATCAACCATACACGCATTATATGTCGACGATGACAAAGATGAGTACTATCTGTTGAAAGACTTAGTTGACGAATTTTATTTTATTGATTTTGAAATAACCTGGGTAAAGTCATATGATGAGGCAATAGAGGCAGCTAAAGAATTAAAACATCAGTTTTATTTAATTGATTATAGACTAAGTGGTCGTTCTGGGTTAGACTTGGTCAAGGAGTTGACAAAAATTGATACGCGCATATCTAGCTGTTATATGCTCCTAACTGGTATCAATAATCCAGAAATTGAAGATGAAGCCTTATCCTCTGGCATCGATAATTTTATTAGTAAAGCTGATTTAAATGCCCAACTCCTTGAGCGTACGGTAAGATATACGCTAGAAGCCAAAAAGAACTACATAGAGCTTGAGAAAAGTAGAAACCAGTACAAACAGATTTATCTTAATACAAATACTCCAGTAATTGAAGTCGGATTAGATTATAAAGTGTTGAAGGTAAATACTGCTTTTAACAAAACATTTAAATACCCAACAGACTACGTAATACATCCAAAGGAAACGAATTTGCTAATTTGGGAACTACTTGATTGCAACGACATAAAGGATCGAGTAATAGAGCACATTCAAAACAAGCGAAGCAAAACAGCGGAGATCTTTGAGTGCAATAATCAACAAAAAGAGGTTCTTTTGGTTCAAATGAACGTTTACGAACTTGTCGACTCTGATGAGAATCACACGTTTCAAATTGTTTTAAATGACCTCACAGAAAAAGTAAAACGGGATAGACAAATTGAGGAAAGAAAACGAATTGATCTTATGGAAAAAATGGCTCGAATTGTAGCGCACGAGGTGCGTAACCCATTGTCTAACATTGTTTTGTCAAATGAGCAGCTATCAACATATACTTCAGATTCAGGAAGCCTTTATGTGGATATAATAAAGCGAAACTCTATTCGAATTGAGGCATTAATAAAACGTTTTTTAAATACTTTTAAGCAAGCAGAAGTAGAAAAAAAGCTGGGATGTGTTTCAGAACTTGTTTTAAAATGTGTGGAAAATTTCGAGGATAAAGCTAGGCTTACAAACGTTAAAATTGAGGTTGATATAGAGAAAGACTTACCGCTAATTTGGCTTGACGAAGACAAAGTGTTCTTGGTGCTAAATAATCTTGTGAGTAATGCGATTCAAGCTTCAGAAACTTTTGATGACGCAACAATAAAAATGATTGTAAGGAAATCGGAGGACGAGGTTGAAATAATTGTATGTGATAATGGTGTAGGAATTTCAGATGAAGATATGAATAGTCTATTTGAGCCATTTTTTACAAAAAAAACAGAAGGTTTAGGGCTCGGTTTGACCACATCATTGAATATAATTAGAAGTCATGATGGAAATTTGGTTGCCAGCCAAAATGAAGGAAGAGGCGCAAGTTTTATTCTGTCTTTACCAATCATAACCACGTAGCTATGCGATTTCGATGGTTCCTTACTATTTGTATTTGTGGTCTATTCTATAGTTGTTCTACAAACAATGACGGGTCAACCTCAGAAAGTGAATTCAATCGAGATTTTGATGATATAAAATCCTCTAATTTCTGTCTTCCAATAAGGCTTTCATTTAATGATTTAGAGGCTAAGCTTAATGGTGAGTTAAAAAATGTTCTAGTCTCAAAACGCAAAGTTGATAAAAACACTAAAATAACGATTGTTAGAAATGGAAAAGTCCGTCTCTCTGGAGTTAGTGACAAGGTCCAAACAACTATTCCTCTCAAAGTTGAAATTCGAAAAAAAAAGATTATCGATTTACCGGTCATAAGTTTCCAAATTGACGTATCGGTACTAAGTGAATTAAAGGTAAACTCAGATTGGTCTGTTTCCTCAAGTTCATACGTGTCCGAATACTCTTGGAAAGAAGAACCAACCATGACTTTTTTGGGATTGGATATAAATTTAAAAGATCAAGTAGAGAAGGTGTTAAACGAAGAAAAACGTGCTATTTCTAAGTCGTTTGATGCCTTAGTATCAAAGAAAATAAGTCTTGAAAAAGTAGCAACGAAGACTTGGAATTCGATCCAACGTGATCATAACCTACTTAAGGGGAGCGGAGATACTTTAATTCTTAAAGTTCTTCCATTGTCAGTTGGGTATCTTAGTCATTCGACAAGCTCTGATGCCGTGACAATAAATGTGAAGGTAGAAGCAGATTTGAAAATATGTAGCTTTCATGCAATTCCTATAACTGAACTAAGAGCATTGCCAAAGCTATTATTAGAAAAAGATACGTGTGATGGAATAAAAGTCAATCTCCCTTCCATTATAACATTTAAGGATTTAAACGCCAGCTTAAATAAACACCTTTCAAATAGTGAAAAGCCGATTGAGCTACTTGGTTACTCAGTGAAATCGGTGCGATTAAGTCAGCAAGACCGAAGTGCATATATTACGCTAAATGTTGAAGGAGTCGATGATGCTATATTAGGTGCAGAAATGCGGTTGGAAATTGATTCGATTAACGGACGGCTGATGCCAGAAATCTCTGAAATCGAAGTGTTGTCAGGCAACCTACAAACATCTATTGCGATTGAGATTCTAAATTTATACGTTTCCGATATTTTGCTAAAATATCAAGGGTTTGATTATAGCGGGTATTTACAGCAATTACCTCAAATTGTAGAACAAGCGATCGAAAACGGTAAGTCTGGAGATATGTGGCACCCTGAATTCCAATATATGAATACCATAATCGATGGTTTTATGATTGATCAATCCAGCATTCAGATGAAATTTAAATGTAAAGGAAGCGCAGTGGTCGTGGTTGACTCAATTAAACCAAAATTGAAAGAGTAGAGATTCTTTCACGGTGTGTGGAATATATACTCAAATTTCACCTATGTTTTTATTTCTAATTGCGCAGAGTGTTGATTCTTAGCATTTTGTATCGGCGGCACGAATCATGAATATTACTGTTAAAAAATAATACAATGACTAAAATAAAATCAATATCAGGGTTTTTATTAACCATCTTACTCATTTTTTCATCGTGTCAGAAAGCTGAAACAGAAGCTGAAAAGGCAGAAAAAGAACTTCGAGAATTTGTTAAAATGGTTGAAGTTAAAGCAGAAGAGAATTCTGAGGAGCTAGCTGAGGAATGGGCAGATTTTGAAGAAGAGTTTAAGGAGAAATCCAAGGAAGTGAAAGAAGAGTCCATGAATGAAATCAATGAAACATGGATGAAAATAAAAGAGAAGGTAGACGAGGTGATGGACAATGAACCTTCAACTCCTATTTTGGCTTTGTACACAGCGTTAGGTTTGGAAAGCCAAAATGCTCCAATGGGATATATTGACCAAGGTAATATTGTACGTAAATACAAAGGGTTTGTTAATCACATCGTAGAAAACAAAAGTAAGTATACAACCAAGGATTGGGAAGATGTTGATGAAATCTGGACGTCCTTAAACAACCGAAAAAACGAGTTAGAACCACTTCATGTGGATAGTACAGCAGAGATTGTTAAACTCAAAGCGAAGTACCTTCAGACACGAGTAGTTAACAAAACCGAATCTGCCATTGAAGAAACGTTAGAAAAATAATCACGGATAAAATAAAACAAGCTTGGAGACATACTCCAAGCTTTCATTGTTAAAAAATAATTATGAGTACAGCATACAAAAAACTGGGATTTTCCCAAGACGAAAAAAATCAGATAGTTGACGATTTAAACATCTTGTTGGCTAACTATCAAATTCATTATCAAAAACTTAGAAACTTTCATTGGAATGTAAAAGGGCCAGACTTTTTTGACATACACGAACAATTTGAGATGGAATATAATCATGTAAAGTTGTGTATTGACGAGTTTGCCGAGCGAATAAGGACTTTTGGGGCTACCCCGTATTCGACACTTGAAAAGTATCTTGATGTCGCTGAAATTGAGGAGTCGGAATCTGATATTTCAGGATCTGAAATGGTATCAAGAGTCTTGAATGATTTTACCATTCTAATGGGACTTTTAATAACGGCATCCGAAACGTCACACAACATTGGAGACTTAGGTACAACTGATATGTTGGTGAAAGAATTGAAACGCATGGAAAAAAGACACTGGATGTTCACTTCATTTAATTCTAAATAAATAACATGCCACAACAAGATCCTTCAATAAAAGTTGAACTGAAAGAGCAATTAACAGAATCGTACGATCACGTTAAAAACAAATTAGAAGGTTGGTTAGATGCAATAATCGTTAACCTGCCAAACTTATTGGTTGCGGTCGTCGTTTTTGCGCTCTCATATTTTTTATCGGGATTTATTCGAAAGCAGCTTGAGAAGTTACTGAAAAAACATATTGAACAAGCGTCACTTAGGTCATTAATTTCAACAGCAACATCTATTGTAATCATTAGTGCGGGCTTATTTATTGCACTTGGTGTACTGAACTTAGACACAGTTTTAAAATCGATGTTAGCTGGTGCCGGAGTTGCTGGTTTGGCTATCGGTCTTGCACTGCAAAGTTCATTGTCTAATACGTTTAGTGGTGTTTATCTTTCTGTTCAGGATATAATTAATATCGGAGATTGGATAGAATCGAACGGTTATTCAGGAACGGTAGAAGAAGTTAATTTGCGAAATACGGTAGTGCGAGAACCCGACAATAACCTTGTTATGATCCCGAACAAAATGGTCGTTGAAAACCCATTTAAAAACTTTGGTTTAACGAAACAGATACGTGTAATCGTGACATGTGGAGTTGGGTACGATAGTGATTTAAATGAAGTAGAAGAAATGGTTAAAGCAGCTATCAAAGAAAACTTTAATGATGACGAGTCGAAAGATATCGAGTTTCATTATCTAGAATTTGGCGATAGTTCAATAAATTTTCAAACGCGATTTTGGATAGATGCTAGTGTGAAGATTTCTATCCTAGAAGCTCGAAGCCAAGCGATAAAAGTGATAAAAGAGACATTCGACAAAAATGGAATCGAGATTCCATTCCCAATACGAACTGTTTATATGAATAAAGAATAAATCAGAAACCCTGTAAATAAATTGCGAAGCGGCCTTTGGTCGCTTTTTTTTATGCCATTTGGCAAAACATTTAATAAAAATCACAAAGTCAATGTTTTGATAGTAAGTGGTTATGTTTTTGATGAGTTTTTTGACAAATGAAAATTTTTATAAGTGTCACGTCTGCTGGGTGCTGATAGGTTTGGGGTTACAACAACCATAGATATTGAGTTTGCACTATGAGTAGAATTGTAGGTTAATTTACCCAATGTGTAGAAATAGGTCAATGATGTTAATTTGCTAATCTACAAATTTAGAATAGTGTATTGGTAATGAGTTAGTTGGGTGTAGTTGGATTGTGCAAAGAAACGTGAATTCATGGCTCAAGTCTTGTGTTTAGATTATTAAAAATCGTATGGCAATTTTAGGAAACATAGTAAAAAAAGTTGTAGAGCTATCCATTACTTTGGATAGTGAAAACAAAGAGCCACTTACAAAACAAATGGACGTACTTCGTGAACTTATCAATACCGCAAAGTCAACTTCTTTTGGACAATACTTTGGATATTCAGAGATGTTTCAACTTTCCGATAGCGAAATGTACGAACAGTTTCAGAATAGTATTCCAATACTTACATACAATCAGATTAACCGTAAATGGTGGAAACAACACCAAAAGTTCGGTAATATAACATGGCCAGGCAAACAGTCGTTTTATGCACTAAGCAGCGGAACAACTGGTAAATCAAGCAAAAGAATACCCGTTTCGGAAGAGATGATGGACTACACGCGTAAAGTAAGTTTTCAACTCGTTAAGAGCTTAGGTAGCTTCAATCTAAATCCAACTTCTTATGAAAAAGAGGTGTTTATGTTAGGCAGCTCAAACGATTTAATAGAAAACAAGTATGGCTTTTTAGAAGGTGAAATTAGTGGCATAAATACGTACAACCTACCCGGATGGTTTGATATTTTTTATAGGCCAGGAAAAGACATTGCAAGTATTAACGAATGGGATGAACGAGTTGCGGCAATTGTTAAAGAGTCGGTAAACTGGGACATTTCAGTAATTGCTGGAATACCAAGTTGGGTGCAAGTAGTTTTAAAACGAATCATTACAGAGCATAATTTGAATTCTATTCATGACATCTGGCCAAACTTAGAATTATATATCACAGGAGGTGTGCCTTTTCAACCATTTGCCAACAGTTTTAATGAATTAACGAATGAACCCCTAAAAATAATTGACACCTATTTGGCTTCTGAAGGATTTTTTGGGTTCACCGATCACCCGGACCGAAGCGATATGAAGCTCTCTATTGATACAGGTGTTTTTTACGAATTTATACCTTTTACAAATGAAAATTTTAAGAACGGGAAGTTGGTTAAAAATCCTCAAACATTGACTGTACACGAGGTTGAGGTAAACATAGACTACGCCATGATTATTACAACGGCAAGTGGATTGTGGCGCTACCAAATCGGCGATACACTAAAATTTACAGACGTTAAAAACTTGCGTTTTGAAATAACTGGAAGAACGAAACATTTTTTGAATGTTGTCGGATCACAGTTGTCTGAAGAGAAACTAGATATAGTTGTCAAAAAATTAAGTAAAACTAAAGGCGTTGGTATAGATCATTATAGTGTGGCTTGTGTTGAAAAAAAGTCTGGCCGTTTCGTGCATCAATGGCTTATTGTGACCGATGATACATTGGATACAGCAAACACAAAATCATTCATTGATCAACATTTAAAAGTTGCAAATAAGAACTACCAAGTAGCCAGAAATAAGGCTCTGAGTGGGGTAGAGGTGGTAGTTGTTAAAACGAATAAGTGGTATGATTTATTAAAGGAGAAAGGAAAAATTGGTGGCCAAGCCAAAATTCCTAAAGTGATGAGTCAAGAAATGATCGAAGATTACTTGTCTGAATCTATTTAAATCGCTGCTGTGATGTTATTCTCTGGCTCTTTTTTCAACGATTATGTCTTCAATATCTTCTATAGAATAGTAGTACTTTTCCAATCTTCGTTTATACAGTGGGTTTAAATCCGAGTGGTTTAAAATGTACTTTTTAGCCTCTAGTATTTGTTCACTAAAACCATTTTGAATTGCTAAAATATCGGCTTTGCGTTCTACTTTTTGTTTGAATGTGTCACTAATTAAATACTTTATTCCAAACACAACCATTTCGGCCGACGAACGTGAGTGGTAGTCTAATACATGACCCAACTCATGAGCAAACCAACCTACAAGTACGTCAAAAGGTAGGTCTGAAGTGGGAGTCTTATTATCAATCTTGGAGACGAAACTTATTTCTATTTTGTATCCCCTCTTAATATTGAACCCTTCCTCAACAAACAGCGTTGGTTGTGCTCGCATCGTTGAGTTGGAAATATTTTTTTGAATCAAAGAAACCGGTGCTTTTCGTAAACCTTTAAACTGCGACTTCGCTTTTAGGAATGCAGCTTCTATTACACTCGAATTGGTTACAACTTTATTGTTCATGCTTAAGTAGTCACAAATTCTAATCCAATAAGAAATGCACGGAAGCCACATGCCCAATATGAGATATTTTGCCCCAATTGGTTAATCAACCAAACAGAAATGTTAGTTTTTAATTCGCTAGTAAACAGTTTCTTAAAGGTAGGATGCCTATTTTATAATCTGCTGGTACATTGTATGCATCTTCTACAATAAAAAACAAATTATGTTACGATTAATTATTTCATTATTGATATTGGCGGTAATCGCCGGAGTGTTAGGGTTTACTGGAATCGCTGCAGCAGCGGCTGGCATAGCAAAGGTCGTTTTTTGGTTGGCGTTAGTGTCGTTTCTAATTTCGATTATTTTTAGTCTACTCCGTAGAGCTAAACTGTAAAACTTAGTATGAAACGGTAATAAAGTGATTGGGGCATTTGCCCCTTTTTTTGTGGAATTTTTTCTACTCTATTTTTTTTTGATATTGACTCCAGTTCTACGTAATTGATTCACGATAAGGGTTTAAGAGGTAGGAAGTCAAGTACATTCTGAAAGGAATGATTGCTGCACCATATAAGCCATGAAGAAGCTATACACAACATTACTAATAATTGGAGCGGCAATTTCAAGTTCAGCACAAATAGAAACGTCAATGGGATTTAAAGGTGGAATGATTGTAAATCAATTTCACGGAGATAACCTTAAACAACAAGCATGGAAAACAGGGCCACAGGTTGGTGGTTATATGAACCTAAGTTTAGCAAACATATCTCAATTTCAATTTGAACTTCTATACCAAAGGCAGCGAGGAAGCTTTGTGTCGGATTTAGGGGAATTTGATTTGAGGACTGGGTACATCGAAATTCCATTACTCTACAAATTGAGATACCCTAGTAAAAAAGGAATATATCCGTATTTGAGTATTGGTCAAAGTGTTGGGTATAAAATATCTGAAAGCAGCAGAATACACACTACAGAGTCGGAAGGAACCTTTAAAGAGGCGGCTAATCAAGTAAAATCAATTAATGTAAATACCTTGGTTGGAGCTGGGGTCGACTTTGAATCAGACAATGTTAATCTTTTTGTTGATGCACGATATGTAAATGGGAACATCAACATTTCTAAACAAGACTATGCGGTAAAATCAAGAAGCTTTGCTTTGACCATTGGCTTAGGCTTTAAACTAAATAAATAAACGGGCTACATGAAAAATAAAATAGTAAGAATAATAGAGAAAATTAAAAATATGTATCGAAACTACAATCGTAGAAATCGCTCCAAAGAAATCAATTACCAAAAGGAAATGTTATTTATTTAAGGTGCTTCGGCACCTTTTTTTGTGGATTATTTAGAGCATCGAAATCAATGTGTACTAATAAGCTCGGGAAGAATGCAATTACTTGGTTTCATTAGGAAGATCGATGCCTTCATTAAACTCTTTTTGAGCATCTCCTTTTTTTCGTTGCTTTTCGGTAAATCCAGTATAACGCCTTGGATAAAGTTTGATGTCTTTGACTAATGAATCTAAATCGCTAGTTGCTTTGTTCAGATTTATCCAAAGAGCATCATCGGTAGCAAGTTTACCTAACGTTCCTTGTCCATCTTGAATTGAACTCAACGTGGCTTTTATTTCATCTATAGTTTTGCCAAGGCTTTCGGATAAGCTCTTAAAGTCTAGCGAAGCTATTTCACTTGAGGTTGTTTCTAAATCGTCAATAATCTTTTTGATTTTTGGCGTTCCAGATTTTAAGTCAGAAGTAATGCCATCTACATTATCTAAGATGCTTGTTAGTTGCTCATCCTTACCATCTAGCAACGTGTTCATTTTTTGTGCAGTTGTTTTAAAGGATGCTAATGCTTCGCTTAAATCAGACAACGTTGAATTTAAACTAACATCTGAAATTGCCGTATCAATATTGCCTAAAACATTATTGATGCTTTCGGATAGTGGCGACAAAACGCTTGTAAGTGCTTGAGCCATTCCCGCATCTTTAGCTGAGATTAGTGTATCACCTGTAGCCGCAAGTACCTTAGAAGCTAAAGTGTCGTGAGGAATTATTATTTCGATAGCCTTACTTCCTAATAAATCGTTATTTGTGATTTTTAAGGTAGAGTTGTTTGGAATTTCTAACTCTTTTGGAACCGTTACAGAAACAATCACCTTTCTGGTGCCATAGTCCATGTCAACGGTAGTAACTGAGCCTACAGAAACTCCGTGAAAAACTACAGGGTTTGATCGGAAGAGACCATCTACCTTATCGTAAACGGCGTAATATGTGTTGCTTTTGGAAAATAAGGATTCACCTTTTAAAAAATTAAACCCGAGGACTAAAGCTGTAAGAGCAAAAGCGGCTATTAAACCTACTTTGGTTTCGTTTGAAACTTTCATGAATTCTGTTTTCTATCTTCTAAACGTCCAAAGATAGGGATTCAGAATGTTCTGTTTTGGCTTTGAAGATAAATCTGTCGAATTGTGGGTTACTTTTCGAGCTTTGATTTGTATTCAACGACAGATTCGTAAATCGATTGCGCGATTTTGTTTTGTCCAGTGGGAGAAATCAAATATGCCTTTTCGGCTGGATTGGTCAAAAAACCAGTTTCAACCAAGATGCTCGGCATTGCAGTCTTCCATAACACAACAAACCCAGCTTCTTTAACGCCAAGGTTTTTACGTATTCGCTTCTTCTCAACAGTTTTTTGAAACGTTGAGGCCAAGGTTAAGCTTTGCGATCTGTATGCGTTCTGATACAAGCTTAGGATAATATGGCCTTCTTCAGAATCAGGGTCAAAACCATTATATTCTTCGTTTTCTTTGTAATCTTCTTCTAAAACAATAGCGTTATTTTCTCGCTTACTCACTTCTAAATTTCCCTGGCTCATGTTCAAGCCCATAACATAGGTCTCTGTGCCATGAAGGGCAGATTCTTTATGAGCGTTGCAATGAACAGATATAAACAAGTCAGCATTGTTTGTATTGGCAATAGCAGCCCTTTGCCATAATGGTACAAAGCGATCCGTTGTTCGAGTGTAAATAACCTTTATGCCAGGCATGCTGTCCTTTAGTTTAGCTCCTAACTTTTTGGCAATTTTCAAACAAATGTCTTTTTCATAAACGTCTTTGCCATGCGAAATGCAACCTGGGTCGTGTCCACCATGACCAGCGTCTATAACAATGGTGTTTAACGATAATTTTTGAAGATTAAGCGGATGTGAATTTCCGCCGACCATCAATATCATTAAAGAAGCCGATAATGCGATGCGTTTAAACATGATAGTAATTAAAAGTATTTCTCAAGTTATTAACTCTTTTTCCACAAAAAGTATTGTGTTTGTTCAATCATGGATTTATGTAGTTTTGAACCCTCAATTGACAATGATCAAAAATAGTAGTAGACATATGATTATCAGAAAGATAGCTCGTGGAGTTATCCCTTTACTATTTTCGTTTGTACTGTTTAGCACACAATCGTTTGCTCAAATTGAAGATTCCACAAGCCAAAAGGATTCAATTTCAATATCCTTGCCCATCAGTGAAAATGCTATAACCTCTGTAGTTAATTGCGATGCCGTGGATACAATAATCTTCTCCGTAAAAGAGAAGAAAATGTTCTTATACAATACGGCGGTTGTTACCTATGAAGACATGAAATTGGAAGCTGATTTTATTGAAGTTGATTTTGATAAAAATGAGATTCATGCAACTGGACTTCCCGATAGTAATGGTGTTGTGCAAGGAAAACCAATATTTACTACAGACGGAAATCCGTTTAATGCGGATGAAATGTGGTATAATTTTAAGACTAAGAAAGGTGTTTCTACAGGTGTAGTTACAACGCAAGATGGCGGTCTGATTCGAGGAGATAAAATCCTGAAAGATTCTAATGATAACATGTACATTCGGCATGCTACCTACACCACCTGTAATGCGGAACATCCGCACTTTTGGATTGCAGCAAATAAGTTTAAAGTAATTCCGGAAAAGCGAGTCATAAGTGGTCCAGCAAATCTTGTGATCGCAGGAATTAATACTCCAATCATTCTTCCATTTGGTCTTTTTCCAATACAGAAACAACGGACAAAAGGTTTAGTGGTAGGAAGTTTTGATCAACAAGATCGATGGGGCTATGGGTTAAGAGACTTTGGTTTTTACACGCCTGTAAATGACAAAATGGACTTACTGTTATCGGCAGACTTTTATTTACGTGGTAGTTATGGTTTTGCTGTAAAATCTAATTACAAAAAGAGATATCGATATAGTGGTCATGTCCTTTTCAAATACAATAAATTTTTAGAAGGAGAGAAGGAAACTCCCGAATTTACAACTGAAAACAACTATCGTTTGGAATGGTTGTACAGGCAAGATCAACGTGCAAAACCAGGTAGAACGTTTTCTGCGGATGTGCGCTACATCACTCAAAATCAACAAAAGTTTACCTCTACGGATCCAAATGCAATTATTCAAAACACAGCAACATCAAGTGTTGCGTATTCAAGAAGCTTTGCAAATCGAAAAGTGTTCTTAACCACAAATGCTAGAATTACTCAGGATTTGGATGAAAATGAGTTGGACATGCAATTACCCGAAATGAATATAAATGTTCAACGGTTACAACCGTTCAAGAACATGAAAGGTGGTAAAGACAAGTATAAAGTATTACGAAACTTTGGTTTTACCTATAGTACCGCATTTAAGAATAACGTAGTTGTAAATCAAGATTCAATAATCCGTCGAAGAGAGCAAACTCTTGAATTAAACCCAACATTTTTGTCAAGTATTCGAAACGGAGTAAAACACACTGCTTCTGTAAATACAAGCTTTAATGTGTTTAAATATTTCAATATTTCACCCAATGCATCCTTAACAGATTTTTGGTACTTTAAGACCATTGATAAGACATGGGATACTGACTCCGTTTTAGAAACTGACGTAAAAGGATTTGAGCGAGCAGCAGCGTATAATGTGGGATTTGACATTAACACAATTGTTTACGGAAATAAAAGTTTTGCAAAGGGTAAAGTGAAAGCAATTCGCCACATCATTAGACCTCGAGTTGGTATGAGTTGGTCTCCTGATTTTCAGAATGCTGATAACGGTGTTTTTCGACAGTATCAATCTGATTCAGCAGGAACGATTAGTCCATATTCAATTTTTGAAAATGGGATTTATGGAGGGCCGAGTGGAACTGGAAATGGTTCAATCGACTTTTCAATTAATAACAACCTAGAAATGAAGATTCGGACTCCTCGTGATACCAGTAACGGTGGAGAGAAAAAGGTGAAATTAATAGAGAGTTTTGGTATTAGTAGTGGTTACAATATGTTAGCGGATTCACTCAAATTAAGAAGCTTTAGCATTAGTGGATTTACCACAATCTTTCAAAAAGTACGAGTAAACTTTTCTACGCGATTGGATCCTTATCAATTTGCATATGATTCTGCTTCAAACCGAAACGTGTCAATTGATAAGTTAGCAATAGCAGAGGGTAGTTTAGGACAATTTACCTCGCGTTCGTTACAGCTTTCTACAAGTTTAAATCCTGATGCATTGAAGAGGAGACCAAATAATGCTGATGGGGAATTTGTTTCAGGAATGGACTATTTCATGGATTTTAGTATTCCGTGGGATCTTAGCTTAAATTTTAGTAGCACATATACTAAATCAATAACCGCTGAAGAAGCTACAAGAGATCAAACCTTGATGTTTAACGGTAATGTAAAGTTGACAGAGTATTGGAAAATTGGGTTTCGATCAGGTTACAATTTTACCCAAAACGAAGTTGGAATAACAAGCATTGATTTTGCCAGAGATTTACATTGTTGGGTGTTCAACTTTCATTGGATACCAACGGGCATTTATCGACAGTTTAATTTTGAACTTAAGGTAAAAGCAGCAATGCTAAAAGACCTAAAAATTAAACGAAGAGAGCAATGGCAGAATCTAGATAATTAATCATTACCGAAGCATCGGATCAAAGTCGTCCAGATTTCGATTTGAATTATTTGTAGGCTGTTTGTATTTGTCACAATCGACTTCTATCGTGAACTCAATTTCTGGTTTGGTAAAGTCTTTCATCGAAAACTTCAGTTTCGGATCTTTGGTAACCTTCTGCATAAACAGTCCAAAAATTGGTAGAGCCATATTGGCACCTTGTCCAAGGGCAGTGCTTCTAAAGTGCACTTGTCTATCTTCTGCTCCAACCCAGCATCCACCTACTAATTGCGGAGATATTCCCATAAACCAACCGTCGGAATTGTTTTGGGTCGTACCCGTTTTCCCTCCTACTGGAAACCCAATACCATATCTTGATCGCAATCTTGTGGCTGTTCCACCTTCTGGAATTTTTTGCAACATTTTACACATAATGTACGCAGTTTGAATGTTCATTGCTTCTTCAGAACGCGGAATAAATTCTTCTAAGACGTTACCATGTTTATCTTCAATACGTGTGATTAACATTGGTTCTGTCCATACTCCGTTATTGGCAAATGCTCCATATGCTCCAACCATTTCGTACACTGAGATGTCCATTGTTCCTAAGCAAATAGAAGGGTAAGGCATGAATTTCTTCGTGTCTATTCCTAGTTTATCACTAAAGTCTTTTACTTTTAATGGAGAGTTTGGCTCCATCCTTTTCATAACCCTAGCGGTCATGGTATTATGAGAATGTTTTAATCCTTCATAAATCGGAAGTGGGTCTGATTTAGGTTTTCCTGAATTCTGCGGTGTCCAAGTTGAGCCATCTTCAGACTCAAACGTTACTGGGCCACTTGATATTAACTCACACGGCTGAATGATTTGATCTTCAATCGCACGAGCGTAAACAATAGGTTTAAACGTTGAACCAACTTGACGCGTTGAGTTCTTATTCACATGGTCGTATTGAAAGTTTGTAAAATCAATGCCTCCAACCCATGCTTTAATATGCCCATCTCGCGGATCCATTGCCATGAAACCAGCATGTAAAATTTGTTTGTAATGACGCAATGAATCAATAGGGCTCATCATTGTATCGATGGTTCCGTCCCACGTAAAAATGCGCATCGGGACAGGAGTTTTCATAATTGCGTCAATCTCGGAAGCACTTTTACCTGCTCGCTTTGCTATCTTATATTGCTGTGTGCGTTTAACGTTTTTTGGAATATAGTTTTTATCCTCTTTCCAAGCATGTTCTTCGTCACGCCACGGCGGTGTTTTAGATCGTTTGATTTCTCCATACAACTGACCTTGAAGCGTTTTCATGTGTGAGGTTACTGCGTTTTCAGCATACGTCTGCATTCGGCTATCAATTGTTGTATAAACTTTTAACCCATCTTCATAAACATTAAAACCTTTTTCACGACACCATTTTTTCATAAACTGATGAACCTGCTCTCTAAAATACGTTGCCGTTCCTTTATTATGTGACGAGAAATTATAATCTAAAACTAAATCAAGTTGTTTTAAGCTGTCACATTCATTTTCAGAGATGTATTCATATTTCTCTAGCTGATTCAGGACAACGTTTCTAACAGTCGTCGCGTTGTTGGGGTTGCGATAAGGGTCAAATCGACTAGGAGCACGTAGCATTCCAACCAAAACTGCAGCTTCTTCTTTTTTTAGTTCAATAACGGGTTTATTGAAAAAAGTCTTGGATGCTGATTTAATCCCAGAACTGTTTCCCCATTGAACCGTATTAAAGTACATGGTGATTATTTCATGCTTTGAATATTGTCTTTCAAGTTTAACTGCGATTATCCACTCTTTGAACTTTTGAATGATTCTAGTTGCTTTGCTTCTTTCATCCAATCCATTAAACAAATTTTTAGCAAGTTGTTGGCTCAATGTACTAGCACCACCATCTCTACCTAAACGGACAACCGCACGAATCAACGCTTTAATGTCGATTCCACTATGTTTATAAAAGCGCACATCTTCGGTTGCAACTAGTGCATTAACCATGTGCTCAGGAATGTCGCTGTATTCAATGTTGGTTCGATTTTGAAGTCTGTAAAGTTTGCCTAATAATTCTTCGTCTTCAGAATATATCTCTGTTGCTAGGGTAGTGTTTGGGTTTGCAACGGCATTTACGTCCGGCATATATCCCCACCAGCCCCAAGAGACGGTAAACATGAAAAGTACAAATAGCCCTAATCCAATGAAGTACCATTTCCAAAGAAGACGCGAAAGATTTCTTTTAGGTGTTGCTTTTGCTTTTTTTTTCTGAGCCATGTTATTGAATGTAGTTTCTTACAAAGAATAAGGAGTACGCATCCGAATTCTTATCTCCCAGCAAAATACGGAAATTACTTTGAGAGATTATAAACAAGTCGTATGCTTGGACTCCTAAATCCTTGAAAAACTTGTCTTTTTTAAGAAATTCTACATAATATTTCTCAGCCAAATCTTTATCGGCAAAGCTTTGAACAGCAATTGTATTTTTTTCTCCAACCAGATAACTATTGGTTCTCAAGTTGCTCGATTCATACATTTTTCGATTGAAATCACTAAATCCAGCCAAAACACTAGATTTTTTACCACCATCAAATACCACGATGAAATAATGTTCTTCGCTTGGTTTGAAGTTGTATTTTTCAGATTCAGCCTCGTTTGGATCTTCCATTCCTTGCTCAAGGAGAAGTTGAAGTGTATAGTCTGCATGGTCACCGATTTCAGTACCTGGATATAAATCGATAATTCGCTGCAAATCTTTAATAAACGCGTCTTTGCCTTCAGTTCGACCAATAATTAAGGTCTGTAAGAAATCAAACTTGGCTTGCAGACTGTTTCCAGCATACTTTTCTGTTGCTTCTTTTTTGATTGCCAACGCCTTGTCAAAGTCATCGTTTAGATACGCGTTGTAGGCTTCCTCATAAAGTTTAGATAGCTCGCTATTTCCACTTAATTCTTGCGCAAGTTCACGGTTGTTCAATACAAGGTTAAACGGACTTTTTGGATGTTTTTCGTCTAATAACTTCGAATATTTTTCAGCACCTGACTCATTGCCAAGTTCCTTCTCGATTTTATGTAAGATGAAAAATGCTTCGGCCTCATTCGTTCCATCGGGATACTTTGATAAAAAGTCAACTAGGTAACCTTTAGACTTTTCATATTCTTTTAAATCTTCATAGTAAATTTTTCCAGTGGCAAACAGGGCTTTTTCGATTCGTGCGTTGGATGCAAGCTTAGCTTCTTTAGAAAATGGAATGTTTTTGTAGTATTTCTTTTTGTCTTCTTCAACGTTGCTAATGATTTCCTTAGCTTCTTCGTCTTGGTTAACATCATAAGATATGTCAGCTCTTGGTTTTGTTTCTGTAGAATCGTCAATTTCGTCGGGCTCGTTATTAACCAAGCTTTGTTGAAGGCTCACATACCGCCATAAATCTGTTTTCGGTCGAGTTCCCCACTTTCTTTTAAAGTCATTTGATCCTCGTGCAATGGCCGATTGATTGTAAAAATACCAGGAACCACCTATTTGAGTATTTGTTTGTACTTTATTTGGGCTGCCAAATGGATCAAAATCATCTACCATGCCTTTGTTTTGTTCCTCGCGTTCTTTCTCGAGTTCTGCTTTTTTTAAATCACGTTGGTATTGCTGTTCAATACGTTTTGCTAATTCTTCTTTTGATAATAGCGCAAGATCTAGTAAACTGTCTTCGGTTTCAATGGTGATTAAGTTTTCAATTAAGTCAGTGAGTACAAGTTGCTTCGCTTTTATGTATTCATAATCTGGTCGATTTTTCGAAACAAACATTGCAGTACTGTCAAAGTACTTTTGCGATAACTCAAAATCTTTTTTATCAAAAAAGATTGTTGCTAGAGCAAGGTAACTATTTGCTTTTTGATCCTGATTTTTTACACTTGTTTGTGCACTTAGCTGATAATATCGAATTGCTTCAGATTCATTTTTTGCTAACATTTCCAAATTTGCTAGTTCAAAATAAATTTGGTCGTAATAGTCTATGTTTTTATCATCAGCCAACATCTTTTTCAAGTACTTACGTGGAGTCTTAAGAGACTTCTCACTACTTAAGCTGATGGTTTTAATCAACCCTAAATTTGACTGAAAAGCCAATTCATAAGGTGGGTTTAGTTTAATAGTTTTTATGTAATTGATTTTTGACTTTTCGATATTCTGAGTCGCCAAATACAATTGACCCAAAATGAAATGATATCGAGATCGTTCATCACGCACTTTCGTTAAACGCAATGCTTTTTCTAATTCCTCAATTGCCTGGCTATATTTTTCTTCTTGAATATAAATTTCCGCCGAAATTGCCGCTACATCTTTGTTTAGTCGCTCAGGAAACTTGCCTTCCTTTTTGATAACACTCATGATAGCTTCCGCATCATAAAACTTATCTTGGGCAATATACGCCATCAGGATTCCAAGCTTAGCATCGTATTTTTTTTCTCCGTCTGGAAACTGTTGAACGACATATTGATACGTCTCAATGGCTGTGAATAATTCATTTTGATACAGGTACGATTGCCCGATTAAAAACCACGCATCATCCACCCAACGACTTTTAGGGTGTTTCTTGATAACCTGAGAACATTTTTTATAGACCTCCTCTAAGGTAGGTTTTTGAGCTGTTCGTTGACTTTCAGTTCCAACTGGGAAAACTCTCAATATCTGTGAGAAGTCGTCTACATGTTGTTCCTTCAACGTTGTTTTTGTTTCAGCTAATTTTGCCTTTGCGTGATACAGCCCATTATACCTTGCATTCATGTTATGCCACGTCTTTTTTAGCCAACTTTCTTTTTGTTGACCAAAAGCGCTAACTTGAAGGAGTATCAAAACTGCAAGCGTAAGAACTTTTTTAGGTGTAAATACCTTCACGATTCAATTAATATTGGTATTAGTTATAACTTTGAAAGTGCAATAATATTTTATAACTGGGTATTTTTACGCAATCACTTCCCACAATTGAAATGAAACTATCTCAAATTAAGGATTTTTTAACGAAAAAACTTCGAAATCGTTATCGGCTAATCATCCGTAATGACCTTAACTTAGAGGAAAGAATATCGATTGTTTTAACCCCATTAAATGTGGTTTTATTGTTAAGTGGTCTGTTGGTCATATTTACAGCCATTGCCATTTTTCTACTGCCAATGACGCCGTTGCGCTATATTATGCCCGGAGGTGGAGAAATTAACCCCAGAGACTTTAAAAATCTTAAGATGCGGTTAGATTCAATCGAAAGAATCATGGAGATGCAAGAACAACGGGATTCAAATTTGAGAAGAATTTTGCTGGGTGATACATCCGAAGTGTCGCTTGTTCCAATGAAACCGAAATCGATGCTGTATGAAAGCGGTTTTAGTTTTTTTGCAAGTGCTTCAGCAAGTGATCAAATTCCTACGGAGCAAAAAGAATTAAAAAAGGTTCTAGAAGAACCCAAGAGGCCATTTGCATATTCATTTTACACACCAATAAAAGGGATTATTACAGATACGTTCGATTTAAAAACAAAACATTTGGCCGTAGATATTTCGTCGTATACCAATGCCGCCATAAAGGCGACGTTAGATGGTACAGTTGTTTTAAGTTCGTGGACGCCAGAAACGGGCCATGTAATGTTACTTCAACATAACGACAATTTCATTTCTGTATATAAACATAACTCAGTGTTATTAAAAAAGTCTGGAACACGCGTTAGAGCGGGTGAAGTTATAGCTCTAATGGGAAATTCAGGAGAACTGACAACTGGGCCACATTTACATTTTGAATTGTGGTATAAAGGAGAACCTGTTAACCCAATGGAATATATTAAATTTTAGAATTACATATTTGTACTATGCTATCAAGTAAGAAGAAAGAAAACGCTGCAAGTCCTAACGGATCAATTAATGTAATTGGGGCTGATACGAAAATTGAAGGTAATATAATTTCTCAAGGAGATGTACGTATAGATGGTACGTTGGTTGGGTCGATTCAAACAACAAGCAAGCTTGTATTAGGGACCTCTGGCAAAATTGAAGGTAATGTAAATGCAAAGTCTGCAGACATAAGCGGTAAAATCCTTGGAGATGCTAATGTTTCTGAGACTCTATTTTTAAAATCTTCTTCAAGAATCGTTGGTGATATTCGTACCAATAAGTTAGTTGTAGAATCTGGAGGTGAGTTTAACGGTAAGTGTGAGATGGGTAAAGTTGCCATTCCAATTGATTCTGTCAATAAAACTAAAGGAGCACTTGGCCAATAGTCCCAAAGGTAAAAACTATCTAAAATACTCTGGACTTGCGTTTCAGTTTATTATTACGATTCTTTTGCTCGTATACGCTGGCAATTGGCTAGATGATGAGACGGCAAACAAAACTCCGTGGTTTACCTTGTTGGGATCAGTATTAGGGGTAATAGGGTCTATGATATACTTGATTGTCAAAGTAGGTAATGATAAATCATAAGTGACCAAAAAATTATAAGTAAAGAATCATTGCCTAAAATAAAGAGAAAGTTCACCTTTGCACTCGAATAGTGCAAATCATAAAAACATATTTAGGTCGGCTGGTATTAATTGCCTTGGCAGCATCGATGGTTCTCATTCTGGTTCATACGATGATGAATCAGCCAATATCAGTTTGGAGTTGGTTTGCAATCGGCTTTTTCTTTCTCATAAATGTGTTAACTCACTTTTTATCCAAGACTGCTTTAAAAGGAAGTCAAAAGTCTTTTGTAACATTTGTTTACGGAACAACAGGAATTCGGTTTATTTTTAGTATTTTTTTTATAGCTATATACGTGATAATCAATGAGGTAATTGATAAATATGTGATTGGGGTATTCTTATTTTCGTATTTATTATTCACAACATTTGAATTATATCATTTAGTGACTAAATTGCGAGCCGAAAAATAGGGAGTTATTGATGTTTCAAACCTTTGAAAATAAGCGACTTACAAAAGTGAATGGGATGACAAAAATTATGTTTTCTGTCTTGATTTTGGCTATTACGTCACTTCAAGCTCTTGCAGATCACCCTGTAGCAACTGAAAATCATGGCGAAGTTCATGAGGCAGAAGCTGACCATCATGGAGATAATTCACATGATGAAAAGTTTAACGCTGGTGAAATGATTATGCATCACATTGCTGATGCGCATCAAATTCATTGGATGACGTTTAACGAAGGCGAAGAAGGGGAGTGGCATCTAGCTGCAAATCTTCCAATCATCCTTTGGGGAGACAATGGCCTTGAGATTTTTGGTTCAGGAAAATTCTACCACGGAGAAGAAATTCATTTAGAAAAAGGTCACGGTTATGCTTATGAAGATAAGTATATCATGGTGGATGAAGTAATATATAACGCTGAAGGCGGATTAAAGTACGATGAAGCTGGAGCGATAATGAATTCGGCACCAATAGACTTTTCGATTACTAAAACGGTTGTTGGTTTACTATTAACAACTCTGATAGTTTTATTAATTTTAATAAGTGTTGGAAAAGCGTACAAAAAACGAGGTCACAAAGTTGCACCATCTGGGTTGCAGTCTTTAATGGAGCCGTTAATTGTTTTTGTTGAAGAGCAAATCATTGTACCATCAATTGGAAGTAGAGCAAAAGCTGCGAAGTTTACACCGTTTTTGTTAACCGTGTTTTTCTTTATATGGGTTGCAAACCTATTAGGCTTGATGAGTTTCTTGGGTGGTTACAACGTTATGGGATCTATTAGTGTAACGTTGGTGTTGGCATTGGCTGTAATGATTATTACAAATGTTAATGGAAACAAAAACTACTGGAAGCATATTTTATGGCCAGATGGAGTTCCTGCAGTAATTAAGATTTTAATTTTAGTGCCGATAGAGGTAATACAAATAGTGTTAAAGCCAGCAGTATTGATGATTCGTTTAACTGCGAACATCACAGCTGGACACATTATTATCTTAGCCTTTACAGCATTGATTTTTATATTTGGTGAAACAAGTGCCGTTGCAGGTTGGGGAGTCGGAATTGGCTCTGTAGTCTTTATGGTATTTATGTTCTTCATTGAATTACTAGTTGCATTTTTACAAGCGTATGTGTTTACGTTATTGGCATCCCTATATTTTGGGTCGGCAGTAGAAGAAGCACACCATTAATTTGTGTATTTTTATTAAAACAGTATAAATATTTATTTCAAAATGGAATTACTTACAATTTTGTTAGAAGCGGTTGCCGCTCACGGTTATGCAGGTATTGGTGCAGGTATTGCTGCAGTTGGTGCTGGTATTGGTATTGGTAGAATCGGTGGATCGGCTTTAGAGTCAATCGCACGTCAACCAGAAGCATCAGGAGACATTAGAGCTAACATGATTTTGGCTGCTGCACTTATTGAAGGTGCTGCGTTATTTGCCGTTATCGTGTGCTTACTTGTTGTATTGAACCAATAAGAAAATTTTATATACTCGGGATTGAAAGTCAGTCCCGAGGTTTTTTCTTATTTTAAACATTAACAATTAGCATTTATGATTCTTCTAAATTTATTAGCAGCGCCTGTAGGTCTAATGTTTTGGACCTCATTAGCGTTTATTATCGTTTTGGTATTGCTAAAGAAGTTGGCTTGGAAGCCAATTTTGAATACGCTTGCTGAGCGAAATGAGTTCATCGATAAATCGTTGAAATCGGCTGAAGAAGCTACAGCCCAAATGAGTCAGTTAAAGTCAGACAATGAAAAGTTGTTGGCTGAAGCTAGAGTTGAGCGCGAGAAAATGCTCAAAGAAGCTCGTGAAACAAAAGAAAGCATCATCGCTGAAGCAAAGAAAACTGCTTCTGCTGAAGGTGAAAGACTTGTTAGTAATGCACGTGCAGAAATTGAAAAGGAGAAAGCGAAAGCAATGTCCGACATTAAGTCTCAAGTAGCAGCACTTTCGATTGATATAGCGGAAAAAGTACTTCGTTCAGAATTGTCTAACAAAGACAAGCAAGCTGAAATAGTCGAAGAACACATGAAACAATCTCAATTATCGTAATATGTCGAGCAGAGTAGCAACGCGATACGCAAAATCACTCTTAGACTTAGCGCAAGCCCAGTCGACAGATAGCAAAGTATATGAGGAAATGTTGTCTTTTAGCCAACTGTCTTCTTCAAGTGCTGAGTTAAAGTCGTTATTGGGAAATCCGGTAGTTTCTGGAAACGATAAACTAAAGGTGTTAAACATCATTTTTGATGGTTCTAGTAGCCTGACAAAAGATTTTGTGTCGTTAGTGGTAAGTCGCAAGAGAGAATCGGAATTGACGAATATAGCGAATGATTACATCAAGCGTTATGACGACTTAAAAGGAGTAACAAAGGTGACTGTAAAGTCTGCTATTGCTCTTAATGAGAAGTCATTAGGGGATGTAAAAAGATACCTTGCAGGTATTATTAATCAAGACGAGTTGCAAATTGAAAACGTCATCGATCCAGAAGTAATTGGAGGGATGGTAATCCAGTTTGAAGACAAGTTGCTTGATTTAAGCATCGCAAAAGAATTAAAAGAAATTAGAAAGCAATTAATTTATAATTAATAGGTTATGGCTCAGATCAGACCAGATGAAGTTTCATCGATCATTAAAGAACAGTTATCAAATGTTCAAACAGCTGCACAATTAGAAGAAATTGGCACTGTATTACAAGTTGGTGATGGTATCGCCCGTATCCACGGTTTAACGAACGTTAAATCAGGAGAGTTAATCGAATTCGAAAACGGTACAAATGCAATTGTACTGAATTTGGAAGAGGATAACGTTGGTGCTGTATTGTTAGGTTCATCAGCAGAAATTAAAGAAGGAGATACGGTTAAAAGAACAAACCGAATCGCATCTATTGATGTTGGAGAAGGAATGCTAGGGCGTGTTGTTGACACACTTGGTAAACCTCTTGACGGAAAAGGTGATATCACTGGAACGACGTATGAAATGCCATTGGAGCGAAAAGCACCAGGGGTAATCTACAGAGAGCCAGTTACCGAGCCACTTCAAACTGGATTGAAAGCGATTGACGCGATGATTCCAATTGGAAGAGGACAACGTGAGTTGATTATTGGTGATAGACAAACAGGTAAAACTGCGGTAGCTATCGACACAATTATCAACCAAAAAGAATTTTACGACAAAGGAGAACCAGTTTACTGTATCTACGTTGCTTGTGGTCAAAAGTCATCTACGGTAAAACAAGTGGTTAAAGCCCTTGAAGAAAAAGGTGCAATGGCATACACAACTGTAGTACTTGCAAGTGCTGCAGATCCAGCTCCTATGCAGTTTTATGCGCCAATGGCGGGTGCTGCAATCGGGGAATACTTTAGAGATACAGGCCGACCAGCTTTGATTATCTATGATGATTTGTCAAAACAAGCGGTTGCATATCGTGAGGTTTCGCTTCTTCTAAAACGTCCTCCAGGTCGTGAAGCATACCCAGGTGACGTATTCTACTTGCACTCAAGATTACTTGAAAGAGCTGCAAAAGTGAACAGTTCAGACGAAATTGCTTCTCAAATGAACGATTTGCCAGACAACTTAAAGCCAATCGTAAAAGGTGGTGGATCGTTAACTGCGCTTCCAATCATTGAGACTCAAGCGGGTGACGTTTCTGCATATATTCCAACAAACGTAATTTCGATTACAGATGGACAGATTTTCTTGGAAAGTGATTTGTTTAACTCTGGTGTTCGTCCAGCAATTAACGTAGGTATCTCGGTATCGCGTGTTGGGGGGTCGGCTCAGGTTAAGTCAATGAAAAAGACTTCTGGTACATTGAAACTCGATCAAGCACAATACAGAGAGCTTGAGGCTTTCGCGAAATTTGGATCCGATCTTGATGCTGCAACAAAAGCGGTTCTTGATAAAGGTTCTAGAAACGTGGAAGTATTGAAACAAGGTCAATATTCGCCATTATCTGTTGGACAACAAGTGGCGATTATTTACTTAGGAACAAAAGGATTGTTGAAAGATGTGCCTGTAGAAAAAGTAAGAGATTTCGAAAGAGATTATCTTGAAACATTGGCACAGAAAAGTCCTGAAACATTAGCACAATTGAGTGCTGGTAAATTAAGCGACGAGATTACTGGAACATTAGAAACTATTGGTGCTGAAGTAGCTAAAAACTTCGCAGGATAATTAATAATAAAGCATTATGCCTAACTTAAAAGAGGTACGGAATAGAATTAGTTCAACGCAGTCTACGCAGCAGATTACCAAAGCCATGAAGTTGGTTTCGGCAACTAAGTTACGTAAAGCTCAAGGTGCCATCACTAAGATGAGACCTTATGCTGAGAAGTTGAACGAAATTTTAGTAAACCTAGGAGATAGTGCGAAGGATGATGACAACTTGAAAGCGTACTTTCAATACCGTGAGCCTAAAAAGGCGTTGGTTGTAGTTGTATCATCAGACAGAGGTCTCTGTGGAGCGTTCAACTCTAATATTATCAAAGCAACTAAGCGATTGGTTGAAGATAATTACCAAAAAGAAGGAATTGATTTTGAGTTGATGTTTATCGGTAAAAAAGCGTACGATCCTTTCAAACGAGGTGAATACACAATGAACACCGATCACATGTCGCACTTGTTAACAATCAATGCTGAAAATACGTTTGAGATTGCAGAAGGTATCATCGAACGATATAAGGCTGGAGAATTTGATGAGGTTCGAGTAATTTACAATCAATTCAAAAACGCGGCTACTCAGATTGTTAAAGCAGAAAAGTTGTTACCCGTTGAGATGGAGAAATTCGAAACAACAGGTGCTTCTGAAACTGCAAATGAGTACATCTTCGAACCAGGTAAAGCAGAGATTTTATACGACTTGGTTCCAAGAGCGGTCAAAACACAATTGTTTAAAGCGTGTTTAGATTCACAAGCTTCAGAACACGGTGCACGAATGGTATCGATGGATAAAGCGACAGAAAACGCAGGAGAACTAATCGAAAAGTTGAAGTTGAAATACAACCAGGCACGTCAAGCTGCAATTACAGGAGAAATCTTGGAGATTGTTGGTGGAGCAGCTGCCTTGGAAGCATAATCAATACGATTCAAAGATTAATATCAGTCCCTTTGGAAGCAATTCTAAAGGGATTTTTTTTGTTTTACTATCAGTAGTCTCTGTCTACTGATAGTCAAATAGTCTCTGTCTACTGATAGTCTCATAGCCTCTGTCTACTGATAGTTTAATAGTCTCTGACTACTGATAGTTTATCTCCGACTACAGAAAGTTTTAGACCCACACAGAACACAATAGAAACAAATCTCACTACCTCTAGTGGTTGTCTGTAACTTACTATTTCTTATTTTGCAGAAGAAATAATGAACCATCATTCAAATCCCAACAACAAAATAAAATATTCGGATATTGGTCTATTACCATGGGGATATGGGTGAATTTGTTTCTGATAAAAGAAGTTGGGCAACATACAAAGAAAGCCAGCCGCACAAACAGCACATTTGGTTTTTGCCGACACAAAAGCCAACGCTGAAATGCGAAGCATTCACGAACACCGATAAAAATTAAAGTGACGTGAGTAAAAACCAAAAGAGCTGTTTTTTGCTAATGCTCGGACAGAATGAACGAAATTTGAAAACGATAAAAAAGAAATAAAACATAAATGGCCAAACAGAAAGTAAAAGAAAAAGCGATTGAAGAAACCTTGTGGCAATCCTGCGACAAGTTGAGGGGTTCGGTAGAGCCTGCCGAATACAAACACGTAGTACTCGGACTGATTTTCCTGAAATTCGCCAGCGACAAATTTGAGCAACGCAGAAAAGAACTGATTGCCGAAGGCAAAGAAAAATATGTGGAAATGAAAGATTTCTACGCTATGAAAAATGTGTTCTACTTGGAAGAAA
Organism: uncultured Bacteroidota bacterium; assembly: GCA_937124965.1. GTDB lineage: Bacteria > Bacteroidota > Bacteroidia > NS11-12g > UBA9320 > UBA987. The sequence continues at coordinate 179,307 of CAKZLB010000017.1, forward strand.
TTTCTCGGTGGAGCTACATCATCAAAAATGCAAAGCAAAACGACATTTCCCTAAAAATTGACACAGCTCTCAACACCATTGAGAAAAATAACCCTGCACTAAAAGGTGCTTTGCCCGACAATTATTTTTCTCGTTTGGCATTGGACAAAACCAAACTCGCTTCCCTACTCGACACCATCAACGATATTGACACGCTCAAAGACAACGGACAAGATGTAATTGGACGTGTGTATGAATATTTCTTGGGCAAATTTGCTCTGAAGGAAAGCAGTGGAAAAGGCAAAGGAGAATTCTATACGCCCAAAACCATTGTGAACCTGATGGCGGAATTGATAGAACCCTACAAAGGCATCATTTATGACCCTTGCTGTGGAACAGGCGGAATGTTTGTGCAGTCTATCAAATTTATTGAAGCCCACCAGGGAAGCAAAAAGGAAGTTTCCATTTATGGACAGGAAAACACGCCTACCACTTACAAATTGGCGAAAATGAATTTGGCAATTCGTGGTATTGCTGCCAACCTTGGAGACAAACACGCAGATACCTTTTCTAACGACCAACACAAAGACCTGAAAGCTGATTACATTATGGCGAATCCGCCATTTAACCTAAAAGATTGGCGAGGCGAAAACGAACTTTTGGACGACCCACGTTGGATGGGCTATGAAGTGCCACCCAAAAGCAACGCCAACTATGGTTGGATTTTAAATATGGTGAGCAAACTTTCTGAAAATGGCGTGGCAGGTTTTATTCTTGCTAATGGTGCACTTTCGGGCGGTGGCGAAGAATACAAAATCCGTAGAAAACTGATTGAAAATGATTTGGTGGAAGCCATTATCATCATTCCAAGAAACACCTTTTACACCACAGACATTAGCGTTACGCTTTGGATTTTGAACAAAAACAAAAAGCAACGCACGGATAACACCAAAGAGAAACCCAAAAACTATCGTGACCGCAAGGGCGAAATCCTGTTTATGGATTTAAGACGTTGGGGCAGCGAATACGAGAAAAAATACATTGAACTCGCCGAAGATGATATAAATGAAGTAGCGCTAAACTACCACAATTGGCAACAAGTGGGCTACGAAAATAGCTACAAAGACGTAGCTGAGTATTGCAAATCTGCCAGTTTTGAAGATTTGAAAGCCAACGATTTTTCATTGGTGCCGAGCAAATACATTGAGTTTGTGGACAAAGACAGCGGCATTGACTTTGACACCGAAATGAAACGCATTCAGCAAGATTTTAAAACCCTGCTACAAGAAGAAAAAGAATCACAAGCTCAATTGATTAATGCTTTTAAAACATTGGGTTATGAGTTATAAGCGTTTGGGCGATTACATACAATTGGTTGACAACCGCAACAAGGATTTGAAAGTGACAAATCTCTTGGGCATTAACATTACCAAAAACTTTATGCCTTCGGTTGCCAATGTTTCAGGCACTGACTTGTCCAAATATAAAATCATAAAAAAAGGGCAATTTGCCTATTCTGCAATGCAAGTTGGCAGAGATGAAACCATCCGCCTTGCACTTTACACGGATGATGAGCCTGCGATTATCTCACCAGCCTATTTAGTCATTGAAAGCAAAGATGAAAACGAATTGATTCCTGAATATATGATGATGTGGTTTCAACGCCCTGAATCTGATAGATACGGTTGGTTTATTAGTGATAGCAGCGTAAGAGCCAGTTTGGATTGGGAACGATTTTGTGAAATAGAAATCCCCATTCCAGCCATTGACGCACAACGCAAATATGTAGCCCTGTACAAAGGCTTGCTCACCAACCAAAAAACCTACGAAAACAGTTTGGAAGATTTGCAGCTGATTTGCGATACCTACATTGAGGATTTGATTAAGAAAGAGCCACTCAAAAGATTGGGAGAATATATTCAGCAATCGGATGAAAGGAATACAGATTTGGAAACTGATAATCTGTTAGGAATTAGCGTAAACAAGATTTTCATCCCGACTAAGTCAAATAAAAGCAGACTTGATTTATCTAAATATAAAATTGTAAGACCAAGGCAGTTTGGTTATGTGTCGGTAACATCAAGAAATGGTGAGAAGATTTCAATTGCCATATTGGACGGAGAAGCAGGACTAGTTTCAAGCACTTATACAGTTTTTGAAGTCAAAGACTTTGACGAGCTACTTCCCGAATATTTGTATCTGTATTTCCAAAGAACGGAATTTGACCGATATGCTCGTTTCAACTCTTGGGGTAGTGCCAGAGAAACCTTCGATTGGGCGGATATGTGTGATGTGAAATTGCCCATTCCGTGCATAGAAAAACAAGAAGCCATAGTCACCATTTACCACACTTTAGAAACCCGTAAACGCATCAACGATCAGTTAAAAGAAAGCATTAAACCGCTTTGCCCTGTGTTGATGAAAGGGGTTGTGGAGAGTATGGAAGTTGAAACAGTAGAAAGTTAGGAAAATGATAAAGCAAATTAACAGTATCAATAATGTGGGTGCATTTCGGGAATTTCCGAATGGCGGTTCAATTCAATTTGAAAAACTGACATTTATCTATGGGCTTAACACAAAAGGAAAAACAACATTAACCGATATACTTTCTTCACTAAAAGAAAATGAACCAACCTTAATTACATCTCGAAAATCGATTCCTGTTGTTAATTCAAATCAAAGTGTAAGAATATCAGTAAGACCAAATAATGCCACTAACCAGCTGCCGTGTACATTTTCGAATAATTCTTGGACACAATTGAACTCAAATGATAATCTTCACATTTTCGGTTCTGATTTCATACACAAAAATTTATTTACGGGTCTCACTATTGAAAGGCAGAACAAAGAGAATTTCACAAGGTTTGTTCTAGGTCAGCAGGGAGTTCAGTTGGCAACACAAATCGCAGAGGATAAAAGAATATTAAGACAGAAAAGAGGGGCACTTTCTAGTATCTTGCCAGCATATTTAAGAGAAAAGGTAGAAGCAGAATATTTACCTTTTTTATCTATCGACCCGAGTTCAATTAACCTTGAAGTTACAAAACAGCAATTAGCTGCCTTAGAACAAAGGCTCAGACAAGAACAACAAAGGCTTCAAAGACCTACAGAAATTTTATCAATTGAAGATGTTTCCCAATTCAATGTTACTACCACAAATATTCAAGAGTTAGTAACCCAAACAAACAACTTATTAGAGAGGGAATTTAATGAGATTAGTTCTGCTGCAATTGCTAAACTTCAAAAGCATATTCAAAATAATTTTGAAATAACCGAAAATGCAGAACAGTGGATTAAGGAAGGTTTAGACACTAGAAAAAGCGATTCTGAAAATTGCTCATTCTGTGGTCAATCTTTGGCAACCGCAGCCGATTTACTTAATGCGTACCACTCTTATTTTAATGAAGCATACCGCAACTATATTTCCGACATTTCAAATACAATTGAAAGCTTAAGAAGGCAATGGAGAGCCTTGAACTACAATTCATTGAATGCGGTCACAGCAAAACAAGCTCTACTTTTACAATATGCTCAGTTAATAAATACAGATGCTTTCACAGCTTTAGTAACTCGTTTAAATGAGTTTATAGCTTCAACGAACGAAACGAGTCTTGTTGATTTATCAACTCAAATTTCTCAGCAAGTAAATCAAGCATTCAACACCAAAGAGAGAAAGCCTCACGAAATTGTTCAATTAATTGATTTTTCCAATTTATTAGAAAATCACGCCAACTACCAAAGAAATTTATCTTCAATTTCCGAAACTATTGACAGCATTCGGGAGGCGATACAATTATTTAAAGAGCCATATCGTGACTTAACCCAGATAAGAACTAGGATTTCTGAATTACAAACTGAAATTGAAACTAAAAAAAGAGCAATTGCAAGAGTTGAGCAAAATGATGCTTGCGTGTCATATCAAAGAGAACAACAAGAAATAACAGTAATTGAAGGAAGAATAACTGCAAACGAACAAGCATTATCTGCAAATCAAAACCAATACCTTGATAGGTTCTATACTCGAATTGATTTTCACTTTAAACAGTTTGGCAGCGAAAACTTCACACTTGAAAGAGGAACAGACAATCGTGGGCATCAACCTGTTTATTATTTAAAAGTAAAGTTCAAAGATGTCGAGATAAACGACTCTAACATTACCAAAGTATTTAGTGAATCCGATAAACGGGCTTTGGCACTCTCTCTATTTTGGGCGAAGATGGATTTTTTAACACCTGAACAAAAGCAAAATGCGATAATCGTGTTGGACGACCCAGTTACAAGTTTTGACGACAATCGCATATTGAAATCTATTACCCGTATTAAAGATACTTTGAGAGAAATGCGGCAAGTTATTGTCTTAACACATTACTCTCATTTCATTCGCAATTTTATGGAAAGAGGAATGAATGATGACTTTACTATTTCTTTCATTGAAATTTCACAAAATAATACAACTAGCTTTCTTCGAAGAATTGAAAGTAATCTCTTTACAGAGACTACTTATGATAAGATATTCTCAAGAATTCAATCTTTTATTAATAGAGAAAGTGAAGTGGATATTAGAGCTGACCTGAGACCATTTCTTGAAAGTCTTTATTTACCACACTTTTACATAAAGGAGTTTAAGGCGTACACAGAAAGCGATACACCATTTGGCACATTAAGCGAAAAGATAGATGCAATTTTTTCAGATGAGACAGTCAAAGCGAAATTCCACGAGTTTAGAACAATGCTAAATCCTGATTCGCATTTATTTACAAGCAGCAATGAAGAAGATATTAGAAGTTTCGCACGTGAAATGATGGATTATTTATACAACTTCTCACATAATTAGCCTATGAAATTCACAGAAGCGAAATTAGAGCAAGCATTTATAGAGCTTTTAGGAAATGAAGGCTATCCACATTTTGTGGGCAGTAGTTTGGTACGTTCAAGCGAAGATGAAGTACTCATTGAGGAAGACCTAAAAACCTACTTGCTCACTCGCTATCAAAATGCTAACCTAACCGAAACAGAAGCTCAATCCATTATTCTACAACTCAAAACGCTTTCTTCGGCAGACCTTTACGAAAGCAACAAAAAAATTATGCAGTGGTTGTCAGACGGTTTTATTCTGAAACGAGAAGACCGTAACCAAAAAGACATTCATATTTCGCTCATTGATTATGCAGGTTTAGACCGTCAGCGACAAAGTGAAAATTTAGACATCATTGCTGCCGAGCCCGAAGAACAATATCCGCCTGACACCAACATTTACAAGTTTGTCAACCAATTGGAAATTGTAGGTACAGAAAGACGTATTCCAGACGGTATTTTATACGTCAATGGTTTGCCGGTGGTGGTTTTTGAATTTAAAACAGCCATTCAGGAAAATACCACCATTCACAATGCTTTTGTTCAACTGACCACTCGCTATAAAAGAGACATTCCCGAACTGTTTAAATACAATGCTTTTTGCATCATCAGTGATGGAGTGAACAACAAGGCAGGTTCATTCTTTGCCCCTTATGAATTTTACTATGCTTGGCGAAGAATTGCGGGTTTGGCAAAAGACGTGGACGGCATAGACAGTATGTTCACTTTGGTTCAAGGAATGCTGCATAAAAATCGCTTGCGAGATATTATTCAAAACTTCATTTACATTCCCGATTCATCCAAAAAAGACGAGAAAATAGTTTGTCGCTATCCACAATATTATGCAGCTCGCAGTTTGTACGAGAACATCAAAAAAGCGGAGAAGCCAGACGGAGACGGAAAAGGCGGTACTTACTTTGGAGCAACAGGTAGTGGCAAGAGTTTTACAATGCTTTATCTCACTCGTTTGTTGATGAAAAGCGAGCATTTTGAAAGTCCGACCGTTGTACTCATTACCGACAGAACCGACTTAGACGACCAACTTTCAGGACAATTTACCAACGCCAAGCAATTTATAGGAGACAATGCGGTGGAAAGTGTAGAAAGCAGAGCCGATTTAAGAACCAAAATGCAAGGCAGAAATAGCGGTGGCGTATTTTTAACCACCATTCACAAGTTTACTGAAGACACTGAACTGCTTACAGAAAGAACCAACGTAATCTGCATTTCGGATGAAGCCCACAGAAGCCAAACTAATCTCGACCAAAAAGTAAAAGTCACCAAAGATGGTGTGAAGAAAACCTACGGTTTTGCAAAATACCTTCACGACTCTTTACCCAATGCCACATTCGTAGGATTTACAGGAACACCCATTGATGCAACTTTGGATGTTTTCGGAAAAGTAGTAGATGCCTACACCATGACCGAATCTGTAAGAGATGAAATCACCGTTCGCATTGTGTATGAAGGAAGGGCAGCTAAAGTCGCCTTGCACAACAGCGAATTAGAGAAAATTGAAAAATACTACGAAGAAGCAGCCGAAGCGGGAGCCAATGAATACCAAATAGAAGAAAGCAAAAAGGCAACGGCAACAATGAACGCCATTTTAGGCGACCCTGACCGATTATTGAAATTGGCGGAAGACTTTGTAAACCATTACGAAAACAGAGTAAACGAAGGTGCTACTGTAAAAGGCAAAGCAATGTTTGTTTGTAGCAGCCGTGAAATTGGCTACGAGTTTTACAAAAATGTAATCGCCCTAAAACCTGAATGGGCGGAAATCAGAATTGTCGAAGAAGGAGCTGTTTTAACAGACAAGGACAAAAGGGAAATCAAACCAATGGAGCGTATCAAAATGATAATGACCAGAGGCAAAGACGACCCAAAAGAAATGTACGATTTGCTCGGCACAAAAGAATACCGCAAGGAATTGGACAGACAGTTTAAAAATGAAAAATCCAATTTCAAGATTGCCATTGTGGTAGATATGTGGCTCACAGGTTTTGACGTGCCATTTTTGGATTCCATCTACATTGATAAGCCAATTCAACAACATAATTTAATTCAGACCATTTCAAGAGTTAACCGAAAGTTTGAAGGCAAGCACAAAGGTTTGGTAGTGGATTACATTGGCATCAAAAAACAAATGAATTTGGCACTCGCCAAATACAACAAAGGTGACGAAGACAATTTTGAAGACATTCAAGAATCGCTGATTGTGGTAAGAAATCATTTAGACCTTTTGGCTAAAGTCTTCCATAAGTTCGACAGCTCAAAATATTTCGGTGGTGCTGCTTTAGAGCAGTTGAACACCTTGAATATGGCTGCTGAATATGTTCAGTTGACCAAAGACTTGGAAACCCGATTTATGGGCTTGGTAAAACGTCTGAAAGCCGCTTATGATATTTGTGCAGGAAGTGAGCATTTAACGCAGAAAGAAAGAGATTACACGCATTTCTACTTGGCTGTTAGGTCAATCGTTTTCAAACTGACCAAAGGCAGTGCACCCGACACGGCACAGATGAACGCCAGAGTTCGGGAAATGATAAAAGATGCTTTGGAAAGTGATGGTGTTCAGGAAATCTTCAAACTCGGTGATGAAACTCAAAGCGAACAAGACCTATTTTCAAAAGACTACTTGGCGAAGATTGACAAAATCAAATTGCCACACACTAAAATCAAATTGCTTCAACAACTTTTAGCCAAAGCCATTGGAGAGATTAAGAAAGTCAACAAAGTAAAAGGAATTGACTTCTCTAAGAAAATGCAAACCTTGGTAGAACGCTACAACGAGCGAAAAGAAGATGATGTATTGCGAAGTGAAGTGTACGAAGAAATGGCGGAGCATTTGACCAATTTGATTTGGGAAGTACACAAAGAGTTTTCAGCAGGAGACGAATTGGGAATTGACTTTGAAGAAAAAGCCTTCTACGACATTTTGAAAGATTTGTGTATCAAGTATGACTTCAAATATCCAGAAGACAAACTCATTATTTTAGCTCAAGCAGTTAAAGACTTGGTGGACTCTCAAGCCAAATATCCAGATTGGAGCAAACGAGAAGACATTAAATCCGCTTTAAAAGTTGGACTAATAATTCTCTTAGATGAACACGGATATCCGCCAGTAGAAAGAGACGAAGTATATAAAGACATATTTGAACAAGCAGAGAATTTTAAGAAAAACAGAGTAATAACGAAATAATGCCAACGCTAAAAGCCATACACATTTGCAATTCGCACAAGCCAACGCTACAACCAAAACTTGTCAAAGAGTATGGCTGCCCCAACGCACGGACGAAAAGAATGCACGGGCATACAACATATAAGTTTAATGTGGGCTGAAATGCTCAAATTGAGTATTTTGCATCTATCGAAGTTTAGTGCGGGCGGACAGAGAATTCATCTGAAACCCCGCACTACGCATATACGTTACCGTCACCCTAAATACCCTAAGTAAATAACATGATTAAATGAAGATATTTGATAATTCACCAACCCGAAAAATCACTAAAGGAACGATTCTTTTATATAAAGGAGATTCTTGTAGATCTGTATATAAAGTAATTGGAGGATGCTTGAAAAGTTATGTAATCGACAAGTTTGGAAAGGAACATATCTTGCATTTTGCACCTGAAAACTGGTTAATTACAGATATGGATAGTTTCCTAAACCAAAAACCTGCGCGCATATTTATTGATGCAATTGAGGATAGTGAAGTCTCTGTAATTTCTAATTTAGATTATAGCGACATCAATCAATTAAGTCATGATGATTTGGTAGAACAAAATAAAAAACTAATAAACAATTTAATCACTAGCAATAAGCGTCTAGAAAATTTATTAAGTGCAACTGCCGAAGAGCGATATCTGGATTTTATAGCAACCTATCCAACACTTGTCCAAAGACTACCGCTTAAACTAATTGCTCCCTACCTAGGGATGACACCTGAATACTTAAGTGACGTTAGAAGAAAATTAGCACGGATGTAATTTCTTAAGATACCTTAATTTTTATCATTTCGGTTGTACGGACTTTTGTATTATCAATAACATAAAATAATATAAAATGAAAACAACAAATTTGAACATCGCCAAATTCGTGGCAGTAACAGTATCTGTACTTCTTTTATCTGCCTTCACTGTGAACAATTCTATTAACTGGAAAATTACCGATGGCTATTCCGTTAAATTCGCAGGAACAGATGCAGAAGGAATTTTTAGTAAACTCAAAGGAGATATCCAGTTTAATTCTGACAATCCTGCAAGTTCATCTTTCTCTTTTACATTAGATGTAAACTCAATCAACACCGGGAATGGAATGAAAAATAAGCATGCCTTGAGTGATAAATGGTTTGATGCTGAGACTTATCCAAACATTACTTTTAAATCCAAGTCGGTTTCCCAAAATGATGCAAATTATATGGTGACAGGAACTATGAACATTCATGGTACATCAAAAGAAATGACCATTCCATTTTCATTTGATGGCAAGGCTTTCTACTCTAAATTTTCTGTAAACAGAATGGACTTCGGTGTAGGTACAATGAAGGGAATGTCTAAGAAGGTGTCGAATGAAATCAAGCTTGATGTAACCATTCCTGTAACCAAGTAATGAAGGCAAAACAATTGTTAATTTACGGTATAGTTGCTGGTCTTCTTTCTGGATTAGCAGGAGTTATATACCAGTATATCTATCAAGATATGTTCTTTGTAGATTACTCGCCTGTGGTGAACGCTGGTGCTATTATTGGTTCATCATTAATTGGAACAGTTTTGATGTCTCTAGGCTATTTTATCTTGTTCAAAGTAAAAAAGGAAAAATGGATAGGGATAGTCAACCTTGTTTATATGTTCCTGACCTTTGCTAGCATTTTACCCGCAATGGCAGTTACTCTTCCATTGGATATAGAGTTTCCAGAGTTGTTTCCTGGTTTAGTTGTCCCAATGCACTTTTTTGTACCCATGATTTTTTTCGGACTTGGGCCATTCTTTATGAAACAAAGCGATATCAAATAATATGCAGGCCTTTGAGCAATCTTTTAAGAAAGATTGCTCATTTATTTAATAAAGCATGAAATCTAAAAGCCCTAAAGTAACGTTCTCTAACAAGGCCAAATTGCCTACAAAGTATGGTATATTTAACCTTGTTTCTTTCAAAAGTGAGGAAGATTCCAAAGAGCATCTTATAGTCTACATGGGAGAACTAAGTGCAAAAAAAGGTGTCCTAGTAAGGGTGCATTCTGAGTGTTTGACAGGTGATGTGTTCAACTCGCTCAAATGTGATTGTGGAGAGCAACTGGAGGCCAGTTTGAAAATGATTTCAGAAAAACAAGAAGGGGTAATAATCTACTTGAAGCAAGAAGGTAGAGGAATTGGCTTGTTCAACAAAGTGAACGCTTACGCTTTACAAGACCAAGGACTAGATACCATTACTGCCAATCATTCATTGGGTTTTGAAACCGACTTAAGAAATTTTGACATCGTTACTAATGTTGTGGACTTTCTAGGTATTGAATCAATTCAATTATTAACAAATAACCCAGAAAAAATTAAGACAATTTCTAACGTTACTGGAAAACTAAATAGCGTTCAACCACTTAGAATTGCACCCAACCCACATAACGCTGATTATTTGAAAACTAAAAAGACACAACTAAATCATATGCTATGATTTCTTAAGCTAGCTTAATTTTTATTTGTGCATTCACACTAATCTTTGCAATTAAAGTAATATTTAAAAATAAAATCATGACAACTTCAATAAAATTTAAAGTGCTAAACATTACAGTATGGGTGGCACAAGCGCTTCTTTCCCTCACTTTAATTTGGGCAGGATACGCCAAATTGTTTCAACCCTTTGAGGAAACTGCAAAAATGCTGCCTTGGGCTTTGGAAAATCCAGGGCTAGTAACACTCACTGGAATTGTAGATTTACTTGGCGGTTTAGGAATCATACTACCAGCCGCTCTAAGGATTCAACCAAAATTAACGGTTTTGGCCGCATACGGTATAATTGCGTTAATGATTGTCGCAAGTATTTTTCATGTAACCAGAGGTGAATCATCATTGATTGGTATGAATATATTTTTCTTAGTACTTGCTGTGTTTGTAGTTTGGGGTAGAACGAAAAAAGCACCTATAGTAACTAAGTAATTGTTTGAATTCAATAATATAGGATTATGTACATAACAGAAAATAAAATTAGCGATATGCTACTAAAAAATGGATGGCGAGTAAATAAAAATTAATTTATGGTGATAGGACAAATAAATAAAATAGTAATACTAGGTGCAACCGGTTTGGTTGCTAAAGAAACAATAAAAGCATTTCATGCCAACGGTTTTAAAATGAGGTTATTTTCTAGGAGTATAGAAGCCCAAAATTATCCGAACCTTGAAACACAAAAAGGAGATGTTTTCGATGATGCGGATTTAGATTTAGCGCTTTCAGGTTGTGATGCTGTGCATATAACCTTATCGCAATTGGATGAGTTTAAAGCTGTAGAAAGAATCGTTGAAGCCGCCAAAAAAATGAACATTAAGCTTATTAGCTATGTAAGTGGTGCAACGGTATGCGAAGAAAATAGAACTAAACTTTCGTTTATTGATGCTAAGTACAAATCAGAGCAATTAATAAAAGAAAGTGGAATTAACTACCTTATCTATAAACCCACTTGGTTTATGGAGTCTCTGAGTTTAATGATCCAAAATGGTAAAGCCAATGTTATGGGAAAACAGCCACTTAAGATAAGGTGGATTGCTTCTGAAGATTTTGGGAGATTATTGGTAAAGGGGTATCAAAATCCTGATTTTTACAATCAAGTGTTTAGTGCATACGGACCAGAATCCTTGACAATTAATGAAGCGCTACAAAAATATATAAAAGTAAAGCACCCTAGTATTTCTAAGGTGAATAATGCACCTTTTTGGTTATTAAAAATAATTGCTTTTGTTTCTGGAAATAAGCAACTCAAAGAATTTATCCCAATGTTTGAATATTTTGAGAAAACAAAAGAAGCTGTAAGTTCGGAAACTTCTGACCGTTTGCTTGGTAAAGCAACAACCTCTTTGCAGATATGGTTAAAGAAATAACATAGAAACCTGAGTTCGATTATTATTTATGGTTTAGAACGCTAGGAAATAGTCATTGTCAACTAAAATTTATGCAGTAATAGCGGGCTATTTCAAATAATTTTTAGGAAGAGAAGCGCTTTTTCCTAGTGGAATAAGTATATGTTGTTCCATAAAACCCAATATACTTCGTTGGATTTGATTGATTAAACCCGAATTGTGTATTAGTACTTCGTAGTGAGAGTTAAAAGCCCAATAAAATCAAGGCTTTTGTCGATTTTAGCATAGTTACCACTATGGTGAATGAGAAAAAGCCAGAGCAACGTTTGATTTTGCAGGGATTTTCTCTCGTAATAGATTTACTAATGCATAATTTGGGTTCAACCCGCTAAATCTTCACAAAACCGCCTTGTCTATTGACTTTTATGAAATTCTAAACCTATAAAGAAGAATCGAACTCAGGTTAGAAATTATATGCGAAAATTATGAAAAGAATAGAGTTTCTCAAAATATTGGGCTTACTTCCGTTAGCAGGTTGTAGTATGAAATTAAATGATTTAAGTAAACTATCGAATGAGCTACCAAAAACAGCAAAAATGCCAGTTTTGTTTTTAGGACATGGTAGCCCTATGAATGCCATTGAAGAAAACGAATTTGTTAAAGGTTTTAGGGATATCGCTAAAACCATTCCTATTCCAAATGCAATTCTGTGTGTGTCTGCTCATTGGTTCACAAAAGGCACTAAGGTAACAGCTATGGAAATGCCAAAAACGATTCACGATTTTGGAGGTTTTCCGCAAGCTTTATTTGATGTGCAATATCCTGCAAAGGGAAGTCCTGCACTAGCGAAAGAAACAAAAAGTCTACTCTTGCCTGAAATGGTAGCTTTGGATGACAAATGGGGACTGGACCATGGTGCATGGAGTGTTATCAAGCACCTATATCCAGAAGCAAACATTCCAGTTATCCAATTGAGTATTGACTATACCAAAACAGGGCAAGAACACTACGAATTGGCACAACAATTAAGTAGCCTGCGTAATAAAGGAATTTTGATTATTGGTAGCGGTAATATAATTCACAATTTAGGAATGATTGATTTTGCCAACGCGCATAAAGATGATTATGGCTATGATTGGGCAATTGAAGCTCGGTCTGATATAAACAAGTATCTTTTGAATGGAAATTACCAACCACTGATTGATTACCATAAACAATCCAAAGCATTCCAATTGGCAATTCCTACTCCGGATCATTATTTACCATTAATATACAGTCTGGGGCTTCAAGAAAAAGGAGAATCCATTAGCCTATTTAATGACAAACTATTAGCTGGGAGTTTGAGTATGACGAGTTTGAAAATTTCATGAAAGTGGACTCATTAAATTCAACCTTAAAAATAATTTTATCTCGAAGGTAGTTTTAAAAAAAAGTGAACACCTAACAATGTATAAAAAACATAGTTTTGTTCGAGTTTTTAGAATTTAAACCCAGCATGTTTGAGTATGTCATGAACTACGAGACTACTGATACCTTAAGATATATTTCATTTGTAGATGGTGTGCCAAAAGATACCTTAATTCTTATTAAAAATCAGAAAGGTATCGATACCTTGAAATATGAGCAAGACAACTTTCATAGAGGAACATGTGACCTTGAAATAACACACTTAACTGTACATATCCATTCCTACCTTGATATGACTAATCAACAGAACCTCAGGATTACACTATGATCTCATAATGGTGATGGATTACTTGAGGAAGCTGTAGCTGTTACAACCAATGACAATACTTTCGTAAACTTTGTTGGAGCGCTCTCAATAGGGGGCTTCAAAAATGGGGCTCTCCATAAGTCCTTGCAAGTTGATAATAAATATTACACCGATGTTTGGGATGATTTTACCGCTGGTAAGGGGTTTCGTTTATCTAGTGACCTGAGGTGGACTTTTATAGAAAAGAACAGCAATTTGGATTGCCTTTACAGTGTCAAAGAAGGACCTCTTAGGCTTGATTTTGGCGACAAGACCTTTTGGCAAATTTATAATTAGACGAGTAAACATCTAACTCTATACCTACACTCAAAATACAGAATTATGGTGCCTCAGAAATATAGTCAATACAACACCCATGATATACTAATCCTCCTAGAAACTATTTTAAAGGGATTTTTTGGGGAAATCCCATCACAAAAACAGCTTCATTCAAATTTTAAGTAATTTAAGGGAGGTCGACCTTCTTTTTTATAAATATTAGGTTCACCAAAACGAAAGGTGTAAAAATTAACCGAAAGACCAACATTTACAATCCAGCCTAAACCACCGCCATCATGTCTTGCTATTCCTAGTTTAGCAATTGTACCCATTTTTTTATTCTTTCGATAACGAGAAAGATTACATGTAACGCCTGAAATCGTCGTACTATTGTCGAAAAATTGATTAAACCCGAGTCCTAGTTTACGCTCGTATTTATCGGTGCTTGTTAAATTAACCAAGTCCAAATTAAGATCATAAGCTGCTGAGTATAATAGGTTATAACTAACCTTCCCATTAAATGGACCTAATTTTAATCCTAAAGCAGGTACGATTAGTGAGGCTCGATCCATTCCAATACCGACGGACAAAAATGGGTTGAACCATTCTGCTAAAAGCGGAAACTTAGATTCTTTTATTTTTATTGGTCTATTTCGTCTTCGTTCTATCGCAGAAGTAAAAATGTCACGGTCTCTGAAATCACCAAATCTGAAAATATATTGACTAAATGAAATTTGTCCGAATAATTGCGGTCTTTCTCGAAGGTAGAAGTTTTGTTGTGTGCGAATCGAATAATTAGAAGCTGACATGTTAAATGAAATCCTAGATCGTCGATGATTTAAATACGAGCAGGCACCAAAACCAAACGACTGGATATAATGTATTTCAAACTTCTCAGGACGTTCAGTTTTTGGTTTTTTTTGTGAAACACCAGCACTTAAGGTAATGAAAGTGGATCGTGTTGGGTGATCCGATTTTAGTTGAAAGAGGTCATATTGCAACTGATAGGCTTCGTTGATCATCAAATCATACTCAGCATATAGACCTTTGAAATTAAACCGACCAATCTTTACCGCCAAAGACGGGACAATGAAATTCATATGCCCTTCGCCAATACCAGCCGAGACACCAATGTTGAAATAGTTGCCAAATTTTGGTTTTGTAGAATCTTGTGTATTGATTGAAGGAAAGCCGCAAGCATTGTTTAATCCAAGAGTGAAAATCACAATCGTTAGACACAATGTACATGAGACATGTTTAAATGGTTTTATGCGGAAGATATATCTCAAAGCATGCTCTAGCATTTAGCGAAAATAGGCTTCCTAATAATCTTGCAAGCATTCTTTTGCATTAATCCGTTTAGAATAAACACATAAAAAGGGTTTGCAAGATTTAATAACATTTGTTCTAATCAACAAACCGGAACAAATACATATTAAACGAAACGCCACCATTTATTAACAGGTTGTCAGAGTTTGGAATCATAAGAATTCGTTCTGGTAATTTGTCAATAGTTCCACCAAATGAAGACTTTCCAATTCCTAGTTTAAAGTCAAAACTATTGCGACCATTTATTTTGTACAGCGTATAATTTCCAGTTATTCCAAACATAGAATATCCATAGTCAGTTATGTATGTTGCTCCAAAACCATAATGCCTGTTGTACTTTTCAGTCGGGTTAAAACGGATTACGTCGGCATTTATGTTAAAGGCCATTACAAATTCTTCGTCAAAGCTAAATTTCGCATTAACGGGACCAACTTTTAAACCGTAAGCTGGCATATACCCAACTCGATCGGTACCTAGGCCAATCGATGCAAATGGGTTAAACCATTTCGAAAAAAATGTATTTGTTCTACTTCTGTGAAATTTTGAATACGTCTCAAGGTTGCCGTTTTGTGTAGTGGATTTAAATAGATAATGAGAATACGAAACCTGCCCATAAATTGACCTGGTTCTTCCTATAAAATAACGTACCTCCATCAATGATAATGGTGAATTAGTTATAGAAACATTAGCCGAAAAACGTGAACGATTGTTGTTCCAATTGTATGAAAAACCTGTGCCATAGGAGTGTACTCTTACCAATATGGGTTCCAGTGGCCATATCCAATTGGACACCCACCTCTCTGTAATTCCGCCACTCAAGGTTAAATAAGTAGAGCGTTTAGGATGACGATTTGGTAGTCTTATAGCATCGTATTGCAACTGAACCGTAGCATCGTTAAAAGAAGTGGTAAACATTCCTTTTAAATGAAACCGTCCCATTCTAACCGCCATTGAGGGAATAGGACGTGTTAGATGACCTTCTCCATAACCAAGTGATAATCCTGGATTAAAAAAATCACCAATTTTCTTTTTTTGAAGCTCTAGCGAATCTGATGATTGTGCGAATGTTTGTTTTGGCGGAACAAGCCCGAAGAGTAATATTAGAATTATACCTATCGACTTATTACGTTTTACCATATGTTCAACGTACCATATTTGTAGTGCTTGCTTCCGTCTATAGCGATAATGGTGATGTTGTACATATATAACCCACTTTGTAAATCTTCCTGTATCAGATTGTCTTTATCTTCCGAAAACAATACTTGACCACCCCAACGATCATACAATGTAAACTCAATTTTTTCGATGAGGTCGGTAGGTACAACGTTGTAAAAATCATTGAGACCGTCACTATTTGGAGAAAACGCGTTTGGTACAAAAAACTTGATTACACCAACTATATCAACGGCATCAGTAATTGTATCCAAACAGCCATCTGTAGATTCTACAATTAACCGTAGGTTGAACATACCTGACTGGTCAAAGTCGTAGGTGAAAACTCTATTTGATTCTTCAAAATTATCCGAACCAAACAACCAATAGTTGCGAGAATTGTTGGTTGATGTGTTTTCAAAATCAACTACAGAGCCTTTTATATCAGTAATGTCAAAAGATGCTTTAGGCTTTTCAAACACTTCCACAGGTTTTGTTAAAGAGTCAGCACAACCGGCACTAGTGGCAACAAGTTTAATAGAATAATTACCTGGTTGATATCGGTGGTCGTCGTCCGTAAACGCTTTAAAAACTTTTGTCATACCATCACCCCAATACAAGTTGTAAATGGTATTTGCATTGGCATTTGTAGTTTGATTAACCAAATTCACTAACTCAGGATAGCAAACGTTTGATACTTCGAAAGCAACTATTGGAGTTTCGAACAATTCAAATGACTGAGTTAAACTATCCTTACATCTATCGGTGGTTTCAAGTAAAAGCTTAACATCATGAGCCCCTATAGAATGAGAAGATAAAGCTATGGTTTGAGACGGTCCAGTTAATTCGGATCCTAAAACCTGCCAAGTATATGAAGAAGAAGTAGGTCTTCCTATGCTAAATTTAAGTGTATCGTTCGTACATAGCGACGCTGGTATACTGAAGTCCGCAACTTCCGTATCAAATACATCGACACTAAGAGTAGTTGTATCTTGGCATACTCCAGCACTTTGTACAATTAACGTAACCTCTTTTTTGCCAGAAGTACTGTAAGACTTGGTAATAGAGTTAGTAGTAAATTCATTTCCATCAACGAGCCATTTGAAACCTGTATAATCACCCGTTAACACAGAGTTAAAAGTAAAGTCTGCATCAGGCAAACAGGCAGAAGTTTGATTCGGTGTGATTGTCCCTTTTGGTGCTGCTACGACATCAACAGTACTTTTAGCGGTATCACTACATCCTTTACTATGTACTATTGCTTCATAGTCGTAACTTCCGTTTGTCAGAAATGAATGACTTGGAGAAAACGACCCTCCGCCAGCATAAACGTTTCCATCACTGAAATACCATATACATGAGTCTAGTTGGAAGCCTAATGAACTGTCACGAGTAACTGTATACTGTAACTCTTCTTTCGGACAAATATTCGTCGCAAGTGTCGAAAGTGTTATGCTTGGTTTTGCACCAATATGTACAGTTTGTAAAGTCGAGTCCGAACACAGACCGTTTGAGGCAGTCATCTTTATTTCGTAAATGCCTTTAGAATAAGAGTGAGTTGTTTTATGCACTGATGTGTCTAAGTCCGAAGTATTTAGATCACCATAGTCTACATAAATTTTGGTTGCTGATCCAGACCCCTGGCCGTGCTTTAAATCGAATGGAATTTCCACGTCTGAGCTTGGGTCACAATAAACGGAGTCCATAGGTAGAATGCTCAACGATGGAATCGCAAACACGTTAAATGTTAGGGTGTCAGAATTAGATTTACATCCGTTGATTGTCTCATGCTCAAAAAATACGAAGTCTCCATGTTGCAACGTATCAGTGCTAAACTCTACTTTCGAACCATTACTCAGCATTTGTCCATTAACATATGATGTGTTGCTGAAATACGATTGAGATGGTTTGATTAAAACAGAGTTGCCGAAGCATATAGACGAATCTGTGCTAACAACATTTGTGTTTTCTATTGATTCAATTGTTATTGGTAAAGAATATGAAGCGTCAAACATTTCAGTGATTATATTAGACGAAACAACTCTAAAAGTGTAACCGCTACCAGATGCAGAGTTGGGTGGTATAACAAATGAAAAAGTTCCAAATGTGTCGGAAGTCTGTATGCTATCTACAGCCTTAAACGTACTTATCGCACCTGACTTATCAGTCATTTGCAATAAGAATTTATTGTCCAATTGAGGTTTAAACCATGTTGTAAATGGCAATGCAACGGTGTCTCCAATGCAATAGACTTTCTTTAGCGTGTCTGTAAATTCTATCGGAGATTTAAAGTGATTGGTTTGGAAATTTGTAAGAACAACTTCCTCAGTGTCGAAGTATATTCCAACTCTATTTTTTATAACCGTTTCTTCATGAATATTTTTATTTAGCTCTAAGCTAAAGGTAACACTTCCCATGCTCCCTGCATAGTCTTCAGATTTTGCAGGCAAATTAATATCTTCAAAGATGATCCATAATTGATCTTCTTCTAATACATAACGATAATCATGACTTCCATAGTGAAACTGAAGAGTAGACAAATCAAAATCTTTCGAAAGAGTGTCACGCACTACAACATCTATGGCTGACGCCGAACCTTCATTTTGAAATTCAACGGTGTATGTAATGCGTCGATCATCAACAGTAAAAATGCTATCTGGAACGGCAGTTTTAATATTAGGGTCATATGGCGCAACTACACGAAGCATAGCTGTATCTCCGTTATTTGCAAGATTTAAATCGTTTTTGGCTGAAAGGCTATCACTCGTAACGTAAAATGGAATAATATCTCCTGTATTGTAACCGGATTTGGTTGCAAGATACAAGGATAACCGTTTTTTGACCAAAGGCAGGAGATTATATACAGTGGTTTGGTATTTTCCTGAACCTAGGGATTTCCATGAAAAATGACTCTTAGCCATGGTCACCAAATTGTTGTCCGTTTTAACGGTAATTACAGCACTGTCAATTACAGACTTTCCTTGATTGGTAACCACAAGATTCGCATAACAATCCGTCGATTTTCGAACAGTTGTTCCAGAATTGAAACCTATCGAAATAGCTAAGTCAGTTACTTGCCTCTGGAAATTATAAAAGGTATCAATAAATTTAGTTTCACTCGATCCAAGAGAAACGCTGACGGACTTAGTGCATTGGTTTTTCCAAAACGTAGTGTCATTGACCAAGGAAACAGTATAGTTTCCTGATGAAACATTGAATAAATAAAATCCTTTTTCGTCGGTAATGGTATAATGGTTTCCAGGCTGCGCTTTTACCATTTGACCGCTAACGGGTTTTGGAGTAGAACCAGATTTACACGAAGACTCTTCTTCAAACACATAACCAGCAATTCCATCTTTCAACTTAGAATAAAACTCAATGTCATGTACCGAATCTTTTTTAACATTCACATTTTTTGAAACACATTGGTCTATAAACCAGGGGTTTCCAACAAGTTTAACTGCGGTTGTTCCTGTGTCAATACACAATTCAAAACTACCATCAGGTTCTGTATACTTATAGGCACCTTGTTTTGTGTAGGCCACTTTCCTTACGTATTCCAATTCAGATTCATTGGAATTCGTAATGCAATTTGAGTTTTTATCATCAATTGTTAGTCCTTTTACTTTTCCAAAAGTGGATGTTGTGTCGTAAACAATACGATAAAGATATGTCGATACAGCATTTAATGGGCATGCGTTATCACGTATTGTTATCGGAATAACCATTGGATAATCAAGCAGTTTATCAATGTCTACCTTTTTTAAGTCCACACAAATTTGCGCAGATGGGTTTATTGCTTTTGGGTTAAGAATCTTAAAACTTACACCTGATGGTAGGGTAGGAGTCATAAAGCTTACCGTGTCAGCATCTGGTGCTGGTAAAGGTGGAGGTGGTTTTTTTACCGCATCTTTGGTGCTAATTGTAAAGCAATACTGATCCGTACAAGGAGTTAGCTTCACATTATGGGTTTTCGTGCCAGTTAGCTCCGGGGGATTATTGCTTGGGCACTGTTTTGTAACGTATTGCATGTCACGTCTGGTGATACCAATTACTTGATATTTACCTGCGGTGTCTTTTCTCCATTCTTTTATTTCTAAAACGGCTACCGTGATTTCATCACACTTCATTGGCGTCCAAACCATTGATCCATCGATGGGATCCATATAAATTCCAATAGGTGGATTCGCATTTGGATTATTGTAAGGAGGTGAGTACGTCCCTGGATAATACGCTTTAAATGGTTCTGTATGTGTGTAGTTTCCACTATACGACAAAGTATTGTTATATCCGCGTAAAGGTTTTGCAAATGAATAGGATAACGAGTCAAAATCTATAAGGTCGTAACCGCCAACAGAAGAATAGTTTGGTTGATTACAACATAAATATCCAATAGGATCATATAAAAACTGAGGTGAATTGTTGACCGAAGCTTCACATAAGTTTAATAAAGCATACGTATAAAAGTTTTGATTTGCCGCACCTGTCGTGATATTGCTATTTCTACAACATTGCCCAGTTTCAAAGCGAATTTCACAGTTTCCATTTTTTAATAAGTTGGAATATGGTGCTTTTTTAAAGTCTATGCTGACCTCAAAAGTGTGTGCTTCAATACCTTCACCAGTTCTTAACGTGTTTTGAGGATAACATCTTTTACTGGCTGTTTTGCATAATGGGGTAACTTCTTTAATTGAAGTTCTTGTTAATGACACACTCTGACTTGCACCAGTTTTGATAGCAATTAGTTTCGTAATGTTACTCGGGTTGGCAAAAGGGACACCTCCACAATAGCGATAATACACTAACTTGAATGTGTATGCATACGCAGAATCACAGGTGTAGGTTATGTCTGCACCCATAACGTGGGTAGCATACGTTTTTGTAGAGAACAAAAATAAAAACGCCAAAAAGGTAATTGAAAGGAGTTTCTTCATGTTTGGATTTTTTATAGTTGTTGCAAATTCGGAAAAAAAATTAGCAAAACCAATTGGAATCGCTCTGTTTAAAGGAAATTAAATAGTTGTTTTTTACGTGGTTGCTTCAATTCTTTAAACCTGAACATATAGTAGTTTAAGGAAATTCCAGCATTTAACATACGACTATCACCACTTATACCATACCTTGCTACATAGGTAAGAGGAGGAGCATAGTTAAATGCCATTCCAATTTTAATGGTTACACTGCGTTTTCCGTTTTTTCTGTAGGCGGTATGGTTAAACGTAAATCCATGAGCATCAATATTATATCCAGAATAGTAGTTTATTCCAAACCCAATAATTCGATCGTACTTTCCGTTACTTTCGATTCTGTAAAAGTCAATATTGCCATCTAATGTTATCGCAAATGCTACACTCATTTTCCCGCTGAAAGGACCTAGTCTAATTCCGAAAGCCGGAGCTACAAAATTTGCTCGATCAAGACCTAATCCCAACGAAACCATAGGGTTAAACCATTGACCAAGAAACGGAACTTTTGCTTTTTTTATAGGTTTTGGTTTGACGACAGGTGTAACTTTTGGCTTTGTTCTAATCGGCTTTTCCGACAACTTTACGTTTCCATAACCTCCAAAGTCACCAAACTTGAACAAAAAATAATTAAATGATAAACCCATAAATAACTGAGGTTTACAATTACTAGTTTTAGTAAAAACCGAATAATTTGAGCTTGAAATGTTAAATGAAATTTTAGAACGTTTATCTGTGTAGTAACGATTCATTCCAAACCCAAAGGAATAGGTTTCGCGCTCTGCAATCGGTTCGGGTCTACCAGATCTAAAAGATTTGTCTTCCAATCCTCCTGAAATTGTAAAAAACGTTGATCTCGTTGGGTGATTAGCGTTAATTGGAAATAAATCTATTTGCAGCTGAATGGCTTTGCTTGTTATTTGGTCATACTCAACATACAATCCTTTAAAGTTGAATCTCCCGATTTTTAGTGCTGGAGAAGGTATAATAAAGTTTGCGTGCCCCTCACCAATGCCAAGCGAAGCACCAATATTTAAAAAGTTTCCAAATTTTCGAGACTTTAGTGTATTAGAATCCAAGGAACCATAGGCATCACTGACAATGAATAGTGATATCCCCAAAAGTAAAATATGGCTTTTTTTCATGGATGCCAGAAAGCTGGAATTCTTTAACCCAAATATACGATGTACCGGATTAATATTGCTCATGACACAATAATTACATTTCTTTTCACGCTATATATATGCCCTACCTAATTGAATTTTATGAAAAATACAGTTTTAATGTGTATGGCGATGATGTGCTTTTTATTCGCCAATGGTCAATCCACAAATCTCGGTGATTCTTTATCATCAAAAGAACCAAACGAACTACGTGCAACGTCTGAAGTTTTAGAAATGCAACTCAAGCAATTGGAATTAAATCAAAAAGTTGAACTGCTAAAGCGGGATACTCATGATTTGAAAACTAGAGTCAAACTCTTAGAAGCAGCCAATAAACAAATTCAAGACGAACTTGAACAATACCAAAAAGGAGTGTTTTTTGGACTAGGATTTGGATTTAACTTTTTCATCAATAGCCCTCCGAAGTATTTCATTAAACCAGATAGCACAATAGGTTCCTATGGAGAAAGTAACGGTGTGAGTTTTATTTTAAGTGGTTTTATGGCGTATAAATTGGATGCCAATAATAGTTTAATATTCAATGTGCCGTTGGGAGATGTTACCAACCGAGAAGAGTTTAAAATTGGGTTGTTCAATCAGAAAATGGCTGGAGGTATTGGATATGGTCGCAATATTGGAAACATATCCATGATACTCATAGTAAATATGAGCCCAAGCGAATACATCGAGTTGGATATTATTCAGCAGGAAAAATTTGAGGAAGAGAAGTACTCTAAAGTTAATCCGAGTAACTATCCAAGCACAACGCGCTACAGCCCAAGTTTTACCATTGGGTTTTCATACAATTTCAAATCAAACGATCGATTACGTGCTCTAGAACGTTTTTAAGTTTGCAACACTCCAACGTTAAATTTTTCTACAGGCTTATTGTTTGCAACCTCAATACCAGTACATATCCAGTCTCTAGTTTTGGTTGGATCGATAATGGCGTCTACCCAAAGCCTTGAAGCAGCATATTCTGGAGTTGTCTGCTCGTTGTAACGGTTTATAATTTTATCTAACAACGCTTTTTCATCTTTTTCAGTAATCTCTTGTCCAGTTTTCTTTAAAGACGCTTTTTCAATTTGAAGTAAAACTTTGGCAGCTTGTTCGCCACCCATCACCGCAATTTTTGCCGTTGGCCACGCAACAATTAGTCTTGGGTCATATGCTTTTCCGCACATCGCATAATTACCTGCTCCATAACTATTACCAACAATTACCGTAAACTTCGGCACCGTACTATTGGCCATGGCATTCACCATTTTAGCACCATCTTTTATTATGCCTGCATGTTCAGATCTAGAACCAACCATAAACCCAGTAACATCTTGCAGGAAAACAAGTGGAATTTTCTTCTGATTACAATTCATAATAAAACGCGCAGCTTTGTCTGCAGAGTCGCTGTAAATGACTCCTCCAAATTGCATTTCCCCTTTTTTGGTTTTAACAAGCATTCTGTTGTTTGCTACAATTCCAACAGCCCAACCATTTATTCTTCCAAAACCTGTAATAATCGTTTTTCCGAATTCTTTTTTATACTGTTCAAATTCACCATTGTCAACTAGTTGCTCAATTAACTTAATCGACTCATAAGGCTTAGAGCGATCATGAGGCAGAATTCCTAATAGTTTCTTTTGGTCAGGAATGTTGAAACGAGTTTCCGATTTATTGAAACCAGCGGTTTTGAAGTCGCCAATTTTATCCATCAAAAACTTGATTCGATCTAGGCACGAACGATCATTAGGGAATCGATCGTCAATAACACCTGATATTTCAGTCTGGCTTACTGAACCTCCTAAGGTTTCATTGTCAATATCTTCACCAATCGCAGCTTTTACTAAATAAGAGCCTGCAAGAAATATTGAGCCTGTTTTATCAACGATAAGTGCCTCGTCGCTCATTATCGGAAGGTATGCGCCACCAGCAACACAACTACCCATTACGGCGGCTATTTGAATAATGCCCATACTGCTCATTTTTGCATTATTTCTAAATATTCTGCCAAAATGTTCTTTGTCTGGAAATATCTCATCTTGCATTGGAAGATATACACCTGCACTATCCACTAAATAGATGATAGGAAGATTGTTTTCCATTGCGATTTCTTGAAAACGAAGGTTTTTCTTACCCGTTATAGGGAACCAAGCTCCTGCTTTCACTGTTGCATCATTTGCCACGATGATGCAGTTACGGCCTCCTACTTTTGTAATTCCTCCAACAACGCCTCCTGCTGGACAGCCACCATGTTCTTCGTACATTCCATAACCAGCAAAAGCCCCAATTTCTAAAAACTCTGCACCATCATCTTTAAGGTAGTCAATCCGTTCGCGCGCGAGCATTTTGTTTTTACTCTTTTGTTTTGATGCGGACTTTGCACCACCACCTTCATAAATCAAGCTAAGATTGCGATTCAATTTACCTACAAGCTGGCCTAACTTGTCTTCGTTTTTATTAAATTCTAACTGTTCGGAAGTCATGGTTCAAATATAAGGTTAGTCTCGTTTTTGTTATTTTAAATTCCCTTAGAAATTTATGGAAATAATTATTTCAAAATGTTTTAGAATGTTACTTTTGCGGCGGCTGACACGACCAGCTCCCTCCGAACTCCCCCAGGGCAGGAATGCAGCAAGGGTAAAGAGGTTGTAGCGGTGCGATGTCAGCCTTTATTTTTTCATTTTTTTTAACCACTCTGCCATTCTTACCCACAATTTAATGTCATGCAGGTAACAAATCATTTTTTTTTGTTGATTTGCATTCAAATAAAAGTACAATGAAATTTTTCGTCGACACAGCAAACCTTGACCAAATTGCCGAAGCTCAAGATTTAGGAATTCTAGATGGTGTAACAACTAACCCTAGTTTAATGGCAAAAGAAGGAATTAGTGGTGAAGCTAATGTTATCAATCACTATAAAGCGATTTGTAAATTGGTGGATGGGGATGTAAGTGCAGAAGTAATTTCCACGGATTTTGAAGGAATGATTAGAGAAGGTGAGGCACTAGCTCAGCTTGACGATAAAATTGTTGTAAAGGTTCCGATGATTAAAGATGGTGTTAAGGCAATTCGATACTTTACAGATAATAGTATTAAAACAAATTGTACGCTGGTTTTTTCAGCTGGACAAGCAATTTTAGCTGCCAAAGCTGGAGCTACTTATTTGTCACCGTTCATTGGTCGTGTTGATGACATTTCGTGGGATGGAATGGAGTTGATTGAGCAAATTAGCAATATTTATGCACTGCAAGGTTTCTCAACTGAAATTTTGGCGGCGTCTATTCGAAACCCACTTCACATTGTTAAAGCGGCTGAAGCGGGCGCAGATGTATGTACCTGTCCACTAAGTTCAATTTTGGGACTTTTAAATCATCCATTAACAGATATCGGTTTAGCAAAATTTTTGGCAGATCACCAAAAATCAAGCAACTAATCGTATAAATAAAACGTTATAAAGAGCGACTACTTTGTAGTTGCTCTTTTTTATTTAACATTACAGCTGTTTTGAAAAACATTGTCATCATACCAACCTATAATGAGATCGAGAATATCGAGCAAATGGTTCGAACTGTATTTTCGCTCGACTTTCAAACAGACTTGCTTATTGTAGACGATAGCTCTCCAGACGGGACGAGCGACACTGTTCAAGAACTACAGAAAGAGTTTAGTGGTTTGTTCTTGCTTTCCCGAAAAGAGAAAAATGGATTAGGTACAGCGTACATCGATGGTTTTAGATGGTGCTTGGACAAAGACTATGAGTATATATTTGAAATGGACTGTGATTTTTCACATAATCCTAAAGACCTTGTTCGTTTACATGAGGCTTGTAAACAACAAAATGCTCAAGTTGCCGTTGGTTCTAGGTATGTAAACAAACTGGTTAATGTGGTTAACTGGCCGATGGGTCGAGTTTTGTTGAGCTATTTCGCTTCAATGTATGTTCGGTTTATAACCAGAATGGAAATAATGGACACCACTGCAGGGTTCGTTTGCTATCACAAAGATGTACTTTCAACAATTAATCTCGATAAGATCAAATTCCGAGGATATGCTTTCCAAATAGAGATGAAGTTTACAGCCATTAAATATGGCTTTAAACTAGTGGAAGTTCCAATTATCTTTACAGATAGAACGGCTGGAACCTCTAAAATGAGCAAAGGCATTGTTAAAGAAGCGCTGTTTGGAGTTATTCAAATGAAACTTCAAAGCCTCTTCAGAAAGTACTCATAACGTCCCATTTCGATAAAGTGTATTCCTATTTTGGGACGAATTTCTTAGTATCTCAGAAATGTAATATTCTTAAATAACTTGTAATCAGCGAATTAGGCAGATATTCGTTTTGGTGTGTTAGTTGCGAAAAGTATACCGTAGTCAAAACTATGTCTTGTGCATAGTTCAAATAGTATTTCGCATGATCAAAAATTATTACCTCAACGGTATCAAAGCGTTCGCCGTTTTAAGTTGCGCTTTATTATCAATTCAATTTTCTCAAGCACAAACGTGTGGAAGCATAGACTTAGGTTCTGATGTAACTGTTTGTAAGGGAAATTCTGTAACACTTACTCCTACTGAAAATCTAAACCTAGAAGGATATCTTTCTGGTGTTTTAGCCTATGCAGGACAAGTTTCCAATCCTAGTAAGGCAGTCGGTTCGCCTGATGGCAATGGAGCGTATTTTTGCAGAGGAAACTCAGGACAGTATACTGGCATTGTATGGCAACTACCTTGTACTGTACCTTCTGGAACTAAGTTATATATCCGAGTAAAAGTACCTAGTGGGTCTGCATATTATAAAATATATGGTGCGAAAAACAACTATTCTTATTCGTCTAATTACACCTGCATCGCAACGAAGTATAATTCAGGAAGTTGGTATCAAGATATATGTGTAACCACAAACGGAGAGTATAACATCATTAAGATAGTAGATTTAGGTTGCGCACCTTTCAAGGTTGATGCAATTAAATATGAGAAAACCTGTTCAGCAACATATTCGTGGAGTAGTGGTGAAAGCACTAAAACTGTGACTGTGACTCCAACCGTCGATACAGACTATATCGCAACGGCAACAGTTTGTGGAAACGAAGTAAAGGATACAATTCATGTAACAGTTACGGACTGTGGCGCTACACCAATTTGCGAGAAGCGTGTTGGAAACACAAGAGGATGTTCAAACAAACCATATGTAATTTGGTTGAAAGATAAAAACGGTTCTGCTCACCATTTAAGTGGTGATAGTACTCAATATGAGTGGTTGGAATATACAAATGGAGATGCTCGACTAACGGCTTCAGGGCTTTCTGCAAGTGGGTTAAATGGCACCTTTGATGTTGATATTCTATTTGAAGGAAAAACATCAGTACCACCAACCAATAGCCCAAAGTATAGTTCATGTTTTACGGTTTCAAGTGCCTCAGACTGGGAATACTTTGCTACAACAACTGGAACAATAACCTCTACAAGCTATGGCAATATGACATTAACCCGCATGGGGCCTGCAGCTCAAATAGGAGACGGTGCCAATATTACTCAAGATGGTTATGGCGCATCAGGATGGTTTACAATTTCTGGTGGAACTGGTTATTTTCCAAATGGTGACTTTAACGTAATGTTAGACGAGACTTGTTTGGACGAACCATCATGTACGAGAGTTGTAAGTAACACTGTAGGTTGTGCAAATCAGCCTTATGTTATTTACCTGACAGATGCAAATGGATCTGCACATCACTTACAAGGTGACACAAATGATTATCAATGGTTGACATATCCAAGTGGAGATGTGAGGTTTGTTGCAAATGCAATTTCTGCAAGCGGCTTAAGCGGAACGTTTGATGTGGACTTAACGTTTAGTGGAAGAACTTCAACACCTCCAACAAATAGTCCGAAAACTAGTACGTGTTTTACTACTGGAAGCACAACAGATTGGGAGTACTTTACAACGACTAGTGGAACAATTATTTCAACACATTATGGAAACATGTCAATTTCTAGAATGGGAGAAGCATTCCAACTAGGAGATGGTGCTAATATTACACAAGATGGGTTCGGTGCTTCAGGATGGCTGACTGTTACAGGTGGCAACGGTCACATTACAGGTGGAGACATCAATGTAATGTTAAGTGAAGAATGTGAAGAGCCAAATCCTCCAGGTTGTGATGAATCACATGTTTACAACCCTTGTATCGTTACTTATGGTAAAGGATCTTATAACAATAGCACAACAACAATATCAATTAATGAAAACGTTTCAGAAATTGATGAAATTGTAGTCGAAGGTATTTACAAAGGTGGACAACCTACTTCAGGGAGCTTTACCAACGGAACTAGCACAGTAAATTGGAGCAGCGGAGACGCTAATTCGTTAAACAATGTTTCAGGTACTACTGATAAAGGATATTATCAAGCAACCCTAGGAGCCGCATCCTCGGTTTCAATGCATGTGTCTAACAACCAATCTAAAATGCATGGATTTGTAGCGTACGTGAAATTAAAATCGGAATTCTGTGAAAGCAATTATACTTCATTGAGTAATGAACGTAACTACGTTTACCACACGACAAAAACGACAACGTTTACATTGCCTACAACGGTTAGTGATAAAACGATCACAGCAGTATTGCCAATTGCTGAAATGAATAATGATACTCGTATTGCAACGTTTACACTGACAGCTGGCGGTGTGTCTCAATCGGTGACTATTAATACGTACGACTTGGATCGCTCAATGACTATTCAAACATTGACGATTAACGATGTGCCAGGTGGTTTAACTCAAGCAACGTTAGAGATTAAGTCTCCATCGAGTAATGGTGATAGCTATATTGCTGGTAACGTAATGTTTAATTGGTATAACCCATGTGAAACTAGCACAGGTGGGAAAAATCGAATTGAAGGAACAGTTTTCTTTGATGCTGATAGAGATACTACCTTGGACATTTTAGAGATTGGCCAAGAAGGAGTAACCGTATATCTATACAGTGATGATAATGACAATGGTATTTTAGACAATGGTGAGACAACGCCAATTGACAGTACAACAACGGATGTTGACGGTGAATACGAGTTTGAAGTTGATTATGCTTGTACGAATGGATATATCAATAGTGTTACATACCAATCAAGTATTGATAACCCAAATAACATGTTAGGTGCTCCTAATGGAGACTTCTCTGGGTTTGATAACAATGCGGATAACTTGATTGTGGAGTTAGATGGTACTGTAGCAGAAGGAAGTGAGTATTCAATATTCCTTGGAACTATTCAGTCTGGAGCATATGCAATAATAAGTGAGTCAACGGATGGAATAAATTTCTATCACAATACTGATATCGCTATTTTAACTCCAGTAAGTGGAGAATATGTAATAGTTGCAGATAGAGATGTGAATTATATCAAGTTTGATAAGAACACAATTAATTCGATTCCGGGCTACAACACAAACGGAAGCACTTCAACAAATTCAGCAGATTATAATATTTACGGAATTCAATTCTGTAAAGGATTAAATAGCTACATCATAAATACAAACTTGACTTCATACCCTAACGAATCTGATTTGACCACAGACAATATTGAAGTGGCTCAATTTAATGGACCTAATCAAGAAGATGTAGACAATGATTTCGGTTTTAATGGTGATGTATTGATAGACGGTTATGTATTCTTGGATGAAAATTCAAATGGAACTTTTGATTCTAATGAAGGTGGTACTGAGAATATTACAGTTAAATTGTTTGTTGACTTAAATTGTAATGGAGAAGTTGATGGACTTGAAACTGCGGTTGTGTTGACCGATGAAACGGATCAAGATGGTTACTATTCGTTTGTTAGACCATATGTTGCTAATTTATTGAATTTGCCTGATGGAATAAACAACTGCTACATCATGATGACAGAAACTAATGATTATCCTGTAGGGCATACACAAACTACCGATAACAGCGAAACTGCAGCGTTCGATGGTTATAATGCAGAAGATAATGATAACAACTTTGGTCATAACGCAAGTGTTCCAGAAAACTATTGCGGACAGCTTGAAATTACAATTGACAAAAATAAAGTTGAAGGTGATGAGCATGAAGACTTTCCAGTATATTTAGACCTTACACATAATGCTTTTGTATATCAGCAAGACTGGACCAACTCTTATAATCAAGGTATGTTTAGTCCTAATGGTTACGATATTCAGGTTTCTGATGAAGAGGGAAATATCCTCCCAATTGAAATTGTTGGATATGATTCGGCAGCTGGAAATATCAAATTATGGGTGAAGGTGTTGAAGCTGTCAGGTAGCTCAGACACGAAATTATACATGAAACATGGTGTTGAAGGTGTCGCAGTTCCTAATCCAAGTTCTCCAAACGTATGGAACTCTGATTATAAAGCTGTTTATCACTTTGAAGACTTGAGTGATGCTACAAGTAACCAAAATGATCCAACAAATTATGGTGTATCAATTGTAACTGGTAAAGTTGGTAACTCAGCGTACTTCGATGGAAACGACTATTTACGAGCACCATATAGCAGTAGTTTAGACATATCAGGTAAAAAATTAACTATGTCGGCGTGGGTACGAGTTAATTCAAACCCAAGTTCAGATGCTCCATTTGCCGTAAAAGGTCCAGATATGAACCAAGAAGCTTATATGTTTGGTGTTGATGGTGGAACAGATATTAAAATCAATTCGCGTGTAACTACCAATACAGGGCATTACCGTCACGATGATGGTGATATAAATGGAAACCAATGGGCATACGTACAATTTGTTTATGATGGAGACTTATCGTCTGGTCAGAAAAAAGTATATGTGAATGGCGACCTAGAGTACACAAAAAGTGCTACTGGAGATATATTAACGGGTAATCATGACTTATTCATTGGTAAGCGTGTGTATAGCGACAATCGTTATTTAACAGGTAGAATTGATGAACTTAGAATCTCATGTGCATCGAATAGCGCTAGTTGGATTGGAACAGAATATAACAATCAGGTTAATCCAAATACGTTTGCAACAATTACTGATTCGTCTGGATGTGGTGCGATTCCAGTAACATGGTTAGATTTTACAGCTAAGAAAGTAAGTTCTAACGATGTGAAGTTAGAATGGTCAACGGCTACGGAGGTGAACAACAGCCATTTTGAAGTTGAGCGATCTTTTGATGGTGAGACATTTGAAATGATAGGAGCGCCTATCGTTGGTGCGGGTAATACAACTCAAATCATGAGCTACGAGAGTATGGACTATAACTTGCCAGAAGGAGTAACATTCTACAGAGTTAAACAGATTGACTTTGATGGTAAGTACGACTACACTCCAGTACGAATGGTTCAAATGATTAATGAGAACGGTATGGTTGTTTATCCAAACCCAGCGAAAAACGAAGTGAACGTAAGCTTCGAAGGAGCATCTTTACATACAGTAACAGTTATGACCTTAGCTGGTCAGGTTATTGATAATGGCACTTTATCTTCAGAAGGGTTTGTAACATTAAATACTGCTCAATACCCACATGGAGTATACTTCATAAAAGTAGAAGGAGACCTTTATTCTGAAACCCAGAAGTTGGTTATCAGAAAATAAAATACAGATAAATTACTGATGAATACATAAGTCCTGCTCAGAAATGAGTGGGACTTTTGTTTTTAAAGCGTTTTACGCAACGATATTCAAATAATAGAACAATGGTTTTACATTGTGGTTTATAATACTTCCTAGCAGTTTTAAATGGGTTCAATAATTAGTTTCGATAGTGTATCTCCGATAGGCTATTACTATTTTGAGAGAGTCGGACGTTTAGTAAGTAAGTTTGAACTACGGCCAATTGATTCGTCGCTGTACTTTCAATAAGTTGAACATGCTGGAATATTGAAATTTTGAACAATGGCGGTGTAAATGCAAAACTACTGCTCACAGGCCAATCGTTTAAACACGACATAAAAAAAGCCTGCATACTAAGTACACAGGCTTTAAATATTGTTTGAGTGTTGATTAAGCTAAGACAATAATTTTATTGTTTAGTACTTCAACAATTCCACCATTAATTTCAAAATCTTTTACGCCTTCTGATGTCTTTACACTCAAGGTGCCTTTTTCAAGACTTGAAATTATTGCAGCGTGGTTATTCAGGGTTTCAAATTTACCTTTTGTGCCAGGAAATTTAACCGATACCACTTCACCTTCGTAAAGGGTTTGATCAGGTGTAATTAATTCTAAATACATAATGGATTAGCTTACTTCTTTTAACATTTTTTCGCCAGCTTCGATTGCTTCCTCAATAGTACCTTTAAGGTTGAAAGCTGCTTCTGGATATTTGTCAACTTCTCCATCCATAATCATATTGAAACCTTTGATTGTATCGTTGATATCAACAAGAACACCTTTAAGACCAGTAAACTGCTCTGCAACGTGGAATGGTTGTGAAAGGAAACGCTGAACACGGCGTGCTCTGTGAACGACTAACTTATCTTCTTCAGACAATTCGTCCATACCCAAAATCGCGATAATATCTTGAAGTTCTTTGTAACGTTGTAATAACTCCTTAACACGTTGAGCAGTGTTGTAGTGAGCATCACCCAAAATTTCTGGAGTTAAGATTCTTGAAGTAGAATCTAATGGATCCACAGCTGGGTAAATACCTAACGATGCAATTTGACGTGATAATACTGTCGTTGCGTCCAAGTGAGCAAATGTTGTCGCTGGAGCAGGGTCAGTTAAATCATCCGCAGGTACATATACCGCTTGCACAGAAGTAATAGAACCTCTGTTTGTAGAAGTAATTCTTTCTTGCATTACACCCATTTCAGATGCAAGTGTTGGTTGGTAACCTACCGCTGAAGGCATACGGCCTAGTAGCGCCGATACCTCAGAACCTGCTTGTGTAAATCGGAAAATGTTATCTACGAAGAATAAAATATCACGACCACCAGACTGCTCGTCACCATCGCGATAGTATTCTGCAATACTTAGCCCTGACAATGCAACACGAGCTCTTGCTCCTGGAGGCTCATTCATCTGTCCAAAAATGAACGTTGCTTTAGATTCTTTTAATTTTTCTTTGTCAATTTTAGCAAGATCCCATCCGCCTGCTTCCATTGATTCCTTGAAATCATCACCATAATTGATAATTCCAGATTCAATCATTTCACGCATCAAGTCGTTTCCTTCTCTCGTACGTTCTCCAACACCTGCAAAAACAGATAAACCGTCATATGCTTTTGCAATGTTGTTAATCAATTCTTGAATCAATACAGTTTTACCAACACCAGCACCACCAAATAATCCAATTTTACCACCTTTTGCGTAAGGTTCTAATAAATCGATTACTTTAATACCAGTAAAAAGTGTTTCTGTTGAAGTCGATAAGTTTTCATAAATCGGTGCATCAGCATGAATTGCTCTACCGTTTGCATTGTCAACTTCTTCAATACCGTCAATCGCCTCTCCAACAACATTGAATAGACGACCTTTGATTGCCTCACCAATTGGCATTTTAATAGCATCACCTGTATCAACTACTTCCATTCCTCGAACCAAACCTTCTGTAGCTTCCATTGCGATAGTTCGCACTCGGTTTTCACCAAGGTGTTGTTGAGTTTCAAGAATTAGCTTTCCGCCATTTTCTAATTTAACGTGTAGCGCGTTAAGGATTTTTGGTGGAGTAGATCCTTCTCCTTCAAAACTAACGTCGACAACTGGCCCAATGATTTGAGCAATTTTACCTGTGTTTGCCATTATTTAATACGTTGTATTATCTGCCTATAAATTTGCCGCAAAAGTATGGTTCCAAACCATAAAAAACGAATCTGTTAGTAAAAAAATTAAGAGCTTGTTTTTTGGCCGTAGAATGGCGCTAATTTTCACCAAATTAAGGCATTATTTTACCGCTGAATAGATAATGGATTGCTTCTATAATTGAGGTTTTGAAAATAAAAAATAGAATATTTCCATATATGGGAATTTATTCCTATTTTTGTCTTTCGTAAAAGATAACTGCTATTATGTCTGAAGAATTTAAAATTTTTATCGTCGAGGATGACGTATGGTACGGCGAGGTAATCGAATACCATTTGTCGCTTAATCCGGATGTTACCGTTAAAAAATTTACCAATGGTAAAGACTTCCTCAAGTGCTTAGATGAACAACCTTCATTAGTAACACTTGATTACTCGCTCCCAGATATCTCTGGTGAAGAGGTGCTAAAACACATTAAAGAATATAGTCCAGAAACTCCAGTTGTTATTATTTCAGGACAAGAGGATATAGGTACTGCAATAAAGTTGTTAAAAGATGGTGCGTACGACTATATCATTAAGGATGACGAAACGAAAGATCGTATTTGGAACGTCATCAAAAATATTCGAGAGAAAGAAGAGCTCAAAGAAGAAATCTCTCAATTAAAAAGTCAAATCGTTCAGAAATACGATTTCAGTAAAAGCATCATTGGAAATAGTTCACCAATGAAACGAATCTTTAGCTTGATTCAAAAGGCGATTGGAAGTAACATTACTGTATCTATTACTGGTGAAACGGGAACAGGTAAGGAAGTTGTTGCCAAAGCGATTCACTATAATAGTGCTCGAGCGAAAAAGCCTTTCGTGGCTGTTAACATTACCGCAATTCCATCAGAGCTTATGGAAAGTGAAATGTTCGGCCATGAAAAAGGAGCCTTTACAGGTGCTATTCAGCGACGAATCGGGAAATTTGAAGAAGCATCTGGCGGTACCATTTTCCTTGATGAGATTGGTGAAATGGATATTAATATGCAATCCAAGCTTCTTCGTGTCCTTCAAGAAAAAGAACTTACTCGTGTTGGTGGGTCTGGAGTTATTAAACTAAATAGTCGAATTTTAGTCGCGACACATAAGGATTTAGCTGAAGAGGTTCGAAAAGGGAACTTTAGAGAGGATTTATATTACCGTTTGCTAGGTTTGCCAATTAGCCTACCTGCACTTCGTGAAAGAGGGAATGACATCTTACTTTTAGCAAAGCATTTTATTGATGAATACAGCAGAGAAAACGAAATTGGAAAGCTTTCTTTGTCTCCATCTGCTCAAAATAAACTATTAAAATACCCATGGCCAGGAAACATTCGAGAGCTTAAGGCGGTTATGGAGTTGTCGTGTGTTATGACCGACACGAACGTAATTGAAGACGAACATGTAACGTTTAATTCTTCAGGTTCTATCGATACGTTGCTTCAGTCAGAGATGCCATTGAGAGAATATACAAACAGAATTGTGAAGTACTATTTAGATAAGTATAATCAAGACGTGGTAACCGTGGCGAAGAAGCTCAATATTGGAAAATCGACAATTTATCGAATGTTGCAGGAAGAAACTTCTTCGTTGCAGTCAAACTAAAAATCAAAACAATAATTTTACAACTACTTATTGAAAACTACTTTAAAAATGGAAGAAAATTTATATAGCTTGGATCAACTTGAGGCATTAGCTTCGGGTGATACAGCATTCGTAAATAAAATGGTTGATATGTTCATCCAAATGGCACCAGAGTCTGTGGATCGAATGTTAACCGCACTTGCTGAGGATGACTTAGAGGATTTGGGAGCAGCCGCTCATAAGGTGAAACCGTCAATTGATATGATGGGAATCGTTTCCTTAAAGCAGAAAATACGTGATTTAGAGCAGTGGGGAAAACACCGCACAAATGTTGAGCTCATTCCGTCATTGCTAGACGAAGTGATAGAAACACTTAATGATGTGGTTCAGCAACTAAGAAATCGATAACTTATTTAAGTTTGTTCAAATACGCCACTATGGTGTTATGCAATCCTAAGTAAAGGGCATCGCAAACCAAAGCGTGACCGATACTCACTTCTAGTAAATTGGGGATTTTGGTTGAGAAGTAGTTTAGATTAATTAAGTCTAAATCGTGTCCAGCATTTAAACCAACATTTTGGATGTCAGCTTCTTTTGCCGCATCTATGTATGGTCTGATTGCACTCACTTTGTTTTGCAAATATCCTTGTGCATATGATTCAGTATACAGTTCAATACGGTCGGTACCTGTTTGTTTCGACGCTCGTACCTGATCTACTATGGGGTCTACAAAAATACTTGTGCGTATACCTTCAATTCGAAACAATTCAATCACTTCTTGTAAATAACGTTCATTCTTAATACAATCCCACCCGGCGTTAGAGGTGAGGGCGTCGGGAGCATCTGGTACTAAAGTAACTTGTGTTGGTTTCGTCTCTAAAACCAAATCAATAAACTCTGTAGTAGGGTTTCCCTCAATATTAAATTCGGTTCGAACGACTTGTTTTAAATCTGTGATATCGCTGTATCGAATATGACGTTGATCTGGACGTGGGTGAACAGTAATCCCTTGAGCTCCAAATGTTTCACAATCTTTAGCAATCTGAACCAAGTCAGGATTGTTGCCACCTCTTGCATTTCGAATAGTCGCAAATTTATTTATGTTGACACTTAATTTAGCTATACTCATAGTTGATATCTAACCTGAAATTTAACTTCTGTTCTGGATGGCGAAGAAACAGATTTTACTTCAGTTGTAAAACTCCTAGGTGCCGATTTATTATCAATGGCAAAACGAAACCAGTATTCTAAATGCTTCCGTGTTCTAAAATGAATCAATCCATACGCTCTTACTTTGTTTTCGGAATAAAATGGTAGAGAATATGAAAAAGCCATGTCGTTTTCGTAGGTGTAGATGCGATTTTCAAAGTCTTGAATGTTAGCTATCGCTAAACGCATTTTAAATGAGATGTTACGTCTTTTCATTTTATATACAAGGTCTTGGTATAGAAGATCGCCAGAGGTTTGAGTAAGGCCTTTCTTATAATCACTTATTTCAAACCGTGTTCGGATACTTGTGTTTCGATCAATTTCATATTGAAAATGAAACCGTGAACGAAGCAATCTATCCTTTACCCAAATTTTTTGCCCATTCTGTTCGGCAATCGGTTTGTCTTTAGCTTCATTTTTTAACCGAAAATACAACACTAATTTCTTTGACGGTGTGTGCCTTATTTCAAAAATGTAATCGGTTCCGTTTGTCGGACTAATTGTATTAAAGCTTATTTCTGGTCTCCGATAAAAGTCCATATATGTTCTTATTGTCCAACTTCGGCTATGACTTAATTCCAAGCCTAAGTATGTTCCAACTTCATTGTTTCCTGTGCTATATTCAGTAAATGCATTGGTGTAGTTCGGAATAAACTGAGGTGATAGTCGTCGATGATGAATGGCCACACTAACAGATTTATTTAAACTAATTAAACCTCCCATTATAGTAGCTGCAGAATTATTGCTTCCAATAGTGGTTTCCCCATAAAGAAGCGTGTTTTTGATGGTGGCTTTATAATTTATACCAATCTTCATAAAACGACTATCTACGAACAAATAGGGTTTGTACTCTGATGGTTCAATTACTCGTATACCTTTAATAGACGTAAAAGCACCAGTCAAGCCTACGCGAAACTTAGTACTGTTCATGGTTAAATTGACGCCCATTTGCCCTACAGGTATAGAATTTTTGTTTTGAATTTCTTTAGAAGTTCTGTGTAAACCTGTGAATTGGAATGATGAATACCGTTTCAGTTTGTCATCATTTGTACTTGTGTCAATCGTTGCGTCTTCTTTGTTGCGACTATACCAAATGGTGGCATTTAAGGCTCTGAAATTTTTCGACAGGCAAACTCCTCTTTGAAAGTTATTCTCAGTTACGCTATGGTAAGGTCGAACACTTTTTCCGGAGCGAAGTGTTCGCATTACTAATGATGATTTTCCTAAACTCAATCCACCTCCTTGAGTTAGGCCTTCTCCAAAGTTAAGGGCATAATCTCCGATAATGAGCTCATTGAAATAACGATGTTTGGTAATTCTAAGGCTAAGGGAGTTGAAATCGTATACTTTGTTTGATTTGCTAAACATTTTTTCACCAGGATCTTTTTCTCCAGTATACGAAAGATGAATATTGTTTAAATAGGTCCCACGATACCGGAATACGGTTCCCCATAGGTTGCCATTAAAGGACTTGGATTGATCGGTGAAGTCGTCGATAACCCTTTTGTATGTAAGGGTTATGCTGTGGTTTACATTAGATTCTGTGTTTTCCTCTTGAGCATTTGTCACGTTGGTGAAACACGCTAACGTTTTTGCTTTTTCTAACGAAATGTCGCATTGCTGCAATTCTAAAACGTTTATAAAGAATTTTTGTCGGGCTTTATATGTGAGAATGGATTGAACATCACCGGAATTTAAGAATGAAAATTGTTGAAGTGTTTCGTGCGTTAGCTTGTTTAAATCTACTTTGTGGTGATACATGTGAGTCAAGTCGTCAACAAAGTCAACCCTCTCCGCATTTTCAGTTTGATTTTCGATTAGTGTATTTAAAGCGTCGTTGCAAAAAATCGTTTGACTATTCCCAACGGTAGAGCTAATTATTGCGATTGTTATTAAAACTATGATTTTCATTTGTCGGCAAACTCCAGATTAAACATTGGTGAAAACCCTAAATTTCTACTTTGCTGGAACGAGCCTGTTGTCTTAAATTTTTGCTGACGGATTGAAAACCCAAAATTTAAAGTGCGCGGATATGTTTGCACACCTGCCACTATCGTTAATTGTTTGCGAACTGAATATTCCAATCCCAAGGATATTGCAGTTTGTTTATCAAGCTGCGATTTTACTTCGAGATAAACACAAACTTCAGACGATGTAATCCAATTTAGACCAGCAGAGTACATATTTGGTAAATAGTGTTTAGAAAGGTTTAAAATGGGATTAAATGCTAGAAAGTGTGCGTGTGTATTGTCTGCAATTTTTCTACTAAAAGCTACGGTTGGAGCCAACGCATTCCGACTATTAAAACCCTCAACTCGCTGCTGGAATCCATTGATCGAACAGCCTAAAGATGTTTTATCATTTAGAGAAATTCCAACCGAAAATGAAATTAATCGCTGACTTGAAATAGAATATCCTAGCTGGTAATAACAAGCACCCAACGACACACTTTTTTGGTTAATTTTTGCAGAAATGGCAGTCTCACTTAAGGTGGAAACACCGTACGGATTGCCATACATTAATGCAATATTCCATTTCGTACTATCCATCATAAACGATGGTAAATTGTACACTGAAAATGATGACTTGCCATGCATTCGAATATTGCCCAAACCGTTGGAGTAGCTGCCGATAGACCAAGGTGGAGTGAACGAAAAACTGCT
Organism: uncultured Bacteroidota bacterium; assembly: GCA_937124965.1. Lineage (GTDB taxonomy): Bacteria > Bacteroidota > Bacteroidia > NS11-12g > UBA9320 > UBA987. The sequence continues at coordinate 219,056 of CAKZLB010000017.1, forward strand.
GTAAAATGAGATAATTAAAAAGACTAAGAAAATGCCTTTTTTTTTCAGGTTATTAGTTGGGTTCATGATAACCCAAAGTTAAAATTAATTTAACCTGTCTCGGAGCGCTTCAACTTTGGTCTTCAGATCTACAAGCGTTTTAAGAGCTTCTTTTCGATTGTTTTTAGCTTTTCTGTGTGTCTTTAACTGACCACGAGCTCCTTCCAAGGTGTGACCTTGTTTTTTAACCAAATCATAGACCAACGAAATGTACTCAACGTCTTGTTTTGAGTAAAAGCGTGTGCCTTTTTTATTTCGCTTTGGGTTGATTTTGTCAAACTCTTTTTCCCAATATCGCAATAGTGATTGAGCGACACCAAAGTGATTGGATAACTCCGAAATAGAATAATAAATCTTGTCTGGTAGACCGTTTTCAGCCATTAGTCAAACGATTGGTTTGGATGACTTGATAATTCAATCATCTCTTCATACTGTTCGTCAGTAAGATCGTTGTAATAATAGCTTGCTGGGTTCTGTTTAGCGCCATTCAACGAAACCTCATAGTGTAAGTGTGGGGCGGTAGATTTACCGGTACTACCCACAAGACCAATTACTTGACCTCGAGTAACTTTTTGACCCTTACGGACTTTAAAACTACTTAAGTGAGCATATCTAGTTTTGTAACCAAAACCGTGATTCACGACAATATTTTTACCATACCCCCAACGCTTAACTTCAATGGATTCTATAACTCCATCTCCTGTTACATGTACTTCAGTGCCTGTTGGAGCGGTAAAGTCCATTCCAGCGTGGAACTTTCGGGTTTTATAAAATGGGTCAATTCTATAACCATAACCAGAGGCCATTCGTTTCAAGTCTTTATTCGGAATAGGAACGATTGCTGGAATTGAAGCAAGCTTTTTAGTTTTTTGTTTCGCCAATTTGATAAGCTCTTTGTAAGACGTTTCTTGCATTCTGATTTTCGCAGATAGCTTGTCAAGCTTGTAGTTTAAATGATTAATTGACTTTCCGTAGGTTAACTCTTGTAAACCAGTATACTTATTCTTTCCACCGATACCAGCAGATTTCATTGCGTCTGGCATTGGCGCACCAAATATTTCACGATAAATTTCATCGTCTTTTTGCTCCAAAGACGATATTGCATCAGTCAATTCAGATAAACGGCCTTCAAGTGCGTCAATATGAATTTTCTGATTAACGATTTCTTGCTGCTGGCGTCTTACTTCTGGAGAGCTAAAGTACGTTGAATAGGTAGAAATTACGACAGTTGAGAAAATAGCTACAGCACACAAAAAACCGAATAGTTTCAAGCCAATAATCCAGATAGGAGTCTTAACTGTCTCGTAACTAAGGGTTTCAGAGTTATATTTATATCTATTTTTTGCCATTATATCAATCAAGCGTTTGTATTTTTGTCACCTAATTTTCGCCTCGCGAATATATAGAAAAAAAGAAGTAGATTTTCAAGATAATTATTCACTATTAAATTATTCGACCAATGACATCAAAAGAGGTACGGCAAGCATTTCTAGATTTCTTCAAAAGTAAAGAACATCGCATTGTTGCTTCTGCACCAATTGTGGTTAAGAATGATCCTACTCTGATGTTCACAAATGCTGGGATGAATCAGTTTAAAGATTATTTTCTTGGAAATAAGACTTCTAAAAATTCTAGAATTGCCGACACTCAGAAATGTCTGCGTGTTTCCGGAAAACACAACGATTTGGAAGAAGTTGGTGTAGACACTTACCATCATACGATGTTCGAAATGCTCGGGAATTGGAGTTTTGGCGACTATTTTAAAGAGGAAGCAATTCAATGGGCTTGGGAGTTATTGACAGAAGTTTATAAACTCGATAAAAGTAGGCTGTACGTAACGGTTTTTGAAGGAGATGATTCTGATGGTACCGGACCTGATACGGAATCCGAAAATATCTGGAAAAAGTACATCGATGCCGATCGGATATTGCGCTGTGATAAGAAAGATAATTTCTGGGAAATGGGTGATACCGGACCTTGTGGTGCATGCTCTGAAATTCATATGGATCTTAGACCTCAATCGGAAATAGACCAGTTAGGGGGAAAGGAGATGGTAAACAAAGACCACCCTCAGGTAATTGAGTTATGGAATCTTGTATTTATGGAGTACAACCGTAAAGCAGACAAATCTCTTGAACCATTGCCGTCTAAACACGTTGACACAGGTATGGGCTTAGAGCGTGTGGTGCGAGCAATCTCTTTACAAAATTCAAATTACGACACAGATTTGTTCATGGATACGATTCGTGATTTAGAAAAGATCAGTGGCAAAAAATTTGGGAACACAGAACAAACCGATATTGCATTTCGAGTAATCGCTGATCATATTCGAGCACTTGCATTTTGTATCGCAGACGGACAGTTGCCAAGTAACACAGGTGCTGGTTATGTATTGCGAAGAATTTTAAGACGAGCGGTACGATATGGTTATAGTTTTTTAGGGTTTAAACAGCCTTTCCTGAATAAAATAGTTGATAAGCTTGCAACCCAGTTTACTGGTGTATTTGACGAGTTAAACGACCAAAAAGACTTTGTGGCAAAAGTTATCGAACAAGAGGAAATCTCGTTTCTGAGGACATTGTTTTCGGGCCTTGATCGCCTAGACAAGTCTTTCGACCAAGCTTCAAATAAGACATTAGATGGAAAAGAGGTATTCGAACTTTACGATACATTCGGATTTCCAATCGATTTAACTCAATTAATTGCTTCAGAGAAAGGATTGACCGTTGATATGGATGGTTTTAACAAAGCATTAGCAGAACAAAAAGCACGTTCTAAAGCCGATGCGGTCAAAGAAACTGGTGACTGGCAAGTCATTTTAGACGATGAGCGAGAAGAGTTTGTTGGGTATGACTATACTGAGGCTACCGTCAAAATTACACGTTATAGAACGTTGATGGTTAAAGGGAAGGAGCGATACCAACTAGCCTTTAATATCACTCCTTTTTATGCAGAAAGTGGCGGTCAAGTTGGTGATACCGGCTTGCTTGTAGGACGACTCAACGGAGAGAAGATTTCTGTTTTAGACACCCAAAAAGAAAATGATTTGATTGTTCATGTTGTGAATCAGCTTCCCGAGGATCCTAGTCAACAGTTTGACGCAACGATAAATACTCAAAACAGAAAAAATACGGAAAAGAATCATAGTGCAACTCATTTGTTGCATGCAGCGCTTAAGCAGGTTTTAGGAGATCATGTTGCTCAGAAAGGGTCATTAGTTGACCCAAAGAAACTGCGCTTTGATTTTTCACATTTCGCTAAAGTTACAGACGATGAACTCAAAAAAATTGAAGAAATAGTCAACGCGAAAATTTCTGAGGGGATAGAGTTAAACGAAAAACGGAATGTCCCATATGATGTTGCCATTAATAGCGGTGTAACGGCCTTGTTTGGTGAGAAATATGGAGACGTGGTTCGAGTGATTACTTTCGATGATAAATATAGCAAAGAACTTTGTGGTGGAACTCATGTTTCTAATACATCAGAAATAGGTCGTTTCAAATTTATAGCGGAATCAAGTGTCGCAGCCGGTGTCCGAAGGGTAGAAGCAATAACTGGAAAAGCTTCTGATGATTACATAAATAAAAAGGTTGATACGCTTCAAGAGGTAGAAGAACTTTTCGGAAACCCAAAAGATTTAGTTAATCACGTTCAAACCTTTTTAAAGGAACACAAAGATCTTTCTAAAAAACTTGAAAGCTTAAATCAGCTTAAAGTAGCTGGACTCAAAAAGGATTTAGTACAAAATGTAAAATCGACAGGCGGTTTGAATGTGTTAATTCAGCAGGTTGACGTGAGCAATGCCGCAGATGTTAAAGACATTCTGTTTCAACTTCGAAACGAGTTTGACAATTTGTTTGCAGTGTTAGTTGCAGATATATCCGGCAAACCAAGTATCTCAATAATGATCTCCGACAGTCTTGTAAAAGAGAAACAGTGGAATGCTGGACAGCTTATTCGAGAATGGGCTAAATCAGTGAAAGGTGGCGGCGGTGGTCAACCATTTTTTGCACAAGCAGGTGGTTCCGACGTGTCTGGACTTCCGAAGGTATTAGAGTTAGCTGACGCGTTCATAGCAGAAGTATAATTCTATTCATTACATTTGTTTCTCAAGGTGCTTTAAAAATAGTACGCTGATAAGCATGTGTGGATGGGAAATAAAGCTGTTTTAGTAATTAAACAAATCATTCTTAGCGTTTTTGCTGGAATCGTTTTAGCATTTCCCATATCCAAACTAAACAGCACTTTTTTACCTGACAATGCTTTCAAAAACGGCACCTTAATTCTTGCCGTAATTGTCTTTTGTCTTGCTACAGTACTACCTTTTGTTGTAGGTTATAGAGTTAAAGATGCGTCAAAAGATATTGCCATAGTTGATACGTGCCATCAGATATTGATTTTTGGAATAGCATTAAATCTCTTCAAATGGAGTTTTTTAAAATTTTTCAATTTACACCTAACGACGTCATTAGTGGTTTTGGATATGCCATTGTCAATGGTGTCTGGGCGTGCTCAGATGTCTCACTTTTTCGGGCAAAGTCAGTTGTTGAAAACATCCTTGGGAATAGTTGAGTCGCTAACTGCTGTCTTGGTACTCTATAAAATAACTAGATTAATGGGGGCTGGCCTAGTACTGGTCATCATGACCAATATTATCTTACTGGACATTGTTTATAGTGTTTCTGGTCCGGTGTCTGAAGCAGCACTCATACTAATTGCAGCTCTATATTTAGTTTGGTTAGAAAGAGAGAGGCTTTTTAATATTACAAGTACAAGCGTGTCAATAGGTGGAGTTAATCCATTTGAAAGGGTGAACATTCCTTTTATAGCAAAAGCTGTTGCTATACTCATTCCTTTTATGTTTTTAGCTCCGCAAGCACAGCAAAAAACTCGAACAGGTATTACTGGGAAATACAAAATACAAAGCGATTTGACTGCGATACCTCTGTTTAAAGATGCATCAACTGGTTCATCAATCGCGTATCTATATTTTGACTTTGGTGATAAGTTAGTGCTAACTTCCAAAGACTATACACGCCAGCTAACAGGCACGTTGACATTCAGCAAAGAGACCAATAATTTTACGTGCACGTGGGACGGCAACCATAAAAATATAAGTTCATTTGAAGGGGAGTTTATTAAGTCAGGATTAGATTACCAATCTCTATTACTTATTAAAGGTGAGCGATCGGATTATGAAATCGGCTTAAAAAGGGTTGCTGTTAAAGGGTTAAATAGAATCTATTGATTCATAATGTCCTCTATTTCATCAACCTCTATTGGCATTTTGATCTCATCCATTAGGTCAGTATACCCATTTTCTTCAATGATAATGTTGTTTTCAATACGAACACCAATACCTTCTTCAGCAATATAAATTCCTGGTTCACAAGTGAATAAATTTCCAGCTTGCATAGGTTCGTAACGCATTCCACTATCATGAACATCAATTCCTAAGAAATGAGATGTTCCGTGCATGAAGTACTTCTTATACGCTGGCCATGCTGGGTTTTGAGTACGGATATCATCCATTGTGATTAGTCCAAGGTCCACCAACTCCTTTTCCATAATATGACCAACAACCTCATGATATTCCATCAATAATGTCCCTGGCTTTAGCAAGTCTCGAGCTTCTTTCATTACTCGCAATGTTGCATTATATACATCCTTTTGGCGTTGACTAAATCGGCCATTTGCAGGTAGACAACGAGTCATATCGCTTGCAAAATTTCCGTAATCAACCCCACAATCAACTAGGATAAGATCACCATCTTTTACCAGTCCTTTGTTTTCAATATAATGAAGAACGCAAGCATTGGCTCCACTAGCGACAATTGGCTCAAAAGAAAAACCATTCCCTCGGTTACTAATAAATTCATGAATCAACTCGGCCTCAATATCGTATTCATTAATTCCAGGTTTAGTAGAACGCAAGATTCTTTCCCAGCCAAGTTTGCTTATCGCAACAGCTTGTCGAACCATTTCTATTTCAACTGGATGTTTAACGGATCGAAGTCGTTGAAGTATTTTGCCAGCACGCTTGTAATTGTGCAAAGGGAACATTTGCTTTATCTCATTGGCAAAATCTAAATTTTTGTATGGCGATTTATACGGCGCTCGGTCATTTTCGTTTAGTGGCAAATAAATATTGTCTGCCATATTTATAACGCTACGCAATTTGTCCATGTAGTTGTCGTTCCAAAACACAGAATCTATTCCTGACGTCTCTGTAGCATGTTCTTGGGTGTATTTATAACCTTCCCAAACGGCAATGTGCTCGTTAGTTTCCATAAGAAACAGACACTCGCGGTATTCTGGAATTGGGCAGTCTGGAAAAAGTACCAATACAGAATCTTCTTGATCGATGCCACTTAGGTAAAATAAATCAGAATTCTGCTTGAACTTATGAAACGCATCACCATTGTAACTATACTGATAGTTGCTATGAAAAATGGCAATACTACCGGGCTCCATTTTGGCAACAAAGCGTTTGCGGTTATCTATAAAGAGTTGATTATTTATCTGAGGGTATTTCATAAGTTTCTTTTGAAGGGCAAGTTTAATTAAAAAACTACACCTAACATAAGACGCTTATTTTTTTATCCTAAGTAGTTTTAGAGCATCTGCCCAAAATGCCTTAAACTCTTCTCTAGAGCTAAGCATTTTTCGAATTTCAGAAGATATTGAAGATTTCGCAGCTGGCATTGGAGCTTCTGGTTCTTTGAAATATTTATCGGTCAAATGCGAAATACCCGCGATGCTGTCCGCTTTCTTAAAGTTAGCTCGAGCGCGTTGTGTGTGCCCAAGTTTTTCTTCTGCTAAACCAAGGTTGTTTAACGTTATGTCGTTTTCTGGATCTAATTCGTTAGACTTGGTGTAGTCTTCTATTGCTCCCTCCGTGTCACCTATTTTGTCGCGAACATACGCCCGACACGCGTAACGATAACCGTTTAGTGGGTCTAACTCAATAGCCTTGTCTAAATCTTGAATGGACGACTTGAAGCGTAAATGAAATTTGCACACACCTCGTTCTGCGTAGAAGTCGGCTTGGTCTCCAAAGTTTGCAATGGCAATATTCCAAATATTCATCGCATCTTCATATCGTTTCAACTTTTGAAGCGTTTCACCTTTCAAGGAAATTTCTTCTATTGTCAACGATGGTTCTGTTACCGATAGAAGTTCAAGAACCAATTCAAAATTGTTCGTTTTAAAAGCTTCTAGTGCGTTATTGAATCTCATAATATGTAAACACAAAAATAATCCTAAAAGTTTTGTAAATGTAACTTAGTTACACGTGCTTTGTGAGCAACAAGTAAGTGAGTTAGTTTAGTGAAAAATAAGTACATCGATTTAGTTGAACAAACGTTTGATTTTCCTCAAGAGGAGTTTCACCTTGACGAAAATGGCCATTTAGAGTTTCACGATATTCCTTTAATGGATTTGGTAAAACAATATGGAACACCATTAAAGTTTTCTTTTTTGCCTAAGATTTCAAGAAATATTAAAAAAGCAAAAAAGTGGTTTAACGTGGCTATGGCGAAGGTCGATTATAAAGGAACTTATAATTATTGCTATTGTACCAAAAGTTCTCACTTCCGATTTGTAATGGAGGAAGCGCTTAAAAATGATATTCATATTGAGACTTCATCAGCGTTTGATCTAGAAATAGTTAGAACACTTCATGCGGAAGGTAAGATATCCAAACAGCAATTTGTTGTATGCAATGGCTATAAAACAGATGGCTATTTAACTCGAATTGGTGAGCTAATTAATGACGGCTTTGACAATTGTCATGCGGTACTAGATAATAGTGAAGAGCTTCATAAGTTAAAGAAGTTAGTAGACAAGGACTTCAATATAGGCATCAGAATCGCATCTGAAGAGGAGCCTAAATTTGAATTCTACACAAGTAGATTAGGGATAGGCTATAAGGATATTTTACCGTTTTATTTAAATCAGGTAAAGCCAATGAAAAATGCCAAACTAAAGATGTTGCATTTCTTCATAAACACAGGAATCAATGATACTGCATATTACTGGAATGAGCTTCATAAATGCCTAAAAGTATACTGTCAACTAAAAAAACAGTGTCCCGATTTAAATTCGTTAAATATTGGAGGAGGATTTCCAATTAAACGATCGTTGACTTTTAACTACGATTACGAATATATGGCTGAGGAGATTATTGCTCAAATAAAGCTTGTCTGCACAGAGGAAGGCGTTCCAGAACCAAACATTTTTACAGAGTTCGGGTCGTTTACAGTTGGCGAAAGCGGCGGTACGATTTATAGCATCATTCACCAGAAAAAACAAAATGATCGGGAGCGGTGGAACATGATAGATGGAAGTTTTATGACGACCTTACCAGACGCATGGGCAATCAACCAACGATTTGTGATGTTACCACTTAATCATTGGGATAAACAATATGAGAGAATTTTACTTGGTGGATTGACCTGCGATAGTGATGACTACTACAACTCTGAACAGCACGTTAATGCTATTTATATTCCAGAATATGATTCTAAGGATCCACTCTATATTGGCTTTTTTAATACTGGCGCATATCAGGAATCTCTGAGCGGGTATGGAGGTATTCAGCATTGTTTAATTCCTTCACCAAAACATATTATCATCGATATCGACGAGAATGGAGAGCTTTTAACTCGAATTTACAGCAAAGAGCAAAGTCATAAAAGCATGCTTAAAATTTTAGGATATTAACAACACAACAGGTAGTATAAAAAATGGACAATCAGATAACAGAATTCATCGAGAAGTATTTCCTTCATTTTAATGCAGCGTCATTGGTAGATGCTGCAGATGGTTACATAAAACACTTGGACGAAGGTGGGAAAATGATGATTACCTTGGCTGGTGCTATGAGTACGGCAGAAATGGGGAAAATATTAGCAGAAATGATACGTCAAGATAAGGTGTCGATTATTTCGTGTACAGGAGCCAATCTTGAGGAAGATATTATGAACTTGGTTGCTCATTCGCATTACAAAAGGGTTCCGAATTACCGCGATTTAACGGCTAAAGATGAATGGGATTTACTTGAGAAAGGTTTAAACCGAGTTACTGATACCTGCATTCCAGAAGAAGAAGCCTTTCGACGGCTCCAGGATAAAATATTTAAACAATGGAAAAAGGCCGATGAATCGGGTAACCGATTTTTACCTCACGAATACATGTACCAAATGCTGCTAAGTGGCGATTTGGAGGAGTTTTACGAAATTGATCCTAAGGACAGTTGGATGTTGGCTGCTGCAGAGAAGAATTTACCAATCATTGTTCCTGGTTGGGAAGACAGTACCATGGGCAACATCTTCACAAGTTATTGCATCAAGAATGAATTGAAGACATCAACCATGAAGTCTGGTATTGAATATATGATTTATCTAACTGAGTGGTATCGAGCAAATTCTAGTGGTAAAGGAGTTGGTTTTTTCCAAATAGGAGGAGGTATTGCAGGTGACTTTCCTATATGCGTTGTGCCTATGATGTACCAAGACTTAGGGTGGGAAGAAGTTCCGTTTTGGAGTTATTTCTGCCAAATTTCTGATTCAACTACAAGCTATGGTTCTTATTCTGGTGCAGTACCCAACGAAAAAATCACTTGGGGAAAACTGGATATTGATACTCCGAAATTCATTATAGAGTCTGACGCCACAATTGTTGCTCCTTTGGTTTTTGCCAAGATACTTGGGTGGTAATCTATTTTCGGCGGTAAATTCTAACTTCTGAAGTGCGATTACGTTGTGTTGCTTTTGTAACATGAAGTAAATCGTAAGAATCGGAGGTGAAAGTATTTTGAGAAACTCCTTTGTCGGAGAAACTAAAATAGTCATCCCAAAAAACAATACTCCCAGAAGGTAGTGAATTATTTGTAACAGCATCCAGAAGCATAACTTCCTTGGTGTCGTCAATATCAACATCTAAAATTTCAGCAAAATAGTAATTGCCAAAACTTACAACTGATTGGTTTGTGTGATTTTCGTTATACCATGAAACTGCTTTCTGAGCCACAAGTTGACTGCTATCTAGTTGAAAATCATAAGGAATCGAAAAACCTGCTTTGTTGCCAGAGAAGGGGAAAAGTACAACAACGGCAGCAAGCGAATTAGTTACAATCGTTCGTAGCCTTTTTGAATGGATTGATTCGTTAATCAATTGTAAACCATTAAATGCTAAAAGTATCATACTTGGGAAAACTGCTAGCAAAACTCGTTTTAACCCAAATGAGTGAAACCATCCTTTGTACCAAAATATAGAATGAGCGACAAGAATTGCTAAAAACATTCCGACTACAAAGTAGTGATACGTTGATAGTTTAAATCTAGACGAAATTATTTCTTTTAAGTTTTTGAACAGACCAACTACCATTAAACCAACAACTGGCCATCCCATGATATATGGTAATTGATTTACAAAATGGAACAAATCGCCACTGCCATATTTTGATTCTATACCGCTGTATGGGTTCTGATGAAACATCCACAGAAAGTCACTGTAATAAAACAAACCAATTATACCGTAAATAATAGTTCCAACTGCAACCAACGGAATTAGCTTATATCGTCGTTGAAAAACGAGTATGCAGAGTACTACTAGCAACATAATCCAACCTTCTGATCGTATAAATGGTAAAAATGAAAGAAGTGTTAAGCTGGCAACAAAGTGTGATTTGAGATACAATAAGGTTCCCCAAATCAATACTAAAGCTATAAGCGGTTCGGTTAATCCAGAACTTTGAACGAGAAATACATGCGGCGAAAACAGTGCCAATACCCACACAAGTTTTGCGTTTCGATATTTAAAGTGATTAAGAACTTTTTCTGAAAAGTAAATTGACAATAGAACACAAATAGTGTTAAAGAATTTCATCCCAATAAAACCAAACTGAGCAAAAGTTGAGCTTACCAAAACGAAAATAGGCTTAGCCCAATGATCCATGAAGTATCTCGGGTGCTCAAAACTTTGTTTCGCCTGTAAATAATGCAGAATACTATCTCCTGAATCATATGTGCTCTGGTTCAAATAAACAAAAATGCAATTCGCTAGAATTAGCAACAAGATCCCATATCGTTCCAGGACGGATTTAACTGTCATCGTTTGTTAACGTAAGATTTCTTCAAAGAAAACCATCATTTCGGTAGCCACAAACATTAATAATCTGTGTTTGATTCTTCTGTAGAGGTTTTGAAGTTCATAAAACTCAATAAGCAAGGAGGTTTTGTGAAGACTTAAGGAGCTAAATCAATTAATGCCAGCGAAGTATATTAGATTTTTTAAAATAACATGAACTTTTGTCTAACGTTCTAAACCATAAATAATGATCGAACTCAGGTTAATACGTCAGTCGGGTGATAAAATGGAAACAAAAACAAGAGGAAAAACTAAAGAATTAACGAATTAATCAAATCTTTGCAAGAACAGTTAGTAATAGTTTCACAATGGGAAGAGCATTTGAATTTAGAAAAGGAAGGAAATTAAAGCGTTGGGGGAAGATGGCGGTCACTTTTACCCGAATTGGGAAAGAGATAGCCATGGCTGTTAAAGAGGGTGGACCCGATCCAAGCAACAATTCTCGACTACGAATGGCGATACAAAATGCCAAGTCGGAAAACATGCCTAAGGATAGGGTGGAGGCTGCAATTAAACGAGCCTCAGACAAAGATAGTAGTCATTACGACGAAGTTTTGTATGAAGGGAAAGGACCTTATGGTGTTGGCTTGATGATTGAAACGGCGACTGACAACATAAATAGAACTGTTGCAGACGTGCGAGCTGTTTTTAGAAAAAATGGAGGCGAGCTTGGAACTAGTGGTTCTCAAGAGTTTGGATTTGAGCGTAAGTGTATCTTTAAGATTGAACTTGGTGGAAGAGATATTGAGGAGGTAGAGCTTGAGCTAATAGATTTTGGATGTGAAGAAATTGAGCAAGTTGAAGACGAAACACTGGTAACGACTGAGTTTACAGATTTTGGGAATATGCAAAAAGGGCTTGAAACTATGGGTATTGAGATCGTATCTGTAGATAAAGAAAGAATACCACTAAACGTCGTTGAACTAAATTCAGAACAAAAAGAGGAAGTAAATACATTAGTTGAGAAGCTAGAGGAAGTTGAAGACGTTCAAAACGTATTCCACAATGCAAATTTGGACTAGTCTTGATTTTTCGTTAGTTCTGCTAATAACTTCTTTACGATTTCACTTTTCTCTGGTTGTTGCGCCTTTTCGTAGCTAAACAGCATATTTCGCAAAACACGTTTTACAATTTCAACATTCGAACAGGTATTAAAATATTCGGGTTTTGGTTCTACGTGCAACTGCTTAAGAAACGACCGAATACTATCGCCATTCAGTATTAAGCCTTCTGTAAAGGGATTTATGTAAAACATTACTTCGTCGCTATCGTGCTCTGGTAATGAACTCTCTTCATTAAAACTTTTTAGAATTTCTATACCATCTATACTTTTATACCCTAAAACAAAATGCTGCGGGAGGTTAACCCCATACACAGGGATGTTAAGCCGTTGAGCTACTAGGGAGTAAATAATACCTAAAGAAACTGGATTTCCTTTTTTTGTTTCCAAAACCTTACTGATAAAGGAATTGTCAATGTCATGGTAATTCTCGGCGTTTCCTTTGAACTTATGAACCTTGAAGAAGATATAGTTCATTATTTTTATTTGCTCGAAAGATGTTAGATCATAGTTAAATTCGAGCCAAGCGTCTAAGCGTATTTTATCTAGCTGATTATGAATAGATTGGCTGTCAGTCAGCGGATATTCAATTTTCTCTAAAATCAACAAACCTTTTAAGAGGTCTTCGCTATCATGACGTTGCCAAAAAACGATATCACGAATTACTTCTGTTTTTTTTAGCTCACGAATAATGTTATTAATCCGCTCGAGTCTTAAAACTTCAGGTTCACTAAGTCGAGCTTCCTCTAGGAAAGGAATAGCATCATATCCAAAGGATAAAATTTCAGACTCAATTTGTTCAACAACTTCTTCGTCCGAGTCGTCCAGTAAGTATATGAGGCTAGCGAGTTCCTTTTTATTGATCATAAATCACCTACTTTTTCTTTTTAGCTCTGGACTTGGGCTTTGGTGATTTTTCCTCAATCATTTTTTTAACTGCATCTAGAGTTAGAGATTCAACATCAAAGGTTTTCGGAAGTTCAATTTTAAACTTCCCTTTTACAATATTAAACCTACCCCAGCGAGCTTTTTGTACCGAGATACCTTCATCATCCCAACGATGAATATATTTTTCGATTTCTTTTTTCTTCTTTAACTCAATCAGTTCTTTGATATCTCCAGGAGTCAAATTATCAAAGTCATACTTTTTGTTGACGTTGATAAACATATCATTCCACTTAATAAATGGACCAAATCTTCCAGTTCCTTTTTGAACGGGTAATCCTTCGTATTCGGCAATTGGAGCATCCGCTTTTAATTTTTCTTCAATTAACTCGATTGCTCTAGTTAAATCAACGGAGTCAATTTCTTCTGATTTTGGAATCGATACAAACTTATCATCGAACTTTACATATGGCCCGAATCGACCAAGGGCAACGGTAATCTCTTGATCTTTATATGTCCCGACATTTTTAGGATATTTAAATAGTTCAAGAGCCTCATCCAACTCTATCTTATCCAGGTTTTGACCTGCCTGTAAGCTTGCAAACTTTGGTTTCTCTTCGTCTTCTAAAATACCTATTTGTACCATCGGGCCAAATTTGCCTAAACGAACACTCACTTGTTTGCCAGTTTCTGGATCTGTACCTAATATTCGTTCTCCACTCGCTCGATCTGCAGTTTCCATTGCAACATCCACAGTCTTATTAAATGGATTGTAGAAATTGTCAATCATCGTTGACCATTCCTTTAATCCATTTGCAATTTCATCAAACTCCTTCTCAACATTAGCAGTGAAGTTGTAGTCCATGATATGATCAAAATGTTGTACTAGAAAATCAGTTACAACTTTTCCAATATCACTAGGAACCATTTTATTCTTATCACTTCCAGTTGTTTCGGTTTTGTCCAGAACCTTTACTTCGTTTTTGCTTAATTGCAAAACTTTATACTCTCGAACATATCCTTCGCTAGTGCCTTTCTCAACATACCCACGTTTTTGAATCGTTGAGATTGTAGGTGCATACGTACTTGGTCTTCCAATACCTAATTCTTCTAGTTTACGTACAAGACTTGCTTCTGTATATCGAGCAGGAGGTCTTGCAAAACGCTGAGTTGCTGTAATAAGTGAACAAGCAGGCTCATCTCCCACAGCTAATGGTGGCAATAGACCAGCAGTTTCTTGTTCGTCGTCGTCAGTTCCTTCAAGATATACTTTTAAGAAACCTTCAAATTTTAATACTTCCCCAGTTGCAGTGAAAATACCGTTGTTCTGGTTATTTTTAATTTTAACAATCGTTTTTTCAAGTTTTGCATCGCTCATTTGAGAAGCGATAGCTCGTTTCCAAATCAACTGATAAAGTCGTTCTTCATCGTAATTGTTTCCAGCGTTAGCCTTATTGAAGTACGTCGGGCGAATTGCCTCGTGAGCTTCCTGAGCACTACTACTTTTCGTAGTATATTTTCGGGTATGTGAATACTCTGGTCCATATTCTTTTTCAATTTCAGCTTTTGCGGCCGAAACAGCAAGATCAGAAAGGTTCACACTATCGGTTCTCATGTATGTAATGTGTCCGTTCTCGTATAAACGCTGAGCTAACGACATTGTTCGAGAAACTGAGTAGCCTAGTTTTCTGCTTGCTTCTTGTTGCAGCGTACTCGTGGTAAACGGTGCAGAAGGTTTCTTTGTTCCGGGCTTCACATCAACCGAATCTATTTTGAACAATGCATTTTTACAGGATTCAAGAAAATCTAGTGCTTCTTTTTCAGTCTTGAAGGTTTGATTGGAGTCTGCTGTAAACTTCTTTCCAGATTGCAAAAAGCTTCCAACAACTTTAAAGGTGCTGGAACTATTAAACTTCTCGATTTCACGTTCACGTTCTACAACCAACCGAACAGCTACACTTTGAACTCGACCAGCTGATAACGATGGTTTTACCTTTTTCCATAAAACTGGTGACAGTTTAAAACCAACCAATCGGTCTAGAATCCTGCGCGCTTGTTGTGCATCGACTAGATGCTCGTCAATTTGTCTAGGATTTTCTATAGCAGCTAAAATGGCTGGTTTGGTAATTTCGTGAAACACAATTCTTTTTGTGTTTGCCTTAGTTAATCCAAGCACTTCGGATAAATGCCAGCTAATCGCTTCCCCCTCTCGATCCTCATCCGATGCTAGCCAAATTATATCAGATTTTTTTGCAAGTTTTTTAAGGTCATTAACAACGTTTTTCTTATCTGCAGGTACTTCATAATGAGGAGTGTACCCAGAATCTACATCAATGGCTTTGTCGCCTTTCACCAGATCTCGAATATGACCGAAACACGATTTTACAGTAAAATCGGAACCGAGGAATTTTTCGATTGTTTTTGCTTTTGCTGGTGACTCGACGATAACAAGATTTTTAGCCATTACGCAGTGTTCTTTATATTAATTAGAAATAATTATTTTCTCAGTAAATTCAAACGATTCATTATAAACTCGAACAAAGTACATCCCAGATTTTTGAATTGATAGGGTCTTTGTAATCTCGCCATATTGATTCTCGATTTTGTTCAAAGTTTGTATTTTTTGACCAAGAATGTCTAAAACCTCAATGTTGATTGGCGTATTTACATTTGATAATTTTATGCTTACAATTCCTGTAGACGGGTTAGGCACTAAGGAGAATGAAAATTGAGAAGACTGAATTCTACCTGTTGATAAAACATTACGGTCAACGTTTATATCATCAATAAATACGGAATTTCCTTGACTACTAGTTACTTCAAATCGAATCAGCAAATTAGTACTGTTCTGAAATCCGTGCTGATTTAAGTTCACCGTTTGAAGATTCCAATCGGAGGCGCTTGATGGTTCCCACCCAGGGTTATTACTTCCTGTAGAAGTTAGCGTCGACACGCCAATAAATGCTTTTAAAACACTCCAAGTCTCCCCACAATCATCCGAACCATATACAACAATTCGTTCACCAGCACCCCCACTAGCTCTCATTGAATAAGCCGTTCTAAAACTTAAAACAGGAGCTAGATCTTTATGAAGACTTAAGTCAATATTTGGAGAAATCAAGTTGAACTGCTGACCATTAGGAGTTTCATTGTCGATCGTACACACCATGGAAAAATCGTTGTCAAAACCTTTTCCGTCAATTCTACTCCAACCATATTTATCATCTTTTTCTTGCGACCAAGTTAATCCAGAAAAAGGGCTGACAAAGTCTTCCTTAAATGGACTGGATAAATCTCCAATTTCTTTCTGAACTGTGATAAATTCAGTTTTGGTTGTTTCTGAGCTACCGTTGGCATTGGTAACTTTTAACGTCACTTTGAATGTTCCTGCCTGATTATAGGTAACAGTCGGATTAGCAAACGTACTCGAGCTAGGAGAGCCACCTTCAAATGTCCATACTCGATCAACAACATCCCCATTCCACGATAGGTCTTCAAAAGAAAGTGACGACCCTGAACAGATAATTTGCTTTCGAGAAACCACATGAAAATCTGCCTTAGGAGCACATGGGTTGCTTATATTGATTCCGGTAAAACTAGCATTTGCTGAAGTAACTAAAGAACCACGGCCAAAATTACCCGTATTGGCCAAATATGCTTGCATTCTACTTTTTTGGTTATTGGTGAACATATTGGCACATTCACCATCAGCATAATCCATAAAGTTTTCAATCTGGTCTGGTAAATCTGGAGAGTCATTGGTGCATGAGTTTTTAGACGTATTACAACCGAACGATTCAGACAAAACTGGTGGAGTATCACAAATCCAGTCGCCACTATTTTGACAATTGGTTGTTCCACAATCTGGTATTGGCTCTCCATTCCCGTCAACGCTAGCATTTTGAAAAGGATGCCACAAACCTAAAAAATGGCCAATCTCATGGGTTAGCGTGCGCCCCATGTATTTTGCATTTCCAGTCCCTATTGTTCCAACATATTCAGACAATAGTATAATTCCATCGCCAGTTTTGTCTTGTGTTGTTGGTAAAACCGCATAACCCAAAATGTTAGCTGCTCGACCAATCGATTTTACTACCCATATATTAAGGTATCGCGTGCGATCCCACATTATTAGCTTTTTTGCATCTTCGTCTCCACCGTTTGTAAGTGAGGAAAACGTTCGAGTAATACCGTCTGTGCAATTACCTGATGGATCTTTTGTTGCAAGTTTGAATTCTACTTCACAATCCGCAGCAATTGATTTGAAAATATCTCGTGTCTGTGATGCATCAGCATTTTGACGTCGAAAATCTTCATTAATGATTCTCACTTGATCAAGAATCTGAGCTTTACTTATATTTTCTGGTCCGTATTCATGAATCACATGGAATACAATTGGAATGGTAACAACTGCCTTCTTGCCATGAGAATTTTCAGGGTGATTTAGAATTTCTGTTGGTACAGTATAAACTTCTTTAGCCTTTTCAATACCATTTACAACTAGGTCGTGTACATAGTCGTCAGTGCCACATCTGTGCTGAGCGCTTATGCTAAAAGCAAGTGAAAGACAGAATAAAAAAATAGCAGTTTTTCTCATTAACATGAACTTAAGTCGGCGAATATGCATCTTTTAAAAGTAATTAAGACTGACGCATTTCATTTTTAACACAACACTTGCACTAATTTTCTGTTTGCTCGTCTGACGAAACTATTACAGAAACGGCAGCATCGCCGGTAACATTTACTACAGTTCTGCACATATCTAAAATTCTATCCACAGGAAGAATAATTGCAATCCAAGCTGGGTTGAGTCCAACAGATTCTAAAACTAAAATCATCAATACTAATCCTGCACTTGGCACAGCTGCAGCACCAATACTTGCCAGTGTTGCTGTTACTACAATCACAATTTGTTGAGATATTTCTAAGTCAACCATATGAAACTGAGCCAATGCAACGACGGCAACAGCTTGATATAAGCTAGTTCCATCCATATTTACAGTTGCTCCGATAGGCAAAACAAAACTTGTTGTGCTTTCAGGGACCCCTAAATTATCGTGCACACAATCCATCGTTACAGGCAGAGTTGCAACGGAACTACTCGTGCTGAACGCAGTTAATTGAGCTTTGTTTATTCCTTTAAAGAACCGCCGGAAGCCCATGTTTTTGCCAATGATCTTAACTAGAGTTGGATAAACAATTACCGACATAATAAATAGGCCAACCACAACAACTCCACTATATTTTAACAAGAACTCTAAAACATCTTGCAACTTCGTTATGTCTTCTCCAGCTATTTCGACTAACGTTCCTGCCATCAATGCAAAAACGAAATATGGCATGGCGATCATCACAATTTCTACCATTCGAACAAAAATATGATTTGCATTATCCACCAAAGAAACCATTGCTTTTGTTTGTTTTTCAGGAAGTTGGATCAACACAACACCAAAAAATATTGCAAAGAAGATAATTTGTAGCATTTTATTTTCGGCCATTGCATAAAAGATATTTGACGGAACAGCATCCACTAGTGGATACAATGGGCCTTGTTTTTTGCTTTCAGCCGCTGCGGCCATTTTCTCTTTTACATCCGATTTTAAATCCAGTCTAGTAGTGTCTGACAATATTTTAGCAACAATGTCTGCGTTTTTTGGATCGCACGAAGCACAGATACTATCAAGCCTTGGAACTTGAGGGTTCTCTCGAAGCCATAATTCATATTCAACACGTTTTTCTAGTCGCGTATCTTGTTTGATATTTACTCCTGGTTTGAATGTGTTGACAGCAAGCAAACCAATGGTAACAGCTAACAACGTTGTGCCTAAATATATAAGCAACGTCTTAGTCCCAATCCTCCCTAGCCTTTTTATGTCTTTTAGATTAACTATCCCTGAAATAATTGAAAACAGTACCAAGGGTACGGCGATCATTTTTAGAATATTTATGAAGATTTTTCCAAAAGGGGATATGAAGTCTTTTGTGAACTGGTTAATCTGGAATGTGTCGGTATTCGTATAGACTGCAACAAACGAATACACTAATCCAAGAATTAAGGCTATGACTACTTGCCAATGTAATGCAATCTTTTTCATCCGTCGAAAATAAGGAATCAGTTAAATTCTCGACATAATTTCTTTTAAATCGGGGAAATAGGTACTTGCTACGGTAGTAAATTGTCAACAAGAACAAGAGCAGTCATGGCTTCAACAATTGGCACAGCACGAGGTACCACGCATGGATCATGCCTTCCATAGGCCTCAAGTTCAATAGCGTTGTTGCTTTTGTCGATGGTATGTTGCTTCTTCGATATTGTTGCAGTTGGTTTAAAAGCGACATCAAATAATATTGGCATACCATTGCTAATACCTCCTTGAATTCCTCCCGAATTGTTCGTTTTGGTTTGAGGGCCATTTGCCGTGGAGACCCATTCATCATTTAATTCACTACCTTTTTTAATGATTGAATCAAACCCACTACCGATTTGAAAACCTTTTACAGCATTGATGCTGAACATTGCATGTGCTAACTGAGCATTTAGCTTGTGAAAAACTGGGTCTCCAACGCCCACTGGACAATTGCGAATAATAGTTGATACAATCCCTCCCAAGCTATCACCTTCTTTCTTAGCTTTAATAATCGCTTCAATCATCAACTGACTTTCTTTTGGCGCTGGGCAACGAACCATTGAACTCTCAATGTTATCAATCGAGTAGTCTGGTGATTTATTACATTCAACGGTGTAAATCTGACTAACATATCCAACAATTTCAATTTCACACAAGCTCTTTAAAAGTTGTTTAGCAATTGCACCAGCTGCCACCCAACCTGCAGTTACTCGTGCCGATGACCTGCCACCACCTTTAAAATCGCGATTGCCGTATTTTTTTTCATAAGTAAAATCCGCATGAGATGGCCTGTATACTTCTGAAAGATGATCGTAGTCCTTGGAGTTTGCATTTTGATTTGGAATTACGATACAAATTGGAGCACCAGTCGTTTTGCCGTTAAATATTCCAGAAGTAATTTGAAATTCATCTGTTTCTTTTCTGGATGTAGTTATTTTGCTTTGGCCAGGTTTTCTTCGATTCAACTCGAATTGAATACCCTCTCTGTCGATGAAAACGTTTGAAGGGCAGCCGTCAATGATAACGCCAATATTTTCACCATGAGACTCGCCAAATGAAGTTACAGTAAAGTTTTTTCCAAAAGAATTATGACTCATGTTCAGGTGTTATATGAAATCCAAGTTTATCTATTTCCTTCCAAAAGTCGGGAAATGATTTTGAAACAACTTCGATATCGTTAAAGGAAATTGGTTTTAAAACGGCTAGTGGAGCCAAACTCATGGCAATTCTATGGTCATTATGGGTGTTGAATAATGGTAAATTATGTTTGTCAAACGAAGATAATTCTTGTGAAATCGTTTTTAGTCGATCACTCTCTTTGTGTTTTAAATGTTCAACCCCTTGTAATGTGAGGTCGATACCTAAAGCATGACAAACGACAATCTCAGTAAGGGCAATGTCGGGGCAGTTAGTATAGTCGCGAGCAATACTTTTTGGCATTGAAAATCTTGATTTGGGTGTCAATGTTAGAACATCGCCTCCAAATGATGTGTCAACACCAAGTTGGTTGGCAAAATCTAAAATAGCGATATCTGGTTGGGATGAATAATTGCTCACAGGTTGTAACTCTATCGTAAGACCAGCAAGAACTGATATTGCGATAAAATATGAAATGCTACTCCAATCAGATTCAACGGTAATAGTTTGCAAATCCTGACTAGGTGAAAACGGTTTACTATATATAAGGTTGTCTTTGCGATAAATCTCCATACCTAACACCCGCATTAACTCAATGGTCATATCAAGATATCCTAGACTTACTGGGTCGCCTACAAGTTCAATAGTAATATCATTCTGCATGCTAGGAGCCAACATAGAGAGTGCTGATGCAAACTGGCTGGAGATCGATATGTCGACTTGCCAATGATTTAGGTTTACTTTATTTGGTGATTTGTGAAAAACTACTTCACCTAGCGAATTTAGAGATATTGGATAGCCGATGGCGCTGAGGCTATCGATAAGTGGCTTGTTAGGTCTGGCTAAAAGTCGTTCACTACCATATAGGTTACCAACAAAGCCCTTATGAGCTAACAGGATCGATAAGAATCGGAAAGTTGTTCCTCCGTCAGCTGCATCAATCTTAGCGTTTACGTTCAAAGATTCAAGGGATTTAATTGCCCTTTGTAGATGCACACTGTCCGTGCTCGTAGAACTATTTAAAATCGTAAGATTTGGGTAATGAATTGTTTTTAAAACCAGAAGGCGATTGGTAATGCTTTTTGATCCAGGCAAATGAATAAGAGTTTTTTTTCGCTCTTTAGAGTACGTTAGTTTCATTGGTTTCCTGCAATATAAAATTCAAGAGCCTCCTTAATTAGTTCATGTGAAACGTTCCTGTCGTACTTCGACACACCAATGGATTTAAGCAAACTCATGTTGATATTACCAGCTTTGTTTTTCTTGTCAAATTTTATGAAGGAAAGCAGTTCGTCAATATCCTTGTGTTCAATTGCAACTCTTTCAAACGTTTTGTCAATGGTAGATTCTATCTCATTTAACTCGATTTCTGGCAACGTACTTAGTTTGTTGGAAATATATGCTTCCATGATCATTCCTGATGCAACAGCTTGTCCGTGAGTAATGTTTTTATTGTGCTTTAAAAAATGAGATTCAATAGAATGTCCAATGGTGTGACCAAAGTTTAAAATCTTTCGAATGTTTTGTTCTTTAAAGTCGTCGTTTACGATGGCTGATTTTATGTCGATACTTTTTTTGACAATTGGTAGCCATTTTTCGGAGGATAGTTCAGTTGGCTCAATGTTCGAGCATTCTGTCCAATATGTTTTATCTGAAATCAAACCGTGTTTTAAGATTTCAGCAAATCCAGATATTAATTCCTGTTCGGGAAGTGTCTTTAAAAAATCAGTACATATATATATGTGTGATGCATTTACAAATGCACCAATGTAGTTTTTTAAATTCCCATGGTTAATTCCGACTTTGCCGCCGTGAGATGCATCAACCATTCCCATCAAAGAAGTTGGAATATTTATAAATGAAATACCACGTTTGTAGGATGCGGCAATATATCCACCTAAATCAGTTGTAACTCCACCGCCAACATTTATAAGTAAAGCGTCTCTTGAGGCGTTTTTTGATGCCAAGAACTCAATTGCTTTTAAGAAAGAAGAAGAGTTTTTGTTTTTTTCACCTGGATTAAATACAAATACAGAAGATTGACTCTCGGATTTTGACAGCCCTATTTTAGGAATGCACAAAGTCAAACAGTTACTTTCAGTGATAAAAAACTGGTTGTTTGTGTTTTTACTCATGATAGAATCGCTTAGAGTACTTAGAGAGCTAAAGTAATGCACTGGCATTTTGCAAAGGTAGAGACGATGTAATTAAAAGGGAAAGACTTAGATGGATTTTGATTCATTCACGTCATGTAAATTAAACACACTGATTATTAGTGTTTTAAGAAATATTTAAGAAAAGATTATTAAAAGGTTGGTAATAGAAAAAAAGGAGTTTAGATTTGCACCCGCGTTTGAAAGCAGTAGCTGGTTTGAAAAAACGAGATACTGACAATTTGAACATTGTTCTTTGGATTTTGGTTTGTTTTTGAAACTGCAATTGTGGTTGAAAATAGCAAATTGAAAACAGGAAGCAGATTTAAAAGAGATTAGATTTGCGGTTCTTTGATTTTGGGTGGGGATTTTGGTTTAGCGTTAGAAAAAAAAACTAAAATTTTCATTAGGTTGTAAAAATAAGTTGAATTAGATTTGCAGCCCCTTAAACGGGAATGAAGAATGGGGTCTTTGGGTGGTTAAAAAGAATCAAAAAAAGATTAGTTGTGAATCAAAAAAGTATTAGATTTGCACCCCCACAAAAAAGCGACACAATTTATAGAATAATATATATTGTAAGTTCTTTGAAGTATTGATAGAAATAGCGAGCCCTCAAATTTATTTTGAGAGACAATCTGAGATTTTATTCAAACAATTTTTTACTACGAAGAGTTTGATCCTGGCTCAGGATGAACGCTAGCGGCAGGCCTAATACATGCAAGTCGAGGGGTATATAGGTGCTTGCACTTATAGAGACCGGCGAACGGGTGCGTAACACGTATGCAACCTACCTTCAACAGGGGAATAGCCCGAAGAAATTCGGATTAATACTCCATAATTTTACGATGAGGCATCTTATTGTAATTAAAGCTCCGGCGGTTGAAGATGGGCA
>CAKZLB010000017.1:245000-246069 GCA_937124965.1 uncultured Bacteroidota bacterium
CCGAAATGTTTTTAGGAACAGCGTGAGGTATAAGTATTATAGAGGTAGAGCTACTAATTGGGTAAGGGGGTGTCAAAGCCTACCGAACTCAGATAAACTCCGAATACTATAATATGTTTCCTTGCAGTGAGGGCATGGGTGCTAAGGTCCTTGTCCGAGAGGGAAAGAACCCAGACCATCAGCTAAGGTCCCCAAATTTATTCTAAGTTGAGCTAATGTGGTTCAATTGCATTGACAGCTAGGATGTTGGCTTGGAAGCAGCCATTCATTTAAAGAGTGCGTAACAGCTCACTAGTCGAGCGATTGTGCATGAATAATAATCGGGCATAAGAATAATACCGAAGCTATGGATTGCAGTTTAACTGCACTGGTAGGGGAGCATTCTAATGGCAGTGAATGTGTGCCGTAAGGCATGCTGGAGCGATTAGAAAAGCAAATGTAGGCATAAGTAACGATAATGCGGGTGAGAAACCCGCAGGCCGATAGACTAAGGTTTCCTGATCAACGCTAATCGGATCAGGGTTAGTCGGGACCTAAGGCGAACCGATTTAGGGTAGTCGATGGATAACAGGTTAATATTCCTGTACCAGTTAGGGAGGACGGAGCAGAAGAGATATTGCGTACTGACGGAATAGTACGTTGAAGCGAGTGGCGACACCGCGATAGTACCACAACTCTTCGGACGAGTGGATAATGTATCAAATCTGCTTCCAAGAAAAGCCCCTAACTTAAGCCCGTACCGCAAACCGACACAGGTAGTCAAGGAGAGAATCCTAAGGCCCTCGAGTGAGTCGTGGTTAAGGAACTCGGCAAATTAACCCTGTAACTTCGGGAGAAGGGGTGCCTGCTTCGGCAGGCCGCAGAGAAATGGCCCAGGCGACTGTTTAGCAAAAACACATGGCTTTGCAAAATCGAAAGATGAAGTATAAGGCCTGACACCTGCCCGGTGCCGGAAGGTTAAGAGGGGATGTTAGTTCTTCGGAGCGAAGCATTGAATTGAAGCCCCGGTAAACGGCGGCCGTAACTATAACGGTCCTAAGGTAGCGAAATTCCTTGTCGGGTAAGTTCC
>CAKZLB010000018.1 GCA_937124965.1 uncultured Bacteroidota bacterium
TTTTAGCATTGCAACCTTTGGGACAGTTCGGAGTTCCATGTTACAAGGGGACAGAGGTTGAGGTTAGTGATGAATTAGGAAAGAAACTCGTTAAGGGTGGATTTGCTGAGGAGTTGGAGAAACCTAAAACAAAGGCAAAAGCGAAGTAGATAAATAGTGATGTGGGGTGCGTTCTTAGGAACAAACCCTGCATTTTTTAAGATATGAAATTCACAAGAACATCAAAGCCAGCAGGATTGGCGTATCCATTAGAAGTTGTTAAGCAACATCTCAGGAATAATGGGTATGACGGAGAAAATAACATCACTAGCGTGTACATAAGTGCGGCAGTTGATGACATTAGTCGGTGGACTTGGAAGTATCTTCAAAACGCTAGTTATACGGCTACTTTGGACGGTTGGAATTTTGAAACAGGGCAAACAGACACAGTAATTATTAGAATGAATCCAGTAACGGAAATAACTTCTATTAAGTACTATGATGCAAACGGAGACCTACAAACAATGTCAGAGGGAACAGACTATTATGTGAGTTTGTCGGGTGACTTTGCAAGGGTTCAATTTGAGAATATGCCAACGCTTCGAGACCAACCATTTGACAATATAGAATTTACAATCAAGTGTGGTTATTTGACACATTTTGAGATACCAGAAGATTTGGTTCATGCTTTACTTCTTTTAGTTTCTGATAAGTTCGAGAATCGACAATCATTGACTAGTGGGATGGCAAGCAATTTTAATGAAATCCCTATGAGTATCAAATCAATTTTAGATAATAACTCATTAAGGACAGTAGGGTGAATATAGGGAAGTTAGACAGATTAGTTACTATAAATTCAGTAGTAAACACACGTGGAACGAGTGGAGGGTCTAACGTAACTTATACGTTTTGGAAAACTGTTTACATGAGTAAAAGGGACGTGTCAGGAGCGGAAGGGATGGAGACAAAGCGAGACACTGGAACAACTCGGACAGTATTTAAGATGCGTTACGACAAAGACATTAATCAGTCACATCAATTAGTATTAGATGGAGTGACTTATGATATTGAGATAATTAAAGAACTGGACAGGCGAGAAGGTCAAGAATTGACTTGTATAGCGAAGTATTAATGGCAACAACCGACAACATATCGTTTGAAATTGAGGGCTGGGATACCGTTATAAAGGCTATTCAAGAACTTGGAGACGA
>CAKZLB010000019.1 GCA_937124965.1 uncultured Bacteroidota bacterium
ATTTTCATTAAAAAACTGCCGAAGATTTTTTTCAATGTCGTCAGGTGATTTTTCATTTTTTTTCTGTTGTAAAAAATCTTTACTTTCCTTTACTATACTTTCCTTTACTTTACTATACTTTACTTTACTTTGTGTGTTTTCGACGTCATTAACCGAGTTTTCGACGTCATTAACTCTTGAATTGTCGTTTTTTGACGTCTTTTTCTTTTTAGCATAGCTTTTTTGGCGTTGTCGCTTGTCAATTAGAGGCTGCATACGTTCGACTAAAGATTTGCAAGTCGTTGTGCCATTTTCCGTTTGGATTAGTTTTAAACGGCTAAAATAAGCAACCATTTCACTCAATAAATCGCTTTCTATTCCGAAGTCACCTGCAAGAAGTTCAACTTCTACTTCGTCAATTTCTATTTCAAAATGTTCAGCATCGGTAAGTACTTCAAGTAACATATTCCACACGGCATATCCTTCTAATCCGAATTTGGCACGAATGGCTTTCATTTTTCTATGATTACGCATATCGGCATCATGAGAAAAGTAATCTGCATTATTTTTAACTGGTCTTGCCATTTTTTTGACTTAAATATTTTAGTAAATTCAACCACGAAACGTCCGTATCTTTTGAAATCGCATTTGCAACTGTACCTTTATGCAATTGCAATACATCGGCGAGATTCTGATAAGTTCCGAAGTTGGTTTTTATGTATTCTTTTAATTCCATTAGTTCAAAGTTAATATATTTATTATTAATGTGCAAGTATTTTTTCAATTTCAACCATTCAAGAGTCCAAAAAATCAAAAATGGAAGATTGAAAAAAACCATTTTCATCATGCACTTTTCTTGGTGGCTTCAATACTTTATTAATTCGCATTTGTGCAATTTCAAAATATAATACAGTCGAAGTCGAAAAGTCTGGCTATCCGACATATATGGATTTAAAGACGAAATTAGACAACCCAAAGACGGAATAGACTACTCGACATATATGTCGAGTAAAAATGTAGGTCGAGGTAATTTCGCAGAAGACTACGAAATTACAATTGAACTTGCAAAACTCATTACACTTAACTCAAGAAGTATAGTAAAACAACGATACGCTCAATGGTTGTACCTTTTAGGTCCTCCTTTGTACTTATTTTTTAAACCTCGGATGTGTCCAATGTCTTTTGCAATATCATGCAAACATTTAGGAAAGTGAATCATTGTCATAATTAAAAAAAATAATCCCGCAACCGTCCGAATAAAACGGACAATTGCGGGAAGGTGATTAAATTAAATTCGGCAAATTTTCTAATTGTTGTTGCAATTGTTTAATATGTTTTTTGCGGATTTGCAAGTAATATTCAGACGGCAAAGAATCACGCCTAATCTGTTTTTGAAGATATTGGATTCTGTTCAGCGTATTTCTAAACTTTGTAATGCCGTTTTGTTCTTTGTATTGCTGTCTGTTAAAGTCTTTTATTGTCATTGTTTTGGTTGTTTAGTGTTTTCCATTCAATACATTACTGTACTTTTCAATTTCTTCTTTTGTTGCATCGCCTATATAGTGACAATGCAGCAGGATTGGCGTTCCTTGGCAGACTTCCAAGTCTGTGTTGAATAGTACACGTTTGTTTAGGTTGGTGTCGTGCAAGACGATTAAATTGTGTGTTACACCTCGCTTTGTTCTACGCTCGAACTTGCTACCTATTTTTATTTTAAAATTCATTGTTTTAGTTTGTTTTGAATGTTACAATAATGGAATGTCGCCCTGATGTTTGGATCTGTAAACAAAGTTATATTCGTGTTTGCTTAGTGGTTCATCATTCGCAATTCCTATATCCGTGTAAACCTTATTATTAAAAATAACAGGTTTAATATCCTGAATCTTAGCCTTGCCGAACTCTGAAGAACCACCAAACAAGATGAAAGTATTTGTAACTGAATCATACAGGCAAAATCCACCACCTTTGACGCTTTCTTTGTTGTCAGTCTGCATCAATTCAGAATGAATATCAACTTTGCCTAATATGATACGCTCGCCTTCTATGATGAACTTGTTTAGAATGTCCATAATGTTTGTTTTAGATAGCATCGGCACAAGTAGCATTCTAACTTAGCGGAAAGTGCTTACACTCGTGCCGTGATAGCTAAATATTTTTAGTTTTTTAAAGTCCATAAATCGCATTAATCCGTTCCACCGTCCATTTCTGCATCTTTTCGTAATACTTTGGCGGAATCAATGTGGACAATAGCACAAAATCGGCTATTGCGGCTAAACGCCTTACAGCGTTTTTGTATGGTCATTGTAGTTAATTATAAAAATAATATAATCATTCGTCTAAAACTTTATTTTTACTTACTTCAATAGTAAACCCATTTTTTACCTTGTCGTCATTGTCGATAAGATGCGAAGGGAATTTATCTAAAGGTGACCAAAACCATTTATCAAAAACAATATCATCTTTTGATTGTCCTAACTTCATTACATAATAAATCATTCTCAAAGATTCACTAAGTGATTTTATTATGTCTTCCAGTTGTTTTTCGTCACATTCTTGTAGAAGATTCCCTAAATCTTCTATATTTTCAATCTTATAAATATGTTTCATAAAATTTATTTTTTAAAAAAAACTAAACTACAATAGCAGATAATTGACCATAGCAGCTAAAAAGCTGCTACGTCATTTATTAATGTCCATAGGCAATCAAAAAAAAAATTAAACAATAGGCACTTTTGAAACCAAAATATTTTTATTATCAATCTCAACTTCAATCCTGTTTTTTTGATGTGAATGTAATACATCAATTTGATTGTAATTTATATCAATACGTTTTAATTCGTGATTAATAGAATGAATGCTTTTTCTGATTTGTTTCAATTTATCTATATTCATTTTTTTAAGATGTTTATAATTAATATCATCAATCAAAGTCGGAAGATTATTGATAGCTGTTTGAATTGTAAAATACTCATCTACTATTTCATTTGCAATCTTCATACGCAACTTTTTTGCATTTGAATTTCCCATTTTTTTCATTTTAATACTAAAAATAAGACGTGCCTATAATAGCAGCACATCATCAGCACAACAATTATTTTTTTGATCCTTTGATTCCGTGAATGCTTTCAATCCTTTCCACCATCCACGCTTGCATTTTTTCATAATACTTTGGCGGAATCAAAGTACACAGCTTAATCATTTCTGTCAAGAAGTGTATTCTATCATAATGCAGGTCTTGGTAATCGTCAGGCAGTTGCGATATGACCGAATCTACAATTTTATCTAACTGGTTTTTGGTGTTCTGCACCAATAGGCGTTCGTAAATTGAAATTTCATGGTCAAGCAGCATTTCCGCCTCGTAACTCGCCACCTGTGACATTAACATCAGCACTTCACGGTAATAAGCTGCCTCGCTTTCGTCTTTCTTCAGAATCTTTCGGATAGGCATCTGGACCTTCTTTTTTGGTGTGATGTGATGCTGTCTTAATGCTTGCGGTACATATTTTCCTTTTTTCATTGTTTTATTGTTTAGTTTGCCAAAAATCAGCAACGCCCGAGAACGCTGCTGAAGAATCTATGACCGTTTAACTATTACTGTCTTTGTCAATGCTTTTGTCAATAATATTCCTAATAATTTCATCTGTATTCGATTCAATCGAAATTGACAAACCCAGAGCTTCGCATAGCTTTTCGATTGTCTGCAAGTTCGCATTGTGCTTTCCCGATTCAATTTGTGAGATGTGGGTTTGACTCACGCCTGTTCGCTCTGACAGCTCTTTCTGTGTCATCATCAAGAACATTCGCTGCTGTTTAATCTTTTTATACATTGTATTATAGTTTTTTGAACTTTTCCTGTAATGTGCTTAATTCGTTTTGATAGTTTGACTTGATTTGCTGCACTACATTAATGATAAAATCTTCTTCGTCCAGGTCAAGGTCCTGCTCGAATAATGCGTAATAAATTCCTTCAATCCAGTGATCGTAATATTTGCTATTGGACGCACCTTTTTCTTTCAGTCTTGCATCAAGATAGTTGATTTTGATTTGTAGCACTTCAATCTGTCTAAGTAATTCCGTTGCTTGATTGTATTTTGACTTTTCCATTTTTTGCGTTTTTAATTTATTTTAAGCGTTATAATAATTTTCATACATTTCGTCATATAGGTCTTGTTCGATTTTCACCACCTCGATAAATGGCAAGTCAATAGCTTGATCGTTGTATGCTATATTCAATATTTCAATATTGTCATAATACTGAAAAGAATAAATATCTTCTTCTTCTGTCACTTCGTACTCAATTGTGAATTTTTGATTTTCTATGTCTATTCCGTATCGACTTGCGATTATTTCATAAAAATAATTAGTCAGAATAAACGCATCTATTTTGTAAGTTCTGTTTGCTTGATTCATTTCTTTTTCATTGTTGGTGTGTTATATAATGGTGTAAATATACAATATTTTGAATAAAATATACATATTATCTATAATTTTATTAGATAATTTGAATATTTAATAAAATGTTGTATCTTTGAATCAGAAATTAACAAACGATATAGAACGAAAGAAATGAAACATCAAATTCAAAAAATAAATGATCTACACTTTGCAAGTCGGAACGACATCGCACAAATGCTTGATGTGTCGCTTTCTACTGTTTCAAGAATGATTAATGATAATGTTCGCATTGTTGAGCAGGACAATACAAAATTATACTGCTTAGACGACATTGAAAGATGTGCTGATGCTGTTCGCACTTATCAACACGAAGAACGCATGAAAGCAATTCAAGCATCTGTGCAGGAACTTGAAACATTAAGAAACGAATACAAAGCATTGCAGCAGGAAAATGAAACGAACAAGTCTTTACTGCTTGACGCAAAGTTGAATCAAAGCGATACAAATTCTTTTGTTTACTACATCAAAAGTAAAAGAACAACGCAAATAATGATGTTATTTATTATCATAGCAACGTTATTCATTACTTTTTACGAAGTCGTTCACTTGCCGAAGTTTCAGATGCTGTCTTCTGCTGAATTAATCGCTTATGTTCCGATTTTGCTGTTTTCAGTAACAATGTCAGTTGCTGTGGTCTGGACAGCATTTAACAAGTCCAACAGGAAGGCGATAGATAACTTGACACTATTTGTTTTCGTTGGTGTTGAATTTTCAAGTTCAGCAAACTTCTTCGGATTAAACGAGGTCCTGCTGTCAGGCACATTTTTACAGATAATCATCACGTTGTTTCTATCTGTCGGGCTTCCAACTTTGTCGATACGACTTGCGAACAGTCAAGCGAATACAAACAGACAATTGTCAATTAAAGATGCTTTAAAAGCATTCAAAAAGGTCAATAAAGACGGTTTACAGGCTGTAAATCAATTTAAACAATATTTGATAAAATAAACTAAAACTAACTATTATGAGAACAGAGGAATTTATCAAAAAGTCTTACGAGGACGAAAAAAACAGAATTCTCCAAGAATTAGAAGATGTCATTCCCGCTCTAAATGCGGAGCTTGGAATAATTGAAACACAAAGAAACGTCCGTGTTCATCAAGGCATAGAAATAATGAGAGAGAAAAAACATATCTGCACTCTTTATTTTAGTTGCGACGGAGGAATTTATTTTAATTTAAACGATTCTGGCTGGAATAGAAGTCGGGGCTTAATTTCAATTGGTCCAAAAGATCAAGAATTTTGCATTGTAATAAAGGATGATGCACTTGATGTGCAGCATCTGAAATTCCTGAAAAAATTACATCCAAAAACATTCCCGTCATTATTGCGACATGCAGGGAAAAAACTACTGATGTAAATCAGTTCAAACAATATTTGATAAAATAAAACTAACTAACAATGAAAGAAACAGGTTTAGCTAAAATTGAAAAATTCACAGCAGTAGAAAAGGCTGTCGCACAATTAGAAACAGCACAAGCAGCACCATTCAGCGACACAATGAGTTACCTTGACCTCGAACAAGGTGAAACAGTTGATTTGGTATTCTTCGGGACAGGTCAACTTGCATCCGAAAAGCAACAAGGGAAAATGATTGACGCAGCATTGTTTGTGAATAAAGACCGTGAGGTCTTGTATAGTATGAATAAGATGCTTGTCGGTACTTGCATCGAACAAGGTTATGAAAGTGGTCAAGGTTTGCGAATCACACGCAAGAACGACAAGAAGGCAAAAAATGGTAACACGTTTTTTAGTTACGACATTAAGAGGCTTTTGGTTTAATAGTAGGTTATAGTTTGTTAATTCTTAGGCAGCAGTTTCGGCTGCTGCCTATTTTACCAAAAAGACAGTAAAACGAAAAAAATGAATTTAAAAGACTTAAAAATACCAGGTTTCAGCCTGCACACAGCAGAACAAAAAGCAGACATCGCATCAAAAAGCGTTTCAAGGTTAGAAAATGCACTTTTCACACGTCCTAATGTGTTTGATGCTGAATTTGCTTCGTACAATACAACTAACGAGGCGTATCACAAATCAAACGGATATATGTCGTCTTCGCAACTAAAAAAACTGCTAAAGTCAGAACGACACTTTGCGGATAAGTCAATTGATAGTTATGGTGACGCTGCTAAGAAAGCCTTTCAACTCGGCACATTAGTGCATGATGACCTTGAACACCGCATCAAGCAAAGTAGATGGTCAGAGTGGAACGCAGGTACATTCAAAACAAAAAGCAAGATTGATGACGTGAAACGTGAAGTACATGTCGAAACAATGCAGATGATTGAACGATACCGTGCAGAGTTCAACGAATCATACATTTTAAGTCAGGTTTTGAACAATGCTGATGCTGAAGTGAGTTTTTATGACCACGACAGAAAGTTGAAGGTTCGTGCAGATGCAGTCGTGCAAAGTGGCGATGGATTAGAGATAATAGACTATAAAACCGTTGCAAATATTGACGGTTTTCGCTTCGATTTGAAGCGTTATGGCTACGATATATCAGCAGGAATGTATTCAGATGTAATTCAAAGGTTGACAGGTCAAAAGGTAGGCTTCAGCTTCGTGTTAATCTGCAAGAAAACAGGATTGACTAAGATTATTGAAATTAGCAATGCAACGCTCAAAACTTACCAAGAATCATTCTTAGAACTGCTCGAAAAGTCCAAAAAGGTAGACAGAAGCCACCCAAAAGGCTACGAATTAGAAATATATTAGCGATCTCGTAATTTGTTTTTATTTGGTTCTTGCGGCACTTTCCGAAGTGTCGCATTTTTAAAACAGCAAAAAACCTCAAGACAATGAAAAAATTATACAACATCAACAAAAAAGGCGTAGTGATTCACGTTGACAGAACAAAACTATCTGAACACTTATCGTTTCAAAAAATGTTTATTCCGACTTGGCTGTGGTTGAGTTTATGCGTTGCGATTGTGATTGCATCGTACAGCGAAGAACGCAAAGCAAGCGATGTGCATTCGCTTCGTATTACAACAGAATACGTGACGGATTTTACAGGAAATGGCAATGTCGAAGTAATCGAAACATCAAAAGTTCATCCATTTCGCATTAAAGAAGATTATACTGAAGAAGATATACAAAATGGTCCTGTTCTATACATTTACGACGATGGTAGCGATGAAGAAGAAAACGAAGAAGGTAGATTGAGTTTTGGACAGCACAACGAAACAACAGCACAAGAATATATCAAACTGTACCTTGCTGCTGCAAAACATCAAGAGAATAAGCACAATATTCCTGTAAGTATCACACTTGCACAAGGTTTGCACGAATCTAATGCAGGAAATAGCAGACTGGCTCGGGAAGAAAATAACCATTTCGGGATCAAGTGCTTTTCAAAGACCTGCACGAAAGGACATTGCGTAAATTATGCAGACGATTCACATAAAGACTTCTTTATGTCGTTTCGGTCTGCTTGGTCTTGCTTCAACTATCGCTCACAGTTCTTGCACAAAGATAGATACAAGCACCTGATGAAGTTGAAGAAAACAGACTATAAAAGCTGGGCAAATGGATTGCAAAAAGCAGGATACGCAACTGACAAGAACTATGCAAAGAAGTTAATTAGCACAATCGAGAAGTACAACTTACATAAATTATAATTTTTTTTTATTCACACGGTTTAGTTTTAAGGCAGGTGTTTCGGCATCTGCCAACTAAACGCAAAACAGACAAACATGAACTACTTTAAATCAGTATTAATTATCACAGCATTATTTTTTACAGCACAAGCACAAGCACAGTACACTATCGAAGCACAGTACGAACCTGCCTCGGACAGTTTGGAATTTTACGAAGTATTGAATAATTATGTGCGTGACTTTAATGTGTCAGACGAAGTGCTGATGCTTAGATTGTCGTTGATTTCAACGCAGGTCGAAGGGTACGAAATTGAGTTTAACGAAGAACATATTGAAAAATTTAAAAAAGGTCAGCTTGTTTTGCTGCCGAAGTCAGAGCGTGTCTTTCGTGCGTTTATCCGTGACGAATATGCTATAAACAAGCCGTGAGTGGTTGACACCCGCCAGTCGAAGGTTGACAAAACTTAAAAGTCTTGGACACACTGCGATGTCAGAC
>CAKZLB010000020.1 GCA_937124965.1 uncultured Bacteroidota bacterium
CCCGAGCGTTGCGTCTGGTCAAAATAATATCTGTATTGATTGAAACTGCTTTCGTTTTCTAAATCATAAATCTGATAAAACCGCCAAACACCGTTCGCAAAAAACAACCTTGCCTTAAACAAATTACAAATTGTTTCAATCACTTCATAGCAACTATCAAAAGTATAATTTCCGTCGCTGTCAATACTGTAAAAGGCTGAAGAAGGTATCTGTGTCAAGCTCAGAGGGTCATCAGACGTTGTAATCATGTTCGCTTCAAACCAATCGACCCGAGTGTGTAAGAATACGTCCAAACTTGCAAAAAAAGAATTATACGGTATAAATTGCAATGCAGTCATCAACGTTTCTACTGCTGTCTTATCAATGAAAGGCAGTCCGTTGTTTTCATACGTTACGCCTTTCAATATTCCGATTCCGTCTGTTGCTGTGATGACGTATTCAGTAGGCGTTTCATCTGCACCTTGTGATAAGTCATTCAGCACCAAACCCCACCACCACAACTCAAAAGAACCTGCACCAGAACCTCCTTTTTTGTATATCGCAATCTGAAAGCGACCTTCTTCTGCTTCAAGAATATCATTAACAAGCGTGTCCAGATTGCTTGACGTTGTGCTTTGCATGATGACAGAACAGCTCGAACCTGTGATAAAGTTACTTCTGTCATTTTGCTGACCTTTCCAATCCGTTTCAAAATCAACAAGTATAAATTCCGAAGTTGTGCCGACAAACTTGCTGTCAAGTAAATCAACTCGATATTCGTCACCTGCAATGTTCGTCAGTTCTTGACTGTATCTTACTGCCATGTTTTTATCATTTCTTATTTCATGTGTGCTTCACGTCCTGATTTTCGAGCGTGACAGCTTTTGCACAATGTTTGCAAGTTATTTTCGTCATACACTTCGCCACCTAATCTTATCGGTGTAATATGATCTACATCTGTACCTGCTGTGATTAATCCATTACGTTCACATTCGGCACAAAGCGGATTGTTCACGAAGAACCATTTTCGTAATCTTCGCCACCTTTGACCATTGTATATTTTTGAATTATCCGTTTTCGACCAGCTGCCCGATTTGTATTCACGCTTTCTTTTTCTAATCCAGGGCAACTTGAAAGGCTTCGGTCTTTTCGGCATAATTCAATGTTTTAAATGCTTTAAATACGTCTAAAAAACATAATATATAACAGGTACAATATAAGCAAAACAATTACAGCATACAACCAAAACGGTACAACTTTTTGTACGTCTGTTTTGGTTACAATTTCTTTCTGCACTACTTTAATGGTGTCGTATTGTATCAATTGCAATGTATCACTTTTGACAATTGTCTTGACCTGCACGGATTCAAACGGTACTCTAACGATTTTCATTTTGATTCGTTCTGTTTCAAAATGAATCGTGTCTGCATCTTGCAAAATTGTATCGTGTTCAATCTGCTTCGTGATGACTTTCAATGTGTCAATTCGTGTGATGATTGTCGTGTCAGCAGCGAACAATTGAGGATGCTGCTTTTCAATCTTTTGCAGTGTGCGTTGTGCTTTATTCACACTATTGCAGCTTGTTGCAAGTATGCACAACGTGAAAACAGCACTAATTAATATGAATATTCGTTGTTTCATCGTACCCTGTTATTGCGTCTTCGTGTTTTGTCTAATACAATTTCTAAATCATTCCCCGAGATGCGAGTTGTCAGCATTCCGACGCCACCATTACCGCCATTTTCAGCACTTGCAAGTAAGCTATCGAGCCGTTTTTTCGGTATCAACGCTT
>CAKZLB010000021.1 GCA_937124965.1 uncultured Bacteroidota bacterium
AATCACTCGAGTCCGCTGTTGTCAATCAGTCATTTTTATTAGTAATCAGCCAGGCCAGCCACGTCCAACGGCGTCGACTAAATGTGCTGTAACGGTTGCGGCTATGCGCAGTGCGGGTTTTTTAACGTGTTGTTAATTGGTTTACGTGCATGTTGTTTGGCTGTTTGATCAGCCAAGTTACGCATCCCAAGATGGTAGTAGAATGCTAGCATTGTGTATAGCCAGTGTTGTAACCCGTGCTTTTTATATTTCAATGGATATTTTTACCTTACCACCTAATCCTTTTTCAACTATGTCATAAAGAGTCTTCAAGGTCAAGTTACTACCGTTATTTTCTACACGGGAAATGTATGTTCGTTTTTTGTCAACTAGGTCTCCAAGCTCTTGTTGCGTTAAGTTTCTATCTTCTCTAGCTTTTCGCAATAGCACGCCGATTTTAAAAGACTCAAAGTCTCGATCAAGCTCATCACGGCGATCAGTTCCTTCCTTTCCGTAAACACTGTCTTTTATATCCTTCCAACTTTTAGTTTCCATAATCTTCGTTTTTGTCTTCATAATACTGAGCCATTAATTTTGTTGCTTTTTCAATTTCATTCTTGGGTGTTTTTTGAGTCTTTTTGATAAAACCGTTTAATAGTACAACGAGATTTCCTTCGTCAAAAAAGCAGAACACTCTCCAAATATTAGAGCCTAATTTTATACGTGCCTCAAAAAGGCCACTTGTTCCTGTAATGGCTTTTAAGTATTTTGATGGAACTCGTTCAAACGTTTCAATAATCTCAATGACCTTGAAAATTTTATTTTGAACTTTTTCATTTTGTTGTAACAAAAAATCTTCAAAGTAATTTTGGTATTGAACGACTTGTCTGACTTTTTCCATCAAAGCAAAGGTAACTTAAAAGTTACTAAAAATCAATATGAGTAAAAACTTTGGCGACAAACTGCATGGGTTACAACGGTTGCGGCTATGCGCAGTGCGGGTTTTGATTGTATAATGTTTTGGGAAACGAAATTGTTGGCTGTTTGCAGCC
>CAKZLB010000022.1 GCA_937124965.1 uncultured Bacteroidota bacterium
AAAACGATAATAACACATTTCACGTATAAAAAACGGAGTAGGTAACTGCTCCGTTTTTTTGTGTTAAAGATTTTTGCTATTCATCCAAATGTCAAAACCGAACCCCTTCCTTGCCATAAGCTAACGACATCCAAAACGGACTATTCCTTAAAAAATATGCAAGACTATATCAATAATTGTTTATACGTTAAAGCCCAATAAACCAGAAAACGTTGCACTTCAAGAATAGTCCTGACTAATTAGTTCTCCGAATTATTATTCTCACAATTACCATTGCATGGGTCGCGATTTGCAAAAAATCCAGTAACCTTTCTAAATCTGTTTACATAAACCATTGTATAAACAGAAAAACATGAGACAATTTAGTTTACTAACTCTTGTATTTGGTGCTTTCACCATTGCCTCAGGCCAGATACTTGAACGAGAAGTAATATCTTCAGGCGGCAACACAATTGCTTCAAGCAAAGTGGAATTGTCCGTTACTATTGGCGAACCCATATGTAAGACACATGAAACAACAGATCTTATTTTATCGGACGGTTTCGAACAACAGTTCGACCTATTCACGCTATCTGTAATAACCATCCGGAAATCGAAACTTTCTCTTTATCCAAATCCGACAATGGGCCGATTAAAAATCTCGTCGGACGAAACTATTCATTCCATTTCAATTGTAAATGCAATGGGTCAAGTAGTCAAAAAATACACCATCGAAAGTAAGAATAAAGAGCTGAATATGTCCGACTTACCGTCAGGAACCTACTTCATTAAGGTTGACCAAAACACTGCTCAATTAACCTCAAAATTCATAAAAATATAAGGATGAAAAAACTGATACTTTTAACAATCACTCTCATACTTTCAATTGTTGCTTTTGGACAAAGTCCATTCTCTTATCAGGCAGTTGCAATTGACCCAACAACAAAAAAACCAATCGCTAATCAAACTATTTCCATAAAAATTGAGCTTGAAGATAGTGGTAACATTTTATACTCAGAAGAACATGAATCCATTACTACCTCTGAATGGGGTAAATTCAGTATTGCAATTGGAACTGGAGTTAATACCTCTGGTGATTTCAATGTGGATTACAGCACTGGAACCGTAAAATTGATAACGTCAATAGACTTGTCGAATGGAGTATCATTCAATAAGATTGGAGAAACACAAATCTACAGTTCGCCAAATGGATCGTATGTCGATTTATCCAAACGGAGCCTTTCTGCAGATACCGCAGATTTTGTAAGGAACCTTACCCTAAATGATGATGATGCCTCAAACGAAATTCAACAAATTAGTATAACAAACGATACCATTTACTTAACAGACGGTGGGTTTGTAAAACTTCCAGCTACGAATGTATTCGATGGTGATAGCAGTAAAAGTAATGAACTTCAAAAGCTGTCACGCAGTGGCAATACCATTGCTCTTTCCCACAATGGTGGTGAAGTTGATGTTTTTGACGGAGATAGCTCAAGCAGCAATGAAATTCAATTTCTCAGCAAAAACGATAGCACTATTTTTTTAAGTAATGGTGGCTCAATAAAACTTGCAGATGATGACAACTCAAATGAAATTCAGTTACTGTCTAAAACGGGAAACAAAATTAGCCTGACCAATGGGGGGTCGATAGTGCTTATTGATGATGATAATTCGAACGAGATCCAGGTATTAAGTTTATTTAATGACACGTTAAAATTAAGCAACGCCAACACCATCAACTTAAAGAAATACCTTGACAACACAGACGATCAGCGCATCTCAATTAATGGTGATTCAATTTGGCTATCTAACGGTGGTGGAATTAAACTACCTACTGATAATACCTACGACGGAGATAGTTCGAGTACGAATGAAATACAAACACTATCAAAAAGTGCTTCAACCATTAGTCTTTCAAGTGGTGGTTCGATAAGTCTTAATGACGATGATCACACCAACGAAATCCAACGGTTGAGTATTTCTGCTGACTCCATATTACTTACAAGCGGTGGTGGAATTAAACTACCTGCTGATAAAACGTTTGACGGCGACAGTTCTAATACCAATGAAATTCAAACACTTTCAAAAAGTGGTTCAACCATTAATCTTTCAAGTGGTGGTTCTATAAGCCTTTCTGACGATGATAAAACCAACGAAATCCAGCAATTAACGATTTCAGGTGATTCCATTCTACTTTCAGAAGGAGGCGGTATTAAACTTCCAACAGATCAAACTTATGATGGAGATAGTTCTGCAACGAATGAACTTCAATTTCTTAGTCTGTCTAATGACACTCTATTTTTAAGTGATGGTGGATTTGTGAAACTCCCATCATCGAGGTCTGGGTCTTCACTTTTGGAAATCTCGGGTTATGACTTGAGACTCAAAGCCGATTATGATTCAACCAACTTATTAATTGGTAGTCCAACTGTAGGGTATACAGGAAACTCAACAAACAACAGTAGATTGATATTTTACAAAACCAAAAGTGCTTTTAGAGCTGGAAGTGCTTTGTCAAGAGAGTGGGATGAGGATAGTCTTGGATACTATTCAACGGCAACTGGTTTAAACACGAAAGCTACTGGAGTATATTCTACAGCCTCTGGTCGGGCAACCACCGCTTCTGGCTCTGGAGCAATTGCATCTGGAACATCAACGATTGCATCTGGAACAAATTCCACGGCCATGGGTATAAACAATAAAGCAACAGGTACCTCTTCAATTGCTATGGGAAGTGGTTCAAACGCCACAGGAAATGTGTCAGCTTCTATCGGTTTTATAAACCGAGCGACCGGCGACTATTCCATAGCAACAGGAAGGCAGACTACTGCATCTGGAGATCAATCATCTGCATCAGGATATTTAACAAAAGCAACTGGAGACTATAGCCAAGCTCATGGAGATCGATCGATTGCATCTGGGTATGGGTCAGCTGCCATTGGGACACAAGACTCAGCAACTGGACTTAATTCGTTTGCAAGTGGAAATACTTCAAAAGCTTCTGGGCAATATTCTACAGCAATGGGAAAATCAGCAAAAGCAACAAACTATGGAACTGTAGCAATTGGTGATCAGTCAGTAGCTTCTGGATATGCGTCTACGTCTATTGGACGATTAACTACCGCCAGTGGAGGTCACTCGACAGCAACGGGATACTTGTCGGAAGCAACCGCTGAATATAGTTTTGCATCTGGACGTCAAACAACGGCTTC
The DNA here is from genome assembly GCA_937124965.1 of uncultured Bacteroidota bacterium. Taxonomy (GTDB): domain Bacteria; phylum Bacteroidota; class Bacteroidia; order NS11-12g; family UBA9320; genus UBA987. The sequence continues at coordinate 3,195 of CAKZLB010000022.1, forward strand.
TGGAAACTCAGCAGTTGCATTGGGCTCATACGCAAAAGCAACTGCTTCAGGTTCCGTAGCTATTGGCTCATACGTTAACGCTTCAGGATCCAATAGTATAGCGCTAGGAAGAGGCTCGACGAGTAGTGGTTCTTATTCATTTTCAACAGGATATTACAATAAAGCCAAAGGCAGTACAAGTTCGTCGATGGGATATTACACTCAATCTAATTCATACACAGGTCTGGCCATTGGAAAATATAACGACACGATGCATAGTGTAAATGGTTCATATGGAAGCGAAGCTTTGTTTATGGTCGGAAATGGAACCTATGCCAAACGCAGCAATGCCTTTTCAGTGCGCGAAAATGGTAAGGTTGAAATAAACGAGGAGTACACTTTGCCTACACAAGACGGAAGTTCTGGGCAGTATATAACTACTAATGGTTCTGGACAGTTAAGCTGGAGTACTATTTCTAATACGAATATCTTTGAGTTAAATAGTAATGTTATTCGCCAAAAAAGTACTTCAACCGCTGACTTTTTAATTGGCGATCAAAGCATGGATTACGGTTCAGGTAACGAAACAAAGTTTTTCTTTGACGATTCCAATGGTGCTTTTAGAACTGGTATAGTGACAGACAAATCGTGGGATGAAGACAGTTTAGGCAAGTATTCTTTTGCATCTGGTCGAAATACCGTGGCTGAAGGGTATGCCTCGTTTGCTTCGGGTCAAGAATCAAGTGCATCTGCGTCATTTTCTACAGCAATGGGTAAAGGTGTTGAAGCAAGTGGATACAGTGCTGTAGCTCTTGGTGAAAGCAGTGTTGCGTCGGGATACGGATCTATCGTTATTGGCCATGACAATATAGCAAGCGGATCACGAGCAATCGCAATGGGCCGAAAATCACAGGCCAAAGGCACTTCAAGTTTTGCAACAGGTTTCGCCTCAATCGCGGAAGGAGGCAGTGCAGTTGCTTTTGGTTACACTGACTCAGCCATTGGTGATTATTCACTGGCTATGGGGCTTGGTACCGTTGCTCTCGGTAATTTCTCAGTAGCTTTAGGTCGATACAACAAATACGATGATTTAGTATCCTTCAGCATTGGGAACGGCGGATCCAACAGCTCAAGACAAAACTCTTTTCAATTGAGACGTTATAGCTCTGGATATTCTAATTTAGGGTTCTATTTCCGAGGTGAGTTAATTCCATTTGACGATGACGAACACTCAATCGGATTAAGTTCCAGGCGATGGACTTCCGTCTATGCGAAAAATGGAACCATTCAAACATCAGACACCACAAAAAAGGCCAATATCCAACCCTTGAGCTATGGCATAGAGGATGTTATGAAGCTTCAAACAATATCATACAACTGGAAAAGCAGTCCAGAAGGAAAAACTAAAATTGGTTTTAATGCCCAAAACCTATTAGAATTTATTCCTGAGGTTGTTGAAGACGAAGAAGTGGTTTACGATGATGAAACTGGCGAGAAGAAAACCCAAAAAGCTGAAACCCTTGGCGTTTATTACTCAGATATGATTCCTGTTTTGACGAAAGCTATACAGGAACAACAAGCGATGATTATCGCACTAGAACAAAAAATTAAAGCGCTCGAATCAAACGCACGTTAAGTCGTCAATTTGAAACCCAACTAATACATACTATCTCAATAACTAAAGCATCACTTTAACCGGTGGTGCTTTTTTGGTTGGAGTATTTTATTAACCTGAGTTCGATTCTTCTTTATAGGTTTAGAATTTCATAAAAGTCAATAGCCAAGGCGGTTATGTGAAGATTTAGCGGGTTGAACCCAAATTATGCATTAGTAAATCTATTACGAGAAAAAATCCCTGCAAAATCAAACGTTGCTCTGGCTTTTTCTCATTCACCATAGTGGTAACTATGCTAAAATCGACAAAAGCCTTGATTTTATTGGGCTTTTAACTCTCACTACGAAGAACTAATACACAATTCGGGTTTAATCAATCAAATCCAACGAAGTATATTGGACTTTATGGAACAACATATACTTATTCCACTAGAAAAAAGCGCTTCTCTTCCTAAAAATTATTTGAAATAGCCCGCTATTACTGCATAAATTTTAGTCGATAATCACTATTTCCTAGCGGTCTAAACCATAAATAATAATCGAACTCAGGTTATTACATATCTCCTGATGGAGAGCAATGTTTTAAGTACAAGCATGAACAGAACAAAACACATCACCACCTTCAGAGTCGGTAAAAACACCGACAAAGCCAAATGGTAATTGACATATCGAGTCAAAACCCACACCGCCTTCGTTGGTGTTTTTACCAACGAACGATCTCCGCTCAAGTCGGTGTTCTCACCGACGATTTAAAATCATAACACACAATTCCAATATCCACAAATTTGTCTCAATATGAATAATAATTCCCATTATGCACGCCGCCCGAGTTGGTGTTTTCACCAACGAACAATCTTCGCCCGCGACAGTGTTCTCACCGACAGTATGTCGACACTTATCACTGTTCTAAAATCGACTAATTCGTCTCAATATGAATAATTATTCCCATTATGAAACATATTTGAAGTATTTGCTATTTTTTGGCACGAATTGATTTTTTGATAGAAGTCCTGCTATTGCTGCGTTGTAGCGTTTTTTGGTAGCGGCATGCCGCGTTTTGGCACATCGTTTGGAACTCCTCTAGCACAAGTTCGCATGATTTATTTCTCC
>CAKZLB010000023.1 GCA_937124965.1 uncultured Bacteroidota bacterium
GTTCCGGCTATGCGCAGTGCGGGTTTTAATTGATTAATGTTTTGGGGAAACGAAATTGTTGGCTGTGTAGCAGCCAACTGCATTATCAGTTTAGGTAGCACGATGCGAGCATTGTGTATAGCCAGTGTTAGCGGCTGTTTTTTTTAATTCCCAAGTAATACAATAATCACAATTAGTATGGCAATTATTATAAAACCAATTACGCCAATCGCGAGATGCGAAAAGTAGATACCTAGTCCTGCAACTGATAGTAATATGCCTATTACGCCGGTCGATTTGCTGTTACCTTTTTGGAATGATTCCACAGAAAAGAACACAGTCAAAGCAAACAATACAAATGAAGTTATCATAATAATGTTAGACCAAGTGTTTCGTACTGAGTTCTTTGGGCCATTCAGTCGTTTTTTGTCGTTCAGCCCGTCAATCAAATCTCTTGCATTTTCGCCAATTAGTTGTCCAACAGACTTTGAAGGTGCAATCAAATCCAAGATGTATGGATGTGAGGCAAACATCACTACTGTCAAACCTCCTAATATGATTACTAACTTGTTTCTATATTTTTTGTTTTTCATTATTTCTCTGCGACGACTAAATTGCCGCTAACGGTTGGCCTATGCGTAGTGCGGGTTTTAATTGTTTAATGTTTTGGGAAACGAAATTGTTGGCTGTGTAGCAGCCAAGCTACGTTTCACAAGTTGGTAGTAGGATGCTAGCATTACGTATAGGCAGTGTTGTGGCCTGTGCCTTTTATGTTTTTGTCCAAGTTCCCAAGTAAATCCAAATTTCCTTAAATGCTAAAAACATCATTTTTTATCCGTCAACCGATAGAAAGCACCAGCGACGAATGCATGGGCTACAACGGTTCCGGCTATGCGCAGTGCGGGTTTTAATTATTTAATGTTTTGGGGAAACGGAATTGTTGGCTGTGTAGCAGCCAAGTTACGTTATCATCAATGGTAGCAGGATGCTAGCATTGTGTATAGCCAGTGTTATAGCGCGTTTTTTATTTTTTTCTGTAATAGCCGAGTTTGCTAATTTTTTCTTGTCGGCCAGTCAACTGTTTGGAGTCCAACCGTCATTCTCAAGTTCAGCGTTTGGTAACTCGGCGACAAATGTTCAATCGTAGAATTATTTGAGCTGGACAATTACAGCATTCTCCAGTTTCTTTCAAGTCCAGTCAGCGTTACGGCAGTTATTTATTTATTGGTCGTCCAGCTGGCCAGCGTCTAGCTATAGTGTTCTCCTTTAATGCGCTATAACGGTTCCGGCTATGCGCAGTGCGGGTTTTGATTGTTTAATGTTTTGGGGAAACGAAATTGTTGGCTGTGCAGCAGCCAAGTCACGTTCTTATCAATGGTAGTAGGACGCTAGCATTGTGTATAGCCAGTGTTAGCAAGCGTTATTTTATTTTTACTAGAATCCCGTCGTCAAATCCACAAGTGATTCTTTCAATTTTCTTTAAAATGGAACTTTCATAATGCTTACCATTAATGAAATTCGTAATTAGCTTTTCCACTAACTTTTCGATTGACATCCAATCTGAATTTTCGGTTTCACTCAAAGTCAGGTTAAAATATTTATTAGCTGCGATAAAATCTTCATTAGTAGCCCAATCATCGTTGCTCTGATCATAGAATTTGGAACCAACTAAATAGATCGTATATGATTCTTTGGTTTGAAAGATTCCAAAGTTCAAGGCTTTAATCGTAGAATCGGGTTGATTCATATTTATAATCCAATTTGAAAATCGATTGTTCAATTTATCTTCTGTTGTCTTAAAAAACGTAAACATATGTGACGTCGATTAAATGCTTGCTAACGGTTCCGGCTATGCGCAGTGCGGGTTTTAATTATTTAATGTTTTGAGGAAACGAAATTGTTGGCTGTGCAGCAGCCAAGTCACGTTATCATCAATGGTAGTAGGATGCTAGCATTGTGCATAGCCAGTGTTAGCTGAAGTTATTTTTTCTTTTTTGGAAGGCTAAAAATAGTCATTATTAGTCCTGTTACAACTAGCCCGATTGGAACAAGTATAAATCCTGGAAAGACCAATACTGAAATCACTTGTATCAGAACTCCGATGGCAAGAAGAGTTAGTCCAATATTGTAGTATTTAGACCTTTCGTTTTGTGCATCGTTTTCCCTCTCAATGCAAATGTCTTTTGCTACCTGCTTCGCAACAGTGAGATCGAATCCTTGCTTTTCAAGTTTAACAGTAATTGCTTCTTCATCCCAGTTTGAGTCTTTTAGTTTCAAACCTTCCATATATGCTTTGTTAAGATTTTTTGATTCCATTCTTTTAATTTCAGCTAACGGTAAAGGCTATGCGCAGTGCGGAGTTTTTAGATTGAAGTTCATTGGGAAGATTGAATATTCTTTGGCTGTTTAAGCAGCCAATTGTTATTATCCGTTTTGGTAGCACGATGTGAGCATTGCGTATAGGCAGTGTTGTGGCCCGTGCCTTTTATGTTCTTGTCCAAGTTTTCGATCAAATCCAAATTTTCTTAAAAGCTAAAATCATCATTTTTATATCTGTTCAACCTTAATAACCACCTGCTACGAATGCATGGGCTACAACGGTAAAGGCTATGCGCAGTGCGGGTTTTAATTGTTTAATGTTTTGGGGAAACGAAATTGTTGGCTGTGCAGCAG
>CAKZLB010000024.1 GCA_937124965.1 uncultured Bacteroidota bacterium
CCTGTTTTTTCGGCTAACTTTAAACCTTGTTCTAGTGCCTTTTTTAATTCCTCTTCCATGCTTCAAACTTCGTAAAACCCTTACATTTATACAAATCAATAATATCTATAATGTTTTGGATTGTTATAAGTCACGCTTAAAGATTAGCCCTTTGTTGGTTAGGTCTGAGTATGTTTTGACTTCCCCTATGAATAAAGAAAAATTACCCAAGTCTAGGTTTCTAACTTGAACACCTCTTTCGTCTTTGTGTACCACCCACTCACCTTTCCAAAGAACTCTTTGTTCTGCTTCTTGGTAGGCTTTTAAATGCCTTTCTTTACCTTCTTCAATCATTTTACACACCTCTTCCTCACTACCTTCTCTATACCCTTCATTTTTCAATTGTTCGTGTATAACGTCCCATTGGTATTCATCACTTTCTTTTGGGTTGCTCAACGGATTACCATCTTCATCACAAGGAATGAAGTCACCGAGTTTTGGAGTGCTTTTTAATAGTTTGGCGTAATAGAAAAACTCTTCAACTAATTCGAATAGTTCTGTTTGCTCAAACTTTCTAAAAAACTCTGCTCCTTCTAAAACCCAATCTTCTAACGGTGTAAGTTCCTGTCCTTTCATATCTATTTTATTGTTAGTTCATCTCCTGTAAGACACCAATAAAGGTTCTGGAATTGGTGTACGTGTTCGCAATTGATTACGGTCATCCCCATAAATCTAAATACATATTTATGTTTTTTAGACTTTCGAGCAATTTGAAATGTAAATCCATGAGACCTTAAATTCCATAATTCATATTTTATAGAGACTTCTTTAAAGCCAAACTTTTGCAGCCATTCTTCTGTTAGTGGGATAGGCTGTAAGTTAGATAAGTGCATTTTGTAGTATCTGTCAGATATTACCAGTTTGTTATCAAGATGTTTAGCCGTTACGCCTGTACAACCTTCTCCAATTGTTTCAATTTTACATCTGCCTAAAACCTCCTCATAAACCCAGTTCCCAATTCTTAATTCATTTTTCATATCTATTTTTCTTTTATGTTAAACATTGCGTCAAATCGTTCTTTCATTTCGTCAGCGGTTAAATCTTCAACCCCTTCCTTTTCCCTTCTGACTTTCCATTTATTACTTTCTCCTTCGCTTTTTTGAGCAAAATAAGCTTGTCGTTCGTTTAAGTATTTTCTCAAACCATTACACACGACCTCACTGTTTAGCCCTTGATAAATTGTACCATATTTGCCTTGTCTTAACTCGTTAAAAAATCGTTGAAGCTCATCAATCGACAACGTGAAACCTATCATGTAAACATCTTCTGCGATTGCTTCGGTAGCGACCCTTGACAACCTCCTGGATAAATTCAAAACCTCGTCCAGGTGCATCAAATACAACTCAATCAAGGCCGCAACCTTATCAAACCCCTCTTTACGTCTCAAAGTCGCCATTGTTGGAGTAGTGCTGGCATACGTCAACTCGTATAAATCGACATTCGCTAACCCCCTTATTCGCTTATTTACTACCGTTGGCGTTAGAGACGCCAAGTCTATCTGCGATACTTTGGATATAGTCTGCGTCGTCTTTAAGAGTTGGTTGGTTGTTTCCTTTTTTTCCATTGCTATCTAAAATTAATTTGTCGAAATGCTTTCTAAAGTTTGTCGTGCTTAAAATGTTTTTTTTCCAGAAGTCATCATTTAACCCAAATAAAGCCGCCTTGTTGATTTGTTCACGTGTGACACCATCAACTGACATCATCAAGCGAATCGGATCTACCCAAGTTTTGTAGATTGCCTGTTCTATTTTTTTTGTTGACCCTCCAGCAGCTTCTATGTTGCTTTTAATCTTTTTTTGGATGTTTAGGGCTATTTGATAAAACTCAACTTCATTAAGGGGGACTTCGGAGGTGGTAACCTTCGTAAGCGGCTTACTCTTAAATTCAATTTCTACTTCATCTTCTACTTCAGTTTCATCTTCTACTTCTACTTCTATTTTCCGAACCATTCCGTAATGGTTTAAAAGGGTTTCAAAGCCTTCCGAAGGGTTATTCCTATCTATATTTAAACTACTGTCTTTTAGTTCTTTAGGTAATGAGAAGTAAACATCTATTGCGGATTTCTTCATATTTGTGTTAAATCGCTGGTGTTTTAGATAATTTACCAGAACAACATAGTTGTTTACGTACTTCACCTTATTAAGCCTTTCAAAGCCTTTCAAAGCCTTCTCAATGATTGATTTTTCTATACCAGTCTCAAATGACATTTTTGCCGTTGACGCTTCGTAGATTCCTAGCATATTTGTACGCTCATTTGTGATGAGGTAAATAAACAATAGTTTTTCGTTTGGCGACAAATCTTCTATAAAAGGGTCACTCCAAAATGAAGTTGATATACTTCTAAGCTTGCTCATGTATCATTGCGTTTAAATATAAGCACACCTGACTGGCTGCAATGATACCTTTTTGAGATAACTCCAGTCAGGGGCTTAAAGTCGTGAAAAATTCTTTTTATTGGTACCATTGCATTGCGAAGATAAGTCTTTTGTCCCTATTATAAAAATGTTATTTGTCCAAAATGAAAACGAACCCGAGCTTTGAATATGATTAAATCAATGCCTATCGTGTAATCTTTCACTAAGTTTTTATCCCACTTTTTAGGGTCGTTAAAATCATTAGCCCCAACTATTTTTTTGCGGTCAAAATGAAGCCCTAACCTATATTCTCTAAATTCAGGGTGGAACTTTCGATTTGTATCCCATCTGTGACGAGTAACAACAGTTGCGTTCATTTTCCCTATTTTGAACTTCTTAATCATAAAAATGTTATTTGCCCGTTTTTGTCTGTTTTTGTGACTTCGCCAATTAGCTTATAATAATGCTCTGGACTTCCGTATAATCCCATCTTTCGGTCTTTTGTAATTTCTAACTTATCGTCATAGCAAAGAGTAGTGCAAGCCCTCCTAACGCTTGTTAATAGCTCTTTCCCTTGTGGGTCGTAAATCTTCCATGCTTCACTTGCGGTCAATTTTCCCCACCGTTGGAAGATTTTTAAAATGGCCTGCTTTTGCTTTTCGGCCTTCGATTCGCTTTTTTTTAAGCGTTCGCCTGTTTCGTTGTTTGTGTTGTAGTAATTCATAATTTACGTTTTAGTCGTTTACTCTTGAATTTTCAACTTTAAAAAATTCCCCATCTGGTTTTATTTTGTCGTTTACTTTGTGAAGTTTCGCAACAGAGTTAATGTATAGAGCTTCTGCTTTAGCGGATTCAACTAAGGTTTTACCTAATTCGTTCGCCTGCTTCAATCTTTCCATTCGCTCAGGCTTAATTTTGTCCTCACTCATGATCTCTTCTAAACCCTGAATTAAGAAGTCTCTAACGTCTTGCATTTTGTTTCGTGCCATTTAATTTTTTATTTAATTTTGATTGTAATTTTATTAACTCCCTCACTTCTTGAGGGTATCTATGAATAGTATTTTCATTCATCAGTTCGGCTTCGCTAATAATCTCTAAGTTATTTATGTTGAAGTTTCCCCTGTCCCCGTCAATGAATCTAACTTTGTATGATTTAGGTATCTTACCGTTATGCTTTGACCATATGTAACGATGTTTTAGTTCCCAGACATTTGGGTCTTTGATTTTGACTTCAATGTATCCATCTTTATCAATCCTCTGTGAGCCAACAGGTCTGTAATTGTGCGATAAATTGCCCTTTTTAAACCTTGTTTTTTTGTGCTTTTCAATTGCTTCTGGGCTCATGTATTCGGTAATCTTCAACCCTTTATTCATTGGTGCGTTACCTTTTTTGTAGTGACCTTTTCGACAACCTTCCATTCTGCCCTCTTGCCATCGTTTCTTATTAATTCTTGAAGCAAATCCGCGCTCCTTTTTTAGCCCTAAAAAATTGGCTCTATTGTAAACCCTACTTAATGAAACGCCGAGTTTTTTGGCTATCTCCGAACTTTCGGTTGTTGGGTATAAATCAACTAGTATATTATTGTCTGATTCTGTCCATTTCATACCTTCCGAATCCCTTTAAATTCTAAACCGTTAACAGGCTTTTGAAAGTGTCTCAATTTGAATAGATCAACAGCCCTAGCAGCTTCTTTCTCGGTTGCTAGATATACAGATAATTTGTCACCATTTGGAGCAGTTGCCTGTGCCTTCCATCGGTGTTTACTGTTTGATTTTTGATTCTTTTTCCGCTTGTCTAGGAACACTCCAACATATTGGCTGTCACTTTTTGCTGTCTTTTTCATTTATCTCAAAATTATAGTTCCAATTAATCCCAGCCATGTCACACCACTTTTGGAGCGTTTCAATGCTGGGTGATTTTTCGCCTTTTTTGTACTTGTGAAAGTTCTGAGGGGCAATCCCTATCGACTCGGCTATCGCTTTGTCGGTAGGGTATTTTTTTCTCGCTTCTGTTATGAATTTATCTAGCATTTGTGGTTACAATGAATGGAGATGATAAGTATTTGTTCGATTGGCTTGCAGAATCGTAGTACGAAGCGTGCTTATTGCTCACTTCTAACATTGGGTAGACATTACCAAATGTTACTCCGTTAATGCTAGTGATTGATTCTCGATTAGATAATACTAATTCCTTAAGTTCTTTTTCGGTGTTGATGTTTAATGTGTTCATGTTCCGTATTATTAGATTGTTGTTAAAAAAGTGTTTACTGCTTCAATTGTGTACTTCTTGTTAAAGTGTTGCTTTCTGAATGGGTTTCCAGCGGTGTTTAACCATTTACCGAAATCTCCTAATTTTCTCATTGACTTGATAGGTGCTAATATATCCGCAGATGCTTCTTTATTAGCGTTTAACTTTTCACGACTAGCGATTGCTTTTTGGTCTTTTTTCACTTCCTCGTTCAGGAAAAATGTTTTCCAGAATTTTTCAGTTGTTTTATTTCCATTAAGAATTTCAGTTACTTGCTTATTGTGGTACTCTGCTCGTCTTTCTGCTTCAAATGGGTTGCACTCGTAGTTAGAATCATCTTGAGCAGTTTCAAACTTTAAGAAGTTAAAGTAGTTTCTTTTTGCGTTTTCGATTTGTTTTGCCGTGTAAGTCATAATTCCTTCGTTTTGTTATGCAAATATAATACAATAGTATAATACAAGGCAAGGACTTTCGTAATTATTTTATCAAAACAAATTTCCAATCAGGATTTAACGCCTGTGATAATTTCCATTTTAGCCGCCATAACATAGTCTCCGCTCCTTTTACTTCATGGTATTCAATTGATCCGTCAGCCATGTAGACTTTGAAGTCTATAAAATAGTTGGCGATATGTACCCCGTTTACGTCTATCGAAATCTTATGTTGACGTTCCCATTTCTCAACCTCGCCAGCTTTTATACACCAGTCCAATTGAGCAGCGTAACGGGCTTCCATTTGCGAATCGTAGGAATACCCGTTGTAAGTCTGTTTAACCGCCCCAAACTTATTTTTTGGGTGCTTCGCTGGCTTCATGTAGCTTTTGTGTGCCATTAGAAAAGTTTTACTTGTTTTAATTTTTCCAAAACCATAATAACTTCTTTTTTTGCAAATTTCATTGTTCTTGCTTCTCGGTATTCGAATTTTGATAACGCCCATTTTTCGGCAGTATCAAGGTCTTCAATTTTCTGTACTATGTATTTTTCTAGTTCTTCCATTATTTGCGTGCAAAATTTATTTCATAAGGAAAATATTTTTTCTCTTTTTTTGATTCCCAATAATTGTTTTTGTGCCTCCATTTAACATCTCTTAAAAATAAAGAAATATCACTTTTGTTTGGGTGCAATGGAGTGTCTTTAGACCACACTGTATGCATAGAGTGATTATCCATCTTTGCAAATCGTAAAATCCATTTCCCTTCTTTGTTTATAAATACCTTACAAATAGAATTTGGACACTTTAAAAGCAATATAGTGCGCTGTGCTTCAAGAATTGCATTAACAATTTCCCAACTAGTCGGATTTGCAACTAGTTCAATTTCTTTAATTATTGCTAAACTTCCCATCTTTCTTTTGTTTGTCTAGTACTTTTTTGATGTAAGCCGCAGCGGTAACAGTACTGCACCCCAACTCTTTGGATAATTTCTCGCAAGAACCAAAGCCCTGTTTTTCCCAAACGTCTGCCACGTGTTCAATGTCATAATTAAATGTCTTCATAGTGATTTTCTAAGTTGTTTAAATAGTCTGTAAATTCTCAGGACTTGCCAATTTTTGGCCTTTCCGATTAATAACACGATTCTCAAAATAGTGTCCTGCTTATCGCTTGGTAGGTCTACTGGTTTCATAAATAATTTTTGTGATTGTTAATTTCTTTGTCTATGTTGAATTGATGCTCTAGGTATTCTTCTGAGGTTGGTATGTAGCATCCTTCAATAGATGCCTTTGAACGAATAAACTCTATGAAGTCGGTTAACTCCTTTGTGTCCATGTCCGAAGTTGATTTTAAAAACTTGTTGCCGTCTTTCTCGTAGATTAATCCTGCAAGCCTTTTAAATAGGGTTTTAGCCTCTTCCAACGTGTAACCTGAATAAATCCCGTAGAGAGACAGAACGACGTGTAAATAGCTGTTTTGTTTGATTGTCCTATTTTGTCGAATCTCTTTTAACTCGATTTTCTTTTTGTTCAATTTGAGAGAGAGAACCTTTGTTTCAAATCGTGCTAAATCTACGGGGTTATTAAGGTCGTATTTCATTTTACAGGCTTAACGATTAAACTATCTTTCGAGTGAGTGACTTTTGGTAGTGGTATTTCTTCCCCGTTTTCATCAGCAACTTGCATTCTGTTTGCTCCTGCCTTCAAAGCCTGTTTTGACATAGCCTCAAAGTCTTTAACCGATTGTTGAAGCTCATTCCATTGTGGAATGTGTTTGAACGAATACCTTGTTGCTCCATTGCGTCTTTCAAACTTGAACCCCTGAAGTTCAAAGTTCTTTTCGTATAGTTCAGCTTCTTCTAATGCTAGTGCTTCGATTTCAGCAAGTGCAGCGTCATTCTCGGCCTTCATTTGTTTTGCTTGGCCATACGCAACCAGTGGAGACATTTCCCCATTGACCGCCTTTTCTCTTAATTCTAAGAAGTAATTACTTGATTGTCCCATTTTAATTTATTTTAAATTGTTAATTTCCTTTAATTGCTTTTCGTATTCGGCTGCATTTGCTTTGCTGACTTTGAAGTACTTTCTCAAATCCGCAACGCTTGACCCTTTCCCTAGTGCCGACTTCCATTCTGGGTCGCTTATATTTAACCATCGCTTATTATCGACTTTTGAATCTTGTAAATCTTGCGAGTTTGGTTTTTTTACACTATCTACATCATCTCCATCAGTGGGAACGTGGAAGAACTTTAATAAAAAGTATCTTTCGCCATAAGTAAGTGCAGACCCTAAACCTTGTTCCCATCCATTCATTCCAGATGCGTAAAACTTAGATTCGTCTTTTTCCCCTGTTTCGGTATCTATCCACGTGAAAAGCATTTGAGCGTTTGTAAGAATTTCGCTTTTATCTTTTCCTGCTGACGTGGTGTAGTCTATTCTGGTATTCTCCGCACTCAAAACCTCCTGTTTTAGGATTAAGCCTTGTTCGTTCATTATTGGTCGAATCTTATTCAATACCTGCGAACC
>CAKZLB010000025.1 GCA_937124965.1 uncultured Bacteroidota bacterium
TTATACTTCGCAAGTCGAAACGATATTGCAGAAATGCTGTCAGTTTCAAACTCAACTGTATCAAGAATGGTTAGTGACAACGTTCGTAAAGTTGAGCAGGACAATGTTGAACTTGTCTGTTTAAACGACATAGAAAGATGCAGTAATATTGTGCTTGAAATGAAGTACAAAAAGCAAAAGCAAGATCTGTATGAAGCCTTAAGAGATATGACAAAGGAATATCAAACACAAGGTGACAACTATAAAACACTGAAAAGTGATTATGAAGCCTTACAGCAGGAAAACGAAAAAAACAAGTCATTACTGCTTGACGCAAGATTAAATCAAAGCGATACAAACTCTTTCGTGTACTATATTAAAAGCAAAAGAACAACACAAATGATGATGTTATTTATTATCATAGCAACGTTGTTCATTACATTTTATGAAGTTGTTCACTTGCCGAAATTTCAAGCGTTGTCTGCTGCTGAACTAATTGCTTATGTTCCGATTTTGTTATTTTCGGTAACTATGTCGGTCGCAGTAGTCTGGACAGCATTTAATAAGTCCAATAAGCGTGCAATCGACAATCTGACCTTGTTTGTTTTTGTTGGCGTTGAATTTAGTAGCTCGGCGAACTTTTTCGGATTAAACGAAGTGCTGCAGTCGGGAACATTTTTACAGATTATTATTACATTGTTTCTGTCGGTCGGACTTCCAACGCTAAGCATTAGGCTTGCAAATAGTCAAGCGAATACAAACAGACAACTATCAATCAAAGACGCTTTAAATGCGTTTAAAAAGGTGAATCAAGACGGTTTACAGGCTGTAAATCAATTTAAACAATATTTGATAAAATAAACTAAAACTAATTGTGAAAAAATCACTAAAAAGATTAAAAGAAATTTACGAAGAAAAATGCCATCAGCAAGGATATGACTTTTATGACTTTTATTTTAATGACGAGGTAAATTGTATTGAATTGTTTGCTGAAGCAATCCACGAATATATCAAACCATTAAAACATTTAGTCATAAAATGGGATAAAAGCGATTCTTTTGAATTAAAAGGAAATAGCTTAGTCTTAAAATACTATAAAAGCGAAACTTCGGGGCATGAAGAGTATGACGAAGTTGTTATTGAATTAATTGATTAAAATAAAACTAACTAATAATGAAAGAAACAACAAGAGAAACAGGTTTAGCGAAAATCAAAAAATTCACAGCAGTAGAAAAGGCTGTCGCACAATTAGAAACAGCACAAGCAGCACCATTCAGCGACACAATGAGTTACCTTGACCTCGAACAAGGTGAAACAGTTGATTTGGTATTCTTCGGGACAGGTCAACTTGCATCCGAAAAGCAACAAGGGAAAATGATTGACGCAGCATTGTTTGTGAATAAAGACCGTGAGGTCTTGTATAGTATGAATAAGATGCTTGTCGGTACTTGCATCGAGCAGGGCTATGAATCAGGTCAAGGCTTGCGTATTACACGTAAGCACGACAAAAGAGCGAAAAACGGTAACACGTTCTTTTCGTACGACATTAAGAGGCTTTTAGTTTAATGGTAGGTTATAGTTTGTTAATTCCTTAGGCAGCGACTTCGGTTGCTGCTTATTTCTTCACTTTTAATATTACAGAATATGTTAGATTATGACTACACCTGCCCCGATATCGACAAGAACATAAACGAGTTGAAAGATATTTTTAAGGAAAGTATCAAAGAATTATTAATAAGATTTCGAGATGAAAAGTTTGACAATGAAGATGTAGACCAAATATCAGAAGATTGTGCGTCGGATCTTTATTCTGATTTTGAAGATTACTTCGAAAATGTTAGAAAAACAAATGAAGACTTGCGAAATGCTGCTAATGACCAGATCTATACATTAAAAGGAAGTATTGAAACATTAGAGTATGAAATTGAAGAAAAAGAAAATGAAATCGAAACGCTTAACATTAATATAGATCAACTTCACTCTAAATTAGGGTGTGTTTAATAAAAAACAGTAAAACGAAAAAAAATGGATTTAAAACAACTAAGAATACCAGGTTTCAAACTGCACACAGCAGAACAGATTGCAGATATTGCTTCCAAAAACGTTTCAAGGCTTGAAAATGCAGTTTTCACACGTCCTGATGTGTTTGATGCTGAATTTGCTTCATATAACAC
>CAKZLB010000026.1 GCA_937124965.1 uncultured Bacteroidota bacterium
AGATGTTCTTTCTCATTTATAAATAACAGTACAGAAGTAGACACTTTCATAACGAACCTAGTCAACGGCAACGAAGATCAATTCAAACTAAAAGTTGATAAAGAAAGTGATTTATTTTGGTGTGGTGTAATCTTAGCTGACCAAGTCAGTTTTGAAGATATGCCAAAAGGTAGAATAGTAACGGTAACGGCTATTGATGGTATCGGAAGACTTGAAGATATTACTTTCGACTATGACGATGCAGTCACTAACACAATGCTTAAATATATTTATGAAGCATTAGAGTATAACGGGTTATCGGATTTTTGGAGCGGAACGGATGTCTATTTTAAAGAATCGAGCGAGTTTTACGAAACTCAAATGACCAACAACGGCACTCAATACAGCCCTTTTTTACAATCAAGATTTGACAGAACATTGTTTTTAACCGATGAGGTTAGCGGTGACAAAACAATAACAAGCAATATTCCAGGTTATGGTAAGTCTTCAATAACTCTACCAACATACACACCTGTAACGTGTGCGGAAGTTCTTAGACAAATACTATTGATAAACTCGTGCCGAATGTTCATGAGTGACGGAAGCTACTACATTCAACAAGTAAGGAACTTTAACGGTGCGACATACAACCAGAGAAGTATAAGAAAAGATTTGCTTGTAGCAAGCTATCAAAGTGCTGGACATAGACTAACAGAAGGTACAGAGGTCAAGAGGTTAGGAGGTGCAAGGTGGACGTATTTCCCACCACTTCAAGAGGTGTTGTTAAACAGTGTGCCTAGAAACACACTAGCTCAGACAGGTGGCGGAATACAAGACATAAATACACTTACTATACCATTGGTTCAGACTGTTGATTTGGGCACTTTGCGAGGTGGCTCAGGTAGTGGGAAAACGATAAGAATATACTTAAATTTAGTCAATCAAATAACGGCTTCGGCAACTGTTTTCACAATCGAAATAAACATAGAAGCTGGTTCTTATAGATTGAAGTCTACAAACGCAAAGCCTGATATTGTGGAGTGGACAACTACGGCAACTGATAGAGTTTATCGTGTAATTAGCGGTAAGGATATTATAACCTCAGGTGCTTCAGGTGTTTACATAGATGTAGAAACACCTGAGTTTCCAAGTACTATCGAAACAAGCTGCTCAATGTCAGTTACCTATGATTCTCCAAATATGACTAGCTTAGAAAACATAACTGCATACCCTGTGGAGTTATTATTGTTAGTCGATGGTGCGCAAATACAAGAAGCTCAATACAAGGTGGATAATACAGTTAGTAACTCAGTCATAATTGAGTACCCTACGCCATTGTTAAATGATTTGAGTTATGGGTTTTCGAGTAAAAATAGTTTTGAAGTAAACTCAACAGGTTCAACATGGGTTAATTCAGAATATTGGGACGCTGGTTATAGTGCAGACGTATCACTAGTTGAAACGCTTTGTTTGGAGACTATGAGTTTTCAAGATAAGGCGGTAGAAGTATTGCAAGGGACGTTGAAAGTCCCAAAGTCATATATTGCAGGCGGAACAACTCCATACGCACCAATGTTTCACTTAACGTATTATTACGAATCAAAAACTTTTGTATTTAATGGTGGAAGATTAAACTGTTTACGTGATGAATTTACAGGCGAATGGTTCCGAAGTATTCAGGACAAGTCGGGGTGGTCGATTCAACAAGATTCAGGAGATGGTAGTGTTTACAACAAAGACATAAAAATAGGCACTCCAAAAAAGAAAGTCTACGACAACGACTACTGGACAAAACAAGCAATGTTTACCCTAGTAAATAAGCAACTTGCAACACTTGATGAAAATTTGGCGGTTGCTAGTGGTCCCTTCACATCTTTCTCAATTACATCACT
>CAKZLB010000027.1 GCA_937124965.1 uncultured Bacteroidota bacterium
TCTATGTCCTCATCACGCACTAAGAACATGAAGCTGGCTCCGTCAATGTTGCCATTTCTCACATCTTCATACGTGTCCCGGCCTACCGTCGTGTCTGGCATTTTTGGAATATGGTATCTTACACCGTCCTCAGTAATTTCTACTTCCAAAGTCCCCTTGTTGACACGTCCCAAAGGTTTGTCCATGTCGTGATTCCTTGTTGCTATCAACTCGCTAAAATCAACCCCCTGCACCGCTTCTGGAAGTATTCTTTCTACAAATCCTCCTAAGTTGTGCGACCACTTGTTGAACACTATCGCATTGCCACGAATAGACATGCCTTCTCCGTCTTCACGTGCCACAACTTCCGCAGTTGCATCGTATTGTCTTTTAAATACCTTCATTGTTATTGTTATTTAAAACCTCATCTAATTTTGAATACGGCACTTGATTGTTTGTACTGATTAAATAGTCATCAATACCGCCTGTCATATCCTCTAAACTCCTTACTTCACTAGGCTTTAATACTGAATTTTGTATCATTTTAGCGTAGAAGTCGCTTCTTGCTGCCATGTCTCCACGCATTAAGCCATTTACATTATATTTCCACTTGTGATTGCTTTTTTGCGCTTCACGAAGTAGTTTTTTATTCTCAATCTCAAATTTATGCACGTAACTCATTATCGTGTATTGCACGAACTTCGTACCTGAGTGTTCAATCGTGTTGTACTTTATTTCACCTGTCTCTCCAATCAAATCTGGAGGGACACCAAGTATTGTAGCTATTTCTAGCTTCTGGAAACGTCTATTTTCGATATATTGAGCGTCCTGCATAGACATTTTTAACGGTACATACTCCTGACCCACGTCAAGAATAGGAGTTTCCATATTATTAGTGCCTAATACCGTTTTAGACCAATTTTCTCTAATAGTTTTCTTAACATTTGCGTCTAATCGACCCTCCAACTTCAGATACCCAGCACTTAAAAAGCCCTTATCAAAGCTGTTTTTGCCGTAGTTTTGAGCCGAAATAGTGGCTCCTAAAGACACTGCATGAGCTTGAATAGGGTTCATCCCTACATATCCGTTGTGAGAAAGCCCTTTAATGTGGTACATATCATCATAAAGCACCTTCAAAGGCTCTTGACCCTTTCTATTTACATGATAAACTATTGCATTATCATACACGTGAACCGACACCCTATCAGGGTGAACAGTTGTTAAACTTCTTGGAGTTGCGTTTTGATCCCGAGCAATTAAAGAATAAGCGTTTCCGTAATTAATTACAGATTGCATCATGTAATCATGCCATGAGTAAGAATCCATGTTCTTATTAGCCATGTTAGTTATTAACTCAACCGCTGGCGTTCCATAGACTGTTTCTCTATCTTCATCGACATACTTAACTAGGTGTTTTGGAAGTCCAGCAATGATGTTACTTAATATCTGTGAAGCCCTCCACCATGCAGCTATTCCCGAAACAGAATCGACATCTACATTATTAGAATCGAAACCGAACCCATGACTAAAATTATAGAACGGATTAGTCGGACTTGCGTCTCTTCTTTTGATTTCGATATTTGTAAATGGTATCCTCAATCCTTAATCTTTATGAAATTATAATCAGTGTCTTTCTGGTAAGTCTCATCTTCTTTTACTTCGCTACCTTCCAAAATTGAAGTGATATAAACACCCATGTGGTCTTTCAACACCTTCAATTTGTTTTCAAGTTCTTCGATTTTGTTTTCGTAGGCCTTTAAAGATTTTTTTTGTGCTTCGGTTGTTGTTATCATTCTATAATTACTTTATTAACTTCTGCTTTGCTTTCTAAAGCCTTATTAGTTTCGTCATCATCACGTCCTTTATTGACTATATCCGCAGCAAATCTTCTTAGTACGTTCCTGGCAAAAACGGTTTTTGAATCAATATCTTCTAAATCGCCTTCATATCCGTAGTATCTGCAAGCGTACTCGATAAAATCTAATACGTCTTGAATTGGCTCATCTAATAAAACTCCATAACGTCCATTAGTGATTACTTTAACCACACCCATAGGGTTCACAAATAGAGATTCTCCATCTTGTAAAACTGTTTCCTCATTATTGTCGTTTATGAATTTCATTTTAAACTATTTTAATTGTACCAGAATCACTCCATAAGTCACCAGAACTAAGTCCAGCAGAACTCGTAGGCATATTGGGGGAATTAATAACCCCGTTTGCCTTTACGTTAAATTGAGTTGCCCCTCCTACCTGTAAATCAATAATCTTTGATGATGCGTTAGATGCTGTATTAGTAATATTTGCCTTGATTGCTGTTACTGTTCCCGTAGTATTCCACGTTTGATTCAATTCTAAAAGAGAACCAGCCAAGGACCCAGAACCAGCAGAATAAGTGTCTGTTAGCTTAACTTTTCCGTTAGCTGTTTCTAATGCTCTAAAATCAGCAGCAGCTGTTAATGTAGGATTTATATAAATACCCCTTGTTATACCACTTGCGCCACCTGTTTGATTTATAGTAGGGTTTAATTCAGCAAGTGTGTAAGTATTACTGCCACTTGATGGGGTAAATCCTGAGTTAATTACTAAACCTTTCTTTACTCCTAGTGCGTTACTTATTGACGTAAAAGAGAAAGTTAAATTCACTTTGTTTGCGTTGCTCCCATTAGTGTTTGAAACAAAAGCCGTCTCCCCTGTAGAATTGTCTGATAAGTTAGCCCTAGAACTAAGATTCACTAGCGAACCTGATACATCTACCCCTCCAACGGCTACAACCTTACCGTCCTTAGTAAGCTTAACCAAGTCAACACCAGCAAAAGATTTTAATTTAAATCCATCTTCTATCTGTCCATTAGCTAGTGAAACTGTTAAAGGCTTATGATTTATATTTTGAGATGTTAATACAACACCATCTACATACGTAAAGCCATCACTTCCAGCAAAAGAACCGCTGCTATTATACTGCACTTGAGTATCTGAACCAGATGGAACAGATGGGATGTTCGTCATGTTTGAAGCGTCAAATACAGGAGCAGCACCCGAAACTACACTTTGATTTAACGCCTTAACATCAGCAATAGACGCTAATTCAGAATCCATCAAAGCACCTGCATCTGTTACCGCTTGTGTTGTTACTAGAGCAGTCTTTAAACTTGCAATTGATACCTTTTTACTGACATCAGCAGAAAGGTCAACAATCTCTAATAAATCACTAACATCAACGTCAACCGCTGCAAGTTCTGTAAGGTCTGTTATCTTAAATTCTGCCATTATTGTACAATTCTAATACCTCTATCTTGCGTTATTCTTACGTTTGTATCTTGTGTTATTCTAGCGTTATCAATTGTCGGCCTCACATATGGAGTGCCAATCGTTGAAGCATTAGAACTTACATTATATCTAGTCTGGCTACTGGTTAGCGGCATAGTTCACATTGATGTATGAAATTTCCAAGCCGAAGACGGTAGTATCTTCAAGAGTTACTATTCCTTGAAGTTCGTAGCATCCTATATCTAGTGTAGCTGTTGTTGCCGCTGGTATTGTTATGGTATACGTCCCAGTCAATGGTGCGGAAAATGAATCTGTAACCACCTGAACAACCTCCGTTGCGTTTCTGTCTATGATTGTTGTAGTGATTGACGCACCTGTTAAATCTAATGCGTCACCATTAGTGTCCGTTACTGTCTGAGTAGCAACGAAAGTACTACCTTGAATTATGTTATAATTGTTAGTACTTGACACATAGCAAAAGTACTTTTTAACAATTGTAAAATTTTTAACAAAAAAAAGCCCTCATCACTGAAGGCTTCCTCATCAAACCGAAAAACTTAAATTATGAAAGATAAATTTATGAACGATGCAAACTTACTTATTTTCTTTGTAAAACTTAGCTACTCTAAAACTTTCGTAATTTTTATATGGCTCGTACCCATTGTCAAACTCCCTACAAGCCCCGACAACTATGCTATACGCCTGTTTTCTTGACACGTTTTGAGTGTGAGAAACTTTTAATACTTCCGTGATTAGTTTCTCATTTGTCCTGTCAAATACTATTTCTTTTATATTCATATTGAAAATATTTCTCCTCCTGTTTCTTCCAAATAACTTTTTTGCGACACGTTGGAAGGGTCGCACGCTAAACCGCAAGCCATGATATTAGAAACTATACCGTCATTCCTTACATTCCTTTTGCTTCCTGTGGTTACTTTGTCTGGTTTCATTGCTCCAGAATCGCCCTCTTTTAATGAGCAATTTGTATTCATCCATCTTAATACTGGATTCCCTAAATGATTAAACTTTTTACTTAAAATTAACTCCTCGAATTTAGATGTCGGAAATGTCATTGCAACTATACCTTGACCATGAGGGACACAATTAACGCCCTCCTCTGTTAGTGGGTGAACAACGTCAACGGACAGATGAGGGTCATAAGCAATTGCCTGTACGTCATACTTTTCGCACTGCTCTAAAATGGTCTTTACTACTTCCCTTTTATCAATTACGTTGCCCTCTGTCTCTACTATGTAACCGTCACGAATCCATCCAACGTACTGCCTTATCTTCTCTTCGTTAATACTTTCCTTTGTCTTTTCTTCAGGAAGGAAAAACCAATTAAGAGAAACGTATCCATCACCAACAGGAAACACCAAACTAAAGGCCGTTGTGTCGGTGGTACTTGACAAATCCAAACCACCCCAACAAGGTCTGCCGATTAATTCAGTAGTGTCAAAATCCCACATTGAATCCATCCAAACAGTATCGCTAATCCATTGAGATTTAGTATTATTCCAAATGTTCAGATAATAACGCTTGAAACTATTCTCAGCGGCCGCGCTTGCTTTTGCCTTATTCGCAAACTCTTGCATTTTATCAATCGAAATAGAAACTCCCAACATTGGGTGAACTGCTGCCCAAACTTTAGGGTCATAAATATCGTCGTCCTTTTCAGCGCAGTAAACACAAACTAGCAAAGTCTCATCTTTGATAATTCCTTTTGAAACTTTCTTTGCGTACTCGCTCCGCTCAAAACCGATACCCTCTAAATTAGAACCTGCTGTAGTTGTGATTAACGTCAAAGGTTGCGCTCTTGTAATGGTAGATTTCTCAGCCATCTCTAAAAGTGTACCAGACTTGTGTTCGTGTAATTCATCCGCTAAAACTACGCTAGGCATTTGCCCGTCATTAGATCCCGTTTCTTTCGACCAAACTTTATAAACCCGTTTACTATCTTTTGAAAGTATAGACTTCGCATAAAATGTAAACTTGTCTTTTGCTCTTGCGCTGGCTTTCATGGATTTATTCACCATGTCCCAGACAATTTTAGCCTGTTCACGACCCCAAGCTAAACCAACTACTTGCATAGTGTCCTCAGTCTGGTCAATGTCCATTAACAATTGTATAATCGCACTAGACAAAGTTCCTTTCCCTGACTTCTTAGGTACTTCCATGTGAAGCGTTGAGAATTTACGTTTGTTAAAACTCTTAATCACATTCCCGTTTGCGTCTTTTATTTCCGTTGGATTAATGTGCTTCCACCCGAACAAAGGTTTAATTATTCTTTCCTTTTGCCACTCCTGAAGAATTAACGGAGTTCCTGACAATGGACCTTCAGCATGATAACAATGAGTCTCAATATAACGTACCGCACTATCTGCCGCCACTTCATCAAAGTAGTACTTCTTTTTATCTATTTTAGATATGTCTGTAAATGCACTCAATCTGTATTATTGTTTACTAATCCAAATCACCTCAATAGGTTCAACGATTATTACCGACTCTCCAAATTTGAACCCGTCCCTTACGTCGAGTGCGACCAAGTACCTTTCTTCACCGCTAACAATAACCCTATCTACGACTGTCCCATATCCCTTACTACTTAATTGAACCCTAGCTTTAACTATTGGATGAATTTCGTTCTGCTTAATCTTAGTTTCTAATTCTGTCATAGATTTTTCTCTTTTTTTAATAACTCCCAGCTTTCTGTAATTGCTTTGTTTATATCGTAATGATAAATATCATAATGTCCAACGGGTGTATCTGGATAAAACACAACACACACAATTGTGTCCAATTCAACCATTTTTAAATAAACGCCTGAATCAACCTTGTCATATTGCCCCCCTCCAAAATAATCCTCCACACTTTCATAAGTTGTTTTGTGGTCATCTACAAAAATCGCGACACCAGCAGCGGAGTGTTTAATTAGTTTTTCTAGTTCTGTCATATCTTAAATATCTTTCTCAACTCCATTAATAAACCTTTGCAAAATTTGTGCTTTGCCATTTTTAAGCGAGCGGTACTTGCAAACAATGAATTGTCGTCTTTTATTATGTGTCTATCAATATAATCGTAGTAAGGCTTTTTCATATTTGAAATTCGTCTTCTTGTTCTTCTTCCTTTTCTTGTTGAGCTAATTTTATATTCGTTCTGCTAGATGGACTCAAACCAAATTCAGAACATAGAGATCTAAACGTTTTTTCTGTTGA
>CAKZLB010000028.1 GCA_937124965.1 uncultured Bacteroidota bacterium
TACTGCATAAATTTTAGTTGACAATCACTATTTCCTAGCGTTCTAAACCATAAATAATAATCGAACTCAGGTTTTTAGATAGTCTATATAAAAAAGGGCATAAAAAAAGTGGGTAAATACCCACTTCTCAACTAAATATTTTTGACGAGTTTAAGCGTCTAACCACGCTTGTGCTTCCTCTGCTGTTGAGAAATATCTGCGTCGCTTAGTGTCATTCTTTGCTATTAGATTAAAGAAATTAGCATCATTAGGATGTACAATCGCAATTTTATCAACCCCTGCATGAAACAACGGTAATTCTAAGTTTTGTTGAGCCCATGCTTGAAAATGAGGACTGATATGGTGATTTAACTCGTGGTTGTCGATTAATACACCTTTTGCCTCTTTTTGAATGGCCGAAGAAACGAAAGAAAGGAATGATGTTTTAAGATGCTCTTCTCCAATACTGCTTGAAATTTTAATTCTTAATGCTTTTCCATGCTCATTGATAGTGTGATGAGAGTTTTGTGCTTGAGACATAATAGTTATTTTTTTTTAAAGGTACATTTTTTTTCGATATCGATACGACTTAGCTGAATTCGGATCTTTCTGGATTTAGGGTTCCAATTAGAATGCCTTTCGAATCCATTTGTTGTTTCATTTCCAAAACCCGTTTGCCAGTACTACCATAATATTTTTCAGGATTGTTAGCACACTCAGGGTCAGCATAATTTACATATATTTTTCCGTTTAGGTATGGCTCTATTTCAGTCATGGTTTCTTTTGCCCAACGGATACATTCGTTTTTATCTTTTACGTCAAACCACACACCCATTACACTGAGAACATACGTAGAGTTTCTGTGAGCAAATGCGCTTAATTCTTTGGGTTTTTGAACAGCTCCGCCAATAGTATCGATATTTAATCGGCAGTAAGGAGTTGGACGGTTTGAGTAAGCACTTAAAAGTGTTTGGATAAGTTCGGAAGAAAGTGTTTCGTCTATAAGTCCATTCTTCCATAAAAAGCAAGGGCTATCAACGATAGTTGTTTCATTTATTTTTTGAATTGTTTGATAACTATATTCTTTGGCATTGTCAAAGATAGTCTCACCCCAGGATCGAATCGTATCAAAATACTGTTTGCCAATGCTTGGGTCTCCATTATACATTCCGTACACTTTCACCATTGGCCCCATTTCTTCATTTACACGAGCATAAAGATTTAGTTCATTAGGGGCCTCTTTTAACAGCTGATCATAGTTGGAAAGTATTTCCTTAGCATCGTCTAAATGCCAACAAATGTTACCACCGTAAACTGTTGTAGGTATGTCAACCATGGTAAAGGTGAGTTCGGTTACAACACCAAAATTGCCTTGACCTGCGCCTTTTAAAAGCGTAAAAAGTTCGTTATTTGAATTTTTATTGCACGTCAATATTTCACCCGTTGGTGTTACGACTTTTGCACCTATTAAGTAATCACAGGTAAGTCCAACGGATCGAGAAAGAAAACCAATTCCTCCTCCAAGTGTCAACCCGCTTATTCCAACTACTGGGCAATCACCTAAAGGAATTGCTTTTCCAAATTTGGTAGTTACGTCATCAATTTCATGAGCTAGAGCACCGGCACCAACAACAATAGTGTTTTGGTCTTCAGACATGGACACTCCAGCCATGTCACGCATGTTTAAAACAAGGTGATTATTATTTAACCCAGAGGCAATGGTGCTGTGACCACCATTGTGCACTGAAACTTTAAAGTTATTGTTTTTAGCAAATAATAAAACTGACGCAACATCATTTTCAGATTTTGGGAATAGAATGCACGCAGGACGCTTTTTGAAATTACCGTTAAACGCTTTACAAAATGAGCTAAATGACTCATCATTGGGCGTATACATCCGACCTGAGAAGCTGACAAACGATGTCTCCCAGTTAATCATGGACAAGAAAAAAGGTTAAAACTATTTCGCTACTAAGCTTTATCCTCATGAATGTACCATCCTGGCGTCTTAGCATCTTCATGAACATACCATCCTGGTGTGTTTGCGCTTGCTTTGACAGCTGGTTTTTGCATATCATCAAAGTCATTTGTGTTGCATGACGCAACTGAAACTTGCTTTTTTTGATTTTGAATAGACATAGTTCTAAATTTTAGATCAGCCGAATTTAGTCTATTCTTGTCAACGAAGCAATAGTATTCCCGTACTCTTTCGTAAAGCAGAACAGTTTACTTGCAAAAAAAGGACTACCGGTAATAATGAAAATATAACATAGGTCTTTCTAAAGACATCTACTAATCATCATCAGTCTTGATAACCGATATTATTTCGTTGCACCTTATTTTTTACTAGATTTGGCTACATTTGAGTAGTTTGTAAATCAGTGAGACTTTTATTTATATATATATTATGCATCGTTACCGCTGGCTTGGTCAACGCACAGGATGCTAATGTAATAGGTGAAGGATTTACCAAACATGAAATCACTATTAATAAAGTATGGAGTGACCCAGAGCACAACCTTACGTTAGATCAAGTCCGCAATGAAATAAATGGCAAAAGCGACGAACTCTCTGGCGATATAGATAGTTATTGGTTATCGTTTGATTTAGTGAATAAAACAGGCCGAGATGCAACGTGGTATTTGAATTTTGACAAATGGACAGAAGTTTCTTTATATGAAAATAACTCCAGCGAGGCAAAACACACGGGGCACTTAATTCCTTTTAACAAAAAAGACATACCATTCACAAACTATAATCTGATTAAAGTTGAGATAGCCGCAGGGGAAACTATTCAATACACTGCGTATCTTGAGAAGTCGATAAAACACTATGTTGTTCCAACGGAGTTTAACATTCAATTAATTGAAAAAACAACGTTCTACTCCATACAAATGCGTAAACGTTTGCTCTTAGGGCTTTTTCTTGGCTTCTATTTAATCATGTTGGCGTATAACTTCTTTATTTATGTATCGACGCGAGATCATTACTATGTTTATTATCTGATAATACTGTTTACCCTTCTTTTACTTACGTTACATAACTCTGGCTATACGTTTGAATTATTTGGAGGCTTCGATTTTTATTGCCACTTAAATGCAAAAGTCCAGTTTGTGTTGAGTGCTGTTTTAGGAGTAAATATTATCCTCTTTGCACAACAGTTTTTAAATCTAAAAGAGACGTTTCCAAAGACATCGAAACTTCTTAAAGTTCTGATGATTTTAGTGATTCTGATGCCAATTCCTTCTTTTTTGGGTAACGCCTTAGTTAATGATGCAATTTCTGGGTTATTGGGAACACTGGTTATGATTGTCATAATGGTAACCGCTATTCGTGCTGCCATAGCTAAACTGCCTTCTTCGCGATATTTTGCCTATGGATATGGAGCGTTTTCTCTTGGAATTATCGCTCTACTTTTAAGTTTTATGGGTGTACTTCCCATTGAAGTTCTGGATTATTATCCAATGAACATTGGGTCAAGTATCGAAATGATCTTCTTTTCACTCGCACTTGGCAATCGTATCAATTTGTTATCAAAAGACAACGAAGCAAAACAGCTCGAAATTATTGAGTCACTTAAGGCAAACGAAGAACTTCAGGGTGAGATTATTAAACAACTAAAGGCAAATGATAGTCTACAAGGCGAAATTATTAAACAGTTGAAAGCCAATGAAGAACTTCAAACGAAAGTAAATCGCGAGTTAGAACAAAAGGTTCGGGAACGTACGAAAGAGATTGAACATCAAAAAGTTAAAATTGAAGAACAACGCGATTTAATAACCATTGAAAAAAGGAAGTCTGACGAATTAATTCTGAATATTTTGCCGGAATCAACTGCTGAAGAGTTAAAACAAACGGGTAAAGCAACGCCGAAGTTTTATAAAAAGGCTACAGTCATTTTTACCGACATAGTTTCATTTACTCAAAAAACCGTAGAACTCGAGGTTTCAGAGATTGTAAAGGAACTAGATTACTGTTTCTGCGCTTTTGACGATATCATGAAAAGAAATGGTATTGAGAAAATAAAGACGATTGGAGACGGATACATGGGAGTAGGAGGTATTCCTGTTGAAAATGATACCCATCCACAAGACGCCATTAAAGCTGGTTTAGAAATCATAGCTTTTATGGAAGAGTTTGGCAAAAAACGAGAAGCACAAGGACAAAAACCATGGGGGATTCGAGTAGGGATACATACCGGTTCGCTCATTTCTGGAGTCGTTGGAAAAGACAAATTCGCATACGACGTATGGGGAGATACAGTCAACATGGCTTCACGTATGGAATCTTCTGGAGAAAGTGGAAGAGTAAACGTTTCAGATATTACCTATCAAGCGTGTAAAAACGATTTTGAATTTACCCATAGAGGTAAAATCTTAGCAAAACATAAAGGTGAAATCGACATGTATTTTGTTGATGGAATCATTGTAAAATAACCCATTTAATATGGCTCAATTTGATTTTCCTAGACTAAATTTTTCGGGCAATTGTAGCATTGATCCAGCTACAGCAAACAATGGTTGGTATATGCCACTAGTGGTTTTCGACCCAATTCGAATTGAGGCGGTTTGCCCTCCAAGAGTGTACCTCGAAAGCAAATATATTCTTGGTGATAAAACACTTGAAGACGTAATAAAGGTGCTTCCAGAAGATGTAAATATTCAAACGGAATATGAAGGTCAATATAGTGGAGTTCCATACATTGAAATTGAACCAATAAACACAGACGAGATGTTCAAAGAATGGGCATCTCAGCAACTTGGCAAACACCATATCGATGAAGAATATTACGACATATACAAACTTGTAGGTGCAAATGGGGAAGAGTCGATTTTCGGCACAGTTCCAGGATATTGGAATTATTATGGAACGATGCAATATCGCTACCTAGATGTGTCGATTAAGAGTGCAATTACAGATTGTAGCCAAGGAGAATACACGCTGTTTTCAAGTAAAACGAATAACAACCCAACAGAAGTCGATGCACTTTTAGGCGCGACCTTGGATATGAATAATCGGTTAGGGGATGATTCTTCGAACTCGGCAGTCATGGTGGATTTGCTCCCAACAATGGCGATGTACTCACAAATATTTTGTGATCAATTCAACATAACGAAAGACCACGACCACATACTTACAGGTAGACCTAAAAAGGCGTCTCTTCGTGTTGTAAATTCTTTCAGAGTGGTTAATGAAAATATGCCGCAAGGTGCTTCGGGTGTTTTCTTTTCGGTAATACCGCTAGAGGAAATGATGCCACAACAACGCAATGAAGTACTTCAGTTTTTCGATAAATACCGCGACAAAAAAAGGAAGCTAAAAGGAATCTTTATCCAACAAATGATTTCTGAAGTGGAAGAAATCCGTTTAGTGGATTATGAAACAGTCGGTAAAATATCAAATCCAGCTTTTGCAAAAGTTGGAGGAACAATCTCTCCATGGTACGAAGAGGATATGATAAACTGGCCAGCATGTCGACAAATGAATGGTGTGGCACCATTTTTAGAACATCACAGTCCGAAGTTTATGGCGCCAATTGCTATGATGACTCCAGCAGTTTTTAAAGTAGATAAGGACAAGAACCTATTACAACTCGACTTTCTCAACAACTTTCCGGTGATTAACACCACCACAGAAAGTACGGAGCCATTGGAACCCAGACCCGATGAAGAAAACACTTATGAAACCTATAATTTGGGAACGGTTCAAGTGTTGTTGGATTATAAAAACGAGCGTACTGGAGAAAGTGAAAAAATACCCCTTTCAAGTTTTGAAATTAACAACGAAACATGGCCACGGGATAAGTATTACAATGACGGTGGTATGATTCCAATACCATTAGATGGAATCGAAAATGTAACCACCGAAAAGATTGCAAACGGTGATGTTATGATGGTTTGGATTAAACCAGACGGTAACGTTTCTCCTTTATTGGCAGAGTCGCCTATGATCTTTACTTCCGAACAATGCGGTATGTATACCAACGTCAATGATGATCCAATGCGTGGATTTTTGAGTAATTCTAATGAACGAGAATTGTGCAAACTCCGGATTTTTAAACGTGGAGTTCCTCAAACCGAACCAACACCGATGTCAATTATTCAAATTAGGATGGCGTTTGGTGGTTCAACGAAGTCGGAAACCGTTTTTAGGAAAGAGCAATATTCCGACGGAGATGTGCTGATATTCCCCAATGCTGCAGCATCCAATGCTATTTACTTGTTTACAGATAAAGATGTGCTCGATCCGTTACCGCCACAATACCCATTAGAAGTTGTTGGAACTGGATTTTATATTAATCTAAAGGTGTTGCCAAAACACAATTACAGTAAATATTTCAATCCAGAACATCCAGAATACGTTGAAAAAATCACCTTTGACATTTTATACAAAGAGATATTCCGCACATATTCTTTGATGACTCCAATCATGCGATTTAACGCAAAGAGTTGGGAGAATGAGCATTTAGCGCAATTGTTGGTCGAAAAAACGCATGAGCAAAATTGGGCATCATCCAGATACATGCCGGTGAGTCGAGATATGTCTGCCGATCAAATACAACTAATTCACAAATGGGCAGAAGGGTTTGACAAACTGGAAAAGAATATTCCGACACCGTTACTTTTCCAAGAACTGAAAAAGTTAGAAGGTGCTGAGAAGTTAAAACAAATTCAATTTTTTAATAAGTAATTCAATGCCATTGTTGAAGTCTTTCATTCCCACCAAAAAAAAAGGTGTTGACATATTACTCAATAAAACGGGTGACGTAATCGTTCGATTGGATGGTGAAACACACAAGATTTCAGGATTGTCGCAGCTTGAATTTACAACAATCTGGAACACAATAGATGGCAAAAAAGATGTTGATGCAATCTGCTTAATGGTCATGGAAAGTCTTCAGTTAACGAAGGATTTTGTCCAAGGAACGCTTGAAGGATTGACCGGAATTGTTTTGGAGCCATCTGGCGACAAACAAACATCTCAAGCAGTTACTGATGCTCCTGATACCGGTGAACAAAAGCTACATGCAGAGAAGTTAAGTCATACATTTTACAATCAACACATTCGAATTTCGTCAGACAAAAAAGGGGAGAGTGAGTACAAAAAAATCGTCATCGTTGGCGGAGGAACCGCGGGTTACTTTGCTGCATTGGCGTTTCAAAAGTTGCGACCTGATTTGGAAATCACCTTAGTTGAAAGTTCTAAAATTCCTGTTATTGGTGTTGGAGAGGCAACAACACCGGTGATTTTGAGCTTTCTTCACGAAATATTGGAGATTTCGCCGTTAGAGTTTTATAGCGAGGTAAAGCCATCGTGGAAACTTGGGATTAAATTTGATTGGGGCGCTCCTGGCGACAATAGTTTTATTAACCCTTTTGGAATCAATAACTTATTGGAATCCCATTATTATAATGGGTCGTTAGACCATGTAACACTCGGTACAAGTCTAATGATGGATGGAAAAGGGCTAATAGCGAAGAACGCAGACGGCAGTTTGTACTCTCTCATGAATCAGGTTGGTTATGCTTACCATTTAGAGAATCGGAGTTTGATTGCCTATTTGCAGAAACGAATTAAAGCCTCAAACATTACGTGGCTAGATCGAACTATAGAAGACGTAACACTTGCCGAAAATGGTGATGTGGCGTCCATTTTGACAGATCGAAGTGAAACGCTTACCGCAGACTTATTTGTTGATTGCACAGGTTTTCGCTCCGTATTGCTCGGTGGTGCTGTAAAGAGTGAATATATTTCGTTTGATAAAACATTGTTTACCGACAGAGCAGTTACTGGTCGTTTTGCAGAAAGTGAAAATCCAGATCCATTTACGTTAGCTCAGTCCATGAAGCACGGCTGGAATTGGAGTATACCGGTAAATGGTGAGACACATCGCGGTTATGTTTTTTGCTCGGATCATTGTTCGGATGATGAAGCAATAGAAGAAATGCATTCCGTAAACCCTGAAATTGAAGCGTTTAAAATCGTACGATTTAAAAGCGGAAGACATAAAGAGTTTTGGAAAAACAATGTTGTTGGAATTGGAAACGCCTATGGTTTTGTTGAACCTCTTGAATCTACTGGTTTGCATATGATTATTGAGAGTGTGAAAACGCTAATTCATAATTTACCATTATCAAAAAACAACACCTCGATAAAAGGTGTCATTAATAAAAAAATTGGAAATCAATGGGATTATATCAAGTGGTTTTTAGGTATTCATTTTAAGTATAATCATAAAATTGAATCGCCGTTTTGGGCACGATGTCAGAATGAATGTGATGTGTCGGGTGTTCAAGATTTGATTGATTTGTATACTGAACTTGGGCCATTGACAGCCATTGAAGAAAACGATCCAGAAATATTGCTCCCACTCGTTCACGATAAAATTTTTGGTACCCATGGTTTTGACTATATGCTGATTGGACAACACGTTCCTTATGGAAACCAGTTTGCTATAAATCCTGATAAAAGTAAATACCCAGCGAAACGCCAAAAGTGGCAAGAAATAACTGCTCAAGCCTTATCGAATAGGGAATCGTTAGAATTGATGTACAACCATCCTGAGTTAATAAAACAGATTGTATGAAGAGGAGAACACGTAGCGTAATCGTTCAAGAATTACGCAAAAAGTTACAAATTGCTATCGAACTTGAACACGCCACTATCCCAGTGTATTTATATGCATACTGGTCTGTGAAGGATCATGAATCACCAATTGCCGCGTCTATTATAGAAGTTGCAAAAGAAGAAATGAACCATATGGCGATGGCATGTAATATTATGAATGCTGTTGGTGGATTTGTAAATTGTGCGAATCAAAAGTTTATTCCTTCATATCCAACAGGTTTACCAGGGCACAACGAAACGTTTGATAGTTTTAAAGTGAGTTTGGGTAAGTTGTCGATTGACTCTATCATCACGTTTTTACAAATTGAATTGCCTCGCGACCCAGCAATGGATTCTGAGCTAGGAAAGGGTTGGACAACCATCGCTGATTTCTATCTTGATGTTTTAAAAGATATAGATGAGTTGGATGATGAAGATTTTTCACACGGTCGTCAGTTGAATGATTCGGATTCTCCAGATGCCGCTGGAATTCTGTTTTCGGTAACCAATAAACGAACCGCAAAGTTATGTATAGCTGAAATTATTGAGCAAGGAGAAGGCTTGAGAAATGAGAATAAGCTAATTAGTAAAGTGGTTAACATGAAATCTCATTACGAGAGATTTTTGAAAGTCTATCACGACATGGGTGGTTATGGAGAAGTAGATCAGAACAATTTTAATAGGGAAGAGTTAACCCAAAAAGTTGATCAGGATAAATACCAAGCGTTTATGAAAAACGTGCACAACATGGTTACAAATCCAGCTAATTCAAGTATAACAAATAAGCATTACAAACGTGAAAACCTGAAGTTTAACTCGTTGTACAGTCATATGCTTGATAATATGCATACCCACGTTCACAAAAAACATCCAGACATGAGTGCGGCTATTCGAACCATGTTTGCCCTTGGACGACATGCAGCGGCATTGCGCAGTATCCAACTAGACAATGGAGAAGTTGGTGGACCAAGTTTCGAGTACATTCCGATAAAGGAAAGACGATAGTTGGGAAGTCAGAATTCAGAAGTAAGAATTCAGAAGATTTCTGATTGAGGATTTCAGATTGACTGTATGTCTATGCCTGATAATTGTTGACCAGAGAACAACTATACACTATACACTATTCATTATTAGTTCTTCACTCAATCTCACTAGCAGAGTGACTATTTGCCCTTTGCACTCCCTCAAAACGTCTTTCAGAGGGTTTTACTATAGGCCTAACTTTTCACAAACAATAGAACCCGAAGAATCTTCACGTTTTGTTGCACGTTCTTCTTTATGTGCTCAATCTTTTATAACATTGATTAAGATTAAAATTGACCAATTTGATTCATTGTAATAATTTCTGTTCGTTTGGGATTCCGCATCCGTTCGGAATGCAGATGCTAGAACGGTCTCTGACCAATACGGGAGAGGGATACAGGTTTGGCTTTAATGGGATGGAACAAGATGATGAGGTAAGTGGTAATGGGAACAGTATGGATTTCGGAGCTCGGATTTATAATTCTAGAATTGGACGATGGTTTAGTTTGGACCCTCTTATGAAAAAATATCTAGATGTATCTCCTTATTGTTTTGCAATTAACGACCCAATTAAATTCATCGACAGTGATGGAAGAAGTATTAAGCCTGGGAAAGGGTGGAAAGGATCTAAGCATGAAAAAGTACATACAAAGATGCTAAATGAAAATGAAGTTTTTCAGAGTGTATATAAACCCTTAGCAGAGTCAACCGATATAGAAATTACGCTATATGCCATAAAGTTGTCTCCATCTATAGGGGGGCATTGCCCTCCGCCTAGTGACGGAAAGACCTCAATACAGATGAACACAAATTACATTATTGATGATGAAAAACAGCCTCATTTAGCACGAAATGGTAGGAAAAAACGTGTTGAGGATTTAGCAACTGGTACCCCTGATGCTTTCATTATGTATGGTGAAGGTGAAAACAAGCCTTCTTATTATGTTTTTATTGACAATCACTTGGGAATGGCCATAGACCAATTTCATGAATATTTACATTCCACAATGCACTCAGAAGGCAAGATTACAAATGCCGCTGATCAACACAATGAAATGACAAATAATGACTATCTAACACTAATGAAAAGCTTTATTACAGAATATGCCGCTGATAATTCATTTGTGCTTGAGCCTGATGAAGTAGAAGCGCTGGCATACATGGGGCTAGGTGAAACAGATGAGTTTAAAAGCTATCTAGCAAAAAAAGCTGGTGTAGATGCAAATTATAAAACTAATTTGGATAAGGATTCGGAAGATTATAAAATTGCAGATCAAAAGTTTAAAGCAGCTTACAAACAATGGTATAATAAAGTATTAGATCTAAGATCTAATAAGGTATACCATGCAAAAGATGGTAGTATTGTTTTCACAGCAGAACCCTTTATCCCAATATCAAATGATGAAACTTCAGAATAATAATATTAAATTAATGTTGTCATTATTAGTTGTTGGAGTTTACTCATGTTCAACTTATAATTCAATACCTCTAGACGCCAGCAAGTTACTAACTAAGGACTATCTTAAGCTCGTTAAAAAACCTGGTTATGTAGTTATACAAACATATGGTAATGTTCAAGCTCAAATGCAGACATTTGATACTTCTCAGGCATGTTTAGCAGGAGTTCAAAAGTTTTACAAAGACAGCTTGATGTCAAGTAGTTTTCAGCACTGTTGGACTGGTAGACTTTCAGATACATTACCTCATCAAATTGGATATTTTTCTAACACTTCTGAATGGTTTTCAATCTTGACTTTAATGAATAAATACAGTCAAGTAAAAATAACAAATGTTGCAAAGGAGTTTGACCTTATAATACCACATCTGAGTGAGATAGATACACTAAGTGATGTTCAGATAGTTACAGTTGACTCGACTTTCTTTGTTGATCATGAATACGATTCGTTTTCGGTACCGTATTTTGGTACAGAAAATTATCGTTTGGATTCAGCTTATACTGGGCCGTCAGGTGACAAAATTGTTATTCTTGAGATATATGCAGGAGATGAACAGACTACAACACATTATGCAAAGACTAAAGTTTGGGTTTCAAATTATTATGGTGTAGTTAAATCAATGTCATATTTGAACGGTCACTTCACGGACGAAAGCTATTTGAAGTCAGTAATTATTTATAAACGTAATAAGAAAAAGATGTATACTTTGAACAGAACTTATAATTATTTGATTGATACAAGATAGCGTTTTCCTCCATAGACAGTAAACTGATCTAGGACTCAAACACAATCTTGCTGGGGACTATCCCCAGACCCTAGGACAAACTACTGACACTTGATATTTAGGAAATTGACAACAAGAAATGAAAGAAATTCCTTATAGCCTATATTTAAAAGTCTCTGTTTCAATTTTTGCCGTCCATTACGTAAATATTACCTGTCAGTGGTTTGCAACATAAGCCCTTAATTCAGAATAAATTTTTCTTGATAGACTATTTATTTCTTCAATTTTGTTTCCCTCAGGTTGCTGTAATAATAGCAATAGGTACCTATGTAAGTCTTCATCATTATGTCCGATTTTATTCCGAATTTCTAATATCAGCTTAGTGTTAGCGCTATTGCGTATAAAGTAATTAGGTTGAGTTATTAGCTGTATCATTTCTAACCTTGAATGACCATATTTAATAGACGAATCAGTCAATTGCCGAATATTTATCCTATTGGCTTCTGAACAGAACATTGAATAATAATCTCCGGGTTCGTATTTACAGGCAATCAAAGTACGGAGGTAAAGGCAATCACTAGATTTGAATGTATCAACCGTTGGTGATATGAATCCATTAAGTCCAGTAATTAACAATTCATATTTTTCAACTCCAGTTAAAGAATCATTGAATGGAACCATGCAATAAACAGGAATTTCATTTTCTAAAGAAATGTGAGTACTTGCGTTTTTAGTACAAGGCATCAAACTACATTTCACAAAGACCGACACAGTAAGAAAACTTAATGCCGCTATATATTTTAATTTATTATCGTTCACATTTACTTTATTCAATTTGCCCACTTCTAGAGTTTTCATCTTCTTTCTTTTTATGTATTTGGAATCGCTCTTCATTATGTTTACTTGGCTTCTTTTGAGATTCTGCAGCTGGGGCAAGAGCCATGTCAAAAGTGCGCCCCTGGTATTTTGGTTTTGAGGAAGGTTTAAAAAGATACCATTTACCAGTTCTTTTTGACGTACCATGAACAGGAGCGGTATAATCGGCACTTGCGACAACATTTGAATACAGTTTTCTAGCTAGTTCGGATGCTAACGAAGGTCCAGAATTTTCGATAGAGTTCGTAGCCACATTACATCCTCCAAGAACCATTGCTGTTTTGGGCTTATAGCTTATACTTCCTGCATCAATTTTGCCAACTAAATCATTTACAGTGGCAGCTCCATTATCTCGCATTGCTTGTTCTTGATTGGCAACATCTTCCAGGAAGAAAGAAGATCCAATATAATTTTTAACTATAAGCTCTGCTTCCTCAGTGGCTGTTTCAATATCACCACCATTTGCTATTATCGCATCAAACGCCTCATTATACTTTTCCGTTTCCACTTTAAGTTTTGCATAGTAGTAAAGTTGCTGATCCGTATAGAAGCCATTGTCATTGCCTCCTTCACCCACAAGACCTCCGCCATTATCACCTGTATAACCATGGCTAACAATCACCATACTTTCAATAGGGTTTTCGGGAGAGGAGAGCTCTTCCATCTTGTCAAGAATTTCTTGGCCAGTTTTAACATACACCACGGTGTAACCCTTTTCTTTAAATGATTTTACATGATCATCAAATTGATGTTCACCAGGATGACTCTCCAAAATGAATGCAATCTTTGGTCCTAAACCATTAAAATCTACCAAAATAACAGGAGAATTATCAGCAAAACAATATGGGGCAGTAGATGGCATGCCCTTATACCAGGGATCCACGCTATAGAATCTACCTAATCTCGAATTATATATTCTCGCACCGAAGTCATAACTGTTACCGCCTCCGTCAACCTCATTCTCTTTCCCATTAAACCCAAATCTGTAACCCTTGCCAGTATTGGTCAGCGTGCGTTCTTGTATCTGCATCCCGAACGAAAGGCGATAGCAGGAATGTAAGTGATTGAATGTCATGCTGTTGCTTCTGTCTAATCTGTAGATAGAATCACATTTTTGGTTCAACAATGTCTGATTAATGGTCACAAATGGTAGGAAAATGAATGCTCAATTTACAAAAATTAGATCACATTTTTTGTATCTAATAGGAGGTTGTTTTAATTAAATGATATTGGTACTTTTATACCAATGACTACTTATTCACAATTAAATTTGTTCGTATTTTTCCTATGCGGATTCATAAATTCTTGACGAGTTCTAGGTGTCTATTCAGGAAATGGGATAGAGTCAGAATGCAGAATTCTTTGCGCCTATGCCTGATTAGTGTTGACCATAAGCAACTATTCACAATATACTATTCATTATTAGTTCTTCACTAATTGTCTAAATACCAATTCGGTCCAATGCATTTAGTCAGTTATCATACAAATGGCATCGTTTGTCAAATTCGTTTTCAATTGACGTTATCTCGACATTCGGGGTGTGGCTTTGGGGTAATATTGTCACATGAAAACGAATCAAACATATAAACTCATTCTGCTGGCATTTTTTTTAAGTGGATCGACTCTAGCATTTAGCCAAACCACGTATAGAACAGGTTTTGACACCGATGATGAAAACAAAGGTTGGGTTGAATTTAGAAAAGGCAAAATGGGTAATGCCCAATGGAAGCTTGGGATTAATGGATACTCAGAGCCGAACTGTATGGTTCATTCGGCACCAACTGGTGATGCTGATAAAGACTCGTTAGTCAATTGGTTTGTGTCGCCAAAATTTGATTTCAGTAACGGCGGAACAATCGACACACTGCGTTACAATTACTACGCATTTATGGGCACATTTTTTCCAGAACAGGTAGTCCAAGTATATGCGTTAAATGGCTCAAATGATCCTGCTAAAGCGACGTCAAAAGTATTGCTAGCCGATTTTGCTAAGTTCTTTTCTGATGATATTACGAAATGGAACGATACCTCTGGTTTTGCAATTCCTAAACTTTCGGGTGATAGTTACATTGCGTTTAAGTTTGTGGCTACGGATGGTTGGTCATCTATTGCGTTTGATGATTTACAAGTTACTACGAATGCTAATTCTACCGTAGAGGAAACAGCTACAAACAATCGTGTTAATGTGTTCCCAAATCCGACAAATGGAAATGTTTTGGTTGTTTCTGAAACAAAACTAAACAGTATTCAGGTAATCAACGGACTTGGTCAAATCGTTAAAACTGTAATTGATACGAGCACCGTAGATTTATCCGAACTTAGTTCGGGCATTTATCGATTGGTGATTAAAGACGAAAGTGACATTGCTCTTGTCAAGCAAGTCGTTTTGAAATAATAAGTTTAAGATATAAGTCAAAGTCTAAGACTAAGTTTAATCTGGTTGAAGCTAGACTAGAATTCGTTAAACTTAAACTTAGTTTTAAACTTAATCTTAAGAAAAGGTCTAAGTCTAAGTCTAATCTGGTTGTAGCTAGACTGGAATTCGTTTAAACTTAAACTTAGTTTTAAACTTAATCTTACTACATTTGGTTCTGTAGAAATTTTATACGTTTCACATTACTAAAAACATCACATGAAGTACTCTTTCGTTGTCCTTTTTTTAATTGCCAATTTTTTAGGCTTTTCTCAAGGATTACCCAAAACAAGTCCAATTCCAATCAACAAAAATGTTAAAATTGGGAAACTGGAAAATGGTCTGACCTATTACATCCAACAAAACAAAAAGCCAGAAAACAAGGTTGAGTTACGTTTGGTGGTAAATGCTGGGTCGATTTTAGAAACCGAAAAACAACGTGGCCTTGCTCATTTCATGGAGCACATGAATTTTAATGGAACTAAAAACTTCCAACACAACGAACTCGTTGATTACCTTCAAAGCATTGGTGTAAAGTTTGGTCAGCATCTAAACGCTTACACCAGTTTCGACGAAACTGTTTACATTTTACCTATTCCAAGTGAAGACAAAGAAAAGGTCGAAAAAGGATTTGACATTATTGAAGACTGGGCGTTTAACAACTTGCTGACACCCGAAGAAATTGATAAAGAGCGTGGGGTCGTATTAGAAGAATTGCGTTTAGGTCTTGGTGCTGATAAACGAATGATGGATAAGTATCTTCCATTACTGATGTATAATTCGCATTATGCCAACAGACTTCCGATTGGATTAAAAGACGTTTTAGAAAACTTCGATCATAAAGAATTGAAGGATTTTTATAAAACATGGTATCGACCTAATTTAATGGCTGTGGTGGTTGTTGGAGACATTGATGTTGCTGAAATGGAAGCAAAGATTAAAGCTCACTTTGGAAGTTATCAAAACCCTGAGAACATGAAAGAACGTGAGGTTTTTTCGATACCAAATCATGACGAAACCTTTATTTCTATTGAAAAAGACAAAGAAGCATCGTTTACTCAAGTTCAATTGGTTTATAAAGATAAAGCCACAGCGGAGCCAGATAAAACGATTGAAGACTACCGTAATTCTGTCGTTATGGGTCTGTTCAATACTATGATTAACAACAGACTGCGGGAAATCGCCAACAAGCCAAACCCACCGTATACGTATGGGTATTCTTTTCATGGGTCCGGATGGGGGCGTGGCAAAGAAATGTACCAGTCGGCCGCAGTTACCGACCCAGCAAATCAGCTGCGTGCATTTGAAGTGTTGGTCGAAGAAAACGAGAGAGTTTATCGACATGGATTTTTAGAAAGTGAATTAGAACGTGCCAAGAAAAGTATGTTATCTGGCTATGAGGCTGCATATAAAAATCGAGATAAAACAATGTCTCGACGAATTGCTCAAGAGTACATCAGCAACTTTTTAAAAGGAGAAGTTATTCCGGGAATTGAGTGGGAGTACGCTACCTATCAAACGTTACAATCTACAATATCTATCGAAGATATAAACATACTAATAAAGACGTTGATTCATGATGACAATCGTGTGGTGATATTCACTGGACCAGATTCGGAAGACGCTCCAACGGTTACTAAAGAGCAAATATTGGAAGTCTTGAAGAACGTTAAAAAGAAAGACATTAGTGCTTATGAAGATGGAGTTGTAGCTACATCGCTAATTACAAATTTGAATCCTGCTGGTACAATAAAGTCTACCGAAAAACTTGAAAAACTTGATATTACAAAGATGGTTTTATCGAACGGTGTAACTGTTTATTACAAGAAGACAGACTATAGTGACAATGAAATATTGATGCGGGCTTATAGTCCAGGAGGGTCATCGTTAATCAAATCGCATGAAACGTATAATAACGTAAAGTTAGCGTTAGGGGGGTTGAGTGAAGCGGGATTAAATTCGTTTAGTAAAAACGATATGTCTAAGATAATGGCAGGAAAAAGAGCATCTGCAAGACCTTTTATATCAAGCAATTACGAAGGTTTTAGTGGAAGAGCTGTGAATAGTGATATGGAATACATGTTCCAATTAATCTATTTGAACTTTACGGCATTGAATAAGGATGAAGAGGCTTTCAAGGGATATGCTGAAAAGCAGATTGGGTATTACGGCAACTTAATGAACACTCCGAGATATTGGTATAGCAATGAAAAAATGAAGGTTTTAGAAAAGAATAATCCTCGTTTTACGGAAGTATTTCCAACGGCTGAAGAATTTGCAAAGCAGGATTATAACTTAGCGTATAAGATTTATCAAGAGCGATTTGCCGATGCAAGTGACTTTACATTTGTCTTTGTTGGCTCATTTGACGAAAGTGAATTACGAGCATTCTCGGAAAAATATCTGGCTTCTTTGCCTTCTATTAATCGGAAAGAGAAGTTCATCTATCACGATTATGAAGAATTAAAAGGCAAGCAAGAATTAGTTTTTAAACGAGGGGAAGAGCAACAAAGCATGGTGGAGATTACCTATTCTACCAAAGCTCCGTACGATGCAAAACAGGCGTATTATTTAAAATGTGCTGGAGAAGTTTTAACAATTAAATTAGTTGAAAACTTAAGAGAAGGAGAGAGTGGAGTATACGGTGTTGGAGCGTATGGTTATGGGTCGAAAATTCCTGAAGGAAGTTATGGTTTTGGAATTTCATTTCCATGTGGACCAGAGAACGTTGAGAAATTGAAAAATGCGGCACTTGCAGAATTAAACAAGTTATTAGAAAACGGTCCGACGGAAAAGGATCTTGCAAAAATCAAGGAAGCTCAGAAGTTAGAATTAAAGGAAAAGTTAAAAACCAATAGGTACTGGGTGTCAACAATTAACTCTCTGATTTATAATGGAATGGAATTGGAAAGCATGCTCGATACTGAGAAAAACATCGAAGCGTTAACGGCAGAAGACATCAAAAAAGCAGCGAATAAATATATTAGCGAAAACGTTGTTATTTCGGTATTAATGCCCGAAAAAATGTAAGAAGTTAGAACGGAGAAGTAAGAAGTCAGAGGATTTCAGATTGAAGATTTCAGATTGAGGATTTGTCTATTGTCTATGCACTGATTAGTGCTGACCAAAGAGCAACTGTAAACCATACTTCATATCTATTTAAATTACTTCCCACGACGTCCTTCAGAGATTGCGAAATGATTTACCGAACTTGAAGAAGGATAATTTAGAAAAACCCATTAAGACATTTCGTCATTGGGGCATTCCCTCCTTAACTCAACGCTCCAATCCACTTAAATTCAAACTCCTTTTCAGGGACTTTGATTCGATTAACAACACGTTCTAATCGGTTTGGCAGCGCCATCAAGTAGTCTCGTGCTTTTTCACCGTGGTCATTCAAGTCTGTGATTTTGTCTATTTCCCAATCCTTCAATAAGGACCTGAGAATGTCAATATAATCTTGTGCTGTATAAACTTCTGTTCGCTGTGCCGCATCTGAGAAATGACTCCAAAGTTCACCTACTTTGTCACCTGTTTGACGCATAAAATGTGCAGGCATTACAATTTTTCGTCGCATCATATCTTCGAATGAAGTCATCATTTGACTTGGGTCTAGTTCGAAAATACGTTTTACGAAATCTGAATATGCGTTGGCATGTCGTGCTTCATCAGCAGCAATTAATCCATTGATTTTCGCTAATAAGCTGTTTCCAGTTTTTTTGACCATCGTTCCAACACGCCTGTGCGAAATATTGGTGGCTAATTCTTGAAAACTGGTATATACAAAGTTTTTATACGGATTGGTGCCTGTTCCAATATCAAACCCATCATTTATTAAGTGCTGAGTTGACACTTCCATCTCTCTCATATCCACACGTCCACACAAATACAAGTATTTATTCAAGAGGTCGCCATGACGATTTTCCTCAGCGGTCCAACCTCGAATCCAGCGACTCCAGCCATTATTTTCTTGTTGGTTTACACACTCCACATCCATCAACCACGATTCGTATGTTGGTAGTGCTTCTTCGGTAATTGTATCACCTATGAGTACAGTCAATAAATCGTAGTTCATCTCTTTTGAGAGTTCTTGGATTTCTTTGACTTCCTCAAAAAATGACTCATTCCGAGAATCAGGAAGCAGATCAGCAGGCTGCCAATTTTTTTCGATTGGCTTTAAATATTTTGCAAGAAGGTCATCCATAGACTTACCTATGGTTTGCATGACTTCTAAGCGGAGATTGAATAATTTCATTAGAGGAAGCAAAGGTATGCTTATAAATGAGGTGCGA
This sequence comes from uncultured Bacteroidota bacterium, assembly GCA_937124965.1. GTDB lineage: Bacteria > Bacteroidota > Bacteroidia > NS11-12g > UBA9320 > UBA987. The sequence continues at coordinate 19,372 of CAKZLB010000028.1, forward strand.
ACTATAACAGATAATTTATAACCGTTTAAGGATATGATATTTTACCAAAGGCATAAAACCGCACTGGATGATTTTCATAGTTTGCTATTACAAATCGTTTCGCACTACTTATGAAGTAACTTAAATTGCTGTGTTTGACCTTCCGAAGCTAACTCAACAATGTATACTCCTTTTGGAACGTTTAATTCAAATTGGTATGTTGATGAATCCACGTTATTATTTATATAAACCACTTTTCCTGTTACGTCATAAACCATCAAAGCAACATTTTTTAACTGACCCAGCTCAATAGTAACTTGGCCATCAAATGGGTTTGGATAAATCGAAACCCCGTTGAAGATTGTGGTTTTTGAAACACTTGCTAAGGCTACATTAACACAATCAGAGGTGTCAATGCAAATATTTTCGGATATCTCAACGGCATAATTTCCATTTCGTGATGCATTCAATTCTTGCGACGTTTCACCGCTGAGTTTAGCGTAATTATCATTGCAATCTAACCATTGATACTGAACACCACTTGCATTTGATTTTAGGATTGGATCATTCGATGATACTGTAACATCTAAGGTTATTACCGTTAAATCTAAAGTCACTAATGAATCACAACCCGCAGTGGTTTTGACCATATGCGTTGCTGAGTTGTTACTTGTTGTATAGGTTTTCCCGTCAATCCAAGTATACGAATCGCAAGCAGTTTGCACGTCAGTTCCTGTTGTTGATTTGTTGATGGTTAGGTTGAGCGTTACGATTGAATCACATCCAGCTGAATTCGTAAGAGTGTCCTTTGCAGTATTGTTACTTGTTGAATAGGTTTTCCCGTCAATCCAAGTGTACGAATCACACGCTGTTTGTATGTCGGTTCCTATTGTTGATTTATTGATAGTTAGGTTAAGTGTAACAACCGAATCACAACCTGCAGCATTTTTTAGCGTATGAGTTGCGGTATTATTACTGGCTGTGTATGTTTTTCCGTCAATCCAGGTATACGAATCACACGCGGTTTTTACATCTGTTCCAGTTGAAGATTTATTGATTGTTAGGTTAAGCGTAAGGACCGAATCACAACCTGCAGCATTTTTTAGCGTATGTGTTGCAGTATTGTTGCTTGATGTGTATGTTTTTCCATCGATCCACTTGTATGAATCACAAGCAGTTTGTTTATCTGTTTCTGTTGATGATTTATAGATTGTTAAATCAAGCGTAACAAGCGAGTCACACCCAGCAGCATTTTTTAGCGTATGTGTTGCAGTATTGTTGCTTGATGTGTATGTTTTTCCATCGATCCACTTGTATGAATCACAAGCAGTTTGTTTATCTGTTTCTGTTGATGATTTATAGATTGTTAAATCAAGCGTAACAAGCGAGTCACAACCTGCAGCATTTTTTAGCGTATGTGTAGCGGTATTGTTACTGGCTGTATATGTTTTACCATCAATCCATTTGTATGAATCACAGGCAGTTTGTACGTCGGTTCCAGTTGAAGATTTATTGATAGTTAGGTTAAGCGTAACAACCGAATCACAACCTGCAGCATTTTTTAGTGTATG
>CAKZLB010000029.1 GCA_937124965.1 uncultured Bacteroidota bacterium
GTTCCAGTTGAAGATTTATTGATAGTTAGGTTAAGCGTAACAACCGAATCACAACCTGCAGCATTTTTTAGTGTATGAGTTGCGGTATTGTTACTGGCTGTGTATGTTTTTCCATCAACCCATTTGTATGAATCACAGGCAGTTTGTACGTCGGTTCCAGTTGAAGATTTATTGATAGTTAGGTTAAGCGTAACAACCGAATCACAACCTGCAGCATTTTTTAGTGTATGTGTGGCGGTATTGTTACTGGCAGTGTATGTTTTACCATCAATCCACTTGTACGAATCACAAGCAGTTTGTTTGTCGGTTCCAGAATTTGAGGAATTGATAACTAAATTCAATGTGATGATTGAGTCACATCCATTAACATTTCCGCCAGTAATGGTGTCACTGTAAGACCCACTTTTGGTGTATGTTGTGCTATTTTGAGACCATTTGTAACTGGTACAAGCAGTATCATAAAGAGCTGTTGTGCTTGGTTTATGTATGGTAAGATTAAGAGTAACAATTGAATCACATCCTTGCGAATTTGATAGCGTATCCTTCGCACTGCTGTTGCTCGAGGTATAGGTTTTTCCATCAATCCACTTGTATGCATTACAAGCTGTTTGTTTGTCCGTGCCAGAACTCGACTTATTAATTGTTAAATTCAGGGTTACTGTCGAATCACAGCCAACAGAATTTGTAACTTTATGCGTCGCTGTACTATTACTTGAGGTATACGTTTTTCCATCAATCCACTGATATGAGTCGCAAGCGGTTTGTTTGTCTATCCCTGATGTAGATTTATTAATTGTTAAATTTAAGGTTACTGTCGAATCACAGCCAGATGCGTTCGTCAATTTGTGCGTCGCACTCGTATTATTTGATGTATATGTTTTTCCGTCAATCCATTTATATGAGTCGCACGCCGTCTGAGTGTCAGTAGCCGTTGTTGGAGTTGCAATAACCAGCTCCAGGGTGATAATAGAATCACAACCTACGGAATTAGCACCGGTTAATGTATCGCTATATGAACCACTTTTTGTGTATTTAGTGCTGTTTATTGCCCATGTGTAGCTGCCACATGCCGTGTCGCGAACGGTCACAGTGCTTGGATTATTAATTAAAAGATGTAAAGTAACAATGGAATCTCCACCAGTTGCATTCTTACCTTTCATCGTATAAGAGTAATTGCCACTAGATTTGTACGTAGTGCTGTCTAATGTCCAAAAATATTCAACACACGCTGTGTCGTAAACGGAGGCTGTTGTTACATTTGATTCAAAATAAACACTGCGATCTTCGGTTTGACCATAGCCAAGTGTTTTACACGAGTTTCCAATTGCATTGAAGTCGCTGATAATACGCATTCGTAAGAAGGTATCCGTTGGAACTGACTTGGGAATTACGATGGTATCAGAATGATTCGTTCGATTTTTCGTTTGATAAACCAATTCTCCCGTATCATCCAGATCTCCGTTATTATTAAAATCAATGAATATTTTAACATTTTCATCATTCGATCTACCAGTTGTTATCTTGGCGATGTAAAACGTATCTGGCTTAAGCACAAGTGTCTCATCACATTGGTGGTCAATATATTCGCCCTCATCAAATAAACCATCTGAAGTAAAGTTGTACGTATGAATATCAACTTCAAAAATTCCGATACCATAATTTACGCTTTGGTTGGTTGTTGATGTTGTACACTTTGCAGCAACAACAGGAGTGGGTATGTTGATGTAGTTTGTACGTTGTAAAGAGTCTATCCCTGCGCAGTTTTCTACTAAAAGTTTTACGGAGTATGTAACACTCGAATCAAAACGTACAACGGGGAATTTCGAGGTGCTATCGGTACCATTCATGAACGTAACATGATTGGGGCTAAACCTCCAAAGCCATTCGGTGGGAGTGTTTAAACTTGTATCTGTAAATGTGATAGATTCACCTTTGCAAATGGTTGTATTCGATGCAGAAAAACCGGCTATGGGCGTTTTCTGATCTTCATCATATAGACTCGATTTCCAGTTTCCACGACCATAGGTTGCACATACAACATGACTTCTGCTTCTCCCTGACGGACTGTGATAAATCTCGATGTCACGAACCCGTGTGTTAATTGGCATATTATCGTTAAACCATTTCCATGAACTCATCGTTGTATCTCTATAAAATACCCCCATATACGTTCCTGCATACATTCCTTGCTTTGCACTGCTTGAGTCAAAAACGACACACAGAATAGGAATATTTGGAAGGCCGTTTGACACGTTTGACCAGCTAGTTCCGCCATTGTTCGATTGGTATATCTTATTCGATTGACAGATCCAAACACGATCTTTATAGGTTGGATGTGACTCTATCCAAAGCACACTTGAATTGTTGGGTAAGTTGGAGGTTAAGTCTGTCCAGCTCGGGCTCGTTGCGTTAACATTGGTAGACTTAAAAAACTTGTTTCCACTTCTGGAAACATATAAAATATCATCGTCGGCTGCAGAGTTTTCTAGAGCAGTAATGTTGCTGGAATTCGAACCTGCGACATTGTTCGAAATTTTGGTCCATGAAACGCTTGTTCTGGAGCTGGCTTGAATGTTGGTACTTCGCCAAATGTTTTTATAGCCAACAAACATAGTGGTTGGGGTGCCTTCACGCAATACATAGGGAGTTACCCAACCACCAGATTCTGTAATTGAGTTGACACCATTTTTTGCAATGGTTCCTTGCGATCGACCATCTTTTATCCGTCGAATATCGCCATAATACAAAGCACTATACGCCCAAGTTGCGGAGGTTGGGTCAATAACACAATCCATTCCATCTCCACCAACTACGGTATACCATTTTCCGCGTTCATAGAATCCAGTTCCATTATCTTGGTAGCCATTAATAACCGTGTTCGATTCTGTCGCACTTTGACCTAATCGATAAATTTGAGCATTCCCAATTCCGTCACTTATTTCCGTCCATTTTTTTCCTAAATCTTTCGTGAAGTGCACACCACCATCATTTCCAGAGAAAAGTGCATTTGTTTTGGGTTGATATTCTAAAATATGATGATCGGCATGTACGGCCGGAGCACCACCATTTCCGACCCAATGGGCATTTATTTTCCACGTTTTCCCAGAGTCCAAACTTTGAAAAATATTTACACCACAAACATTTACAATTGCCTTATTTGTTGGATCTACAGATATATCTAAGTCGTACCAAGCTTGTCCTCCGGTTCCAGTACCGAGATGTGAGTAGTCCATGATGTTAGGTGTGTCACTCATCAAACTAAACGAATTTCCTCGGTTGGTAGATAAGTAAAGCCCAGCAAAGGTTCGTTGATTTGTTACAACGACATAGACCAAATTGGAATCTGCCGGTGTAACGGCAACACCCATTCGATTTTTGCCAGATGGCAATCCACTAGTAATTTGACTCCAACTTGAACCATTGTTGGTAGATTTATAGAACTTCGCTGACGAACCACAAGCGTATAAATTTTGACTGTTTACGGCATCAAAAACTAGATCTTTAAAATTGCCACTTTGTCGCCTTGACCACGAGCTACCACCATTTGTTGATCGATAGATTCCACTGCTAGTAGCTGCCACTAAAACGGAAGAATTTGTTGGATCAATTAACAAACGACCAACGGTTACGTTTCCCATTCCTGAGTTGGATAATGTCCACGTTTGTCCGCCATTTGTGCTTTTGAAAACACCTCGACCATATGCGTCACTTGCATCGCGATCGCCTGTTCCGATATAAATGGTATCAGGATTCTGTTGATCTATGGCAATGGATGAAACACCTAAACTCGCGAGAGTGTCTGTGTTGGTAAACCATGTTTTACCGCCGTCAGTTGATCTCCATAAACCACCAGCAGGTGCTCCAACATAAATGATATTAGTGTCAGTGGGATGAAATGCTACAGCATTAATTCTACCTAGACCATTGGGTTGACTGGTGCGATTACTCGGCATATTTACTGGGCCAAGCTCTTTCCAATCTCCAGTAGTTTGGCAGGTAGCGGTGCCTCCTCCAACTGCGCCCATACTAAAACCTTTGGTGTTCGATGGTTTATTGCGTTGACGAATATATCGTTCAATTTCTTGCTCTAGCCTTCCTGGCTGTGGGATGTTTCCATTGCTGTCAATAATTTCAAGCATGTTTTGCTCCCAGCGTTTAAATGGCTTATAACCACTGCCTTTTTCGATGGTTCTGTTCTGCCAATAAATTTCAAAAGCTCGTTGTGTTTTATAAAAATTGATTGATGGATCTTGCATCATATCAATCCAATACGGATTTTGAGCGGTATCGTTAACCGTTTGTGCTTGCAAGAAAAAAGCTGAAAGAAATAGAACAATTGAAAAAGAAAATAAACGTCTCATATTTGAGTTTAGACCGGGTATTCTACGAATATAAAGGATTTGTCAGTGTACATGCACCTACGAGGCGGGCTTTTGATCTATGTCCAGTGGATTATTTCTTACTCTATGCGCATCACAGACAAACAAATTATTTCAGAACCATTTGATATTTGAATAAATATTAACTGATTGTTGTGAACCACTTCTGGCTGAATTGTGGCAACATTATCTTTTCTAGAATAGACAAAATCCACAGGTTGACCTAAAACATTTACCAACTTGATTAGTCTAAAATCACTCGAAGGAAGTTGAATGTTAAAGGATGTACGAAACGGGTTCGGGTATACAATTACGCTATTCGCAACACTTGTCGTGATAGAAGCGTTTCTGTAGTAGAACCAATCACTTGTATCAGAACATCCGTTAATATTTGAGGCAACAACACGAAAGTCTCCACTTATGTACGGCTTTACATAATTTCTTTTTGATTGATAGTTTGAATAACCTTTTAAAAACCAGATGTGATTGTCTGCTTTTGAGTCAGTAAACAAGGTATCATTCGATAGTTGAATGATTGGTTTCTCAGGTTTCTTTTCCAGTAGTACGCCAACACTGTCCTGTCCAGAACATCCATTTTTAAGCGTAAAAAAACCAACTAACGTATCTGACTGATACAAGGTAAATTCTTTATCGTTAGTGCCGTTATTCCATAGAACAGTGTCGATATTTTCAAAATTAAAGGCTAAGCTATCACCACAAAATGCCGTGTCGAAATGCGATAGCAATGCTGGTTTTCCAAGAATTTCAATAACCGCAGAATCTCTATGGTAACAATTGTATTGGTCAAGCACCCTTACAGTCAATGTATCACTATTCGTTATTTGAATCTGATGGTTTGTACTGTTATTTCCCCATAAAACCTCGTTAAAATCCGCTACTTGTACACTGAAAGTATCGTCGCAAACTACAGAATCAGAGATAATTGTAAGGTCAGATCGACAATTAAAGACTGCAAGATTGATATTGTCTAGGTACAGGTTATTACCAAATTTTGGTGTTTGTCCGGAATAAAACGAATCAGTGTCTACACGAAATCGGACGTGAAACTGTGGGTAGTTACAAAGGGAGTCTAGAATTAATGTATCTCGGAGCCAATCACTACACGTATCAGGTTTCCACGGCAGATAATAATCTCCTTTACGCGTGGCTAAATCGTCTTTTGTCTTTGAAAAAACTGTCGAATACGATTGCCAACAATCGGTGGATATATCAACAGTTAACACGGTATTATACTGTGAATTTGCAATCATATTTACATATGATCGGTCAAAATAAAGACGCGCGCGTTCAAATGAGTCTGTTTGAATAACTGGCAAATAAAGGTAGTCAGCACTATTTCTGTCTACACCAATATTGTCGAAGCTTTGAAAAACAACACAAAGTGAATCATCTGAATTGCATCGAGAAACTGTGTCTATTTTAAAACCTAAATCATGCGCTGAGTTTCCTGACAAAACTGAGTGAAACGATTCTTCAAAAGTTTCATTGACAGAATGGTTTACTTTATCAGACCTATACAATTCAGTACATAGTTTGTGATTGTATAATAACATTGAATCACCATCATCAATAGAGCTTATTTCAAGGTCCAAATGATGATACCCAATAGTTAGTGGTATATCGTTTAGATTAACGAGATAGCTCGAATCAACGGGTATGTGTTTTTTAATAGTAAAAGTGTTTGCATACTTCCCGTTATCGGTTAGGCGTATAGTAAATGAATCTATTGGCGATAAACCAGTGTTGGTCGCTGCACATATCAGATCAACTGTAGAGTCACAAACTATATTGGGGCGACTTGCAATTTCCAATGAAGCATTAACATAACCAGGTTTTAACCGTGCCTTACTTGTTAATAAAGTACTTCGAATTGTTTCCAAGGTACCACGCATGCGTACTTTTTGCCCACTAGTAAATGTGTTTCTAGGCACACTTGCATACGACATGTAATTTTCACACAAGTCGGTTTGGTCGGTTGTGAAAGGACTATTTTTAAAAACCGCATCGTTGTTACAGCCATTAATACAAGACTTAGCAGAAGAATTGTTATCGTCGGTGGGCGGGGTATCACAAACACGATCTCCCTCTTTGAGGCAATCATTCGTTGCATTGGTGCACCCACCTTCGAAAGTGTGGTAGAGGTAAAGGTAATGACCCATTTCATGAACGGTAGTTCGCGAGCCCAAAGCATCGCAAACGATACCATCGAAAACTGACCCATATGAGGTTGGATAGGTGGCATAGCCAGCTGCAAAATTTATGGATGGAACGATGTAGAAATTTACATAATGGGTGGTCGGAAATTCGTTGTTACACTGTGCGGCAATGTACTGATTCATATTTCGACCATGATTATACGTTGATATTTTAGAAAATGAATCCGACGGCCACCGGCAGATCCCCAACCTCCCAGAGGCAGTTTTGAAGTATTTGTCGCTACCAGTAATATCCGAATACGCTAATACAAATTGAATGTTTACATCGACACTTTGAACAGCTGGGTGAGGATTAGAAGGATTAGATTTAAATTTACCAGTATTCCGAAATGCATTATTCAAATCATCTAGAATATTAAAAATGTAGGAATCACTGATATTAGTGCCAGAACCATAGTTTTTGTCTGAAGTTTTATAAATGACGTGAAAGACAATTGGGATAATTAATGTTTTCTCCTCGGTATCACAGGTAAGCGTATTGCTACTAAGCCCAGATTCTATTTTGCCTTGAAGATGGTTAGAGTCTTTTTTCTCTGAAGAGTATTTACTGGGATGAGACTGCTGATAATCATAAAGAATATTATCCATTTTTTGCAGAGTAGATTTAGATTCTGTTGCCGACCGAACCGAATCAGTACCGCAAAAAGGTACTTGACCGTAAGCCGTTATTGTTAACAGAAACAGACAAACACTAACACATAACTTCAACATTACTCAAATGATTTATTCCATCCAATAATAACAAATATTAGCCATTATGCATGCTGTTTTGGTTTTACAAAAGGGCAGAGCTAGTTTTTTAAAAGCTTCTGTACTATGAAATCTTCACCAGAAGAAATACGGATATAGTAACCACCAGAGGACAAACTTCCTAAATCTATTTCGCACGAGAACCCGCAATTTGACTTCGAATAAACTAAACGACCTGCTAAATCATAGATCGTAATGTCGTCAATTGTAGATCCGTTTGTGGTAGTAACAGACAACGATTCAACAAATGGATTTGGATAAACTAAATGCGATGCGTTTTTAACCAATGCCGATACCGACGATGGTGTGGTATCCCTAGCCTGTCCAATCGACGTTTTATTTTGGGCATATGTTGAAGATTGAAGGTGACCTTCGGTCCAAATATTAATACTTCGGTTTTTTGCCGTTTTACCTGATACTTGACTGCCATGAGTAAAATGTCCACGTGCTTTGCTTTTATAATGATTAGACTGTGATTGAGCCTGCGATTCCATTGTGCTCAAAAGCAGTAAACCAATTACGATGAGAATACTTTTCATATTATTGATTTGTTAGAATAGGTTGATGTAAAAGAGTTCCTTTTTTGTTTTCTTCTTTTTCTTGCACAACCTTTATTCTATTATCGGTTGCATACGGGTCTTTTCTTATTCCTGTCACTTGCCAGCTAACTTCAACGTCTGGTTTATTCGTTTGAATTTTAAAAACATTGTCCTCTACTTTTTCAAGTACAATAGCCTGAGCAAAGGTCCCTATGCAAGTTAACTGATAACGATACTCCATATTCAATGATTCGAAGTAATCTGTTAGTGTTACGGTAGCCATTCCTGCCGAATCTGTTACAACATTTCCGTTGTAGACATTCATCATATCTGGAGACTCAACAAATGAGTGAACCAAGTATTTGTTGTATGGGTCTTGAGGGTGATCGATTTTAAAACTTCCGCCTTGTTTTGCAACATTACCTTGAACTTGTAAGTTTCCCTTGATAAAAACATTACCATCAATTGCTGCAAAATCTTGAGCAATTAGTGTATCAACTACAGTTGCCACTTTCCCACCTAAGGGGTCACCCAATTGAATGAATCTATTCTCTTGGTCTAGTGTAATGGCAACAGCTTCGTTCTTAGTTTGGCTAGCATTCGCTAATGTGCTTTGACCTGTTCCTAAGCTAGTGAGAACGGTAAGATTTTTATCAAACTCCCACTCAACAAAATCTACTCCATCATAGTTTATAATTTTATCAGTAGGTTCGTACAGTATACTTATTTCGTCTCCATTGTTATCGACATAACTTTCAACAAAAACATTTGTGTCCAAGTAATGGTGCCGATTAAGTAACCCAGTGTATTCCATTGCCATGTCTCCTGGAATTATGGTTTCTTCTATTTTGTTATTTGCAGCGTCATATTCATGGGTCATGGATACATCTGATTGTATTACTCGTCGCTCCAAACCATCGTAAATGTAAGTATGACCACCTTCATATTTTACCGTGCTGTCTTTTGTGTTGACGGTTTTAGTTATAGTGTGTTTACCATTTGTATACTCGGAAGTGTGCGTGCCCTTAATATTTTGTCGAACTATTAAATCTGCTTCGTCGAAGACCATGGTAGAGTTTGGGGGGTCTACCTGTACTCTAATTGGTGTTGATTTTCCATCGTCATAAATATATCGTGTTGTGTATGGAGTGTCGCTCATAATAACGTCGTTGCCTTTGAGACCTTCGATCACATCAACTCCGTCTGAAAGATTTCTAATCTCAGTTACGAAATCCCCAGTTTTAAGGTCTGTATCAGTTTTTGTAATCTTCCCTTCTTCATAAGTTCGTGAGCTTTCGAAATACTTATTTACCTCCATAAACTTCTGAACGTCTTCATATCTTAATACGTGACCAATTGCGTCATAAAGGGCTTGGATTGAATCTTTGGTTTTTTTGGAAACAACTTTGTAAACAAGAACAGAATCGACAAGTCGCTTAAAATTATTTATCCCGTTCGAGACATAGGCAGCATTTTCGAGATTGTATTCTTCTAAAATGGATTCAACATTTGCCCCTTGTCCAACCTGTTGAATTAACATGCGTATAGTGTTTTCGTCAACAAACTGGTACTTCAATACCATGCTATCCTCATAACTTAAGGTTCCTTTTTCAGGGTCTATTAGCATCTTAATAAAGTCATTCTTGTCATTTGAAGATTTTTGCTCAATAGTTCCATCTTTGTTTACCTTAATCATAAACTGTCCATCCTTTGTTTTTAGGATTATCTTATTTGCTTCGATCACGAAACAAGAGTCTTTTGCATCGAATGTAGCTTTCACTTGGTTGTTGCTTCTTTTGTCGACGGTTACCATTTGAAGCTTGCCATCATCTGTACTTTCTTCGGTTTTGGTATCAGTTTCTTCATTGTCTGTAAAGTCGGGTTCACTGCTCGTGGGGCCTGCGAGCGTCACACATTTTACAGCCAATCTATTTCCACTTGGGCAGTCAAACGTTACGGTGCATTCTTTTACTTTCTTGATTTTCTTATCATACACTTTCGTAGTTTCTGTCACTAAACAGTTTGACTTGTTGTAGGTTAGCACTTTACTCATCGTATCATTATTGCCTGCATCGGTAGAATGTTGAATCCAAGTTTCGATTTTGTAGCCGTCAGTGGTTCGTGTGTGCTTTGTGAAGTCTTTTCCATTCACGGTTACATACTCTGTCGTCGCATTATTTGCACCATAGTTTTCTTTGGTAGTAGGAGGTGAGTTACTTGCAATTTCGTACCAAACGGTGTCGTTTCTCATTACTTTAAACTCTCCTGTATTCGGATTAATCACAAAACGTTTGTCACCACTAGCGTCTTTTAAGACCAAAGAATCTCCCCAGCTAAGTGCACCATTTGAGTTTGCAGCACTATCGGCCACTGAAGCTCTTAAGGCAAATGGTACTGGCAATATTTGCACATCAGGTGAAAGCGTTTCGTTTCCATTTACGCCATCATCAAAGGAAATTTGTAAAAAAAGTAAATCATTTTTCCATAGATCTCTAGAAATAGCGGGTTGTGGACTTTCTCCTAAATTTACCGAATATGCGCCGTTATCGACTGGAACAGAAAGCGTTCCACTTTGCCAAAGTTCCGTACCTGCAGTGTTTTTAATTGAAAATTGAAACTGCCATCGTAAGCTTTTCCTGAAGTATCTCCAATCTGACCTTGATAAGGTATAATATTTGGAATTTGAGCATAGGTAGAAAGTGCAAATAGGCTTGTTAGCATAAAGCCAAGTAATTTTTTTAAATTCATATTAATTGTGTTTTGGTTTGTTAAAAACGACCTCTGGTATCGTTACTAAACGGTACTAAAGTAACAAAAAAATATTAGGTGGCGCTCTGAATGGTTTGTTAATACTATATGTTTCATCAGATTGATTCTTTTTCTAGACTGATTTAAACGGACTTAAATACGACGAAAAAACACAACAACCCGAAATAGTTATTTATTTCGGGTTGTTGTGTTTACCTATTTATTGATATCAGGTCTAAAACTTGGGTACTTTATAAATGTAAGCATATTTGCCCACAAAGTGTCTTACCCATTCTTCATACTCCTTTGGTTTGGAAACCGATGGTGTTCGATGGTACAGAATTCCACACAGTGCAGGAGCAGAGAGCGAAGTCCCAGAAACAGAACCAGCGTAGGTTTGACAATCTCCAATAAGTCCATATCTTATCGCTCTGCCATAATTGCTTTTTGCAGCGGTGTTTAGCTTAAAAGTGCAATTTTGACTCTTTATTTCCTGGTCAGTACCGACAGCTTGTATATTGGCACAGACATATATAAATCCGTATTTACTTCGGTTGTCTTTATATTTCATACCTAACCTAGCAGGTGTTCGGTTAGAAGCAAAAGTGTTCTGATTTCCAGCTGCAATTACCACTGGCTGATCCCAACCCCAAAACTTCAATAAACTACTTTCTAAGTCTACCACTAATGGGTGTACCCTGTTTTTATATCCTCTGTTAAGACCTGTACTAAAACTACAATTTACGATGTCACCTTTGCGACTGTTATTAAATGTGTATTCTAGGGCTTTTTCAAGGCTTACCCATCCTAAATTCGTATTAATAAGTACTACTTTAGCACCTGGAGCGGTACCTCTAACTTGAGAAGAAAATCTAGGTTCTCCTGCAGCAGTTATAGCTACACTGGTTCCATGCGACGTATAAGAGCGAGAGGCGCCATAAAATTGGGCAGATTTAGCCTGGTCAATATTTAAGCCGTCTACTGTTAAGGAAGGACCTTTGTCGATAATCCAAATAGCTTTTTTCTTACCTGCACCGCTTTTGTAGCCATGCACAAAGTTTCCACTAGTGTTTGCTCTATTGAATATCGGTTCAGAATCTGATTCGTAAGTAGGTGGAATTGCGACACATTTCACATTTCGATCACTATAAAGGGCCTTGACTTGTTTCGGAGTTAATTCAGCATGAAATCCAGAAGAAAGCACTGAAAACCAGTCCAAAATGTCTTCTTGGGCAACGATATCTTTGACATAAACGGCCATGCTGTTTTTAGCATTTCGCTCATGAATCATACTCACAGAAAGTCTGTCATCGAGAGACTTATCTATTACATCTGCTAGCGGTGGTTGAAACTCGCTTTTAAACAAGACCACGTATTTCTCCAATTCAGGCAAGTTGCTAGTATCCAAGTAGTCTTTAAGCAAACCAGATTCTAAATCATCTAAATTATTATTTAATAATTGCGATTGTTCAGATTCCAAAGAAAGTCCGTCATCCTCAATTGGTTCACTTTTTTGAGGAACTTCAGAGTCATCTTTTTTACAGGACTGGAACACTAATACTGAAATCAAGAGGATAGGGAATAACAAATTAATCTTTTTCATTTTTTATATATTTTATGATGCAAAGCAGCGTCATATTCCATAGGTAGATTCTTAATGTTTATTAATGCTTATTAATAAGTTTAAAGGGAGTTTTACTTAAAGCCGAGATCAATAATTAACCAGCATTAATATTCATTAATACTTTTTAATTTCTATTAAAATTACTGCCTCTAATACTGCTGTTCATTTGCGGTGTGATTAACATAAAGCACATTTTAATAATCCTTGTAACGGTGTTCCTCAACGTCGTTTCAGTTAACGCACAAGAAATAACGAGTTTAAAGGATACGCTCAAAGTAGACGGTGACGTAAGTCTAAGAAACGTCCTGTACACAATGGGAGGAACTGAAGATAGAAGGGTTCCTTACAGCTTTGTTTTAGGTGCGAATATCACAATTTCAAAGGGTGAATTTAGCCTACCTTTTGGATTCACCTATTCCGAGCAAGAACGAAATTTTAGTCAACCGTTTAACCAATTTGGAATTACACCGGAGTATAAATGGATTAAAGGATATGCTGGGTTTAACAGCCTAGATTGGAACAATTACACGCTAAACGGTATGCAGTTTTTGGGTGGTGGTGTTGAGCTAACTCCAAAGAAATTTCGATTTGGATTTATGTATGGTAGATTCCAACGAGCTACTGCAATTGATAGTATTGGGTTTATCGAAAAGTCAACCAGCAATCCAGCATATAAACGAACAGGTTGGGCATCAAAAGTTGGTGTTGGAACGGAGTCTTCCTTTATCGATTTGATTGTGTTTAAAGGTAAAGATCAGATACAAAATTTTTCGCCCATTTTGAAGGATAGTGTTACCCCGGTTTTTGCTGCCGAAAACACAAGTGTCGGTATCAAAACCAAGCTTGCCCTAGCCAGTTTTTTGAGTTTTAATATGGACGTTGGAGTAAGTGTTTTTAATCGTGATCAAAATGCACCAACCTTAGATACCACGGAGCAAACGAGTGCTCTACTGTTATTTAATTCGATTCATAATGTAAATCTATCGACCTCAGTATTTTATGGTGGTGATGCTTCGCTTCAGTTTAATGTAAAAGGGCAAACACTTTCACTGAAGTCAAAGTATGTCTTACCAGACTACCAATCAATGGGAATTTACTATATGGATAACGATGTATTCTCATATGGATTTGATCACAGTTTTTCAGCTTGGAAATCCAAAATATACCTGAATTATGGACTGAACAGACTAAATGACAATCTTCTAAATAAGAAGGAGGTTACTACCATCAGAATACAACCTATAGTAAACCTGTCATTTAACCCGAGTTTGAAATGGGGAATTGAAACCAATTGGAATAACTATTACACAAGACAAGAAAACGGGACAATTGAACTGTCTGATAGTTTTAGAATCGCACAGGCTAATCCTGGTTTAACGATTACACCACATGCCCAATGGGGTGACACGGTAGTTTATTACAGTGTTTATGGTCTTTACACCAAAATGCAGTTGGTTGACAATAACCCGCTAACAGCAATAAATTCACAATATACCGCAACGGTATATGGCTTAAACTATGCGCAAAGTCTTCTAAAACAAAACATGTCACTTTCAGTTGGATTGAATCAAACCTTAAGTGAAAATAATTATACCAGAGAAAAGGCACTTGGAATAAATCTTGGGGCAAATAAATCAGACGATAAAAGCAAGTGGAACGCAGGGGTAAATCTTGGGCTGCAATTTTCCAATTTATCCAACAACTTTTCTCTGGGCCTTAACGGACAATACAATTTAAAAAAGAAACAACGCATTGACCTTTCATTAACCACGCTAAGAAGCAATGCAAAAGAACCATCAGCGAACTCTTTTACAGAATTAACATTCGTAGTTAACTACACTAAAAACTTTCAATATGCTCACAAAAAGAAAAAGTAAGTTATCGATATTACTCGTTTTACTGCTTTCTAGCTTAACGAGTTTGGCGCAGTTACAAGTCCAAACAACTGTGCTTCCACCATACTCTCCGTATTTGTCGGATTATTATGGATACCAGCAGAAAATCACGGTCCGAATTATCAATCCTACAGGTAACACCTATCAAGTGCGACTTCAAGGACAGATAAAAGGTGGAAACATAAATATCTCTGTTAAGCCAAGTTATAAGCCAAGTAAGGCCATTAATGTTCCTCCAGGGGTAACAACAATAAAAGGAGGACAATTGTCGGAGTACTTTTCCGACAAAGCATTGTCTTATCAAGGCACAAACAAGCAAGAAATATTAGTCGGGAATGGGTTGCCTGAAGGCAATTACTCTGTTTGCTTTTGGGCTGTGAATTACAAT
Organism: uncultured Bacteroidota bacterium; assembly: GCA_937124965.1. Classification (GTDB taxonomy): domain Bacteria; phylum Bacteroidota; class Bacteroidia; order NS11-12g; family UBA9320; genus UBA987. The sequence continues at coordinate 14,561 of CAKZLB010000029.1, forward strand.
AGCAATCAAACGTTAAGTACACCAAATCAAGGATGTTCTAATATTAAGATTACACATTTCGAAACACCAAAACTTATCTCACCTAGTTGCGACAAAACGGTAGTTGCTAAAAATCCTCAAAACCTAATTTTTAACTGGACAATCCCAGCTGGAGTCTTGCCAAACGAAATCGAGTACGAATTGACAATGGTCGAAGTTTACCCAGTAAATAAAAACCCAAATCAAGCAATTGAGTCAGCAACCGACCCGGTGTTTTTTAGAAAGAAAGTTAGCTTCAATACTTATGTATACAATTTAGCAGACCCAAAATTGCTACCAGGCAAAACGTATGCTTGGAGGGTTAGAGCACTTTCGAAACAAGGCAAAAAGCACAATTTTAAAAACAATGGATATAGCACTGCTTGTAAGTTTTTGTACGAATCAAACGAACAAGATAATAATCAAAATGATCCACCAGAAGATCTAAATATCTGTGAGGCAGATTGTGAGATGGAGGCACCAAGTAATACGACTCCAAAACAAGTTCAACTCGGTGATACAGTTTATGTCGGGAAGTTTTCAATGTTGGTTAAAACGATCAATGGTGGACAAGGTACAGGAAGTATTCGTATTCCGTTTTTGAAAGTAAACGTGGCGGTTACCTTTAGCAATCTTAAAGTTAATACAGACAATCAAGCGTTTGGAAATTCGAAGGTCACTGCTGCGGTAGGAGGTAATAATCTGATTGATAATGCACTAGCAAATGATCCAAATGGCGATATAAATCTTGTGGCTAACAAGATGAATGATATTCAAAATTATATCAATCAAGGTCAAAACGTTGTTTCTCAATTTGCGCCTGATATGGAACCCATTCCAGTTCCGTTTGCTCAAGATAACAAAGGATTTAACTGGAATATTTTGGGTTTGATTTTTACGCCAACCAAAGCGTATATGAATGCGGCTTTTGGCATGGAGCTAACCGATGCCTTTGATAACAATTGGATTGACATGGGAATGAAGGGTATTTGCATTCGTCCAAATGGATACGGAACAATGCCAAACATTAAACTTAAATCTGACAAGGAAGTTGCCCTGAGTCAGGATGTTAACTTATTGATATCAGGAGGAAATGCCACAGCGATAACGTTAAGTTGTGATGGAGTTGAGGAAGTTCATGTTGAAGGAGCTTTTGTGATTTCAAGAAATAAGCTATTGCCATACGATGGGAAAAAAGTAATACAAGGAAATAATAACAAGGTGAAAGCCGTATTCAGCGTAAATGTTACACAGAACTATGATTGGATAGTGGAGGCAACTATGCAGCCGTCACAATTTGTAATTCCTGACGCATCGGATGTTATCTTATCAGCGGAGACAGCGATTTTAGATCAGTCAGACGTAAAGAATTCAGCAAACTTTGGTTTACATCCAAATCACAATAAGTCTGTTTCTGAAAAAGATTGGAAAGGTTTATTTATTAAAAATATCACGACAACCTTACCCAAAGAGTTCAAGAAAAACAACCAACCTGTCTCAGTTGGATTAAACAATCTAATCATTGATAAAACCGGATTGTGGGTGAAAGGAAAAGCTACAAACTTGATAAGTTTGGATAACGGAGAACTTGGAGGTTGGAAGTTTTCAATTGCTGAATTATCATTAGATATTCAAGCCTCATCATTAGCGGGCGGAGGTTTAGACGGCGATATTAGATTGCCCATTGCAAATTCAGGTGTAGCCTATACTGCTGCTTTAAGTAAAGGAAATTCTGGTGTTGATTACACCTTCAGTATTGGAAACTTAGATCAAATTGATGCTGATTTGTGGTTAGCACAATTACAATTGAATCCGGGATCGAAGGTTACGATTATTAAAGAAAACAATAAAGTAACTCCAAGCGCAGAATTGAACGGGGAAATCAGCATTGGGTTTACAAATTCTCCAGACAACGAAACAGCATTATCCAAATTAAGCTTAAAAAATATCAAGTTTCAAGAGTTGACAATCTCTGGTGGAAATACTCCAGAAATCGATTTTGCATTTGTTTCTTTAAATGCTCAAAATGGAAATGAACAACATAAAGTCAATAAGTTTCCACTTAACCTAACTGAACTTACCTACGAAAACCAAGGCAGTCCCGGTATTGTCTTTGGCATAGGAATAAATTTAGTAAACGGTTCTAACGGATTTCAAGCAGATACTGAACTAAAGATAAAAGGGAAATATAATCCTCAGGAAAAGATGTTTGCATACGATGGAATTGATTTGCAAAAAGTCGGCATAGATGCTACGCTCGGTGTAATTGATTTAGTTGGAGAAATTGCACTGTATAAAGATGACGCCACCTACGGAAACGGTTTTAGGGGTGATATATCTGCAACGGTTAGTGTAATTGGTGTAGCCATTGACGCCACACTTCAAGTAGGTAAAATTGGCGACGGAGTTCAGGAAAATAATCAAAATTATCGCTACTGGTTTGCAGATATTTCAGCACGATTTCAAACCGGTATAGTTGTTCCCGGTGCTCCCGCAATTGCGTTTTATGGGTTTAGTGGAGGAGCTTATAAAAACATGCAGCGAGAGGCGGCGGCAATAATCTCGAACGCATCGATGCCTGATATCAAAGGACAAACAAACGAAATGAAGGCAGGAAAAAGTCGATCAGGTATCGTTTATACTCCGAAAAAAGGAAAGCTTGGTTTTATGGCGGGAGTTACTCTCGGCACGGCAGGAGAGCCAACAGCATTTAATGCGGATTTGAAACTCTCTGTAGAATTTAATACTGATAATTTTGGAATAAGCAAGATCTCGTTCGATGGTGCTGGGTATTTAATGGGGCCAATATTAGACCGTGAGACACGATTGTTGGAAGTTGTTATGACTATTGAAGCGGATTTTGACAAGCCGTCATTTGATGCTAACGTAACCATAAACGGAGGTTTTAATCAATCGGTATTGGAAGTTAGTGTGTCGGCTTCATTAAATATTCACGCGGCTTCAGATGCTTGGTGGGTAAAACTTGGGTACTGGACCAACGAAGATGAGCCTTGGAAAGATCCAAAGCGAATACAAGTTGACGTTGCTCTAGACGCTAAAATTGTTAAAGCTTCATTAAACTTTAATGCATACTTTATGATGGGAACTGACATTGGAGATTTGCCTAAGTCACCCTTAAAAGTTCGAAACATGCTTTCACAGAAAGGGAAGGCTGACGTAAGTCACGTTGTACCAACAGCGGTTACACTAGGGAAAGGTTTTGCATTTGGAGCAGGGATCAAATTTGATGCAAACTTGAGTTTCATGTTCTTTTATACGGATATTGAATTCATTCTCGGTGGTGACTTAATCTTATCTAAAAATAACATGACGTGTAATGGCGGATATGACTATGGAATCAACCAGTGGTATGCAAAGGGTAATGCGTATGCATACTTAGACGTGGACGCAGGTGTGCAGTTAGATATGTGGTTATGGAAAGGCAAATTCAGTCTGGTTCAACTACAAACAGCGGCAGATATACGTGCTGAACTTCCGAATCCGTATTACATGAAAGGGCGGTTTGCTTTAAACGGATCATTGTTCGGAGGTATGATAAAAATAAGCACTCAGTATAAAATGGAAGTTGGAGAAAAGTGTGACTGGGGCAGTGGAGGTAATATCAACGAAATACCAATTATTGAAGAAATACGACCAGAGCAAAACGAAAAAACATCGGTTTTTGCAGCACCTCAAGCTTCTTTTAACTTTCCAATGAATGAGACAATAATACTAAAGGATAAAAAGGGCAAAAAACGCACAGTAAAATTTAAAGTTTTATCAGCCAAGATTAAAAAAGGGAACTCAGTCATTGGTGGAAAATATCACTTCAATACAAGTAGAACTGGTATTACGTTTTTAGCGAACAATACATTACCACAAAAAACGACACTTACGTTCGAGGTTAGAACAAACTGTAAAGAGTATAAAAATGGAAAATGGACAGTAATTAAAACTGAAATAAAGTCTGTTACGTTTAAAACAGCAATCACACCAGATTACATAGACCCAGAAAACGTGATTAAGGCATATCCGCAAATTGGTCAGCGTTATTTCTTACAAGATGACAACATTTATGGCGACGTTACAGTAGGATTATCTCAATGCTATTTGCTTGATAAAAAAGAGGATAGCAAGTTTACATACGACTATAAGTTACAGATTCGAAATGTTGAAAATGGATCTAAGCAAATGGTTTCATTCACTTGCACTGGCAAAAACTTTAGGTATAAGATGCCAAAATTGGCGAACGAGTCTGTGTATGAGCTAAGTGTTTTGAGAATTGCCAAACCCAAATCTTCAAACATTAACACGAAGAAGAATACTAAGTCTCAATACACCAATTTAAAAGGAATGCCAGTTAACTATAAACCAACCAAAGTTGGGAATCTGAACTTAAGTATGTCCAATAATTCTAAAATTAATGGCAACATCAAAGGAATAAAAGGGAAGCCAGTTAAGTACTCAAATATTAGCAGTTTGAAATTAAAAGGAGCCTCTAAATCTCTAAGTTCAAACAGTGTTTTGGTGAAAAAGAACAAACTCAAATTCGATCAATCTAAGTCAGGCACAATTGTTAAAAAACTATTTAGGTACTATTTCAGAACCAGTAAATACAATACTTCATCTCAAAAGTATGGTCAACATTATACCAGCGCAGGTTTTGGAGGGATGAGTTATTGGCAGAAAGACTTTGGAACCCAATGGTTAACCAAAATTCCATTCCCATTAGTCCATGGTGATGAAAATATGGATGTGTATGATGCCTATGGGTATAACAAAAAGAACTTCAATATCTACGTTGATCCGCTTGTAAAATTGGAAATCGATTGGAGAAATGATGGTTGGTATAAAAACGTCAATTCAACAATTTACGCAGCACGTTACAAGGACTACGTTCAAAAAACAGTTGACATTACACATCAGTTAAAGTCAAATCGGTTTGCAGACAGAACGTTCTTTGGTAGAACTCAGCTTGCGTTTTCATCACGACCAACACAGGCAATAAAAATATGGAGCCCGTATACTGAAGGTCCGATTAACTTATATGGAAATCAGAAGATTCTAAAGCCAAAAGGGAGATTAACCAGTGCTGAAATATCAAAAGCAAAAAGCGGCCAGAAGTTAAATGAAGCAGTGGGAGCCAAATATGTAATACCGATAACTGATTACTCACCGGGCATCGTCATTTTGGATGCCGTACAAATTTACTTGAAACATAAGTCTTGGTGTAACGGTGATCATTTGGCAAAAAAGTATGAAAAGAAGTGTTATGCTAAAGAAGCCTATCCTTTGCTGAATGGAATGTATTTGTCAATAATGAAAATGAACCCATACCATTACTTCCCTCAGAATCAGAAATTAACTTACAACATGACCTATGGTTATTTTAAAGCACAACCATTTACTAAGAAATTAAACTTTAAACACCCTGGGTATTAATATGACAACAATGAATAGTTTAACACGATTTATCATAACAACAATTAGCATAATGTTTGGATTTTGTGCAAACGCACAAGATTCAACGTCCAATGATTCGTTAAGAAATCCAAGTCATGCGCTTGAAACAAAAGTCGAAAAAGACCGGATTATATTAAGATGGGCTCCAGGGAATTACAGTTTTTTTAGACAAGGAGTAGATGAAGGATATATAATCGAACGAAGAGCTTTTACTATTAATCCCTACAAAGAGTTTTCTGACGAAACCGATGTTGATGGAGATTTTAAAGTGATCAAAACCGTTTTGCCATGGACCGAAGATGAATGGAAAGCAAATGCAAAGGATACTGGAGATGTATACGCTGGAGTTGCCATGCAAATTCAGCTAAGCGGTGAAGCAAATCCCAAAACTTCAGATGAAGTAAGTCAGATAAGCACCTATTATGAAGATCAGCAAAGAAGGTTTGCTTTTGCACTTTTGGCTGCAGACTTCTCAGAAACGGCTGCACTTGGATTGGGTTTACGATATAATGATACCGACGTTAAGCCAGGCTATTATTACGAATATCGAATTCGATATGCAAACTTGCCAGAAGGTTTGAAACAGGATACCGTAGAAGCGTGGGCTGACATGACAATACCATACGAAGCACACGTGGTTGACCATTGCTTTTTAGAATCATCCGATCAGGCAATTACAGTTTACTGGACTCGCCACAACGATCAGTTTTTTACAGCCTATGATATTGAACGTTCAACGGATAAGGTGAATTGGAAAAAGTTGAACCGAAAACCATGGATAACCAGTTTATTCGAAGCAGAAACGCCTAATTTTTTCGTAGACAGTATTGATAACAATTCACAGATCTATTACTACAGAGTAAGAGGTTATACGTTGTTTGCCGACATGGGTAAATACTCAGAAATAATGAGTGATAAAGGGGTTGACCAAACACCTCCAGCGCCAGCTTGGGGAGTAAAAGCAGAAGACATGGGAGGCTATGTTGCTCTTGAGTGGGAAGCCATGCCAAATGAACCTGATTTTGATGGTTTTTATGTAGAAAGAAGTGATGCGGCGAATGGATTTTTTGAAAGAATTAGTGAAAAATTACCAGCGGACGCTAGACAGTTTGCAGATTTAATGCCTGATCAATTAAGCCAAAATTATTATCGAGTAGTTACCATTGACAAGCTGGGTAATGAGGCACCAAGTTTCTCGGATTTAGGATATATTTTGGATAGTATGCCTCCAAGTATTCCGGTGGGATTACGAGGTGAAATTGATACGTTCGGACGAGTAAATTTAGATTGGACGCCAGGTCCAGAAGCCGATATTATTGGGTATCGAGTTTATTGGAGTAATGATAAAGAGACTGAGTTTACCCAATTAACGGGTGACGTAATTCCAGGTATAAACTTTACAGATAGCATAAAAGTAAAAACCTTAAACGAAGAAATATATTACCGCATAGTCGCTGTCGATCATCGTTTTAATCACTCAGAGTATTCTCAAATTCTAACAATCAAAAAACCTGATTTAGTTCCACCATCTGCGGCATTGATTTATGATTATGAAGTAAAGAATAAAAGCTTAACCATTAACTGGCACCCATCATCTAGTGATGACGTAGAAGCTCAGGAAATTTTCAGAAAGCTTGGAAGTAATGAATGGAAATCAGTAAACAAAACGAAGAATATTCAAGTAGACTCATTGTTTGATGAAAACTTAAAAGAAGGGCAGACGTATTCATACAAAATAGTAACGTATGACGACGCGAACAATTCTTCAGAATCACAGACATTGAATGTAACGATTCCGAATGATGGTTTAAAAGAAACTAAAATGGTCGCCACAGTTGTAACAAATCAGAAGGAAGCAACATTGACATGGCAAACGATACAGGGTAAAGTTAAATATGTAGTTTATAAGCAATCAGGGGAGAATACTGAGAAATTATTTAGTGTTTATAATCCGGTTGTAACCTGGAGTGATAAGAATTACAAAATTGGTGATACATACCAATTACGAGTAATTTATTCGACGGGTGAAGAATCTCAGATGTTCACATTTAGTGCTAAATAGTCACAGGTAGATATGCAGCTTTGGTCATTTTGTTTCATGTTGTTTGCCTACTTTCTCTTCAATATCGTCAGATGGCAATACGTTCTGCAAAATCCTTCAAAATTGATTTTAGATGTATTGGTTAGTTGGTTAATCGTATTTTTTGTACTAGGGTCAATTGTTTATGGAATGATTTATTTAGAGACTGAAGGATTGTATTTTGTGCTTATTGGAATCCAAAGTTTAATATTAGTTGGTTTCGATTTGTATTATTATGAAAATCAGCTAAAATCAAGCGATTATCTTATTGCAATACAGTTGGTTAAAGTGGCATTTTTTATCCTACTTGGTTTTTGGTCGCTTCTTTCATTTTTCTGAGAAACAATCCATTAAGTGGAATCGGATACAACCATCATATAACCTTTACCATGTTGGTTCATAATAGTGATATTGCCTGCATCTGAAAGAAGTTTGCGCAAGCGGGTTATGTAAACATTAAGGCTTAAACTCTTATAATGGTCGTTATGACCCCAAACGGCAACTAGAATATCATCTCTGGAAATTACGGTATTTGGATTTTGGCAGAACAACAATAACAATTCGTTCTCTGTTGTACTTAAACTAGTCTCTTTGTCGCCTGATTTCAGCTTCGCAATGTTGGTATGAAACGTTATTTTTCCTAAATCATATAAGGTTTTAGGCTTTTGTTGACCTGTGGCTACTCGGTTTGTTATAATATTAATCCTCAGGTAAAGCTCTTCTAAGCTAAATGGTTTTGAAATGTAATCCTCCGCACCAAGTTTTAAACCTCTTATCCGGTCTTCCTTTCTTGTTTGTCCGGTAAGAAAAAGAAAAGGAACGGTCAATCCTGCATTGGTCATTTCCTCTGCTAATTCAAAGCCATCTTTTTGTGGCATTTTTACATCCATGAGGCACAAATCGTAATTGCCTTCATCAACCATCTGAATTACGTTATTTGGATTGTGACAAAGTTCAACGTCGAAATTTTTCGTAACTAGGTATTCCTGAACTAATTCACTTAATTCAAAATCGTCATCAATATACAGAATACGTTTTATAGCTGACAAACAGAGACTTTTTCATTACAAGTGTAACAAAAAATCACGGTAATTGGTTTAAATTGTGGCTTTTTGTAACCTATGAAATTCAGGATTTCTTTATTGATTTGGTTTGTCTTGATGGCACCAATTGCCTATGCTCAGTCCAACCCATTATCCGAGTTAAAAGCACAACTTTCTGAGACTAAATCATCAACAGATCGTTTACAGAAAATAGAGGAATATTGCCTCGAATATTTATGGAATGAACCATTTCTCGCAGATACAATGGTTCAGCTTCTGGAAAAAGAAGCCGCCGAAAAACAAGATTCATTTTACATCGCGAGAGGGCATTTCTTTAGAGGAATTTTAAAATTTAACTGGAAGAAATTAGAGGATGCGTATGAAGACTTTTTAGAAGCTAGAAAGTATTTTGAAGAAATTGATAGTCAAAAACAACTTGCCGAAGTTTACCACAACATTGGTCTAGTTCACAATGATTTTTTGGATAGTGCACAAAGTTTAAAATACCTTTTAAAAGCCAAGGAAATAAACAAGCGGCATGGATATTATGAGCAATTGATCAAAAATGAATTCATCATTATTACCTTAGAAAGTGATATTTCTAAGAAGCTCGATATGTATGTGTCTATTAGAGATTCTAGTCTGAAATTTAATTACGATGAAGGTGTGTTGTTAGCAGATCTTAATAGCGGTGTAATTGGATATCATCTTGGATATTACGAGAAGACTTTAGGATTTGTTGAAAATGCGGAAATGGTGATGAAACGCTCTGGAATTACTAAGTACGCTAGTGAATTATATGAAGTTAAAGCAGCGGCCTATTGGACCCAGTTAAATTATCACAAAGCAGAAGAATATTTTAAAAAAGCGCTTGAAGGCTATCGAAAGAAAAACGCAAGAATGCGGATATCAGAAGTTTATTTAAATCTTGGAGAAATAAACAACGAAGCAGGAGAATTAGATAGTTCGATAAGCTATTTAAAGAAATACATTGCGTTACAAGACTCGATTCTGATAACCGATAAAAGGGAGATAATAAAGGAGGTAGAGGCTAGTTATAGATTAGAATATCAAGAGAAGGAAAATGCATTGTTACGCAAGGAAGCGAAACTTGACGATGCTAAATTGGAAACAGCGTCTCGCCAAAAAATACTTTTGATATTACTATTAGTGATTACCTTATTAACTATAGCACTTTTAACGGCACGTTACAATACAAAACAAAAGCACTATCATGAGGTCGAGCAGATTAACAGTCAATTAAATAGCCTGAACTTAGAAATGGAAAGTATTTTACAAATGGTTTCACATGATTTTAGAACACCCTTGGCTAAGATAAAAATGGCTGGAGAGCTTTTGGGAATACAAGAAAAAGACCTTAGCGATAAAAGTAAAAAGAAACTTGAAACTATTAATACATCCGTTGCAGAAGCCGAAGAATTAGTGTCAGACATCTTAGAAGTTAAACAGTTTATTTCAGATGAAAACCCAGTGTTGGATCCTCAAATGTTTGACGTTAATGCTGAAATTAAAGGGATCTGTGCTCATTACGACCAACCGCTAATTTTGAAAAATATCGAGATAGACTATACCCATTCTGGAGAAACAGAGGTGTTTGCAGTTAAGGAAATGATTAAACGTATTGTCGGAAATCTGGTGTCAAATGCGGTTAAATTTTCTCCTCATGATACGAAGATTCATGTCAAAACATCGGTGGTCAATAGTCGCTTGACCTTAATTGTTATAGACAATGGGCCAGGGTTTAAAGAAGCGGATAAAATAAATGTTTTTAAAAAGTTCCCCAATATTGAAAATAGACCAGTTTCGTGGGGATCTTCTCATGGTTTGGGATTGTTTATTGTCAAAAAATTAGTGGATCAACTTGGAGGGGAGATTACTTTAAATTCGAATCCAGGAAAAGGCGCTGAGTTTGTGGTTAGTCTTCCGGTTGAAACTCAGTCAACCTAAAATATCACCTGAACCATAAAATCTCCTCGCATAGAATTACTGCCGTTGTAATCGAACGATGATACGGCAGCGTTTAGTTTCAGGCTATTTTGTTTCACGTATTTCGTAATTCCAAATGATGTAAGTGTCGTTGTTTGAATTACAGATTTTTGATTCATATCGAACTCTGGGGAAACGACAGAATAGCGCAAATCTACACCATACCCAGATTTGGTCACATAACCTAACTGTGCGTTATATCCAGTTCCTAACGATAAAAATTCACTGATTTGGGTTGGAACTAAATTTACAGAAGCTGTTTCATTAATATATGCTCCTTCAAGGCCTTTGGCTGTTGATACGTTGTACTCCCCCAAAAACGAAAACCCATTCCATTTGAATAACAAATCCGAGTACAGTTGTCTGTAATCCGGTAGCTGATTTTGTCCTTTGTAATTATACAGAAAAACATCACCATGACCTTCACCCGTCTGATTGCTGGCTCCGTCATTATAACTAGCGGCTAAACCTATTACCACTTTAGGAGTTTGTTCTCGGTATAAATCAGCGATCATTTTATCATTTTTGTCGCTGAACATACCCATTGGAAATATATCAAGTCTTGCAGCATACTTGAAACCACCTAAATCTGGATCGGTCGAACTTGCTCCAAACGAATTCCTGCCATCTCCGGAGGTTATGGCTATTTGAGGAAGAAAAACCAACGAGCCTAGCTCAATTTTATTTTCAATAAAAATACCAAATTCACGACCCGAGTTGCTAAACGAAGTGCTCAACAAACTTCGATCTAAAAACTGCAGTTGATCTTCCATCAACATCATTTCTCTGTTGTTTGCGATGGTCTGTTTTTGTCCGAAAGTTACCTTAAATGAGTTTGAGGGAGCATATGAAACCCATGCATCTAACAAAGGAGTGCCTAAACTGAAATCGGTTTGTATCAAAAACTCGAGATGTTCATTTTGAGCTTTGCCACCAATGTTGAAATACGTTCTTCGTGCATTGAAAAGATACTCAGCTTCATTGATACTGTCTTTCACTATACCGACAGTTGGTTGAATCATTCCACCAAGTTTAAAACTGTAATCACCATTATTCATGGAGAATGCTAACCCTTCCCCGAGTTCAAAACTAGAGGAATGTTGGTTGGGATTTTGCGCAAAAACAGTGATGCTGCAAAGAAAAAGTAAGAGCGTAAGTACGTTTTTCATATTATAATTTCTCCGTTTTTAAATATCGATAAATAGGCAGTGTTTCTCCTAACTCACAGGATAAAACATGAAAAGAAACAAAGCTATTTGGTGCTTCAGGTTCTAATACCTCAAACGCCAAGCTTGCATTTTTTTGATTGGTGTAAATGATAAAGCTTCCGGCGGGTATCGTTTTCGTTTCTTCATTTACGATAGTTTTTACTTTTTGACGATAAACCCCTTCGTATTTTTCCCCCTCTTTTGTGTATGATGAAACTGTGAAGGTTTCAATTGCTGCCATTTTATCTTCTTTGGTTTTTTCGAGTGTCAGACCAAGTGTTTTAAGTTTGTCGATTAAACGTGTATGCGATTGTTCGATAATGTAAGCAGTTGGTCGCGCTCGAACCAACGTGGCGATTGAATTTGACGCATTATGAATCGTGGCATCTAACTCAATTTCGGAACATGTTTCAAGGTCAATTACCGTGAGCTTTTCGTTATTAATATCTTTTTTACATGTTACTGTTACTTCTTGATGTGCACGTTCACCAAGTGCAAGTTCTTGTTTTAGTTTTTCGAAATTTTGATATGATGAGTTGAGGTAAGACATGCCTATAAGAAATGTCGAATTCACACGCCTTTTAAACGAAGTTCTTCCAAGACCAACACCTCGAATTTCAATTAAGCTTGATATACAATTGCTAAGCGCATACGATGTGGCACTGCTTCGAGCATTATTGGAACCTTGGTTGAAGTGAATATCGCCTAGTACTTTGGTTGTGGTGACATAATCACGATATGCGATACCATTGTTTTTTAGAACTTGTTCAGCATTCGTAACAAAGACATCTTTGGTAAGTTGACGCACGTTTAGTGGAACGTTTAAGTTTCCAGAATACATAAACATTGCATCATATCTGGAAGTAATGCCCATAGTACTTAGTTTCGAAAAATCCTTTCTATACGGTCGATATTCATGAAAATCAACGGCAACCTCCGCTTTGAAATTGCTAAATGCTTGCTTTAAGGAAACACTTTCTGGAGCCATTAATTTTGTTTGATCTCTATTCAAATCCAACCCGTTTGCAGCGTACCTGTCTTGTTTCAGATATCCGTCGATATTGGCCATTGGGACTATTCTAATTTCCAAACGGTCCAATAAATGACTATGACTAGAATCGTTTAACAGTCTTTCTAAAATGTACAGAACTCCTTCGGTACTAGCCATTTCATCACCGTGTAATCCGCCTTGCAACCAAACTCGAACTCTTGAAGTATCACCGCTATTTTTTTTCAAGGTAACAAGAGGTATTGCCTTGCCTTTTTGGCTACTTCCGATATAGCTAATCGTCATAACATTGGAATGTTTGACTTGAAGCTCTGTTAGAAATTGGGTAAGCTCATCGTAGTTTGTAAACCCTTTCTTTTTTTGAAATGCAGGAGTGTTAATTTCGATATCTAACTCAGGAAAAAACTTTTTAGTAATTTTTTTAGGTTCTGGATTCAGTTGAGAAGTGAATCCCAAAAGCAGAACTGTTAATGTTAGTATCCCTAGTTTTTTCATTCGATTAAAATGCAAATGATGTTAAGATTCTAGCGGTGAACTCATTGCCTGTTATTGGGTTTGCTTTAATGTCTGTTGCACCCGATCCAACTTCATTGTATGTAACAGATGCTTGTACTTTGAAGCCATAGTTTCTGTTCGTATATTTTGCGATTCCTAACGTGTAATAGTTCGGACGATTATAAAACAAATTATTGTTTAGAAACGAAAATTCATCTGCTTCAATGTGGCAATATCGAGCATCAATTGAAAAGTGATTTTTAAAAATATAACCCGCTTGTATATTATATCCTTCACCCAACATCATTCTGCCTTTTACATAGTTTTCGACGTTTTGCTCCCCGTTTACATTAAACGTTGTCGATGTTGAGCCATCGTTTCTCACGCGCGTTGTGATTTCAGTAGGAACAGTTGCAGCAGTTTTGACAAACTCGCCAAGCATTGAAAATCCGCGGTATTTGAATAAGAAGTCAATTCCAAACTTTGTAAAATCAGGCAGTGCTTCATTTTGATCATTGTCAAGATAAATAATGCTTCCACTATTTCTACCTCGCCGACTACTCATGCCGCTGTTGATGCTATAATTTGTGCCGATTACTAATTTGGGTGACAGTTCACGAACCATATCAACTTGTCGATATTGACCATAATTTGTAAATAAGCCAAAAGGCAAGAAATCGAGCCTTCCGCCAACTTTTAAACCACCGTGGTCATTATTAAATGCGTTTATACCGTCGCCATTTGTTACCGTTAAATAGGGTCTAAGGTAGCGGCCACCACCCACTCTGAAATTTCCTGAAGCAAATAATCCAAACTCCCGAATCGTAGAAAAGGAGGAGGTAACTCTGCTTCTTTCGACTAATTGTAAGGTTTGAGAACCCATGGTCAATTCGCGATTATCCGTTGGTGTAGAGCTTTGTCCAAATTTTATTTTTATTCGTTTTGTCGGATTATAAGCAACCCAAGCATCCATTAAAAATGTACTTAAATCGTCCCCAACTTCTGAAGCCCCGCTCATATCTATTTGAAATCGATAATCTAGTTTATATTCAGGAACATCGCCTGTTAGACGCAAACGCAATCGTCGCACTCGGAACCGAGTGTAATTCGCATCAAATGTGTCTGATGAACCGGCTCGGTTTTCAGCATAAAACTGTGAGTAGCCTCTGAGGTTCATGGAATACCCGTTTGCTCCAGAAAACGTCATTCCTTCTCCTGGAGTGTATTTATTTAGTTTTGGGTTTTGTGAAAATCCAAGAAACGTACTCAATAGAAGTATTACTATTAATGAGGTGTATGATTTCATAAGACTATTCAAAATTGCCTTTAATTAACGTTTCGCCATTTTTTACGACGTGTTTGCCTTTTGCAAATACATCCACTAAGTTGTTCTTGTCGTCTAATGCACAGAAATCGGCATCAGCTCCAACTTTTATAACTCCTTTATTTTTAAGACCAAGGTTGGAAGCTGGATTACTTGTAATAAGTTTGATTGCCTCTGAGATTGGGAGAAGTCCAGAATCTATCAACTGTTTGGTTTCAAACCAGTTTTGATCAAATGGAGCTCTGCGCAAGCCAATGAAGTTTCCGTTTTGATCCAACTTATCTAATCCAGCATTGCCATCACTGCTAAACGTCATTTTGTCTATGGGTACACCTTGTTCGAGAGCATATACTACAGATTTGTGAGGTTTGGTGTATTGTGATGCTCCTGTTGTGATATCAATCATTCCACCAAGTTTGGCAAATCGAATCGCTTCGTCAAATAATTCTTTTGTACGACCAACATGTGTTGGTGAGATGTTTTCAATCGGAAACTGATGCTCTTCAACCAATCGAAAGAGAATGTCCATTTTGCTTTTTAAGTTTCCTAAATGTAGATGTAAAATTCCTTTTTTATTGCCGATCATTCCACCCACGCGTATATCCCTCAAGAGACGCAGTAGCTCTATGTCAGTTGGGTACGACGATCGAATATCAGTTATTGCAATTTTGCATCCCAAAACAGCATCAACATAAATAATGTCTTCTTGTGCAGTTTGCATCAAATGCACAGGATCCAAACCATAGTAACCCGTAAACATGTATGCCGACATTCCTTCAGATTCGAGAGCTTTTACTTTCGCATACAGGCTATTAATACTTCGCGTTGAACCATCTGTTCCCAGCAAACCAACAACCGTGGTTGTTCCACAAGAAATCAGTTCTGATAAGTTTACTTCAGGAGTCATGGATGAGAATCCTCGTTTGCCTCCAGCACCAGTTACATGAATGTGTTGATCAATAAAACCTGGAGTTAGAGATTTTCCAGATCCATCCCAAACATTGCAGTCGACTCCATCAACGTTAATTTCTGTTCCTATCGAAAGTATTTTACCACCACCGATCAAAATGTCTTTTACACCAAGAGATTCTGGAGCATAAACGGAGGCGTTTTTAATTAGTAACATAGAGCAAAATGATAAATTAACATGGTGGTTAGAGCAATTGCGAAGGGTATAATATTTCGTTTTACAATATCAAGTGTTGAAACACCTGCAATTTCTGCGGTTGCAATTAGAACGCCTGCAACAGGACTAACGGTTCTTCCCATTGATGCAGACATGTTCATTGGAAGTATCATAGAAGCACTTGAAACTCCAAAAGTTTTCGCAATTTTCGGAATGAGTGGTCCAAATGCAAAAAATGCTGCATTGCCGCTGCCCATGAGCATTGAAGCCAGAAATATCACAATGGTCATGACTATTCCAATTCCCATTGCACCTAAACCAGCGCTTTGCGTAATCGAAATCAACCCTTCGATAAACCCAAGCGATATTAAACCTTTGGCAAAAATGTCAGCAGCTATTATCAGTGTAACAACAGAACTAAAAATTGCACCCATTCCTGTCCAAAAGACCTTCATAGACTGCAAAACTTCTTTGATGTTTCTCTTTCTGACAAACTCAAAAATCATAGCAATAAAAAAACTAATCAGCATTGCTGTTGTCGTATCGATTTTTACCTTAAACGGAATCGCGGTTATTACCCCTGAAAACAAGATTAATATAATCAGCGGTAGAATTGGGATGATAGCATAAATGCTCGGTGCTACAGCTTTATCTGAGGATTCTTTTACCACTTCTTTTTTAGAAGCTTTTGAACGCTTATCAAAATAGCGATTCACAAAATAGTAAGAGATCATCAATACAATTGTTAACGGCCAGACAAGAGGAATTTGATAATCAATGAAATATGGAATACTAGCAATCTGCGAAATTTCTGAGGCGGATGCGGTAATGGCTGATGCTGGTCCGATCCCGAATGCGGTACAAGCCGTTATTACAGAAACCGCGGATAGGCGGCTAACTCCAAGGCTAGTTAGTATTGGAAAAACTGACGCCATCAATAATAAGCCTAGTCCAGCGGCAGAAGGAACGCAAACAAAGAGTAACTGACCAATGGGTAAAACAGCTATAGCTGCGAGATCAGGGTATTTTTTTAATAGTTTGAGAGGTTTTAAAGCAATTTTAACCAACACTTCGGATGCTCCAATAGCTTCAATGTATGCCACAAAACCGCCAATTGCCATTATCATCAATCCAACCTTGGCATTGGTTTTTGCAAACGATTCTTTGATTAACGCAAATAAATCGAAAGTGTCTGACCCAGTTGGTTTTAGTAATTCTGGAATATCACGTCCTAAAAACAGACTAATAACAAGCATTAATAATCCCGCAAACAATAAAACTGCGTGAGGATGATATTTTTTTAGTAATAGTCGACCAACTAGTACAATAAATACAAATGATATGATTAACCCAGTGTAGCTCAAATGTTTTAGCGTTAAAAAGCCGAACCATCAGTTTTAGTTCCTGGAGAGAACAACGTAGTATGATTATTTGAGTGTTGTTCAAAGTCGCCAGTTAAGTCGGGATTTCTAGTGTAAGACTCATTTGGATTATTTGAGAGTGGTTCTATATCAAAACGCAAAATTTCTTTTCCGTCTGCATCTTGAATAATCAGTTCATCACCAGCATTGTTTAGATTCATATCACCAGAAGTTGAGGTTTGAACTGTGGAACCTCCAAAGCTTCCTGTGGGTGTGCCTCCACCAAATACAATAATACATTTCCCAGGTTGAATAATAGTTCCATCTGGAAAAGTATGGTTGGGGGTATTGATGGTTAAATTCTCAGTATCAAAAACTTTATATCCACTTAAATCTAATGCCTGGGCAGACATATTAATTAGTTCAATAAATTCATCTTGGGCTTGTGCATACGTGCCGTCACCGTTAGCATCACCATTCAATCCACTATTTGATGGATCGTAAAGAATTTCATTTAGCAAAAGTTGAACAGTGGCTGCCACATCATCATCTTCAAGGTTGATTGAAATTGAAGTTACCTCCCCTTTAGATGCTCCGGTAATGGCTTTAATAGATACATCTATTTTTTCTAGACCTTCTTCTTCGGAATCATCTGTGGTTGTTAACGTAACACTGCCGGATAAACTACCTGCAGGTATCATAATGTTTGTTCCAACAGAATAGTCTACATCAAAAGTTGCGCCTCCAGAGTATGCAAGTTCAACCGCTACATTGTTTGCAGAAGCTACTGATAGTGTTACGGTAATTTCCAGTGAGCCACCATCTTCTAAAACGGCCAATTTATTTGCACTGAGCGTTGCCTTGCTTAGCAAAGAGTCTGGATCCGGCTCCACATCAATTGTTTCGCATCCACTTATCAACAGTGCAACAGCAGCCATTATGTAAAAGAATTTCTTTTTCATTTTAAGGTATATTTAAACGGCCATTAGGTCATTTGAAACTAGAAAATATCCGCAAGTTTGTGTACTTACTTTTTAATAAATCGAACTTGTGAAACACCTAAGTCTGTGTGTACTTCAATAAAATATGTACCTGAAGCAAGCATACTAATGTCTTGAATACCATTCACCAATGTAGGAACATCTACTATATTGCCTGAAATGCTAAAAATGGTAAGCGACTTTATTGGGGCATTTGCTTTTATGTTAATTGTGTTTTCAGATGGGTTGGGGTAAACGCTAACGCCAGCTAAATTCAAGTCTGAAACATGACTAACTTGACCTGATATAGCGATAGTTGTGTTGCCCGATACACCTGACCCGTCATTTGAAGTTGCTGTCACAACCACTGAGCCATTGGTCGCAGCAGTTAAAACTCCAGAAGCATCAATTGTAGCGATGGTATTGTCATCGACAGACCATGTGACAGTTTTATCATCTGCATCAGCGGGCATTACGGTAGCAATCATTTGTAATGTTCCTGCTGGAGTTGTAATTGTAGTTGCGTCGTTCTCACCAGTCACTGTAATACTTGCAACTTCCTTACTTAAGCAAATTGGATATACGCAATCAGCGTCGAAAATTGTTGTTGTATTGTCGGTACAGTTTGGAGCAGCATACATCCATCCAGTATCTGTTTGGTATGCCCATGCATCGGTGTATTCCCATATTTCGCCTGTACCATCAGTATCTGGATCTCCAAGAGTTTCAATTACTGCATTCGCTCTAAATAATTCTATTGCATCATCACCGTTTTGTGAAATGGAACCACCAGCATCCACCAAGATAATATCAAATTCAGACCAGCACGTTGAGAAGTAGTTAGCAATTGCTTGAGAATCTCGAACTACAATTATTTGATCTCCTGCCTCTACAGCAATATTTGGGAAAGTATATTCCTGACCATCAGTTCCACCACCGTTGTTGGCAACGCCAATACCGTAGATATTTAAATGAGGAATAGCAGAATCAGCAACAACGTGTACTGCTTTACCAGTAACACCAGCATCTGGTGTTGTGAAATCCATTACACCTTGTAAACGAAGACCTCCAGTTGCACATGAACCACACGAGTTAAAGCACACTGTTGGCAACATAGTTGTGCCCGAAATAATTGCAAATCTATTGGTAAATTGACCTGTTGTTTTTGTACAAGATTCGCCACCTGAGAAACTTTCTTCAACGGCAAAGTTATCCATGGTAAACTTGTATTCGATTGAGTCATTGGTTAAGGGTAACGTTACATCATATACTTGATCACCGTCATCGTCGGTCATCACATTACATGTTCCGCACCATCCATTAAAATCACCTGCTACGTAAACGGTGCCAATTGTTCCTTCATATTTCGATAAGTCTACACTAAATGAAACGTCTACAGCAAGAGTTGTATCGAAAGAAGAGCCATCTATCTTAGTGCCTGGAGAAAATAATAAAGTTGTATTGTCTGCATGCTGCTCAAAACTTCCTGTAATATCAGGGTTTCGAGTATACGATTCGTTTGGGTTGTTGGAAAGAGCATCTGAGTCAAATGAGAGTATTGGGTTTCCAGAATCATCCTTTATAATTATGATTTCTCCCGAGTTATTTAAACTAAGTCCAGCGGTCCCAGTGTCTGCTAAAACAACTGCTCCACCGAAGGACCCTGTTGGTGTGCCACCACCAAAAACAACTAAAGCACCTTTAGGTGGAATAATTGTCGAATTTGGAAACGTATAGACCAAACTGCCACTGGTCGTGTCATCCCAAATCTCATAACCACTAATATCGAAATTACTATAACTATCGTTGAAAAATTCAATGAAAGCATCACCTTCTTGGTCATAAGATCCATCGCCATTCGCATCTCCATCTAATCCAGAATTAGAAGGGTCATAAAGAACTTCGTTGATTAAAAGTTGCGCAAATATGCTTGAAGAAAAAAGAAGGATAGCTGCTCCTAAAGTGTAAAGTCTTTTCATTTTACTTGAATTAGAGTACGTGTAAATTTTAAGTTGGCACCAAGATAAAGGTAAATAAGACTACATTTGACATACCAATTATTTCTTTTTATTAATACCAATTATGAATCCAACGTTGGATAAAATATCTAAAGCATACTTTTCTGAAAATAGTTTCATCGCTAAAGAGGCAACGAACCTTTACACAAAGGTTTATGATTTAATAAAAGGATTGATAGTTAAAGGGAGTTTGCCAGATGGAGCAGTACTTCCAGCTACACGATTACTGGCTAGCGAGCTGCAGGTTTCTCGAAGTACGATAGTAAGGTCGTACGAGTTTTTGAGAATTGAAGGATATATATCTAGTGAAGTTGGGTCTGGTCATAAAGTGCGACCCGTAAAAGAAGCGTTTAAACCTAAATCACAAAACACATCATACAAGTACCCCGATTTATCTGAGTTGGGCAAGTCTTTTTCAAGAAACGTAAAATTGTTAAACAGCACAGACGACAAAAGTGTAGCGTTTAGACCAGGGCTACCTCCTTTAGATGCGTTTCCAGTAAATAAATGGAAAAACTTGTCGAACCTCTATTGGAAAAACATCAACTTATCTGGGTTGTCATATTCTCCAGCGTCAGGGATAGAACAATTGAAGCGGAACATTGCCAACTACTTAAATCTTACCAGAAATATCCAATGCGAACCGAATCAAGTGTTTATCGTTTCGGGCTCGTTACAGTCATTATATCTTACTGGTGTCTGTCTGCTAAATAAAGGGGATGGTGTTCATGTAGAGAATCCAACATTCCCTAATGTGCAGTCTATTTACAAAGGATTATTAGCTAATGTTCAAGGAATTGACGTGGATGAAGACGGTATTAAGGTCGCTGAAATGAAGCAAAATTCGGTTTTGCCTAAATTAATTCATGTTACTCCTTCTTGCCATTACCCAAGCGGGTCGCTGATGAGCATAGAGCGGCGAAAAGAGCTATTGTCATTTGCTCAATCAAGTGGAGCACTGATTGTCGAAAACGACTATGAACATGAAATTACAAATTCTAGAGTTTCGCTGCCATCACTATTTGAATTGGATGAACAAGAACGAACAGTTTATCTTGGTACGTTCAATCGTTTACTTCATCCTTCTCTGCGAATAGGGTACATGGTCGTTCCTCATTTTTTAATCGAACCGTTAGAAATGTTGTTAAAACACTCGCATCGGTTTGTTCCACCAGCTACTCAGCTTGTTTTGAATCAGTTTATTGAAAAAAAATATTTGTACCAGCATATTAATCAAGTGGTGTCACTCAGTAATTCAAGAAGGGCAATTTTTAAAGAGACATTCGAGGAACTTTTTCAAGATACCGGGTTCGCAATATCAGATAGAAATCAGAATAGTTTACAGCTATTAATTTCGCTAAAAAATGGGAATGATCGAGAGTATGTCGATCGATTTGCAGAACACAATTTGATTACACATTCCTATTCGAAATGCTTTTTAAATAAAAAGAAAGAGCAAGGATTAATTGTAGGATACAGTCCAATGCGTATTCCTGTATTAAAGTCAAATTTACGACGAATGAGACAACTAGTATGATTGTATCCTAAATATTGGTCTGAATAAAATACTAATTTTGGTATGTTTGTTCACCTTGATTTGCGAATATCTTTACCCAATGAATAGTTTAAAATATCCTTTAATGTTATTCGCACTCATAGGAGTTTTATCCTCTTGCGACAACAATGTTGATGTGAAACCACGTGTTGTTATTGAAGAGTTGGATACTGTAGCCTTGTCTGGGACAGGTAGTTTTAGATACACAGATTACGCCCCATTATCGTCTAAACCTGTTCAAGTGTACTATCATATTCCATCCAATGCTAGTGCCACAACGCCAATATTAATGGTTTACCATGGAGCTGGTCGTGACGCGGAACCAAGCAGAAACTTATTAATCGACGAAGCAAATGCATTTGGGTTTATTGTCTTGGTGCCAGAGTTCTCAACTGAAGATTACCCTGGAGGTGATGTGTTTAACTTAGGAAATATTTTTGAAGATGGCGATAATCCTTCACCCACTACACTAAATGACGAATCGATTTGGACATTCTCAATTGTCGACCCTCTTTTTGACTATTTTACAGCAAAAATAAAAAGTTCAGAGAGCCGATATGATGTGTTTGGGTTTTCGGCTGGAGGACAGTTTGCACATAGACATGTTATTTTTAAACCTCAAGGGCGATACAACAGGGTGGTAGCTGCATCAAGCGGTTGGTATACGACTTTAAATGATTCAGTGGATTTTCCGTATGGATTAAGACAAAGTCCAGAAGACGGAACCAATTTGACAACATTATTGGCAAAACCTATAACCATTATGGTGGGCGATTTGGACAATGATCCAGATGCTGGAGGACTGCGTCACAACAACATAGTAGATGAACAAGGGTTTGATAGGCTTGCAAGAGCGAAGTATTTTTACAATGAAGCAGAAAAAAAGGCAACTGATATGGGTGTTCCTTTTAAGTGGAATCTACAACAACTTTCTAACGTAAATCATGATTACGAGGCGACCTCTTCTGCAGCGGCAGTATTACTTTACAAATAGAAATGAGCATACCTAAAAAACTATTTGGTCGAATTTTCGGACCGTTGGCATTTTTGCTAATCTATTCTTTTTTCTCCCCTGAAGGCTTGAGTAAAGAAGGAGTTTCTGTGTTGGCTGTTACCGCCTGGGTCGCTATCTGGTGGATTTCAGAAGCAATTCCTGTTGAGGCAAATTCCCTTTTGCCCATCATATTGTTTCCCTTAACTGGTGCTCTCGATCTTACAAAGACATGTGCCGCTTATGGACACAAGTTCATTTTTCTGTTTGTAGGTGGTTTCATTCTAGCAATAGCCATTGAGAAGTGGAATCTGCATAAGCGTATTTCACTCTCAATCATCAAAGTAGTTGGAACTAACTTATCAAACATTATTCTCGGCTTTATGATCAGCACCGCTTTTTTGTCGATGTGGATTTCAAATACTGCAACGACCGTTATGATGTTGCCTATCGGTATAGCGATAGTTGCTCAAATTGAAGTTGGGAAAAAGCCTGGTTCAAAACAATTTGGTAAAGCATTGATGTTAGCGATAGCATATGCTGCGTCGATTGGGGGAATTGCAACCTTAATAGGCACGCCTCCAAACATTATTTTAGCAGGGGTTATAGAACAAACCTACAATGTCGAACTCAGTTTTATGAAATGGTTTTCTATTGGATTGCCAATTTCTATGGTGCTATTATTTCTATGTTGGAAATACTTAACGAAAATCGCTTTTGACTTCAAAGAGTTGACATTAGATGGGGGAAAAGCGCTGATAGTAAAGCAATTGAAAGATTTAGGAAAAATGAGTTCTGAAGAAAAGAAGGTTTTAGTTGTGTTTCTATTAACCGCACTAGCTTGGATTTTTAGGTCTATTTTTTTAAATAAATTATTGCCAAATATTGATGATACGATTATAGCAGTAACCGCGGCCTTGGTATTGTTCGTTTTACCATCTTCAAATAAAAATGAGCCTTTGTTGAAGTGGAAAGATGCGGTAAAACTGCCTTGGGGTATTTTGTTATTGTTTGGAGGAGGAATTGCTATTGCGGTTGGATTTCAAAGTAGTGGGTTAGCAGAATGGGTTGCTCTCCAACTGCAAGGACTAAATGGTGTCCATCTATTTATAGTCTTATTTGTATTGATTGCAAGCGTCAACTTTTTAACGGAAATAACTTCTAATTTAGCAACAGCTTCGGTGCTATTGCCACTTCTAGCGCCGCTTGCACTAGCAATGGATGTGCACCCATATGTTTTAATGGTTGGCTGCACACTTGCTGCGTCATGTGCGTTCATGCTTCCAGTTGCTACGCCACCAAATGCCATAGTTTTTGGTTCAGGGAAGTTGCAAATTTCGGATATGGTGCGAGCTGGAATTTGGATGAATATAATTTCTATTGTCATCTTAACACTTGCGGTATATGGGTTGCTACCTATGTTGTGGGAAATTGATATAAGTTCTTTTCCGAAGTAATTTTCTACCCTAGAAATTGCTTTATGGTGTAAAATCAAAAAGGTGTAAGTTGGTTAACCATATGTAATTTCAATCGTGTAATCCTTAGGAATTTTTGGAATCATAACGGCGTGCAATGCGGCCTTAGAAAAACCATTAGAAGAGAGTCCAGAGGGATTCCAGGTTACCCGAGTAACAATTTCAAATCGAACGGTTTTTAGTTCATGGTTTATATACCAATGGGAGCCAACGTTCATCTCAGTTATACCGTTATACCAACCTTCATTGTACATAACAACATTCCATTTTGTGTAATCAATAAACGGTGTCTTTATTTTACACTTTGGGAACCCTTTTGCTCCAGATTCGTCTTCAATTATGAATATTTGTTCAGGCAACGAACAGTCAATTGGCCAATCAATATACTGGGTTGTTAAGCGCTCGTATCCTTTGTGATAGACCGGTTCCGGTGTCTCAATACTATTGCAACCAACAATGAGAACAATAAAAATAAGAAGTACGGTTTTAGTTTTCATTTTCATGATTTTGAAAAAAGTAATGATAACCTAACGAAAGATTTCGAACCCCGTTTCCAATATCAAGTTGAATGCCGTGTTGGGGCTTTATTTTGTACATCGCACCTATTGAGTAATACGAATAATAACTTGATAATTCGGGAGGGAGCTGAATGTATGATTTTAGCAAAGGCGTTTCTGCGTTTATGAAAGAAGAGCTACTTCTCATACCCGCACCTATAATGGCGCGGACATGAAGTTTTTCTTTTTTGATTGGGTTGTAACACAATTGGAAACCGTACCCAAATTCTGATGTAGCGATTCTGTATTTTCCTAAGTCCGGCCAATTACGTCTAGCCTCATCATAATCCACATAAATTTCAAAATTTAATTGAAGAATGCGATGTGAGTTGGGAATAAAGGTAACAAACAACTGTGGAGGTAACTCATCTTTTATTGCATGGGTATTTCTGTCGTAACCCAAAGACATAGCCATTGAATGTTTAAAAACTTCTTGACCAAACCCTCTAAACATTATAAAAGTCAATAGGCATGTGAGAATGATTCGATTTCTCATTGATGGTTTTTTTTTGGTTGTTTGACAGGCATTAAATTGTCTCGAATATATATAAACTAACGCAACAAAACCTTAAAGTCTATGTGTAATGAAACTTTGTTCGATTGATTATTTATGGTGCTAAAACTCGAGAAAAGTGGAGCCGATGAACACAAACTTAAGAACGAAAGACAATACAGCTAGGGATATGACGGAAGTTACATAGTACAAAGGGTCACATGAGATTATCCTAATACTTGCAACAGAACTTTGTGAGAACCCTTGTCAAAGAATCTCCTATCGTTTATTTATATCCTCCAAAATGTATTCAACACTAATCAGGCATAGACAGACAACAAATCTGAAATCTCCAATCTGAAATCCTCAATCAGAAATCTTCAATCTGACTCCTGTTATTTAGCCTAAGGTCTATTTCTTGTATTTTCGTACAACCATGAAACAAATGTGTATCGTAATCTTTATAGGTTTGTTAGGCTGCCAATCGTCTGAAAACACAACAAAAAAATTTCGGCATTTTGACAAAGAATCGTTGATAAATGACCTAAACTACTTAGACGATGTGCTAAAGCGAAATCACCCCGGGCTTTATTGGCATACAGAACCTACAGAAATTGAACAATTAAAAAAACGACTTCAAGAATCTATTAGCGATTCAATGACAGAACCGAATTTTTTAAAACTGATTAGTGAATATAACTCAGTTATTCGTTGTGTACATACTGACATTAAACCGTCTAAAAACTACCAATTGTATTTGGATAGTACAAAGTGTTATGTGCCGTTTGGCCTCATAAAAATTGACAATAATTACCATGTCTATCGGTATTTAAGTTATGATTCTACTTTAACTCAACAACCTAAAATTGTATCGATAAACGGTAAACCAATTGAAGAAATCGTTGAGGAGTTATTGCCCCGTATTCCGGCAGATGGAAAAAATGATTCTCGGAAGTATAATGTGCTTCAAAAACAGTTCAATAAGTATCTAGCGATGTTCATTTTTCCAGGACAAACAGAATATGTTCTGGTTGTTGAAACAGAAGCCAAAGAACGACAAACGTTTAATGTTAAAGGCGTTGACAAAGACTTTTACATAACAAAATGGAATGTTGAATATGGTACGTCAAGACAACCGCCCATTTCATTTACCACTGCTAAAGATAATAAAGTTGGAGTCTTAACGATTCGAAGTTTTCGAAACGACTTAATGGATAAGTTTGGGATTGATTTTCGAGACTACCTTACCACAGTTTTTGATTCTTTAGAAAAAAGTCAAATAGATAAACTCATTATTGACTTACGAGGAAATGGTGGTGGCTACAGCGAATATGGAGCACAATTGATCGCTTTTCTGTCAGACACCTCCTTTCAATATTGTCAAAAAATGGTTTTAAATTCAAGTGAATTAGATTCAAGATTGAAATACGATATTCCAGAAACGTTTGCAGACTTCCCAAAAGGAGTAGTTTGCCCTTACAATGAGTGTTTGTGGGCTCAACATTCTGTATTAGGGTGGCGAAAACCTGAACAAAATATTTTTAAAGGGAAAGTTGTTTTTCTAATTGATGGTGGTTGTGTCTCAACTACATCAGAAGTAGCAACTGTTGCTCATCGCTTAAAACTAGGTAGTTTTGTTGGGGAAGAAGTAGGAGGAAGCTATCAAGGCGATTCAGGCGGTGTATTGGGATTTGCAACGTTACCAAATACTGGCATTCAAGTTCGAATTGCAGTTGTCAAGTACGTGATTTCTGAGGAAGATGAATTTGAGGGGCACGGAGTAATTCCCAAGCTCCTCATTAAAAATTCAATAAACGAGATGAATAAAGAAGGAGATATCTTACTAGAAAAGGCGCACTTGGTCATTGATAAGTTGGAATAAAATATTGTTCCAGATTGCAAACTCTAAGCATGATATTATCTTAATAATTCCGTAATCTAGCTTGGCGCCAGGAATTCTAATTTCGAATATTAAATTCGATTTTTGTGCGTCATATAACCTCTGTCTTTTTTATAAGCATTTTACTTGTTCTGTTCTTTAGTAGTTTTCGGACGAATTCAAAAACATCTTCCCCAGATGGTATAAATGCTGATGTCAAAGGGTTTGTAAACTCTGCCTCGTTATTGGCACAATCAACAATCGATTACAGGTTAAAGAATATTGACCTTGATTCTTTAAAACAGATTCACCGCTATACCCGATTGCACTATAAAAATATTGAATTTCTTGCAGAATATCATTTTCCGTCATTTGTGGAAGAACATATAAATGGTGCTCCGTTATTGCATATCGAGCGACAAGGAGCGCGACCAATAGTTAACCTGCCAGAAGGTTTACAAGTCTTAGACGAAATGATATTTGACGAAGATGTTGACGTTGATCAATTGGTGATTCTAGCAAAAAAACTGGAAAACAAAGCAAATGAACTGGCTGTCGGTTTGCAACAAATTAAAACATCCGAAGCCCAACTCATTGAAGCCATACGACTGCAAATAATTCGCTGTTTTACTCTTGGAGTTACAGGCTTTGATACGCCAGGATCATTAAATGCATTAGAAGAAGCCAATGCTTCAATGATTTCTTTGGCGCAAAATATTCAACAAGTAGAAAACAGCGAGGAGGTCCATGACCTGTTTATACAGGCAGCATCATATTTGACGAAAAATAGTGACTTCAATGCTTTTGATCGATTAACGTTTTTGACTAAATACGTCAACCCACTTTTTGAACAGACCCTGAAACTACAGTTAAAGAAAGGTGGTGATGTCAAGGTTTATAGCGATCCCAAAGGAGTAAATTTAAACTCGAACAATCTGTTTTCACCGACGTTTTTAGATCCCTATTTTTATACGGGGCTGAAAAAAGCAGAAGACACCAAAGAGCTCAGAGTGTTGGGGGAACAAATTTTTTACGACTCCACATTAAGCCTAAACCAGAATATGAGTTGCGCTACCTGTCATAAGCCCGAAAAAGCATTCTCAGACGGATTAAAAAAATCTGCTACAAATGTTTCGAATAAGGTCGGTCAGCGTAACACACCAACATTGTTGAATGCAGTTTATGCCGACCGATATTTTTATGATTTGCGTGCGTTTGAATTAGAACAACAAGCAGAACATGTAATTTTTAATGAAGATGAATTTAATACAGCAAATACGGCAATAGTAGCAAAGCTTTCAAGCAGTAAAGAATACAAAACCCTTTTTAAAAAAGCGTTTAAATCAAATGAAATTACACAGGAGAAGTTTTCAAAAGCTTTAACATCATACGTTTTGTCATTGCAATCGTGGAATAGTCCAATTGATAAATTTATACGACATGAAACTTCTACGATCCCAGATGAAGTGAAAAAAGGATTCAACTTATTTATGGGTAAAGCTGCGTGTGGTACCTGTCATTTTGCTCCCACATTTTCTGGGTTAGTTCCGCCGTTATTTAAGAAAAACGAAAGTGAAATACTGGGCGTTTTAGAGAATCCTTATGTTATTCATAAAATCTTAGACACAGATTTCGGTCGATATGCAAACAACATAGTTAGTGAAAAAGCATGGATTTATGAGCGGTCGTTTAAAACAACAACGGTTCGAAACATTGAAAAAACTGCTCCATATTTTCACAATGGAGCGTATTTAGATTTAATGTCCGTGATCAATTTCTACGATATGGGTGGTGGTGCAGGTCAAGGTCTTGAAGTTAAAAATCAAACGTTATCAGATGCGGCATTAGCACTTGATTTAAACGAAAAAAATGCACTTATCTCTTTTTTGAAAGCTTTAACTGATGAGAACTATTAACACAGATTATTTCTGTTAACGTTCTTATAACTAAAAGTTAAAAGTAAGGAGAGTTATGAGTCAATTGTAGTCGATTGCTTTGCAGCACAAATAAATACAAAGTGAAAAGACTAGTAGCAATCACAGCTTTGGTGTTCCTGATATTCGGAATAACACAAGCTCAAACAGAAAAGATTTCTGTTCAGATTAACGCTTCTTCAGATGATGCTGAAGAAAGAGGGAGCAATGCCACGTCCAGTGTTGGACTGATGGATCTTGAAAGTAGTGACATCGAGTTGGTAAATGACGGAAACGATGGTGACCAATTTGTTGGTTTGCGTTTTAAAAATATTCAAATACCAACGGGTTCGATTGTGAAAAATGCATACATCCAGTTTACAGTTGATGAAACAGATGACGTTACAGGCAAGGTGGTTTTTAATGTTGAGGATACTGATAATGGAACAACATTTACCTCTGCAGATAGTAACATTTCTTCGCGAAAACTTATGACACAGAGCGTAACATGGGAGAATATTCCAAAGTGGGATGTTGTTGGAGAAGCGGGAGAAGATCAGCAAACACCTGATTTGTCGGTGTTAATTCAAGCGATTATTGATCGTTCTGGTTGGAAAGCTGGAAACGCTATCAATATAATTGCTACTGGAACAGGAAATAGAACCGCTGAATCGTACGATGGGTCATCGTCAAGTGCACCCACATTAATTGTGGAGTTCAGCAAGCCAGTTACAAAATCCTTTTCAATTTTAACTAACTCCGATGATGCTGAATTAGACGTGGTTGGAGCAAGCATGGATTTGACAAGTACTGATTTAGAATTAACTGTCGATGGAACTAAAAATCAATTGATTGGATTGCGATTCGATGAGATCGGAATACCAAATGGTTCAATTATCACAAATGCATACGTTCAATTCACTGTAGATGAAGTTAATACTGGAGGACAAGTTGACTTATTGATGGCTTTTCAGGATACAGATGATGCATCAGAAATCAAAAGTACAGCAAATGAGCTTGCAGGTAGAAGTTATTTAGATAGTCTATATTGGAATAACATTCCAGATTGGAGCAAAGTAGGAGACAACGGAGCAAATCAACAGACTCCCGACCTTTCTAGTCTTCTTCAAAAAGTAGTAAATCGCAAAGGTTGGATGGAAGGAAATGCTGTTCTTTTGGCACTACTTGATCCTGCTGTTTTAACGTTGCCTGGATATAAAGGGAATACTTCAAAACGAGTTGCTCAGTCTTATGACAAAAGTGCTTCTGCAGCACCCAAACTCGTTGTAACGTATATTCCACCTGCTGTTTTTCAAGAAGGTGTGTTTCCAGTTGCTAAAAATTCTTCATGGAAATATGACGATAGTGGCTCGGAGCTTAATTCAGGTTGGACAGACCTATCCTATAACGATTCAAATTGGAGCTTTGGAAACGGTGTTTTAGGATATTCAAATGGAAATGAAACCAGCACGCTTAGTTATGGTGGAAGTTCAAGCAATAAAAATATTACCACGTATCTGAGACATACCTTTAACGTAAAAGACAGTTCAGTATATGACTCGTTGGTTTTTAATGTAATGCGGGATGATGGAGTTGTAGTTTATGTAAATGGAAATGAGGCTTTTAGGATGAATATGCCATCAGGAACCATTGGGTATGACACCCTAGCAGTTGCAGCGGTTGGAGGTTCAGATGAGTCGAAATATTTCGAATACAAAACAAAAAATTTATTAAGAAATGGAAGAAACGTAATTGCCGTAGAGCTGCACCAAAACAGCCCTTCTAGCTCGGATCTTAGTTTTGATATGGAAGTAGGTTTTGAATTACCACCGCTTAAGCCAGCATCGTTCCCGTTTGCTAAAAATTCGGATTGGCATTTCTTCAACGAAGGTGTTAGTCTTGATGATAAGTCTTGGCAAGATTCTTCATTTGATGATAATAATTGGGATCAAGGCAAAGGTGTACTTGGTTATGGTAATGCGGTTGCTACAACCTTGTCTTATGGATCTGACCCAAATAACAAATACCCAACTGCATATTTTAGAAGAGATATCAATATCGACTTAGCAACATTACCTGACAGTTTTGAACTTGGCGTCCTGAGAGACGATGGAATCATATTTTATGTGAATGGCAAAGAGGTTCGACGAGATAATTTACCGAGTGGTATAATCACGTATGATAGTCTAGCTATTGAAACTATCTCAGGTTCGGCAGAAACAACTTACTATACTTCCGTACTTTATAAGAAAGATTTTAAACAAGGTGTAAACACGATTGCTGTTGAATTACATAACAGAGATTTATATAGTTCGGATTTAGCATTTGATTTATACATGGATGAATTACCCGTTGTAAACCCTCCAGCACTTGGCTGCACCGATGCTGAAGGTCATGTTGGTTGTTTTACATCTATTGCACCAACTGCACAAACGTCAAAACTAATTTTACCAAGTTCGTCTCACCGCTTCCAACAATTATTTAATCAAGGAGATGCATACACTATAGGTGGAGGAAATGTACCAGGAAACCATGATTTTACAGCATATTTGGCATTGGACGGTAGCAGTGAGATAGGACATCTTGCAATTAATCACGAAACTACTCCAGGTGCCGTTTCAATTGTAGATGTTAGTTATGATAAATCAATGAGATTGTGGAGCGTAGATTCGTCACAAGCTGTTAATTTTAACAACAACGATTTAGTTGCAACGGCACGAAATTGTTCTGGTGGAATAACGCCATGGGGCACAGTTATCACTGCGGAAGAGTCATTAAATAATTCGGATGTAAATAACGATGGATATTTAGATATTGGTTGGTTGGTAGAAATCGATCCATTAACTGCTAAGGTGAAAGAATATGAAAATGGAAAGCAGGAAAAACTATGGGCTTGCTCTCGAATTTCACACGAAAATGCTTTAGTTCTTGACGATTCAATTACGCTATATACTGGCGAAGACGGCGGGAGTAGTGCAGTCTTTAAATTCGTAGCAGATAACAAAACAGACTTAAGTGCTGGAAAGTTATATGCTCTGAAATTGGATGCTCCGTTATCTGGTAACGAACCAACGTCAAGTACAGCAAAATGGATAGAAATCCCAAATACCACACAAGCAGATCGAAACAATAGCCGAGCGCTTGCGGTGTCGCTTGGAGCAACAAACTTTAATGGAGTTGAGGATATAGAAGTTAGCCCAGTGGATGGAATGATATACTTTGCAGCTAAAGGAAAAAGTCGGGTTTACCGCTTTAAGGATAACGGATCTTCAGTTTCAAATTTCTCAACGTTTGTTGGAGGGATGAGCTACATTTTGAATACAGACAAAGGCGTATTTACAGAACCATGGGGAAGTGGAAATGACAATTTAACCTTTGATGATCAAGGAAATTTATGGGTGCTACAAGATGGTGGAAACAATTACATCTGGTTAGTGAGACCAGATCATTCTCAAGACAAGCCAATGGTTGAATTATTCGCTTCTTTCCCAATTGGATCAGAACCTACAGGTTTAACCTTTACTCCTGACTATAAGTTTGGGTTTGTTTCAGTTCAACATCCAAGTGGTAATAATGCCGCTCAACAAGACGCAACGTTAAAAGACATTCGATTTAATAAATCTTCAACGTTCGTTTTTTCAAGGTCGGCGTATCTAGGCCCACAACCTGTAATTGCAGGTTTTAAGTCAGATACAAATGTTGTAATCGCTGGAAATTCTGTGACGTTTACCGATACAAGTGTAAATGGACTAGACGAACGAAATTGGGTGTTTGACGGCGGAAGACCTGCTGTTTCAAACAAAAAGGAAGAAACAGTTACATATAGTGGAGAAGGATTTTATAGCGTTACGTTGCGGTCTGCTGGTTATTCAGGGGAAGATACAATTACTAAAACCAATTATATTGAAGTAATATCTCCAGCACCAGTTACTCAGTTTGCAGCGGATAATGTCAACATCGTAAAAACTGAAACCGTAAACTTTTTAGACTTTAGTACAAACAACCCAACATCGTGGAATTGGACATTTGAAGGTGGAGACCCAAGCACATCTACCGACAAAAACCCAAGTGTTAAATACAATGAAATAGGTTCGTTTGATGTGACACTAGTTACACAAAATAGAGCAGGAGAAACTACAGAAGCCAAGTTAAACTACATTAAAGTAGATAAAAACTTAAGCGCAAGTAAAGTCAGAACTTCGGACGATATTCGAGTGTATCCCAATCCAACTTCTGGTGTTGTTACTGTTGCCATGAAACTAACAGGAGGTGAAGATGTAAAAATTTCAGTATATGATTTTGCTGGTCGTAATCTAGGTGAATTGGTTAATGCAAAAATTACAAAAACTAATCAAGACTTAAGTTTCGACTTAAGCACGATTGTTAATACTACGTCTTCAGTTATTGTTAAAATTTCTGTTGATGGAGTTGTTACTCAAAAAATCTTGAACGTAGTGAAATAGGTTCATACTAAACTCTTCCCCAAAAGCCGCTAAAGCGGCTTTTGGGGTATATAAGGGTTTCTAAAACAACAAGTTGATATGAAAAAAAGTGTACTCAGTTTGGTTAGTTGTTTAATTCTCATAAGTCTTGAATCGTATGGTCAGTTTGCCAAACCAATGGGAAGTGAAAAGGTTTTTGGAAGTATTAAAGAAGCATTGATACAACCTAATCAAGTAACGCAACTAAACTTACGGGATAAGAAATTATTTTCCTTGACTGACAGCTTTGAACAGCTAACAAATTTGACATTCTTAAATTTGATGGGCAACAATTTTGAGACTTGGCATCGTGCATTGTTTCAGCTACCAAAATTGGAAATACTTAACGTGAAAGGTAATCATCTTCCTGCTTTTCCGGTAGATATTAAAAATTTGAAACGACTCAAAACACTCGATGTTGCTGGAAACAACTTCACAAACATAGGTGAGCCTATTGGTGAGTTAAAACAACTGGAATATCTCTATGCTTCTGTAAATCAAATTGTTACTGTCTCGAGTTTTATAGGTTTTTGTAAAAAATTGAAAGTAATTGATTTTGAAAACAACCAAATAAGTCACTTACCAAGTTCGATAAACAAATTAAAAAACCTAACGGAACTTAACCTATCGTTTAATCAGTTTAAAGAACTTGAACAAAGCATTTGCAACTTAAGATCACTACAAGTTTTGAATTTGTCTTTCAATCAGATAACTAAACTAACTGATGATATAGGTCTTCTAAAAAACGCAAGAACCATAAATTTTGCGAGTAATAAACTTGATAACATTTCGGATAAAATCTGTTTATTAGAAAACGTAGAGTTGCTCATTTTATCTGACAACCAATTAACGAAACTGCCAGAGAACATAGGCAACTTGACAAAGTTAAAGACGTTATTGTTGAATGGAAATTCATTCCCAAATGAAGAACAAATTAGGATAAAAAGCTTATTGCCAAACTGTACTGTGATTTTTTAGAAAGTGGACGTAGACTTTCATCACGGGTCATTTCAATTTATGCTACCTCTAGCCATAATGAATTAGAGATCAAAAGGCTAGGAAAAAGAGTGTAGGTGAATAAAAGCGGTTGTCATTTTTTTAGGCAACGGCAAAAAATTATACTTTTATCTTTAGGCTTCCGTTCAGTCAATATGTCGTATAGTAAACCAATCATTGTCGTAGGCCTTTTGGGCTGTTTTTTATTTTCCTGTGAAAAGGATAAACCAGTTAAAGAAAAGGAGATCCCTATTGTAGAAACGGAGGATTCAATCATATTTGAAGACTATTTTTCTTTTTCTTCAGAACAATGGGAAATGAAAGGAAACTGGAGTCTTACCAATGATGTCGGAGGTGGTTCTTATCGTTTGAATCTTCGAAAGGTTGGTGACACCACTTTGAAGTTCTTTGGATCTGAAGAGGTTTTTAAAGTCATTGACAGTGAATTGGAAACATATCTTGGAGACGATGCCTATACATCTAGAAGTTATTTAGCCATCATTGATGATGTTTTTTGGCAATGGGATAAGAAAAAAGGTTTTGTTCAACTCAAGTCGCTGGATGATTTTAGGAATCAAGATTCCACCTTCTCAACTGTGATAATAAATGACAAGTACTTTTTGAAAAACTCTAACGGGTTTATATGGGGTGTTTCACTCGATCCAAATCTATTCCAACCTCGCCATTGGATAAGTTTTGGTTACCCATCAGTATTAGAGTATACCGCAGACGGAAAATTAAACCAATTAAAATGAGAAAAACATTCAGTATTTCGATAATTACCGCGTTGTGTTTCACAACATTAATCATGGCTTGTAAAAAGGATGTTGACATTGTTCCTGATAAATCTAACGTAATAGAAGCAGTTGATACAACAACTAAGGAACCCAAAACGTATAACTACACCAACTACTTTTCATTTGACTCCGAGAAGTGGGTTATGGTTGGATTATATCAAGATAAGAAGAGTTCAAACGGCGGTGAGTATAAACTAGAGCTTACTCGAACAAAAGATACGGTTGTTCGATTTGGTGCGAAAACGCACAGATTTACAAAGTTAGAAGGCGTCGAACATCGAGAAGGATTACCAGACGAAATGGTTAATCTTTTTTATGAAATTAGGAGAACTGAGTCTAAAACGTCATTGGTATGTTGGAATCCATCCGATACCCAATTTTATAATTGTTTCGATTCGGTCTTTGTACGAATGACAAACGAAAAAGCCATCCAGTTCCATGGAAAAACATTTTGGAGTTACGTAGATATTGTCGGAGAAAAAGTTGTTTGGGGAGCCTCTATAATTGGACCCAACACATTAAATGGATTGTCAAAATCATTTCTAAGACCGAATTATCTGTTTAGAAACGATCAATCTTTGTATATTGTAAAAGAGGATACGTTGGTGATTTATTAACTTGATGGGGTAATGCTAGGCAATGGTTTTAAATTAAACACAATTCTTACTATCTTGACCATTTCAAAAACCAACATGAAGCATTCAAGTAACATCTTAAATTTCAATACTAGTTTTAGAGCCGTAATACTAGCAATTATCTTACTTTTTGGCATAAATGGAAATGCACAAGATGTTAAGTTATTAAAAGACCTTAATGCTAAAAACGACAACTCTAGAGGCTCACATCCCCATAATTTTACCAAATTAGGTTCTGATGTAATCTTTGGTGTATCTCATCATATTGAAGGAGGGCAACTATGGAAAACGGATGGTACTTCAAGAGGAACAGAGGTGATCAAGACTTTTGATTTTTTGGGATACAGGAATTTCTCTACAATTGTTGAATATAAAGGTCAAGTTTTTTTTAATGGTTCGGATGCAACTTATGGTGAAGAATTATGGACTTCCGATGGGACAGAATCAGGAACGTTTCGCATAACAGATTTACGTAAAGGCGGTTTTACATTTATTGCAGAGATGTTCGTTTTTAATGATTTTATATATTTTTCTGCATATAATGCAAATAGCGGAAATGAACTATACAAAAGCGACGGAACAAAAGAAGGAACTGTTCTTTTGGATTTAATTCCTGGTGCTCGATCGACAAACCCAAAAAACTTTACGGTAGTAAATGACATTTTCTATTTTACCGGTGCGGACACATCAAGCTTATCGGGTCAATATCCGCAAGTACTTTGGAGGTCTGATGGCACACGCCTAGGAACATATCCTTTAAATAAGACAGGATCACTCGGGTCAAATGTCTCGAATCTCAAGGCGGTAAATGATAAGCTCTATTTTAGTGCAAAAGGGAATAATGAGTTAGATAATGAAGTGTGGATGACGGATGGTACTATAGAAGGGACGTATCAAGTAAGTAATGTAACTAATGAAATCTTTATAAACACAAAGGGTCCAAGTCTACTTGGCAGTGTTGGGTCTGTACTATTTTTTGTCTCAAACGATGGAATTCATGGTCAAGAACTTTGGAGAACGGATGGGACAGAGGTCGGGACATTTTTGGTAAAAGATATTTTTCCTGGTAGTGGATCAAGTAATCCACATGTTAGTGTTGCAACATATCGTAACAATCTATATTTCATTGCTGAAGATGGTGTTTCAGGTGGTGAGTTGTGGAAGTCAGATGGCACTCCAGCTGGAACTGTTCAGGTACAAGACATTTTTAAAAATAGTTCGACAGAATACGGGGCTTCAGGTGCGTTTGTTGTGAATAATGACTTGCTATATTTTGCCGGGCAGTCTGATAAGAATAATTGGGAATTATGGGTTACTGATGGAAGTGTGGTTGGGACACATTTAGTAAAAGATATCAACCCAAACGGACAGGGCATTTATGGAAATATGAAATCGATTAACAACAAGATATACTTTAGTGGAATTGATGGAGAAACGGGTCCGGAGCCGTGGGTTACAGACGGTACAGACGCAGGAACTTTTTTGCTAAAAGACATTGATCAACAAACCGCTAATTCTAATCCTTTGCAGTTTACTTCCGCAGGAGATAAACTCTACTTTGTCGCGTTCGATGAAACTGGTCAAATGAGATTAGCAATTTCAGACGGGACTGAAGAAAACACAAAGTACGTTTATGATACGTTAGAGACTTTTGGACCGATGCATCCACAAGAATTGATTAGTTTTAAGGATACATTGTTTTTTCGTGGTACATCTGCATCACATGGTGGTGAGTTATGGAAAACAGATGGAACACAGAATGGAACAAAGATGGTTAAAGACATCATGCCTGGTGATGATGGTTCGAACCCGACCATGTTTAAAATCTTAAATGAGAAACTTTATTTTAAAACGGATAACACATTCTTTGGTAATACACCGCTTTATTCTACAAGTGGGTCAACTTCATCAACTTTATTGGTTAGATCATTTTGGGGAGAATCGGATGCTTCAAATATAATTAGTGTCAACATCGTCAATAATAATCTCCTTTACTCAGTTGTTAAAAATAATGGAACAGAAGTGTATGTCTATGACGGTGTAAACCCTAAT
This sequence comes from uncultured Bacteroidota bacterium, assembly GCA_937124965.1. Classification (GTDB taxonomy): domain Bacteria; phylum Bacteroidota; class Bacteroidia; order NS11-12g; family UBA9320; genus UBA987. Next base: position 52,517 of record CAKZLB010000029.1, read on the forward strand.
CACATTAAGCTTAAGAGTAAATGCAATGGGTGTTATGAGGTTATATTGTATCAACCATTTTTTGAAGCCGACTCACTGATATACTTCGCTGGTTATGAAAGTAAACAGGGGAAAGAGCTTTGGAGAACCGATGGCACAGAGGACGGTACTTTTATAGTTAAAAATATTGCTACTGGAGATTTAGGAAGTGACCCTAGAGTTATTGGAGGTTTTGACAAAAAGGTAATTTTTACCGCCGCAGAAGATGAAACGGGAGCTGAACTATGGATAACTGATGGCACCACAACAGGTACGGTTCAATTGTCTGATTGGTTTGGAGGAAGGACCCAACGAAGAATTCATACAGGTATTGGATTTAAGGATGGTTTTGTTTTTAGTGCAAACCATGGGGAAATTGGGACAGAACTTTGGATAACAGATGGTACCAAAGAAGGGACAGAAGTGCTGCTAGACATTGCGCCAGGATCTGGGGGTTCATACCCTAGAGAATTTACGTTATTTAACAATACAATATACTTTACAGCCCAAACTAAACAAACTGGAGAGGAGCTTTGGAAAACCGATGGAACTCCTGAAGGAACTGAATTTGTCTCTGATTTGATTCCGGGGCCATATTCCTCCGCTCCCTCAAACTTAACCGTTCATAGAAATCGCTTATACTTCTCAGCCGAAGATGAGAAACATGGTCGAGAAGTGTTTTATATTGAAGACTCAACTATGGTTTTTGAGGAACCCCTAAGTGTTGAACCAATAACTGATATTTCTGTTTATCCAAATCCTACGGATGGAACAATTACAATTGAAATTCCTGAAAACGCATCTAAAAACCATTTTTCTATTTATAACTTGTTGGGACAACAGGTTGTCGAACTGAGTGCAGACCAAGATGTCTTTCAGGTAGACATTTCGCATCTTGTTGCGGGGCACTACATTTTACGAGTAAATAATTTAAAGGCTTTTAAGATTATAAAACAGCCGTAATCCACTGAAACACCAACTAAAGGATAGTGTAACAATATCAATAGTTTGGGTGGTGTCGTTGGCTTATGGCGAGGAAGGGGTTCGATTTTGGCGTTTGGATGAATGGCAAAAATCTTTAACACAAAAAAACGGAGCAGTTACCTACTCCGTTTTTTATACGTGAAATGTGTTATTATCGTTTTGTGTTGTCTCTTAGTTGTTTGAGATTGTATAGGTGATTGTTAACTTAACATCTTGATCGAAGTCGATTTTTGAGTAGCTT
>CAKZLB010000030.1 GCA_937124965.1 uncultured Bacteroidota bacterium
ACTTCATCACGATTACCGTCTGAACCTAAAACGAACGGATTGCCGAAAGCAGAAAACCTATCAATGCGAACAAAAATGCCTTTGTCTTTTGCGTATTTCATTGCGTGAAAATTAGTATTCATATTCAGCACAACTGTTTCGCCTTTTTCTATTTTATCAATAAGCAACCTATCTTCTTTAGGAATATCTGGCGTACTACCTTTTTCGTCTATCTTTTTACGCTTTTCTGCTGCTCGTTCTTTTGCTACCTGTTTTGCCTTTTTCAAAAGCTCTTCAGGCGAAGACGCAGCAAACATCGGTTCTTTCTTAGCTTGTTTCAATTCTTGATTTACAGATACAAATTCTTTGACAACTTCCTGTACTTTCTTTTGTGTAACTTTCTCACCATGCTGCTCAACTACCTGCTGCCATGCTTCGGCTTGTAGTTCAGGTTCGAGTTTGGTGAGTGGAATCGTTTGCCTTTCGTTTTGTGGCTTTATTTGTCCAGCATGCTGGACATTTTCAACAACAATACTTGCATTTATCAACTGATACCCACGACTTTTTGACAAGTTCCATTTCTCACGACAATACTTTTCAAACGTACCAAATTCACTCCGATACAATCTTTTATCACGAATCAACATCAACGCTTGACCAACTTCAACAAAAGTCTTCAGACCTTGCTTGATAACGACTTCGCATCGTTCTAATTCGTTACGCTCTGAAACATTTAATAAATTATTCATATACAAAAAAAGGGCTAATTGCCGCAACACAATCAACCCTATTAAAACCTAAAATTACTTGTACAAATGGTTGCGGTCACTTGTCTAAGTATCCTCAAATATAACAAAATTAATTGAATTATAAAAATCTATTTCAACTCATACTGCACATCAACGTCATCATCCGTCACGCTAATTGCATCGCTTTCAACATATACATTTTGTGCAAAACCTTTGAACACGTTTTGTGCAAACTCTTGCATTCTTGCATGCTGCGAAATAATTTCAAACGCAAACAAGCATCTATCGAGTTTATCATTTTTCGTTTCGTACAGACTAATTGCATTATACTGCACCAACGTAAACCGTTCTTCACTACCTGTCTTTTTGCGAGCCTTAATCTTGCAGACTGTATCTTGGTCGTGCATACTGAAATGCGTCACTTCAATTGCGTTTTCAAGTTCCCGATAGTGCTGAATAAATTCGTCTGCAAAGTCCACTTCTTTAAAGTCGAACTCGGATTCATATCCACCTAATTCAAGAAATTCGGCAGGAATAACGCCCTCTTGGTGCAGTAAAATTAGCCGCAGCACATTCAGACTTTCTTTAATCTTGACAGCTACTTCGTGATCTAAATCGACCACAACAGGCACAGTTTGCCTTGCAAGATCCGACACGAAGTTCAAGACCATTTCATTCTTTTTGACAGTTACACTATTTAATTTTTGCATTGTTTGATGTTTTAATTTTTTGATAATCTTTCAAATATTCAATCGTCTTACTTATTGCAATATATTTCTGATTTGCCGTAAATCGGTCAACCAAACCGAGTTTGATTAGGTCCGGCAAATCCTGCTTTTGATGCAGCAGCATTTCATTGAGTTCATTTATGCAATCCTGAATGGACGGGTTTCTATTGACTTTCATTTGTGATGTTCGATTCTAAATCTTTAAGATGCTTCAATTCAATAGACAGCATTTCCCGAATATGTTCTTTCTGTTCGTTCGTGAGTGATTCATTCAACTTATATTCTTCATACGATGCAATCTTGCGACGTGAAAAGTCAATTCTTGATTGCAGTAAATTCATTTTTGC
>CAKZLB010000031.1 GCA_937124965.1 uncultured Bacteroidota bacterium
GGTACATTCAAAACAAAAAGCAAGATTGATGACGTGAAACGTGAAGTACATGTCGAAACAATGCAGATGATTGAACGCTACCGTTCGGAGTTTAACGAATCGAATATTTTAAGTCAGTTACTAAACAATGCTGATGCAGAAGTCAGTTTTTACGACCACAACAGGAAGCTAAAAGTCAGAGCAGACGCAATCGTGCAGAATGGTGACAGATTAGAAATATTCGATTACAAAACAGTTGCTAATATCGACAGTTTTCGCTTTGACTTAAAACGCTATGGATACAACCTGTCAGCAGGAATGTATTCAGATGTGATTAGTAATCTAACAGGCTGCAAAGTGGGTTTTAACTTTGTGTTAATTGATAAAAAGACAGGACTGACAAAGATTATTGAGATTAGTAATGCTACGCTTAAACAGTATCAAAAAATGTTCTTAGAACTGCTCGAAAGGTCTAAGAAGGTGGACAGAAGTAACCCGAAAGGGTATGAATTGGAAATATATTAGTCAAGGATTCTCGTAATTTGTTTTTATTTGGTTAGATCTTGCGGCACTTTGACGCTTTTGAAGTGTCGCATTTTTAAACCATTCAAAAAACCTCAAAACAACAAAAAACAACAAAAAACAATGAAAAAATTATACAACATCAACAAAAAAGGCGTAGTGATTCACGTTGACAGAACAAAACTATCTGAACACTTATCGTTTCAAAAAATGTTTATTCCGACTTGGCTGTGGTTGAGTTTATGTGTTGCGATTGTAATTGCATCGTATAGCGAAGAACGTAAAGCAAGTGATGTGCACTCACTTCGCATTACAACTGAATACGTCACTGACTTTCCGACCAATCACAATATTGAAGTAATTGAAACGTCAGAGGTTCGTTCTTTTGATTTTAGAGAAGAATACACAGAAGAAGATATAATGAATGGACCTGTCTTGTATATCGACTATGAAGAAGATGACGAAGACGAAGAAAATGAAGAAGGTCGGTTGAATTTCGGGCAGCACAATGAAACAACAGCACAAGAATACATTAAATTGTATCTGTCTGCTGCTAAACATCAAGAAAGAAAATACAACATTCCTGTAAGTATCACACTTGCACAAGGTTTGCACGAAAGTAATGCAGGAAATAGCCGTTTGGCTCG
>CAKZLB010000032.1 GCA_937124965.1 uncultured Bacteroidota bacterium
ACTTTGTACGAATGACAGCTCACAACCAAGTATTCAATCAGAAAATTATCATTGAATAAGTAAAACTATCTTATAGGTAAAGGGGGCACTAAAAGTGCCCCCTTTTTTTATGCCTAAATTTGTTTGCACGAAGAGAATGAGGTAGAAATAATGAAATTTGGAAAAGTAGATGACCCAAGTAGTTTAAATTTAAATCTCCCAAAAGATCACGAAGACACGATAAGGATTCTAACTAAGAATAAAGACAATAAAAAAGCTAAAATTCGAATCGGATGTGCAAAATGGAATAAGTATGATCTAAAAAACTTTTACCCAAAAGGCGTTGGCAACAAAGAACTTGAATATTACTCCAGTCGGTTTAATTCGATCGAATTCAATGCTTTCTTTTATCGAATCTTCCCACCAGAAATGGTGAAAAATTGGTACTACAGAAGCTCTGATAATTTTACCTTTTTTCCTAAAATTCCACAAACGATTAGCCAATTTCGTCGACTTAAAGACTGCGATGACAAACTTGATCAATACTTTAAATCTATCATCAACTTTAAGGAGAAACTTGGGACATGTTTTTTGCAGATGCATCCGAGCTTCAAACCGGATAGCTTCGATGACTTAGTTTCATTTATTGAAAAATGGCCTTCAGATATTAAGCTTTCTATAGAAATGAGACATACAGATTGGTACAACGACCCAATAGTTTATGAAGCATTACAACAATTATTAGTTGAATATACCATATCAAGTACAATTACTGACACTGCAGGTAGGCGAGATCTCATTCACATGCGTTTATCTACTCCAACAGCATTTATCCGATTTACAGGGGCAAATCATGAATCAGATTATGTTCGTTTAGATGAATGGTTTGAACGCATAAAAAGTTGGATAGATGCCGGATTAAATGAGTTAAACTTTTTCATCCATCAAAACGTTGAAGTCGAGTCTCCATTACTCGCAAGCTACTTTATTGAACGATTAAATCAGGAAATGAGTCTTAATTTAGTTGTCCCTAAAACAATCTCACCTAAAAACTAAGTTCTAATCCCACTGGACAATGATCTGACCCAAAAACGTCGTTATGAATTGTAGAATCCTTTACTTTATCAATGATCGATTCTGAAACCAGAAAGTAATCAATTCTCCAGCCCGCGTTAGTCTTTCGTGCGTTAAAACGCTGACTCCAAAACGAATATTTTATTTCTTCAGGATACAAGTGTCTGAATGAATCTATTAAACCTGTATTCAATATCGCATCTAAACCGTCAATTTCGACCTGAGTAAAACCACTAGTCTTATTGTAATTTGCCTTATCATTTTTGAGGTCAATTGCTCTGTGCGCAACATTAAAATCGCCAGTAACGATAACCGGTTTGACTTTTTGTAACTCAGCCAAAAATTTGGCAAAATCAGTATCCCACAAGCTTCGATAGTCAAGTCTCTTTAGTCCAGACCCACTGTTAGGAACATAAACATTTACTAAATAGAACTTTTCGTATTCCGCAGTCAGTACTCTTCCTTCGGTATCATGTTCCTCGATTCCAATATCTGACCATACTTTTATTGGCACTGATTTGGAAAGTATTGCAACACCTGAATAACCCTTTTTTTCAGCAGAATTCGAGTACAAATTATACCCATTTAATGAATTTAATGCCTCCTCAACTTGGTGTTCTTGTGCTTTTGTTTCCTGAAAACAGACGATATCTGCATTAAAGTTTTCTAATGTGTCAAAAAGCCCCTTCGTTACAGATGCTCTTATTCCGTTTACATTGAATGATATTATTTTCATAATCACCAAATTTCTAAAATTATTTCTTGTGTTCCTCTAAATTCTATAGTGTCACCTACTTTTTTCGACATAAAGAGCTGCCCAATTGGAGAACCCATAGACATCGTTAAGACTTCATCTTCGTCCAGCTTTATTTTTCCCATTCCTGCCGAAAAAAACAAAACCCTCTTGTCAGTTTGAACAAGTGATCCTAATTGAACTCTTGAATGCTTTTCATTCACGTTGAGTTTATTAATCACATTAGCATTTTTCATTAACACAGAATACGCTTGATTTAGGCGATCCAACTCATTATGACCCATAGCGCGAGCAGTTTCGTATTTGTCGCCTGCCGTACTTTTCTCCTCTCCTACAATAGATTCATTCACATTGTCTATCGACATTTTTAACTCCTCAAGTTGCTTTGATAGAACTTTTTTTAATGCTTCTATTAACGAAATTTTATTCATTCACTTACTGTTATTCATCCCTTTATTAATTGAATGTACCCTATTAATATGTTGGAAGCTTCAAGTTTAACTATAATGAATTTGCTTTACGTCGAAGACGTGAATATTTATTGACACCTTTTCGAATTTAATATGTCAGATTGCCAGTATAATTCATCTGGTTTAAAAGTTGCATTCAATAGTCGAAAAAGAATATGGCTAATTTCAATGCTATTGTAAGCTCGAGTGAATCAGTATTAGTTGACTTTCATGCGGAATGGTGTGGTCCATGTAAAATGATGGCTCCTATTCTAAAAGAGGTAAAATCTTCATTGGGGGAATCTATCAAAATCATAAAAATTGACATAGATAAAAACCCTTCCATTGCTAGTTCACTTCACGTTAAAGGAGTACCAACACTCATGTTATTTAAAAATGGAAAGTCTGTTTGGCGACAAAGCGGTGTACTGCAAGCTAACGAACTTATTAGTGTGATAAAGTCTAACTGATTTTTTATTTTAAACGTAAGACGTAGTTTAGTAAAAGTTTTAATTTTACACCATTATGTCTGAATTCATTGCGACCGATTTATCGAGCTATTACTCCCTTTATGAACAAAGTGTTAGAGACCCTTCAAAATTTTGGGGAGACTTCGCGGAAAAAGAGTTTACATGGATTAAACCGTGGGACAATGTATTAAATTGTGATTTATCGAAACCCGAAATACGATGGTTTGAAGGTGCGAAACTTAACATAGTTGAAAATTGCATAGATCGACATCTTCAGGAAAATGCTGAAAAGACAGCTATCATTTTTGAACCAAACGACCCAAATGAATCAGCCCAGAATATATCCTATGCTGAGTTGAGTAAAAATGTAAACAAGACTGCCAACATGATTCGCTCTCTTGGAGCTAAAAAAGGTGATCGAGTTTGCTTGTATATGCCTATGGTTCCTGAACTTGCCTATGCAGTCCTCGCTTGTGCCAAAATTGGTGCTATTCATTCGGTTGTTTTTGCAGGCTTCAGTGCTAAAAGTCTCTCAGACAGAATTAACGATGCAGAATGCAAATATGTAATTACCGCTGATGGAGGATATAGGGGTTCTAAAGTCACTCCTTTAAAGTCTATTACTGATGAAGCATTGCAAAGCTGCTCATGTGTCTCGAAAGTTATCGTTCTGAAACGTACAAACACTGAGGTTGATATGGTTTTAAATCGAGATGTGTGGTGGCATGATTTATATGACAATCAACCATTGGAATGCGACGCAGAGGTAATGGATGCAGAAGATGAGCTATTTATTCTGTACACATCAGGGAGCACAGGACAACCAAAAGGAATGGTTCATACCTGCGGAGGGTATATGGTATATGCAAATTACAGCTTTCGTAGTGTTTTCCAATATGAGTCAAATGATGTTTATTGGTGTACAGCTGATATAGGTTGGATTACCGGCCATAGCTATATTATTTATGGTCCACTCAGCGCTGGAGCAACTACGGTAATGTTTGAGGGGGTACCGAGTTACCCAGATATGGGTCGATTTTGGCAAGTAGTAGAAAAGCACAAAGTGAACATCCTGTACACCGCTCCTACTGCTATTAGAGCGCTTGCTCAGTGCGACATTTCTCATGTAACAAATTCTGATTTAAGCAGTTTAAAGACATTAGGAACTGTTGGAGAACCTATTAATCTAGAAGCATGGGAATGGTATGATGAGCAAATTGGTAAAGGGAAATGTCCGATTGTAGATACGTGGTGGCAGACTGAAACTGGTGGTATTATGATTTCGCCTTTAGCAGGAATCACTAAAACAATTCCAACATTTGCAACTCTCCCACTACCTGGAATACAACCATGTTTAATGGATCAAGATGGAAATGAGATAACCGAGGATGACGCTGAAGGTCGTTTGTGCATAAAGGCTCCGTGGCCAAGTATGGCACGGACCATATACGGAAACCACCAGCGCTTTAAGGGTACATACTACTCAGCATTCCCATCAAAGTATTTTACAGGCGATGGAGCTAAACGAGATGCTAACGGCAATTACCGAATTACTGGTCGAGTGGATGACGTAGTTATTGTAAGTGGTCACAATCTTGGAACTGCGGAGATCGAAAATGTTATTGATGAGCATGAGGCCGTAACTGAATCAGCGGTTGTAGGTTATCCTCACCCAATTAAAGGGAATAGTATTTATGCATTTGTTACACTTAAAGATGACAGCAAACACTTAGATTCTGCAACTCTAGAGACAGAAATTACCTCGTTAGTTTCTAAAACATTGGGACCAATTAGCAAACCCGAAAAAATTCAGTTTTGCGATGGATTACCAAAGACTCGAAGTGGCAAAATTATGCGTCGTATTCTCCGGAAAGTAGCGTCGAACGAGATAGACAATTTCGGAGATATCTCAACTTTATTAAATCCGGAGTGCGTCGAAAGCATTGTCGTAAATAGAAAATAAAGTTACAAAGACACGCTAACTAAGTCAATTGCTACTCTTACTCAATCACGGTTGATTGGCGTGCTAATTCTTCAATTCTTTGAAGAAAAAAGCATGAAAAACTTATTAGTCTTATTTCTTGTCATAGTAAATTCAATGGCAGGACTTGCACAAATTTCAATTAACAACTACCGACAAATCGAGGTTCAAAATTGGAATAGTAATCAGTTGGTTACAAAACAAAAACTTAACCAGCTTAAAGCGCAGTGGGCAAATGGATCAGACATTACAATGGATCTCAATGTATTAATGAACATTGAAGCCACAACGTATACAGCGATTTTCAACGTTCGTCAGATTGCCAAAACATCATTGACCGTAAATACTCTTTTAAATGAACGTATTGAAGCGTTCAAAAAGGCCTTAGACGGTCAAGGGATTTCTAATAAACAGGTTATTGTAGAGGTCATTTCACAAGTTCCAATTTACGGTTTAAGTAACTCTAAAAAATTATTTAGTAACAGCCAAAACGAAGTGCCTATTGGCTTCGAACTTCATAAAAACATTACTGTAGTTTTTGATGAGTATGACATGTTGAACAACATTGTATTCGAAGCCTCAAAATCGGAAATTTATGACCTTGTGAAAGTAGATTATTTCGTATCAAATCCAGCCGATTACTATGATACTATGCGACAAATTTTGACTTCATACGTTGATATTTTGGCAGAAAGGTACGATGAAGTAGGAATAACCCTAGATTCATTTGACAGAATACTTTCAGAAAAAACCTCAGCCGTTTATCCAATTGGTAGATATACCCCATATTCAGGTTTAACTCGAATGTCCTATGATGAATTATTGGATAAGAACCAAGAACTGGCGTCGCCCGTCAGAACGATAGTAGCACCAAGTATGTACTATGACTACTTGCCGTTTGAAAATTTTGATATCATACTGCACCCCAAAGTCGTTAAACCCTCTATTCAATATACGTTGAATATGAAAATACGCTTCACAAAAAAGCAACCCACTCAAGTAAAAGAAATAACCAAGGTTGAAGTTCAAAAGAAATTCTTCATGTTGACCGATCAAGGAGAAGTAAAACTAATTGATATAATAAAATAAGTATGAAAATCCTTAACAGCTTTCAACCATTGGTCAAGACCTTTATGATTCTGATTAGCGTATTTGTTGCATCAGGATGTTTAGCGCAAAATACTTCAGTTACAAGTAACGACACTACTAACGCAAACTTTAATGTATTTGCCAAGAATCTTTATTCTCTCGAGAACCGTAATTATTATTTTGACACTACCTGCTCCTATCGCTTATTGTTTACAAATACAATTTCAAGATTTGATCGGGGTAATATGTATCCGATTTTATCACAGAATACTTCCTCTACAAAACACATTAACATCGGAGTGAATACTCACTCCAACGTTTTCTCGTTCCATGATTCGTTATTATCAGCAACTGACTTGATGAAGTCGTACAATATTCCTTTAAGATATTTAGATCAAAATAATAAACCACTAAGTGATTCAACAAACACTGTGATTTTAGAGGCATTCTTACATGACGCATCCATTATTATGTATGACAAAACGTACTTGGTTGTAACCCAAAAATCCTCATTTGTTAATCATGATAGTAGAGGATCACATCTCACAATAAGTGAACATATTAGTTATTTTGAATGCATCCGCTAAATAATTATTCACGCTTTTTAGCGAAGAAATCCTGCATTATTGACCTACATTCTTCTTCTAAAACACCCGCAACTGTGGTCGTTTTGGGATGAAGAATTGTTGGTTGGTATTGAGAGAATCCACTTTTGGGCTCTTTTGCCCCAAATACCACTTTTTTAATACGCGCCCATTTAATGGCACCAGCGCACATTGCACATGGTTCAACGGTAACATACAATGTACATTCATCAAGAATGGCTGATTGAAAATGATTAAACGCTGAAGTTATTGCTAACATTTCAGCGTGTGCTGTTGAATCATTTAGCCTTTTGGATTGATTGTATCCTTTACCAATTATCTGATTATTTACGACGACTACCGCACCAATAGGCACCTCGTCATCTTCAAAAGCTCTTATTGCTTGTTTCAATGCCTGCTTCATAAAATAATCATCTCCTAATTCCATGTGTTGTTCTAATGCTAATTACGATATTTGTTAGGTCAAAAATGCAACGAATATGTCTAAAATCGATAAAAAACTAGAGCAGATAAAACTTCAACATCAAATTGGAGAAATTTTACGACAAGATAATGGCGTTTCTTGTCATTTTGATTATCACGTTAACCTCTTATCGGATTACGAAACTATAAAGCTCAACTTATTAACCTATAACAAGCGACATGATGAGTATATGTTGCTTCACTCCATTAAAGGCACCAGCAGTATCGATTGTTTGGATAAAATGAAGACGTTTCTGAACCAACTTAATCACGATGCAAAAGAACATTCGTATACTGTATCGTGGCAACGTTCTGGTGAGGATATAAAACATGTTTCATACTTTATCGGTACCTCAAAGGAAGAAGTGCAAAAAAAGTTTCTGCACGAAAAAGATGCAAGTTTATATACTTTCGAAATAACTCAAAACCCTGTTTCTTAACACATTAGACAAAATATCAATTTCATTAAATCAATCATTTATACTTTTCTGTGACTCTTAACCGTTAAGATTTCACCTAACCAGCCTTTGCCCAAAGGTTACCTTTTATTAATTCATGTATTAACCTTAAAACAGGAACTACCCTGCTTTAAAACTTGTAAATAATTTAAACATGAATATGAAAATCAATTTATACTATTTTGCTTTAATAGCAGCATTAGTATTCTCTTTCACAGCTTGTAACTCAAATCAAAAAAGTGGATTGAGTAGTAAGCAAGTCAAAAAAGTGGCTGCAAAATTTGCACGGCAAGTCTCCCCCAAAAATTTAGTTGTTGGATGTCAATCTGACGTTTTTGATGCTTCTAAAGGTGCTCAAATAAACTATGAAAGTGGTGCAAAAGTAATTGTTCCAAAAAATGCATTTGTGGATGAAAATGGTAATCCAGTTACAGGCGAAGTAAAACTGGAGTTTTCAGAGATTAACGATCCTGCTTCCATTATTGCCAGTGGTTTGCCAATGTGCATTGAGGAAAATGGCAAAGTTGGCTACATGGAAAGCGGTGGTATGTTTGAAATAAATGCAAAACAAGGAGATTCAAAGTTGCGATTGGCTGAAGGAAAAAACATCGAAATTCAAACGATGAGCAACAAACCTGGTGACTTTAATTTTTATGAGTACGATGGAAATAATGAAACATGGGTAGAACAGAATAAACAAAACTTAACCGCTACCTCAGGACCAAATGAACAGGTTTCTGACTCTATTTTAGGAGGTTCAGAACTGCTTAGTATGGAATTGAGTTCAACGGAATCTGCTCCAGTGATAAAGCCAATTAAGGCGAAAAGCACTGATTTTATTTTTGACTTGAAAGTCGATAACATGGAAAAATGGGGTTTAAAAAACTGGGAAGGCATAATGTGGAAGTTTGCAAACCAATCTTCGAATGATAAAAATGAGTCTCATTGGTTGTTCAATCGCAAGTGGGAATCCATCATAATTGGTGCTTTTGATTATAACAAGTCGACTTGTTCAATTACCGCTTCTTACAATGAAAGAATAGTTCAGACCAATAAAAAAACTGGAAAGAAAAAAGTATCGTACAAAAAAGTATCTAAAAAGGAACAAATCACTCCAGTTCTATTTGGAAACGGGTACAAACTAGCTTTAGAACAATATAGTAAGGAGTTAAATCGAAAAGCCAAAGAGCAAAACCGTATTGCACAACGACAGAAATCATACGCTGCTAGTCAAAGCTTTTTACGAAGCGTAAGAGTTCAAAACCTTGGTGTATATAATTGGGATAGAATAATTAAACAACCAGAAATGTTGGTGATGAATGCCAATTACAAGGTTGAAGGCATTTACGACCATGAAGACCTTCCCGTAGTTTATATGATCACGGGTGACAAACGGGAGCTTATTACGTTTTATCAAAGAGCAGAAGGAAACCTCGCATTTAATCCAAACTATACCAACACATTGTTAGCAATTATGCCAAACCAGGAGCTCGCATTAATCAAAACAACTAATTTACCGAATGGAATTAATTCACAAGCTCGTTCAGGTAAAACCGTAACGATTAATTTGAACCCAACTGGAGTATTTGTTAATTCAACTGATGAATTAAACGATTTCATTCGAAATAACTCCTAATTCATAGCTGTATGTACTTGTCTAAAATATATCTGACCATAAGTCTTATTTGCTTGAGCGTTATTTCATTTTGTCAGAGCAACTATCTCCCAGTTAAAATTGGTAGTCACTGGGGGTACATTGACAAAATAGGTAATGTCAAGATTTCCGGTAACTTCACTTCAGCATCAGACTTCTTTGCCGGAGCTGCAAAAGTTCATAAAGGCGAGAATGCTTTTCTTATTGATACGTTAGGAAATCGCATCAGTCCTTTAGGAATTGACAATTTTAGACAAGTAGGTAGTGTCATAATTTTTACCCAAAATAATATGATGGGGGTTTGCACGTATACGGGTAAAATGATTGCAGAGCCCGTTTATTCATCTGTGGTCGAAACATCATTTCCTGGGATTTTTCAAATAGGAATTGACAATTCTTTTGGCTTAATCAACGAAGCTGGAAGGCTTTTGGTGTCAATAGAATATGAGTCAATACATTTTTCAGAAAGCGTTTTCTGGTGCTCTACGAAATCAAATGGATATTACAATTTCTATCTTCCAAAAACAGACCAATATATCGAAGGAGATTTTCAAAACATTCGTCTATTCGATCGGCACGTTTTTGTTCAAAATGCAGATCATTGGACGTTAATAAATGACCAAATATCGTCTTCTGACACACTGTTTTGGGAAGACGTCCTACAAATTACTGATGGTTACTATTTAGGCATTTCACCAGAAGACACTACATTGTATTATGGTGATAGTTTTATACGTGTTGGTTCAAACCTTGGTTTAATTGAAGCTTCTCGAGGGGTTAGACTTGTAGTAAATCAACAGCGAAAAAGACACATCATTCAGCGCGGAATACTTGATGAAGTTGCGTACGATTTTATTGATTTAAAGGTCAGCCAAGGCTGTTATGTCCTTTTAAATGGATATGCAAATTATTTGGATTCTAGTCTTAACCCAACATATCCATGGAAGTATTCCGCTATTGAACCAATCGAACAGGGTTTTGCAAAAGTTTATGACAACAAGGGTGTTGGGTTAATAAATTGTGTAAGTCAGAGCGAGGTTATTCAACCACGTTTTACGTCACTAAATGTTTACGGTAGTCGCATAAAAGCCTATAGTCAGAATAATACACTATGGTTGTTCAGCATTGAAAACGGAAAAATTGCAGACAGCATAGAGTTTTCAAATTTCAGCTCTATTCGAACTAGTTTTGTTCAAGTCAGTACCGGTGCAGATGTTCTAAATCCAAGAGACACTGGACAAGTTGTGAGAGGTCGGTGGCATATTGTAAACAACTTATGGGGATTAAAAGATAGGGATGGAAAGCAACTGATTAAACCGTTTTTTTCTTCATATGAGCAGATTGCAGGAACCGCATTTACGATTGTTACAAAGAGAAGTTATAATTCGACAACTGGTTCAATAGTTAAAACGAGGCTCGGATTGGTTAATGAAGAAACGGGAAAAATAATTATCCAACCAAACTGTACCTACTTTGATCGCGAGATGTTGAGGAATCCATCGTTTAGTGTTGTTAGAGTTCGATCTGAATATGGTGCATTTAATTTGTATGATAAAAACACTGGTAAGTCTAAGCGCTTAGTTAGTCCGTTTATTGATGAATATATTAATGGACGAGCGCGTATTTACCTTGGAGGAAAATTGAGTTACACTGAATCTCCAAGTACACCAAGTGTTGGTTACGCGGCAAACTTCCTTGACAAATATGGATATAGTTTAGGTACTGGTTATGTAAGAATGCAGCGGTTTATTCAATCTAAGTATAAGGCCAAACGCTTACAGGTATATGCAGTTGGAGGGCAGTGGAATTACGTCGATCGGAACGGGAACCTGCTTCTCCCCGTCTATAAGTATTCATATTCCAAAATATCATTTGCCACCTCCTTCGATCCAACAAATGCTGTGGTTTACAGAAGCGATTCGTGTGCATTGATTAATAGAAATGGACGCTTTCTGACACCTTATTCGTATAAATCGATTGTCAAAACAACTGATTCTGATTCGAGTGCTTATAAAGTGTCTAAGTTGTCTGCATCGTATAATTATTATACTAAAAACGGTGCGAAAATTGGAAATGTGTTTGAGTATGGTAGCGACTTAAACAATGGTGCTGCATGGATAAAAATGGACAAAGAGTTTCACATACTTACCGAAGCAGGCAACATTGTTAAACCTCAGGAGAATGGAATACCATTCAGAAATAAGTTCAATGATGGCTACTCTCCAGTTCAAGTTAACCGAAACTGGACGGTTATCGACACAAGTGGTGAGTTTCAATTCGAACCACGTAGCGGAAAGATAATATGGAGTTCCCAAGGATTTTCAGCAATACGTGATAGAACCAAACTAAAAAACGGAAAATCTATAAGAGGATATACTGTTCTAGATAATGCTGGAAATAAAGTAGGATCTTCAATTTACAGTAAGGTATACCCATACAAAAATGACTTTGCTGTTGTAAGGCTTGCAAATCGGAAGATTGGATTTATTGACACAGAAGGTAATTTAATTCATTCGAGACGGTATTCAAGAATGTCTTCATTTGATAAAAACGGGTTGTCTGTTGTTAGGAAAAATGGAAACGGAGTGGTTAATACAGAAGGAAAAATGGTAGTACCTGCTAGGTTTTCAAAAGTTATTGTTTCAGATAGCACCATAGTTGCGCAAGTTGGGAAGCGCCTTTGTATTTTTGATTTTGACGGTCGGAAATTGGCGTCAATAAGAAAAGTGGATAGGTATAGTGGATTTGAAAATGGTCTCGCCATGATTCGACGGAAAAATTCTGTTGGTTATATAGATCCAAAAGGCAATTACGTTATTCCACCTATATATAAATCAGGAAGTGGATTTGAGCAAAATACAGCGCTTATTCGCAACAAAAACAAACAGTGTATTATTGATCAAGATCAGAATATTCTGTCTGAATATCCTTATAAAGAACGAATGGTTTTTTCGGAAGGTATTTTAATTCGGTATACATCCTCAGGCTACAGATATTACAACGCATATGGAAAACTAATTTCACCCAAGTATTATATGAAAGCTAGACCTTTCAAAAATGGATATGCTATAGTAATGCACAACTATAAATGGGGGGTAATTGATAGAACTGGAAAAGAAATTTTACCATGTGAATTTATGTCGATACGGATAAATGAACTTGGAGAAATATCTGCTCAAAAAAGTATTTCATTCGGATTGATAGACGTAAATGGAGCAGACATTGTAACACCAACGTATGATTCCATTCATGTTGATACTGAAACAAATTTATACAAGCTTCAATACGGGGTGGTTCCAAGTTACCTCACAATGACCGGTGATTGGGTTTGGAAATAAACTATTACAATAGCAAAAGGTGACTATTTAACGGAAATATCATCTTAGTGTCTTTGAATTGTGGATAAATTACTCTTATTTCGCTAGCGTTTAAAAGGATTTAAGACCTTTATCCACACAATATGAGCAATTCGAACACATCTCAGGCCGGTTTTCAATTTAAGGATGAGTTGTTGTTCATGAACCAACATCTCTACAGTGGCGTTGTAAAAGACTACCATAAAGACGGCTCGGTTAAATCCGTATCTCAATATGTTGAAGGAAAGATTCATGGCATTTATAAAGAATGGCATGAAAACGGAAAACTTTATAAGGCTTGTTTGTTTAAGTATGGAGTTCAACACGGAGAATGTAAAAAGTGGTGGGACAATGGCCAGGTTCAACAAAATTGTTCATACCATGATGGTAAACTGAATGGTTCTTATGAAACGTGGCACTCGAACGGAATCAAGTCAAGCTCGAAACAATATATTATGGGCAAAGAATGGGGACGTCAGAAAGAGTGGGCCGAATCAGGCGAAGAGCTAGAGAACTATTGCGTTAGTAATTCTCGATAAACTTTAAACGCAACCCAACCTTACATCTTAATTTCACGTCATCATGTTAGAAACGCTATTTTTAACGTTACGTTGATATGCCTTCTAAATGCAAGATTTAGACAAAAACATAGCTGAATGGGTGCAAGGTTGTAAAAACCAAGACCGAAAGTCACAGGAAAAATTATACAAACATTTTTACCCGTTACTTATGCCTGTTTGTATGTCGTATGTTACCAACAATGACGATGCTGTTGACATATATAATCAAGCATTTTTAAAAGTATTTAGCTCACTTTCTCAATATACTGGGACAGGTGCAGTAGGTGCGTGGATTCGTCGTATCATCGTAAATACATCCATTGATTTCATTCGCAAACAGGAAAAATTTAAGTTTCAAACGCCAATTGAAGATGCTCATCACATTGGAATTGATACAAACATTTTATCTCAGTTAACGTCTAATGAAATACTTGAATTGTTTAGATTTTTACCACCAGCACAAAGGCTGGTTGTGAACCTATACATTATTGAAGGAAATTCTCATGCTGAGATTGCAAAAGAATTAGGTATCAGTGTTGGAACAAGCAAGTGGCATTTAAATCAAGGACGTAAAGTTTTACAAGAAAAAATTTACGAATACGGAATAGTGAGTAGATAATTTAAATAGAGTGCATGAAATGAAAACTACCAATACAAAACATATCGTAAACGAGAAACTTCAAGGAGTTGACTTGCCAGATATGCAGTCATCTTGGGATCAAATGGATAAAATGATAGATTCGCAAGCACCTGTAACTACTGGTTTTTCTGCGTTTATTGGAAAATATAAACTATTTCTAAATGTATTTTTAGTTAGCCTTACTATAGGAGTCATTGGTTTATATGTAAAGTCAACAAATAAAAAATCAGATATAGTAACCCCACTTTCTTCCGACGTGAGTCATCAATCCGCATTTTCGCAAGAAGTGATGCGTTATGTAGCGACAGTAGACCACACCTACGATTTACCGATACTAGCAGAACCTGTTGGTCTTAACGTATTTACAAGCCAAGAAATCAGTGGCATTTCCACAAGTGTAACTAGAACAACAGACTACAACCGACGTCCTTTTGACAACTTAAACATAGCTATGAAAAAGCTTCAATTTGACGCTTTGGGAGATTACATTATTGATGATACTATTGAGCTTAAAGAGAATTCGAGTATCACAACACCTTTAGTTGAAGACATGTTACCTACTGTTCGATTTGTTCATAATGAACTAGGTTTAAACATTCAAACCGCTCTTTGGCCAAATTCTGCAGCTGGAGATTTATTACGAAATTCTGGATACTCATTGTTTGCTCGAAGGTATATAAGCAGCCAAATGGCATTGCAAATAGGTATTGGTTACAATCCTGTTCCAATACGACCTATAAGTTATGTGGAGGAATACAACGTTTTCAACAACTTCAATTATACACAAACGGACAGCGCAGTAGTAAATTCATTACGATATGTTTCCATTCCTGTTAATATTTACTGGACAAACCCAACTCGAAAATACAGCTTCACTTTTGGCCCTCAGTTTTCGTTTTTATCTGGTTTGAACGGTGACATGCACCAACGTTTTAACTATCCAGGTGCAACTGAAGATCGTTCCGTTTCAGAAAACATATTAATTCGAAATAGAGGTGGGTTTGCAACTACTGATTTCGCACTAAACTTTGAAGTTGGAGTTCGTGTTAAACCAAAACTAGCGCTAGCTTTCCGATTCCAGCAAAGTCTGAGTGACTTTAGTACGTTCCAACTTAGTTCAACCTCGCACATGTTTCAAACTCTTCAAATAAAAGCAGAATGGTTATTAAACAAATAGTTCTACTAATTGCAAGTGTATGTTTCTCGACGATGCTATACTCACAAGAAACTATTCCGTACCCATTAGAAAATAGTGTTGGTACAGTTCGGTTGAATATTGAAACGTCTTTGATTAATTATCGGCAAAAAGACGCATCTAATTACACCAAAATGGGATTTGGTTTAGGAGCAGACATAATTTTATTTAATCAAAACAAATCGTTTATAAGTCTATCTCCTTCATTTTTGTTTAACGGAACGGAAGAGGAACGGAAAACCTATAGCGTTGAAAACAGTAATTACTATTATCGTTCAACAACGTTAACTGGAAGAATCTTAGGAGCAACTGCACTGAATTACAGCAGACAAATTAACAGTCAAATCGCCATTGGTCTAGGTTTTCAGCCACAATTTGTACTAAGAAAGTTTCAAAATCAGTATCGTTACGGGGAATCGGCAATTACAATTCCTGATGTTGAATTTAGAAAAACTGAGTCAACCATTTTATTCTCTATGATTTATCAAATTGACTATACTTGGAATATTAAGCTCATTGGGCAAATGGGGGTTAGTCCTGTCACTCAAGATGATAATTCACCATATTCAAATGCAGTGCGCTTTCAGCTATCCAGAAAGATTGTTAACTAATTACAGCCCTAGACCAGGAATGTTGGGCATAATATCTTTCATCTCACTCTCAGTGAATCTGTCAGCTTGAGCAAGAGCATCTGCTACTGCCTCTAAAACCAATTTATCAACGTCAGGCTTCAAAGCTGTTCTCAGCACTGATTCGCTAATGTCTACAGACACTATTCTTTTACTAGCGGTGCAAGTTACTTTGACCAAATCTGACCCAGCAACACCTTCAACGGTTATTGACTCTAAACGTTGTTTGGCTTCTTCTGCGTTCTTTTTGAAATCTTTAAGTTTATCTAATCCAAACATTTTTTCTTACAAAGGTGGCACCATAAGACCTGTAATGCAACATAAATATTAGCGCCACATTGCATACGACTTTCGACCATTTGTATAGTTACTATTTGAATGATTCTGATACGCTTCTTTTTCAAAAGATATCGCACGATACGCTTGATTCCAGTTCTTGAAACGAATGAAATGGATAATAAATTCACCGAAATACAGCACATAAAATGGGAGAATTAGAAGTTCCACTTGTTGCTTTAAATGAATCCTTTCATGGTTTATGAGTATTCGGTCCTTAACTAAGTACTTGTCCCTGATTATAACAAAAGGCCAAAATGCAAAGGCTCTTATATCTTTTCTAAAGAACGTCTTAAACACCAAAGGTGAGCATAAAACTAACATTGCAATCTATTTAATATGGAAAATCATCTTCGACATCTCCTCTAGGCTTTATTGCTGGAGGTAAAGGTTGAATCTCTGGGTCTTTTTTCAACTCACTGCTTGGCTTAGTTTGGTTGCTCTGAGGCTGTTTAGATATTACTTTTTTAGTGATAGTTTTGGTATTTTTTGCTGACGAACCGTTAGATGACTGCACATTCTCCTCAATAGCTTCATTTGCCATTTTAGTCAGGCGATCGTCCATGTTAGGGTCTTGACTCTTAATAATCTGAACCTGACCATCGTGTGAAATCTGATAGGTGTATACACCATTAACTTCGGACAACTCAATAATTGAAAAAGTTGTGGGATCTTGAATATCTAATTGAATATCTGCAACCTGTTCTTCAGAAGTTTTAAGTTCTGTATACGACTCCGTTTCTATTGAGGAGTCAACTTGGTTTTGACGAGATTCAGGTGTTTCAATTGAAGCTGGTTTCTGTGGAGAGAGCTCTAATGGTTTTTGTTCTTTAGGAGATTCTTCTCGCTTTGTATAATACCACACTGCTCCAGCGATGACAGACAAAACTGCGATTGTACTGATAATCTTTACCAATGTGCTTTTAGCGAGCATCTCTGATTTGTAAGGCTTAAAACCCTCTTTCTTCCAATCAACCATATCAGCCCGAAGAGCCGTTCCCATTTGAACAGCACCAAATAGTTCTAGATTCTCAACTGCATGTATTTGGTGCCGCACAGCTTTTGCGAACTCTAAGTCCTCCTTTACGCGCATTTCGAACTTGTGCTTATCTAGCCCTGTAAGTTCACCCGCAATGAACGCATCAATCAACGCTATATCATTCTCGTACATCACGGATTCAAGCTTCTTTTAAGTTGACGAATACATTTGTATTTCTGCGTTTTGACTGAATCGGCATCTGCATAGTCCAATGCTGTTGCTATTTGTTGCATTGAGTGCTTTTGGTAATAAAACATCAACAATATTTGTTGACATTTATCGCCTAAATACTTCATAGCATTT
The DNA here is from genome assembly GCA_937124965.1 of uncultured Bacteroidota bacterium. Classification (GTDB taxonomy): domain Bacteria; phylum Bacteroidota; class Bacteroidia; order NS11-12g; family UBA9320; genus UBA987. The sequence continues at coordinate 17,034 of CAKZLB010000032.1, forward strand.
TCCATTCGTTGAATGGTTTCTTCTTGTGTTTTCTTCCAGTTTAGTGCAAGTTCATGCCCAATATCTATATGTTTTTCGTAGTCTTTAAGTTTTATAGACTTTCCACTTCGTACTTTAAGTTCTGTAAGCCAAATATTGCGGCACACTGAGTACAAAAACGTTTTGAATTTTACCGTTAACCTAAATTCTGAATGGTTAAACTTTTTGAATAATATTACTAATGCATCTTGAAACACATCTTCAGCATCCAATTCACTCCCGGAATTCTTGATGACTAAATTACGCACCATTCCGAAATAGTCTGAATAAACTGATTTTAGTACTTCAGAATCGCCTGATTTGATGCCTGTAATTATGTGATTCTCGTTCTTCACCTACAGATTAATAGTGGTAATCAGGTAAAGGTAACCTTTTACGGCTAACTAAACACCAATAGAATCCTTATGCTTCCGCGGAGATTGCGAAAAACTTCGCTCGATAAACTTAATGATTTCCGAAGCGATGTCTTTCCCCGTGGCATTTTCGATACCCTCTAAACCAGGTGATGAATTAACTTCAATAACCAAAGGTCCACGATCACTTCTCAACATATCAACTCCAGCAATTTTTAAATTTAATGCTTTAGCTGCTTTTATAGCCGCAGATTTTTCTTTTCTTGTCAAGTTAACTTGGACAGCTGTACCACCTTTATGGAGGTTGCTTCGAAACTCCCCGGGAGAACCCGTTCTTTTCATTGAACCGACAACTTTCCCGTCGACCACAAATGCTCGAATATCCTCAGCTTTTGACTCCTTAATAAACTCTTGAACAATAATATTAGCATCTAAACCATAAAACGCTTCAATCACAGAACTGGCGGCTTTGGAGGTCTCTGCAAGAACAACACCCTTGCCTTGGGTACTCTCTAAAAGTTTTATTACAAGAGGTGCTCCTCCTACTTGTTTGATTAAATTCTTAATATCTCCTGGATGTTTTGCAAATGCTGTGCGGGGAATACCTACACCTGACTTAGATAGTATTTGAAGACTTCTTAGCTTATCTCTAGATCGCATTAAAGCTAAAGAGCTAAGTGTTGTAAATACCTTTTTAACTTCAAATTGACGAACTACTGAACTACCATAAAAAGTGACTGAAGCTCCAATTCTTGGAATAATAGCATCGATGTCATCCACCTCATGATCACCAAGGAAAATATCTGGATCTTCACTTTGAAGTACCATATAACACTTTGCGTGATTGATGATACTCACGTTATGACCTCTTTCTTCCCCAGCTTCAATCAACCTTTTGGTAGAATATAAGGACGCCTTGCGACTTAAAACGGCTATGTTCATTTAGAAATTTTTAGTTCTGCTGAAATATCACGTTGAGAAACATCAACTAAGAATTTTTTTGCAAGAAATTTTCGACCTAACAACACAGGATATTTCATTTTTTTTCGGTTTGATAAGTTAAAGGAAACGCGATACGTTTTGTTAAAAATTACCAATTTGAGTTTTACTTGATAGCGAAATTCATAATCACCAAATGAACTCTTCACCTTACGTTCTCTAAAGTCAGTAGTTACAATATCTTTGCCCGTATACAATGGATGTGATTTATCTAAAAGCTTAAACACTAAGCATTCGACACCATCGATTTCTTTGAGTCTTATTCGTTCGCAATGAATTGCTGAAGTATCCGCACCTGTATCAATTTTACAGGGTAGATCAAAAAGATCAACCTCTGGTAAATCAATTTTATCTGTAATGCCGATTGTTTTGAATTTGTGCCTTACAACTTTAGTCATTGGATGCTATTTTATTGACACAAAAGTGCATTATTGATTGAATAGAACCATAACACGTATTAAAAATTAATGAGTATTTAACAAAGGAGGATATAGCGGTTTAACTACCTTTTTTTTCGTTTGTTACGCTGAGTGGCAACAAAGAACATTATAACACCGACTCCCCCAAAAATCAACCAATATAAATGATTCCATTTGTCGATTCGCATCAGGTACGCAACAAGAGTGAAGGTCAGAATCCATTTAAAGGCAACGTAAACCGCTGTCCATTTGATGGTTTTCTTAGTAACTCCCCAGGAATAGAGTTTTCTCCAAATTGACCTAATGCTCATAGAATGATTTCTCACAATAGTTTAACGTATAAATTGGGCGCAATGTTATAACCTTGTTTGTTATTTAAACAGTTTAAATTTCATTGAGTTTACCCAAATCATTTTGTTTCAATGATTTTAGACAAAGTAATATCTCATTTCGATGGGAATTAGGATTCCCAACGTATTAAAGCACTAGCCCAAGTAAAACCACTTCCAAAAGCCGCTAAACAAATCAAATCACCATCTTTCACTTTACCTTCTTTAATTGCTTCAGATAATGCAATTGGAATAGATGCAGCCGTCGTATTTCCGTATCTCATTATATTAGAATACACTTGATCATCACGGAGTTTCATCGAGCGCTGTATAAACTGAGAAATTCTCAAATTTGCTTGGTGTGGAACTAATAAATCAATATCAGCCGTACTAAATCCATTTTTATCCAATGCTTCTTGAATAACCTCTGGAAATCGTGTAACTGCATGTTTGAATACAAAATTTCCATTCATATATGGGAAATATGATAAATCTGTTTCATCGGCCTCCTCTATAATTTTATTTACCCAGCGATTTGTTGCCGGACCAATTAAAGCCAACTCTTTTGCGTGTTCTCCTTGACTATGTAGATGCGTACTTAAAATCCCACCTTCGCCTTTTGCTGCAGTTACAACAGCTGCTCCAGCGCCATCACCAAATATTACGGTAACACCCCTACCTCGTGTTGTTTTATCCAAACCTCCAGAATGTAATTCTGACCCAATAACAAGGATATTGTCGTACATACCTGTTTTAACAAATTGATCTGCAACACTCAGTGCGTATACAAATCCTGAACATTGGTTTCTTACATCAAGAGCGCCAACAGTATCCATTCCTAACGCCTCTTGCACTTGAACACCAGGTCCAGGAAAATAGTAATCCGGGCTCAATGTCGCAAAAATGATAAAATCGATATCTTGAGCAGAAATATTGGCATTTTTAAGCGCCATCTTAGCCGCCTTCACACCCATGCCAGAAGTCGTATCTTTTCCTGGCTCAACCCATCTTCTTTCTTCAATACCAGTGCGTTCTCGAATCCATTCATCATTGGTATCCATAAATTTCGACAAGTCATCATTCGTGACTATATTTTCTGGGACATAAAAGCCCATTCCTGATATTTTCGAATTTCTCATTTCTGCGAACTAATTAGATGCAAGGTAGCAAAAAGCAGATTGCTTTATTTAATCAATGGTTTTTTAGAATCAATCTCAGATTGCTTCCATTCAACATATTCGGTCATTAACGCATCATACAGTATTTCACCAATGTATCTCGCCCCTCTTGCATTAAAGTGTGTATAATCTTTTGACGCCAACGCTGGGGTGTTATTCACCCAACCCACCATCGAATTTTCTCCACCCATGACACTATATAAATCCCAAAAAGCACACCCATTTTCGAAGGCCGCATTTTTCATGGCATCTCTAATTTTTGTGATATTCGGGTACGAAACGTATTCTCCAGCTACTTTTCGGCTCATATCGCTTGGACCTATAACCAAAATATTGACATCCGGCATTGCCGCCTTAATTGCTTTGAGTTCCGCATCAAACATCCTTTGATAAAAGTTATAACTCTTTTGTGGGTTTGGCACAACGTTAATGCCGTATTGCATTACCACAAGTTTGGTATTACTTAAAGCAAGTTGCCTTTTATATATCGACTGCTTGATTGTTGAATACCCAGTTCCACTGCTTCCTCTCATAGGGAAATTATCGACAGCCACGCCCCGCTCACCATCCATAACAACACCAAAAACCAACGGTGAAACTCCAGTGAACTTCAAAAGAACTTCATTTGTCACTAACCCTTTATGTAAGGTTACAACTGTCCCATATGGTGCTGGCGGAAACTCTAAAACACTCTCCTTTTGGTCAATTTGTGTGGTTAAATACACTGAATCTTTAGATTGATACATTAACTGCACATGACTAAATGTTCGTACACGAGGATAACTACGGCTCGCACACCTAAATTTTAACCAGCTATACGACGAAGTTTTCTTTTCGTAAATTGGTTTGTATTGTGTGTCTAACGTAAACTTAGAAGAGTCAAATGGAATTTTTATAATCGTTGTTTTTTGATCAACTGTATCATTTAATGTCAGTGTATCCGTAGTTTTAGCACTTTTCTTTGGAACAATTTTGGATTTAGTAATTAATGAGTCATAGACCTTAGTGACTATAGTGTCTTCGCCGACTTTCACTAAAAATTGACCTGTATACGCATACGACGAACCTCCAATACCGTATAGGCCTTGCTTTTGCCTCTTTCTACCATACATGGCAAATTTTTCCCAATCATTGCTTTCGCTTTGATGGATTGAAACTCGTGAACGACTAACGTCTATAGGCAGCACAATACCTGGCCCATTGCCACCAAATCGATTTTGCACTTTGTTACGTAGATAGTCCGAAATGCGATCACCTTCCAATTGAGAGTCTCCATAATGCAAAATACGAATAACTTCATTGCTGCCATTTTCAACCTCTTTTAATGATCTGAAAAAGTTTGACAAGCTCGTTTTATCCTGACTTGCAAATTGGATACGTTTATTCAATTCCGGTGCTGAATAGCTAGTGTCAACTATAACTTCGTTTTCAATAATGGTATCCAAATCAATATCTCCTAAAACACTATCCAAATCAACTACAACAGTTTCTTTCGGATTAAATAATTCGTGCGCAGATACAAACTGAAATTTAAAACTAAGCGAATCATCTGAAACAGAAGAGTCTGCCAGGTGCAAAAAAGGAGGATTTGCATTTACCACAAAACCGCGTTCTCCACTTGGAAATAATAACACAATTAGCCCGAGGAAGGTATTCAACAAAATCAATAGCATAACGATTCGCAGTGGACTAACTGGCATCGTTTCGAAATATTTTTTTGAATCGAGTTCCAACCGATTTTAATGTTTAGTCCTTCTTAATGATTTGATTCTTCTGAGCTGCGCTCATTGAATTGATTTTATTGTATTTCGAGTATACAGAGGCAGGTTTGTATATTTTCAGTCGTTGGTTTACATTAATTCTATCCCCCCTTAATCGATTCCATTTTCTTAAATCCGAAACACCTACATCATATAAATCTGCTATTCGACCCAAATAGTCACCACTTCTAACAGTATAATATATTAACCTAGGTCCAGCTGCAGCAGGCTTTACCACTTCTGCTGGTTCTTCCACTTTAGGTTGGTTTGGGTTTTCCTCTACATTTGGCTCAACCAAACCTTGTTTTACCTCATGACTTTGATATCGGTAGATGGAGTCTCCTAATTCATAAAATCGTTTAACACGGTCAAACGGAATTTTAACTTGGTAAATCTTGTCTGTGTTTGGTATGACTTGTTTTTTATAGATAGCATTTGCCTCTTTCAAAACATCAAATTCTACGTTTAGCGCTTTACTTAACTGGTAAATCGTAACCCATTCCGAAATTTCAACATTTTCCAATTGTGGCAAAACAGTTTCTTGCGGAGCAATTTGATGCTCGTTAAAATAACTATGAATATATATGTTCGCGATAAAATCTGGAACCGCGTTTTGGTATTGTGATGGAAGAAATCGATGGTAGTCCCAGTATGAAGAATCTTTACCAGCCATTCTCATTGCTTTTCGTACTTCGACAGGATCTGAAATAAACGCTGCAATTACTGCATGCCAATCGCCAAACTCCTTGTAAAGTGCTTTAAAATAAGGAATTGCTGCTGAAGTTGCTTTACGATAATCTCTTCGTTCATCTATGTAACTACTGATTTTTAACCCATAACGTTTTGCAGTTACGTAACGCAACTGCCAATACCCAGAACCACCATCATCAGAAACTTTCCAATTATCGTATTTGCTAACTGTTGGTATCAGATATTGTAGTTCATGCGGAAGACTGTGTGCTTCAAGGCTATCTTCAATTTCTGGCAAATACACACTTGATTTACCTAAAATTATTTGAGTTTCTTTATTTTTATTTAGGAGAAGGTCATCTATAGATTCTTGAACAATCCCGTTGTATGATAATTCTACATCCGTTGATATGATGGCAGCCAACCGCGTTGCTACTACACCTGATTGTGCCTGGACAAGTAAAGTAAATAATAGACAGAAAACGCTAATTGTACCTCGCATTACGCTTGCATTAAGTCGAAAAGATATTTCGAAATTTGGAATAATCCAACTTCATCATAACTACGAGCCATTAACTGTAGCCCAAACGGCATCCCGTTTTTTGCCTTACCCGTAGGTATGCTAAGTGCTGGAATACCTGCAAGTGGTGCTTGAACCGTAAAAATATCCGCCAAATACATAGCAATAGGATCACTTGCTTTTTCTCCAATTTTAAACGCCTCACTTGGTGTTGTTGGGAGTAAAATATAGTCGTAAGACTCTAAAATTTTATTCGTTTCGTCTTGAATAACACGACGTACTTTTTGAGCCTTGGTGTAATAAGCATCATAATGGTCGGAACTTAGAACAAACGTTCCAGCCATAATTCTTCGCTTAACTTCATCTCCAAAACCTTCCGATCTACTTAACTTAAAGGTAGATTCTAAATCATGGGCTTTAGTACTTCGATGACCAAAAACCAACCCTGAATATCGCGATAAATTTGAAGACGCCTCTGCTGTTGTTAACACATAATAGCATGGCACCATGTAGTCGAGATATGGAAACGAAACCATTTCGACCTCGTGTCCTTCGCTCCTTAATTTGTCAATCGCGGCTTCTGTATGCTCTTTAACTTCTGGGGAAAGACCTTCAGAAACTAAACAATCCTGTATTACAGCAATTTTCTTTTTTCCGTGTAATTGTAAGTCAGATGAATAAGACGGAACAGACTCTTCAGAAACAGTGGCATCATGTTCATCCAGTCCCGCTATGACTTCTAAGATCAACGCCATGTCATCAATTGAGTTTGTGATTGGCCCAATTTGATCAAACGACGAAGCATAAGATAATAGGCCCCATCGCGAAACACGGCCATACGTAGGCTTCATTCCGAAGGTACCGGTAAATGACGAAGGTTGACGGATAGATCCACCAGTATCAGAGCCAAGTGCTGCGTGGCACAATCCTGCTTGAACGGCCACTACCGAACCACCAGAAGACCCACCAGGTACTCGTGAATTGTCTGCCGCATTGAGCACATTACCATAGGCACTGTTCTCGTTACTTGCTCCCATAGCAAACTCATCACAATTTAGTCTTCCAATGATTATTGCATCTTCAGCAAGCAATCGCTCTACGACAGTTGCGCTAAATACAGAGGTGAAACCCTCTAAAATTTTGGAAGAAGCTGAAACATGATGGTTTTTGAAAGCAATATTATCTTTTAGCCCAATAACCAAACCCGCAAGTTTGCCTTGAGTGCCGGACTTAAACTTTCCATCTATAAGAGCTGCGCGTTCTTTAGCTTCATCTGAGTAAACCTCTAAAAAAGCGTTCAGATGTTTGTTACTTTCAATGGTGTGCAGGAAAGCATTAACCACGTCAAGACAAGATTCTTGTCCTTTAGTAATGTTCGATTGTAAGTCGACGAGCGTAGAAACGTTCACAAAAAATTATTCTTCTGCTTTTTTTTCTTCCTTCATGCCATCTTCGATGTGTTTTTTTACATCTTTTTTGGCATTATTAAATTCACGAATTCCTTGTCCTAAACCTTTCATAAGTTCAGGAATTTTTCTTCCTCCGAAAAGTAGCAGAACGGCCAAAACGATAAGGCCCCACTCTGGGAATCCGAAGGCTAGAAGTACTGTTAACATTGTCATAATGCTTTGAAAATTTATGTGCCACAAACTTACAATTTTTAACTCGGTTTTTGGTATTCCGCAAAACTGCCTTTGACTTCTGACAGATTTGACAATTTTCACTAATTTCGGCAGTAGTAAAAATCGAAACAATGGTAAGAAAACCTTTTAATTTACAGGCTTGGATAGACGAACACAGAGATGAACTAAAACCACCTGTAGGAAACCGAAATTTATACAAAGATGCAGGAGACTACATCGTAATGATTGTGGGTGGGCCAAATGCTAGAAAAGACTATCACTACAACGAAACAGAGGAACTGTTTTATCAGTTGGAAGGTGATATTAACGTGCGAATTCAAGATGAAGGGAAAGCCGTTGACATTCCAATAAAAGCAGGAGAAATGTTTTTATTACCAGCAAAAACACCTCATTCGCCAATGCGAAGCGAGAACTCTATTGGATTAGTAATCGAATTAAAACGACCAACAACTACCGACGGACTGTTATGGTTTTGCGACAATTGTAACAACAAACTACACGAAACATACTTTACTCTGGAGGATATTGAGAAAGACTTTATTCCACGTTTCAAAGAATATTATGGTTCAGAAGAATTAAGAACATGTGACAAGTGTGGAACAAAAATGGAAACTGACGAGCGATTTGTATAATTGTACGCTGAAATAAAACGAAAGATAAGAATGCTCAAAATTGATAGTCACGCACACATAATGCCGCCAAATTGGGAACGATTGGATAAAAAATATGGTTATGGCGGTTTCATTTACTTAGAAGATGAAATAGAAACAGGCGCGAAAAAAATGATGCGTGACGATGGGGTATTCTTCCGTCGAGTTGAAAAAAACTGTTATGACGTTGAAGCTATTCTTCCTGAAATGGATGAGTTTAACGTTGACAAAATGGTTTTATGCACTATTCCAGTATTATTTAATTATTGGGCAAAACCAGCTCATACGAAAGAATGGAGTCGGTTTATAAACGGACATCTTCTTGAGGTTCAAAATCACCATTCAAATCGATTTATCAGCTTGGGCACCTTACCAATGCAAGATGTTTCTTTGGCGATTGAAGAGCTTCGTTGGTGTAAACAAAATGGTATGCCTGGAGTAGAAATAGCGTCACACATTGAAGACAAGAACTTGGATCATCCAGACTTTTTTCCATTGTGGCAAGCTGCTTCGGATTTGAATATGAGCATTTTTGTTCACCCTTGGGAAATGATGGGTCAGGCTGATATGACTAAGTATTGGTTACCTTGGTTAGTTGGTATGCCGGCAGAAACAAGTAGAGCCATTTGTAGTATGTTATTCGGTGGAATATTTGACAAATTTCCTGATTTGAAAGTGATGTTTGCTCACGGTGGGGGGTCTTTCGCACATACGTTAGGAAGGATATCACACGGATGGCACTGTAGACCTGACCTAGTGAATGTTAATGATGTAGACGATCCATACAATTATGTAGGAAAGTTTTGGGTAGATGGTATAACACATGATCAAGATGCCTTACGATACTTAATGCAAGTAATTGGGGAGGACAAAATCTCTTATGGGACCGATTATCCATTTCCATTGGGTGATTTGAGACATGGTGAATTTATTGAGCAAATGGACGATTTATCAAATGACACCAAAGAAAAGCTGTTTTCTAAAAATCTTATAGATTTTTTAAGCCTTTAAACCGTTCGAATTTTATCTAGTAGTTCATTGAGTTGATTAACTTCTTTAGAGTTCAAATTAAAAAATGCTTCATCAATAGCATGGATACGCGTTTGAACATCTTTAAATTGTTCCTGACCAGTTACTGTAATAGATATTTCTGAATGTCTGCGATCCGTAGGACTCGCTGTTTTGGAGACTAGGTTTAAATCGACCAACCTTCGAACTAAGCGAGAAATGTCTGAATCACTCTCAATAAAGCGGTCTTTTATATATAAAATATTTACAGGTTCCTCGCAGTCATTTAATATTTTGAGCACCATGTACTGAGAGTAAGTTATTGATGATTCGCGGAAACAATCACGCACAAATTTGTTGATGGTTACATTTGTTAATTGAAAATTAAAGAAGAGTTTTTCCCATTTATTTCTGAAACCTTTGACCTTAAGGGCTTTTTTTAACTTCATAAAACAAAGGTAATATGTTTAAACAAATAATTATTTCGCTTCAAGGTTCCCATTAACGATTTTATAAACCTTGTTTGCGTACTCGAACGCATCTAAATCGTGAGAAATCATAATAATAGTTGTACCAAGAGCATGGAGGTCTCTAATAATACTCCATATGTCGCGTTTATTGACATCATCCAGCGAATTGGTAACTTCGTCAAAAATCAAAACTGAAGCATTCCGGTAAAGTGCCCTAGCAATTGCAATGCGTTGCTTCTGACCACCAGAAATTAGAGAACCATGATCACCAATAGATGTTTGGACACCGTTAGGTAAATCTTGAACCCAAGAAAGTAAGTTTACTTGTTTCAAAAGTTCTAGCACACGCGTTTCCTCGGGGTTTTCATCACCAAAAGCAATATTTTCGATAACGCTTTTCGACAGCATAAATGCATCCTGTTTGACATAGCCCAGCATACTTTGCCAAGAATTTTGCACCTCATTAATTGGGTACTCGTTTATGAGCACTGAACCTTGTTTCGATTTATATAGTCCAAGAATCAAATTAATAAGTGTTGTTTTTCCAGTTCCAGAGGGGCCATAAATTCCAACATAATCACCTTTCGTGACTAATAAATTTGTGTTCTTAAAAATGGGGAATTGATTAGTGAAAGCGAAATGAAGATTTTTAATTTCTAATTTCTGAAATTGTTCAATATCAATGGAGTTTGTAGGCTTTTTATCAATCGGAACTTTTGGGATTGATTCGGTTATGTCGATGTACGCATTAAAACTATTCGCGCTGCCAACAATTCGATTCAGAGACGGTAGTACCCGAAACGCAGTTGCAGCAAAAAGAGCCAAAGTACCAAGCAATGCTTCGTAGTCATTGCTTTGGTAAAGATATACTGAAAGAATACATAAACCACCTATGGTCAAAGCTTCAAGCAATCTTGCAGGTAAAGCCGCTCCAAAAACCTGTATTTTCATTCTGTCTTTGTAGATATCGTTTTGAATATCACGGTACTGCTGTTTATATAAATCACTGAGGTTAAAAAGATTTATTTCTGCATACCCATGTACGCTATTAGCGATTACTTCATTTTGTATGGCATACTTGTCTGTAACGTCTTTTCCAACTGAATCTAATTTACGTTTGCTGAGAAACAGAATTACCGCAGTTTGCGGCAACAACCCCAAAATTAAAACTAGAACCAAAACTGGTTTTAACAAGATAAGAACAACCACTGCAAAAACTAGAATTCCAAGTTCTGTAATAACTGTTATAGCCGGTAACAAAACCACCATTGGAAAACCGTTCCCAATTGTTGTGACATTATTTAAACGTTCGGTCATGCTCACGTTTTTATGTTCTTCAAGCCCAAATTCAAAACTCTGATCAAAGACTCGTGCAGCTAGGTTACCTGAAATATTAAACAGTTTTTTGAGTTGCCATTTATGGACCAAAACAGCCGTAATACTCTTCATAATAAATGTTATCAAGAGTGATATAACAGCATAGGTATAAGACAAGTTATTATATTGAAGAAACGTCTCAATTTTTGACAATCCGGAATCCCGGTCTAAAACCAAGATTATCAGTAAATAAATTATCGCGAGACCAACTATTTCAAGAATAACGGATAAGAAACTGATGCTAATTAGTTGGTAAAACGTACGCTGCTCTTTCGGCTGAAAAACTCCGAAAAGCTTTTTATAGTTTCCAAAAAGAGAGCTTAACTTCAATTATCGGATAAGATTAAGGAGGTAGTTTCCATAGCCACTTTTGACCAATGAATTTGCAAGAGTTGTCAACTGATTTTTGTCTATAAAACCTTGTTTATAGGCAATTTCTTCAATACAACCTACTTTTAACCCTTGACGTTCTTCGATTACCTGCACAAACTGCCCAGCTTGCATAAGTGACTTAAACGTTCCTGTATCTAACCAGGCAGTTCCTCTATGCAAAACACCTACTTTCAATTCTCCACGCTTAAGGTATTCCTTATTAACGTCAGTTATTTCATATTCACCTCGTTTAGATGGTTTTAAGTTTTTAGCAATTTCCACCACCTGATTGTCATAGAAATATAGACCAGGGACTGCATAATTTGATTTAGGATTTTCCGGTTTTTCTTCGATTGAGATTGCGTTCATATCGTCATCAAAATCTACCACTCCATATCGTTCTGGATCACTAACGTGGTAAGCGAAAATTACACCACCCTCTGGGTTCGAGTTTTGTTGCAGCATATTTCCAAGGCTAGTTCCGAAGAAAATATTATCGCCCAAGATTAGAGCTACCTTATCATCACCAATAAACTCTTCTCCAATTACAAATGCCTGTGCAAGTCCATTTGGCACTTCTTGCACCTTGTATTCAAATGTGCAACCAATAGCGCTACCATCACCCAGTAACTTCTTAAAATGTGGTAAATCATGAGGCGTAGATATAATCAATATTTCCCGTATTCCAGCCATCATGAGCGTTGACAAGGGATAGTAAATCATTGGTTTATCATAAACAGGCATTAACTGTTTGCTGATCGCTAATGTTAACGGATGTAATCGTGTGCCAGAGCCTCCGGCCAAAATAATTCCTTTCATCTATCTGTTTTCGTATTGTTCTTTGTAGTATTCTGTATAAGCCCCTGACGTTACGTTGTTCAACCAATCTTCATTTGCCAAGTACCAATCTATAGTTTTTGATAAACCTTCTGCAAATTGTAGTGACGGTCGCCATCCGAGTTTTGTCATTAGTTTGGTAGAATCTATTGCATATCTGTAATCATGACCTGCTCTATCAGTAACATATGTAATCAACTTCACAGCATCACCTTCTGGACGCCCAAGTTTTTGATCCATTAACTTACATAAAAGCTTTACCAAGGCAATGTTGGTCCATTCATTGTTTCCACCGATGTTATATGTTTCCCCAAAAGCTCCTTTATGAAAAATCACATCAATGGCAGAAGCATGATCCTCAACAAATAGCCAATCTCTCACGTTTTCACCCTTTCCATATACTGGCAAAGGTTTTTTGTTTTTAATATTATTAATAAACAATGGAATGAGTTTTTCTGGGAAATGATGAGAACCATAGTTATTTGAGCAATTCGAAATTTTAACCGGCAAATCATAGGTTTCGTGGTAGGCTCGAACAAAATGATCTGAACTAGCCTTAGAAGCTGAATACGGTGAATTAGGACTGTACGGAGTTGTTTCCAAAAACTTCCCTTCGTCTGTTAATTCTCCATATACCTCATCCGTGCTTACATGGTAGAAAAAGCCTTTTTCGTTCGTTCTGTGCTTTTTAAAAGCATTTAACAAATTGACTGTCCCAACTACATTTGTCATAACAAATTCTAGTGGATTAGAAATACTTCTATCAACGTGTGACTCAGCTGCCAAATGTATCACAGCGTCGAATTTCTCTTCCGAAAAAAGAGTCTCTAAAAAGGCTTGATCAACAATATCACCCTTAACAAAACGATAATTATCGTAATGTTCTATGTCTTTTAAATTTTCAAGATTCCCAGCATATGTAAGCTTGTCGAGATTAATGATTTGATATGTTGGGTATTTAGTTACAAACCGCCTAACAACGTGCGATCCAATAAATCCTGCTCCTCCTGTGATTACTATTTTCATTCTGCAATATCTGCTTTAAGTTCCAAAACTAAGGTAGTGTATGGAGGAATCATTGGTCCATAACCATCCTCACCAAATGCTTCGGCAAATGGAATGATTGCTCGCACCTTTTGCCCATGTTTCATGAGTGTTAAGAGTCGCGAAAGTCCGAAAACGTTTGTTTGTAATCCTCCAATTTCAAATTTCCAAACGTCATTTGTTCGCGTCTTTTCAATTATTCTTCCATCAAGTGTTGAGTATACATAAGATAGATTGGCGCTATCACCAAGTTGAAAGTATTCATCTGAAGTACCTTCTTCCACTACCTCATACATAATACCAGTGGTATCAGATTGAACGTTCCAGCCATTTTTGGCGACGTATTCTTTCATTTTTACCAATTCCTGTTCACTTTTATAAATTAAGTGATCAAGAGGGTTCAATATGTTTTCAACCCCAATTAGAAGTTTAAACATAGAATCATTTTCTAAACCTTTTGGAATTGTTAGATTGTGCATCCCAAAAAACGAATCAACGTTTAAAATAAAGCCTACACTATCTCCAACATGAAGCATGCTCAAGCCTTCGTGAAAGTCTCCTGGATAAATAGATGCATTCCTCTTAAACATGGCGTGTTCGTTAAACAGTAAACTATCACGGCGTGTTGTTGCAGTAACATTTATATTGTAGATGTCTCCGACCTGCCCCATTTTCCCTTCTTTGTTTTTATCAAAGAAGTAGTATTCAAGACCCGTTGGTGTCATTTCATAAAACTGCTTTGGTCCACATGACTGTAAACCCAACGTTGTAAAAACTAGCACAATTAATACTTTATTAAACTTCATTGTCATAGCTATTAAGTAATTGATTTTTATACTCAGGTAAAACCGTTTTGAATTTCTTTACAACCGCTCCAAGTGTTTCGTTCGAAGCTCCTCCAGCAGCATTTAGATGTCCTCCGCCATTAAAGTGTTTTGCAGAAAACTCGTTACAGGGGAAACTACCTTGTGATCTGAAAGACATCTTAACCATTACCGATCGATCAATAATTAAAGCTGAAAAAACGATACCTTTTATACCTAAACCAAAGTTAACAAATCCTTCTGTGTCCCCTGTTTGAATATTAAACTTCATAAGTTCATCTTGATTTAGGTAAACTAACGCGGTTTTCAACTCAGGTATTATTTGCAGTTTTTTATAGAGTACGTATCCCATTAATCTGTATCTACTTAGGGAGAAGTTATCGTGTAAAAGGGCGTGAATTTTGGCAGAGTCGACTCCTAAATCGATAAGTTTAGCTGCAATTCTATGCGTGTGACTACTAGTGGAGTTAAATCGAAACGAGCCTGTATCGGCAATAATCCCTGCATAAATACACGACGCAATATCCACATCAATTAACTCTTCACCACCATTAGCTATAATAAAGTCGTAAATTAACTCACACGTTGAGCTTGTGTCGATTGTCCAAAAACGGTGATCATCAAACCCCGAGGGATTTCTATGGTGATCTATCATTATTTTTACTGCAGAAGAATTCTTTACTACATCCCCAAGCTCGTTGATGCGCGAAAGATCATTGAAATCGAGACAAAAAACGATATCAGCAGCTTTAACAAGTTTAATAGCATCCTCTTGATTCTCTTCAAAATTGACGACAAAATCATTTCCGGGCATCCAATGAAGGTTTATCGGGTAATCCGTTGGTGTTACGACAGTAACCTCCTTGCCTAATTTTTTTAAATAATAATATAAGCTCAAAGACGAACCAAGTGCATCTGCATCGGGTTTGTGGTGTGTAGTAATGACGATTTTAGTTCCAGAACCACTATTAAGAAAAGGCTTAATGCCTTCAGTTGTATCTTCCAATATATTCTCTTTAGAAATCTTTAACAAAACTCGTAAAATTCTATTGAAGTAAGCCTATTTTTGCACCCGATTTTAAGCAAAGCAAAAGAAAACATGGCTACGAATAGAACATTTACGATGATTAAGCCGGATGCAACAGGCAACGGACACATTGGAAGTATTTTAGCAGACATTATTGCAGGTGGATTTACCATCAAAGCGATGAAGTACACACATTTAACTGCTGAAACCGCTGGTGCATTTTATGCGGTTCATAAGGAAAGACCATTTTATAACGACTTAGTTTCGTTTATGAGTAGCGGTCCGATTGTAGCTGCGATTTTGGAAAAAGACAATGCGGTTGCTGATTTCAGAACATTGATTGGGGCTACAAACCCTGCAGAAGCAGCAGAAGGAACAATCCGAGCTAAGTATGCAAAATCAATTGATGCAAATGCTGTTCACGGAAGTGACAGTGATGACAATGCTGCAATTGAGGGAAGTTTCTTTTTCAGTGCGTTAGAAGTGCACTAAGAGAATTGTGTAAAGATTTTATCTTTGCGCACACAAATGTTCAAGAGACGAGGGATTTGTCTCTTTACAGAAAAAATTGAGTTTTTATCCGTCAGGAGACGGACGAGAGTAAAATCTTGAATGGACTTCAAAAGTTAAGGTTTAGCAAGCCTCAAATTGCTAGTACAATTAAGGGGCCTATAGCTCAGTTGGTTAGAGCACCTGACTCATAATCAGGTGGTCCATGGTTCGAGTCCATGTGGGCCCACCCAATGAAGACAAGGGTTTCGAGAAATCGAAGCCCTTTTTTGTTTTGTCATTGTAACACATTTGTAACACTATCCCACTTTTAGTCTTGTAAAAACTTACTATCAAAGTTCCGCATGGTACAATTATCGTTTTATTCATCAAACACAGAATTGGAAATGCTTATTTTTGAGAAAAAGACCTAAACATGAACTTTTTTGCTCTAGACGTTGAAACTGCCAACGCAGACTATTCTAGCATTTGCCAAATCGGAATCGCTCAATTCAAAAATGGCGAAATCGTACAAACGTGGACACAACTAATAAACCCTGAAACCCATTTCGATTTTATGAATACGATGATTCACGGTATTGGGGAAATAGATGTCGAAGGATGTCCAACATTTAAAGAATATATTTTACAGATTGAGCATATTCTAAAAGGTGAATTTATAGTTCACCACATGCCTTTTGACAGAACCGCAATAAATAGAGCTTGCATTAAAGCTGAAATCCCTTTACTTGAAGTTGAATGGATTGATACTGCAAGAGTTGCGAGACGTACATGGAATCAATTTGCTAAAAAAGGCTATGGACTGTCAAATCTTGCCAATTTCTTAAATATCCAATTTGAACATCATGATGCTTTAGAAGATGCAATGACAGCAGGAAAAATATTTATAAAAGCATTAGAAGTTAATCCTAACCCATTAAAGGAAGTACAACGACTTTCGACCTACAATCCACCTATTCGATTGGAAGGAGTTGCAGACGGTGTACTTTCTGGAGAATTAGTTGTATTTACGGGATCATTGACATCACCAAGAAAAGAAATGGCCGAAATGGCTGCATCTTTTGGCTGCGATGTAAAAGACAGGTTAACGCTTAAAACAACAATTCTTGTGGTTGGCCTACAAGATCAAAACAAACTAAACGGTCACGTCAAAAGCAGTAAACACCGTAAAGCAGAAGAACTTATTAAAAATGGTCACCCAATTAGAATTATGTCCGAAACTGACTTCTTAGAATTAGCAAACTACTTATAATGCAAAATATATTTTCATCTGTCTCAACAATATTAATAAGTGACGTAATCGCCTTCCTTGCTTTAATCGTTGGGACAATAAGTTTGTGTTGGCAAATTATTGAGAAAAGAAAAAAAAACGAAGACACCTTAACAAACTTGCAGTTTGATACTATTATTCAACTAATAAATCACTTAAATAGTAATATCATAGAAATGAAGCTACGGAATGAGGACGGCGTAGGAACAATGTGCGGGGTTACTTTATTAAATTTACCAACCCCACAATTTATTGATGAGCACAATAACTATTGCTCTGTACCTGTCTTCTTAGGAGCAAATTCTAACCAGCTCGGAGATCTGAGGAAATTCATCAATAATCCTAAACTACCAAAGGAAATAAGTATTGCCCTATCAGAATTATACCTTAACCGAACAACGGTCATTAATGATCGTCTTTGCGCACCTAAGTCCATAATTTTAGAAACAAATATTTTTGAACCAGTAACCTTTGATCCTGTTGTTCTAGGAACTTTCGGTTATCGGAAAACAAAGTTTACAAACTACATCGACTTCTACAATACATGTGATAGCTTGGTACAATCTTTAGTAAATTGGTGTGACAAAAACAAGATACACAACCTTAATATCGTTCCACTTGTTGTCGGTCAATTTGTACTTGACCCAAAAAAAATATCTTACATAGACAGCAACTCCAAGAACTAACATAAAATTTATCTAAGTCCAACACTTTTCACCTTTTTTGAAACTGGCTTCACACAAAAAGATGATAGCTCCGTTGTAATGGTCTTAGATCAGACATTTCCAAATGTCCCCCTACACCCTTTCCAACTTTTCAAAACTTGACATCTTACAGATAGTTGATAGCTGCGTTTCCATCATCAGGACTTGAACACTTTTAGGTATGTAGTTCAAAACTTGCACGTTCGCAAATAGATAATAGCTGCGTTACGTTATACATTTCCACAAATCGTTTTAGACGCCAAAACATGTAAAACTTCCTAAACAACACCATTTAATACCCAACTTTCTTTATCAAGTGCTATGCACTCATTTAGTAAATTTAGAAACTACTGGACTACCCCCAAAAAAGTTATACTTGCGTTAAATTAAATATACATGGTACAGTTGAGCGGTTTCGGAGAAGGTTTATTAGGATTTATTGGGTTTTGTTTTGCAATAGCATTGTTGTATATTTTGGTCAGTTTGGTAGGTCGTTTATTCAACACAACTTTTAAAACACGTGATGGATCAGAAATACAACCGTTTATGACGCCAAAGGAAATTAAAGATGAAAGGCGCAAAAACCTATTACAAAAAAAAATAGAAATACTACACGAATTTGTTCGATTGTCAGGGGTGGATGTTGAACGACGGGTTGAATTAGAAAAACGTAAAATCGAGGCAGACAGGCGTAAAGAGGAAAGAAGAAAAGAAAATAACACTCAAGCTGATCAATATGATGAGCTAAAAAAAATTTTCGATATGGATAATATATCGGGAATGTTAAGCTCTCTGCATTCTTCAACGCCTGACTTTTACTTTGATAGTAACGGTACGAGAAAGTTTTGGTCAAAGATTGTTAATCTGGACAATACGGATTATACGATAGAAAAATACAATAGCCTAAAAGATTTGTACAACCAAAAGGTAATTGACTATGCTACCTATAAAAAATCTGCGGAACAACTTTACATCTTAGTGACTTCGAAAAAAGTAACAGATTATTGAATTAGTTTGCATCATGTTAAACAGATTCAAAAGTATAACTGTCAAATCAAATAGATGATAGCTGCGTTTCCATGATGGATTTTTTGAATTAACACGTCACACAAATAGTTCATAGCAACGTTTCGCTTACCTGAATTATTAACTTTGGTGTATGAACGCATTTATTGATTTAGAAGTTAGACGTCTTGAGTTTGAACAAACGTATGCTAAAAAATGGTATTACCGCTTACCGCGTCCTACTGAGCAAACAAGCATACCACTTCAGGGGTATTATAATGTGAATTACATTTCAAGAATCTTTGAAGGTTACATTTATGACCCTGAGTTAGTACCTTTTATTGACCCTGACATGCCTTCCGCTGGACGCGTCCTAGTTAGAGGCGACAGGTATTACTCGGAAATGAAAGAAAAAGTCACAATTATTTTTTACTCTGACGGACATTATAGTTTTTTTCTAGAAGTGATAAATTATTCAGTTCAAGAACTTTTAAACAAGATTGGATGATAGCAACGTTTCCTAATAGCTGTTTTAAGCCTGTTTCAAGCCCTTTGACGTTTGGAGACTGGATAAGTACTAACGGAGTGCTATTAGTTGAGTGACGGTAACTTGTGGCTATTATTGAATTAACTTTCAAGCCAGAGGTATGGCTGAAGAGGGGTTGTACTTCATCGTCGCAGCCCCTTTTTTTATGAAGTAGAAAAACGTCAATTAAAGTTAATTTCACTTCTAATTATTTCCAGTTCAGGGTTAAAATAAATAAATCCTTTTAACTCTTGTTTTGCCCCTTTGAGCAACGGGTTTTCGATAGTGTATTTGTTTATCCCTTTGAAATAAATAGGAGTGCTTCCGTCGATATTGCTATATTTTGAGATACTGTCATTGTATGCCTTTATCGTATCAGAATACTGTATAGCTAAGTCCCAAAAATCCGCAGTTACATGATTTTTTTCATAACTCTCTGTTCTTTTATAGAACCATGCAAGGGTTTTTATCCAAAATGGGTCACTCTCTTTAAAGTTGTCATAGTTGCTGATTATTGAATCCAGCCCATCAATATTATCTGCATAACTATTTATGAAGCTCGACAACCCATAGTTTTTCTTTGCAAAGGCAATGTAGTCTCCGTTCTCCTTGTGCCCATGTTCATTCTCAAAGTTTCTCAGCTGCTTCAGCTTACTAATAGAATTATAACTCTTTGTTAGGATTTGACAGTGGTCATGGTGAGGATAAATGTAATATTCGAATCCAAGTATTGGTTCAATAATCCCGTTTGTTTTTCTCTTAAAAGAGTCATTTAATTCTGAAACCGTTAATGTATCAACCCATTGAAATGATTGAGACTTATAATTGATTTCTAAACCCATCGCTTTAGATTTAAGATGTGTCTCTATTTTTTCTTCAATATCACTTTGACATGAAACTAAAGTTAGTGTGGCAATAAGAAAGATTAGTTTTGTTTTCATAGTTCGAATATAAAGAAAGGTTCTTTTTTCCCGTGCGTAGTGGTAGGAGAAAAACCTTCGTGCATAATGATACTGAATAAATCTTCGTGCGTAGTGACTTGTGAAAAATCTTCATGCGTGCGTGTGACCTACATAAAATCTTCGTTATCGTAATCACTCAAACATTTAAATGTTGCAAAACGGTAATAGTCTTTTTTTTACGTGTACGAAAACACTTCATAAGAATTGAAACTATCAAAACAAATTTCTTTTTTACGGGTGGGAAAACACTTCGTCATTGTGTAACGATTAACACTTGTTTTAACTCATTCAATCGGTTTAGAAAGGGTAAAAATGTCAAATTCCCGTTGTTTGCGTTCACGGTGTTCAGGTGTTTTTCAATGAACAGTGAACAATCATTTACTGTGCTGCATTTATTCAGTTTCACGGGCTGGGTTGGCAGTTCTAAATTTGAAAAGTAGTTTTCCAGTTCTGCAATTGAATTGCTCCAGTTTTCGGGTTGTTCCTTTTTAGGTGGTTCAATTCGTTCAGTTTTGAATACCTCAACTTTGGCCAATGGTTCACAAGAGTGGGTTTCTTTTTCGTCTTGCTTTCTGAAAAGTCGCCAATCCTGTTGAATAAGATAGTCAGCAATGTCTTTGCCTTGTTCCTTGTCCTGCTGTGGTGCTAACTTTTCAAGTAAGTCTGAAACATGGAAGTAAGTACCCTGTAAACGCTGTTGTATTTCGGTTGCTTTATTGCTCCATAACTCAAAGGCTTTGCCGTCTTTTGATAGATCAGGGAACAAATAAACATTCCGACCTTTCAACACTTCGCATTTGTCAATATTTAAGCTGCTCAAATTGTAGACAGCCAACCAAATAAAGTTTGTCGACTGTTCAGGGAAACCAAAATACAACGTGCCATAAATAGCCGTTTTAGGTGCTTCAACCAACGCAACTGGATTGTTTGGGTATCTTCTTAATAGGTGTTCGCCAAACAAACAGGAAACCTTTGTTTCGTTCTCATTGTATGCTTTCAACCATTCAGGCAATTGCTTATTTTTTCGGGTGTGGTGCTTTTCAATTATCGAGTGCAAAAAGTCTGTGCCTTTGGTGTGGTTTTGTTCGTCAAATTGTTTTACCTGTACGGCTCTTACATTATTCTTTACATCAATGAAAGGAAAAGTATTTCCCCCTGTACGGTATCCATTTTGTACCGTACCTAAATGATACAATGATATTACCTTTTCAATCTCCTTAACTTCAAAAGGAAATGCAACCCGAGCAAGTAAGTTCTGAATAAATACATTCTTTTCATATCCTGCACGGGTACGGTTAAATACATCAAACGGAATAAATGCCCTTTTGGGCTTGCTTACAGGTCTTTTTATTCGTTTTGGTTGCTGTGGCTTCCATTCGGTTTTGTCGCCTTGCTCCTGCTCTCGAATTGCTTTTACATAACCGTCATCATAAGGGTTCACGAAATAACCGCATTTGCTTTCACGGTCGCAACGTCCGTATTGTTCGGGCAAATATTCGCCTGTTTGAGTATCAATGTATCTTACAAAGCGAGTTTTAGCACATTCAGGGCAATGGTATTTTTTGCTGCCTTTCTCAAGGGTGTATCTGTGTTCAGTATTCATATTTTTACTGTTTTAGTGTTCATAGTGTTCAGGTGTGAACATCGTGAACGGTGTGAACGCTTTTACATTTTCAAATACTTATTTACTGCACCTAGCGAGATGTTTAATTGCTTAGCAATATCCCTTTGAGAAAACTTCTTTTCGCTTAACTCCTTCGCCTGTTCAATTAGACTCTCACGGTCTTTTTCTGAATACTGTTTTAAGTGTTCCCGTTCTGCTCCTAAGTCCAAAAATTCAAATGATAAAAAATTGAAAGTCTTATCTAATTGGCAAACAACTACGTTTTCAGTATCGTAAATCATGGCTGTATTTCGTGCTTTTACCTGCTTTATGTATCTCAGGCTTTTATCCGAATTGCTTTGCCCAATAGCAAAACAACTATCAATGAAATTGTACAACATCTTACTGCCTCCCAAATCATTCTGTGTAATTGGTCGGCTCAAATCACGTTTTGGTGTGTGGGCAAGTGCTAAGATTGAAAGGCTATATTTGCTCTTTAATTCCTTTAAATACTTCATAAGTGGCAAAGCATCTTTTGAGCGTTCCGTCTCATTCTTTAGATAGGTAATATTGTCAATGATCAAAACTTTTGACTGTGTTTCGATTATACATTGCTCCAATGATTGATTCAGATAATTTTCAAAAGAAATTTCTGTTGGTATTTCTGCTTCAGGGTTTATTTCAATTCGCTTAAAATTGTCGTCAAACGAATAATGATTTTCAAACACCTTTTCTGTTTCACTTTTCACAGAATATCTTACCTCAAATTGTTTGGCAGAAAGTTCAAAATCAAAGTATAACACTGGCTGTCTTTTTGCCTCAAGGTTAAACCCTCTTATTTGCTGACCCCTGCTTATGCTATCGGCATTTTGTACCGCTAAAATTGACTTGCCTAAATTGCTATCGGCAAACAGAATACATATTTCGTTTTCGTGCCAAAATTCGCCAAATAGCATTTCGGGTATTGGTGTGGTCATAGCTTGTTCCAACCATTCGTTTGCTGTTTTGACTTTAAATAGTCCTTTATCCTGCTTTTTTGCCTCCAGTTCTCGTTGAATTTCTTGGATATGGTCTGTAAACGTTTCAGGTTGCTGCAAGTCCGCAAACTGTGGGTTTATATTATTAGCCGTCATATCCCAAAAAGATTTAATTGGTTATCAAAAGGGGCTCGCTCGGGGTTGGTGGTTAAATACCACGCTTTGAAACCTGTCTCTTTACATATCTTCTTTTCTATTTCCCAAAGTCGTCCTGCCTTTTCTAAATCTCGTTTGTATCTACAAATATTTTTCTGAGGTACTCCCGTTGCAGCAGCAACCATTGAAGCGGTTGCATTATGCTGTTGTAAGTACAGAAATATGGTTTTCAACTGGCTATTAAAATCTGTATCTTTACCCTGTCTTTTATACAAAGGGTTGTTGTTAGTGCTTTCCATTACTTCAACCCTTTTTTATTGTTAGATAAATACGCTTCCGCTTTCTGCTCTATTTCAGCGTTTGATTTCTTGCGCCCTTGTTTTAACCATTCATCAATTTCAGACTTCAGGAAATAGACTTTTTTACCACGTTTATAGTGTGGTACTTCTTGACGAGAAATTTTACTGTACCAAGTGGGTTTTTTGCGCTTCTCAGGATCGTACTTTACAAGATCGTTGAGATCAAGCCATTGTTGAGATTGTTCTGTGGGTTCTACCTTTGTTGGTTGAATTTCTGCTTGTGCTTCTTTAATCCAACGTTTAAAAATTGGTTCTAACTTAGATAAAGGCACGTTAAAGAATACTTGTTCCATTTGTAAATGTTTTTCTGCAAATACAAAAGGTGTAACCCCTCAGGTAACTGGTTACAGTTTAAAAGATAAACGTAAACACTTAGTATTCAGGGTTATTTTCATTTAAAAAAATTATATCGTTCTCAACTTTAGTAACCGTCTGTTTGTAGTTTTTGCTAAGAAATGGCATAATCAATTCAAGTTTATTAATCGGGTAATTGTTCATCACGTTTATACGTCTCTTAGCCTCATAATACTCAACTTTGAAATTTTTAGAACTTGTATGGATTTTGTGTTTACTCATAAAGTCCAAAATTCTATTCAATACTGTTTTTGCATTTGAGGTCAATTTTGTCTCTTCTGCATAATAAAATATGGTTGCCCATTCAAGTACACTAAACTGTGTTTCATTTTCAATTTTTTGAATCGCATTTGTTAAGTATGTCTTTGCAAATTGTAGTTGCGTCCCGACAAAAGGAAAAAGTTTGTTTTGCATGGCTTTGAAGTCAGGGAAGGTTTCTATTTTATTGGTTCGCGAATTGACCTTGTTATAAGTAGGAATTTCCAAACCTACTTCAATACATTTATTTTGAACCGCCTCTATAATCGTCTCATTAAATACCATATTCTCAAAAACCTCTAACTCAAAAAGAGCTTTTTCGGTAAACTCCTTTTCAAAGTTGTTGGTTAAACCTTTAAGATAGTTCATTACCTCAATATCAGAAATCTCTGTGTTGGATTCCTCGTTTAATTTAAAAACATAGCGTTTTAAGTCTATCCATTTTGATTCGTTAGCGGCAACATTTAACTGTTCTAATGTGCCTATTATCTTGTCATCATAGTCAACTAAAATTCTATGTCTCTCAATACTCTTAATGTTGCTAATAGTTGATAAAAATTCTAGATAGCTTGTTTTCTCATTAATATGACTTGGTTCATTTGGGATGATTGTTTGTAAATGTTCTTCGTAAAATTCAACTAGACAAATAGCACGATACGCTTTTAACATTTCAGCAGCTTCCTGCTCCATTGCCTTGCTAAAACTATTTTGGTTCAAGTAAATTTTAGCGTCTCCAGCATCATACCATTCTTCGACAAAATACTCAACAATTGTGTCAATCGGATTTTCTCTAAATTTTTTTAGCGCAAAGGGTGTGGAATTGATAAAATTCAAATGATCGTCAATCACTTTTTCAAGTGCTTCTATCTGTTTCTCATCGGTTCTATACGCCTTACCAATTTGCAGTCTATAACTTATTGACGCTGCATTTATTTGCCATTTTAGCACCTCTCGAACCCTTTCTTCAAATTCTATTTGCTCAGAACACTTTGATTTTTTTTTATGGTACATACAAATCCAGTTTAATTTTACCCGTTGCCTTCCTTTTCGCTTCATCAACTACTTTGGCATAAATCTGTGTTGTTTTTAGGTTCTTATGTCCCAACATCTTTGAAACGGTTTTAGTTAGCTTTCTTGAATGCTATTAGTGAATCGGTCTTATCTTGTATTTGTTCGTTCTCGAAGCTATCTAAATAGCTTTCTGTAACACTCATTGAACTATGACCAAGTAGTTCGCTTATCATTTCTGTTTGTACCCCTGAACGCTTTAATACCGTGGCAAAAGAATGCCTAGCAAAATACGTGGTGACGGTTTTATTTATTCCTTCTGCAATTGCAATTTTTTTGACGTATTTATTTATTTTTTTTGTTAGTTGTTTTCCAGCTTTTCTCATTTGCAAAGCGTCCATCTTATTACTGAAATGTGGGAATATGTAAGCATCTTTATTTAGAGAAGGAATGGACCACTTTTTTATTATTGTTAAACTATCTGCTTTTAAAGCAACAGTTATAGTTTTTTGTTCTTTGTTACTTCTTTCGGTTTTGGCTCTTTTATAAGTGAGAATATTTCCATCAATATTCTTCCATTTAAGTAAACATAAATCTTTGACGTTCATGCCGTTGGATAAGTACATAAATATCCAGTAATCTTTTGCCATTTCCATCGCGCTATTTTTAACCGCAACATGATTGTATATTTTACCTATTTCGTCAAGTGTTAACGCTTTTTTTGTGTTCTTACTTGTTGGTATGGTGTACTTACCCTTTCCAAATGGGTATGCTGATTTATCAATTACATGTTCATTATAAACCGCTCGAAGACTTCTTAAATAAATGCCAACTGTTGAAATACTTCGACCATTATCTGTCATCCATTTTTGATATTTCTTCAAAAACTTTGGTGTTATTTCGGCAAATGTTAGTCCTGACCTAAACTCCGAAATACTATTTTTTGCACATTCATAACTTGAAGCTGTCCCAAGCCTATTTTCAAGTTTTAATTCGTCTATGTATTTGTCAAATGCAAATGATACGCTATTAGCCGTATTTCTATTCTCTAAAAATTTCTCCTGAAAAGCATCAAATGAAAAAATATGAAGATCTTTAATTACATCATTGGCTTTATTTTCAAAATACGAAATCTTCTTATTAAATTCTTTCTGCTCGTTGGTTTTCCGTTTGCCGAATAATGTTTGCTCAAATTCGGAAGGTGTTAAGTCTATTCCAGTAGAATAGTATTTGCGTTTGCGGTTATACGTGACTTTTATCTTAACTGAACAAAGTCCATTCTTTTTTGGTCTGATCGAATCTAAATAAACTGCTGTGTGGGCTTTTAACATATTGACGAATAATTATTGTAACACATTTGTAACACAAATGTAACACAACAACACAAAATAAACCGCTATTAAATCGAACCCAATAAAGCCAAAACCGTTGTAAACAAATGGTTCAAGTACTATTATTTATAAAATGGCTATTTGTTTGTTTTGTAGTTCAGACCTGACTCATAATCAGGTGGTCCATGGTTCGAGTCCATGTGGGCCCACAGTTTTATCAGTTAAACCCTTTCAAATCAGGCATTTGGAAGGGTTTTTTGTTGAATAGGTAAAACAATGGTAAAACATCCAGGATTATTTTAGCTCATATAAGTGCGTTGCTCCTCTATTCCACCACAGACCGCAATAGATGTAGTTTGTAATATGCAAAATTCCTTTTAGCCAAATGGTTGATAAGATATATTGATATCTGGTCAGATGGGACAACAGATGTTAGACGGAAGTTTGTTTGCTTACATAATGATTCATAACTATTACCCTGTATTTCTTGTAAATATTTAATGTTATGTTCAGGACTATTACCTCGTTCATCTTTCAACCAACTTATTGGCAAATCATCTAGCCCAATAAGTATAGGTGACGACCTTAACCGAAGTAAATTAAATAGATCAGGGTTATCATTTGCTAAATCTTTTACAATGGAGATGTCATGCTTTATAAGCTCTTCAATAAATTTTAACGTATATGAAACAAATTCGGAACCGTATAGATTGCTAACTGCATAGTTGCTTGCTGTTTCCATAGACGGAGACAAATATGTTTGCCCGTGCTGATAATTAAAAGATTTTGTCACTTCTTGCTTTATCATTTTGTTAAATGACACAAAGTTTTTTTGATACAGTATTGACTCACTTATATGTTCTTTGGCGAGTTCAAACACAGCAGCAGCAGTCGCTTTAACATTTAGGTCAGAAATAGGATTACAATATCCTAGACCTTTCTCTAAGATACTATCCATAAATATACTATTTGTGCCATGGTACAGAGTAACTTTTAACTTACCATTTTCTTCTATATTTTTCATTTAGTTTGAGTTGATTTAATAATGCAACACCGACAACATAGGTGGTACCCACCTTTCTTATACAACTGGATATCCATACCTCTAGTTTATTACAGAATTTCTTATGACACTATTATTAATTGTAAACAAAGTTCGATGCAGTTCCCTTCGATCATCCAAATAGGACAGTTCTAATTCCAACCCACTTAGAACCAACGGGACCATAGGCTCTAAAATTTCATCTGCCTCTTTTGACATACCGTGAATATATTTTTCATATCTCGCTTCAATGATAATAGACTCAAATGGTAGTAAGTGATTTACCTTTGGTAACTCTTCTAATTGACCAAATGTTATGTCAGCAGTTTGCATCACAGATGCATTGTATGCTGTGACTTCAGAGTTATTGTGGATAACCAAACTAAAATTCCAAGACAAACGCCAATGTGCATATAAATCTGTTCCAGCAGGAATTGGTCTTTCATAAATTTCTTTGTTATATGCACTCCACCCTAAATTAGTTCTCCCTCCATGTGACCAAATTAAATCCACTTCTAAAAATGGAAACTTACCGTTCTCATTACTTCTGCCTCCAACAAGCTTCAACAGATTAGTTTCCTCAGCCGATTCCTTCCATTCCTGTAGGAGTCCAATTGAATAACGTTTGGAATCAACGTCTATTAGCCGTGAGTGAGTTTGGCACAACCATATTCCATTGCTTACATGAGCTCTCTGTGCCTCTGACATATTAACGTCATACCGAGGGCCGCCTGGTGATGCTGCTGTAATATGCGCTGCAACACCAATGCTTATAACCTCCTCATCCTTTACACCTGGACCAACCGTAGGTTGACCACAATCTGGTTTTGAACAGCGATAACCAACTCTTTTAGCAAGTATCTCTTTAGTTTTATTTGTAAAATCTGTCCTCATGAATTAAGTCTAGCAATCTACAACCATTTATAAATATGTACAAAAGGTAGCTATCAAACTAAATAATAATGCGACGCCTACAGTTCGCTTGGGTGTAAATATGTTTGACCCAGAATTGGTCTGATTGAAAGATACAAGAATCTGTTTTTTCTATTTGTCAAACCCAATCTAATTGCCAGATTAGCAACATACGTTAAATATTAAGATGCGGTAATTTGCTAAAAAGGCAATTCCTCCTTATCATCAGATATATCAACAGGCATCCAGGGATATTTGTCGGTATCAGTCATAAAATCACTATAAGCATAATTTAAAGACCCCCAAAACTCAACAGGCGTGGTTTCCGTCAATTCCGTATAAAATTCATCAGTATAAACATACTGATAAATCCCGTCGTCTGCGTCGATAAAACAATTTACAACTTCAATTAGCTTCCCTTGAGCTAAATTATCAGCCTCTATAAGTGCTAATTCTTTAGAAATTTCAAAAAGAATTTCTTCAAGTTGCGTCTTTATTGTAGAATAATCTTCGGCTAAAGTGTTTCTACTAAATGTTAGTGAAATTATTTTTTTTATTTCAAGATCATCTAGATTATCTTCTTTTGCAGTAGCGATTCTCTCAGTACATGAAATTAAGAATTTTGTAAGATTTGGATAATGTAACAATAGATTATCAGTTTTTAAATTTGTTAATCTCGTTGTATATCCTTCGTAATAGGCATCTTCCGATAATTTTGGTGGCCTGAATTCTATAAAAAGTTTTATCCAATTTTCGTTTTTGCTTTGTTTAAAGCTAATTTTTACCTCAGGGATGCCAATAGTACTTAATTTGTTGTACCAATCGTCATCAGTATTCGTAGGTACCATATTTGGACAAGATATGTAGTCACTAAAGGTTTTTTCGATTAAAGAAAGACTATGATTAGAGTTTTGTTTCACCAGTTCAATATCACCTTTTTTTAAAGGTCTAAAATGTGCTAAGGAATTTCGGACATTGCCGATTTCGTCTAGTTTATTTTTCATAATTTCTTTCGACCCAGGAAAATACTTTTTGAAGTACTTCCAATATGTGTCGGAAGTTATAATACGAATTAATTCGCCACTTGTTAAATGTAAAAGTGGACTTGTAATTACGTAGCCCAAATATGCATAGTTTTTGTCTTGAGACAACCTTCTTTTGGCAATTGCACCTATTGTAGAGTTTTCAGCATCGTCGGAGGTTATAGACAAATCTTTCCATTTGTCTTTATGCTCATTTTTTAAGATAATATAAACGAACATCCGCAATAAGTTCTCCACTCTGAACAGGATATTAAGAGCTTCAAAATATTCAATTTTTAACCAATGTCCTGGTAAATCATAGATATTATCTTTAATATGTTTTGCTCCTTTCCAATTCACTTTATACTTTTTTAAGTTGTTCCTAGCTGGCCCATAGGCGAATATAACGTACCTGCAAATGTATTACTTTGGTTTGAGCTCGAAACCCCCTGCACACAAAGTTCACCAAGAATAAACCCCCTCCTTGTTCTAAGGAGATAATAACCCCCGTCTGTTTGAGGGTTTTCCGAATTAAAATAAATCTATTATGGTTACAATTTCAAATTTCAAATCAGCCATCAATGCTGAAGGTGAAGAGTTTTTCTTACTCGAACTTTTAGGTGGCGTGGAGTCTGTCCAATCCAAGGAGACTGGAAGAATCTATTTAACAGCTAGAAAGGCAACTGTTTCGTCAACGTTTAACGAAAGCACGTGTCAATCCTTAATCGGCACTAAAATGCCAGGTACAATACAACGAGTAGAGGTCGAACCTTACGCGTATGTCATTCAAGACACAGGTGAGGAGATTACGCTGTCTCATCGTTATGAGTACGATCCAAATCCCAGTCTGGAGGAAACAGTCTTAGAACGTACGAACGAACTTGTACTTTAAGTAACTCCACACTGGGTACAACACGAAGGAGTAGCATGTTGCTGCTCCTTTTTTATTTCAATTAATTAAAAATATTAAAATAATAATAAATATTATTATGAACTTAACCCTCAGAAAATCAAATAGAAAGCAAGCCAAAATCAAGCTTGCATTGCAAGGAGCTAGTGGATCAGGTAAAACCTATTCTGCTCTTTTACTTGCTAAAGGTATGACAGACGACTGGTCGAAAGTAGCCGTCATTGATACCGAAAATGGTAGTGCAGATCTCTATGCAGATTTAGGACAGTACAATGTACTTCCACTACATCATCCATATTCTCCAGAAATGTACATCAAAGCAATCGATGTATGTGTCGAGAATGGCATTGAAGTACTCATCATCGATTCGCTTAGTCATTGTTGGGAATATTTATTAGACGAACATTCAAAGATGGCTGGTAATTCATTTACCAATTGGAGTAAGATAACTCCTCGATTAAATGCTTTAATTCAAGCTATACTAAATGCTCCAATTCATGTTATTGCTACACTTCGAACGAAGCAAGACTATGTGCTGTCAACTAAAAATGGAAAAGTAGTTCCAGAAAAGGTTGGACTTAAGGCTATACAGCGAGATGGAGTCGATTACGAGTTTACAATTGTCTTAGAAATTAACGCTAAACATCAAGCAACGACTTCAAAAGACCGTACAGGACTATTTGTAAATCTTCCTGCCTTTAGTATTACCGAACAAACAGGAGCACGCATTAAAACATGGTGTGAACGAGCGAGTGCATCAACAGATAAGTCGTTTTCTGAACGAATTAATGAAACAAAGACTGTTGCAGAACTTCTGGAAATATATAACGCTCATCCTGAATGTAGACTTGAATTTAAAGATGCGTTTATAGTTCAAAAAGCACGTCTAACAAATCCTCAATCATTTAGTAAAGAAGGGAGTGTAACGAATGGATGACTCTAAATACAACCAGTTCATTACTGCTAATACTATAGCTCTGGATATAGATACGATACGAGAAGAGCATGTTGTTCCTGTGCACGTAAAAGATAATGAGCAGACTATTTCTCATACAGAGTTTATTGAATCTACCTGTGCCATTGCACGTGAAGTATTTGGTGAATGTACAGATCCCGTTATACGTGTATCTCATCCTATAAAAGGAAGAGTCCCAGAGGCTAGAAACAAACCTGCAAGTGAGTTACTTCCAGAAGAAACCACGCTATATTACGAACGTATGGCTTGGATGGTCAACTTTCCTGGTATTAGTGCCAAAGTGGGTGACGAAGTGCTAGATTTAGCCATTGGAGGTGTTAAAGCCTTTAATTTGGATAATCTCAATACCACCAAAGACAGCTTTGAACATTTTAAACTGTTTGTTGGCTTTAAGAACCAGGTGTGTACCAACTTGTGCATTTCAACAACTGGATTTCAAGATGCAGTTAAAGTTCAATCTATTGATCACTTGAAAGTAACTGCAAAAGATCTGTTTCGACAATTTCACAGTGAAGGCGGTAGAAATACTATCAATGAGTTCAATCAGCTTAGACAACGACACCTAACAGAAAAGCAGTTTGCTCAAGTTCTTGGTCGAGTGAAACTATTTAATGCTATGAATAAAACGCAACGATCAGGTATTCCAGAAATTGGTCTAACCGACAATCAACTCAACACGGTTGCTGTAGATTATTTTAACGACAAGTCACACGCTCGAAACGATAATGGTGACATATCCTTATGGAACGTCTATAATCTGTTTACAGGAGCAAATAAGAGTTCATACATTGATAAGTTCTTACATCGTAATATACTTGCTTTTGAAGGTGTCAATCACTTGTCAAAGGCTGTTACTGATGGAGATAGTTGGTATTTGAACTAATATGTCGGATGCACTGAAAGATTTACAAAAGTGGGTCAACGGAAACAGTTTGCTCATTGTTTCAATCAAAGGGATTCTTTCTCGGCTTAACTGCCCATTTGACGTCGAATCATTGACCGATGAGTTTGGATTGCAAAAGCATCACACCTATCAAGTCAAAAGAGTACTGATTGACAAACAGTTTCAACTCGTTTATCAGATTGGTGAAGAGCTGTATCCGTTTCGGTATTTTACGATACTATAACTAGGAGGGCTTCGGCTCTCCTTTTGTTTTTTACACCTTCTAACCTACAAAACAGATTAACAAACTATCACTATGAAAACAACACAAATCCCCTTATTCCAAGCAGTAGGCGAAGTACAAATTACCTACAAACGGAACAACATAATAATACCTTCCGAACCAATTACAACACCAGAAGCAGCCTATCGAGCTTTTAAACAAATCTTTGATCCTGAGACGATTGAACATCGTGAATTTATGTATGCATTGTATCTAAATCGAAGAAATGAAGCTGTTGGCTATGCTCAAATTAGTGCTGGAGGACTTTCAGGAACACTATGTGATCCCAAGATTGTATTCCAGTTTGCACTTAAACTAAACGCTTCTGGTATAATACTAGCGCACAATCATCCTAGTGGCAATCTAAAGCCTAGCAGAGCCGATAAATCTATCACTCAAAAGATAAAAGAAGGTGGCAAATTGTTGGATATCCAGTTGTTGGACCATATAGTGATAACTAGCGGTTGTTACACTTCAGTGGGCAACTAAAACATCGATATCATATTCGTTGAGCTCTAAAACTGTATTAAATACCCTGCTTGTTGTAAAACCAGCACTTTCATTATAAAAGTTCACTTCTAAAAATCACGGTCCTTTATAAACAGCTGCACTAAGTCGTTGTGCTCGAATATTTAACACAAGATGCTGACGTTAAGGAATGAGATTTATCTACAATAACAATACATTTTAAGTACATTTGAGATTATGGGGCCAAAAACTAAAAACATATTATTAATTATTTCACTTGTCCTAATAGTAGGAGGAGGAACCTACTTTGTCCTTAAGTATATTCAAAATTCAAATGCAGTAGCCATCACAACCGTGGAATTTGGTGAGCTAGAGTCTGTCAAAAAACTCACCTTAGTTACTCAGAAAAATCTCTATTCGTCCTTGTCAAAAAAGATTTACAAACTCAAAATTGCTGGCTCTACACGGCTTTTTTGTGAGTATGAAGCCCAGCTAGACTTTGGAATAGAAATTAACGATGATTTTGTATGGAAGGGTGACATAAAAGGAGACGTAATATACGTTGTTGCACCTCCTCTTTCGCTACTGTCTTCGAACATATCTCCTACTAACTGTATTGAAACCCAGAAAGGATTGGGTGTCAATGAAACCTTTTTAAGAAACGAACTAGAGGAGGAATTCGCTAAGACTGTTAGAGAAAAGGGGGAAATGAAATTAAAATCGGACGAATTGCACAGATTGGCGAAGCTAAGCTTGGAAGAGCATATTCTAAATTTCATTCTGTTAGCCAACCGAGAAAATAACCCAATAAGGTCGGTGGTCGTAAAATTTGAATAAGCCTTTGAACTAGAATTATGGAGCTTCTCGAATTATCTGAGTTACCTTATGACATTATCCAATTGAAATCAAAGCGTACATTAAGTTCATTGCGAAGGCACAAACGTCTATGATATCCAAATAACTAATCAAATAAATATGACCAAATCAATTTTCAAACCGTACGTTGGACCAAACTATTCAAACTCTGACTTCAAGCTACTTGTACTTGGAGAAAGCCATTATGCCCCTCAATTTCTGACTCAAAACTTAACTCAGAATCAAATTATTGAAAGATTTGAGTTTACTAACGATATCGTTAAAAAGCATATTTCTTATAAACAAATAAAATATCCATTTGAGCGCTGGATGAACACGTTTACAAAGTTTGCAAATGTTTATTTGGGCAGAACATTAAGTAAAATTGAACAGGTAAACTTCTGGGAATCCGTGTCATTTTATAATTTTATTCAAACCCCAATGGCCAACAATAGAACTTCTCCAAGCCACGATGACTTTCGTAATAGTTACGACGCTTTCAAACAAGTTTGTCATTCGCTCAATCCAGATTTTATCCTGTTTTGGGGCAATAGGCTTTGGAACAACTTCCCACGAAACGACTATCAGTTGACAACACACGGTGATTTACGAAAACAAAACTTTTTATCACTAGATCGTATGATACCGTTTCTTGTGACCCCGCATCCTAGTTCGAGTTATTTTAATTACAACAACATTGAGTCCATTGCTGAACACGTCACGATGGCAAAAGATTTCAAGGCAAATAAACAGAATCCAGCGCAGGCAAGATAATTAGTTAAAAAGTCAAATAATACACGATATTTTACATGCACTGCAATCAGTGGGTTCTATCAACACCAAAAAAATGATGTTATTTAGCTGATTACTTTAGCTTTCTAACACTGTTAGCATTATATAGCTTTTAGTATAATACTATCGTGGTAAAATACCTGACATTTTATGGTTGGATCATACAGAAATTGCAAGCCGTTGTTATAAATTAGTTAACGTTTAAATTTGAAAAATTGAAAACAATAACATGTTGTTGATATGGACATTGAATACTTCATTGTTAAAAGCTATCCTGCATATAAATATGACACCCAATTGGGTAAGTTTGTTGAACGACCAAACATCTCATGGTGCCAAATTGCTCAACGGTCTCTTAAAGTAAAAGGTCGAGTTACCAAACCAGATTTTATAGTTGGTTGGATGTTCTTGGCTGTTAATGCTAGTAAAGCCCTATTCTGCCTTTTAGACCCACCAAAAATGAATTATTCGCAAGTTTTAATCACAGACAAACACGGAGACTATGTTTTAGATGATCGAGGAGTTCCTGACTTTACTTTGGTGAACTATGATTCATACGAGCGAAATGCGTATGTAGACAACAGTTTGCTGAATAGCGTAGACGTAAGTACAGAAAATGATGAAGTAATCAAATATTTGACACACGACACATGGGTTGGTTTGCTTGCCTATGATGATATTAAAAAAGCTAAGCCATCGTATGAACAATTACTAAAAACAAATGAGTGGTTAAAATTTCGTCAGGAAGTCTTTTTCGCTCATAACTATAAATGCCAACACTGCGGACTAAAGGAAACTGTCAAAGAACACGGAGCCCCCTTTACATGGGAATATCGAGTAAATAAGTCACGAAAAACACTCGATAGATTAAAAAGAGATTGGATTGATTACTTAAAAAATACCACGAATGAACTTTGGCCAATCGCAAAACTGTCTGACACGACAGACGAGCAAACAAACTTTGATTACCCAGTTCCAATTATAGCAGAAAAGGAAGTAATTCTAAACGCTCATCATGAGTTTTACGTTAAAGATAATTTACCTTGGCACTACCCGATTGAAGCGATGACCACATTATGTCAAGAGTGTCATAAAAAAGTTCATGCTAAATAATGTTCGACGGCTAATGCTAATTTCATGCATTTAGTCACTGTTATATATACTTCATGCACTTTACTCTTCGAGCACATAGCTTATAATCTACATTCCTGATTACTTATCATTTTTTCACCCATAGCATTACATAGCTACAAAGTATACTACAGTTATTAGCTCAACAACTCACGCATACACGTACTATTCTCTGAAATAGTCATTCTGAATACCACTCGATTGCTACCAATCTTTCCAAAAACGAATTAAATTCGTGCAAATCACTAACACGCACTCGTTGCATAACCGATTTAAACTAAAATGAGTTTCGAACAAACGTTTAAGAATATTGATGATCTGCTCTATAAAGATTCTGGAGCAGACAGTGAACTGGATTACATTGGACAAACGTCTTGGGTGATGTTCCTACGTTACCTTGAGGAGCTTGAACTTGTTAAGGCTGATGAAGCTGAACTTCGTGGTGAAGATTATGAATTCATTTTAGATGAAGAGTATCGCTGGCCTAATTGGGCAATGCCAAAAGGTGAAGATGGTAAGCTCGATCATCACGTAGCTATGACTGGACCTGACTTGGTGCAATTTGTAGATGGTAAGCTGTTTCCTTATTTAGCTAAATTCAAACAAACGGCTAAAAGTGCCCAAACCATTGAATATAAGGTTGGTGAAATCTTCTCTGAGCTTAAAAACAAGATTCAAAGTGGTTATAACTTACGTGAGATTCTTGAATATGCTGACGAATTACCGTTTCGTTCTACCAATGACAAACATGAACTAAGTCATTTGTATGAAACGAAGATAAAAAACATGGGTAATGCAGGCCGTAATGGTGGACAGTACTATACTCCACGTCCGTTGATTCGAGCTATGATTCATGTGATAGATCCTCAAATGGGTGAAAAGGTATATGATGGTGCTGCTGGCTCTTGTGGTTTCTTGTGTGAAGCATACGACTATATGTATCAACGCATGGAAAAAAATACGGAGAATCTAAAAACTCTTCAAGAAAAAACGCTTTACGGTAAAGAGAAAAAGAACCTTGCGTATGTCATTGGAATCATGAATATGATTTTGCACGGTATTGAAGCTCCCAACATTATACATACCAATACGCTCAGTGAAAACATCCGTGATATTCAAGAGAAGGATAGATACCATGTAATTCTAGCGAACCCTCCATTTGGTGGCAAGGAACGTAAGGAAATTCAACAAAACTTCGACATTAAAACAGGTGAAACTGCATTCTTATTTATGCAGCATTTCATAAAAAGTCTAAAAACAGGTGGACGAGCTGCTGTGGTTATTAAAAACACGGTTCTAAGTAATACGGACAATGCGTCTGTTGCATTGCGTAAACTATTGTTAGAAAGCTGTAATCTTCATACGATACTGGATATGCCCGGAGGTACGTTTACAGGTGCTGGTGTAAAAACGGTGGTTTTGTTTTTTCAAAAAGGGGAACCAACTAAAAAGATTTGGTATTACCAGCTTGACCCAGGACGGAACATGGGTAAAACCAATCCATTGAATGACAAAGACATGCAAGCGTTTGTGGATTCACACAAAACAAAACCAGAAACCGAGCAATCATGGAACATAAAAGTTGCTGACATCGATGAAACAACGTTCGATCTAAGTGTTAAAAACCCAAACACACCTGAAGAAGCTCCGTTACGTGCACCGTCTGAAATTATGAGCGAAATGGAACAACTAGATGCTGAGACCAATACGATTCTTCAATCGATAAAGGAGTTGATATGACGGAAAGTTGGAAATATTCAAAAATAGGTGACATAATGGTTGTTGAAAGAGGAGGCTCGCCAAGACCAATAAAAAAGTATATAACCAATTCAGAAGATGGATTAAATTGGGTAAAGATTAGTGATGCTACTGCATCTGATAAATACATATATAAGACTAAACAAAAAATCACAAAAGACGGTTTACACAAAACAAGATTAGTTGAAATTGGTGACTTCATTTTGTCAAACTCAATGAGTTTCGGTAGGCCATATATAATGAAAACACAAGGTTGCATTCATGATGGTTGGTTAGTTCTTAAGCAGAAGCAAAAAGACTTTCTTGATCAAGATTTTTTATATCATTTACTTGGATCCCCATATATTTTTAATGAATTTAACCGTCTGGCAGCTGGTTCAACAGTTCGAAATTTGAACATCAGACTAGTCAGCTCAGTTCAAATCCCAATCCCACCACTTTCCGAGCAAAAGGAAATCGTAGCGATATTAGACAAGGCATTTGCCGCTATTGACCAAGCGAAAGCCAACATAGAACGTAATATACAAAACGCTAAAGAGCTGTTTCAATCCAAACTAAACGAAATATTTTCACATCCTTCGACTGGCTCTGGAGGTGATGGCTGGGAGGAGAAGAGTTTGGGCGAGGTTTGTTATGTACTAAATGGATTTGCATTTAAAAGTAAAGACACGGTTGAAAGGTCCAATGTCCAATTACTAAGAATGGGGAATCTGTATAAAAATGTCTTGGATTTAACTAGGAAACCTGTTTTTTATCCAGAGTTTTTCGCTAAAGAACATTTAGATTTCATAATAAAAGAAGGAGACCTAATTATGTCATTGACTGGAACAATTGATAAAACGGATTACGGTTACACAGTTAAAGTGCCTAAAGTTGATGTAAAATTACTATTGAATCAACGAATCATGAAAATAGAAGTACATGATTCTAACATCCTTAATAAGGATTACTTAAAAAATTACCTTTTGTCACCTGACTTTTTATCAAGATTATATGAGACCGCTAGTGGCACAAGACAGGCAAACTTATCTAGTCGAACTATACTCAATCTCAAAATAAACTATCCCGTTAAAACAGAGCAACAACTCCAAATAGTTCAGCAATTCAATCAATTGAAAAATTTATCGAATCACATTGAGAATACATATCTCAATAAACTGCTAAACATCGAAGAACTCAAAAAATCCATCCTGCAAAAAGCGTTTGCTGGTGAATTGACGCAACAAATTGCAGTATGAGAACATTTAGGAATAACGCCGCATTTGGTAAACGTATAGAATTTTATATAGTTGGCCTTATGCTCAAAGAAGGGTTAGACGTGTATTTACCACTAGTGGATGATGATGCAATAGATGCTGTAGTAAAAAGGCCCAATGGGATGTACGTTGAAGTCCAAATAAAAGCACGCTCTAAAGATGTAGTATTCGGCGATGCAGCATTGTTTGCCGCTTTAAAACATGAGTATAGACCCAATTATTGGTTTGTATTTCACTCTGCTAGGATGGAAAAGACTTGGATCATGTCATCCAAAGAATTTATTAAAGAATCAAATCAAAATAAAAATGGAAAAAATATTGGAAAACGAAGTATTTGGTTCAATGGTAAAAACACCAAAAAAAAATCAGAACATGTGCATTCAAAATTCGAGAAATACGTGTCAACAAATTTTAATCGAATTTTAAACGAAAGTCCTGACGATTAACAAATGAAAAGAATTCTGACGTACTTAAATGTCTTTTAAGTGTACAAACGAAAAGGAATAACATAAACGATTATTGATATTCTTTATTAAATCACTATATTTTGAGCATCAAACTGTTACAAGAAACAAGTGACTAAGCAAGACCACCTTAACTATCTAAATGAACGAGGAGAATTTACGTTCGCCTGTAATCAAATAATCTTTGACGAGTCAGAATTGGCACTAATAATTCGCTATGGTCACTGGTTTGAAGGCCTACAAAATGGAGATTTAGTGCCATTGAATGAAGAGCAAAAAAGATTTGTTCTAGTTGCCAACTTTAAAGAAAAACCCATATCAACACACGAAAAAGTTTGGTTCAAATACCTTAAACGTATGGAAATAGAAGCTAAAAGTAAAGACACATTGTACAAAGAACCATCTTTAAATGACGATACTTTCTATAGTAGAAAAATGGCAAAGCAGATGAAAAAACAAGTGTTTGGTGTAATAAGTTCTGCTCATAAAAAGTAAAGATATTTAACATTGTGAACGAAATCAAATCCACACTTTATTATTTCCCAATGATTCTTCTTCAAGGTTACACTAAACATTAAGTCAAGCTATTTAAACTGAGCAAATTCCATAAACAAAAAAAAATTACCAAATGCCTTTAGAATTTACACCCGAACAGTTAGCAATATTTGATTTTGTATCCAAAGGAAGTGGTCATGGTACGATTGACGCCGTAGCAGGCGCTGGTAAAACTACTACCATAATGGAGAGTGCTTCTTACGTACCTCAAAACAATGACATGTTGTTCTGTGCATTCAATAAAAGTATTGCATCTGAAATAGAAGCTAAATTCAATGAAACGGGGATGAATCGCATCACAGTAAAAACGATTCATGCTTTAGGGTATAACATTCTAAAACAACATAGTACCACAGGAGAAAAACCACTGCTTTCCGAGAACAAGTTCAAGGACATTTTAAAACAACCAGATTTTCAAAATGAAGTTGAAGAAAGCTATTTGCACATATATAAAATAAACCGCTTAGATCCTAATAATCTTGATGATAGGAGCAATGTAAATGCAATCCGCAGTTTAAAATTTTTAATAGATAGTAGGTTGGTCGACATATGTCAAAAATTTAGGGCAACTTTATGTAAGAATACACCAGAGGATTTTTTTAACCTCGTCACACATTTTGGGATTTTCAGCTCAATTGATCAGGCAAAATCTAATTTCAAGGAAGAAGTTGAAGAATATTTTCACATACATGACATTTTACTAAAAAGGGGCATAGACATTTCACAAAAATCAATGCTAATAGACTTTACAGATATGTTATTTTTACCATATATCTGGCAAAAATATCCCAATGAAAAGTATGACTTTGTATTCATAGATGAGTGCCAAGACCTGTCTAAGTCTCAATTTGCAATAGCGCTTAAATATTGTAAGAAAACGTGTAGAATTCTTTCAGTAGGTGACCCATACCAGTCTATTTATGGATTTACGGGAGCTGATGTTCAGTCTTTTGAAAGAGTTCGTGTTCAAACAAAAGCCAAACAACTTCCTCTAACTGTGTGCTTTCGGTGTCCAAAACAAATGATTACTTTGGCGAAGGATATTCGTCCCGATATATCTGGTGCTAAGGAGTACAATGGTATTATAAAGTCAATCAATTTTAATGAGGTGATTGATTTAGCAAAACCAAATGATTTAATCATATGTCGTGTCAAAGCACCGTTATTGATATTGGTATTTAAATTTGTCGATAAAGGAATTCGTGTTAAGATTCATCAGGATGAAGCAACAGAGTTCATCAATGAACTTAAGTATCTTTTCAAACAAGACGAAAGAAGAACCTCAATTCCAAATTTAAATAATGGATTTGACACCATTAAAGATGCAGTAAGGAGTCGGGAAGAATATAAAATTGAAAAGAATGCCGAGCGTATCGTTGACCCTACCGAAAGACAGTTAATAATCCGTAAGGAAAAAGATTTTTTAAACGAAAAACTAGAGTTCATTCACAAGAAGTATATCCAATGGAGTAATAATTGCTTCACTGTCGAGGACATCCTAGTGAAATTTTGGAAATATATTACAGCTGACGAAAATCCTATTAGATTATCGTCCATACACAGAGCTAAAGGCCTTGAAGAAAATCGTGTTTTTATTCTTGAATATGACAAATTGCCATTTGTACGCCTTGAAATGCCTGAATGGCAAAAAGTACAAGAATTAAACTTAAAGTATGTCGCAGTGACTAGAGCAAAAAAGGAGTTGTATTTAGTAAAAGAGGAACAACTTTCTAATGCTGTCGATGAAGGTAATTTATTTGATGATATTTTCAATTTATTAGATTAAATGAACGAAGCTCAAACAAAACACGATTTAATAGAACCTGCATTAATACAAGCAAAATGGCTATACTGGTATTCTATTTGGCAAATTTCGACTTGGTTGTGGCTTTCATCCTCAGGCTAAGAATACCACTGACGTTTGACGTGACTTTTGGTAAAAAGATTCGTACCTTTCGCACGAAGCAGACAAATAGACATCTCATTATGACAAAACAAGACAAATAGAATTCAAAGTTGGTGAATCCTTATACCAATAACCATATTCCTCAGTTGAGGGCTACTATGACAACAGATACATGGCAAAACAAATACGGAACTAGGTATTTAGTGAACTTATGTCTAACCATAGGATATATTGACTAAATAGAATTGACATGGGCATGTTAACACCACATTTAGATATTTAATAACCAATGCTGATATGAATCTTAGGACAAATTCTATAAAAATTCCAAAAGAAAACCCGTTTAAAAATTGTCAACTTGATAGAGAACAATACGCTGACATACTAACCACAATTATTAAATCATATGATGAAGGGTTCGTATTGGCACTTAACAATCCATGGGGTGCAGGCAAAACTACTTTTGTAAATATGTGGCGACAAAAACTAATAAACAAAGGTTTTACGACCATTTATTTTAATGCATGGGAAAATGACTACAACCATGACCCTTTAGTTGCTATCACTGGTGAGTTTAAGTCGTTGCTAAACATTGATAACAAGAATTCTTTTAACAAAATACTTAAACACGGAGGTAAAATAATTGCAGCATCTGTTCCATCTATTGTAATGGCATTAGCGAGCCACTATGGTCTTGACAAGGCAGTTACATCTACCTTAGAAGCTGTTGCTGATGAATCATTTGATGTTTTTAAAAATGAACTAGAAAAATATACTGAGCGAAAGGATAATATTTCACAATTTCGTTCTTCCCTGACACAATTTATAGCACAAACGACTTTAAAAAAACCGGTTATTATATTTATTGATGAATTAGATAGATGTAAACCAAACTATGCAGTTGAGTTACTTGAAAGCATTAAACATATCTTCTCTGTGCCTGGACTAACGTTTGTATTATCGGTACACAAAGACCAACTGTGTGAAGCTGTAAAAGGTGCATACGGGTCATCAGGAATTGATGCAAATGAGTACTTGCGCAAATTTTTTGATCTAGAATACACAATTAAAGCACCAAACCCCCTGCATTACTGGGAGTTCTTATACAAAAATAGTACCGTAAAGGACTTTTTTGAAGGCCCTTTGAGGTCCGTGTATCCAGAGTTACAACAAGATGGAATTTCAGTTCTAGAAACAGGTGCGCTCTTGACACATAGTTGCTCCTTAAATTTAAGGCAAATTGAATCAATATTTAATAAATTCAGAATCGTAATAAGAAGTTTCAAATATGAAAATTTCGTCTTTCCATCTTTTTTAGTTTTTTTAATTTACATTAATGAGTTTAAATCACAAGTGTTCAAAACTATAATCGATTCCGAGTTGACTGTACCAGAGCTTATTAGCATTGTACTTACAGTATTGCCTAAACCTCACAATTTAGACTTGTACCCTTCATTTTACAAAGTCCTGGCTGAATTGATGTTTTTCTATGACCTACGACTTGGAGAGAGAATCAATTTTCTACACTCTGACACTGGATTTATATTTAACAAAGTTCAAGAATTGACAAAAAAAGATGAAGATTTCATTGTTGAACGCTTAGCCGCATTGGATCATAACCCTAAGGTAAAACGAATTCCTATGAAATACTTTATTGATAAAATTGAATTGATAAACAAAATTGTAATTTGAACGAAGCTCAAACAAAACACGATTTAATTGAACCTGCATTAAAGAAAGCAGGTTGGGGAATTGTTGAAGACAGTCACCTCCGGTTAGAGCGAAAAATTACTCTTGGTCGTTTGACGGGTCATGGTCGTAGAGCTAAACCGTTATTTGCTGATTATGTCTTGGTATATAAGAATCG
Organism: uncultured Bacteroidota bacterium; assembly: GCA_937124965.1. Taxonomy (GTDB): domain Bacteria; phylum Bacteroidota; class Bacteroidia; order NS11-12g; family UBA9320; genus UBA987. Next base: position 60,676 of record CAKZLB010000032.1, read on the forward strand.
AGAACTAGGTGTCATTGAAGCGAAAAAAAGGGAAGTATATTACACAGATGGTGTTGGTCAAGCAAAAGATTACGCAGAACGCTTAAACATTCGATATGCTTATGCAACCAACGGAGACCTAATCTACAGCATCGATATGGATGAAGGTATCGAAGGTGATATTTCTAAATACCCTTCACCAGACGAGTTATGGGAAATGACGTTTCCAACACCTAAAGAAGAGTACAAAGTTGAAATTGCTGATTGGAAGGAACGATTATTTGCTATTCCGTTTGAAGATCGTGGAGGTTCTTGGCAACCACGTTATTATCAAAACAATGCAATTACTAAAGTTATCGAAGCTGTTGCAGCGAAAAAGGACAGAATCCTTCTAACCCTTGCTACAGGTACTGGAAAAACTGCAATCTCCTTCCAGATCGCATGGAAATTGTTTCATGCCAAATGGAATTTACGACGCGATGGACAACGAAGTCCACGCATACTATTCCTAGCAGATCGTAATATACTCGCAGACCAAGCTTTTAATTCATTCAGTGCTTTTGAAGAAGATGCACTGGTTCGAATAACACCTGCAGACATTAAGAAAAAAGGCAAAGTCCCTAAAAACGGTAATATCTTTTTTACAATTTTTCAATCGTTCATGGCTGGTGCTAGTCAGCACGATGAGGCTTCTGAAGATGGTTCAGATTATCAAATGGCAGCGGAATCTCCAGTACAGTACGATGAAATAAATTCCTATTTTGGAGAATATCCAACCGACTTCTTTGACTTTATCATCATTGATGAGTGTCATAGAGGTGGAGCAAATGACGAAAGTACTTGGAGAGCAATTTTAGAATATTTCTCACCTGCTGTTCAACTTGGATTGACAGCAACTCCCAAACGTGATGTTAACACAGATACGTATGCATATTTTGGGGAACCTGTATATATTTATTCATTAAAAGATGGAATTAATGATGGATTTCTAACGCCATTTAAAGTGAAAGAAATTAAAACCACCATTGATGAATACGTCTACACAGGCGATGACGATATTGAAAGTGGAGAAGAAATACCGATTGGAACTAAATTCTCCGAGGACCAAATCAATCGAATTATAGAAATAAGAGCTAGAGAAGAATATCGTGTTAAACTGTTTATGGATCAAATGAACCAGAAGCAGAAAACACTGGTTTTTTGTGCTACTCAGATACATGCAGCAGCCGTTCGTGATTTAATCAATCAGTATGCTGATAGTAAAAACCCAAACTACTGCCATCGAGTTACTGCAGATGACGGAAAAATTGGTGAAGCTCATTTACGAGACTTTCAGGACAACGAAAAAAGCATTCCAACAGTACTCACAACCTCTTTAAAGCTAAGTACAGGTGTTGACGCCCCAGAGATTAGAAACATTGTTCTAATGCGTCCTGTGAAGTCTATGGTTGAGTTCAAACAAATCGTAGGGCGTGGCACTCGACTGTTTGATTCTAAAGACTATTTTACGGTTTACGATTTCGTAAACGCCCATGACCATTTTAATGATTCTCAATGGGATGGTGAGCCTTTGGAACCTGAACCTCCGACGACCAGACCAGATGGACAAAACAAAACATGTGAGAAATGTGGTGAAACTCCATGTATTTGCATTCTGGTTGATCCACCACTTTGCGATGTTTGTGGTTTCAATCCATGCGTTTGTGATGGAGAACCTCGAAAAGTTATTAAAGTAAAACTTGGCAAAGACAAGATTCGTGAATTTGACTCGATGATTAATACATCATTTTGGAGTCCAACAGGTGTCCCGATTTCGTCTAGTGAATTTATAAAACAACTGTTTGGAGACTTACCATCGTTTTTCAAAAACGAAGAAGAGTTACGAAAGCTGTGGAGTATTCCAACTACTCGGAAGAAACTGCTAACAGAACTTGAAGAGAAAGGCTATACACACGAGCAACTAGACGATTTACGTCAACTCGTTCATGGAGAAGATAGTGACTTATTTGATGTACTTAGTTACATCGCTTATCACAAAGACTTAGTTCCACGTCTAACTCGAGCAGAAAAGGCAAAAATTCAGTTAAATAATTACAACCCGAAACAACAGGAGTTTTTGAACTTCGTGTTGGAGCAGTATGTTAAAGAAGGAGTTGAAGAACTGGACGATGCAAAGTTGCCAGACTTGTTGGAACTAAAATATCATGCGATTTCAGATGCCAAAAACGAATTAGGGGAGATAAAATCTATTCGTGAAACGTTCATTGGTTTTCAGCAACACTTGTATGGGTAGTGGAAGGTATAGTACGATGTTTAAGTCAATTAGAATACAGTATTATGAGCCTATTATGTGAATATGTTACCTTAACAAGTATGCGTGTGGAAGCTATCATAAATTTAATTTTACTAATTCTAGCAATTGTAGGTGCATTTATTTCCATTAAAACGTTCATCAACTCCACCAAACAACGTAGGATTGAAAATACTTATAAAACTTTAGATTTTCTGAGACAACATATCAAACAGAACGAAATAAACACTTTTATTAAGCTATTTAATGCAAATAATGAGCTTATTGGAGCAGCTAGAAATGAGTTTAGTTTGACGATGGCACTAAGGATACTGTAGAAGATATGTTCTCTGAAGGTGGTTGTGGCAATGGAGAAATAGCTAACATGATAGATTTGTTCAATCTAGTTTGTCCAACTTTGGCAAAGTTAGAAAAAGACATAATTTGGTACGAATACGGTCAAATAATGGGTAAGATTTATCAATGGACAAATTATCTAGAGGATCTTGAGAGTACAGAACCTGATCACAGGTTTTATGATCGTTTTAATCAGTTCATGAAAAAATATTACACCGACATGCACTTCAAGCCCAGTAAGGTTTACGTGTCTGGCGAATAAAAAAAGTGGCTACATCAAATCGATATAACCACTTGTTATAAATGTTACTGCAAGAAATGCAAACAATGCAAATAATGCAAGTCACATTGTCTCTGCCAAAGGCCTATTTGATTTTTTGCCATTGGTTTAATTTAGGATCCAGTTTGACTCTACCTCGTTTCTTTAATTCATTGTGATAGTTCCAGCCTGTGCGTTCACATAGGCCAACATTTTCAGCTGCCTTTTTTAGATCTGTTGTCACACTGTACTGTACTGGCAATGCATCATAGAAAAACTCTAACTTAATATTCTTACTACTGTAGGTTTGTTTTGATTGAGTACAAAATATTTGAAGACTAGACTCAAAGAACATGTTCGTCACTTCTATCGCTAACGCTAGATCGTCATTCGAACAATCAACTTTCAGCTTAGTTTTTTTGTTTTCAAAATGACGAAGAATGGAGAATACCATACAGATGCGATAAAGAATTAAACCATGTCTCTTAGCAATTGCCATCGCACTATCTCCATAGGTTTTGGCTGCGTTTAACCACATAGTTCCTCTAGCATTTAACTGATCTTTTTGGCTTTGCTGCATAGTAAATTTATAAGAGTGCTTTTTTGCTTCTTTGTAATACTTTAGCAATTCAGCTGCCTGAATCTTAATTGTGTCAGTTACAGGCGAAGAGTTTCTAAATACGTTCCTCCATTGTGAATCTCCTTTTGGCGATAAAAAAATAAATCTACTATAAAGTCCATCAACAACATTTGGTATTAATGTTCGAATTTGATCAGGAGTACCAGTTAATAGAACCGAAAGTTTCGGTTGATCAATAGAAATATATTCATTGTTCGTTGATCTCAAATAACTTATTGTTTCATGATGAAAAGCTTTTCTTAATAAGTCAGAGAAGTTACCATAATCCTTTGCTAGAACTTGGCTCAACGTGTCTGCTTCGGTTTCGATAAGTATATTACCATGTTTAGAAGCTGACATTGTTTTTATAATTCCCGCACTTGAACTATTACCAGGAATAAAGAGTAAATCGTTTGGTGGAGCCGTTGCATTTTTTGCATTACTTGCATTATTTGCAGTAGCTTTAAAACTAATTACTTGTTTCGACTTGTGAATTGGTTCTGCTAAGTTCTTGGCATATTTCATAGCAGATTTACCAGATCCAGCAGGAGCCGAAATAAATGTATAAAGATTTGCATGTACAGTGTGACCATCATAAAGCCCTGTAAATGTTGAGAAACAACCACTTATTGCGGTAATAGCGCTAATGGTATATACGAGTTTTTCGTCTTCGTTGCGAAAAGCCAAAACACCATCCTTGATGGTGTTCGGCAGTTTTGAATAATCAATGTTCATTTTAAAGCGTTTCGTAATTTTCGAAGCCCTTCCTGACATGCTCCAATGTGACTTGGACGACTTATATCAAATCGAAACAGTTCGTTGTCGACATCCTCTTGAAATGGATAACCTAGTTCGTTAAAAACCTTTTTATAGATAAGGATTTCACGTAACTCTTCCCAAGTATAATTTGAATGAACGAATTGTGGGGATTCGGTTATATTTATGTATATGTATGGATCCATGTTAGGATCCGAAGTGAAATTTTCCATAGTTTTTAATGTCACAGTACATTTTTCTTTTATCGCACTGTGTTTAATTTTTTTATTATTGTTTGAAAAATGAACCGACGTTATATTCGGATATAAGTTATTTAACTTGTGTGAATGTTATGCTCCAAATTCTGGAAATTTGTTTTCCAAACAGAAATATGTCACCTTCTCCGCCCATGACAATAGCACTGGTCGGCAGTCAGTTGAGGATATTAATTTTCGGATACCCACCTCAATAACTCAATCCAGTCGTTTTAATAAACGCTCTGTGTGCGGTGACATAATGTTCTCGAGTAACAGCTTAGCAGAAATACTACACTAGCTGTTTTGTAATCCAGTGCCGTAATTTTCGGCAACTGACTAATCGAGCATTCTGATTTTTTGGTTAACTCTTCACGCGTTAAATGTGGAGTTCACTTGATAATTCTCAAGCCTCCTTGCTTCCTTCAGCAGATTCTTAGTTTCGGAAACCTTTCCATTAACACGAATCCATGAGGTAGGAACCAACTCGTAAAGTTCATTAAACTTTACTCCACCTAATATTATTAGGTTTAGTTGATTCACACTTCTGCATCTCATTTTTGAAATGCTCTTTCTCGATACTGTTCAATAAACGCATCTAAGTCGCTTTTTTTTAATCTGATCAAATTTTTAAACCTGTAATAATTCAACTCTCCAGACACTCTGAGCCGGTATAAGGTTTTTTGTGAAACGCTTAAATAGTCCGCAGCTTCCTTTGATTTTAAAAAAATAGTTTTGTTTTTTTCACTCATATATTTTAATGATTTTTTATTTCGACAAATATCTTAACCATCTGATTATCAAAGAATAGACTTGATAATAATGAATATGGTCTATGGAGTAATTACCATAAAGTCTGGAAAAAAAATATTAAAAAAAATCTTTGGTCTATGAGATTCGATAGGATAGTCTAAGGTCTGGTCTATGAAATTATAGTTTTAAATCTCTTCCAAGAACAAATAATATATGATCTGTGGGCTTTTCTGGTTTAGATAGTCGCGAAAGTTTAATTCTTTTATCCGACAGTGATCTTTTTTTGCCCTTCGCGCCATTTAATGTGAATACTTGGTTAAAATATGATATCTGTGGCCTTTTGTCCCTTTGATTATAACAATGCCAGGTTTTATTATTCGCAAGTCCAAAAAGAAATGTCCAAAGTAAACCTCCGCTTCCTTCCCAATGAATAGTGACTGGATCTTTATTTGACTCGATCATATCGTGCAAATCATGAATTTCTATATCTGTTTTCAAATAGTCTGGAATCAAATGGTCCGACAGATTTCTAATATTATCGATTCGTTTATCTTGACTAATGCCGGAAATCGGTTTTTCCGATGTATGATCTATAGCCGTATGATGGATTTCTGTACTTTTTAGCAGTTCACGTTTAATCACAATTTCCTCCGAAATTTCCAATTCCAGTGAAATTAGCAGACTTCTAAAGCAACCAAAATATAGGGACATGGAGCTTTTAAAAAATTTAACATTTGAGGGGTGTTGAGAGTCGATTTGACCATAGTCATACTTATCTTTAACAAGATATCTCTCTTGGCTCGCATTACCATATTTATTCAAATAACGTTCTTCACTAAATAGGGGTAATATCACTTTAATCTTTAGTAGCACTTCTCTAAGTTCAGGTAAATCGAAGTCTTTAAGATTTGTCAAAATGGTTTCCCTCAGTGCTAGCATTAGCTCTTTACACTCTTTATAGTCAAGAATATTTCTTTTTCTAAACAAATATGTTTTGACTTCCTTTTTATAAGGAAAGTGAATATTTTGACCACACAAATCGTTTAAATAGTGTATATCGTAACGTTTACCTTCTCCGAAATCATCTAGATTCAATATTTCTGTTGTAATCGTAACCGAGACCTTAGGTATCGCATATTCCTCTAAAAGTTTAACAAATTCGTTCATGACAATTCAAGATTTAACATCGTAATATACAAATTGCGGTAAAAGATCAAGATGGTCTTTGGTGCAGACAAAACAAATTAATATTTAACTGTTTTGTAAGCATAAACCAGGCAAAATATCAAGCAAGCAAAATTAACTAATCAGAAAATTTATACAGTTTTTAAGGTAGAGGGAGAAACTTGGTTAAAAAAACAATTTCAGAAATATCTTTCGTTATAGGTGTTTTGCGTAATTCTTTCATCCCACACTATCGTTGATTTACTTAAAAAATTCGTTGACTTTTAATCAAACACATCCATAGCTTTATGAAGATCCTTCTGGCTATAGCGTGCATAGCTTTCCAAAGTAACTGTTTGACCACCATGACCTAGAATCTTAGAAGCAACATCGAGATTCATCCCTTTTGCAAGAGCCATACAAGTGAATGTGCGGCGAGCCCAGTGAGAAGATAGATGCTTATTCTTCAAATCTGCTTTTCGAGATATGATCTTAAGACTTTTATTGATTAGAGCAGTAGCTCTAGACAATGCATCATGTTTATTCTGAGCCGTTTGCGTATCATATTTGTCAAGAATAGGAAAAATAAACTTTGTCGAATTATCATCAACCTTGTATATATTGAGTATTTCCCTACCTATAATTGGCAGTTTTATAGACAAATTCTCATGAGTTTTTGCACTTGTAAAATTGATGTGACTACCGTCGTAATTCTCCCAAGTCAACTGCAATAAATCGGAGATTCGCAATCCTCCAGAATAGCAACTAAATACAAAGATGTTTCTACTTATATCCTGAATACTACCCTTTTCCAAATTCACTTCCCGAATTCTAGTGACTTCATCTTCTTGCAAATAGTCAACTTTTTCGTTTTTTTCCCACTTCAACTTATACTTATCAAACGGGTAAACTTCTTTTGACACGATATCTTCATTGATTGCATCATTAAAGAGTTTTCTTTTCATCTTTAGCGCTGAATGCACTGTGTTTTGAGCATTTCCTAATTCCACCTTCAAGTAAGATTCATATTTCTTTAACCAAGACACATCTATATCAGCAAAAGCCAAGCTTCTGCCTTTCAGATAAGTAGTTAATTTAGCCAGTATTGCTTTGGCCTTTTTATGTGTAGCGATTTTCTTTTCTAGATTGAGTACATCAACATAAGATTGGAAGTATACTACGAAGTCCGTATCACCATTACCAATGATTTTCTCTTTTATCTTGGTTGAAGAAAGGTGTTTATTTTTTATCTCAGTATCAATTAATATGTCACGTGCTTCAGTAATCTTATGACACAAGAGCGAATTTAATCGAGCTGAATTCGGATGACCGCGTTTTACTACTTGTCGTTTTTCATCCCACAACTCCGGTCTAATAGAAAACCCCAAAGAAATGTACTTTGGTTTACGATTTTTAATAATGCGCATATACAGCGGTGCTTCACCATTTTTCTTGATCTTATTCATTTTAGGTAAAACAATTACTGACGGCATAATTTTATTCTTTATATAAACGGCTGATTTCTTGACTACAAAATTATTAAAATAGGTAAAACAATGGTAAAACAAATGGGTCCAAACGTGGCAATTTTAGTCCTACTATGCCCATACTAAAAAAACGTAAACGCCTTATTGTGTGCCCTTTAGATGTCTAAGCTGGACAGCACAGGACATGGTTCGAGTCCATGTGGGCCCACCAAGCAAAGACAAGGGTTTCGAGAAATCGAAGCCCTTTTTTGTTTCCCCAATATATACAAAGACTTTCGCTGGGATAATCTGTTGTGACTTTTGGAGATGTTCTAATATTATAAATAACTTATAATCACAATCTTACAAACAACAACCGACAGGTTCATTGAACGTTCACTTCCAACAAATTGCTAAACCATATACCTTTGAAATTCAGAAATGATAGTCTTTCTTAAGTCTACCATTTCGAAGAACAATTATATTAGTTACATGAAAAACCTATTCCCAACTCTCCTGATTTTACTTTCAATATCAAGTTGTAAAGATGATGACATGCAATCCGACAACTGGACACGTCACGAGTATCTTGGCGAAGCAAGAGACTATATTTATTTTAAAACGGGCACTTGGTGGGTTTACAAAAAAATCCCAGGAGGTCAATTGGATACGATTGAGGTAAAAACTAGTTGGATTGATACTTTTGAAATATCAGGTAACGGGAATAAACTGATTTATGACGAATGCTATTGGGTAGCAACCAGCAAACATGATAATTTCTCGTACAAATTCTATAACCCTTTGCCATCACCAGATATTAATATAATTAAGGCAACAACCAAATTTAGATCCCCTTATTTCATTAGTAAGTCTCGACCAGGTTACTTCTCTGGAATTACAAATGTAGTGGTAGTTCCATTTTCAAATGAAGTCCTCAATAATGGACATGGACATGTCACTAAAATGCTTGATGACATAAAAACTATTAACGTTCAAGGTAACACTTATAATGATGTAAAGCACATTAATATTTCTAATGATGCAACATTCTCATGGGGTTTACAAGGAGATGAAGGAGGAATCGTAGAATATTATTGGGCACCCAAAGTCGGAATCATAAAAAAAGAACACATGACAAAAAATATTTCTTGGGAACTTGTCGAAAGTCATGTCGTCCCCTAGAGAATAAACAAATCATAAACCAAAAACCAAAACATGAAAAAAACATTAATTACATTAGTGCTCTTGGCACTGAGTTTACTTGGAATCGCACAAGATTTAGACAGTCTAAATCAAAACAAGTATTGGGTATACCGAGACCGCTTTAAAAAGCACTTTACACACATTGGAGGTATTCGACCAGGAGAGTCACTTCCTATGGATGTAATACGACGAAATCTTAATTGCGGTGACTTTAGCGGCGATCGCATAGAATCAGGAGATGTAATGGCTGCAATGGGTGAATATTTGGGTGTGCTTGCAACAGAATACTACCTACTAAACCAAACAGACAATTACGAAGCCTTAGAAGCGTGTAAACATGAGCTTTATTATGCTATTTCGGCAATAAACAAAGTAGATGAGTTTGCTGAAATATTTTTTGACCCGTTATTAAATTCTCCAGATACAAAAGGTTTTTTTGTAAGAGACAACATCCCTGAAGACTATTACCAGTATTGGGAAGAAACAGATAACATACGATTTCATGGTGCACATGCAACTAGTGGGTTTGTTCCAGACTCTATCCTAGTAACAAGTAATAATTCTATCAATTACCAAAATGGCAGTCCATGGCTTTGGGCAAACGACCGATTTGCTATGAAAGCTACAGACAATCCAAGTTATCAAGGTACACCGTGGTTTGGTTTGCACGCATATAAACATGATCAATGTCCAACTGTTCGAACTTTAGCAGAAACAATGGCTGATGAGAATCTCAGGGTAAGTAACGAGATGAGTCAAGATCATGCATTAGGAATTTTACTCGGGATAAAATTTATTAAATCATATATCAATGATGAAACCCTATTTATTCAACCTACTGCAAATGACTCTGGCATGTGGGTTATGGCCGAAACGAGACTTATTGCAGACCGAATAATGACTCACTTAGCTAAAAACAAAATAACAAATCAAGAGTTTACATTTCCCATTAGAGTTAAGGATGACGACGGAAATTCTACAACAAAAGGTCTAATAGAAATTAATTTTAATGAAGCCAATTATATTATAATGAATCCTGTAACTGGTCTTCCTGTGGATAGAGGATGGGAAGCATTTGCGATGTCACATGGATACAGGAAGCTTGGGCAAGATCTAACCGGATTATACTACCCGCCAGCCACCATTGATGTTAAGTCAATTCACAAGAAGAATAACTCAGGAGGTGGTAACGGGGTACTGAATTGGCTAATAAATAGACTTATCGATATAAACGACATCTCTAAACTAGATAGTCTTAAGCTCAAGGCTATATGGGACACAATACCATATTTAGCTGCGAATACTTCAATAGTTAACGATGTTAATATGCAGATGGTTTTGCGCCTAGGTGCAGCAACAGGATTATGGACTCATCAGCAGTTTCTAACTATGGCAGAAACACAAAATTTTCCATGGTTTGAGTTGATGTACGCAAATTTGAATTCAAAGACCCCATTACTATCTAAACAGTTCTATGATAGTCTTTTAAACCAAGCGGCTTGTGAAGGTGTTTCCAAATGGGATTTAATCGAACAATATGACACCCAGTTTGATTTAAACGGACAAATAACCTCAATTGATACATCGCTATTTCAACCTCATGCACCATTCAATAAATCAAGTATTTTTTCCCTACCAAACAGAAATTATAATTCTCAAGCTTGGATAGATGGCGACTTTAATGGTCTTGATTATATGTTATTGCACAATCTATTTAGAATTTCTTTTGCTAATGACATTGAGAAACCTGCAATAGCCCAAGGATGCCCGTGTAAAAGTACTGTTAATGAGGGACTCACTGTAGTTAGTGGTGACACACTAAAATCTATCGCTCGATTCCCAGAATACAGAAAAATCAACATACGAGTTCCAGAATTTATCACTCATGATATGAGAATTGTGAGCGATGGCGTTCTATTCCCAAAAGGAGATTTAACAATATGCAAGGGATTGGTACGACTTGCAACAAGAGGTAAAATACAAATCAACACTATTGATAAATCTAGGCCTAAGGAGCTGAGAATTAATAGTGGAGGGGTCTTAGAGCTAAGACCTAATTCGACTTTACAATTAGACACTTTTAGCAAAGTAATTATCGAACCAGGAGGGGTGCTTAGAATATTTGCAGGTAGTTCAATAATCCTCGATAAGGGAGCAGTTTTAGAAATTAATGGAACCTTAGAACTTATGCATAGCGCCACTTTATCTCCATCATCTGGTTCTTTTGGATTAGGTTACGTTAAAATGTCAAACAATGGCGCTAATAGTTCTTTTGCCCGTGCAGAAATTATTGGAAGGCCTTATTCAACTATAAACCTTTTCAGCGCATATCAAGGATTCAAAATCTTAGAAATAAACGGAACCGAAGCAGTAACATTTCCTAAAGAGGTTGAGGTCTCATTAACATCTGGAAAGACAACTCTTGGCGACGGCAGTGCACTTATCGTTGAAGGCAAACTAACCGTAGCAGACATGGACTTTGATGCTGAAAATGCAAATCAACCTTACGGTTATGGATTAGTGACCGTCGGACAAAAAGATATAGAAATCATCCGAAGTACTTTTAAAAATGGGAAAGTTGGAATTGCTTGCCATAATTATTTAAATGGGAATACACCTAAAATTGACCAAATTGAAATGGAAAACATGGATGTTGGCGTATACTCTCAAGGACTTGGGTTTGAGATACAAGGTGAATTTGACAATTGTAACGAAGGTGTCTACCTTGTGAAACCCAGTATTCCTGGAGAAATTCACAATTCTCGGATAGAAAATGGAGGAAACGGTATTGTTTACGACGCACAGTCTACTGGAAGCATGCGGATCAGATACGGGACAATAAAGGACAACCAAGCTTTTGGGGTTTATGGAATGAATGGAAGTATCCTTCTAGAATGCTCACAATTCAATTCAAACGGAGATGCCATATACCTTCAACACAACCCATTTGTTTCCGTAAATGAAAATCAAAAAGCCGGAGGTAACATTTTTCAAAACAATACTACTAGTGTCATTAATTGCGATGCAGGGGCCTTTCAACTAGACCTAGTGAATGGTCACAGTGCGTTTAAAAACAATACACAACTATTTGATGGATATTTAATGAACCACTCTGGACTTTTAACACCTGCCCCTCCTACCAACAAGTATAGGCTCGCATCCTCTTATAATTACTGGGATATATTTGTTCCATATCAATATGACTTAAAATACATTGTTGGGACCGCAGGTAAAATTAACGCTGCTTCCGTAAGCTTGGAACACCAAAATCACTTTACCAGTGAATCAACTTTGTATACTAAGCAAACGAGTCTTTGTCCAAGCTATAGTTCAGGTGCTGGTAGCTTCGCAATGACTGGCGCTGGAGCAATGTTAATCGATACTGACAATCAAGATATTACAAATCCATATTATGTCAATGCAACGCTAGGTGATGTGTTTGAAAACATTAATGACGTGATGTATTACCAAAACAACTGTTTAGAAGCTTATTATCGAGCAAAAAGCGTATTTGACTACAATTTGGCTACACTAAGTCATTTTGACGAATACGTGCTTTCAAGGGTTTATCGTACAATGATGGAAGGGTATGGTGAGTTATTCTACGATGACAACATACTTGTTGATAAAAATGGAATTACGACGGAGTTATTGGGGACACTTGAAGATTTACAGACTTTAGGTTTGAACCCAGCGGATTCATTTTGGCGCACTATGAATGTGCCAATTTGTATGGATATTGCTGAGGTACATCGAATGAATAATAGACGTGATACTGCTATAATGGTACTTTCTGACAAGCGAGCGTCAGTGTTTGACAATGAAATTTTACAGAATATCGATAATTTTATTTGCGTGATTTCTGCTGAAAAGGATTTGATGGATGGAATAATACAAATCACAGATATGCAAGGTTATGAGTGCTATAACCCCGAATACCAAAATGCTGCACCTTTTGCCCCAATAAATAAAGATAAAATAAAAGAGGAAGCTCCACAAATAGATTGGGCACCTCAACCAAATCCAGCGAAAACAGATGTAGATATTTATTTTAACTTGAAAACACGAAGGTTTGTTGAGATCGAAGTTTATAATATACTCGGACATAAAATTGCTAGCAAACCAAGAGCACAATTTAAGACGGGTGTTAACACTATAACATTCGATGTGGAAGACTGGCCGACAGGAGTCTACTTCGTAAAATTCAATTATGACTCATTCTCAGACTCAAAAAGGCTATTAATAAAACATGATTAATACCTAGACTTGTTGATATATAACGGGGCAGAAATGCCTCGTTTTTTTTGATTAAACATACCTCTTTCCTTTACCAGGCATACTTCAACACTTTTCATATCTATCTTTGTACCCGCTATGCAGGAACAACTCTTATGCGATGCTAAAATTTCAAAACTCTTCTTTGAAGCTGTTAACCTTCAACATAGTGTGTTGAACAGCTACCATCATCGTTTAATTGGTCCTAGATTCGTTGGTCGCATAAAACTCAAAAAGGCGATTTCGTTGCTTCATCAATGCGTAAAACGGCAAGATGAGCTGTGGTCAGCACATTTTTTACTCGGGAAAATTCACCAAACACTAGAAAACCACGTTCTTGCTCTTGAGCATTTTTACCTTGCGGAAAATCTAACAACTCCCAAAGCATATTTGTATTCGGAAATTGCCTTTTCGATGCTGTATAAAGATGACGATGATTTATCTCCTGTTTTAAATTATTCAGAAAATGCAATGCACCTTGAGCCGAATAATATCGAATCCCATCAATATCACGCTTTATTTTGCATTTTGAATGATGATACAACAAGCGCACGTAAAACATTGGAAATAGCGTATGCTTTGGATGAGTCAAATAAACTAACTAAAACCATTTCAGGGGTAATTTTAACTTATGAAGAAGGGAAAGCTTATCGTCCTAATCACTACGAGTTATTCGATCGGATGCCATATTTGGTTCCTACCAAAAAAAATAAAAATGATTGGTTTGTTTTAGAAAAATTTCCGGAAGAAGTCACAAAACAGAGGGACAATAAAAAAGGTGGCCCATTTAGTTTTGATATTTAATCAATGGAAAGTTTTAACACCCATAGAAGGTATCATAGATGCAAGATAATCTCGGAAAGGATAATATGCCATTCCAGCAAACACAACAGCTAGTAACACCATTCCTAATAACATACTTCTATTTTCTGACGCTTCATCATTGTGCTCTAAACCATTGTAAAATACATTGTCAGCTAACAAAATGAGCCAAGTTCCCACAACCGTATACACGAAGTGAATGGCAATCATTAAAGCCAATTTCCCCATCATAGCGTCTAACGACAGCTCCATAGAATCGGCAACGGTATGCAAATCCCAGAATGCTTGTCCGAGTGGAATTAACAAAAGCGCCGGTAGAGTGAGTAATACTGTCATTTGTTCGTGTTTTCCTTTTAAGTTGCCCAGTGGCAATGAGTTGGTTCGATTGATGATTCTTCGAAGAACTCCTCCAAGGAAGCCTAAGTAAATAAAGATGGCTAAATAGCCTAAAATCGTTGCTACCATAGTGTTAATTAATTATTGATTTCCAATCGCTTTGAATTTTTAAGTCAGGGTGATATTCTCCAGGTCTATGCCCAGTTGAAGTTGTTTCCCAAGTAAAATATAATTTATCATCATAAATAAAGTGTTTACCACTCAAACCACGTAAGTTAACTGCTATTATTGAATGCCTATACTTATCACTGTTTAGTATTCGTACATCATACCCATAATGGTTAAGTATTTTATAGACCAAAACTGTTCGAGTGTCACAATCTCCTTTTAAGGTATACATAAATTCCTCTGGTGAATACACACCTTGAAGAACAAACGGTTCACATGGTCTATTATCTTGTAAATATTTTCTAATAAAGTCATCATCATAGATGCTCCAATCACATTCGTCTCGTAAAATTAGCACATACGGAATATCTTGAACCATAGATACAATCATTTCTGCAAACTCAACTGAGTCAAGGCCTCGTGTGTCTTTTATTTTTTCTAATTCCTCATAAATCAATCTGAACCCAATATCATTGGAACTTTCGCGATCGACTGTTAAGCTATCGTATACAACGTCAAATGGATAGTAAGGCATTTTCTCATATCGCATTTTACGGGCAATTTGAACATTTCGAACGCTTTTTCGGAAAATTTTTAAATCAATACTGTAATTATTTCCGTCATAGTCTTTCCATTCTCTATGATGCTGAACAAGTGTATCCTTACCATCTTTTATCCCATATTTATCGAGTGGAACTATTTCTTCGGTCGTAGATTCCCTATCATTCAATTTATATTCAAATGGTTTCTCATCTGAATGGCTAATGATTTGATATATAAACAAAACAAAAAATAGGAGGCCAAAAATCAGTTTAATGCTACCGAAGAATTTCTCAAAAAAGCTTACGAACTGAGCACTAGATTCTAGCAACCAGTACATAATAAAAGCTAAACCAAGAACTGCGATAGCCCCTATTCCCCCAGTAAGGGCAACCAAGCTGATAAAAAACAGGATAAAAATAATGGTCAATACTCCACGGACAAAATCAAAACATCCAGGTGCTAGATCCTGTTCCGTGTTACCGCGTCTTTTAATGGGCGAAGTGTCTACTTTATTCGTGGGAGGGACAATTGGCACCCACTGTTCTTCCATTACGTGGTCCAACACATAACCAATTACTTCTCCTTCAATCGTCGAATAGGAAACAGTCCCGTGTTTTACTACCTTGGAAACTTTGGGAGGTTCTACAAATCGTATATCATCAAGACTTAATGAGTACGATTCATCTACCTCACTAGTTGTTACAGTAATCGGTTCCGTAAGTTTAAGGGAGACTCGAATTTGGGAAGAATCAAATTCAGTACACCATTTTTCTTGGTTTTCTTTTATTTCATTGGTAGTGTTTGAAACATTTAGTGCGGTATTAAAATTGGATTCGTTTCTATAAACAGAGCGAGAGCTTCCAAAGAGCCGTGCTAACGATAATCGCGATTTGCATTTGGTAGAAATTCTACCTTTAATCCAAGTTTGGCGTTCTACTTTAACCAACTTTTTAATCAACCCTTCACTCATGAATTCGCTTAATGAAGTCTTCGTTGCCTAAAATAGGTGTAACTAATTGAATCCTTTTTTGATTGTATGGAGGGTCTTCATACCGCATTTGAAACGCTAGTTCCTCATCGGTAAATTGACTAATAGCCTTTTGATATTTCTCCAAGAATAGTTGGTACTCTTTACCAATAAGACTGGTTTGATTGCGAAGTCTAAGTTTATAATAATGCGATTCTTCACCAATGCGCCTTTTGAGAATCGTTGGAAAACAAAACAGTAACACAACAAGTCCTGTAAAAAACCAGATACCATCCAAAGAGTTTATCGCCTGAACAGTCCGAATATAATAGGCATTATTGAGAATAGAAGCACGGGCTTCCTCAACATCCTTAACTCTTTGGGCATCCCATTCTTCAGGACTTAAATCAGTATAACCATGGCTGTAACTCTCGTTAATCGCCTTTTCCATAAACTGAATTTTGTCTTGTTTCAGAATGTAAATTTCAGCTTGAACTGCACTTTTAAATAGATAGTGTTCTATTGGTTTAGAAACAATCATCCCTAAAAATGCCATAGTACTTAATCGTATGTAAAAGGATATACGACTGCTTATTAGACTAATGGGTGGGACTAAAACATTTTTAGTAAGCGTGTACAAGAGCAACAAATACATATTGGAAACCAACCATGCGACAAATATTCCTATCCCCAATCCTACCCAAGGTGAGTGAAAAAACTCAGTGAACGCCTCAGTAATAGACACGAGGGTAAGAATAAAAATAAACAGCACTATACTGCCAATCGCTCGAATTAGCGATTTCGTTTTAGCAGAACATTTCTCATAGGCAGTGTAATCTTCACCTGCTAATCGAACGAGCTGTTTTTCAATTCTACGCTTAATCTTCGTGGTCATTGCGCTCTACGCTAATGTATTGCTCTGGGTTTTGATCAATTAAGCTTCGTTGTTGTTGTTCAAACTTCTCAACGGCATATTTAGTGAGCCGTTTTTGAGCTTCTAGAAGTTCCTTCTTTTCTAGGTTAATGCGTTCCTTTTCTAAAAATCGGACCAGATGACGTTCCATTCCCTGTTTTTCTGGATGATCATCTTGGCTGTAATAGTCATATTCGATATAGATGCCATCATTAGCTTTTACCAGCTCCTTTTCGTTCTCTAGCAAATAATCATATGGTGACTTAATAAGCATTAGTTTAAAGAAAATAGGTGTTAACTCAATCGCTAAAAAAAGCAACGTTATAAATAGCGAAATTGTCCAACCAGCAATCTCATGTGCCAGCTTTATACGCTGTAACAGACCGTCTAACCCAGCCGCAATTACACCCGATTGTTCCACTTCCTCTTGTTTCTGTTTCTCATATTCCTCAATGTTGGCATACGCTTTATCAATAAGTGGTTGATACTTGCTACGCGCCATTTCTCGGTCACGTTTCCTATCTAACATCAGCTGCTCTTTTCGCTTAGCATCTGGGCCATAGCCTGAAGACGATCCTCCTGGTTTTTCTGCTAATTCATCATTAAAAATTTTCTCAGCTTTTGTATAAGCATCTTCCTTTTCGTCTATTTCGGATTGCCAATCTTTGATATTCGCCTCCTGACCAGCAATACGTTGTGCGTAAATCGAATCCAACGATTGAATGAACTCTCGTTGTTTTTCCATTTTCGCTGATTTCAACTCAACGTTTATTTCGTCCTGAAACATTCGAATTTCAAGCGGTTTTGAAATGGTCACTGCGATAATCGCCCCCATAATCAAACGTGGTAAAGCACTTTTAAACTCGCTCCATGTAATCGCTTCGGTACCATCACCTGTTCCAGTACTGGTCACAATAAATCGATCAATATTAAAAATCATCGCTCCCCATAATAATCCAGCTATTAGCGACATTACGGCTGTAGGGACATGGGTCTTGGCAATAAACTCTTCTGAGTGAGGTGCAAAAATGGTATAGAAAGCGTATCCACCTGCCAAGCCGGCCATTATTCCTGTTGCCAAAATAATCCCACCTAATGTTAAATACTTCACTCGATCAGAATGTGTACTGCGCATTAGAATTTCTTCGTTGCCTCCAGCGGCCCACCATAGAAATTTTGTAGGCCTACTTACTCGAGTAATTTTATTAGCGGTTGAGTTCATATGTTAAATTCTTGTGTTTTAGTTTTGAGGTATTTTAGTTTCTAATTCTAATTGACGACTTAGTGCTTTAAAGTCGGAATAAGAGCCAGAATTAATGGTTGTGTTTCGCAACAAAATTGAATTCGCCTTAATTGGTCTACTTTTTATTGCATAAGATGGAAGATGAAAGTCTAATCCATCCATATTTGACTTTTTAATCGTCAAGTTGTTAGTTTGAAGTTCAAACTTTTCATGAGGTTTTAAAACACTTTTTACTTGCGCGATTTGCAAGTATTCTATGTCCAAAACCTGTTCAAATGTTTTCTGAGCCCCTACTACTTTCAAGGTTACCGTCTTCGTTTTATAGTCTTTATGCAGAAAAACTACGTTTGTTCTCGATCGATATTTTTTGCCATTTATTTCAAAATAAAGTGCATTATCGACTTTGATGTACAACGTAAGAGGCAATCCTTTCATTGGAATTTCAATTGACCGAAAATGTTTGATTGATGGTTTTTGACGAGTAATAAAAAAGAATAACCAACGCAAAGTAACGCGTACCCAAAACCAACAGGATTGAATTCGATACTTCGTTTTATGCACCGCACTATTTAACCATTTATCGTATGGCTTTTGAGTCGGTATGTAGTCGTAATTATTGATCAACTGATTTATTTAATCACATATTCCGCATGAGTTTCCGTCTTTACTACAATGCTTGCAATACTCACAAGTTTTGCATGCATTACACGGGTCTTTACCATAACATGTCGCCTCCTCTGAACAGCAAGTGGTCAGTTGTTTTTCTGGTTGTTCCTCGGACTTTATGTTTGGATAAATCACCAAAAAACTGCTTAACACAAAAAAAATGAGAAAAAGAATTGTTTTCATTTGGTCAACATTGCGTTCTGCAACTTAGTAAAAAACCTAAATTTTTTGAAACATTTTAAAATCAAATTGTTCAATCAAAAAAAATAGCATTAAAAAAGCCCTCCGTTAAAACGAAAGGCTTTGAATGTTTTTTATGAAGACTTCTGCTACTTTGGATCAATCCTATAGACCTGATTTGTTTTGGAACTTACAAACCACAATTTACCGTCTTTATCCGCTTTAATACCCATGATTCCTTTTTTACCTGTATCAAAACGTGCTAATTCATAACTTGTATTTAAATCGTATGCAATAATTTCACCTGTTTCATAATCTGATACATACAAAACTCCATCACTAATTTCTATGCCAGCAGGCTTTTCTAAACCAGTGCTCGCAAAAACCTTCCATGTAACCCCGGTGTATTCTGAATGCTCTTCTAGCTCCTCATTAATTAAGCTCAAGTCTCTGCTTTTAGCGCCTGTCTTCGTATCCATTTTAAGGATTCTTTTATTTCCTGTATCAACGATGTATAACCAACCAGATTCCTTGTCAAGCACCAAATGACTTGCCACTCCACTCTCTCGTTTTAATTCAACTTCTACATAACGTCGTACTAAACCATCGCTATGATCTGCTGCTCCAGGACCATGATCTGCTTGAAAGTCATACCAAACAACATGACCATAATGACCATCATATACCCAAAATGAATTGCCCTTGCCAGTAGACTCTATTCCCATTGAATACGGACTTGCGTGCAACATGTCTAAATGACTCCCGTTTCCACCTGAAGGTTTAGCATATACGCTCATATCACTGCTCCATAGCGATGGTCCTGTAAACGTTCCACCTTGTCTGTTCGCATCAACAATCTCGGCACCTGTAGCCCAATTATCGTTTTCTGGACTAAAAGACATTGAAGATGGTAAAGCCATAAAATGCCATGCATTGCCGTCTTGTCTCCACTCACTTGTTTGATTCCCCAAACCAGCATTTGTTACTGTAACCGTATGACCACCTGTTCGCTCTGTTCCTTTATTTAAAACCCATAATTCGTTTGACCTAGAAGGGTGAAAATCCAAATCCCAGGGTTCTGAAACCTGGTCTGTTCCATCCACAATTAACGTAAGTTCTGGCGTGTTTTTTCCATAAACCTCGGTATCCGCTGCTTTATAAAATGCTGGAACCGTATTAACTTGATCTTTAACAGGAACGTTGTCTTCTTCGTCGTCTTTACAGCCTACAAACGCAATTGCACCAATGGCCAAATACCATAATGTTTTCTTCATATACTTAATTTTTACAATAACAGTTTTTAATACATTTAAGAGTCTCAAATTGTTGGAGAAACTGACGATTATTATCCAAATATTACAAATACATTACAGTCATTTCTCTTCATCACATTAGAGTTTATAATTATTCGTTTTCTTCCAATATGATTGTAATATCGTCTATTAATCGTTTCATATCTAATGCAACCGTTGCATTATAAAATCCACGAATTCGAGAATTTTGATCAATCAACATACATCTTTCTGTATGCAAAAAATCAGAAGAATCCTTGCTCAAGCCAATTTCCTCTTCAACAAAAAATGAAGTTCTTGACAGTTTATAAATTTCAGACTTACTGCCAGTAAGCAAATTCCAATCATTTGACATGTTATACGTCGAATGATACTCATTCAGTCTGGAAACTGAATCCAACTCAGGAGTAACAGAAAAACTAACTAACTGGACACGTGAATCACCGTTAAAATGATTGTCTACTTCATGCAGGTTATTTGTCATTTTTGGACAAATAGAAGGACAACTAGTAAAAAAGAAATTTGCTACATAAACCTTTCTCTGTAACTCTTTAGAACCAAATAGTTCTCCGTTTTGGTTTAAAAACTGAAACGTTCCAATTGTGTGAATACTGGTCGTTGTATCTTGTAAGTTCCAGGTTGGACTTAAATCTGGGCTAAAGAAGTAAGGCACTTTTTGAGTAACCGTGTTACAAGCCAGAAGAAACAAGAAGCTAATTGCCAGACACCACTTCATTCCAAAGACTTTTACAATGTTTGATTCCTGCATTTCCATATTTGCGTCCATTTACAACGTCATAGTTCAAGTACAACTCTCCGTTTTGTTTCCAAGCTTGTTGTCTACCAGTTTGTTGACCATCAGAATAATGTGATATCAGGTATAACTGTCCGTTCGGATACCACTCTTTTAGAGTATCAACATAAACCCCATTCTCATAGTGATACTCAAAGGCTTTTTTCCCATCGGGATACCACTTTTGATGGAAGCCATTTCTTCGATTATCTTTAAAATATCGCAACTCGTTCACGCTACCATCAGGGTACTTTGAAACATAATTTCCTTCCATTTTTCCCTCGAAAACTTTGTAAAATTCAACTGTATCATTTGACTCAGACATACTTAGAACATATCCCGAGTAAAGCTCGTTTTGGTAATATGTCAATCCATCCTTTTTCTGAATTACATTAGAGCTAACAGTATCTGTTGGTGCTCCTTCACACCCAACTAAAAAAACAATTCCTATCACAAAGTATGCACGCATTTACCTCGTAACTGTTCCTGGAGTTCCTTTAAAACCATCACCATTGATATAAGGGTCTTGGTCTGTAATATGGTAGTGATAAATACCGTCTGGATAGTCAGAAGTTGAGTGTCTATGACCATGAAAATTATCCAGATCATCTTCCATAACTAACACTCCATCTTCCATGGGACCGTATACCGGGAAACCATCAAGTAAAAAGCCTAACAGTGCGTTTCTTCCTGCATTTCCCGTCAAGTATGTTGGCTCTAAATGGTAATGGTAATTTCCTTGTTGCTGTGGGTGACCGTTATATTGATCAAAAGAATTGATTTCGTCTGTTAACGGTTGATTGTTCGGACCTGCATATTGATTGTATAACGCAACACCATTTAACGAAACCCCCATCGATCCGAGTGATGTTGATTGATTTCCAGATTCTACTTCTACTGGATTCAATGGAATGCGATACACCATGCTCGATGAAGCAATTATATTCGGATTCTTTTTCCAATCAGGATTATTTCCGTTGTATGTCTCGTACAACTCAAACCACTCAGTTCCTTGATAGTACGGACTTTTATGATCTGGGATACCATTTGTCTTTATGACAACAAAATCACCATCTTGATAAATTTCAGTGGCCCCATAAATCTTTTTATAAACAGCCAGTACGTCCGTATTATTATCCGTTGTAACCTGAGGAGTAGTTGTTTCATCATCTTTACAAGAAGTAAAACATACTGCACTGACAAAAATAAATACTGCAAAAAGGGATTTATTAATTGAAATCATATTTATACGGTATCGGATTAGACAGAGTTAGTTTGAATTGTATTCCATTGGGGTTAGAAGAAATGCGACAATTCGGTAATGTCTTATTGTTACGACTAATTAAATTTCAAGCGTATCGGTTTCATAAACGCCATTCGACACGGTTTATCTCCATAAATTGCCGGCTTCCATTTAGGCATTTTTTTTATTACGTCGATAGCAGCTTCTTCCACTCCAAACCCTATTTTTCTAATACTAGAGATATTAATACCTGATAAGCTTCCATCTTTTTCTATAACAAAACTTACAAGTATAGTCCCTGACCCAGCCAGTTCATACGCCGAATCTGGAATTACCATATTATTTATAATAAACTTATCCAAGGCAGTATCTCCCCCAGGAAATTCTGCTTTTTGTTGTACCTGAAACAATTTATAGACCGTGGAGGTATCGGTTTCTTGAGCATTTACATTTTGTGCAAATCCTAGAATGAGAAAGCTGATTAGTATGATGGGTTTTTTCATGAGGCTAATTTAGATAAAATGAGATAATGACGAATTGCTAGAATTACAAAATGTCGAATTTTAATACCTCAACGAATGTCTTGACGCTACTCGTCTTCAATTAGTTGGTGAACTGCACGCGTATGGGTTTTCGAAAACGCATTCGAACTGCTTTGCCTTGTTGTGTAGCGGGTGACCATTTTGGCATTTTTTTGATAACTCGAATTGCTGCTTCTTCCACACCATATCCAATCTTCTTTTTGCTGACTACCTCAACATTGGTAATCCGACCATCTTTTTCTACCACGAATTGAACGATAACAACCCCAGACTTTGCATGCTCGTATGCAAGTGAAGGAATCTTAATTTTTTTTGCGATAAATGCGTCCATAGCCGCGTTTCCACCTGGAAATTCTGCTTTTTTCTCGACGGAGTATACTTCCAGAATTTCATCCTTTTTATACTCTTGTGCTTGCGTTTGAAATACACAGACTAGCAAAGCGATAGTTGTCAACCATTTCATAGGGCTAATTTATGTAAAATGAGGAATGCTACAATGGGTTTGAAAGTTTCATTTTCACTTCATGGGGTTATTCACTCAGGTAATTTACTATTTCTGCAATTTGTTCAATACGCTCCGAAAGACGTTTTGAGAAAATCTTTCGATCAACCCTGTCTAATGACATGCAGGAATAATGAAATCTGAAGTCTTACATCTTACTTCAGACTTCTGACCTCTCCCTTCTAAACCTTCTTCCACATTCAATTAACACTAATTAACCCTACAGACCGCCCCCCCCGTGAATCCTGTAATTCTAAATCCACAAAATGTGGAAAACCGAATATTACTAACATATTTAATTCCAAATGGGTTCAAGCATTTTTACTGACACGATTCGTTTTACCTTGCTTCCCCCAAAATTAAAAAGAAGAAAACTAGTGTCATCAACAAGAAGTATAGCCCATATGGATTTGGATACATTTTATGTATCTGTAGAGCGTTTGATGGATAGTAAGTTAAACAACAAACCGATTCTTTTAGGAGGAACTGGCGACCGTGGAGTTGTGGCATCTTGTAGTTACGAAGCCCGCACATTTGGTGTGCATTCTGGTATGTCAATGAAAATGGCGCGTGAGCTTTGTCCGCAAGGAATTGTCATTCGAGGTGAAGCAGGTGTTTATAGTAAATATTCCAAAATCGTCACCGAAATCTTGCGAGAGGAGGTTCCTATTCTTGAAAAATCCAGCATCGATGAATTCTATTTGGACTTAACTGGAATGGACAAATTTTTTGGATGTTATAAGTTAGCAGGACACCTTCGGCAGCGGGTTATTAAAGAAACGGGATTGCCTATTTCCTTTGGATTATCAAAAAATAAAACGGTTTCAAAAATCGCTACAGGCGAAGCAAAACCAAATAACCAAATCAATATTGACTTTGGAAGTGAAAAGCCTTTTTTAGCGCCTTTACCTATTGGAAAAATTCCAATGATTGGTAACAAAACAAGTTTTTTGTTAAATCGAATGGGTGTTCAAAAGATCAAAACGGTTCAGGAAATGCCAATTGAGTTGATGGAAAAAGCATTTGGCAAAAACGGGCAAAGTATTTGGTACAAAGCAAATGGCGTTGACAATAGTCCCGTTGTTCCATATCACGAAAAAAAGTCCATTAGTACAGAACGTACTTTTGAAAAAGACACGATTGACGTTTTTAAGTTGCGTTGTATGATTATGGCAATGGTCGAACAATTAGCATATGAACTTCGCAGAGCCGATAAAGTCACTTCTTGTCTCACCATTAAGGTTCGTTATGCAGATTTTCAAACGTATAGTAAACAGAAAAAAATTCCATATACCGCGTGTGATCACACCTTAATCGAAGTTGCAAAAGATGTTTTTAACGCGTTGTATAATCGTCGGGTACGCGTACGTCTTATTGGCGTTCGTTTAAGTGATTTGGCGGGTGGTGGTCATCAAATTGACTTGTTTAACGATAGCTCCAAAGTGTTAAAGCTTTATCAAGCGATGGATACGATAAAAAACCGCTACGGTGCTAATGCAGTCCGACGAAGCACAGCGGTTCAAATAAAAGGTCTTGGTCGGGGTAATCCGTTTAGCGGCGAGCCAAATGTTGTTCCGGCACATCGAAATGCGTAGGAAAGAAATTTGAAGGGAGAAGTCAGATTTTAAATTGATGATTTGTCAATGTCCAATGCGGCAGTGAATAAATGATTGAATAATATTTCACATTTAAAACGGTATACATGATTTCGATTAACGCTAATCGTCGACAAACTCCAAAATATCGCCCGGTTGGCAATCCAATGCTTTACACAAAGCTTCCAATGTTGAAAATCGAATTGCTTTTGCCTTCCCCGTTTTCAATATAGACAGATTTGAAAGTGATATATTCACTCTGCCAGATAACTCATTAAGGCTAATTTTTCTTTTAGCCATCATAACATCCAAATTGACTACAATTCCCATCGTCTATATTGTTAAATCATTCTCTCTTTTAATTGTTATGCCATAACGGAATACTTCCGACATGATGAAAAACAAAAGCATGATACCAAACCCAATTATCACTTCAGCACGTACAAAAACTGGCATAAACTTAAACGCTCTTGGAAAAACTATGTAATGATTTGGAATTTCCAAAATTGAAACCACCAAATTGGAGAATAGATAGTCTCTAAAAACAACAATTACTGGAGATATCAGAAAAACCAGACCAATCCATTTCAACCTGCGTACCACAGAATCATTGAAAATTTCCTGTCTTTTTATCAAGCTTAATATTTTCATTAATTGAAAAGTGACAATCAACCAAATCCAATAAAATGCTAAATCGAGCAGTAAGAACAATGCGGATTGTGGATTCATTGCTTCTTGAAAGTTTGAAAAATCCAACCGTACAAAACCTGATTCTTTTTGAAGCACGATCGGTTTAACCAATTTGTCAGATTTTAAAGTAAGACTTTCTTCAGGTAACGGCTTCCAGTTTTCTTCAACCATCGAAACATTACCTCTTAAAGTAAACCGAACACCGTCATCTTTGTCAAAATTAAAGACATCAAAATAACTTAGAGCAGTAATTGTGAGGATAATAAACAAGTGTAAACCAAATACTCCTGTCGTAACAAATGCTATATACTCAATGAATTTGTTTCTGGTCGTTTTCATAAAAGTGTTTTAAACAAACACGAATAACGACATATTTTTATTGTTTATCAATATATTTTATCTTTTAAAAACAAAAGTCACTGAACATAATTAAAACACACATCCAACTAAATAAATGTTAAGCTTTTGATAGAGAATAATGAATGATTCAAACTCTCTAAAAAACTTTTCACTAAAAAACTATTAACTTTTCACTAAAATATTATTCACTGTAATCTATTCTCTTTTCACTAAAAAACTTTCACTAAAAAAATGTTTCTCAACTGTCACTCATACTATAGCTACAAATACGGCACTATGTCGCCGAAAGAGCTCTTGAAAGAGGCAGAAAAACATACCGTTTCTCGACTAGCTCTAACCGATATTAATTCTACTTCGGGGTGTTTGTACTTTGCAATGGAAGCACAAAATCGTGGAATGCAAACGGTTATTGGTGTCGATTTTAGAAATAGTGCACAGCAGCAGTTCGTGGCTTTAGCTCAAACAAATAATGGATATCAAAACATTAATGATTATCTGTCCTACATTCTTTCTAATAAATTAGAAGTCCCCCAAGAAGCACCTGAGATTGAAGAAGCGTTTATCATATACCCACTCTTCAATGCACCAAAACGGCTACTCAAAAACAATGAATTCATTGGTATAAATCCAACCGACAAACGAACATGGGCATTGGCCAATAAGTCGACCTATCCAGAGTCAAAATGTGTGGCTTTGCAAACTGTTACTTTTCGAAATAAAAGAGATTTTAACACCCATAGACTGCTTCGTGCAATAGATAATAACCAACTTTTAAGTCAGCTAAAAACCTCAGAACAAGGAGAACAACAGAATTCTTTTTTATCAGAAGAGGCTATTAAGGATGTATATAAGCTTTATCCGTATTTGGTCAAAAATGCAGAAGGCCTTTTGGAAAAATGTAGTGTTCACTTTGACTTTAACTTAAAAGGGAAAACGCAAAACAAAGAGACGTTCTCTGGAAATAGTGATTCTGACTTTGAATTGCTAAAATCACTTGCCGACGAAGGAATAGCCTATAGGTTTAATAATCAACTTACTCCAGAAATAACAGCTCGATTGGAAATGGAGCTCCGTGTGATTAAACAATGCGGATTCGTTCCGTATTTTCTAATCAATCAGACTATTGTTAAATATGCACGAAGTCAAGGTTATTTTTATGTTGGTCGAGGAAGTGGTTCGAATAGTTTAGTCGCTTATTTACTGCGAATAACGAATGTTAACCCTATCGAACTAGATTTATATTTCGAACGATTTATAAATCCCAATCGAAAATCACCACCCGATTTTGATATTGATTTTTCCTGGCGCGATCGTAACGATGTGACAAAATTCATTTTTGACACCTACCCAAACACCGCCTTACTTGGTTCATATATAACCTTCCAACAAAAGTCTGTTATCCGAGAAATCGGAAAAGTATTGGGTCTGCCTGCCGATGAAATTAAAAAGCTGCAACACACCGACGACCCGAGTCAGTTGGATGAAATTACCCGATTAACCGTTTTGTATAGCCGATTTATTCACGGCTTACCCAGTCATTTAAGTATTCACTCTAGTGGGATAATTATTACTGAAAAACCGATTCACTATTTTGGAGCAACTAGTTTACCACCAAAAGGATTTCCAACGGCCCATTTTGACATGCATATCGCTGAAGACGCCGGAATACACAAGTACGATATATTAGGACAACGAGGGTTAGGTAAGATCAAAGACACGCTTCAAATCATCAAAACGAACCAACCAGAGGCTCCAGATTTTGATATCGATGATATAGACCGATTTAAAAAAGATGAACGCGTTAAAGAACTACTTCGAAAAGGAGATTCAATCGGTTGCTTTTATGTTGAAAGTCCAGCTATGCGCGGATTAATGCAAAAGCTAGAAGTGGATGATTACAAAGGATTAGTTGCCGCAAGTTCCATTATTCGTCCAGGTGTTTCACAAAGTGGAATGATGCAGGAATTTATCAAACGTCATCGAGATCCAACTGCCCGTGCAGCAACTCACCCTGTGTTGGGAGAGATTCTAAACGAGACCTATGGGGTGATGGTATATCAAGAAGACGTTTTGAAAGTCGCCCACTACTTTGCTGGATTAACCCTCGAAGAGTCGGATTTGCTTCGTCGCGGAATGAGCTGGAAATTTCGAGAACGGATTGAGTTTATTGAAGTAAAGGACAAGTTTTTTACAAACTGTGCTGCAAAGAACTACCCAATTGAATTGACTAAAGAAATTTGGCGGCAAATTGAAAGCTTTGCCAACTATGCATTTGCCAAAGGTCATTCTGCCAGTTATGCGGTTGAAAGTTACCAAAGCCTTTTTCTGAAAGCGTATTACCCGTTGGAGTACATGGTTGCTACTGTCAACAATTTCGGCGGATTTTATAGCACTGAACATTATTTACAAGAAGCGCGATTGAATGGAGCTACCGTTTCTTCGCCATGCTTAAATCGAGCCGAAATTCATACCATCATTATTGGGGCTAAAATCATCATTGGCTTCCAACACATCAAAAATTTGGAAGCTTCCGCCATTACTCATTTGATAAAAGAACGTAGAACAAATGGGCCTTATACTAGTATCGAAAACTTTGTCGACAGAGTGCCAATTAGTCTCGAAATGTTGATTATTCTAATACGCACAAATGCTTTTCGTTTTACCCATAAAAGTAAATCTGCATTGCTTTGGAAAGCTCATTTTATGTTGGGCTCAGATAAAAAATCAATTAACAATACACAATCCCTTTTTGGACATGAGAATATCAAAAACGTTGAAGTTCCAAGTTTGGAGCCAATGCCATTTGAAGATGCATATGATGAGATTGAGCAATTAGGTTTTCCGTTGTGTTCGCCATTTGACTTAATTGAACCAGGGCAGACTGAAGGCACCATAGTTTCAGACGAGTTTCCATCGTATCTCAATAAAAATGTACGAGTCCTCGGCTATTTAGTACATCGAAAGCGAACAACCACACGAGGCAAATTCCCACAGCAAATGATGTTTGGAACCTTTTTAGACAATACAGGAAAATTTTTCGATTCGGTTCATTTTCCTCCTTCATTTAGACAATATAAATTAAAAGGAAAAGGCATATATGCGCTAATCGGAAAAATATCATCCGATAATGGACATCATACCTTAGAGGTCGAAAAAATGGAAAAGTTGCCGTATAAGAAGTTAGTGATTTCCTAGTTAGAAACTTCTAACTGCATCATCCGCTCTCCAGTAGCCAAAGCAGCGCTCGTCATAATATCAAGGTTCCCTGCGTATTCTGGAAGGTAATGGCCTGCACCAACAACTTGCAACAACACAGATGTTTTTAATCCACTGACATGTCCAACACCTTCTATGAAAACAGGTTGGTCAGCAGGAATTTCTTCGAATTGCACTTCTTGATGTAATGAATACCCTGGTACATATTTCTGAACTTCGGCAACCATGTTATGAATACTTTCTCGAATCGCATCTTTGTCAGCCATTTCACTCAACGTAAAAACTGTATCTCTCATGACCAACGGTGGTTCTGCAGGATTTAAAATTATAATTGCCTTGCCTCGAGTTGCTCCTCCCACTTTTTCAATTGCTTCAGAAGTGGTTTCGGTAAACTCATCAATATTTGCCCGAGTTCCTGGCCCAGCAGATTTACTGGCGATTGATGCTACTATCTCTCCATAGTGCACCTTGGCAACTCTGCTAACTGCCGCAACCATTGGAATTGTCGCTTGTCCACCGCATGTAACCATGTTAACGTTGGTTAAGCTTAAGTCTAAATTTAAGTTTAAGTCGGATTTTGAGTTAAAATCTTTATCAAAGCTAACCGCAGGAATCACATACGGCCCAATTGCAGCTGGAGTTAAATCCACTACTTTTTTGTCTGGGAACTCCTTTATCTTGTTGAAATTATAGTGGTGTGCCTTTGCAGAAGTTGCGTCGAAAATGATTTTAATATCATCCCATTCTGGCATTTTCATTAACCCATCAATCCCTTCGTGTGTCACCGCTGCACCCATTCGTTTAGCACGAGCAAGTCCGTCAGATTCTGGATCAATTCCTACCATAACACTCATTTCCAAGACTTTAGAGGTTCGCATTATTTTAATCATCAGGTCGGTGCCGATGTTTCCAGATCCTATTATTGCTGCTTTAATCATAGATTAAGTTTAAGTCTAAGATTAAGCTTAAGTCTAATCTTTTGACGAATGTTATGTTATTGGTACAAACATCATTATTTTTTATTGTTTCATGAAATTGAATGTACCAATCTCCAAATTAGATTTGTTTCGAATTATTGCTCTGAGAATCTTTATTAACGCCAAGTTTTCTTCTAACAACTCTTCTTGGTTATTTACATCACCCTCTAAATATTTTAGAATTTTCAGGTTTACCTGTGATTCTTTCAATTCCTTTAGTGAAACGCTTGTTTTGTCCATTAGGGCTTACCAGCCCTATAACCCGGTTTTCATTCTTTTTTTGAAAAAAGAACGAAACAAGAAAAAACTTAAAAATAATAATGCCCTTCGTTTTGGTACTCTCCTCCCTCCTCCTCTCAGGCCACCAAAACCCTCCATCGCGCCCCGCCGATTATTTTTGGCCTACCCCTATTGTCTCAATACAAAAACAAGAATTTCAACACTAAAGAGGGATATACAATATTCTCAACTTCCAACTAAACACTATTCACTATTCACTTTGCGTTATAAATAAACTTACACTCCCCAATCCTTCAATCGTTGCTTCAACAACATCACCGGAGGAAATATTTGCCATTGGACCAAGTGCTCCGGATAACAGAATTTCGCCAGCTTTAAGTGGTTGACCATTTTTTGCCATGACTTGGGCTAACCACAATGCTGCATTTAGTGGATTGTCCATACACGCTTTTCCTGTTCCTTCAGAAACTATTTCCCCATTTTTAGTCATAGTCATGGTGCAATTCACTAAGTCAAGATCCGCAAGTTGCTTTTTAGTCTCTCCCAACACAAAATGACTTGCACTTGCGTTGTCAGCTATTGTATCCGTAATTTTTATATTCCAATTTTCAACTCGACTTCCGACAATTTCAATGGATGCAACTGCATAATCAATAGCATCAATTAATTTGTCTAGTGTAATGTCTTTGCCCGTAAGATCCTTTTTCATGATAAAGGCGATTTCCGCCTCTGCTTTGGGTTGCATTAACTCACTGCTGATTAAGGATCCTTTGTTTTGAACTTGCGTAGATTCATACAAAACACCATAATCAGGTTGATCCACTCCCAACTGTTTCTGCACGGCAAACGAGGTCAATCCTATTTTTTTACCAACCACCTTTTCTCCAGCATCCAATTGATGTTTAACATTTACCGCCTGAACCTGATACGCCGTTTCAATATCAGTTGCTCCAATAATATCCCGAACTGGGTTACAAGCAGTTTTAAAGTTTTGGGCATTTCGCAATACCTCCGCGGCAATTAATATTTGATCACTCATAATCCATAACTAAACAGCAATATTACCTGCAGATTTTATAACTCCAAATCTTTACTCAATAAGAAAAAACAATACCTTAACGTTTCTACTAATTATTAACCATAAGAAGTCCTAAATTTGCGGCTAAATGTTGAAGAGGATTTCCATATTATTCAGTGCCTTATTGCTTTGTTTGCCGCTACTTTCAAGTGGACAAATTTTGCCAAATTTTGGTGGTCAACGTGCTGGATTATCAACGTTGAGTTTTCTTAAAAATGACATGAACCCGCGTTCCGTGGGAATGTCAGGCGCTAGCATTGCCAATGAAGTTGACGCATATTGTGCGGCCAGTAACCCAGCTTCACTGGCTACTTTAACTGAAAACAGCATTGGAATGAGCCATTTGTTGGTAGGAGCAGGAATTCAGCAATCATTTCTATCGTATCAACATAAATTAAAGAATGAAGCAACAATTGGATTAAGTGTTAATTCCTTAAATAGTGGAGATATGTTGGTTCGTACGGAATTTCAACCAGATGGTACTGGTCAATATTTCAGGATGAGCCAAAATGCCTTAAAAGGAAATTACTCTTTAAAGCTCTCTAAAATGTTCAGTCTAGGAGTTGGACTGACATACATTTACGAAACAATGCAAACATACAATACCAGTACAGCTGCGATTGATTTAGGATTTTTATACCAAACGGACTTTAAAAATTTACGATTTGCTGTTGTTGTTCAAAATTTTGGAGGAAATTCTTCAATCACTGGTGATGCTATTCAAGTAGAATATAATCGTGATGGTTCATTAGAACTTGGTCAATACTCATTACCAACCGTTTTTAAAATGGGCTTTGCAATGGATGCCTATAAGACGGACAAACACCTTATTGTTGGGTCTGTGCAATTAAATAATCCGAATGACAATGCTGAGAATATTCGCATTGGTGCGGAATACGAATATGCCAAATTGTTGCGTGTTCAGGCAGGTTATAAG
The DNA here is from genome assembly GCA_937124965.1 of uncultured Bacteroidota bacterium. Classification (GTDB taxonomy): domain Bacteria; phylum Bacteroidota; class Bacteroidia; order NS11-12g; family UBA9320; genus UBA987. The sequence goes on from CAKZLB010000032.1 coordinate 93,354, forward strand.
TTGAGTGTTAAAGGGCAGTCATATCCATCGTTTGGATTCGGTTATAAATCTAAAATTGGAGTTCATCCATTGCGAATAAATTATGGAATGAATCCAACGAACGCCATGGGAACCCAACACATTTTTGGATTACAAGTTTCAATTAATAAAATGGAGCGATAATGAAAAAAATACTCCTAGCACTAGTCGTTCTCTCCGCTTTAGTGAGTTGTGATGGTTTCTTCGGAACAAAGACCGATTTAGACTTTATCGATACTCCAGAGTTTCAGATACGAGATATTTCATACGTCCCAATTCAACCAGCATTGACAAATTTTGTTCGCCCAGTTGATATTACCACAGGTTTTGATGAATTAATTTATGTGATTGATGAAGCGACTGAAGAAGTTATTTCATTGGATGAATCTGGAAGAGAACTTGGTCGATTTTCGGTGCAAGGTGCTCGCTCAATAGTTCAGGATAGACGGTTAGACTTGTTGGTTATTGGAACAAAAACGGATACAATTTCAGGAAAAGCGTTTGACTTGACCTGCATATACCGCATTGACCTTCACGGATCAAATGGTGGGTATGGTATTCGAAATGCTCGGATTACAAATGAAATTGTGCACCCATTTTATTTCAAAACTACTTTTTCAGATGATGACCCATTTGTTTTATTTAACCGAATTGGAGTACTCGCTAACAATGATTATTATGTGACAAGAAACGGTGTAACTAGTTCCGTATTTTATGGTCCTGATGATGCAATTTTATTGTTCAATAAAGATGATGAATTTGTTACCCCAGTTGCAGTAAGTGTAAGAGGATCGTTAATTCGTGATTACTTTGAAAAACCATTTGGAATTGTAACTACAATACAACCTCCTCAAATTTCGGCTAATGGAAATAACGATTTTCTTTACTCATCAATTGATGAACAACGAGTAATAAAAGTGCAGTACATTGAATACGTTGAAACCGAATTTGGTGCAACATATGAACCTCGAGCAATGCCAACCTCAGAAGATGAAGCGGATGGATTTTTAACGTTCCCATTCAGATTTGACGACCCAAAAGGATTGTCTTTAGCTGGTGATGGAACAAATCACATCTTTGTTACAGACTCGAAAAAAGACAGTTTATACCTTTTCTCATTAAATGGATTTGAAGGTGTTAAACCGCCTCCTGGTTACAGCACAAACAAGTACATCAATGTTTCGTTTGGCGGAACAGGTACCGGCCTTACTCAGTTTAATGAACCATCGGGAATTGCTTACAAAAACTCAGTGGTCTACATCGCTGACGCTGGTAATGGTCGAGTACTTAGATTTAAATTAACCACCGATTTCGATTAATCGGTCGACTGTTTTTTGTCGATCTATCTTTCCTGATTCTGTTCGTTCAAACGCATCTATCCAGTAAAAATTCTTTGGTGTTTCATACGGGGATAGACTTGATTCAACAATATTTTTGACAGCTGGCGATTGATCTTTTTCTAAACCAACAAACACCAATTTTTCACCCAATTTATCATCATTCATTTTCCAAAGAATAAATCGAATAAGGTTCTTTTGGTCACGTAAAGCCGTCTCCACTTTTTTCCGTATATCGTTTAGTTGAAGCTTCACACCACCACTGTTTATTACCTCATCGTTTCTTGAAGCAAACGTTAAATAACCATTTTCCAAATGTGCAATATCGTTTGTGTGAATAGTCCAATTGAGATGCTGAATGGTTATTGTCAAAGCTCCACTCATTTCAAAACTTGGTACTACTCCAGTAATTAATTTATAATAATTAGGTGGTGAAACATTTACATGCCGAAGGGCAATATGACTCGCAGTTTCTGTCATACCGTATGAATGATAAAATTGCACTGGTGAAGTTTTTATAAAAACGCTCAAATCCTCTTCTAATCTGGCGCTCATTGATGCTCCGCCTATTAATACATGTTTAAACTTTTTTAATTTTTTAGTTGATGTTGGATTTTCGAGGATGGTTGCAAGTTGATAGGGAACAACACTAACAAAAGTAAAGTCGTGCGATACATCTAAATGAAGCAACGGATCTGCTTTGGGGATTTGTATTTGAAGAAACCAATCATAAATCAGGCTGCGATACAATAACATCCTACCCCCAATTTTATCGAGTGGTATGCACAGCAGAACCCGTTCTTTTTCGTTAAGGTTTAATTCTCGAAAAGTTTGTTTGGCGCTCCACTCAATAAGGTTTTTGGGTAAGTCGATGTTTTTAGGAATGCCTGTTGATCCTGATGTGGTCATCTGAAAAGTTTCCTTCCTGTTCCACTCTTCAATTAATCTGGTTACTTCACCTGAAGTAACAACAGCAGTTTCGGGACTAGAAACATTTCCTTTAAACAAGATCATGCAGAAACAAGCTTTTCTACTAATGCGTTAACCTGCTCTTCGGTGTTATAAATGTGTGTTGAAATTCGAATGCAGTTTAAATCACTTTCAGCAACATATCGCAGAATCCATTGTTCTCCTCTCAACTTATTGTATTCCTCTAAGTCATTTTTTCCATTTAGTTTAATGGACAAAATACCACAACGTGATTTTTCTTCTGTTGGGGTAAGAATCGTAAATTTATCAGGATACTTTAATAGCTTATTCAACAACATCGTATTTAAAGATCGAACACGTTCTTCAACACGAGACATTCCGATATTGTTCAAAAAATCGACGGCCGCAATCAGGCCACTGTATAGAGCTGTGTTTTGGGTTCCATAAAAAAACCGGTGACTATCCCCGCGAAGACCGGTCATCATTGACTCCTCTTTTGAAACTTTCCAACCCGTGTCGGAATAACCACCAACGAATAAGGCGTCTAATTCTTCAATCAAATCTTTGTTTGCGTACAAAATCCCTGTGCCTTTAGGACCGAGCAACCACTTATGACCACAAGACGCATAAATGTCACAACCCATTTTTTTCAAATCTAGTTGCATCATTCCAACACCATGTGCCCCATCAATAAACGTTTTGATTCCTTTGGACTTCGCAAATTCGCAAATTTCTTGAACTGGCAGCACTTGTCCAGTTGTACACGTTACATGAGGCACTGCAATTACCTTTGTTCGAGGCGTAACCAACTTTTTAATTCGGTTTAAACATTCCTCTGCCGTATTTGGGATTTCAAGCATTCGAATTTCAATACCGTCTTTTCGTTTGCGGTTAAGCCATGGTAAAGCATTTCCAACATGTTCTTGATCCGTTAGAATCACTTCATCGCCCGTTTTTAGCGGTAGCGCCCAAGCCGCAATATTGATACCTTCTGAAACATTATGAGTGAGTGCAACTTCACTGGCATCGCAATTCATTAGTTTGCCTAAACGTGCCAACGTCGACTTATCGACGCCACTATATGAACCTGTAGAATTAACAATCTCCATACGTTGTATAACAGCCTCCGAAACAACGTTAGGAGAAAGGCCCATTGTTCCATTATTAAGGTAGTTAATGTTTTTGTCGATGTTAAATGACTTTTGAATCTTTTTCCAAGTTGCAGTGGATAGATTTAACCCCTTGGATACATCTATCTCATTATCAAGAACATGTGCTTCTAAATTCCCAGAAAACAATCCCAAAAACCCAGCCGCTCCTATTTTTATAAAATCTCTTCGTTGTTGCACAAAACGAACTTAAATAAAAACAAGGATAATTCGTAATTCCCATTGTAGACATAAATCAAAATGTAGGAAGAAAGGTACAGTGAAAATAAGTCTGTCGCTACGAACTTTTACCTTGACACTTTTCGTGCATTGATTTTCATTTTTTTATAAGACGCTTTGAATACAACTCTCCGTCGAAAACCATCTGAACTATATAAACTCCTTTGACTAAAGTGGTAATATCCAGCTCATTTCCAGTAAACTTTTCACTAAAAACAACTTGCCCAAAACAATTAAGAACTCTAACCTCCGTAGGTTCTAAGCCTGTAATCAATAACATTCCTGAAGTAGGGTTTGGTGAAAGTAAAATCTGAATATTAGTAGTACGACTGCTATTTGTATTCTGACCATCAATATTAAAAACTCTAGCTTGTCCGCTATACTCACCATGTTTATCATTAAAAATAGTTCCAACAATAAGAGACTCGCCATCTGCAGAAAGTGCGATAATTTCTCCTGATCTATCTCCCGCAGCATCTCCATCTATATCACTCCCTATTTGAGTCCAAGTATCATTTTTGAAATCATAAATTCTTACATGACCTGCATCCACACCATTTCCGTCGTTTCTGCCTGCACCAACTGCTAACCTCAACCCTACAGGTGTAAGAGCAACACCTCGCCCAAACATGTCATCAGATTTTTCGCCAACTAGTGTTGAACCTCTTTGCTCCCAATTGCTTCCTTTATTGTTGAACACTTTAACCATATATTCACCCGATGAATAGACTCCAACAGCGATGGTATTTCCCAAACTAGAAAGAGCAACAGTTGAAGCATCTGCAATACTGTCTCCCAATTGCTTCCAAGAACCAGAACCAGAGAGCATTTCGTATACTTTAACTGAACTTGCGCCTGAAAATGCCACGGTTAGACCATTCCCAGAAAGTGATACAGAACTGCCTACCTCATCTCTCATTTCTTCTCCTTCGAACTTACCCATTAGTGACCAATTGTCAATTACCAGCACATACACTTTTACCTGACCTGAAGCATATGCATTATTGCTATTCCCAGGAGCCCCAATAGCTATTTTGTTTCCGTTCCAAGAAATAGACGTTTCAGATCCAAATTCATCACTTTGTGCTTCACCATATAAAGTCTTCCCAACTTGAGTCCAATCTCCATTTTCAAACCCAAATACTTGTACTGCTCCTCTATAATCATCGTAACCCACAGTTCCAATAACTACTCTTTCACCGTTTTCAGAGAGTGAGACTGAATACCCGAACTCTCCTCCATTTACTTGTCCCTCAATCGTACTACCTACTTGTTTCCATTCACCATGAATCAAATCATAAATAGCTACATTTCCTTTACTATTCTCATTACCAGTAGCACCTATAGCAACTCTACTACCATCTCCAGATATTGAAACGGAGGAACCTAAATAACTCCTTGCTGACTCCCCACTAAAAGTAGTTCCAATTTGAGTCTGAGAAAACAGTTGACAAGAAGTTGCAGTCCATAATATTAGCGAAATACAGGCGTTGATGATTAGTTTTTTATTAGTTAATTTCATAACCCGTAGATGACAAATAATACTATTGCGTTGCCCATAACAGATTTCTTTTTAAAAACTCAGACTCAAAAGCATTAGTAATTTCCATGATGCAACGTTAATTCGAAAGCAACCTCTATTTACTTACCCCATCAATTACCTAAAATGTATTTGCTATTGCCTGAGGGGCGGGCTATTAAAGAAAGGGCTTTCTAGCACGAAATCTCCAAACTTTGAAAACTGATATTGAACTTACCTTTTAAGAAGCGAATATCATTAAATTCGCGGTTGCTTAAATTTATCATAAAACTATGCATATCATAAAAAAAATAAGCCTTACCGTTTTATTATTTACTGCATCAATGGCCTTTGCGCAAAAAGGTGGTCCAGCTGTATTTTCAGTCGATGGAGACACCGTGTGGGGAGCGGAATTTGAACGGGTTTTTAGTAAAAACGACAAAACGCCGGATGAAAAACCCACGATGCAAGAGCTTGAAGAGTACCTAGACCTTTATGTTCGCTTCAAACTTAAAGTGAAAGAAGCCTACGATTTAGGCATGGATACTAACAGAAGCTTTCAACAAGAACTTGCTGGTTACCGCAAACAATTAGCACAACCATACTTAACAGATAAGTCAATAACAGAAAGACTTATTGAAGAAGCTTATGAGCGCATGGGATACGAGGTTGAAGCAAGTAACTTAATGATTCACTTGTCACCAGCTGCATCTCCTGCAGATACCTTACGTGCTTGGAATAGAATTAACAACTGGCGAGACCTAATCTTGTCTGAGAAATATTCGTTTGAACGAGTAACTCGTGATAGCAGTACTGATGACCACGGAAGAAAAAACGAAGGTCGATTAGGATATTTTACAGCATTTAGCATGATTTATCCATTTGAAAATCAAGCATACAACACTAAGGTTGGTGAGATTAGCGAAGCGTTTCGAACACAATATGGATATCACATAGTGAAAGTGACCGATAAGCGAAAAAGTCGTGGCGATTTAAAAGTTGCGCATATTCTAATACGTGTTAACAACGATTCGGAATACGAAAAGAACAAACCACGTATTGATGCCATTTATGATCGATTGAAAAAAGGAGAAAGTTTCGCAACACTAGTTAAAGACTTTAGTGAAGATTTTGCAACACGCGAGTCTGGCGGTCAATTAAATTGGATAAAAAGTGTTGGTGGAGGTGTTCCTAAAGATTTCAAAGAAGCAGCATATGCCTTGAAAGATGGCGCATATTCTTCGCCTGTAAAAACAGAACTTGGTTGGCACATCATTAAGAGAATCGAGGAGAAGGAAATGCCAAAGTTGGATGAAGTGAGGGAAACCATAAAGTACAAAATTGGTCGAGATTCACGAAGTGAACTAAACAAAGAAGCGGTTCTAAAGCGTGTAAAAACAGAAAACAACTACGCATTAAATACGAGTAACTGGAAAAGCTACAAAGCAACAATTACGGATACTAGTTTCTTATATAATTGGAACCCGACGATGGCTCAAAAAAGCCAAACACCAATCTTTACCATCGGAGAAAAGAACTATACGTTTGGAGACTTCTCAACCTACCTTAAACAATCAGACGCACGTAAACCCAATCAAAATACTGGATCATTTGCAGATGACATGTTGGCTAAATATGTTGACGAAATGAACTTGGAATATGAGGAAAGCATTTTAGAATCGAAATACGATGACTTCAAGTACTTGATGCAGGAGTATCGCGATGGTATTCTCCTTTTTGAATTATCGAATAAAACAGTTTGGAATAAGGCTTCAGAAGACACAACCGGTTTACAAAATTTTTACGAAGAACATAAAACAGATTATGTATGGAAAGAACGTGTTGAAACAAAATCATACGTGTGCTCCTCCAAGAAGTCTGCTAAAATGGTTAAGAAACTGTTAAAGCGTGATTCATCAGACAAAGCGATTTTAAATACAGTAAACAAGTCAGATGCTCTTGGCGTAAACATCGTATACAAAACGTATGAACGAGGTCAGAATGAAGACATTGATAAGTTAAAGTGGACAAAAAGCTTACATAAAATAAAAGAAGAAGGAACCAATAATACCATCTTCATAAAAATGGGAACCATTTTGCTTCCAGGACAAAAAGAACTTAACGAAACATTAGGCCCTGTTACTTCGGATTATCAAAAACATTTAGAAAACCAGTGGATAGAACGGCTTAAAGACACCTATGAAGTCAACATTTTTGATGGTGCATTAGACCAATTATTTACCACTAGATAATCGTGCCTCGCCAACCTATTTTACTTCTACTATTCTGCTCTTTGGCCATTGGTTGCAAACCAACGTCGCCTCCTGTTGTAGAAAATGTATTAGCGCAAGTTGGTGAAAAAACGTTTACTTTAACGGATCTACAAGAAAAACTCAACACTAACCCTATTGCTGGAGACAGCGCTGAGGTCGTTGCGGAAATCATTAATCAATGGGTAAGAGAAATGGCCTTGGTTGAAAAGGCGAATACTGCCTTAACCGATGTTGAACGAAATAAGTCCGCGTTAGTGTCACAATACTACAATGACTTGCTCATCTACGAGCTAGAACAAAAACTACTAAACGAAAGATTGGACACAGCCGTGGATGCCGAAGATATTCAGACGTATTACGACAACAATAAAAAGAATTTTGAGCTAAAGGAAAACATCATTCGGTTGCGTTTTTTTACCATTCCACGTGATGTAGCGAATCATGACAAATTATGGAACAAGTTTAAAGACGGTGGTGAAGACAATTTAAAGTTGTTATCTCGGTTGTGTGACTTAAGTTCGAGTAATTATTTTTACAATGATTCCTTATGGCTTTCATTCAATGATATTCTAAAAGAAGTGCCAATTATTACGTATAATCAAGAGAGTTATCTAAACAATCATAGATTTGTTCGATTAGAAGAAAAACAATTCTCCTATTTTGTCGAAATTCTCGATTTTAAAGTAAAAGACAACATATCACCTTTTGAATTTGAAAAAGAACGGATTAAGAATATCATAATTCACAAAAGAAAAGTGGAATTGTTGCAACAAATTGAGAATGAAATCGTAGAAGAAGCATACAGGAATAATAAAATAGAAAAATTTTGAGAACGGTACTAAAAGGTTTCCTATTGCTCGGCTTATTGTCAAGCGCACACATATCAACATTTGCACAGAAATTAGGGGTATTAGATGAAGTCATAGCTGTGGTTGGTGAAAATATTGTGCTCAAATCAGAGCTTGATAAAACCTATTATCAAATGAGTTTGCAGTATCCTGAATATGATGGCGATTTAAAATGTGAATTATTTGATCAAATATTAACCCAAAAACTATTACTTCACAAAGCAGAACTTGATAGTCTTGTTGTTCAAGAGGAACGCGTAAACTATGAGATAGATCGGAGAATGGATTACTATTCGTCGCAGGCTGGTGGAATGCAAAACCTGGAGAAGTATTTGGGAGTGAGCTTAATTGAATACAAAGCTCAAATGCGGAAAAAAATGACCGATGAGCTTCAAATTCAGGAAGCTCAAAATGCTATAATCGCCGATTTAAAGGTTTCTCCAACCGAAGTGCGAAAGTTCTATTTGGATATTCCAACAGACAGCTTGCCCGATTTTGCTTCGGAAGTTGAAGTTGCACAATTGGTTATTGCACCAAAACCTGGGAAAGCTGCTGAGGATTATGCACGACAAACGGCTGAGAACTTGAGAAAAGAACTCTTAGCAGGTACACGTAATTTTTGCCTTACAGCAGCAATATATTCTGATGATGAAGGTTCGAAAAAAGATTGTGGATCGTTAGGCGATTTTAAACGTGGTCAAATGGTTCCAGAATTTGAAGCAGCAGTTTTTAAACTCAAAAAAGATTCAATTTCTAAGGTTGTTAAAACGCAGTTTGGTTATCACATAATTTTAATGGTTGAACGAAAAGGTGAAATCGCAAATGCTCGACATATATTAATTCGGCCAAAAATTCTTCAGTCGGATTTAGAGGCAACATCAAACCTATTAAATTCAATCAAAACTCAAATTGAAAACGATGAAATTACATGGTGTGATGCGGTAGCTAAATATAGTAACGACGAGAACTCACAAGCGAATTGTGGTTTTTTCTTAGACCCAAATGTTGGAACAACTAAAATAGAAATTACTGCGTTAGAATCTGACGTCGCAATGCGCGTTTCAAGCATGAAAGCTGGAGAAATTTCAACTCCTCTTGGTGTGCCTCAGCAAGATGGTTCAATGTCATTTCGAATACTGTATCTTAAAAGTGAAAGTCCTCCTCACAAGGCTAGTTTACAAAAGGATTATCAGAAATTAGCAGTATACGCCCTTGAAAAAAAGAAACAAGACACGCTAAACGAGTGGAGTGAGTCGTTTAGAGAAGATGTGTACACATGGATAGATGAAAAATATTTTGTTTGTCCTGATATAGATAAATGGATTTCTAACGAAAAAAAATCAACGAGCACGAATGAGTGATACGTATAAAAACGATGTTGAAGCGGCAGACGCTTTAAATGAAATTACCAATAAATTAAGATCAGAAATTTCGAAAGCGATTGTTGGTCAGGATCATGTTGTAGAAGGTGTGTTAATGTCGATTTTTTGCAATGGACATAGTTTATTAATCGGTGTGCCTGGATTGGCAAAGACTTTACTAATCAATACCATTTCAGAGGTGCTTGATTTAAGTTTTAATCGAATTCAGTTTACTCCTGATTTAATGCCTTCAGACATTACTGGTTCTGAAATTTTAGATGATAATCGAGCATTTAAGTTTTCTAAAGGTCCATTGTTTGCCAATATTGTTTTGGCAGATGAGATAAACAGAACTCCGCCAAAAACTCAGGCGGCTTTGTTAGAAGCGATGCAAGAAAAAACCGTTACGGTTTCTGGTCATGACCATAAGTTACCAAAACCGTTTTTTGTATTAGCTACACAAAACCCAATAGAACAAGAAGGTACATATCCATTACCTGAAGCTCAATTAGACCGATTTATGTTTAACATAACTCTTGGTTACCCAAGTGAAGCGGATGAAATTGAAATCGTGAAACGTACAACAGGCAACTTTGTTCCAGACGTAAAAAAAGTAATATCAGCGAAAGAAATACTTGGCTTTCAAGAATTAGTAAGAAAGGTTCCAATCGCGGATAATGTTTTGGAATATGCTGTTAAACTAGTTGGGAAAACGCGACCTAATCAAGAAGGTGCAAGCGACTATGTTAAGCAATACTTGAGTTATGGTGCTGGACCAAGAGCAAGTCAAAACTTAGTTCTTGCGGCGAAATGTCATTCGTTAATGCATGGAAAATACTCCCCGGATATCGAAGACGTAAAAGCAATTTCGAATTATGTTTTAAGACATCGTTTGGTAAAAAATTACAAAGCTGAAGCAGAAGGAATTAGCGTCGAAGATATTATCGCGAAACTATCGTAAACCAACTTTTTCCTGTAGGTTTTTTACCAAATAGGTAAAGGTATTTTGTGACAATCGCTCAATCGGATGTTTCGTTAGAGGAAGAACAGCTAAGTTACTTTTGGGACAATTTTTTTGTGCCCACGCTGTTTCGTCAATCGTTACCATTTTATCTTCATCCCCAACCGAAAAAACAGTAGGAATCGATATTGATTGTAATACTTCCTCAGTTATTAATGGCTCATTTCCTAAGTCAATCATCATTGAGGCTGTATCCCTGCAAACAGTTTCCCAACCTATCTTTTTATGTCGATTATCTAAAACTTCTGCAAACGCATGAACCTTATCTTGAATAACAGATGGGCTTAGCATTTTAACCTCTTTAGAGGCGATTTCTGGACTCCAATTAAACTTAGTGGCCAACGTTATTAACCCAGCAAAAAGTTGCGGTTTACGGGCTGCTAAATCCAGGGCGACATATCCACCCATACTATATCCAAATACAAGTGGTGATTCAGGTAAAATCTCAAGTACATTTTCTAACTCCGATGCAAATTGGGTCACACTAAAGGAATGACTCCTTTTAGTTGTCCCATGGCCAGAAAACTCAACCACAGTGGGTTTGAGGTTCATGGTTTTGGACCATTCAACCAAAAAATCCAATTGCTCTTTTGAGCCTAATGCACCATGAATAAGAACAAGTTCCGTTGCCAATTTCTACTTTATCGAAGTGTTTTTACCCATAACTTCATCGTACCTGTAGACTTATCACTTGCAAAGCTCCTTGCTTCTTCTTTAAAGTAGAATCTGCCTAAGTGTACGTAATATACTCTCGTCGTTTTGCTATAGTACATATACGGACTTAACCCTTTATTTACCAACTGATTGAAGTACTTCGTTGCATTTGCTTCTTCACTAAAAGAACCCGCGACAACTATAAAGTCACCAGAAACATTTTGATCTTTCGAGTCATTAGTTGGCTTTGTAGGTCTTGGATCCGTGTGTTTTTCTGGTTTAGCTTCTGTCGGTGTTGGAACATTATTCGTTACTACTTTTTGAACGATGTAAACCGTATCCTTCTGACGTTTGCTTGCCTCAACTTGATTTAGTTTGTTTTCTAATTCCTCAATCTTTTTAGCTTGATCCTTGTTATCCTCGCTTTGCTTCTTAGCAAGCTCCATACGCAATTTGTCCATCTCCTCTTTTGATGGTTTTGCATCTTTTGTTTGATTCAAGGTGATTCCCAGTAACACTTCATGCGCTCCACCAAGAGCTTGACTGTAATCACCCATTGACCAATCATAAGAATACCCAAATCGCAACTTATCTGCAATGCGGATTCCTCCCATAAGCGTTGCTCCATAGCCGTCACGATATCCTGCACCTAACCATCCTCTATTCATCCAATCAGCAATCACATTTATATCAAATTGTCCTGGAGCGTTTTTTGTGTTTTTATACAAAAACAATGGCTGAATCATCAAGTCATCACTAACTACGATATCGTATGACGTCATAATCATGAGGTGGTTTTGCATATTAAAAAGCAATGAGGCCTGTTGTTGGTCTGTAAATTCTTGCGAACTCCCCAAAAACTGAGGAACTGAGAGTCCAAACTGAAACTTGTCTGCCTTTAAATTCATCCCAATTGATGCATCAATTATGGCTCCTGGACGATTGTTTAATAGCCTTACTGCTGGATCATCAGGATTTGTTGCAATGATATTTTCTGTATTAAAACGATTGTTAAGTACGCCAAGCCCAAAACCCAAAGACAGCGTATTTGTCTCACTCATTTTAATGTTATATGCATAGTTTCCATACACACTGTTTTGTGTTTGAAGGAAATTAGCATCGTTAATTGCATATAATCCAAGACCAACTTTCCCGTCGCTCACTTGTCCACTGACTGAAGCTCCTGCAGTTTGAAAACCATCAATTCCAGTGTATTGATTACGACCGAAAATATTCGCTTCGGTTTGACCAGAGTGACCGGTTAGCGCTGGGTTATAAATGAATTTATTGAAATAATACTGAGAGTATAATGGTATTTGTTGGGCAAAAACAGTTGAAGACACTACTAGTAAGGCGATAACTGTGTATATGTGTTGAATAAACTTTTTCATGATTATCGAATTATTTGGATTTGACCTTTAAGTGTTTCGTAAAATTGACTGCCATCGATGATATAAATGTAGACACCATCTGGCAGTGGTTCCCCGTTATAGGTTCCTTCCCAATTGTGCTGATAGTTCGTGGAGCTAAAGACCTCTTTCCCCCATTTATTTATCACTGTGACTTTATTATTTTCTATATCGGGGATTTGAGATAAATCCCAAACATCATTAAATCCATCTCCGTTTGGTGATAAAATATTTGGAACCAATATTAAATCCGGAACACTCACTTCAACTTCAACACTATCTTGATCAGTACAACCAGAACTATTGGTTACAGTCAACAGATATGTTGTTGTGATAGATGGACTGGCAACTGGTGTTGCACTCATTGGATCGTCTAACGTTTCTGCTGGAGTCCATAAATACGAGCCTGAGCCAGAACCTTGTAACGTTGTTGTTTCTCCAAATTTAATCACGACGTCGTTGCCGGCATCGGCTGTCGGAGAAGGTGAGGTCATTACTTCAATAGAGTCAGAAGCAAAACAGTTGTTTCCGTTATAACCTGTTACCAAATAAGTTCCAGCATTTTTAGCATAAATTGAATTTGTCGTTTCTCCTGTTCTCCATTCATAAGAGCCTAAACCAGCTGATGCTGTGAGCTGAATACTATCGTTATCACATATGGTAACTGGACCTACAGGTGTAATGCTAATTCTAGCTGTATCACCATAATTGATAGTTTTGGTTGATGAATCTATACAGCCGAACACCGTACTGATAATTAATTTAACATCAAATTGGCCAGTGGTATCAAACGCGTGAACTACAGATGGACTGTTATACTCATCGTTGTCAACCACCCATGACACATCATTAATGTTGTTTGGAGACTCAACCGAACTTGTATCGGTAAACCTACAGATGTCTGGATAACAATTTATTTCTTCCGAGAAGCCAACTACCGGGCTTGAATACACTGTAATTGTTCGCTTTACACTATCTATGTCACCTGCGTCAGATCCCACAATAAGGCTTACGATATATTCACCTGGTTTACTGTATGTATACGAAGGGTTTTCGTTGGTAGAAACATCAGCAGTAGTTGCTGTATCACCAAAATCCCATGCATATGAATTAATCGTACCATTTAGGGCAGTCGAATTACTGATAAAGTCACTCGCATTTCCCTGACAAATATTTGAAGCATCAAAAGCTGCAACCAAATCTCCTTTACCTAATCTATTCATTCCTGCCTTTAAGTTTGCTAGTGCGACATCACCAACTAACTGGTTTGGCATTGTACTCGTAATGGTGCCATTATTATCTGCTGTACCTGAACCACCAATATTCCACCATTGTTGATCGCGAACAGTAGCTAATCGAAGGCTAGATGCCTCTCCTGCCTCGTCATTTGTTCCGATTGCGGAATAACTTCCTTTGTATGTGACCATATCATGTGTAACGATATTACTCGATGCAACTTGCCAATATTGAACATCTGAAACATGAGATATTCCATTTGAAGCAGGAAAATCTGGTGTATTTCCGTCGACAACCATGGCTTCTATTTCATCCCAGTTTCCGGTTGTTGTATTGTCGAGGTACACGGTCAATCTACGTGAACCTTGACTCGTTCCAATTGGAAACTCAACCGTATCTTTTCCAGTAGTTTGTACAACAATTTGAAGTGGTCCATCTACATAACTAGCACCTGCAGCATTGACATTCATATTACCAGGTTTGACCAAAATTTCTCCGACAGATACAAATCCGTCTCGTGTATTTAATCTACCTCCATTTAGTTGCAAAGCATCTGTTAATACAAGTGTGTCATGAATAAAAAGTTGATCTCCAGAAGCATTCAATGTGATTGACGCTGCACTCACATCTCCATAGGTTGAGAGATGTAACTGTTTATCTACAAAGAGGTCTTCAGAACCTTGCAGATTTGCAACATGAATATGATAATCTCTATCAGCAAAATCTAAAGCACGTCGGATAAAACTGTTCCCGTCGACATTAGAAACATAGACATTGGAATCATGTAAGTTAACGTAGGCAAACGATTCATCATCAAGATAATGTTTGATTCCATCCTCAATACTAAAGTTGGCAGTCGGGTTGCTCGTACTTCCGACATTACCATCAAAAATACACCTCGTCGCATCGATAGTTTTTTTGTTGATTATTGAAGATGCTCCATTAGTATAGGAAAGTTGAAAATAAAAACTATTGGGTTTGATGTTTTCAAATTCGGTTGCATTCGGTATTAAAAACACATTACCTGCAGCTAAAATTCCTTTTGTACAATCCGAAATTTTTGTAACATCAGAATACAGCACAGTTGGCGTTGTATCTGAATAGATTTCAATAGCTGATTGACTTGATTCGTTGATTAAACTAGAAATTAGTTTAATAGTATCGTCACGAGTATGGTTAAACGCCGAAATACTCAAAAGTGCGACATTACAATTCTCAAAGGTGTCAAACTGGATAATTTTTGATGGTAAATCTGATAGAAAAAAGAACACTCCGTTTTCGTAATTGGATACATTATTGTCGCGCAATTCAAGGTTATAATCGCCAACACACGTACGGATAGAAATTCCTTGGAAAGAATTAGCTAAGCCAAAACCTGCATTTAAAGTGTTATTTGCTACATAAACATTCGATGAACTCTTGTTTATATCTGCTAATAGAATACCGATATTATTAGGTCGTACAACATTGTCTGAAATTGTTAAAGGGCGTGATGTTGCCGTTGTAAAATCATATACATAAATTCCATTGTTTATATCAACTAGATAATTATCTACTACATCTGAATAAAACCCATTTCCTAGGGTAATGCCATATGAAAACCCACCCATATTTGAGGTCGCATTATGGTTAAAAATACAGTTTCTATTTGGCGAGTTCACATTGCCTAATGCTTCAATTCCACCGCTGTTTAAATTAACAAATCGGTTATACCCGACAGAAATACCGCTATGGTCTCCCAGAATAATAACTCCATAGGAATAATCAACATCTGCTCCATTAACATCATTCCCGGTAATAACATTTGGATTGTCCCCATTAAACGTAAAGCCCTTTACGGTGACGTTAGATGTTGTAATTTGAAGCAAAGAATTATTTGAATTTGCTGGCGTTGTAATATCTGATTCGTCAGGAAGAATTACACTTTCCGCATTTCGAGAACCATTTCCACTTATTTGATGGTTTGCTCCCAACAAAACAAGTGATTTGTCAATTTGATGGTAACCGAAATACTCTCCTTCCGCAACCTTAATTGTATCTAAATCATTTGCACTATTAATAGCAAATTGTATAGTTTGAAAAGGTCCAACACCAGGCGATGTATTTGCAATACTCATTCCATCATTGGCATTGCTTCCTACATCTGAGCTTACATACCACACCTGTTGGCCGTAAACTATATTTACCGACACCAGCAATAAAATTGCAAAAATGTACTTAGGGAGATTGATACGTCTATTCATTAATCATCAATTAAATTTAGCATTTATGTCATTAGACATTTACGCCGAAGTTAATCGAAATTAAGAATATTCTTACGACCTAATCTATTCAAAAATATGTTTATAACTGAGCGACCAAGTTTTTAAGCTTGTTTTGAACTTCCGGTATTATAGGAAACAAGGGCTCTCTCATCACTGTACCACAAATGTCTAGTTCGTTTAAAACATACTTTATTCCACCAGGATTACCATCCTCAAAAATGGCATTTGCCATTGGTAAAAGTCGATAATGGAGATATCGTGCGTTTTCGAAATTGCCGTCCAGCGCATAACGAACCATTTGACTAAACTCTTTTGGGTATGCATTTGCAATCACGGATATAACACCAACCATGCCTGCAGCCATAAATGGTAACGTGTAGCTATCGTCTCCAGAAATCACCATAAAGTCTTCTGGCTTTTGTTTAATCAATTCCATACAATGGTCGAGATTTCCTGACGCTTCTTTTATAGCTATGATGTTTGGATGTTCAGCCAATTTCAGAATTGTATCGAGCTGCATCATCGAACCAGTTCTTCCTGGAACATTGTACAAGATGATAGGCTTCTCACTTACATCAGCCATTTTTGTATAGTGATTAATAATACCCGCTTGGTTTGGCTTGTTGTAATATGGGCTTGCTGATAAAATCGCATCAACCCCTGAGTAATCAAAACCTTTTAGCCGTTCAATTATTGCTTTAGTATTATTACCACCGATTCCAAAAACTACAGGTACTCGATTTTCGTTAACATCTTGAACCGTTTCCAAAATTCGAGATTGCTCAAAATCGGATATTGTTGGGTTTTCACCCGTTGTGCCCATTACCACTAAGTAATTTACCCCATTAGATACAATATGCTCGGTTAACTTTTTTAGTGCATTGAAATCAATTTCAAAATTGCTAGAAAATGGTGTCACCATTGCAACACCGGTACCATTAAACTTATCCATTTCCAAAATTCTTTAAGTAGATGAGTACATCATCTGTGAATTGCATTAAATCTTCTTTTTCTGTTTGAAGCATTAAATCAAAACAAAAATCATAATCTGGCCAATACGGTCCGACACGAAATTTTGCTTCAGATAATGCGCTTATGCCCAGCAAAGGTAAGCACGTTGTTGGGTACAAATTGATCAAATAGTCAAATTTTTCGCTAGTAAATCTTAAAAACTCTGATTTGTGCGGAAGCTTTAAGACATCCAAATGTTTATTGCAAAAAAAGTCTGCATTTGAGTGTGGAATCAAATGTGTTTGCAACTCTTTTGCATCAAAATAACCAAAGCTTGTTAAGCGTAAATGATTTTCTTCACAAAACTTGCCTACTTTTTTCAGTAAATATTCTGAATTCGAATCACCTGCTAAATACAATACGGCCAAACGACCAGCATATTTCATTGGTGTATATTCACGTTTAGCTGAAACAGCTTGACTCGCCTTTTTTATACGCCAACGCTTGAATTGTTCTATTGCACTAGCCATCAATTAACTCAATAAATTCCATCTCACTTATTATTTTCACACCCAGTTTTGATGCTTTTTCTAGTTTCGCTGGCCCCATGTTTTCGCCTGCCAACACAAAGCTTGTTTTTGCTGATATTGAACCTACATTTTGTCCGCCGTTTTGTTCAATCATTTCCTTCAACTCGTTTCTGCTAAATTGATTAAAAACCCCACTAACCACAATTTTCTGACCCTCTAGTATCGAGCTCTTCAGTGCCTGAGGTGCCTCCTGTTCTAATTTCAATCCAGCCGCATCCAATTCGTCAATTGCTTGTTTATTTTCTTCGATGCTGAAATAATCCAATACACTTTGCGCGATACGATCGCCAATCTCATCAACGGCGACTAAGTCCTCAAAACTTGCCTGCATCAATGTTCTAATATTTTTAAAATGTGAGGCTAGTTTTTTAGCAACCGTAGATCCAACAAATCGAATTCCAATACCGTATAACACACGATCGAAAGGTATTTCTTTTGACGCATTTATTCCTGCAATAATTTTTTCTGCGGTTTTCTCCCTAAAACTTATCAAACGAACTTCGCCTGTTTCATCATTCTCAATCGATTTACTAAGGCCGTTTAACATTTCAAAAGTAAGATGATATAAATCAGCATATTTTCGAATCAAACCAGCGTTATACAGCATTTCAATTTTGCCTTCGCCTAAACTATCTATATTCAACGCCTTTCGACTGATGAAATGCTCAATTCTTCCCTTAATCTGAGGTGGGCATCCACTTTCGTTTGGACAATAGTGGGCGGCTTCTCCTTCAGAACGCACAAGTTCAGTATCACACTCTGGGCACGTATGTGCAAACGTAGTTTTTTCAACTCCCTCTTCTCGCTTGTCTAAATCTACTCCAACAATTTTAGGGATGATTTCCCCACCTTTTTCAACATAAACATAATCGCCAACACGCACATCTAATTCTGCCATTACATCGGCGTTGTGCAAACTGGCACGCTTTACAGTTGTGCCTAAAAGCTGCACTGGTTCTAAATTCGCCACTGGCGTTACAGCACCCGTTCGTCCAACCTGATAAGTGATTTCCAATAATTGAGTTGTTGCACGCTCAGTCTCAAACTTATATGAAATTGCCCAGCGTGGCGATTTAGAAGTGAAACCTAAATCATGTTGTAAATTGAAGTCATTAACCTTTATAACAATACCATCGATATCATATGAAAGTGTTTTACGCTTTTCGTTCCACGTTTCAATAAACGCCCAAACATCTTCAATGCTTTTTGCAATGCGCATATCATCATTGACAGGCAAGCCCCAGGCTTTTGCTTTAAGCAAAGCACCGTTGTGTGTTTTAAACTCTTTTTCGTCGCCTAATATATGGTATAAAAAAGCATCAAGTGGCCGTTTGGCTACTTCAGATTGTTCCTGCATTTTAATTGTTCCTGCGGCACTATTTCTTGGATTGGCAAATGGCTTATCACCTGCAGCTATACGTTCAGCATTCATTTTTGCAAATGCCTTTCGATGCATAAAAATCTCCCCGCGTACTTCAACTTCATTAGGAAAATTTCCTTTTAACTGATGCGGAATGCTTCGTATAGTTTTAACATTATCCGTTACGTCATCACCCTGAACCCCGTCACCCCGAGTCAGTGCTTGAACGAGTTTACCGTTTCGATATTTTATACCGATGGCTAGTCCATCAAATTTTAGTTCGCAGGTATATTCAAAATTGTCGCCAATTGACTTGCGTACTCGCGTATCGAAATCAAATAATTCCTCCTTACTATATGTATTGCCAAGAGAAAGCATTGGAACATCATGCTTCACTGTTTTAAAGTCTTTCGTAACCATACCCCCAACAACAGAAGTTGGGGAATTTGCAACTTTGTATTTTGGATACGCAGACTCTAATCGCTCCAATTCCTTGAGCTTCATGTCAAAATCCCGATCAGAGATAGTTGGTTGAGCCAACACATAATAGTTGTAATTGTGTTTGCGCAACTCTTCGGTTAAGTGCTCAATAGTTTTTTTTATATCCTCCGACATACGGCAATTAAGTGAAGCCCAAAAGTAGGAAAATCACCTATAATTTGATGACTAGTTTGAAGGATTAAATTAGTATTGTCAGTAACTTATCTCCCTAAGTTGAGTCTTTCAAGATCATCGTGGTGATAGGTTTTGGTATCGTATTCGTCTAAAAGAGGTCTCTTTACAATTCGTTTTTTTCCATTCGGCCAGTAAAGTACACCCATAACAACACCCGTAAACGTCCTTTTCCTTCCAATAATTTCTGTTGTCCCAAGACATACATTTTCTTCTTTCATATGCACGTCAACGGGAATGGTGTCTTTGGGATTAAACTTCTGTGTTACGGTTTTCATTCCGATAGATACAATTTGCAAAAGTAAAGTGTCTGTCGACAGAAAAGGTCCGCCTAATTCTAAAACAAACATTCCTTCTACGTTTGTTACTGTATAACCAATTTGGTTAGAATCTTTCGATACTATTACACTTGCAAAGGCTACTCCTTCTGTATTTTCCAAGCTATCTCTAACATAGCCTCTCAAAAGTATTTTAGAAAATGACTTAACATTTGTAGATATGCTATCATTTGGTTCTTCCTGAGTCGACGTCGAATCTGACTGAGCTTGTGCTACAGTGTTTTTTATAAAAAGCCAAAAAAATGCAAGGGTCGCGGCAACTCCATACGTCAATCTTTTCAAAAGCGATTTCTGTGGATTTGGGTCATGTATTACACGTTCTGATTGCACACGTACACACAGCTGACCATTGTTTTCGATGTACTTTTCTTCGACCTCTTCATTCGTTAGAAAAGAAACATCATGTACGGTTTTTACACACTTTTCACAATGACGACCTTGCTCAGTTGGAGTCATTAAATCCCAGTTTTCAGAACACGGTTTTGGAATGTTAATTTTCGAATGCATACCACAAGGTACTATCCATTCAACTAAAAACTAATCCGGATGAATCAGCGGCTTATTATAGTTTACCAACGTAATCTGTGAGGTAATTAAAACGTTCAGTGAGCGCTCCATTTTCGCACATAATTGCTCGCTTAATAATTCCTTTGGTATCCTGTACCAGCAATGCTGGTAAAATTTCTTTGATTAGGTTTTGTCCAAAATCCTCGGATGCATCTTTGGGCAGTTCACATGGTAAATTATCTACTGCCATAACGCCGATAGAGTCTTGATTCATGAAATCATCCTCTTTTTCGGTTTGGGGGTTATAGCCATAGTGTGGATCCGCAATCGTTGAAGGGCGTATCGTAGATGCAACCGGGCCATCAATGTCACAACTGATATCTGCAACCAACTGGATATTCCAATCGGGCGCTTTCATATCTTGACGCGTGTATATATAGGCTGCGCGGCTATCCCAATAATGACAAGCGATGTACATATCAGCAACGTTTGAATACTCGTTAAATGTAGATTTATAACCTGTAGGATCCTCGAAAAACTCTGACATGTCAAATTCAGTTCCTTCATCCTTCACGTAATACTCATCCACGTCTACCACACAATAAACAGGTTCTTCAAAACTGCGGTGTTTAAATTCTTCACTTGAAACCTTTCGTAGATTCATTTTTGTTAAAACTTCCTCAGCACCTTGTCCGACACGACCTTTTCCAGTTACTATAATTCTATAGTCGCTAGGTAAGATTATCTGTGAAAGTTGAGCTTCCATTTCTGCACGGTCTTCACACTCATTAGCGGGTTTTAACTCGAAAGAACCTATTCGTTTACCCAAGGCTAAGAAACCATTATATGCTCCTACTATTCCCGCATATCGTCCAAAACCGAGCACACGAGCGCCATTATCATAAACGAGTGTCTCGTAGTCAATCATCCTAATATCCGACGAAATAAGTTTTCTTAATAAATCGCGATTGTAGGGCTGTTCTTTAATAGTATGAGAAAAGAAAAAGTAGGTTTTATTTGGAATGAGATTCTCTTTTGGAACTTCTTTTACACCCATTAAAATGTCGCAGTCAGATAAATCCTCCTGAAGGGTGATTCCAGCTTCTGTGTATTGTTTGTCAGTAAAACATCGTATGTCACTTGGTTCAACAACAACTGTCACACCTTTAAAATCACTCATGATTTTCGCACACTGTGCTGGTGTAAATGGTACTCGTTCGTCAGGTGGTGATTTACGTTCTTTAAGGACTCCAATTTTCATAGATTCAAAGAACGGACATTTCAAAAAACTTTTGGCCTACCTCAAAATATTATATCCCTGATATCTCAAATAAAACAGTAATCTGAAAAAGAAATATTCTGTCTAGTGGTATCCTCCAGACTGAAATTCACGTGACAAGTTAAATCCAAAGTGAAGGTTTCCACCCGACCATTTATTAGTCGTTTGGGTAATGACAGCTCTTTCAAAAGTTCCTGTTGCGTTCGTAACATGCAATTGAAACGTGTGCCATCCAGTATTTATATCAATTCCAATCGATAATGGGTCTGTAAACTGGTCACTAATTTGGTTTGGAGCTACCCAGAAGTATTCGAGGTTGAGGGTGATTGACGGTAATATTTTTCGTTTTAGACCAACTCCCATAGAGAATACATCATGGCTGTATTTTGTTGAGTCAATCAAATTTCTGTGAACCAACGTTGGCATTAACTGTGCTGAAAATTTATCGCTAAACTTTCGAGCAATCACCAACTGGTGTACATATCCCAATCGAGATGAAAAATAATTCGTTCTACCAACCGGAGCCTCTTCTGTGTTCATTGAAATACCAGCAATGTATGCGGCACTAATAGGCATTTTACCGTTTTTTTCGATCTGTCGCAGAAACCGGTATTTCGCAAATCCATCAACCGTTTTTTGAAACGTACTACGTCCGATACCAACAGTAATATTATCAGTAATTCCGTAGTCGAAACTCATTCGCATGGTTGCATTATCCAATCCAAAAAAGTTGCTATAACCTTCAGAGAAATCCCCAAAACGGTGATTAATTCTAAAATCGAGTACCTTTTTTTCGATTGATTCGGTTGTGTGACTATTAACAATTCTGCTGCTATAAAAAGTCTTTTCGGAATATTCAATTGGTTCCTCTAGTAGTCCTTCTAGTTCTGCCAATTCATCATCTTGAGCCGAGGCAGGTATTACAAAAAGAAAGAGCAAAAAAGCGTAAACAAGTTTTTTCATTTTGAATTATTAATTATTGAGTGCTCCCGCATTAACCCAGGCTGTTATTTTAAGAATATCGCATGCTGGTAGTTTTGTATTATTTGCGCTCTTTGGCATAAAAGAAGCATTTCCGTCGTGCGTTATCGACGACAAAAACTTTCCATTGTCAACATACACTTTAAGATTTTCGTAGCCTTCCAGATTAATTCCACCACCGATTGATCCAGCGTTTGTGGCCTTATGACAAGTAAGACATTTTGCATCTAAAACAGCGGTAACGTGATCACTAAAAAGAACATTTGTTGTATCACAAGAGCTTGTTGGGTAAAGCTCCTCTTCAACATCATAATAGCATGAAGTCATGCTGAGTAAAACAAAAGCTATTGTAGCCAATAAAACCGATATACTTTTCATTCCTTGTTAATTATCTTTTGCACCATCTTCAATCCAAATTCGTATCTGATCGCTTGCACATTTCTCCAAAGGCCCTCCAGGAGGCATTGGTTTTTTTGGGCCATTTCTTCCTAATACACTTTGCAAGTCTCCGTTATCCACCAACGTCTTTACTTGGTCATAGTTTTGAATTCTTACACCACCAGAAGCTCCAGCTCCGGCATGGCAACCACGGCATGTCCCGTCCAAAATTGGCCAAACATTATTTGAAAACGTGACATTCGTTGTGTCACATTTATTTTCACAATGATTGTTTTTTGCACCTTGTAAAATCCAAAGTCGAATGGCGTTTTTCTGCTCACTCGTTAAGCTTGCTGGAGGCGGAGGCATCACTTTATCAGGGTCTGTCTCCGTAATAACTTCGTACAAATCGCTTGATGACGGTATTCCCGCAATTATATCTCCTGTTTCAATAATATTTGCGTAGTCGGTGAGTTGAACACCATCCTGACGAGAATTTGCATCATGACAACCACTCATTGCACAATTTGAGGTAATAATCGGTAGTATATCATTGACAAAATATACTGTATCAGGACTGCATGTATCCGCTACTGTTACGGGTGGTTTGGTTGTGTCGGTTGTATTATCACTGGGTGTAATGCTATCGTCTGGTTCGTGTTTACAACTTTGAACGATCGCTAAAAGTATAACAATGATAGACAGAAAAGACAGAAACTTTTTCATTCGTTTTGAAAATTAAAATCCAAAGATAAACATCAATTGAACAAATCGTTTTCATTAAACTTGAAAAAGCGTTACCATGACAATAGAGAGTGGTGGTTGATGCCTCTATTCCTTTCCCCAACCGGTCACAAATAAATTTGATGCACCTCGAATCCCGCATTTTTGAACATTGTTATAGCCAGTCGCCGCCGCAAATCGTATTTCTTCCTCGGTCAAATTTTTTATCCAAGCGTTAAATACATTGTCCAAAACATATGCCTCAGGGGCCAATAAGTTGCTGGTCATTACCAATGGATACCCACCAGATTCGTTAAGCTTTTTAGCATAAAATGAATGAGAAACACAAGCGATAGCAACAGCATCTTTAGTTCGTCCGTCAATGTTATAAATTGTTTCAATGTCAGTATCCATCAACCCATTATGGCCGTTAAAAACAACCAAATCCACATTCGCTGACAATAGTTTTGTTGAATCTTTTAGGTACAATGTGTCAGTCGATTTTCCAGCAAGTTCCCCAAAATAATCTTGAAGACAGTCTTTCATTTTATCACCACGATAAGCGTCTGCAACCATAAACACGTTCTGAGATGTATGCTTAAAAACGACCCGTTCTAATACGTTTGTGCTCGGATTAAGTACCGAAGAAATTTTCTCCCAATCACTACTCCGTACAAAATGAGTTTTTATACCATAACCCGCACCCCAATACAAATTTGTTCTTAGATTCATTCCATTTCCTAATGATGCGTTAACAGGCACAATGCCTTGATGCTCATTATCACACAGAGGCACAAAAACATGAATAATTCTGGCAGCATTTTGATCTACCTTCCTATTCAAACCACTAACAATTGAATCTCGTGTAAACCGATACGGTAAATAGACTAACGTGTCCCTACTTGATTTTTTTAGTGTATCTGTTAACCCATTTTTTTCAGATAATGCTGACTTATTCGTGTCCATTTCACATCCATAAATCGACAGAATGGTAGAATACGCAATAAAAGCGATGATGAATCTCATTTGCTGAAAACGCAAATCCCTTGTTCGTATTTTGCATTCGGCTAAGATTTTCGCTTTTATTTGCAAGATAATTTTAGTGTATACATGAAAAAAGTCTTTGGTGTTATGATCTTGTTCCTTGTGAGTTTTAGCTCATACGGTCAGGATAAAGGGGTGTTTTCAGGCAACTTTCAGAGTAATTTTTCCATTTTCGTTTTAGATAGTTCAATTGGTGCGTATGAAAGTCCGCAATATCTAACCCAAATGAGCAGTGCGGAAGCTTGGTTATTTACCAACTACCAGTTAAAAGGCTTTAATGTTTCTGCGCGATACGACTTATTTAATAATAGTAACTTATTAAATCCCACTGGCTCCTTCTCAGGCCATGGTTTAGGATTTTGGCAAATAAAAAAATCCATTGATAAATTAACATTAACAGCTGGATCGTTTTATGATCAATTTGGATCTGGACTAGTTTTCAGAGCATTTGAAAATAGACTGATTGGAATCGATTATGCAGTTGAAGGGATTCATGCTAAATATGACATTTCGCCTGACTTTTTTGTAAAAGCTTTCACGGGAAACCAGAAGGGTTCAGGGGCACAGGGAAATCGGTTCGGAACTTCTGGAGAAATCGTAAAGGGTATTAATTCTGAGAAAATATTTCGTTTAAAAGAGAAAAAGGTTTTAGTTACGCTTGGTGCAAGCTTGTTTAATAGAACATTAACACAAGGTACCATGAATGAAATATTAACCGAGATTGAAGGCTACGACAACGAGGATAAATTTTATCCAAAGTTTAATGTGTATTCGTATAATGGTTATGCCAATTTCAATTGGAAAAACTTAATGCTGTCATACGAACACAATCGAAAATCTGGGGAAGCTGTAAGAACGTTAGATGGAAAATTAGATTCACTTACTGGAACTATTCATTACGCTACGCTGAGCTACTCAAAAAACAAGCTTGGTAAAAAGAAAAAAGGAGGCATTGGTTTTAATGCACAATATCGAAGAATTGAAAACTTTCAACTTAGAACTAGCCCAAACAATATTCTGTTAGATGGATTATTAACGTATCAGCCTTCCCTTACTCGACAAGCTTCGTATCGATTATTAGCTCGATATAACGCAGCTGCGCAAGATTATGGGGAAGAAGGAATCCAAGCCGGTCTTGTGTGGACTATTGGTAAAGGAAAAACACTTTATTTAAATTATTCGAATGTTAAGCGATTAGATGGCGAGCAACTTTTTCATGAATACTTTGCAAACTACGAACACAAGTTTAGTAAAACATTCAAAGGTAAAATTGGAATCCAATCAATTTTTTACAACCAGCAGGTTTATGAAAGTAAGGACGAGTCTTATAAGGACGTTGAAACGATAACACCATTTTTTGAATTGACGTATAAACTTAGCAGAAGAAATAGTTTACGCTGGGAAACACAATATCTAATGACAGATGGAGATTTGGGAAGTTTTATTAATTCTGTTTTGGAGCTAAATATGTCACCGCACTATTCTTTCTCCATTTCGGATATGGTTAATAATGACCCTGTTCGAAATTCTGGTGCTAAGGTGAGCGATGAAGTTGTTCATTATTGGTCGGTATTTGGCAAATACAACATTCATACAACATCGTTCACAGCTGCATATGTTAGACAAGTTGCCGGTGTAAACTGTACAGGAGGTATTTGTAGAATCGAACCCGCATTTAGTGGTTTTAGGTTTACTCTTACAACTAACTTCTAAGCATAACTTCCAGTATTTATTTACGCAATAGCTTGAACTAAATACGGTTGGTTTCGTTACTATTTCAGGTAGTTTTAAATATTTCAAATTTTCAAGTGGAATGCCGAAATTTGCCTTTTTAAACTTATGCAGTACGACGTAGCAATAATTGGTGGAGGAATCGTTGGTTTGGCGACTGCCTTGCAGATATTAGAAGAAAAACCAACAACCAAATTGGTTATTCTCGAAAAAGAAGCTTCTGAAGCAAAACATCAAACGGGTCACAACAGCGGAGTAATTCACTCGGGGTTGTACTATAAACCAGGTTCTCTGAAAGCTACAAATTGTATCCGAGGGTACCACATGCTACTTGAATTTGCGGATAAAAACGACATTCCTTATGATTTGTGTGGTAAAGTCGTAGTTGCTACAAATAAGTCTGAGATTCCGGAACTAGAGAAACTATACAAACGCGGTCAAGAAAACGGCTTAGATGGTTTACGGATGATTGATGCTGCAGAATTAAAAGAAATCGAACCGCACGTCAAAGGTGTCAAGGCTATTGTTGTTCCTCAAACAGGGATTATAGATTACAAACTTGTTGCAAGTAAATACTTAGAAAACATTAAAAAGTTAGGTGGGGAAATCACTTTCAACTTTAAAGTTGACGGGTTTGCGAAAAGTAATAACCAATGGGTAATACGTGATCACACGAAACAAATCGAGTCGAAAACAATTATCAATTGTGCAGGACTATATTCGGATAAAGTGGCTGGATTAACAGAAAAAACGGATACGAAAATTATTCCTTTTAGAGGAGAATATTACATGTTAAAACCTGAAGCACAGCATATGGTAAAACATTTAATTTACCCTGTTCCAGATCCGAACTTTCCATTCTTGGGTGTTCACTTTACTCGTATGATGAATGGTCATATCGAAGCAGGACCAAATGCTGTATTAGCATTTAGAAGAGAAGGTTATACTAAAAAAGAATTCCATTTAGGCGAGTTTATTGAAACATTAATGTGGCCAGGGTTTCAGAAAGTTGCTAAGAAATACTGGCGAACAGGTTTGGGTGAAATGTATCGATCCTTCTCTAAAAGTGCATTTACAAAAGCGCTTCAAAAACTAATACCAGAGATTCGAAAAGAACACTTAGAAACAGCCGAAGCGGGGGTGCGTGCTCAAGCTTGTGACAGAACGGGTGGTTTACTTGATGATTTTAAAATAATTGAAAAACCAGATGCTATTCATGTTCTAAACGCTCCAAGTCCCGCAGCAACTTCTAGTCTATCCATTGGAAAAACGTTGTCTGAGATTTGGATTAAAGCTAATGCGTAAAAGTAATATCAAAGTGTCTCTTAATATATCTTGATAACTCAATTTTTGGGTTATTGTAGGTTTATTGATTTGTGGTTATTTAATAATTTTCAAAAGGCTAAATTTGCCGACTGCAATGCTCGAGAAATTAGAATCAATTTATCAACGTTACTTACAAGTTCAAACCTTACTCAGTGATCCGAGCGTATTTGAAGATGTAAAACGTTTTAATACACTAAACCGTGAGTATGGTGACCTGAAGGACTTGGTTGAAGTTTATCACGAATACAAAAAACTGCTAACAAGCATGGCAGAAGCTAGAGATATTCTGAAAAACGAAAGTGATATTGAGCTAAAAGAAATGGCTAAAATGGAGCTTGATGAACTAACTGAGCTTCAAGAACCCATGGAAGAAAAGATTAAATTCCTCCTAATTCCTAAAGATCCTGACGACAATAAAAATGCCATTGTAGAGATTCGATCTGGAGCTGGTGGAGACGAGGCAAGTCTTTTTGCGGGTGATTTATACCGAATGTACGAACGCTTTTGTCAGACTAAAAAGTGGAAAACAGAAGTTGTGGAAGTGATGGAAGGTAGTGTTGGAGGATACAACAAAGTTGTATTTGAAGTGACGGGAACAGACGTTTATGGAACCTTGAAATTCGAGAGTGGTGTACACCGAGTACAACGAGTACCAAATACAGAATCGCAAGGTAGAGTGCATACAAGTGCCGCTACCGTTGCTGTATTACCCGAAGCCGAAGAGGTTGATGTTGATTTAAACATGGGTGATGTTCGACGAGATACATTTAGAGCGTCGGGTGCAGGTGGTCAGCACGTTAATAAAACGGAATCTGCCATTCGACTAACACACATACCTACGGGCATTGTGGTGGAATGTCAAGACGGTCGATCTCAGCATCAAAACTATGATAAAGCATTAACCGTATTACGAACACGCTTGTATGAAAGAGAGTTAGCAGCTCACAATGAAAAGATCGCTGCTGAGCGAAAGTCATTGGTATCAACAGGTGATAGATCAGCCAAAATCAGAACGTACAACTTTCCTCAAAGTCGTGTTACAGAGCATCGTATTGGTCTAACGTTGTACAATTTATCTGAAGTTTTAGGCGGACAGATACAAGACATAATAGATCAGCTACAAATGGCTGAAAATACTGAAAAACTAAAAGCAGGAGGACTAGATTAATAATCTGTTTATAATTTGTTTGTACAATGACAAAGCGCATTCTATCAAACGGTAATCATGAATATATATTTGTTAGTATCCTATCTACAAGAATTGTAAAAATCATATGAGATTCAAAGCATTAGAAATTGCCCTTTCCCGCAAATCAATTAAAGTAAAGAATGAGTTTTCTTCTGTTCAGGAAATGTATGCATGCAACGTCTTTAACGACGACTCCATGCAGACTTATCTAGACAAGGACACTTATAAGTCGCTAAAAGCTGCGATTAAAGATGGTACAAAGATTAGTCGATCGATGGCTTCTCAAATTGCACTTGGTATGAAAACTTGGGCAATGGAAAGAGGAGTTACGCACTATACGCACTGGTTTCAACCGCTAACTGGAACAACGGCTGAAAAGCATGATTCGTTCTTTGAACCACAAGACGGAAGAGCAGTTGTAAAGTTTAGCGGCGATGCATTGGTACAGCAAGAACCAGATGCTTCGAGTTTACCAAGCGGTGGCTTAAGAAATACGTTTGAGGCAAGAGGATATACAGCATGGGATCCATCATCACCAGCGTTTATTTACGAAAACACCAGTGGAAAAACGTTGTGTATACCAACGGTATTTGTTTCATATACTGGTCAAGCGTTAGATTATAAAGCTCCATTATTAAAGTCCATTCAGTTATTAGACAAAGCGTCTACTGATGTTTGTAAATACTTCTATTCTGATGTTAAAAAAGTAAATGCATCGCTAGGAATTGAGCAAGAATATTTTTTAGTTGATAAAGCACTTTTCAACCAAAGACCTGATTTAGTAATGTGTGGAAGAACCTTGTTTGGTTATGCCGCAGCGAAGAATCAGCAAATGGATGATCATTATTTTGGGTCAATTCCAGATCGGGTTTTCAACTACATGGTGGATTATGAAAATGAAGCATTAAAGTTAGGTATTCCTGTGCGAACTCGTCACAATGAGGTGGCACCTGGTCAGTACGAATGTGCCCCTCAGTATGAAGACATTAACTTAGCTGTAGATCACAATCAACTGTTGATGGATTTGATGGATGAAGTTGCAAATCGACATGGTTTCAAAGCGTTATTTCACGAAAAACCATTTGCAGGAATCAATGGAAGTGGTAAACACAATAACTGGTCGTTAATTACCAATACTGGAATTAATTTGCTATCTCCAGGTAACAACCCGCTATCGAACTTAAGCTTCCTTACATTTTTTGTGAATACAATAAAAGCATTTCATGATAATGCTGATTTGATCCGAGCGAGTATTGCTTCTGCTTCTAACGATCATCGTCTAGGTGCTAATGAAGCTCCACCAGCAATCATGTCTATTTTCATTGGTTCGACGTTAACGAAAGTTTTAGACGATCTTGAAAATAATGTCAAAGCTTCAAAAGGAAAAACGGAAGAAGACACGATTAACATCGCTCAAATTCCAGAAATTTTAAGAGATAACACAGACAGAAACAGAACATCTCCTTTTGCGTTTACTGGAAACAAGTTTGAATTACGAGCGGTTGGTTCTTCGAAAAGTTCGGCGTCTCCAATGATGGTGCTTAACGCTGCAATGGCTTATCAACTGCAGCAGTTCAAGAAAGATGTTGACGCTCTAATTCAAGACAAAAACAATAAAAAGAATGATGCAATACTAACAGTCTTAAAGTCTTACTTGAAAGACTCAAAAAAGGTATTGTTTGAAGGAAACGGCTATGGTGAAGAATGGGTTAAAGAAGCTGCAAAACGCGGTTTAGCAAACCTTAGAGATACGCCTTCATCTTTGGGCGCTTATGTAAATAAGCGAACAGTTCAAATGATGGGTGATTTGGGAATATTCTCAATGGAAGAATTAACTGCACGTCATCATATCGAGCTAGAAGATTACATGAAAAAGGTGCAGATAGAAGGCCGTGTGATTGATGAAATGACCTATACACATGTTTTACCGGCATCTTTACAATATCAAAAAATGGTAGCTGAAAATGTTGTTGCTCTTCAAAATTCTGGTTTGAGTAAAAAACAAATCGATGCTTCGTTAAGTGTTTTGGAAGAGGTAACTGAACATATAAATGCGCTTAAAACCAAGGTTGACCGAATGGTAGAAAATCGTAAAAAAGCAAACGCTCTTTCATCTCTTGAAAAACAAGCTAGTGCTTATTCGAAGGTTAATGGAGAGTTTGAAGATATTAGATATCATGCCGACAAATTGGAGCGGCTTGTTGACGATTCACTTTGGACAATTCCAAAATATCGAGAACTACTTCACATCAAATAAAATTTGCAAAACCCTTTCGAAAATCGAAAGGGTTTTTTTTTGGACGACCCAACCCTTTAAACGCTAAGTGCGTCAAGGAATTGATAAATATTAGTTAAAGCCATTATCACAATCCCTTTAGACAAAATTTATTTGGAAATGGGTCGAATAATGTTGATTTTTGGCAATTAGAACAATTCGATAAACACCTTCTCAGAATGAATCGTTGGAAACAAAACTTAGGCCTTTTTACATTAGCAATCATCGCAGTTTTAACTGGATGTAAAGTAAGTTTACAGGAAGCAGATAAAAATTACAAATTGCACCAGTATGCTATTTCTGCCGACATGTACGAGCAGGTACTGAAAACTAATGATGAGCTTACCAAAGTTCAAAAGCAAGATATTGCTTTTCGAGCGGGCGAATCCTACAGACACAATCACGATAGTAAACGTGCATTAAAAATGTACTCTAAGGCGATCAAATATGGTCGTAAAGATGCAATTGCTGCGATGAGAGAAGCTGAAATGTACATGGAGCAAGGCATCTACACTGAAGCATTAACGAAGCTAAAAGAGTTTAAAAAGAATAATCCTGCTGAGCCAGGTATCGATAGATTGATCGAAGGCTGTGAACTAGCTCTAAAATGTGAAGACCAAAAGACACGATATATCATTGAGAACTTCAAAGTTGCAAACCAATCGAAAGTGGATGATATGGTTCCAAGATATGCCGACAGAAAGCACAGAACAATTATGTTTACCTCCGACCGTGAGGAAGGTGTGAGTAGCAAGCAGTTAAAATGGACAGGTAGAAGTTTTGGAGACTTTTGGGTAACCGAGCAAAAAGGAAGACGTGGAAAGGTTAAATGGCAAAAACCAGTCTTGGTAGATGGTTTTACAGAGTTTTTTGACGGAATGGCTACGTTTGATAGACGTTACTCAACAATGTACTTTACGCAGTGTAACGGTATGGACGGTAAAGACACAACGTGTAAAATATATGAAGCTAAAAAGCG
Organism: uncultured Bacteroidota bacterium; assembly: GCA_937124965.1. GTDB lineage: Bacteria > Bacteroidota > Bacteroidia > NS11-12g > UBA9320 > UBA987. Next base: position 125,935 of record CAKZLB010000032.1, read on the forward strand.
TGGAAAAGCGTGGGAAGTAAACCCAGAGCCACTTCCTTTTTGTAGTGACTTATTTGACTGCGGTCATCCAGCATTATCGCCAGATGGAACTAAATTATACTTCGTAAGTGACATGGAAGGAAGCATGCAAGACGAAGATCAGAACCCTCGAGAAAGAACCAAAGATATTTATGTTGTGAATTATGTACGACGTGGTAAAACATGGAGTGCTCCAATTAACCTTGGTCCAGCTATTAACACAACTGGCGACGAGAAGTTTCCGTATGTTCATGAAGATGGAACACTATACTTTTCATCTGATGGACACGTAACACTTGGGGGACTTGATATTCTCCATGCAAAACAGCTAAGTGAAAGCCCAACTGATTGGTCTGATCCCGTTAACATGGGATGTCCAGTTAATTCTAATGGTGACGACTTTGGTATCATGTTAGATTCTGATAAAGAACACGGATTCTTTACATCAGATCGATCTAGAGGCGATGACGATATTTATGAGTTCAGCATGACTCCAATTATCCTTTTACTGAAAGGAACTGTTACTGATTGTGATAACACACTTCCATTACAAAATGCACAAATTGTAATAAGTAACGATAAGGATTCTACAAAAATTCGCTTAACAACAGACGAACGTGGTTACTATGAAACCCCGCTGAAGTTAGGTGTGAATTATGAAATTAAATGTTCTAAACGTGAAGATTACTTCTACGATGCTGAACCTAAATTTGTTTCAACAGTAGATTTAGATCAGAGTGCTGAATGGATTAAAGACTTCTGTCTTAAAAATCAGTGTAATGATGTTTTCGTTCTACCAATTTATTACGGTCTTGACTCTGCATTCTTGCGTAACGAATCTAAAAAAGTGTTAGACGGTTTAATTGCAACACTTAAAAAGTATCCAAAAATGAGTGTTGAGCTTGGGTCACACACAGATTGTAGAGCTCCTTATGAGTACAATAGAGAGTTATCTCAAAGACGGGCAGATTCTGCAGTTCAATATATTCTAAAAAGTGGTATTAACCCATATCGATTGGAAGCACGTGGTTATGGTGAGTCTCAATTAACAAACGAGTGTGCGTGTGAAGGTCGTGAAGTGGTTCCTTGTACCGAAGAAAAACATCAAGAAAATAGACGTACTACTGTAAAAGTTGTAAATTGTAAATACGAGTTTAAATGGAGCAACCCTGAAGTTCAAGACACCAATGTAGTTGCAATGGAAGGTGAAACTATTTACAGTAAGGTCATTATTCAAGCCCGTAAAGATTATATCAAGAACCACGGGTCAGAATACGAAAAAGAAATCAAGAAGCTTCAAGAAGAAAAGAAACGACAAGAAGAAGAAGCAGAACGAAAGCGTTTGGAAGCGATGTATGATATGATTCCAATCGTTCAAAAGCGTGATAAATACTACCTAACTGGAACTATCGGAAGAAAGCGAATCAACTTCGAATACATTGAAGATGGGTCAAGGGTTGAAATTACACAACGTGATGTAGAAGCCATGTTAAAAGCAGGAACTATTTCAGTGAGTGACTTTTCTGATGGAAACAAAAAACTTAAACTTACAGATGGTACCAAGTTGACTAGTACATCGTTTAAAATTCCTACGTTACAATTCGACGGTGTTACTCTTGAAAAAGTACGTTGTAAGATGATTGACAACTCAAAAAAGCCAAATATTGGTGGCGGCGTTTTCACGAGAATTTATCTCGATGCTGAAGTTAAAGGTGATAAATTATTCTTAACAAAAGAGCAGGAGTAACTTGTAATCGACTAAAAAGATATTCATTTGAAGTCCGCAACTTAATTGATGCGGACTTTTTTTGTTTCAAGTTACAAGCAATTCTATCATCCACAGGAAATAGTCTAAAGAAACTATCTTTGCGCCACAATTGTTATTCATGAGTCGGTATTCGAAACGAGGAGTAAGCTCCAAAAAAGAAGATGTACATAATGCAATCGCAAACCTAGATAAAGGGTTGTACCCAAATGCTTTTTGTAAAATAATTCCAGATTATTTAGGAAACGATGAAACATATTGTAACATCATGCATGCTGACGGGGCTGGTACAAAATCATCTTTGGCCTATTTGTACTGGAAAGAAACAGGCGATTTAAGCGTTTGGAAAGGGATCGCTCAAGATGCAATTGTCATGAATTTAGATGACTTACTTTGTGTAGGAGTAACTGATCAGTTTTTATTGAGTTCAACAATTGGTAGAAACAAAAACAAAGTTCCAGGAGAAGTGATTTCTGCGATCATCAACGGGACAAATGAGTTTATTGAAGAAATGAACGATCATGGCGTTTCTATCATTCAAACAGGTGGAGAAACCGCCGATGTGGGAGATTTAGTTCGAACCATTATTGTTGATAGCACAGTTACATCACGTGCAAAACGAAATTCGATTATCCCAAACCATATCAAACCAACTGACGTGGTGATTGGACTAGCGTCCCATGGACAAGCAAGTTATGAGACCTATTACAATGCCGGAATGGGGAGTAATGGTTTAACCTCTGCTCGACACGATATTTTCAAGAAAGAATACATTACCAAATATCCTGAAAGCTTCGACCCTGAAATTGATTTAGAATTAGTGTATTCAGGAAGTTATGGGTTAACAGATACGGTGAGTGATATGCCAGTTGATATGGGAAAGGCAGTATTATCTCCAACCAGAACATATGCACCTGTAATTCACGAAATTTTGTCCAACATGCGGTCAGAAATAAATGGAATTATCCATTGTTCTGGTGGTGCACAAACCAAGGTATTGCGATTTATTAAGGACACGAAAGTTGTTAAAGATAATTTAATGGTAATCCCACCATTGTTTAAATACATTCAGCAAGAATCAGGCAGTGACATGCGTGAAATGATGGAAGTATTTAACATGGGGCATCGAATGGAAATTTACACTGCAGAAGCAAATGCAGCAGAAATTATTTCCATTGCAAAAAGCTTTAACATTGATGCTCAAATCGTTGGTAAATGTGAACCAACTACTGGACAAGAATTAGAAATATCGCATAACGGCGAAACCGTAAATTGGAACTTCTCGGAATAAATTGGAAGAAACAAAACCGATATTGAACAAAGACATCCGAGACCAAACATTGGAGCAGCTAACTTCGACCATGGTTGAGTGGGGTGAAAAAGCGTTTCGAGCAAAGCAAGTGTTTGAATGGCTATGGAAAAAGCGTGCACGTTCATTTGAAGAAATGACCAATATTTCAACCGCTCTGCGTGAAAAGCTGAGTGCTCATTATAGCTTCCACACCATTAAACCCGATTTAGTTCAAAAGAGCAATGACGGAACCATCAAAATTGGTTTTCGATTGCACGATGGTAACTTAGTAGAAGGTGTTTTAATACCAACTGCTAAACGAATGACGGCCTGTGTTTCAAGTCAAGTAGGTTGTAGTTTAAGTTGTACGTTTTGTGCAACGGGTTACTTAAAACGCGAACGTAACCTGAAACATTATGAGGTTTTTGATCAGGTGGCGATTATTGATGATTTAGCACGAAAAAATTATGATATTCCGTTATCGAATATTGTATTTATGGGCATGGGTGAACCATTGCTGAATTACAAAGAAGTATTAGAAGGAATTAACCACATTACCCATCCCGATCAAATGGGTATGTCTCCCAGTCGAATTACGTTGAGCACCGCTGGTGTAACAAAAATGATTCGCAAATTGGCAGACGATGGTGTTCGTTTTAATCTTGCGTTGTCACTGCATGCGGCTACAAACGAGAAGCGTTCGAAGATTATGCCTATCAACGACACAAATAGTCTTGAAGATTTGGTGGAAGCGTTGAACTATTTTTATGACAATACAGGTTCAAGAATCACCTTGGAATATTGCGTTATAAATGAGGTGAACGATCATATTGAAGACGCGGAGGAATTAGCTCATTTCGCTCGACAAATTACCTGTAAGATCAATCTAATTGAGTACAACGCCATCGACAATGCGGAGTATTTAGGATCTTCAGGAAATCGAATTGACACCTTTGCCAAACATCTTGAAAAGCGCAAACTCATTGTAAATGTCCGTCGAAGTCGAGGGAAAGACATCGATGCGGCATGTGGTCAGTTGGCGAATAAGAATTAATTTGTTACCGTTTTTTCATACTTTCGTTGATACCACCTATGAAATACCTGTCTTTTGTGGGATTACTAATTTTGTGTTTTTCACAGTCATTTGGAATCAAACCACTTAAAAAATATCAAACCACCCCAAACCAATACAACTTACCGTTTACTGATAAAATGTTGGTTTCTACTGATAGTGCCCTCATTAGCACTTGGTATCTAAGGCACGACTCTATTCCAAAAGGCACCTATATGTTGGCTTATGGTGATGCAGGAAATAAGAGTTATTTAGTTCAACATGCATATATGTTTTATCATCAGGGCTACGATGTACTGCTTTTTGACTATCGTGGATTTGGTGGAAGTTCAGACTTTCAGCATGACTCGACCTTTCTGTACCATAAAGAGTATTTCGAAGATTTTCAGACCGTTTATGACTATGTCCAAAGTGTAAACAGAGGTCCCCGACTACACATATACGCCCAATCTATGGGAACTATATTTGCGATACGTGTTCAACTGTTAGATAACAACTTTTTAATCTTAGATAGTCCAGTGCTAAGTCTCAAATACGCAAGGAAAGCCCTTTTAAAATCGAAAAACAAGAAACTCAAAACCCCGAAGTTACATCCAAAACATTCACCTAAAAACTTAATTATATTTTACGGGCTAAAGGATATATTAATCCAATCAAAAGACATAGAAACGTATATAAACGGTAAAGCAGTTTTGTTAAATGTTTTAGACGTCAACCATCTAGGCTCAATCAGTTACTTGCAAAATAGCTATTTTGATTTTATTCGTCTGGCCGTTAACTAGCGAATAAGAATTAATTCATTTGGTGTAACTTTGGTACACCATGAAACATTTCAAACTATTAATCCTATTTCTTTTTCTCAGTGGCTGGACCCATGAATTAGTTCATGCACAATGTTCCCCTACTCTACGAGAGATTTACGATTTTGAAGTTGGTGATCAGTTTTTTTATCGTACCACTAAAATCGTACATGATACGCGAGAATATCTCTATTATAGCTACGAAAATTACGAAATCATTTCAAAGTATATCAACGGAGATACACTCAGATATGTAAGGAAAAGTGATAAGAACATTTTTGATACTTTACACTTTGTTGATTCAACATTTCACCCACTTAATCATTGCAATAAATACGGTGATACCATTTTAAACCAGTCATGCATGGACCTTACCAGGGAAACATGGTCTCAAGTGTATATCACTCGCTACTTAGAAGGTCAACGATTGAAAATGTTCGGATCACAAGAATTAGGTCAAGTTTGGCTAGAAAACGACTTGGGGTTTTATGATTTTACACTAGATGATTTTATTTATTTTAGTCGATCTTGTTACAGCATATACAAAGAAGGACTAGGATTGTTTAAGAAAGGTTATTCTGTGTTCGAGCTAGGGGAAGATTACGAACTGCAAAAACGCATTCGAGGCACTGATACAATTTCAATTAAACTAAGCACTCGAGAGCCCGAATTGTCTAATGCAATTACTGTTTACCCAAATCCAGCAGTATCTCAATGCACGGTAAAATCACCCCTACAAATTGAAAAAGTTGTGGTGCTAAATGCTCATGGACAAATTCAACCTATAGCTGTTTTAGAACGTCATCAGAAAACAGCAACCCTTGATACAAAGAATCTCGCTGAAGGCATTTACCATATCCGAATTCAAACCAGCAGCGGTTATGCAATTAAGAAGTTTGTAAAGTTGTAAAATAATGAAGTTTTTGTTGATCTTGTGTTTGGGATTGGCGGTAAGTTTTAAAGGATTTACCCAGACGTCACTTGAAGTAGATTATGTAATAGAAAACTATCAAGAAGGTGACTTTTATGTAGAGTACACTTCAAAAAAAGACAATGAAGTAATTCATTTTGTTATTCAAGAGTATGGCATGTGGGCAGACACAATTGAATTATTCGATAGTGCCGACATTCATGTCAGTGTTAAACACAATGGAACTGTAGTTTATGAATCTGACTTGAACATTAAACCAGAAGTCGTAAACTATTATTATGTTCACTTGAGTCAAAGTACTTGGCCGAACGACTATGACTCCATCTTCAAGGAAAGCTATGAACAAAATATGTGGTTTGGTTCAAATATCTTTAACCGGTCACCTGATTCAAGAGACCTTCAAGTCATATCCATAAACTATGGTTTTGGTGGTTATAATATGCTGACGAACTCATTAGGTGCGTTGATTTACGGTGAAGGAAACTACGACATAGTAAGCTTCAAAAAATCATCCAACAACCAGAAGAAAAGATATAATTATACAACTGTAAATAGCGGCGCCATGGTTCGATTTCTGCCTTTTGGGTTTCGAAATAGTAACTATTGGAAACGAAATTTTCATGTCGACCTTGGAGCATCATACTACTTTCCACTCCGTTTCAGATACGTGACCATTCAAAACAATTTAAAAGTGAAAGAAAAAAATTTAGTCACCTACAATGACTTTAGAATCAACGCAAGAATTGGAATCGGCCCACTCGCTTTTTTCGCAAACTACCGTTTAAATAATGTGATTAAAAGGACCGGATACTTACAAATGCCCACTTTCACTATTGGGTTTGGAATGAATGCTTTTGGAGAAGTTTTAGCACCTTAGGCTTACTTAATAATTTGAAAAGTCAATACGTTAAACTCATCAATATAGCAGTTAACTAACAATTTGATTTTGTTTCAATTAATGTAACTTTGGTAAACCATGAAACATTTCAAACTATTACTCCTATTTCTTTTTCTCAGTGGCTGGACCCATGAATTAGTTCATGCACAATGTTCCCCTACTCTACGAGAGATTTACGATTTTGAAGTTGGTGATCAATTCTTTTACCGAATTACAGATAGAAGTGATGATGCACGCGGACCAGAATATTATTATGATTATGAAAATTTTGAAATCATGTCCAAGTATGTCAACGGAGATACACTCAGATATGTAAGGAAAAGTGATAAAAACTTATTAGATACTTTATTAATTGTTGATTCAATAAATCACCCACTAAATGGCTGTAATTATTACAGAGATACAATTATTAACCAATCTTGTTTAGCTCAAATCAAAGAGCCATGGGCTCATATTTACATCAGCCGACACCTAGATCGTCGAAAACTGAAAATGTTTGGAAGTTTTCAATTAGGAAACATGTATTTACCCAACGATTCTGGGTATTTCGACTTTACATTTATTGATTTCACCTACTACAGTCTATCTTGTTATTCAATCTATAAAGAAGGTTTAGGTTTATTTAATAAAGGTGAGTTTTGGTTCGAAAATGGAGAATTTTACGAATTGCAAAAACGCATTCGAGGTACTGATACAATTTCAATTAAACTAAGCACTCCAACTACTAAGTTGTCCAAGGCTATTGCGATTTACCCAAATCCAGCAGTATCTCAATGCACGGTAAAATCACCTTTACAAATACAAAAAATTGTGGTGCTAAATGCTCATGGACAAATTCAACATATAGATGTTTTAGAACGTCATCAGAAAACAGCAACACTTGACACTAAAGACCTTGCGGCAGGCATTTACTACATCCGAATACAAACCAGCAGTGGTTATGCAATTAAGAAGTTTGTAAAATTATAACAACGCTTAACGTTGATATTCGTCGCTTTTAAAACCATCATTTAATACTAGGAATTGGGCAAATCAGGTTTCTAGTTAATACACCCTTAAGTCTAAAAAGAAATAATAGCTCATGATACAAACTAGTTATTCTCAATTATATGATGAAATGGCATAGAATTACAGTGACAAAATCTTCCAAAACTAAAGATGTACTCATTCAGGATATTGCGAAAGGATTAGAACTTGAAAAATCCTTTTTTATCCATCAAATCGTGCATAGCATTTTCCCGTTTTTTAATCGTCAAAACAAATTCGAAGGTGTGATAAAAAACAATCAGTTTAGTATTTTTGGTCGGCGTATGTTTTGGGGAGCTTTTGTACCCTTCGTCATTAATATTAAAGGCCATATTCAATCAAAAGAATCAGGTTCAGAAGTCGAATTATCAGGATCATACACATTTTTGGGAAAGTACTATGTAACCATAAATATTTTAGCTGCAACAGTCTGTGGACTATATATGATAATTCAGAATCAAATTAATGATTTGTGGGTTCCGTTCTTAATAAATGCTGTTGGATGCTATTTCTTAATACCAATATTTGCGCAATGGAACTTTCAAAGTGTAACAAATGCGATTCAAGAAATAATAAATGAGCACAACATTAAATGTCAGTCATAGCCGCAAAAAGCCTACACAATCCCAAGCTAAGCCTAATAGCCGCAACCATTCACCATTCAGCAGATTCTTCGCTTCTTCCTATCGTCAGAAACTCTGAAAGTCGATCATAAGGAAATCGTTTCTCGTCCATGAAAGATGCGAAGGGAGCGTTGGCCTGTCAAAAATGCGCCTGCTTGTCGTTAGACATTGGGGGCGGTGCAGGCTTGAGCGGTGGAAGTCATATTTTTGACTTGACTTTTCAGCAGGTAGTCTGACACGTTTGCATCCTTTTTTCCTCTAACGGAAAAAGAATGTCAGGCTATAGGATGAAAAACTAAGCGACAATTAATATAATTATAAAGAAGGTTTGGAATAAATGCTAATGGAGAGGTCTTAGGATACTAACTCCCAACACCCATCGCACTTAATTGCTTCAACATTTCCGCAACCATCGTTTCTAAGTTATAATCTGGCTTCCAATTCCAATCATTTTTTGCAGCAGAATCATCAATACTAGTCGGCCAGCTTTCAGCAATTTTCTGACGACCGTCAATTTCATAGTCAATCGTAAAACCAGGACGTTGCCGCATAATTTCTTCTGAAAGTGTTTTTGGATCGAAACTCATTCCAGATAGGTTATACGAACTACGAATCTTAATCTGACTAGGATCCGCTTCCGTAATATCAATAGTTGCTTTAATGGCGTCGTCCATATACATCATTGGCAAGCCTGTGTCCTCTTTTAAGAAACACGTGTAGCTATTTTGAATAAGTGCCTGATGAAAAATATCCACCGCATAATCAGTAGTTCCTCCTCCTGGTTTTGCCTTCCACCCAATCAAACCAGGATATCGAATGCTTCGAACATCCAAGCCATATTTTTCGTAATAATATTCGCAAAAACGTTCACCAGCTAATTTAGAAATACCATAAATCGTATTTGGGTCCATCACACAGTTTTGTGGAGTATTAATTCTTGGCGTATTGGGTCCAAAAACCGCAATTGAACTTGGCCAAAAAACACGTTTTACTTTATGATCAATACAAGCGTCAAACACTGAAAACATTCCTTCCATGTTTAAGTCCCATCCTTTTCGTGGAAATTTCTCAGCGGTAGCACTTAACATAGCGGCCAGATGATACACCATCGTTGGTTTGTGCTCTGAAAAGACAGCCTCAAGCGCAGCCCTATCCATTACATTTAACTCAACATATGGACCTAAATCCAGCTTCTCATCAATTGCTGGTTTAATGTCGGAACATACTACATTATCTTTTCCATACTTGTCACGTAAGGTCGCTGCTAAGTCAGTACCAACTTGTCCTTCCGATCCGAGAATTAATATCTTTTCAGCCATTTATATGAGTGGATTAGGTTTCAAAATAAACTAAATATTTAGAACTTTCTTATACGAATTTTCAGTCTTATCTATCATGCTAGAAACTGTAAACTCTTGTGCTTTTAATAGTGCCTGACTACGTATAGTGTTCGCAAAATCACGATTGTCTAGCATTAATTCAACGTGTTCAGCCAGTGAATTCGCATCACCTACTTCCGCAAGCAAGCCTGTTTGGTTATGAATAACCATTTCAGGTATTCCTCCGGCACGCGTAGCTACGACAGGTGTTTTCGACGCAAACGCATCCAGTATTGTTGTTCCTAAACCTTCTGTTTTCGAAGTAAACAAGAGTACATCAATGTTTGGATAAACGCTTGGCAAGTCTTTTCTAAAACCCGCAAAAATCACCTTATCAGTAATTCCTAACGTGTTGGAATAATTCTTCAACTCCTCTTCTAATTCTCCCTTTCCAAAAATTAAAAACGTAACATCATTTCTATTTTTACAAACCTCTTTAGCAGTTTTTAAGAAGGTAAAGTAGTCTTTATGGTCGGCCAGCGCCGAAAAGTTCGCGACTAATTTTTCATTCTTGTCTACATGTAGTTCCTCGCGCAAATTGATAGGAGTTACGTTCTCAAAGCGTGTTAAATCTACTCCAGAATGAATGGTTAATACTTTTACATGTTCTGCGTGAATTTTTGGCTCGACCATACTGCGAATCAAATCAGATACGCAAGCGATTACTTTAATCTGTTTGTAATTGTATTTAAAACGAGAAAACCATGATTTTCCGATTTCAAAATCCACTCGTCGACTCAGAAATATAGGTACTTTATTACCAAAAAATAGAGACGATAACACAGCAGTTGTATGAGCATGAGCATCGTGAGCGTGGATTATATTTGTCTTGTGCATCCGACAAAATTTTGCAAGACTATATGCCGCTCCTATATCAAATCCAGATCGTTTATTATATAACACCCTCTCATCAATTGTTAACCGAGAAGCTAAAATACTTTCATTTGGACAAAAAACGGCTGAGTTGTACCCTCTATCCTTTAAACCAGAATGTAAATAGTATAGTTGCTGTTCGCCACCTCGCCACGACAACGGTGAACTAACATGCAGTACATTTATGGGTTTTTGTTTAGGGTTACTCATTTACTATACAAAGGTGATATAAAAAAGTAGCAATTTATGTGAGAATAGATATTTATCGATGTCGAAAACTTATACCATTCAATCATACCCTACTTGTGCATTTATTCACTTATTTTAGGCCATTAAATAGATTGAAAACCATCATTTTCCGATTAGGGCATGAGGTTTAAATGACATTACGTAATAAATTTGCGCTCTGTCTTTAGGAGGATAATAAAAGAGGGGAAAGGTGAATAATAAAACACAACTTAATTTAGCAACATGAGAACATATAAAGTGATTGGCGTTATGTCGGGAACGTCTATGGATGGAATTGACTTAGCACACTGTGAATTAACCGAGCAAGAAAGTGGAAAATGGTCATATAAAATTGTAGCTGCCAAAACATATGAATATAATGATTTATGGCGATTGCGCTTATCAAAACTTCGAAACCAAAACGCCTTAAACGTATACAAAACCGACAGATACTTTGGAGAGTATATCGGAGAGTTAATCAATGAATTTATCGCAGAGCATGACTTAGATGTTGATTTAATTGGGTCACATGGACATACTATTTTCCATCAACCAGAAAGTAATATTAGCTATCAAATTGGATCAGTGAGTGCAATTGCTGCTGTTACGGATATTCCAACTGTCGGCAACTTTAGAGCATTAGACGTAGCAAAATACGGAGAAGGCGCTCCTATTTCAGGCATCGGTGACACCTTATTATTTTCAGAATACGATGTGTGCTTAAACCTTGGTGGATTTGCAAATATTTCAACCGTTACAGACGATAAGCCTATTGCTTATGATATATGCCCGTGTAATATTTTATTGAATCGAATTGCACGAGAATTTGGTCAAGAATATGATGAAGACGGTAAAATTGCAGAGCAAGGTAGTATTGACTATGATTTATTGTCTGATTTAAACAGCATTGAATATTATTCGCTTCCTCACCCAAAGTCACTAGGCCGAGAATGGATTAACGAAAATTTCTGGTACCGAGTTAGAAATAGTGACGCTTCGAAAGAAGATCGCATGAAAACGTTAGTAGATCACATTGCACAACAAATTGGCGAAAACATTGAAAATTTGACCTCTGAATCTTCAACCAAAAAGGTACTTGTAACTGGTGGAGGTGCGTTCAACAAATCATTGATAGATCATTTACGTACACATACAGATGCTGAAATTGTAGTTCCCGAAAGTCAACTTATCGACTATAAAGAAGCCCTCATTTTTGGGTTACTCGGTGTTTTAAGAATTGAAAATAAACCAAACATTTTGAGCAGTTACACTGGTGCTGATAGTGATTCTGTTGCTGGTGAATTGGCAGGTGACTTTTCGAATATTAAATAAATGAAAAAGGCATTGACCATATTAAGCATTATGCTAATGTGTCAATGCACATTTGCACAGTCACCGAATAAAATAATTCAAACGACTGGACTAAGTTTTCCGCATGGATTTAATGCCTTTGAGGCTGATAATTCAATATTTTTCAATGCGTTCCATCCTGAAAAAGGATTTCAATTATTTCAATTAAAAGGTGAGCGGTTAATTCAAGTTTCCTATTTCAAACAAAAGCTGGAGAAAAAGGAAGTTGCAGAAAATCTTCAGGGAGCTCAAACATCCAATTACGCTTGGTTTAATAATCAATTATACTTTTTTGCAAAAGGTAAAGGTGTGGAAACAGGCTTGTATTCTTACAGTTTTGGTAAGCCAAAATTAGTTTATGAGTGTGAGGCTATGTCCAACGGATATTTGCAAAGTACAATGCTTTCTACTCAAGTCGTCGTTCCGAGAGAAGAAGGTAAAGAATATCATCATATCATCATTGATAGTCGGCATAAAATTGTGCGATATAAACTCGATTTTAACACGATATGTACAGATTTAATTATTTCTAAGCGAAAAAATTACGCAGTGCTTAATGGCTTATTGGGTGAGTTGACTATCAGTAAACAAAAGGTTCATTTTTATCCTGTTAATTTTAAGGATAATACGTTAGAGCACGTTAGGAGTTTGAAGATATTTAAATACGGTTTGTTGTTCGTTGGCTACAAGGATAAAAGTTCCGTTTTAGGACATATTGATCGAAAAAATGTGCTCAAAACGTACATAATAAGTGAAGGCACTTTTGATAATTTTTTAGTCGTTGAACCAAAGCTTTCGGAAGAAGCCCTTTCTGCTTATTTCATGGTTCATTCAAACGGACAAAGCACTTTACTCCATTTTAAACGGAACACAACTCCCAAAAAAATAAAAGAATTTAGAGAGCGAACGGAGATTACCTCCAGCACATACATCTCTGGGCAACCTTTAATTTCGTGCGCAAGTCAGTACTCTTCTAATGTGTTTATGCTGAACAGCAATTCGTTAGAAAAAGTAAAACTAAGGAGACTAACCAGTATTGGCAATATAACTCAACTCAATGATGAACTAGTTTTTATCGCAACCGAAGAAACAGAACCATCACTTTTTGCGTTAGAACGTTCGGCACCACCAATGATTGCTAACAGCAGTTTTGATGTTTTTGACTTTTGGAAAAATGGAAGAATTGTTGGGAGAGTATCTGCTAAAAGCAATCGTAGGATGTCAACTATTTCTTATAGTATCATCTCTGGAAATAAGGGAGATGCATTTGAAATCAACAGTGTTACAGGAGAAATACGAATTAAAAACGCATATGCCCTTAAGTCAAACAACCTTTCAACCTACAAATTAGGCATACAGGCAAAAGAAAGATTGAGTGGGAATAGTATTGGATACGTCACACTTTCTGTGAAAAAAGAACGACCTTTCACTCGAGAAAATTTGAGAGAAACGTTAATGTTCTTCCCTGATTTCTCAAGACCTCAAACGCTTACAACAAATAATTTACCCGACGGAGAGGTAGTTTTGGTATACGATGTTAACTTTAAAATGGTAGATTTACTGTTTGTGAAAAATGGTGCTATCGTTCTACCTTCGTACCCTCCTGGAATATATGTACTCAATGTACGCAACAAAGAAAATTTATATCAAAAAATAGAATTACAATAATGGAAGATCTACTCAAAAAGTTCGAAAACAAGAAACCTGAAATAATATTTGAATGGAATGATGATATTACTGACGCAAGAGGTTGGTTGGTTATAAATTCATTAACGAATGGCTCTGCTGGTGGTGGCACACGAATGCGAAAAGGACTTGATGTTCGAGAAGTAGAATCGTTAGCTAAAACTATGGAAATTAAGTTTTCAGTGAGTGGCCCTCCAATTGGTGGAGCAAAATCTGGAATTAATTTCGACCCAAAAGATCCTCGTAAAAGAGGTGTCCTTGAAAGATGGTATGCTGCAATTGCACCTTTACTCAAAGCCTATTATGGCACGGGTGGCGATATGAATGTTGACCAAAACCATGAGGTAATTCCTATTCTTGCTGAACATGGTATTTTACACCCTCAAGAAGGAACTGTAAATGGACACTTTAAAGATTATACTGCCGAAGAAAAACTTCAAGCAGTTGAACGTCTTCGAACAGGTATTCTACTTGAAATGGAAGATGAACGTTTTACACCGTCTCTTGAGAAGAAATATACCATTGGTGATTTAGCCACAGGATGGGGTGTTGCTGAAGCTGTACGTCATTATTACGGCATTTGGGGTGGAATGATGAACCACAAACGTGCAATTATCCAAGGATGGGGTAACGTTGCTGCTGCTGCTGCATTCTATCTAGCCAAAAATGGAGTATCCGTAGTTGGAATCATCGATAAAGAGGGCGGTTTAATAAAAGAAAATGGGTTTACACTTGACGAAATTACTGACCTATTTATTAACAGAAACGGAAATAAACTTGCTGCTGAAAACATGCTAAGTTTTGACGAAGTGAATGAGAAAATTTGGAAGTTAAAATCTGAAATTTTCATTCCAGGAGCTGGTTCAAGACTTGTAACCGAACAAAATGTTAAAGACATGATTGATGGTGGTATGGAAGTTATAAGTTGTGGAGCCAATGTACCATTTGCTGATAAGGAAATCTTTATGGGGCCAATTTCAAAATTAGCCGATGATAATATTGCAGTAATTCCAGACTTTATTGCAAACTGCGGAATGGCAAGAGTGTTTGCTTATTTACAGAGTCGAGACTGCATCGTAAAAGACGTTAATATTCTACTTGACGCATCTGACATTATCGAAAAAGCGATGATTAAAGTGCATCAGTTTAACAATAAGTCTGTTGGCATAAGCGCAAAAGCATTAGAGCTTAGCATTATGACCGTTATGAAAGGTCAAGCTTCTGCCTAAAGGACTAAAATTTGGCAAAAAAGAATTCTTCTGAACCACTGATTTATGCAGTATTGCTTTGTCTTGGGGTGCTTTTTGGTTTGTTATGGAACCGAATTGTAAAACATGAAAAGCTAAATGCAGATACTAAGATTGAGCAGGTCATGGGCTTGGTCGAGAGTGAGTATGTCGACTCTGTCTCCGCTTCTGATATTGAAGACAAGGCAATAAATGAACTACTCTCTTCTTTCGACCCTCATTCTGTGTACATACCTGCTCAATATGTTGAAATGGCAAGTCAAGACCTCAAAGGTGGTTTTCAAGGAATTGGTATAGAGTTTTCCGTGTTGAACGACACACCAAATGTTGTTAGAGTAATTAAAGATGGCCCGGCCGCTATGGCTAAACTAAAGCCAGGAGATCGTATCATCAAAGTAGATACCATCAATCTAATTGGTCTTAAAAATGCCGATATCATAAACGCAATAAAAGGCAATAAAAACACCTCTTTTGTTGGAACAATTTATAGAAAGTCAACAAAAGAAACTCTTTCAATTACCATTGATCGTGGAACAGTTAAAACACCAAGTGTTTATTCAGGTCTGATAAATGACCAAACAATCTATGCTAAAATTGAGCATTTTGCTGAAAAAACACATTCTGAGTTTACAGAGCAAGTAAAGAAGTTAATGGCCTCCGGAAAAGTGACCGGAATGGTTTTAGACCTCAGAGGAAACCCTGGAGGGTATTTACAAACGGCTATCAAGCTATTGGATGAGTTTGTAGATGGCAATGACATTCTTGCGTATACACAATCCAAAGGTGGTAAAAGAAAGGAATACAGAGCTTCTAATGGAGGTATGTGTAAAGATCTAAAAGTTGTGTGTTTGGTCAACAATCGTTCTGCATCAGCAAGTGAAATTGTTTCGGGTGCTTTACAAGATTTAGACAAAGCCGTTATTATTGGCAGTCAAACCTACGGAAAAGGTCTAGTTCAAGAAACCTTCCAGCTCAAAGATGGAGCGCAAATACGACTAACAGTATCAAGGTACTACATTCCTTCAGGCAGATCTATTCAAAAACCATACGACGATAAAGGATATCAGGACTTGGACTCCTTGGAAATCTTAGAGCTTGAAAAGCCGTATAAAACCAAAAATGGACGTGTTGTAAAAAGTTCTGGTGGTATTACCCCAGATATATACTATACGCCAAGTGACGCATCCATTTCGTATCATCAGTTAGGCAATTACACAAGCCAACTGGTTGATAAAAACATAAATCGATGGAGTAACATGACGTCAGATGATTGGCTTAAATCAAAAGAAGTTTCAGCTGAAATCGAAGATGTTCTTCAAGACTCAGTAATTTACAAAAACCCTGTTACCAATCGATTGGTTTACCAGTTGTTTGGTATTGGCGAATCGTACAAACAGTCATTTGGTGTCGATTCTATGATTATGAAGTCCGTTTATGAACTAAACAATCATTCATTACTCAATCCCTAATGCTCGTTTTGCGGAATCGTACTTTTCTTGATCTGTTTTAACCTGATCAGAAACATCTTCCAATTTAATTTCTTTTTCTGCAGGAGCATCTATTGAGTTCGTGTCTTTGTCTGAATCTTGGCTTCCCCCACAAGATACCAATGCAGCAGAGGTAAGCAATATACCGAAAGTATAAAGTAGTGTTTTCATGTTTCAAAAATGCATAAAAAAAAGGTACAGTTTCCTGTACCTTCTTTTATTAAATTTTTAGTGAAGAATTAGTGAGCCATGTCCTTAACGTCTTCTTTCATTTCTTTAACGCCTTCTTTTACGTCGTCAGCAGTTTCCTCAACATTTTCTTGCATGTCGTCCATTTTCTCGCCAACTTCTTCCATTGTTCCGTTAACTTCTTCTTTAACCTCTTCTCCGTGAGCTTTCATTTCAGCTTCAGCTTTTTCAGCTTCGGTTTGTGCAGCTTCTTCAGCAGCTTTAGGGTCTTCTTTTGGAGCAGAATTGTTACAAGCTACAAATGTAAATAGGGTAACGATTGCTAATAAAGATAATACTTTTTTCATTTTTCGAATTTTTAGGTACTTTTAAAATTGTCGACAAATATAAAATAATGCTATAATTATCCACACTAGACGTAACTATTTTTTTCTAAAAAATATACTGATTGGAACCCCAGTAAAATCAAAGTGTTCACGCAATTTGTTCTCCAAAAAACGCTTGTAAGCATCTCCAACATATTGCGGAAGGTTGCAAAAGAAGGCGAAACTCATCTTCTTCGTTTTAATCTGTGTGATATACTTAATTTTTATATACTTCCCTTTTTTCGCAGGTGGAGGAGTTTCCTTAATGATTTCCAACATCAAATCATTCAACTTCGAGGTAGATATGTGCTTCTTCGTATTGTTAAAAACTTCAATCGCAGTTTCTACTGCCTTAAAAACGCGTTGTTTTGTAAGTGCAGAAACGAAAATAATTGGGATATCAGTTAGAGGAGCAATTCGTTCATGAATTTCTTCAATGTAGTATTTAGTCGATTTATGGTCTTTTTCCATTAAATCCCACTTGTTTACCAAAATCACGATACCTTTTCCATTTTTAGCGGCAAGACTAAACAAGTTTACATCTTGAGCTTCCATTCCTTGAGTCGCATCGATTATCAATAGAACCACATCACTGCTTTCTATCGCTTTAATACTTCGCATGACACTGTAAAACTCTACGTTGTCCATTGTCTTACCCTTTTTACGAACTCCAGCAGTATCAACTAAGGTGAAGTCCATGCCATATGCTGAGTATCGGGTATCAATAGTATCTCGGGTAGTTCCTGCAATATCTGTAACAATGTTTCGCTCTTCCCCCAGTAAAACATTACATAATGAGCTTTTACCAACATTCGGTCGACCAACGAGAGAAATTCGTGGTAAGTCTTCATCATTTTGCTCTATTTCCTCAGGTAAGAACTTGATTATTGCATCCATTAGTTCGCCCGTACCGCTTCCAGATATTGATGAAATCGGATAAACATGTTCAAAACCTAAACTATAGAATTGATGAGATTGCATCAACCGTTCGTTATTATCAACTTTATTAACGGCTACAATTATTGGCATGTTCGTTTTTCGTAAAAACCGAGCAAAGCTCTCATCAAGGTCAGTGATATCAGTGGTAACATCAACCATGAAAACCAGAACATCCGCTTCAGAAATTGCTATTTCAACTTGCTCTCGAATGGATTTTTCAAAAACATCGTTTGAATTCGTTACATACCCACCCGTATCAATTATGGTAAACTCACGATTACCCCAATCCGTTTTACCGTAATGACGATCCCGCGTTACACCAGAGGCATCATCCACGATAGCTTTACGCTCACCTTGAAGTCGATTAAAAATAGTAGACTTCCCAACATTTGGGCGTCCTACGATGGCAACAATTCCAGACATACTTTTATTTATTGTTGTACCTACTTGAGTTTTGAATAAACTCGAAGTTTCGTACAGTTTATATTAATCTTGTTTATACCCAAACCGTTTTAATTGGGTATCATCATTTCTCCACTTTTCACGAACCTTTACAAAAAGATCTAGGAATACTTTTCGATCTAGAAATTTCTCCATATCTCGACGTGCTTCAGACCCTATTCGTTTCAATCCAAGTCCACTTTTACCAATGATAATTACTTTTTGAGAGGGACGCTCACAGTAGATGATAGCAGAAATTTTCGTTAATGTTTTTTTTGGTTTAAACTCATCGATAACCACTTCAATACTGTAAGGAATCTCTTGCTGGTAGTGTGTCAATAGCTTTTCACGAATCATTTCACCTACAAAAAACCGTTCGTTTCTATCGGTTAATTGGTCTGGTGGGTAATACGCTGGGTGCTCCGGGCTATAGTCATACAACATACCAAGTAAGCCATCGATATTAAAACCGCGTAATGCTGAAATAATTATCGTTTCATTCGGTTTTATTTTCTCTTGAAATTCGTCCATCACTTTTTTGACTTCCTCTTGGTTTGATTCGTCAATTTTGTTCAAAGCCAAAATCTTTGGACATTGAGCTTTGTTAATTTGAGTGATAACGTCATCGTGCAGCTTTGGGCTAGTCATATCGATTAACACAACTAAAATATCTGCATCATGAATACTTTCATTAACCGCACTCATCATATGCTCCTGTAGTTTATAAGCAGGGTTTATGATTCCTGGGGTGTCAGAAAAAACCATTTGACAATCTTTCAAATGATGTATTCCGATAATACGGTGGCGAGTCGTTTGCGCTTTGGAGTTTGTAATAGCCAGCTTCTGACCTAAAATAGCGTTCAATAAGGTAGACTTACCTGCATTAGGCTTACCAATGATACTTATAAATCCTGCTTTTTTTATTTCAGACATGAAGTGCAAAGGTCGTTTTTTTTCGGTCTTAGTGAGCACGTCAAAAAATAATTTAAGAAAGGGCTGGAAAATTTTAATTAACGTCTTATCTTTGCAGCCCTTTAAAAGGGAAACGCGAAAAGAAAATAGTCGTAAGACTTAAAAGATACATCGCGGGATGGAGCAGTGGTAGCTCGTCGGGCTCATAACCCGAAGGTCACAGGTTCGAGTCCTGTTCCCGCAACTAGTAAAGACAAGGCCTCACTGAAATGTGGGGCCTTTTTATTTACAATGGGTACAACATAGGTACAACCAGTTGCTAAAGTAAAATAAGAATGATCTGGCTAAATGGCCGTCACTATACTAACTCGAATAGACCATGAAGTCTTAAATTGATGTTTTCAAATGTTAAAGAGCGAATAATATGGTTATCCCCTAACCACCTTAACATATTATTGACAAGAAGGCTTAATTAACCATTGTAGAACATTCTCATTATAAAATCCGAAAATCAAAAATATTTGGTCTTAGTGGAAAGTTATTTTGTTATTAACATAATAACAACCATTTACTATAACACCAAAAAGTTACTTTATCTTAGGATTAAATTAACATTTTAATACCATGGATTGGGAGCTAGAAGAAGAAAATTCCGGAATCAAACTTACTGCAAAAGTGGAACGCACTGGTGAAATGACTAACATCGAAAAGGCTAAAAAGGAAGACGGTCCATTTAGATGTAGCTACTCAAATGAAGAACTTATTATCAGAAGATGCATAGACAAACGAGACCACTTTGCTTACAAAAGCAAACTGAGTTCAGTATATCCGTCCAAAGAAACTAAACTTCATTTTGATTGTAAAACTGAGATTTGTGAGTCTCTTGCGAAGGCATTCCCTGACGGTAATTGGGAGGTTGAACGACATCTAAAAGGTCATGATAATTTTGGTCGTTCTATTTTAAGACCAGATATAAGTGGTAGAATTAATATTGATCCAGTGGTAATAGAGATTCAAGCGAGTACTTTAACATTAGATATAATATTAAACAGAATAGAAGGTTATTCAAAATTTAATCAAAAACCATATTTAATATGGATTGTTCCGTTGAAGGAGCATGTAGGCGAAGAAAAATTCCGACCACGTCTATTCGAACAATACTTACATTCAATGTATTATGGCAGGATTTATTATTGGGTAAAAGGAATGGGTTCAAAAGTGTTACCTACTCATTTTGCTCCCGCTGAGCGCTGGATTAAAGAAACAATGTGGTATAACGAATTCGGTGATGAAGAATATGCAGGAGGGTATTCCAAAAGGTACAAAAACATATTTTTACCAGAATATGGTTCTGAGGTAGATCTGAAGAAATTTAAACCTCACAATAGACCAGAATTTACACCAAAGAATGAGAAAAAAGCGATACCAAGTTGTCGAATTTATCAAGACAATCTGCATAAATGGTGGAAGACAAATAATAAAGAGCACTAGTGGGTTTTAGGAGCAAATATTAACAAACACCACCAGTATGTATAAAACAAAATGGTGATTAAAACGTGTTGCCAAAAAAAAGCACTGACTTAGGAACTTTTAACGATCACCATCGTCCGTTCTTCTATTGGATAACTTGGACACAAGAAATCCGCAATTGAAAATACTATATAATGACCGTTAACACCATTACAAATTAATAAGCAACCATCTATATATCTAAATGGTTGCTTGATAATTTCTGTTTAGCTTTTTAATGCCTTCTTAATATCAAGAACCTCTTTATCCCTAATAATCCGTATATAATAAAGACCCGTTGGCTGCCCTGATAAATCAACTCGAATCGTTTGACTATTCTCTGGAGTAAGGTTGAGTTTCCTTACCATTCCTCCGCTGGAATTAAGGACCTCAAGTACAAGATTTGCGTTTGCAAAGTCATTCTTAATGTTAACATCGACAAAAAGAATTTGGCTAAAAGGATTCGGTCTTAAGACAATTTCATCATGAGAAATAGTGTTCTTGTTAGGTGATACATCATCTTCTAATTTAGGGGTAACTTTATTATCATTAGACCCTTGTTTCAATTCACTTGCTTTCTCACCATCAGTCTCATCTGAAGCAGTTGGCATCACTTCAGCAAGAACGATGTCGCCAACCGTATCCACCGCAATCGAATCTACCGCACTAGAATCCCCACAAAGATTTGAACTTATTAATGTAATGTAGACGTTGTACACAGTGTCTCGTGGAGTTAGTGAATACTCATGGATTGGACTCATTTCCGCCGAAGAATCTCCATCGCCGAAATACCACTTATAGCTTGCAAACTCATCATATTCTTCCGTCCGATTGTTAAATAAGTACGTCATACTGTCAATATAGCCGAGTACAAACTCAGGAAATAATGGTTTTGATACAAACACTGTAACTTGATCCACTTCTAAAAGAACGTCAAATTCATCAAAAATTTGAAGTGTATATATGGTTGTTTCCTCAGGACTGGCATTTGGTTGAGCCACTGTTGAATCACTTAAACCAGTACCAGGTGACCATTCAATTGAATAACCTGGAGGAAGAGTTATAGATGATCCGATACCAACTGAGTCACCTAAACACATGTTCGAATCTAATCCGGCATATGCATAAAGGTTTACAGTTATTTCGACTGTGTCCGATTCCGTACACGTCCCAAAATAACCCGTCAATATGTAACTGGTTGTAGAAGATGGTGATGCTTTTGGGGTTAGAATGGTTGAATTACTCAGGCCACTTGTAGGAGTCCAATCAAATGAAACAGCCCCTGTCACTGCCCCAGTCAATTGAGCCGAATCCGGAGTCCCTCCTATAATTATTGTAGAGAAGTCTGTTTTAACCCTCGCAGATAATGGAATATTGACTGTATCTATCTTTTCGATAATCCCACAACCTGGACTAAAAGCTTGAAGCGTAATTTCGTAATTATACCCACCATACACGCGATAGTCTGGAAAAGTCATATTGCTATACGCTCCAGTTATTGATGTGTCTGAATAGGTTACCTCATGTTCTTCATAAAACGTGTCATTATCATGTATATCGAAAGTATCTATTCTAGAGATCGTCCACTGGTAAGACTCCCCGTAGGTCGAACTTGACCCGTCACAGGTAATCGTTTCGTACCCTGGGCATGC
The DNA here is from genome assembly GCA_937124965.1 of uncultured Bacteroidota bacterium. GTDB lineage: Bacteria > Bacteroidota > Bacteroidia > NS11-12g > UBA9320 > UBA987. The sequence goes on from CAKZLB010000032.1 coordinate 148,616, forward strand.
CGCAGACGGAGATGTTAATTCTGGAACTGGCAACGGGTCAATCCAAAAGTATTTTAACGAATCGGATTTTTCATCGCAATCGTTTTCCGTAAAAAGTTGAAGGCTGTATAAGTTTTCAGCTTCAAAATCAAAGGAGTACAATTCATCCAAAAACACTTTTACTACTCTTAAAGTATCCCAACCCTGTAACATGGTGTCTGGGAAAATTTCCGCTGACCCTGGCACTTCCATCATTGTATTGGTATCAATTCGATTAATCTTGATGTAGTTTTTCGTTTCATTCAGTGTTTTTCCTAAGGTTGCTAACACGTTAGAACCGTAGCAAAAGGTGTCTTTCATATTAATTCTAGCACGTGGAGTACTAATGTTTGACCATCCAAAATCTTTATTGTTGATACCATCTGGTGGCAGAATATCTTTTAACTCACAGAATGTTATACAGAAATATTTTGAATGGTCATAGATGCTATCATCGTCAAATTTATCGTAAATGGCATCCATATTTAATTCTGGGCTTGTCAAATGGGGGTAATCTGACATAGAAACAAAAAATACATTTTTATCGTCATCATCGTATTCACTTTCAAAAAAGTGTAAATCCGCACTATCTGTAACGCAGACATACGAACCTGGTTCTGCAATTAACTCCCCAGACCCTAAACCTTCCCCACCTATTTCAACTTCGCAACTGTCTTCAATTAAAAGTGTCCCGCCTCTCTCTATGTATATCGTAGAAAATGACCCTATATGTGTGTGACTATGTGACTCCAATACAAGTGCTGCTTTGTCTTCCACTATGATCATACTACGTTCACTTTTAATTCGGTTTTGAAATGAACTGTACTTCATGGAGTCTGGAATTGGGCCACTCTCAGCATATCCTATGGATGGTGGAACTGGATACCCTTTTTGAGGCTCCCCAGAATTATTACCCCACATAACGATACTATCTTGATTGGCAAGAAGTTGATTTTCACAAATAATCATTTTACTTCCATTCGTGATTCTTAATAGACCCGAATCTTGAACAATGTCCAAATGGTGTCCAAGCCTCTCGTCTTCGCCAGTGCCAAACTCAAACGTTTTGTATATTGTTGTATCAGTATCAGGAAAAAAGCATGCAGATAAACATAAGTCCGCAGGCTCTAGCCTAAATCGAAAGGTAGTATTGGCTTTAACTACAAAAGTTATCTCTCTGGTAACATTATCATAATCAACATAGGGGTGTTTTAGAGAGTCTCTCGTCTCCTTGTCTCTAACAACCATATCAATTGTCGAATCGACATCAGGTATTAGCATCGTTACATGGATGTCAGTATCATGTTTGTTAATTGCGTATCCAATATATTTATATTTTCCTGAAAGTTCATAACCAGCCGTAACTGTTTCTGTTGATGCAATATATGCAGTGTCGTTGTAAAGTAAATCACTACCATCCCCTAAAGAAGCAAACCTGAACTTTGTTACAGAAGTACAATAATCCCAGTTTTTGATGTTGTCTTCTGAAACGGACAACATCATCTCCAACCCATTAAATTTAACAGATTCAAGTGGATTTCGATCAAGAGGGTCAATATATGTTATTAGTAAATTACCTGGCCCTAAGGCATGAAAGTCAGTAATCTTTTCGGTACCAATATCTTGAATAGTAATCAATACATCATCGGAGTTTTGAATTTTAGTCATAATGGGAACACTCGCGGAATCGACGCACTTATAGGGCCACATAACAGTTAGAAACTTTGCTTGGTTATCTGCGAACTTGTTAATTTTAGCACGGGTATGATCACCGATCCAGGATCCATCTTTATAACGGTGTGAAACTGAAATACTACTTTTCTCATTTCCATTTTTAAAGTCTTCTGCCCAAATGCCATCATCTTCCCCAACTACTGCTGTGAGTGTTTGTATGCCATACGTATTCCTTAGTATTGTACATGGGTACTTCCATCTTAGTAAGCGCTCAACAGTATCTTTATACTCAAATGATTGTATTGCAGAAGATGGAATGTTTTCGTTTGTACCATTTGTAGCATTTGTACCATTCCCATGTAACTGATATGACCAAAGATCGTTTGCTCCACCATTGTCATCTTCATCCGCTATATCAGCCATAACAAAATATTGTTTTCCACTTGTATTTCGGTAGGTGCACCGCTTTGTAAATTTTGCTCCTGAATATGTAGTAGTTGAGACAGCTGAAGCTGTATTTGGAGTTTCTACAAGGGCATTAGGCAGCATATTAGCTGATACGTTTCTTGTATCTTTTTTGCCAACACTTTTATCATCATGACTTATTATATTATGGTGTTTTGACTTGTTTACCTTACCTCTTTTCTCATATTTATAATAGCCCGGATCGACCAACAACATCTCATTCCCAGCACCTACAATAATACTATTTGGGTCTGCATGTTCATGTGCTCCACCGTTGACCGCAACACCCGTTTCGTTAAGTACGTGTAGATATATTCGATCTGAGTCCTTCACCGTAAACGGTGTTTGAAGCACCAAATCGCCACTACCTGGGATTACTACGTTGTTTGAATATGTTCTAAGTTGTATCTTATTAAATGACGTAATTTTTTCTGGATAATGTAAGACACCATATATTCCATAAGTGTGTGACCCGCTAAATGAGCCATTGTAACAAAAGTTTTTACCACTATTTAAAAAAGTAAATCCATATGGATATTCAACGGAAATATGAGACGCATCATAAGGAGGGTGAACACCGTTGGGCATTGCTATGTAGTTATACCATTCATACAGTCGATGAATTTTGTCCGTATAGTCATAATTGGTAATGGTATGACTTTTTTTCCTCCATTTGGGTTTAACTTTTTGTTCAAAGTCAGCGTTAAACATGTTTTTATAAGAAAGAAAAAATGGAGCTAAAGCTTCCATTGCATATACAAAATAATGAGGACCTTCAGCATATCCGGCCATAAAATCCTCTTCCGACATTCGCCCTTTGTCGCCATTTTCAAACAATGTATTTTCTATCCACCAATTTGCTTTTTCTGCCCATTTCGCCGAATGATACTTCTTACGTCGTTTAGAATGGCCAACATCATTCAGTACATTAGAAGCTAGACCCAGGGCGGCAGAATAAACCAACAGATGATTATTACTGTACAATTTCACACCAGACCCACCGGCTTCATAGAAATTTGCAACCGTTCCCTGCAAAGCCATTTTTGCTAATGACAAATCCCCCAAATCTAAAGTTCTGTCGTCATGCTCATATGCTAATCTCAGTAGATCATAAGTTGTTGTGTAAGCAATAATTTCTCTGGATCTATATTGTACATATTGTTTAAACCTAAGATTGGGACTTCCTTTAAATTTAATTTTACCTTCCTTTTTGAGCTTAATTAGAATGTTCAACGCTCGATACCGATATCCATGATAAAACAACTTGTGGGATGGTATTGTAGTATCAGCCAGAACTAAGGAATCTGGATTTGTAGGGTCTTGTATGACACCGATTAGGTATACAAAGGCTGCACTTAACCCAATGGATGCACCACTTGAAACATGTTTATCGAACCTACCTCCATCCTCATACCAAGAGTTTTCATTCCAGAATGTAAAGTAATCAAAGTTATCGAAGGAATCGTTGTCTGCGAGACCAAGTAACTTTTCATAGTCTTCAATTTTAGTTCTAACTTCAATACTACTATTAATTGGATCACTTAGTAACAATTCTTGAAGCACTTCTATTTCCTCAACTAAGTCGAAACCAGGTTTAGTGGCATCCCATACAGTCAAAGGAATTGGCCCTGTATTTGTCAATGTATGTTTGTTGTCAGCAATTCCAGATTGTTTTATATAGACACCATGTTTAGCTGCTTTTTGATTATCCCAACTCTTTCTATTTTGAGCAAAAGTTAGCGTTTTCAATGAAACAAGGCAGATAATAATGATTAGTTTGGTTAGATTTTTCATAAAATTCGTTGATATGTTGTTAGTGAGTCAGTGTTTTCATATAAAGAAATATAAACAACCCCATGCTCTAGGTTAAAATATGATCGTGATGTCGTTTCTCCGTGACCAACTAGATCAATATCTCCTTCAATTATTACTTTTTCGGAATAGCCTGGAACATAGCTGTAAGCGTTAAGGGCATTGATACTTATGTTACAGTTATTAAAAGTGCCGGTCTCAAGAATAAATGAATTAGCTAGGTTCGTAGCTTTTGTATAAAGTATTTCACTTCCAATAAACGTAATCATCTTAGCCCCAGTGGATACCTGTAAAATTTCTATAACGAGTTTATCATCTAACAAGCTTTTATAACGAATCGAGTTTCTTTGAAAATTTCGAAAATAATCAGGACATTCTTTAGAGACTACAAAGTTTTCTATGATTGTATCACGTACATAGATAACCGTATCGACTTTGCCATAACGTTCCCGTTTATAGGTCATTGAGTCTATGTTTTTAACTGACTGCCTGTACATTTCTGTATGAGGTTCAAAACTGAAAGTGGTCGCAGTACATGATGCAGAGTTATCATCCTTACAGCCCGACATTAAAACAATGCTAGCTATAAAAACGAACAATAAAGAAAGTTCTTTCATTAGGTCTAATGATTTGTTATAAACCAAAGGTCACCAATAAAAAGCATAATCACAATATCTAAAAAGATACAACTGTCTTAAGTCATCAATATGAAGAACCAAGAATTAAAAAAATCTTGTTTTTGGGCGTTTAATTCCTTGTTGTGTATCCGTTCTAATTATCATGATTTAAGATTCTTATAACTTTCGATTTCTCAATTCGCTCCTGCTCTGTAAAAGCAAATTGAGAAATCTTATGACTTACAGTAAATTAACATCAGACATTGAAACACAGAACATCACACACATTGCTGAATTAACAGCGAGCTATTCTCCAAACAAAAATGTCCCAGTTGCCAAGTTAACCAGCAGCGACAAAGTCCAACAATTCATCCGCAAAATCTTTCCTGTCCAACTTGAATATCGTGAAGCGATGGTGTGTGTTTATCTTAATCGGGCAAACACCACCATTGGGTATAGCATCGTCTCCATCGGCGGAGTTGCTGGAACCATCTGTGATCCAAAAATTATCTTTCAAACCGCCCTACTCTGCCATGCTTCTGCATTTATTTTGTGTCACAACCACCCTTCCGGCAATTTAAAACCCAGTAGAGCAGACATTCAACTCACTGAAAAAATTAAACATGGTGGAGAATTACTAGACATTATGCTTCTAGACCACATTATTCTTACTGCAGATGGATATCTATCCTTTGCCGATGAAGCCCTTTTGTAAGGGTTTCTTAACTTTTTAATGCCATACTTAATGTAGGATAAACTAGATTTTGGTAATTCTTTATGGTAATTAGCACTCTTTCTGATGATTTTAATCTCGCCAGTCTTAAGCTGGAAAAAGAAGCTGATCGTCTAAAGACCTTGGATCTAAATTACTCCATGCTGGAGGATGGTGCAGAGAGTATTGGTCGTATTCCCGTTAATCAGGTTTCTTCGCATTCAAATTCGTATTCAAAGGATAAAAAGAAAGATGATGTCCTTACCCAACTTCTTATCCGACTTCAAAACACACGATTGTTTTTACTTAACCAGATGCAAGAGCTGCAGGACGTCATAGACCAGTTGGTTGATGATCGTGATGAAGTGATTAAAATGCGGGATGGGTTAAACGAGTTTCTGGATCAATGGGAGAACACTGGATATTTTGACCTTGATGAAAACAATCGCCCCAATAACGCTATGGTTCTAAAAGCGATTAAAAAATGGGAAGTTGAAAACAATAGGGTGTTTGATTTTGATGATCCTAATGCACATCTTATCTTAGAAAAAATGACTGATGATCTGTCTATCGAAGAATTGTTGTTTGATGAAAAAATTTCTTTCTCCATTAAAGAACTAGACGGTAAAATCGAAAAAATTAATCAGCTAGATGGCGCAATTACTGATTATTCGAACGGTGAGCTGATCAATGAAAAACAAATAAAGGATTTCCTGTCTCTTCAAGTAGAAAATGTAACTGAACCAAATTCTATAAACGACAAGGAGTATGTTCATGTAACCATGAACTTTTCACCCTAATCATTCTTAATGAATATTTGAGTCATACTCCTCCTTAATTGCATCAATTAAAGTTCCTTTAGTTGTAACAGAACCTTGTTTTTGTAGAACAACTCTGGTGAACTTCCCATTTACAAAGAACAGCGTGCCATTGCTTTTCCAACCCTCTGACTTATCTCCTAGAAAAACTGCAATCCGTTTTCTTCCAAGCCTTACATGCCCCGTTGCAATTCGCTTTACCGCATCAATATGTTCTTTGCTTGTACTTAGAACTAACAGAATTAGAACATTATCCTTAGAGTTCCCTCTTGCGCTTTTTAAGGCAACACTATCTCCTTGTCCTCTAAAATCAAAAACTTGAACGTGGATCAGGTCTGGTTCGTTATGTTGATCTATTAACGGTGATGGATTACGATCGCACTCTAACTCTGTAAAGCCAAATATGCAGAGAAACACTAATGGAAAAATGATTAATGGGCATTTTGCTAAAACAAAACGCTTTGCTTTGAATAATTTGTGATGTGCTTTCATAACGGTGGAGTACCGAAACAAAAAAGGCGTGAAACTTAAACACTTCATACCGGGTACTTGCGATACCACATTGAAAATGAATAAGCACACGCCAATACAGGCGTGCCCTACGCACTTTCCTTCAATGTTTGAAATTCGCAAGTTTCGGTATGAGGAAAGCTGTAAAACAGCTAAAAATTATATGTTATATTTTTTACGTCTTTTCTATATCGTATGTTTTTCTTCAAAGATATGGATTCATTGTATTTGATGCACATGAATGTTATGTGATATAGTAAGAATCTAAGGAGGCATTTTCATGCGTATTGAAACAGGAAAAATTACGGCTAAAGGTCAAACAGTCATTCCTTCAAGTCTGTGTAAAAAACTTGGACTTTCCAGCGGTGATGAAATTTTGTTTGAGCAGAATGGGGACACCATTTTAATTCGCAAAGCCACCAAAATCGATCAAGCTTACTATAACTCTCTTCATGCTTCATTTTCTAGCGAGTGGGAAGCCCCTGAAGATTGCAAGGCCTACGATGACTTGTAAGCAATGGGATGTTTGTGTAGTTCCCTTCCCGTTTGTTGATAGTGCGGTTTCTAAACCCAGACCCGTACTAATTGTCTCAAAAGATGCCTTTCAAATGGAAACGGGGCACTTCCTAGCCGCGATGATTACTACTGGCAGCAATACTGCTTGGTCTGGTGATACTCCTATTCAGGATCTAAAGCCAACAGGGCTAACTACCCCTTCATTAATCCGATTAAAACTATTTACGTTGGACATGCAGCTTTCTCCAAGACACATTGGTGAACTATCCAACTCTTGCCGGCAGAATTTCTTGAAGAGCTTCTCAAGCTATATACTTTCTGTTTAGTGATCATTTAAGTGCATTTATTGCATCAATCTGATTACCTAAGAATTTAATCTTCATTGATTTTTGTTCTCGACTACTGGACAGCATGCGTTTCCAAATGCCACTGCATGCTATTCGTCTCTACAGTTTTGCTTGTTCAAACCTAGCCCCTGCATCAAATGCCAACACCAAGCAGGTTTTGTAAAAAATTGAAGGAAATTTTATTCCAAAAGTATTGTCGTATTGATGCTTGTCGGGGCTTTATCCGAACCATCAAAACATATAGATTATGACTGTAGCATCAAAAGCAGCTCAAAATGGAAGCAAGGCTTCTACGAGCAAAACGACAAAAAAACCTGAACTATCAAAATCAGTGGTAAAACCAGCGGCTAAACAAGAAGTGACCTTAGAAAGGCGCCTTCAAAGTGTAAATGAACTAAAAGCATTGATTGAAAAACGAAACATTTTCGTTGCCAAACGAGCAGAAATTCGTGAGTTTAGTTTTGGAAGTGACGAACATTCCTGCAAACTGGAAATTACACACCCGAATGGCAATGTGTTTCGAACCAGTAACGGGTTTGTGATTAAAGAAATGTCTCAGTATTTAGAGACGTTAATCGCAGATAAAATTGGTGAATTAGACGCCATGATTATGAAGTTTGACGTGTAGGAAAGTCTTACCTAAAGTAAGAACGTCTTAGTTTGCCACTAAGGCGTTTATTAGATTTAAGAATTCCCTCAAAACAAATATTTTCGGCAATGTTCTAGAAATGTTGATGTAAAACATCCGGTCAGAAATGGGACAACCACATATGGTAAGCAACCATATATAGGCAAAGGATGTAGCAAAACGTACCTCATGGAATATAGCAATCAAGCTTGCAAATCCGATAAAAACACTTGGATATTAAACTTTGTCACAGATTGAACTGGAATTCGAGGCAATGATAGACTCTTGAACATTTTCCCAACAACAATCATTGCTAGGATATTTGAGTATAAGCCAATCGGTCAAGTAACCACGTATAGCTTTACCTTGAAAAGATTAAATTGAAAAAATGACAAAGGATATTAAATTGAAAATTCAATTTCTGTATATTGCTTGCGATATAAAACCAAAGAAATGTAAACATGAATTAGTTATACGCTATTTTTTTGCATGTTTATTTTCAAGTTCAAATTGTAGTCAATAAAAAATTATGAAATCAAATTTACGAGCGCTGACGATGGGCATCGCGTTACTCCTAACTTCTCATTTTCTTAATGCACAAACCTATAGTACATCGCGTAGAGATATTGGAAATGGTTGCGACAACGTTTTTAATGCTGTAACTGAAGCACCAAACGGAGATATTTTCGGTGTTTGGAGAGACGGTTCTGGCTCCTCAGGAATTTACAAAGTAATAAAATGGGACGGTTCATCATGGTCTAGTGTAAGTTCATTTAATATGACACAAGTGTCTGCAAGTACTCCGTTTGACAATGCATCAGATGATGTTTCAATTGGTGTTGATGGAAGTGGTGGCATACATGTAGCTTTTAGAGGTATCGAAAATGCCAGTTGCTGTAATCAAGAGAGAGGTGTAGGATATGCCTACTATAATGGAAGCACTTGGAGTATTGCCAAAGTAGCTTCATACGTGCCAAACGGTGGTAATTTTTCACCTGGAACCGACAACCCAATACTACGATTGGATAGGTCAGGAAACCCACACATTGTAATCGAATATAGAAACTCATCAAGCACTGCCTTAGAAGGTGGAGTTACTTATAATCGATACTACGCTCTGCGTTACTTTACAAAATCAGGTTCTACATGGTCATATCAAACTATTGTTGAGCAAGGAAATAATAGTAATGAAATTGATGACGTCTCGTTTGATTTAGACAAGAACGATCGTCCACATGTCGCCTATGCAGCTGAAAGAAATGGTAGTGGACGTGATGCAGGCCTTTATTATAAATATAAAACGTCTGGTGGTTCATGGTCATCTGAAGTCCAAATAATTGCTGGTGCAACAGGAGCCGCAGAAGCGCTTCAGACTGATGTAAGAATAGACACTACCAATAATTACGTTCATATTCTTTCCTACAATTATCAAAACAAGATTAGAATTTCATCGAACACTGGACCTGGTACATCATTTTCTACGTCACAAGTCAATGGCTCGCTTACTGGCAGTTTTCGCACACAATGTTTTAATATCAATGGAAATGGTGACAAGTTTTTTGTGTTCTCAGACGCTAGTACAACAGCAATTAAGTCGGCAATTCAATTAAGTGGAAGTTCTTCTTGGTCGTTTGCAACTGTTACAACTTCTTCGTTATTTGGAAGTTATAGATCAGGTGCCTATTCAAAAAACGGAAGAATTGCAGTTCTTTATGATTCACGTCCAACTGGCGCTTGCTCAACAATACATCGAGAATTATATTCTGGTACAGCTACGTTTTCAACAGGTTGTACAGCGGCATCTGCACCAACTTTGACTTTAAGCTCAAGCGCAATCTGTACAGGACAATCTACAACAGTAAGTACATCTAGTTCTTTGGGTGGTTCAGCATCATGGAAAGCGTATTCTGGACCAAACGGATCAGGTACGGCATATGGTACTCTGAGCGGCGGAACTCCTAGCTTATCCATTTCCCCATCTGGAACAGGGGCAAAAACTATATATGTAAGAGGTGAAGGAGGGAGTGGCTGTTCTGCAGGTTCAGACGGTAGCACTATCGTAACAGTAAACTCCTTAGATAATGCTTCGTTTACTTATCCAAGTGGTGGAATTTATTGCAAAAACGGAAGTGATCCAACACCAACTGCTTCAACAGCAGGAACCTATAGCTCTACATCCGGGTTAAGCATTAATGCATCAACCGGTAAAATTGACGTTTCAGCTTCAACGGCAGG
>CAKZLB010000033.1 GCA_937124965.1 uncultured Bacteroidota bacterium
GACACATTAAACTGCGATATTGAAAACTTAATTTGCGTCAGTAGGAGTGAACATGCAAGAATGAATGCAAGACCTACCAAAGCAGGTCGGACGAATAAGATCAATAAAGCCGGCGGATACATCAACGCCTTGCTGATGGGTAAAATATAAAACGATGAAAGAAAAGATGAAAGAAGAAACAAACGACTTCGACGCAGTTATTTTATTTATAATGCTGTCATTGTTTATAATATTAATGTAATGACGTTATATGATTCGTACATACAGAAAGTTTTAGAAGGTGAAATTATCGCAGGGAAAGCGATTATTGATGCGGTCAAAAGGCACGTTGAAGATTTAAAGCAGAGCAAGAAAAGAAACTATCCGTTTTTTTTCGATGAAAAGATTGCGAACACTGCACTGCAAATCATTCAGATTATGCCTTTGACTTCTGCTCGTGAATATCAGGGTTTTCCTTTGCAAGAGTGGCAGGCGTTTATCGTTGCAATGCTGCACGGCTGGCGGATTAAAAAGACGAAGTTTAGACGATTCAAAAAGGCTTACATCAAGGTCGCTCGGAAAAATGGTAAAACAGAATTTCTGGCGGCTTTGGCGAACTTAGAATTTTTGATTTTTCCGCAGGAAACTGGCGAGATTTTTTGGGCCGCAACAAAACGTGATCAAGCGAAAATCGGTTGGGAACGACAGAAGCGAATGATTATGAAACTGGCTTCGTTTGATAAGTACGTCAAGAAACGGATCACAACGAATGCAAGGCGAATCATAGACAGTCGATACAATATGTTTTCGCAACCGTTGGGTCGGGACAGTAAGACAGAAGATGGTCACTTGGTGTACTGGGGAATCATTGACGAATATCATGCACATCCTGATGATTCGATGGTAAATATTCTTGAGACAGGTATGGGTGCTTTTGATCAGCCACTTTTGATCATCATTACGACAGCAGGGTATAATTTAGCATCAGCTTGTAAGACATTTGAAGACACTTGCAAAGATGTGTTGAAAAATGAAAAGCAGAATGATTACTTGTTTGTTGCGATTTATGATTTAGATGACGATGATAACTGGGAAGACGAAACGGTGTGGATTAAGGCGAATCCTGGTCTGGGTGTAAGTCCGAAAACACAGTATTTGAAAACACAATATCAAAACGCCAAGACCGAAGGAATTACTAAAAAAATGGCGTTCAAGGTTAAAAACTTGAATATTTGGACAAACACGACAGAGGAATTTATTGAGCCGTTCGTTTGGAGTAGAAGTGGTAATGATATAAAAATAACGAAAAAAGATTTACTTGGTCGTGAATGTTACGCAGGGCTTGATTTAGCAAGTACAATTGACATCACAGCTTTTGTCTTGTGGTTTAAATTAGAACAGGGCTTTGCAATGCTGCCTTTCTTCTTTATTCCCGAGGACACAGCAAAAGAGAGAGCAAGACGTGACGGTGTGAAATACCTGCAATGGATTGAAGATAATTTGATTGTTACAACACCTGGCGACGTGACAGATTATGACTACCTTTTGCGTTTCATTTCGGACTTGTTGGAACAGTACGATATCAAAATAATTCACTATGACAGGTGGAACAGTTCACAGCTTGTAAATAACTTGACAGAAGCAGGTGCACCGATGCACCCATTCGGGCAGGGTTTTCGCTCAATGGCTGCACCGACCAAAGAGTTTGAGCGTTTGGCACTTCGTGGTGACATCAAACATTTCAATAATCCTGTTTTTGACTGGATGCTGCAAAATGTGCAGATTGAAAGAAACGCAGAGGACCAAATAAAAATAAGCAAGCGAAAGTCAAGAGAAAA
>CAKZLB010000034.1 GCA_937124965.1 uncultured Bacteroidota bacterium
CTGACTGAAAATATATCGAAATTGGGAAACGGTCAACAGGCACAACTGAAAGCAGAAGCGAACAAAAAACGCAAGGCGAAGGCTTAAAAATAAATGATATTCGGGCGATTGCAGTTGCACAGTGCAAAATGTCTTTGACTGAATATTATGATTCTGAAATCGAAGTTGTGCTGTCAATTATAGACAGTTTTTATACGTTTGAAAACAATAAAGAACAGCAAGAGTGGGAACGGGCAAGGTTTGTAGCGTTTATGACTATCAAGCCACACGACAGCAAAAAGAAATTCAAGAAACCGTCTGATTTAATCAAATTTGACTGGGAACAGCGGCAACTTGAACAAGATATAAAAGATTTGAAACGTAAAATCAAGCAATCAAGAAGACGTGAGCAGTTTTTGTTTGACAAGTTGATAAAATAGCTTTTTTCGTTTTACTATCGAGTAATTTTAAGGTCGATGCAAGTCGGCCTTTTTTTAAACAAAACGCAATATGGCAGCAGATATTAATATCAGGATAGGTGCACAAATTACCGAACTGCAAAAGAAATTGAAACAAGCTGAACGGTCTTTGAAGCGGTCGGGTAGCAAAATGCAGTCGATAGGTACTGGCTTTATGGCGAAATTATCTGCACCTCTTGCGGCACTCGGTGGCACTGCAATTAAAGCAGCAGGTAACTTTGAGGCGATGTCAAACGGATTAACTGCAATTATGGGCGATGCTGACCTTGCTGCTGCTGAACTTGAACGATTAAAAGAAGCATCGAAAAACCCTGGCCTTGGTTTCAATCAAGCGGTCAAAGGTTCGGTTCGGCTTCAGTCTATCGGTATTAATGCGGATTTGGCTCGTGAAAATATGTTAGCAATGGGTAATGCCATTGCGTTAACTGGTGGTGGTGCTGAAGAACTTGACCGTGCTACTCTTGCGATGCAGCAAATCGGGGCGAAAGGAAAAGTAAGTGCTGAAGAAATCAACCAATTAAATGAAGTTATTCCGCAGATTCGGGCGGTAATGAAAGACACTTTCGGCACATCAGAAGGTCAAGAGTTGACAAAAATGGGTGTTGATGCGAACACGTTTATTGAAGAAATTACGAAAGGTTTAAATAAATTGCCGAGGGCTCAAGGCGGTATAAATAACACGATTGAGAACGCAGGAATTGCAATGAATACCTTTTTGACAAAGATTGGTGACGACTTGAATAAAGCATTCAACTTGCAAGAAAATGTCGATAAGTTTTCTGCGAAAATGGATCAGATAGCAACTACATTTGCAGGTCTTGACGAAAACACAAAAAAAATAATCATTTCAGTTGCGGGTCTGGCGATTGCCTTTGGTCCTGCTTTATACGCTTTCGGTACAGCACAAAAACTGCTCGGAACGTTGAACGGCAATGCAAATGATATTATAAAAAGTTACACAAAATTAGCAGTCAAAGCAAAAGCACTCGCAACAGGACAGATGACATTGAATACGGTCATGGCTGCAAATCCTATCACGGTCATTGTTTTAGCGGTCACAGCACTTGTCGCAGCGTTCGTTTTGGCTTATAAAAATATTGATTCGTTCCGTAATTTGGTAGATACGACTTATCAGAAAGTGTTAAAACCATTAGGCGAGTTCTTGTACGAACTTGCCAAAATTGCTTTTGAAACGTTCAAAGGAATTGCATCAGCTGTATTTGATATGTATAAAACGGCATGGGACGCATTCGTAGGATTGACAAAGATTGTTGTTGATTTTCTTAGTAAAATCCCGTTTATCGGCAAAATTATGTCGTACTTGAAAAAAGCATTTGCAAGTGCGATTAATTTCATATCAAAAGCATTTAATAACTTACCTGCCTTGTTTGCAGGATTGACAGCAGAAGCACAAAACACCTCAACTAAGATTGTTGCATATTTCAAAAGACTTGCTTTAACGGCTCAAATTACTGCTAAAAAAGTGCAAAGAGCCTTGACGGTCGGTGCAGATGCAAGAGCGTTAATTGACGAACAGGTTAAAGCGTTATCGAAAAGACGTGATGATTTAGCGGACGAAGGCAAGGCGTTCGGGGTTGCATTTCGTGAAGCGTTTGATGCAGAAGTGAGCAAAACGAAAGCACCAAAAATCACTGTAACAAAAGACGAAGTTGCACCTGCTGCACCTACAAGTACAACAAGCGGCTCGGGGCTTTCTACACCTGCATCAATCAACAAAACAACAAAAGCGATAAAAGAGCAAAAGACAGAAGTCGCAAGTCTTGCAACACAACTGAAAACATTAGATAGTAGTAATTTTAAAGTTGCAAGTTCGTCGCAAGTTGTTTTGCAAAATGTAGATCAGACGCAGCAGGGTATGCAGAGAATGTCAGACTCGATAGACGATGCAAAGAAAGCTTTTTTTGAAATGAAAGCAATTATGGAAGGTTTTAATGACCAGTTGGTTTCTATTGCAAAAGGCGGATTGCAAGATTTAGCGATTGGACTTGGCGAGGGTATTGTAGATTTAGGGTCAAAAGCAGGTAATTTAGAAACAGTTGCAGCTGGTATGTTAGACACAGTTGCAGGTGTATTAATGCAGCTCGGTAAGCTGGCGATTCAAACAGGTATCGCAATTAAAGGTATTAAACTTGCATTAAATAGTTTACATCCTGCTGTTGCAATTGCGGGTGGTATTGCATTAGTTTCATTAGCTAAATTAGTATCAAACAAAGCAGCAAGTCTTAGTTTATCTGGAAATGAAAAACTGCCTGCCTTTGCAAATGGCGGTCTTGTCACTGCACCAACCTTGGGCATGTTTGGTGAAGCAGGACCTGAAGCGTTGATACCGAAAAAACGGCTCGATAGCTTACTTGCAAGTGCTGAAAATGGCGGTAATGGTGGCGTCGGAATGTTAACAACTCGCATTTCGGGGAACGATTTAGAAATTGTATTAGACAAAACACGCAGACGCAATAACAGGGTACGATGAAACAACGAATATTCATATTAATTAGTGCTGTTTTCACACTGTGCATACTTGCAACAAGTTGCAATAGTGTGAATAAAGCACAACGCACACTGCAAAAGATTGAAAAAGACTATCCTCAACTGTTCGCTGCTGACAC
>CAKZLB010000035.1 GCA_937124965.1 uncultured Bacteroidota bacterium
GCTAATTTTATATTCGTTCTGCTAGATGGACTCAAACCAAATTCAGAACATAGAGATCTAAACGTTTTTTCTGTTGATTCCCTCAATTTGAAAACAGGGTTCACAACCTCATTACCAGCAGCGTTATAAATTATTTCGTCAGCGTCGTTACATTTCAAATCCAACCTATCAAGCAAAGCAGCATTAACACACCACCTTTTTAACATAAATAAATCGG
The DNA here is from genome assembly GCA_937124965.1 of uncultured Bacteroidota bacterium. Taxonomy (GTDB): domain Bacteria; phylum Bacteroidota; class Bacteroidia; order NS11-12g; family UBA9320; genus UBA987. The sequence goes on from CAKZLB010000035.1 coordinate 218, forward strand.
AGTGAGCAACCCAGCCATGTACTCGGCCAAACTCAACCATCGCACCCATCCAATAACGTTTTTCATTTTCATTCAACTCTTCTGGTGGTAGTGGCAATTGTTCATTGACAAAAAGTAAAGCCTTAATGCTGTCAATTTCTGAATTGTCTCTGTGGCTCCTGTAAGTCCCTTTAGCCTTTTGCAATTCTACTGGAATCTTCTTTTGTCCTGAACCTTGTCTTTTACCACCTCTAGCCATTACCAGCCCGTTTCATTAGTTACGCAAAAATTATCTCCTACATAATTACTCATCCAAATGTCTTGATCGAAACAAAACTTTTTTTTGTTGCCTGTGCAGTCGCTTCTAATCTCCAACCAATAACAAGTGCTACCGTCTGCGTTAGTGTCGATTCCATCATTAGCTATCGTTCCACAATTACACTCCTCACTTCCGCAAGAAGACAACACAAAAATCAAAACTATTATTCCTATTATTTTTTTCATATCCTTTGTATCCTTTCTATCCGCACCCTTTCACCTTTTTTGAAACTGGCTTCATGCAAAAAGTAGATAGCTGCGTTTCCATCGACCTTGTTGGGTTTCTTTTTCTCCGCCCCCTCACTCTCTGTGGTGGCTCCTGTGGCGCTCTGTGGTGTGTCGTGGTGTATAGCTATCATTCTGTATTATCGTTGCTTAAATCGCTTATACGTGTCCAGCAATTAAACCACCTCACCAATAGTTCATAGCATTGGTCATGTCTTGTGTTAATATGCCTAATCAAAAAATCCCTTCGATAGTGTTCATCACTTATAATCTTTATCGCACTCAATAAAGACCCACTCTCGAAAGGGTAAGTAAAGACCCCTTCGTCTTCAGAAACTGCCATAACCTCTGAATCGTTATCATCGTTATATTGTCCATGTGCAATCAATTCTGATGCGAAATAAATTCCTATTTTTACAGATGTTAACTTGTCCTGTCCTATATTCCTAGTGCTTCTCAATCCATTTAAGTATTCCCGTTATCAAGGCTTCAATATCTCCAATAACGGTTTTAACTCTTGTGCCTGCTTTTAGTACTTTCATTAGTCTTTAGGTGGTTCTATTACAGCCCAATGAGTTACAACCTCTTCTCTTATTTCGTCCCCGTAGTCATACCTCCATGCGTTCATGTTGTAATTATACGAGCCTAACGAGTAGACAATGTAGTCACTATCTATGTCTAATGTTCTAAGAATAAGTGTTTCCGATTCTGCGACTAGTTCATTATAAGTATCTGGAAGTCTATCTTCTACTTTAATCCAATTCATTGTTGTATTTATTAGTAACTCTTTCAAGTGTGTTCTGCTTCCACTTATTGAATTTATTTACTTGGTCTTTATACATTTGTTGGTTCTCTTCGGAGTTCTCAATTACTTCAGCCCATTCACCATTGAAGATTTGATTATATCCAAAAGCAAAATGGTGGTGTTCACAAGCTATTCCAAAGTACTCATTTTTGCCATAAAACCCATCAGGGCTGTAAGTAAATAAATCACCACCAATAATCTTATCATTAACAACCTTGAATATATTGCTAGACCCTTTCCACTTGTATAGAACACCGTAAGTAAAACCCCTTTTTGTTGCTTCTTCGGATAGTTCCTTTTTTCTACATTCGTTATTCATCTATCTCTATTGTTATAGGTTCTTTTTTTAGTGGACACCAGGAAGGAGTGATTGCTTGGTGTTTGTCGTCAAACTTTATGTAATGTAATATCATTCCTTTGCATTTTCCGTATACGAAATAATCCTTATATAACGGGCAATCCTTACACCCTGTTACTTTTATCTTAGTCATTGTCGTGTATGTTACTTAGTACTATTGATTCTAATTCCATCCCATCCAATTCCAACGCATTAGCATGATAGTTTCTAAAATGCCAACCTCCACAAGTAAACAGAACTTCGTTCTCTTCTGCTTGATAGTTATGTATTAAATCCCCTTCAAAAATCTTAACACCGTTCATGTCTTTAAATCCTGTGAATTGGCAAATAGTTTTAGGGTCGACAGGACGCCATTCCTCTGTAGCAAAGTATTCTTCATTACAGTTTATTATCTTATTAAGAATAACAGACACATCTTCGTCTTGGATTAAGTGCCCTTCAACCCATTCACCGTTGTCGATTCTCTTTGCCTTAAATAATATTTCTCTTTTCATAATTCAATTTATTAGCGGACAAATAACCCCTACAAAGAGGAACGACCACCTGTTTAATGGTTCGTTCTTTTCTAGCGTGTCTCTAAGTACCTCAATGAATAAGATTAAAACGATTAACGCTAAGGTTGTGTATGCTTGATGGTAGGTCATTCTTTTATGTTTACCCAAACAACTGCTCCTTGCGGATGTTTATACTTAACTGGTGTATCATATCTTTTTGCATCAGATAGAATCCAAGGATATTTCCATTTTTTTAACAACTCAACGTTTTTGACTTTATGCCTATCGTAGTATTTGTTGTTTGGCTTTATTGGGAAATAAGAACATCCAATCAAAATAGCTTCACCGATTATTAATCCGCTTCCTGATTCAATCAATCCAACCTTCCCCCTCACTTTGGTTCTGGTAGACCTCATTTCCCAAGTTTTCCCTTCATCGAAAATTTTATCTAACCATACTTTTTTAATTATCAGTGCTTTCATAATCTTAATTTATTTCGTCCTCATCCCATCTATCGTCAGGCAAATCCATTGCACATTTCAAATAAATTAATTCAGTTTCTAATCGCTGTATTTTGCCATATATTTCACGACTATAATCTTCAATTTCAATTTCTGCATTTAGAATCTTATCTAACTTTTTATTAAGTTTCTTGTAAAATTCTAATTTACATCTCAATTGAATTAGGCTCTTCTCGTTGTTTATCATAGTCTTAATTTATTTCAGTTCCTTTCCCATCCTCCCAGTCTAACCAGTTGTATGTTATTGGGCTATTTGCTTTCATATTACTTTACTTATTGTTATCGCTGCTATTCCTAACCAACACAAGATTAAGAATAGTATTAGTCGCTTTTCTGATTGCTTCATTTTAAAAAATGTTCTATGAGGTAAATCTTTGGAGCTACAAGTATTTTAATCGTAGACATTGCCCCAATAATCAAACATACCAAAGAAATAAGTATTCCGAAAGCTCCTAATATTTGATATTCAGATTCGTATTCTTTCAATCCATATCTAATTGACCATATTGATGCGATTAACATTAATAATCCTACTGAAAAAACTATTATATTTTCAACTAAATGCCAATTATAAAACTGTTGTAATAATTCAGGAGCCTGTTCAATTACAAATTCTCCTGTTTTTTCGGCTAACTTTAAACCTTGTTCTAGTGCCTTTTTTAATTCCTCTTCCATGCTTCAAACTTCGTAAAA
>CAKZLB010000036.1 GCA_937124965.1 uncultured Bacteroidota bacterium
CATTATGGTATCTCGCAATTGGAGTAGCTACCATGGCCCTAACTCACATGACCTTTAGTATTGAAGTCATGGCTTGGCTTTCAAGTGTTCCATTTTTAATTTATCTAAGCATCACAAAAGGCTGGAAATCGCGACTAACTTTTTTTCTCGCATTGGTTTTAGCTTGGTTTTTTGTTGAAACGAGGATTATTAGCAATTCAATTCCACTGATGCTGATTATTCTGTATTCGATTCCAATTAGTTTATTTATGTTGTATGGAGCAACTGGTCAGCACGACAAGCTATTTGAATGGGTGAAAAAAGCCATTAAGCAAGCTTCCCCACTCCCACTACTTCGATACTCCGACCCAGCAGTTACGAACGATCCAGGGTCTGAACAGTATCATCAACAGCTGTTTACCGAGGATGTGTTCACAACCAAAACGAAAGACAAACCGAAAAAAGCCTTGCTAGATACTGATGCTGCTGACCATTACAAAGAAAAGTTGTTGAATCATCTTAAAACGGACAAACCACATTTAAACCCAGGACTTACGTTACGTTCACTAGCGGATCAACTGGGCATGAACGCCAACCAACTTTCGTGGTTGTTAAATGATGGTTTTGGCAAAAACTTCAATGAATTCATCAATTATTATCGAGTGGAAGCGTTTAAAAAATTAGCTGTTCAGCCTGATAACTCCAATCTTACCCTTTTGGCAATTGCTTACGATTCTGGTTTTAACTCTAAAACGGTATTCAACACCTATTTCAAAAAGGAAACAGGTAAAACCCCAAAGGAGTTTCTAAGAGGCTGACAGCGGCATTGACTGGATCTTCCGATAGCGTAGATTGCCTATAACACCAAATAACGCAGGCGATGTATATTTTTGAGTGACTTTGAGGTCTCTAACCCAAATTATGCATCACTAAATTTATTTTAGAAATATTTGTTTTCGGGTTTATATATAGCCAAACAAATCCACAATTTATCATTTCACTAGTTGTAGTGATTTCCCCCATCGTTGTTTTTTGTACCTTGCACCAATAAGCTAACTGCCTGTTCGGATTAAACCAAGGTTTCGTTTGACTATTGAATGATTGGGTAATGATGGTAGGATTTGGCGGATAACAAATAGTTGTGTTTAATTAAAAAAAACAGCATTTAATTATTAATAGAAAATATTATGGCAAGATGTACAGCACCATATAAAGGACATAGGACAGCCAGCGGAAGGGCAAATTGTCCTGCTTGCGGAGGACGTGGCGGTTATAGCTCCTATTCATATACCTCGCCTTACTCGTCCTACGGAAGTAATTATAGAAGTGGAAGTTCAAGTGGTAGAAGTTCAAGTGGTGGAAGCTCGAGAAGTAAAAAAGCAAGTTGGTCAAGCCCTACATCTAGTGTTTACTACACGCCAGCTGAAATTCGGACACTAACACCAATTCGAGAAAATGTTGAAAAACGTGCGGTCATTCCTGATCTTCGTGACGTTTTCCTATGTCACGCTTGGGACGACCGAAAACACTCAGCGAAGGAATTACATGATTTACTCGAAGCTAACGGAGTGTCAGTTTGGTTTAGTGAAAAAGATGTTTTGTTAGGCTCTTCCTTATTACGAGAAATTGATAAGGGGTTAGCTAACTCAAGAGTTGGAATTGTTTTAGTCACTCCAAATTTTATTGACCGAGTAAGAAACGAAGGGATCGCTGAAAAAGAACTTTCGGCTCTGTTAGCACGCGATTTACTTGTTCCAATTGTGCACGACACCACTTTTGAAAGACTTCGTGAAGTAAGCCCTTTACTCGGCTCAAGAAGCGGGCTTGACACGAATGAAGAGTCAATGAATAAAGTGGTATTGAAATTAGCGGAGTTAGTTAAAGTGGAAGAAACAGCAGTTTAAAAATAGAAAACTACACATAACAACGCATATAGCATATGGCGGGTGAACGGTTGTCAGCAAGGTTTTCGCTCCGTAGCTAACTTTGGTTTCGGTGGACAGGTAAGTGGTTCGAAACCGCCTCAAGCCATATGCAAAACGTCTTGTCATTAATAAAAAGAAACTTATGATTATAGATGAAACTGCGCTCCGCGTTATAATGAACAGAATGCCAGATGGATTTGTATTCGAACAATTCGCCCATAAAATACTTTCAATTGTCCTGGGAGATGAATTCATTCCAGTTGGTGGAAGTGGAGATCAAGGAATTGATGGGTTTCAATTTATTTATCAGCGAAAAAATCGCTCAAAACTCATTTATCAAATGTCCACTGAAGAAGTTCATTGGAAGCAAAAGAAAAGCAAGATAACTGACACTATCACCAAATTAGACAACAACAAAATTGAATACAACAAGCTTTACTTTGTTACTAATCGAAAGGTTGAAAGAAAGGACTCTATTCAGGAAGATCTGTTTAAGCTACATAAGAAAGATGTACTCATTTATGACCAAGAATGGTTTGTAACTCAGGTACTATCTGATACATCTTGTGCGGATGTTTATAGGAGTTTTCTTGAAACTTACGTACACGAATACAATAAACCAGGCAAACTGATTGAGGTTGCAGATTTCTCTGGTGACCCAAGACTATACACGTTTCTTCGTCACCAAGTAGATGAGGGAGGTAATGAAGCAATTGAGGAAAATATACTCGATGGTCTCATATTATATTCACTTGAGGGAACAGGGAGCGAAATAGGAATATTCAAGAATAAAGAGGAAGTCATTGAGTCCATTCAAAATTTCACAAAGTTTCAAGTTAAAGATTTCAATAATAAAGTTGAACTAAGACTGACTGCATTATCTTCTAAAACCACAAACAAAATAAAGCACCATACAAAAGAAGACTACTATTGTTTACCATACGAGACAAGAATAGCTCTTGCGGAGAGAGATGTTAAAGACTTAGAACTTCAAGAGTCTTTTAAAGAAGAATCTTTGTCAATAATTAAGACGAATCTCACTATTGTTGATACAAGAGTGCAAAACGTCTATGAATTATTCGAAGAAATTCTGCATAACATATATTATAGACAGGGGCTAGAGTTTTCTGAGTTTATTCTCAATCATAATGATAAAGATGTCGTTGACCAGTCTCTTCAAACAATTGTATTTAGTGTCGTTGATGATTCTAGTGTTGTTATAGAGAATCGTGGTGCGGTTAAAAAAGCATTACTCCTTTCATTAAGAGAGATTGCTTATAATGGTTCGGAAAATCAAAGAGAATACCTACGGAGAATGTCAAAAACGTACATGATGGTATTCTTGACTCAGAATGATCCAAAAATTTCAATGTTTTTCAAGTCTCTTGCTAACAAGCTTGAAGTTTATGTAGGAACGTCAATCATTGTTCCTGCTTTGTCAGAATTATTCTTAAATGGTGAAAATAAGCGCTATTGGAATTTACTACTCGGAGCACGAGCTGCTGGAGTAAGTTTAAAAATTAATGAATACATAGTTGACGAGCTTGTAAGCCATATCCGAGGAATTGATAATACCTATAAAAGCCTATACCAACATTGTGAGTCAGATTATCTGCAAGATGACATAACATTCCTTTATGTTGAAGAAATTCTTTTAAGATCATACTTCTATGCTAGACTTAGAGGTCGAATTACCGATTTTAATGGTTTTCTGATGAAGTTTGCAAATCCTAACCTGAGTACTTTGCGTAGCGATATAATTCAATTTCTAAAAGACGTTTTGGGTATTGAATATGTCACTCTAGCATCTCAAAATGTTTCTCTTGATGCTAAGGAAGTTCAGAAACTTGTTGAGCACCTTAAATCAAAAAAACAATCTGAAAAGCGAGCGGAAGTAGATGCTAAGTTAATTCTACACCTATACAAACTAAGAGAAATAAACAACGAAACAGCAAGTGCTGGAATCTTTGGCTACAAGACGTGGTGGCTTTCTCAAGACATAAATACTTTCAGATCTGTTAAGGAAGTATTTGGTGACAAATATGATGTAAGCTGCTACATGAGAGCTGATTTTATGTACAAATACATTTCTCTCTCTCCCAAAAAAGAGGATATTGACACGCTTTATAAGAAGTGCTTCCCTAACCTTCTTGGTGTGAATCTAAGTTATCACCTTCCTCAAGGTGTTAGTGAATTTGTAAGTCAAATGGTAACAGAGCACAAGGAAACAGATCCCACTGTAGTAAAGCGAACACTTAAGAATTTAACTGAAAAAATTATGTCCTCTTCTGAGCCAATCGGTGCAAAAGAATTGAAGTCCTATTTTGAAGATGAACTTGATAAAATCAAAACGAACACATAAAAAACTAAAACAACAAACACCTATGGCAAACCGTAAACAAATTACATTCGCAAATTGCAACCTGTTCAACCTGCAACTACCAAACAAACCAATGTACAATGGTAGCAAATGGACAAAAAAACAGTACGACAAGAAAATTGATTGGACTGTAAAAATTATCTCAGCGTTGAATGCCGACGTAATTGGATTTCAAGAGCTGTGGCATGCCGACGCATTAACAGAGGTGTTTACCAAAGCCGGTTTATTGGATGACTACGTTTTAATGACAGAACCCGCAAACGGCTCTAAAATCATCTGTGCAGCGGCAGTTAAAAAAACGTTGTCGCCAGGAACTCCCAGTTGGATGACGAAATTCCCGGACAAATTTAAATTAGAAAGTAAGGGTGGTGACAATCAAACTCCAAACATTCAAGTCAATATCGACAGTTATTCTCGTCCTGTTTTGCGGTTTACGGTTACACCTCGCAAGAACCAAACAATCAATGTTTGTGTATGTCACTTTAAATCGAAGGCACCAACCCAGCTCTGGAAAAATAAGTGGTACAAAGAAGATAAAAAAACCTACGCTCCACATGCCGAGGGAATTGGCTCTGCACTTTCAACGATTCGACGTACAGCAGAAGCTGCTGCATTGAGAATGACATTGGTGGATGAACTTAAAGGTACCGATACCTCAATGGTGGTATTAGGAGATCTAAACGATGCACAGCTAAGTAACACGTTGAATGTTTTAACAGGTCAACCCACTTATTTAACCGTTTTATCAAAAGGTGGAAGCGACACAGATTTGTACACGGTTGCAACGCTTCAAGAATATCGTAGTTTAAGAGATGTATACTACACACACATTCACCAAAATATCAAAGAGTCTTTAGACCATATTTTAGTTTCACAAGAGTTTTACGACAATAGTAAAAAACGTATTTGGGCTTTCGCTGGAATGGATATTTTGAATGACCATCTTCACACGGATGACCACAAAGAAGATGGCTCATCAGATCACGGCATTGTGAAGGTGACATTTAAATACAAACCAGAAAAGAAATAAGAAGTAATACATACTCACACCTCAATGGCACTTATAAAAGTACAATAAACGTATAATCTAGGGCATACCTACTCAGATTGACTTTAAACTTCGCAGGATATTATTTCTATGCAAAATCTCTCAATCAGAGCAATAGGCAGTCGGTTATTGGGGGCCCGCGCTTCGCATCGTTGCTTGATCTTTTGGTTCCCACCTTTAAGCGTTGGCAAGACTAGAATACAGGTGCTTAAGTCATTGCAAGTGCAATTAGTGGTTGTAATTAAGCGGATAAGTATATTTTGACTAATTTCCCAACACTTGATATAGCAACTCCAACATAAATCCAAAGAAAAGAAACCAATCCAATGTACTATAAAACACTCTTACTCCTCGTCCTCTTCACCCCAACAACCAGCCTGTTCGGACAAACGTATAGCGATACGATTAATCTTGAAGCATATAACGCTAAGCTTTCTTATGTGGAATATGTTATGGACGATGCAACCATCTTACTTAAGAAAGATAGCATTAACGTTTATTTAAAAGCGTTGGAATTTGACTCTAGTACCTATCCTCAAGCTGATTCCGTACAAAAAATATTGTTAAAGCAATTGGCAGGGAAAGAACACATTGTTATCAATCACGACTCAGACATTAGCTTTATGTTAGTCTGGCAATATGTTAAAGCAAAAATTTTAGTCGGTGAATTTGCCCTACGACATAAAGGAAAATATCTAACCACGATTCAAAAGTCCGAAGAAATTGATTGGGCAGACTTTGGTGATGGGATGTCTGGCGGAGGTTCAACCATTTATAACTATTGGATTCCAGTCGAAAATGATGAAAAAGTCTCACAAATACTTATCTTTTCATTCGAATAAATTAACACCTAAAAACATATCACTATGAAATACCTCTTTTTTACCATTGGACTGCTTTGTTTCAATGTACTAAGCGCTCAAGACACATTAAAACTATCTGTAACCAATGCAGAACCAAGAATTGGTGAGAAAATTCAACTATCATTTTCGTTTGAGTTCTTTTCAGATGACCTTAAAAGTCAGCTAAATGATGGAATCGAAATGACATCGTCCATGCATGTCTACGGAATGCAAAATGATAAATTCACTCGTTCACTTGAGTTTACTAAAACAGGAAAACACACCATTGGTCCGTTTACTTTCGATTTTAATGGAAAGACAATTGTCACAGATTCCATTGTTGTCAACGTAGCAGAAAAGTTACCGTTCAAAGAAGGCGTTTGGATTAGACTAATTTCGGATCAAGAAGGTAATAAGTTTTTGATCGTTGAACAGCAAATTCAGAATAAATCTGACGTTTCAAAAAGCAAAAATGGATTTTCACAAACCGTAGGTGGAAAGCTTGATGACAAGGCTGAATTTGTTGAAATAATGGACGTATCAGAACCAACAATAAAAATCAGCTTTAGACTGGGGAATGTCAATACGCGAATGAATGACGAAGATATGCTTGCTCCTGGTTTCACTTATTCTTTGAAGAAGTATGTCGTTACGTTGGATGAGGACTATGATGGAGACTTTACCCTAACAAAGAAGCATCTAAAAAACCTTCCGAAGAAAACTCCTTTTACTGAAATTGAGATAACGAATTAGCCACATTGTTAATACTCTTGTGAGACTTTGACGTTAAGTGATATTAGAAAATCATCGTATAGTATTAGAATTAAAAAAAACTACTACCTAATTGGAATAGTTTTATTTGACAAAGCCCAAAAGGTTAAATATATCCATAATCCATCGTATTTCGACTCAAATTGATTTATAACTTCGCAGGATAATATTTCTATGCAAAATCTCTCGAATAGAGCAATCATAAGCCGTTTATATAGTGCTGCTAATCAGCATTTAGAGGCAGCGAATATTAACATTGATCAATGGTCAAATTGGTATACCAGCGTACAAGATTTGATACTTCCAGAAAAAATGGTCTACGTCATCGTTCACTTAAATAAAGCGGTGACGGAAGGTGGGTTTGAAGCATTTTACACAAATAATCTTGGCATTTTTGCACCTGAAATTGTACACGCGCTGAACGAAATTCAAGCCACTGAAACTGCAGACATTGTTGAACGGACATTGCATATCGTAAATCCTGACGGATTGCTAGATGATGCGTTTAAAGAGTTTGTTTTCAACGTTACGTTATCTGAGTCGCAAGTCAAACAACTGTATGCCCAAGATGTCCGTTATGACCAACTTCACGGCAATGAGAACTTAGAAGATTTGTTAGGAGACTACCTGAAATCTATGATTTCTTTGGGATAAAAACTCCATGAAATAGTGTACGTTGAAACGAACATTCGTTCAAAGATAAGAGGTTAGTTTTCTAGATGATTCGTGTCGTGAAAGCACTCCGACTATCTAACCCAATCCATATTGTTGTAATTTAGCGAATTCATGAAATACCTCATAGCCATTTTAAGCGTTTGCTTTTTTGAATCTACCTGGGCTCAAACCAGCGATACGGTAGATATGTACTACTATAAGAACTCACTGTACAACCATTTAGAAACGGGCAACAGTGATGCAAATTCAAGCACCAATGTGGGTAATTGGATTGCTCGTTTTACAGCAATATCAGATAATCCCAAAACAGCAACTCTAGGTTCTGTATTTGGTTTTTTTCCACAATGGTCAACCCCTCCCAAAGCACACAATTTTCATTCAGAAATATCTACTCCATACATAGAAAAATGGACAGCCGGATGGAGTGATGCTGTAGAAATTGATTTGCTAGGTTTTGTCCCTGACAATTTCGACGGACAAGCCTTCGACCCTTCAGACACCACAAACATGGGCGAAGCATATGTTACGAAGCTCGTGGAACTTATAGACGCATGGGAAACAAATGCTCCAAATGCCAATAGACGATATGTTGTTTATGCGGGTTGGCCAGCATTGAATAAATATGGCGGGAGCAATGACGACCCTAGTACGTTAACATCTGCTGAAATTGCGGCGTGGCACAACTATGGTTTAGGTGACTATCAAACGTGGATGGAGTTATTGGTTTCACAACTTCAAACTGAAAGACCATCACTGGATATTAGGCTACATAACATAAGCAAAGCTGTATTGATGTGTCTTAAAAACACAGTGGTAAAAGATATTCCGAACATCGATTTATTCGAAGATCTCGCCCCACATGGAAGATCTACTTGGTATTTTCTGGCCGCCATAGCTGAGTACATAGAAGTTTTTGGTGAGAAACCTCCTGCAAATTTTGAATTCAAATCGGAATGGGTTGTTGACTCTGTAGTTACATCAAATTATCAAACCATTGTAGATTATATATGGATCGTACTTAAAGGAACATCTAATGTTACCGATTATTCTCAAAATAAAGAAGTGTTTACTCTTTATCCAAATCCTGCTTTACATAGTGTAACAATAAACACATCTCTACAGAACTATGAGGTTAATGTATTTGATGCGTTGGGTCAAACAGTAATACATCAAGAGAATCAACGCGTTATTGACATAAAGAACCTATCTGTAGGAACCTATGTTCTTGAGCTAAAAAGTGCCGAGATTCAGCAACACACGAGGCTTATGGTCAAATAGTTTCATTGATATCACTTAGTGTTCCTAATGAACAGCGCACCGTTGTTTTGTCGTTTACTTCTTTACCTATTTCAATTTGGGTTGCTTTTATAGCTACGATTGAAATCTAGGGAATCATTCACTCAATTTAACCTGAAAAAAGGCTGCAGAATTTCATTGAAAAAATCTAATTCATGTATCTTGCCGCCCTTGAAAAAAACCAGGAGAATGGAAGAAAATAAAATGTTAGAGTACACAAAAGAAGTAATTAAAAACATGCCAACCGATTGGTTTGATTTAACTACTCACCGACTCGATATTTACGATGAACAACAAGCTAAAACTCAGTTTATCGAAGAGTTTGAAAAGTTGTATCAGGAAAACAACGCGTCGACTGAGGCACTCAGTGCATTGCCTACAGCGTACGACTATATTCGGTTAGGTCATCCGTTGTCGTGCATTCTCGAATGGGTTGTTGGTCACCTAAACCATCTAGACTTTAAAAATGTGATTAGTTTTTCTTCCAAAACAATTCCTGTTATGGCCATTCTTAGAAAGAATCTGTTGGATAACAAAAAAACTCAAATTTTATTCAATGGAGAGTTGCCAGAATGTTTTGATGAAGAGTCATTACGAACTGTTTATGGATACAATTTTGAACTTAAAAAGGTATCAAGTATTGCAGATGTGACTGACTTTGATGGTAGTACGGTGTTTGTTTCACACCAGGACGAAATGGACTCGCTTGGACTTACCCAGGCTGTTGACTTTTATGTCGGGCTGCATTCGCACCTCGGAAGTATATTAATCGTAAACGCTAATGCTAAAAATTTATCAGAAAAACAAACCAATAGTTATGTATCTGAAATACAGCATGTAAGACGAAGAGAGACCATTGCAATGACTCCTGCAAACTCACTTGATGCATTGAAATTGTTGGTCGACAAGTCATTGGTTCATACGATAAAAAGTAATGTTGAAGAAGATCGCATAAGTGTTTTAAACTCAATTAAATCAATTACTGGAACTGAGTTAAAACCATTAGTTGCATCCAGTGGATTGTCTATGCAATATGCCATTATGATGGGATTGGTTAATGATGCATTGGAAAATCACAGCAAAAAAGCTATCAAATTTGTGGTACCACCTAACTGTTACGGTGGAACCAACGATCAGGCTCGAAGAGTCGCAGCGTGTATAGAAAATGTTGAAGTAGTTGACCTTCCGGTAGACGGAGATCACAACATGGTAGAAAGCGTTGATTTGGTTTTAGATCAAATTGCAGCTCAAGATGCAATTCCGTATATCATTGCTGAAATTCCAACAAATCCAAGAGTTGAAGTTCCTGATCTTCAAAAACTTAAAGAAGTTTTAAGCAAAAAACGTAAAACTCCAAATGGCGATTTGGCCGTTGACCCGGTATTTATATTGGATCAAACGTTTTGTCCCAATGTACTATTTTTAGGAGAAGGAGAAATACTATCAACAGTTAGAACCATTTCATATGTAAGTGGATCTAAGTTTCCAAGTGGTGGAAAATGCACAGCAGGATATTGTGTTGGTAATGCCAAAACAGAAGCTTTAATGAACTACATCGAAAAGCATCTTGTGTTGTGCGACAACAGGGCTAGAAACTTACAAATGGCTATACTAGCTAAGCAGTTACCTTCTATGAATCAGCGGATTGCGGATGCTTACAAGAATACACGTGAATTCGTGACGTATATAAATGAAGTGCTTCCATCTGCAAAAATCAATTTCGTTTCAGAAGAATTAGCACAACAAGACTTCACTCCTTCTGTTTTTTCATTGGACCTACCGACTAAAGGCAACACCGATGAAGAAAGGGAGGCTCATAAAAGAGCGTTGAATCACAAGCTTATTACTCGCATGATTACCGAAATTCCTAATGAAAGCAAGTATTGCGTTAGCTATGGCCAGTTAAAAGGATGTTATTGGACGATCCCTGCAACATCCACACAAGGCACAACCAAGGAAGGGGACAAAGACTACATCGCTCGTGTTTCGCTGTCTCCTAACATGGATTTAGAGTTACATAAGAAGGTGTTCTTGGAATTTGTGGAAGAGAGTTATTAGTGAATAGTGAATAGTGGATAGTGGATAGTGGATAGTGGATAGTGGATAGTGGATAGTGGAAAATAACATTTCATAATTAAACCTAACCGTAACTTTTACGAATAGTGAATATTTTATGTCTTACAATGGATTAGTGATTTTTTAGATTTGATTTCGCCCTTTGTCTTCATAGCATTGAAGTAATTAAAACCATTGATGAGGAATTCAATTCTAAAAGATAAAAGTTACGTATTTGCAATATCAATTGTCAGGACAGTCCAGTTTTTACAGCTATCGACGAAGGAGTTTGTTTTGAGTAAACAGATTCTAAGAAGTGGAACTGCAATTGGTGCGTTAATTGCTGAAGCGCAATTTGGGGAAAGCAAAAAAGACTTTGTTCATAAAATGCACATTGCATTAAAAGAAGCCAACGAAACGATTTACTGGTTAAACTTACTGATGGACACTGACTATATCGAAGTTGCTAAATTCAATCAGCTTTCTGTGGAATGCACCGAACTAATAAAAATGCTGGTATCAAGTATCAAAACAGCAAAACAGTAAATAGTGAATAGTATAGAGTTTATAGTGTTTATAGTGTTTAGTGTATTTTGTACGTCCCTGATATAAGTTGACCACAATTTAAAAAAAGTCAACATGTCATTACAAGTAAGAAAAATTCGCAAGAATCGAAGGTTTGAAGAGAGCTTCAAACGCCAAATGGTCAAGGATTTCGAAGGAGGCAAACACAGTGTTCTTGAGCTGAGCAGTCTTTATGATGTACACCCACAGCTGATTTACAATTGGATTTACCGATATTCACGGTTCAACAAAAAAGGACACCTTGTTGTGGAAAGTAACAAAAGCACATCATCAAAAGTAAAAGATTTGCAAAAGCGTATCAAAGAGCTGGAGCGTATCGTGGGACAAAAACAGATTATGGTAGACTATTATGAGACTATGATTGATTTGGCTAGGGAGCAATATGATATCGACATCAAAAAAAACTCAAACACCCCACAATCTGGAGACTCAAAGAAAAAGAATTGAGTTATAGTATGAATGCTGTTTACTGCCAATTAGGTATAAGTAAACAAGCAGTACATCAGCGCAAAAGGCGTCAAGAACAGCTAGATATGCAGTGGTATGACTTGATGGATAAAGCTGACGCCCTTCGCAAAGCACATCCAGGTTGTGGGGTTGAGAAAATGTATTACAAATTAAACCCAGATTTTATTGGTCGAGACCGTTTTGTTGAGGCATGTATGGCCTGTGGTTATGGCCTTAAACGAAAACGCAATTATCGCAAGACTACCTATCCAGGTAAGAAGTATTTCCCTAATTTGATTGGAGGCCTAAAGGTCAACGGCCCATGTCAGGTGTGGCAGTCAGATATAACCTACTTCGGCATAGGAGGTAAGCATTATTACGGCGTTTTTATCATTGACGTGTACACCAAGAAGATTGTAGGTCATAGTGTGTCAGAACATATGTTAGCACTTGCCAATGTCGCGGCATTGAGAAAGGCTCTCAAGCATAATACACCTCCTTCTTATCATCACTCAGATCGAGGAAGTCAATACGGAAGTAAGCACTACACAAGTATCCTAGAAAAGAACAATGTAGCTATAAGCATGGGCAAGTTGCCGCAAGAAAACGCCTTTGCAGAACGTATCCATAGGACTATAAAAGAAGAATACATTGAATTTTGGGAACCTTCTACCTTTGGTGAATTAAAACGTTCTGTTAATAAAGCTGTAAAGCACTATAACACCGAAAGAATACACAACAACTTACAACGAACAACTCCTACACGTTTTGAGGAACTATGGAGTTCTAATCCAAATAAACCTGTATTAACTATATTTGAATATCAATAAGTATAAACCGGTCAACTCTATTCAGGGATATACATTTATTCGCTACTCACTACTCACTACTCACTTTTCACTATTCACTTTTCACTTTTCACTATTCACTATCAACTAAACTCACACCTTAAACTCCGAAGTCTCATGAAACGTAACGTCCGGATTGTTTGATCGTGCCATTTGTAAGACGTATGGCGAAGAAGCTAAATAAACACGCTTTCCATCCTTATCGATAACAATTTCTTTCGGACGATATTGACAGAACTCGTCAATTTTATCCTCAGGCCCTGTCATCCAGCATGCCTTATGAAACTGCAGCGCTTCAAAACGACATTTCGCAGAATACTCATGCTCTAATCGATACTGAATTACTTCAAATTGAAGCTCTCCAACCACACCAATGTACTTTCTGTTTCCTGGATTTTGGCGGAACAACTGAGCAACACCCTCGTCCGTTAGTTGGTCAATACCTTTTTCCAGCTGCTTACTTTTCATTGGATCAAGGTTGATTACTTCCTTAAAAATCTCTGGCGAAAAGCTTGGAATACCTTTATACATAATCTCCTCACCTTCAGTAAGTGTATCACCTATTTTGAAGTTACCTGTATCGTACAAGCCAATTACATCACCAGGATATGCATTATCAATAACATTCTTACTTTGAGCTAAGAAATTATACGGATTGCTAAAACGCATGTCTTTATCTAAGCGCACTTGGTGGTAAAACTTGTTTCGCTCGAATTGTCCAGAACACACACGTAAAAAGGCAATTCTGTCTCTATGTTTCGGGTCTAAGTTCGCATGAATTTTAAAAATAAAACCTGTGAATTTTTTTTCTGTTGGTTCTACCTTTCGTTTATCCGTTTCGCGAGGTAATGGAGATGGTGCTATTTCAATAAATGTATCTAGCAATTCTTGAACACCAAAGTTGTTTACCGCAGATCCAAAAAATACTGGAGCAATTAGTCCTTCTTTATACAAATTTTGATCAAAGGGTTCGTAAACTCCTTCAATGAGTTCAACGTCTTCTCTAAGTTGATTGGCGTCCTTCTCTCCTACTAATTCATCTAGTTTAGGGTCGCTTAAGTCTTCAATTTTAGTATAATCTTTCGCCTTTTTAGTTTTTGTGGCTTCGAAAATATTTAATGACTTATTGTGCAGTAGGTATACTCCTTTGAATTTTCGACCCATATTAATTGGCCAACTCAATGGTCGAACTGATATGCTTAGTTCTTCTTCCAGTTCATCAAGCAAGTCAAACGGATCGCGACCTTCTCGGTCAAGTTTATTAATAAAAACAATTACTGGAGTATTTCGCATACGACAAACCTCCATAAGTCTCCGTGTTTGTGCCTCTACCCCTTTTACGCAATCTATTACCAAAATTACACTATCTACTGCTGTGAGTGTTCTAAATGTATCTTCAGCAAAGTCACGGTGACCAGGTGTATCTAGAATATTAACCAGCTTATCTTTATAGTCGAATGCCATTACAGATGTTGCCACCGAGATTCCCCGTTGTTTCTCTATTTCCATGAAATCGGAAGTAGCTGTTTTGGTAATTTTATTGTTTTTTACCGCACCAGCAACGTTGATTGCACCACCAAACAAAAGAAGCTTTTCTGTTAAGGTTGTTTTCCCAGCATCCGGGTGACTAATAATCCCAAATGTCTTCCGTTTTTGGATCTCTTGCTCTAAACTCATAAACTCTACTGCAAGAATAGTTGTCTGAGGTCAATTTTCAATTTAAACGGATTAGAAAGTTTGAACTTCTTCGTAAACACAAATATTACAATGCGTAATTGCAGTAATGCCGCAATGTTGTGTAAGCGACGTCTCTCTCAAATAAGAAATGTCTAATGTACCTTCACACCTCTTACTTCTCCGTTCCCACTTCAAACTTCTCACTTCTGCCTTCAAACTTCTTACTTCAACCTCGGGTTTCTTTAGTCGCTCCTGTGGTCGCTTCCCTCTGAAAGACGTCGTTGAGGGTATTTGGATAAGTGCGACAATGAGTAAATGCGGTAACGTTGCGTCAGCGTCGCCTCTCTCAAATATAAAACCTCTATTGTACCTTCACACCTATTACTTCTCCGTTCCCACTTCAAACTTCTCACTTCTGCCTTCAAACTTCTGATTTCTTCCTTCAGACTTCTTACTTCTCACTTCGATTCCATATTTTTGCCGAAATTTTAAGAGATGAAAAAGCTCATTATTGCAACATTAATTTTATCCGCGATTTCATGCGGTAACCCATATAAAAAAATAATTAAAACATTGGATTTACAAGACGGACTTTACGCAGAAATGATTACTTCTAAAGGTAACATTTACATTAAACTAGAACCAACGTTAGCACCAAATACAACGGCAAATTTTGTTGGATTAGCAGAAGGATCTATTGAAAATAATATTAAAAAAATCGGAGAACCATTTTTTGATGGATTAACTTTTCACCGTGTTGTTCCAAACTTTGTAATTCAAGGTGGAGATCCTATGGGCAATGGAATGGGTGGACCAGGATATCGTTTTGATACAGAGGTACATGCAGACTTGAAACACGACAAACCAGGTACTGTTGCAATGGCTAATTCAGGTCCAAACACCAACGGTAGCCAGTTTTACATCACGCACACACCAACTCCACATTTAGATGGTGGTTACAATGTATTTGGTTATGTAATTGAAGGAATGTCAGTTGTTAACGATATCGTTCAGGGAGATATCATTACTAAAGTGAACATTATTCGAGTAGGTAAAGAAGCCAAAGACTTCGACGCTGCTGCGACTTTCAAAAAGCAATAAATTAACTTGTTTACTTTTACGGAAGAGCGTCTTATTCCAGGCGCAAAAGAACTGCCGATTAGTTTCGACATGACTTACAATCCCGATGGTAGGTCGCTGCCTGTTGTTATTTTTTGTCATGGCTTTAAAGGGTTCAAAGATTGGGGACCATGGCACCTTGCTGCCAAGGCGATGGCTGAAGCTGGCTTCTTTGTGGTTAAAATGAATTTTTCCCATAATGGTGTTGATTCAGAAAACCTATCCGACATCACTGATATTAAAGCATTTGGCGATAATAATTTTAGCCTAGAATTAGATGACTTAGGACTGTTAATCGACTGGCTGACTGATGATAACGAGGAATATCGACATTATATGGATACAGATTCTATATCGCTAATAGGTCACAGTCGTGGAGCAATAACGGTGTTGTTAAAAACGCTTGAAGACAACAGAATCCTAAAAGTTGCAACTTGGGCTGGAGCATTCAATATCAAAAAGTACGTTGAATTGGAAGAAGATTCACTTTGGCGTGAAAAAGGATTTGTTCCTGTGTCGAATGGTCGTACTGGAGATATTTACCCAATAGGATATCAGTTGAAACAGGATTATTTGGACAATGAAGAACGATTGAACCTTCAAGCACAAATAAAAAATCTTGATCAACCAATTTTATTAGTTCACGGAGATGACGACGCGGTTGCTCCAATTTCTAATAGTATAAAAATCAACCAGGCAATAAAACATTCGCTGTTTATTAAACTTGAAGGAAATCATACGTTTGGGGGCTCTCACCCCTGGGATTCTGAATTTATGCCTGAAGACTTGGAAGATGTTGTTAATGAGACAATTGAGTTTTTGAAACTGATTTAAACGTCATTATCGAGCACTTAAACTGAGATTGTCTGAAATAAAAGCTTTACTTCTTTCTAACGACGCCTGAACCATTTTACTCTGTGCTAGAAAAAACTGATTTCGACGTTTTTCTGCCTGACCTGAAATTTGAACTGAGCGTGCTTTTAAATTCTTAATCCACATGGTAACTTCCTGATTAAAAATTTCATCACCTATTGATAGGTTGTTAAAATTGTTGAAATTTAAAAAGCAATTTGTAACCAATTCAGATTCTGCGTAAACACAGTTGTTCTCGAGCTGAATTTCGCAATCGTAAAGCGCAAAGTTTCCCTCCAGTTTGTTCCGTTCCGATTGTGCCTGATGGTTTACCGAAAGCAACAACGCTTCTAATTCCGAATAAAGGTCATTGATAATATCTTGAGAACTGATGAACCCAGACTCCACCGCATATTCAATTTGAAAAAGCAGTTTTTGAATCGTCTCTTTAGTCCATATTTCAACTAAATCTACAGATTGATATTGTTTAACCAAGTCTTCAACAATGATCAAATATTCTTGCGGAATGAAATAATCTTCATCAAATTTTATAAACTGATGCGATGGATAGTTTAATATCACCTTCTTCCAGTAGTAAACTGCAAAATCTCTAAGTTTTTCAGTTTCGAGTAATCGAAAAATGGGAAAGGCCTCCGCGACATAACACAGATTGCCTTGTTGTTTTTGAAAGTACGATAATAGCTTTGTTACAGCACGAACGTTTTCGGAAAACTTAGTCTCAGCCTCATAAAGAGGCCTAAATCGGTACGTTCCAAACGTATTGTTTTCTGAACTCATCAATAAATCAAGTGAGATTTTGTATTCCTTTCCAATAATAACAGCCTCATCGATTGTAAAGCTCGCTTCGCCCCGCAATCTGCGGTAAACACTATCTCTACTTAAATTCAAAAGATCTGACAAGTCTTTGGCTAATCCCGTGCTAGAATTATTCTGGTTTAATAAAAAGTCTTTAAGCTTAACTGAAAACTCTCTCATTTTTCGTATTTAAATTTAAGATTATACAATAATATCGTATGCAATCGAATTCATTTTACTAAAAATAATAATTCAAAAACAACATTAACTAAAAACCATACATATTTTTAATTACGAACATCTAGTCAGATATGTCATAAAAAAAGTCTAACACGTACGCATTCTCGTTTCAAGACTTCTCAAATTCTATAGTTCTTTGAAGTAACAAAAAGAAATACTATGAAAAAGTTACTATCCTCGATATTCTTAATGGCTCTTTCAATTGCAGGTAATGGTCAGTCGTTAAGCACGTTTAACGCTCTGGAGTTAGGTCTATTAAAACCAAAAGAATCTATCCAACTTGGACTAGGAACTATGAATGGGCGAATGCAATTTGGTGTCGGACTTCAAGTAAGTGATAAAAACAGTGTTCACTACTCGCTCACACATAGAAATTCACTACAGGGATACGATTTTTTTATTGTCTCTGGGAATTCAAAGGTAAACTCTACTACACACCAACTTTCTTTCGCTCACACGGATATTAAAAACGACGGAAAAAATGGATTAGAATGGCAAGCAGCCGTTAGTCACGCTGCGTTTAACTATGAGGAAAGAATCACGTCAATTTTAGGAATAGCGTCTGAAGAACCGTTGGGCGTAATCACTGAAACAGTCGAATACGAACAGATAACTTTTTCAGCAGCTGTACTATGGCACAGATATAAAAACAAGCGAGATGCGTACGTTGGCTTACGAACCAATCACTCATATTATCCAACGATGAAAATAAATATATTTTCTGATGAGATTAGATATAAATCATCGGGATACAAGCTCCCAACTATCGGATCTGTAGCAGGAATTAACTGGCAGAAAGGTCTTTTTAAAGTTGGATGTCAAGTAGGTGTTCAGTTTGGAGAATCACTTCAACTCGATGTAGATGAATCTTACGAATTCCATGGAGAAATAGTATCAGAAACATCGCATGTATATTACACGTCAAGTCACGCCTACGTTGCATTGCAATTGGGATATTTATTAAATTCAAGATTAAACAAATAAACAACCTGTTATGAAAAAGTTGACGATTCTATTAGTATGTGTTTTGTTTTGCTTTACTACAACGAACGCTCAGAACATTCATTATTACAACCCTGCTCATACTCTTAGTATGTTTGACGTTAGTAAGCATGAAGTTAGTCTTGGTTACAACGCTGGTTTTGGTTTGTTGCAAACGGTTCATTCACTTCGTGAAAAGTTTTATGTAAGCTCTTCACTTGGTATTAGAAATAGAACTGCTGAATCAAATTGGAACCCAACAAACGAAGTATCAAAAAACACTCTTGTTGGTCAACTAATGTTTCATGGTTTACAGAGGTTTAACGAAGGTAAGACTGGTATCGAAGGACAAATAGGATTTGGCGCGACTGAGTCATCGTATAGCGATCAACCCGTAAATGGAGAAATACTTGAAGGCTCTTATGCTGAAAATATAGAGTTCTCTGAAAAAAATGCTCAATTTGCTCTAATACTCCATTTTTATAAAGAAACGAGCAATTTCTATCTAGGCATTCGATCTATTCATTCAAGGTACGACCACCTTGATATACGGAACAGCGTCTTTAAAGAAATAATCACAGAAACCAATGTAAAGGCTGTAAACAATGGTTTTTTTATTGGTTACAATAAACAGATAAATGAGAGATTCTCAGTGGGAACACAGGTAGGATTTACTGTTTCAGAATCTCGAGAACTTCATCAAAAAACAGAGATATATTCGGTTCTTTTTGGGACCATGGAATTTACCGACCATGCGATTTACTCAGGTTTGACTGGGACTGCAATGCTTAAACTTAATTATACAATCAGTCCCAAGTCAGCTGAATGATTTTACTGCTTCTTTTTGCAGCAGCCTTTTTTCTCACAACCAGCTTTCACTGGCTCTTTTGGCTGGCAACATCCTGGCAACTTACTCTGAGAATCAGTGTTTGCAGCTAGTTTATCAGTTGAGTACCCTAACTCACTAATCATTTTGTGAATTTCATCTTCTGAGTATTTCTTGTCGTTATAGCGAATGGTTAACATTTTCGTTTCGACGTCCCAAGTAGCGAAGCTTATACCTTGAACATCTAAAGCTTTTTCAATTCGTTCTTTACAGTCGCCACATTGTCCCTCGACTTTGATTTCTGTGACTACGCTCTTTGCCATTACTAACTGACTAAATGCGATTAATGCTATTGTTATTATTTGTTTCATAATATTCTTTTTATACTTTTATTAATGTATTTGCTTATAATATATATGACGCTTACTAGCGTGATTTTGTTGCATTAGTGATCATCTTTAATTTGTAATCTATACCTTAAACCACCATAAATCATTCTACCAAAAACAGGTCCCCAAATGTTCGATGCATCAAAGGCATTACCAAACGGATTTACTGCTCCGTCAATTGGATTGTCTTGTCTATAGTTCAGAATATTCTCTAAACCAACGTAATACTCAAATGGTTTCTTCTTTGCTTTTTTGCTAACCTGCGCCGACCATAACATAAACACTGGACTATACTGTTTGTTTAAATCTTCTTGATTAAATGTCAAACCAGGAATACGCTGTTGGCCATACATTTGAACTGTAGTAGAAAATTGCCATTTCGACCGAGTGGATTGCGTAAAATTTAAGAACCCTCTATGCTTTGCGATCAAAGGCTTTTGAACACGTTGACCTTCATATAACGTTGTTACGTCAAACATTCTATACGCTAGCCTAATTTCTGTTCGTCTAGCCGGTTGCAAGTCTAGCTGAGTTTGAAAACTGTTGGCAATCGTTCCATTTTGTAATGCTTCAAAAACCAACCGATCTGAATACTCTCTGTTTGTCATTAACTCATTTTGGAATGTCGTTCTAAAAAAGTCAACCTGTAGTTCAGAAGGCATGTAGCTTATCTTGAACTTGTGATCAACGCTAACACCCATGTTTATTGACGATTCTTGAATAATTCCAAGGGTTTCTCCAGGTAATGAATTGACTACCATTTGTTTAGAAGAAATCAAAACGTTTTGATTTTGTGCAAAAAAGTTTGGCGTTCTTCGACCATTACCAGCCGACAACCTTAGTGTAGTCTTATCGTTTTTCAACGCTCGTTTAGCATGAATTCGAAATGTTGGAAACAACCCAAAAAGTGTGCTGTAATCAACTCTAGCTCCAGAGACTATAATTGTTGCTGAATCAGGTTTTAACGTGTATTCGAGGTATGCTCCGGGAATGATCTCCTCTCTATCAACAATTATCCCATCAAAAGATTCTTCTACAAAATCAGCAAGGAAAGAGATTCCTGTTTTGTAACCATGATTCGTATTACCAAAAATCGACTGGTACATCAAGTTTACATATGCCGTTTGCCCCTTTGTGCTTAGCACTCGTTGATTTGTGTCGTTACCATATACGGTTTGGCTATTAATGGTATTGAAAGCGTATTGCGACCCAAAACTTTTATACGGTTTGTCTTTGTACGCCTTACCTAATTTTGCCCATACATCGAGTTGTTCGTTTTGTATGTTGACCTCATAAGGGTTGGTACCAGCAAACTGGCCTGCTCGTTTATCATCGTTATTATAGGATATATTAAACTGTCCTTCTACCCCATTATCACGATGAAATTGCCATCGATTCATAAGTTGCACTTGCTGGCTAATTGGGTTGTCTAAAAAACCATCATTGTTCCTATCCATTTCTACTGGTCGAATGCCAAAGCGACCGAAGAACGATGTTGCGAGATATTTACTCAAATCCTTCCGAATCATAAAATCGGTTTCAGCTCTGCCAGATTCTGAAACGAATTGATCTAATAATAATTGGTCTCTTCCGAAAGGCTTTTTCATCTCAATGTTGATTTGTCCAGACATACTTTCAAAACCGTTTACAACACTTCCCGCACCTTTTGTAATTTGAATTCCTTCAACCCATGCTGCTGGAATAAAACTCAACCCATAAAAAGAGTTTAATCCGCGAACTGAAGGCATAAATTCTCGAGTAATGTTGGTATAGACTCCATCTAAACCCAACATCCTGATTTGCTTTGTTCCGGTTACTGCATCTGTAAACGATACATCAATCGCTGGAGCATTTTCGAAACTTTCAGATAGATTACAACAGGCTGCCTTTTGAAATTCTTGTTCTCGTAAGTGCAGCGTTGTTTTCGGATCTAATGATCGAAGCCCATACGAACGACGCTTTTTATTCAACTCAACAACACCTAAGTCTCCTGAATTAGGAATTAAAACAGCAATTACTGCTTTTTTATCAGCAACATTCACTGTGTCTGTTTTGAATGAAACATAGGATACTTCTAGTTGAGTTGTAGCCGCGTTTATTTCAAAAGAAAAGAATCCATTAGCATCTGTTAGAACACCGTTTGGGAATCCCATTTCTTTAACCGCTGCGGCTTCCAGCGGGACTTTTTTGTTTTTGACTAATCCATATACATAACCACTTATTTCTTTAGCATTTGCCATAGAAAAGCTTGCAGTTACGCATACAATTAGAAATACTATTTTTGATAATTTCACTGATTTTTTTGTTAAAACTTAAAAACTATTAAACTACACGACATTGTCGTGGTGCACTTGTTAATAGGTTATAAGGCTAACAAAGAGTAACCTGAGTCAAACTCCTAATGGGACTTCGAAACAGACCTGAGAATTCATTGGAAACCGAAAATCCTAATTTGTCAACCTTTACCATTGGTTCAAAGACTCTATAAGTCGAGTTCTCAAATACAGGTAGTTTGACATTAAGGTTGGTTGTTAAGATGTAATCAAATTGTTGTGGTTCTATTTCGATTTGTTCAGAGTCACAACAATCAGACGCAGGTAATGAGCAACAATCGTCGATATGGCAAGAAGCTACTTCATCTTCTCCAAAGTGTATCGACTCAAGTTGGTTCTCACAAAAATCTAAGCACAACTCAAACCCAGTGTAATTGAACACCATGGTTAAGAGAGTTATGATTGCAATTATGCGTTTCATTCTGTCTACAAAAATAACGGGATTAAATTGAATTTCGTATTTCAATCTAATCCCGTTACTAATTATGACTTAAAAAGTCCTATGGTTTACCAACGAACTGGTGGTTTTTTGGTACCTGGAAATGGACTTTTTCCAGTTCCTGAACCCGATCCTGGATTAAATATGCCGCCATTATTCGGTGAGTTGTCGCGTGGCCAGCTTGGCTCGTTAGACGATGAATTATTTCGCTGAGTTCTTTTCGTTTTCTTTGGCTTGTCGCATGGACAAGGCACAAATACTTTCGTTGAATCTGAAGGATCAACATATAACGTTTGCTCTTGTTCTTCCCAATGTCCAGGTTGATCAACTACTTTTTTACGCGTTCCTTCACTTACATCGAACACCACTCCAAATCTAAATTGATCAGCGCTCAAGTTCATTTTTCTTAAACCTAAATCATAGGATAATCCATTATAGACAGATGTTGAATAGTCAACCGTATTAATTTTATTGGTTTGAAAAAGTTCATATCGTGCGTCCAAATAAACTCTCGGCGATAATTTAAATTTCACTCCCAATCCAAACTTAGTTGCGAGAGCAGCTCTTGTGTGTACGCCATTATCTTGAGAACTTTCATATTCGGTGGATGATAGCAATGCACGTGTAGTTTGACCAGTAGTTAAAATTCGCGTTCCAAAGCCAGCAGAGAAATATGGTACAATTGGGAATTGAGTGTATTCGAAGTGACCTGTTACAAAAATATCATTCGTATGACTGCGTAAAAACGTTAAACCACGATCTTCATTAACTGAGTTCAGCAGTACTTCGTCGTTAGCTGATCTTCCTAAAAATTGCATACCCCAATCTAAGCCTCCATAAATCGCTACGTTTTCACCAGGTAATATATTTCCTGACATCATTTGGATGTTAAAACCAGCATTCTCACGGTTTCTACCAATGCTGTCCCAATCATCCGTATCCGTAAACTGTTGATGCGTAAAGTACAATCCAAACCATCCTTGCTCAATATCTCTTGATGGCTTTTCGTAGATATATCTATAGGTTGTGTCTACCCAATAACGCGAAACCACTTTTTTCAAAAACTTCGCTGTATCAACAACAGAAACGAGCTTTTCCACAGTTTCTTGTACATCTTTAGTGTTTTCCAAAACCTCCTTTTTATCTGTAGTTTGTTGATTAGCTGGAGGTTCAACCGGAGTTGACGTAGTTTCAGAGATTTGCTGATTAGTTGATGTAGTTTCCAACGCTGGCTGGTTTGTTCGGCTTTTTGATTCTGATTCTTCCTTTCTGTCAGTTGCTTCCTCAGACCGTGTCAAAGCATTTTCAGTTGCTTCAGAGAACTTTGCAGCAAGAGGATTATCATTCGTTACTACCTTCTTACTGGAGGTTGATAATTCAGTGTGAACTGGTTGATTTAAAGGTACTGTAGTTTTATGGCTAATTGGGTTACTTGCCCAAAATATTGCGGATGTTAATGTTGCGAGTAAAATCATAATGAATAGGTTTTTTATATTGGTGAATGGATGTTTATTAATTGGTGAAACAGGTGGGATTACAATACCTGTGTCCTCTTCTAACAGATTGAGCATGTTGTCCCAATCAGATGTATTGAAGTCTGTTTCAAAATGTTCAAACGTATTCTTATACGTCTGATCGATGGATGTTTTGCTTGATTTATTCATAAGTCGTGATCCAATCTTTTAATTTTGTTCGAGCATTATTAACGTGCCACTTGCTCGTTCCAGTGGACATGTCAAGAGTTTCTGCAATTTCTTGGTGACTATACCCTTCAATTGCAAAAAGGTTGAACACTACTTTTGTTGTTAGAGGAAGCTGATGCATCAACTGTAATAAATCTTTAGCATATAGCTTATGAATTACACTTTCTGAAACTTCGAGATCCTCTACTAAATCGCTACTTGGCATTTGCTTATCCTTACGTATCTGTGTACGAACTTGGTCGATGGCTGTATTTTGAACAATACGGTATGCCCATCCTTTAAAGTCGTTGGCAGAATTATATAACTGTAAGTTTTTAAATATTTTTAAGAACCCTTGGTTCAAAGCAGCCAATGCATCGTCGCGATTGGAGAAATATCGCAGGCAAACTCCTAACATTTTACCGTGAAACTGTTTGTACAATTCAGCTTGCGCACTACGGTCGTTCTGCATACATCGCTGAATCAATTGGGTCAACGCGTCCGTCGTATCCGATTGTTTCTTCTTTGTAATTGAAACTTCTATGGTGGGGTTAATTGTCATTAATTGCCTTTGCTTTCATAGTACACTACGACAAGCTTTAGACCAAAGGTTGGGTCAGTTTGTGATTTTTTTTAAAAAAATAAAATCAGACCACTTTATAGTTCTTATGCTCACCTATTCGGTAGCCTGTCACCTTTTCAATCCAGTATAAAAACCCAGCTTTTAAACCAAACTTCTTATTACTTGGATCAAACGAAAAACTCCAATTCATTTTGTTTATGCGCTCTTGCATCACCGCAGGGTGCGTTCCTTCGTACTTCTTCAAAGAATCTATTTGAGAATAATCAAAATCTTTCTCAGGATCAAAACGTTCTTCTACCCATTCATCCGAATGCCATAGCTTGTTAGCCTCGTAAGCTTTAGCCATCATATATTTCGGGTGACGAACCCAGCCATAATGGTATATAGACGCATTGATTTTCTTTACAGTTAATTTCTCACCGTTTTTACGGAACCCTTGTGCATCTTTCCAACTTGAAATTTCAGGAAGATTTTTTATCACTCGAATTTCATTTTTATACCAAGTTCGGCTGTCACCAACGAAATCATAGCTCCCATAAAAATGAACGTAGTCAAATAACAATCCTTCAACGGAAGCATCATCTTTAAACAACTTCATTTTTGTATTTATTTCATCATAGAACTTTTCGTGGATACATTCATCCGCCTGAATGTACACCAACCAATCAGCTTCGGGATTTACTTCATTCTTAGCTTTATCTGTTTCTACAGCTAGCACTTTTCCACCTTCTCGAAGCGAATCATCCCAAACGGTGTCAACAATTCTGATTTTTGTTTTATCAATCGAGTCGATTAAATCGCGCGTTGCATCCTCGGATTTCCCAACGCAAACAATCATTTCATCAACCAACGGCAAAACCGATTGTATTGCTTCAACTACTGGGTAGTCTAGTTTTATTGCATTTTTAACAAAGGTAAACCCCGATACAAACATGCTGCAAAGGTAAGAAATGCTTGAGCTCTGAAAAGTTATAAAATTTCAAACAGCATTCACAATGGAAAATTATTCTAAAACTAAAAAGCATTAAAATATAAGGTCTACGTAAAAAGTGAATTTCGTACCTTTTTAGGCCTCATTAATAAGGTTGTGGATTAAGATTGCAATACATTTGCACCATGTATTACAACAACATTCTTGAAACCATTGGGAATACACCATTAGTTCGACTTAACAGCGTAACTAAAGAAGTTTCAGCTACAATTCTAGCCAAAATAGAAACCACCAACCCGGGTAACTCAGTAAAGGACCGAATGGCCTTGCAAATGATTTTAGATGCAGAAGCCGACGGAAGATTACAGCCTGGAGGAACTATCGTTGAGGGAACTAGCGGCAATACTGGTATGGGGTTGGCCATTGCTGGCTTGATTAAAGGATACAAATGTGTTTTTGTTACCACCGATAAGCAGAGTAAAGAAAAAGTTGATATACTAAAAGCCGTAGGTGCAGAGGTAATCGTTTGTCCAACAGACGTTGATGCTGCAGATGCTCGGTCATATTATTCAGTTTCAAAGCGCTTAGGTTCTGAAATCCCAGGTGCTTGGTACGTAAACCAATACGATAACCCAAGTAATGTAAAAGCTCATTACGAACAAACTGGTCCTGAAATTTGGGAACAGACGGAAGGCAAACTAACACATTTTGTGGTCGGGGTTGGAACAGGTGGCACCATTAGCGGTGTTGGCAAATACCTAAAAGAACAGAATCCAGATATTCAAATTTGGGGAATTGATACCTACGGATCCGTTTTCAAGAAATACCATGAAACAGGTGAATTTGATGAACGTGAAATCTATCCGTATATCACGGAAGGTATTGGTGAAGACATTTTACCTAAATGCGTAAACTTTGACGTTATAGACCGATTTGAAAAAGTAACTGATAAGGACGGATTGATTTATCAGCGAAGATTAGCAAAAGAAGAAGGAATATTGGTTGGAAACTCCGCTGGTAGCGCGGTTAAAGGAATATTGCAACTTGAGCACTTATTAAAACCAACCGATGTTGTAGTAGTATTGTTTCACGACCATGCGACACGATATATGGGTAAAGCGTTTAACGATGACTGGATGCGCGATAGAGGATTTTTAGACACGAAACCCAAAACTGCATTAGATTTAATTTCTAGTCACAAACACCTTCCATTAGTTACAGTAAACGAAACTGAACTTACCAAAGTAGCATTCGACAAAATGGAAAAATATGGAATTTCTCAAATGCCTGTGGTTAATGAAAATGGTGACTTTGTGGGATCTTTAAACGATCATCACATGTTCCGTTTATTATTAAACGACAACGGTATTGCTACAAAACCTGTGAAAGAAGTGATGCAAGATGCCTTTCCAATCGTAGGATACTATGAGGACATGGAAAAAGTGTCAAAGGCAATTAACAAAGAAAATCCTGCCGTATTGGTTAAAGATTTAGGAGGTGTTTATCATATTCTGACGAAATATGATTTAATCTCGGCATTGGCAAATTGCTAATGAAGTTTATCGATCAGATGGGAAACTTGATTGTTTTGGATAAAACTCCAAAGCGCATTGTTTCCTTAGTTCCATCGCAAACAGAATTACTATATTACTTGCGTGTCCCTCCCATTGCACAAACTATTTTTTGCATTCACCCCGATCAAGATTACAAAAAGGCAAACAAAATTGGAGGTACGAAAAAGTTAAACATTCAAAAGATTATCGACCTAAAACCAGACTTAATAATCGGTAATAAAGAAGAAAACGACGAGCATCAAATCCTTGAGTTACAAAAGCTATTTCCAGTTTGGATGAGCGATATCTATTCATTGAAAGATGCCTACGAAATGATTGTCAGTCTTGGCAGAATTTTAGACGAAGACGAGGCCGCTATAAATCTCAAACTGCAAATTGAACGTAGCTTTAGCCGTTTAATAACTCCTAATTTCAACAAAACGGTTTTATACCTAATATGGAACAACCCGTATTTTGGTGTTGCAAAAAATACGTTTGTTGA
Source organism: uncultured Bacteroidota bacterium (assembly GCA_937124965.1). Taxonomy (GTDB): domain Bacteria; phylum Bacteroidota; class Bacteroidia; order NS11-12g; family UBA9320; genus UBA987. Next base: position 27,775 of record CAKZLB010000036.1, read on the forward strand.
CGATTTAATCTCAACCTTAGGTTTTACAAATGTCCTCAAAGAAGAAGATCGATATCCCGAATTATCTGATAAAAAAATACAAGAACTCAACCCGGATTTAGTCTTTTTATCCAGCGAACCATTTCCATTTAAAAAGGAACATCAAAAAAAATTAGAGACCCTACTCCCATCTTCAAGTGTTCTGTTTGTAGATGGTGAATCCTTTAGCTGGTATGGCAACCGTTTGCTTGATACACCATTTTATTTTGAGAATTTAATTAGCGATATTCGGACGCATGAATCCGAAAGTTGACGAGTTCATCGCAAAAAAATCTAGATGGACCAAAGAGCTAACAGAGCTCAGAGAAATTTTCTTATCTACCGATTTAGAAGAAACGATAAAGTGGGGAAGCCCTGTTTACACCATCAATGGAAAAAATGTAGCCGGATTATCTGCGTTCAAAAACCATTATGGGTTGTGGTTTTTTAACGGTGTTTTTTTAAAAGACAAACACAATTTGTTGGTGAATGCTCAGGAAAAAACAAAAGCAATGCGTCAGGTAAAGTTTGAAGAAGGTGACAAAATTCCTAAAAAAATCATCTTGGAATATATTTTAGAAGCAAGAGATAATGAGCTAGAAGGCAAGAAAGTAGCACTTGCAGCACCAGGAAAATATGAGCTATCTCCATTTCTTGAAGAAGCGTTTAAATCTGATCAAGTTCTGTTGGATGGTTTTTATGCTTTATCACCTGGAAAACAAAAAGACTATTCAAATCATATATCAGACGCTAAACAAGAAAAAACAAAGTTGTCACGTTTAGAAAAAATCAAACCAATGATTTTGCAGGGAATCGGGCTGCACGACAAGTATAAAAATTGCTAATTGGTTTAGCTAGTTTATTCTTTCGGATTAGAGTAAAACATATCATCCAGGTAGTCATTACTCTCACTTATTAAGGACTTCATGCCTTCCTTCTTTTTAAACAAATTCCCGTCAAAGACAAAGCCATTGTCAACCTTATACGCAGTAGTTTTAATCTTGATAGGTTCTTCTAATGTGTCAGATAAAAACACCGTTGGACAATAGTCACACCAATATGCTGACGTATTTAATTGAAGTACAGAGTCGTTATCTATAAATTCACCTCTCCTGTAATAAAATCCACCTTCACTTGCAGAATACAGAGTATCCGTTCCTTTAATTGCGACTGGCGACATATCCATATACACCGAATCGTTCGTTAATTTTATTTCCGTAAGATGAAACCATTTGTATCCAGGAAAACTTTTGTCCCATTCACAGTCTTTATTGCCAGATGAATCTACAAAACAAAGCTCTTGCAAACCAACGTAAACTCCTTCAACAGACTGACAGAAGCCGATTCTGGAAATCATTAGAATCAAAAGGAATATTGAAGCTCGTATCATTCTAATTTCTTTATAATGGTTGTTTCAATTTCAGACAATTTATCATAATCAATCCAAACCGTCTTACTCTTATTCCTAAACCATGTGACTTGTCTCTTTGCGTAACGGCGGGTGTTTTGTTTTATTTTGTCTATCGCTTCTTCAAGAATACTCTCTCCATTTAGATACGCAAATAGTTCTGTGTATCCAACGGTTTGAAGACTGTTTAATGCTTGAAATTCACGCAAACTCTTCACCTCATCCAACAACCCCAAATCCATCATTTGGTCAACGCGTTGATTAATCCGAGAATATAATTGTTCACGTGGATGGGAAATAGCGATCTCAATTGTATTGAAGTTACGAGACTTTAATGCAGGCTTTGTTTGTTGATCGTGCGTTTTACCCGTCAGTCGAACACGTTCAATGGCACGCATTAACCGTTGTGGGTTTTGCTGATCTATTCGTTGATTATACTCAGGATCCATCTTAAGATGCAGTTCTTGCAAGCCAACTAAGCCTTTCCTTTCATAGAGCTCATCAATCTCCTTTCGAATTGTTCCATCATCCTTGGGAGCTTCATGAAAGCCATTTAAGACTGCATTGATAAACAACCCACTTCCACCAACCATAACAACAACGTCTTTTGTTTTGTAAAGTTCGTCGAGAACAGAAATAGCTTCTCGTTCATATTCACCTGCAGAATAATATTCGTGAATAGATTTATTCGCAATAAAGTGATGTTTGACGGCATTTAATTCTTGATGACTTGGTCTTGCAACACCAATATTCAATTCTTTATAAAACTGTCTAGAATCTGCTGATAAAATTTCGGTATTAAACTGTTTCGCAAGCTGAATTGCCAAACTCGTTTTCCCAGAGGCTGTTGGGCCTCCAACAACAATTAATGTCTTATGAGTCGTGGCTTTCAAGCCTACTCTTCTTCTTCCCCAAATGAGCCAGAAGCGTCCATATCTCCATCAATACCCATGTCTGAAACATCAGGTTCTTCCGCTTCACTGATGATATCATCAACCAATTCTTCAAATTCATTTGTTGCTCCACCAACCACTGATATTTTCTTCTGTTTGGGAGCTTCACCAAGAGACTTGGCAATAAGTGGGTACGTTAACGCTGCGTTCGCTCGTTCAATTTTAAATAATTGTACTCTGAAGGCCCATTCCAGTTCGTCGTGCGTAAATAAAAGCATTCGTTGATGTGGGTCATTCATATGGGCGTTCAGTTTACTTTCCGCCATTTGAGCAACATCCTCTACTTCGGCATTCGTAATTTCCTTCCCTTTTCTCCAATTATCTCCCGACATAAAAAAAGATGCCGTAATCTTCGGATCGAACTTGATGCTTTCCACAATTGCATGATATAAATCACGAAATGTCTGGTTTGCACGTATATCAATCATTCTTTCTACGTCGTCAACGTCTTCGAATGTTACCTTAAATCTATATACAATCATTTATTATTCAATAGGTTATGGCTTGGTTAATCCAAGCTCGTTGCCTTTTTTCAAAACAAAATTAATAGCCTCTTCCCGATTATTCTTTATTTCCCCGTCTAAAACTGCATCTTTTAGCGCATTTTTTATTATTCCAACCTCTTTTGACGGTTTGATTTTAAAGATTTCCATGATTTCCTCACCAGTGACTGTCGGTTGAAAATTTCTAACACGGTCTCTATCTTCAACATCACGAATTTTTTGCTCAACGATTTTTAAGTTTTGCTTAAACCGTTGAACTTTACGCTCATTTTTTGAAGTTATATCAGACTTACACAATTTCATTAAATCGTCCATATCCTCACCGGCATCAAATATTAACCGTCTTATTGCGCTATCTGTAACAATGTCTTTGGTTAGAGCAATTGGTCTTAGATGCAGCAAAACAAGTTTTGAAACATACCGCATACGCTCGTTTAAGGGAAGTTTCAGTCGTCTGAATATATGCTTTACCATTTTCGAACCTACGAACTCGTGGCCATGAAAGGTCCAACCTTCTTTATCGTTAAAGTCTTTCGTATTCGGTTTAGCTATATCATGCATGATTGCCGCCCAACGTAGCCATAAATTATCACTAATTTCTGCAACATTGTCTAAAACCTGCAGTGTATGATAAAAATTGTCTTTGTGGCTTAAACCATTTCGCATTTCAACACCTTGTAGAGCGATCATCTCATCAAAGAACTCATGCAGTAACTTTGTATCAAACATGAGTTTAAAACCGACTGACGGTCTTTTAGAAGCGATAATTTTATTCAGTTCATCGGTGATACGCTCTTGACTAATAATCGATAATCTTGAAGCCATCGTGCAAATTCCGTTGTACGTTTTTTCTTCAATGGTAAAATCAAGTTGAGAAGCAAACCTTACAGCACGCATCATACGCAATGGATCATCAGAGAACGTAACATCTGGATCCAAAGGCGTACGAAGAATCCCGTTGTTAAGATCCTCTACCCCATTAAATGGATCGACTAAGCTTCCATAATCTGATTCATTTAAACTTATTGCCATCGCATTGATGGTAAAATCGCGTCGATTTTGATCATCAGAAAGACTTCCTGATTCCACCAATGGTTTTCGACTATCCTCTCGATACGACTCTTTACGAGCTCCAACGAATTCAAAATCCCAGTTTTGCTGACGAATATGTGCAGTTCCAAAATTCTTGAAATAATTTACCTCTGTAGCATCTTCCAATCGATTGGCGACTTCCTTAGCCAAATCAATTCCACTTCCTAACGTCACAAAATCAATGTCTTTTGATTCTCGGCCGAGCATGCAATCTCTGACAAAACCACCAACCACATAGACCTCTTGATTCAACGTAATTGCTGCTTCTTTGACAACTATAAATATGGGATGTGTCAGATATTGAATCATGGGCGGCAAATTTAATTGGATTTATTACATAGCAGAATGAGGTATTTTAGATTCTTTCAACGGTTTGTGATTAATGTTGGGATAAATTATAGCTGCTTTGTGCAATTCTAATTCAATTCAACGTTTATTATTGAAATAATATGAAAACTCGAAACTTAATTATTCCGTTTATTCTTCTTCTATTTGGCTCAAGTTTTAGTGGCTTTGGGCAAAATTCAGATCTAGTATCTGATAAAGAATTACAAGAATTAAATAAGTTAAACCCATCGTTAACAGGCGTTTTAAATAGATTTCGGGTCTTGGGAAACGCATCATCAAATGTTGATATTGGTTTAGAAACACGTTTTTTTAAAACCGCAAACCGTTTGGGATTTTATGCAACATTCGACAACATCGACAACCTTGAGCGCAAGTCTTACAATTTGAGTTATGCCAGAGATTTTGAACTAACAGAAAAAATTCAATGGAAACTTGGAGCAAATGTGGATTATCAAGTAAAGTTGTTCAATGGCGATAAAGAAGTTAAGGCAGATTTATCGTTTAAAGACTTTGACGGATTCGAGTATAAAATTGATTCCGCTGATATTCAAAATTTTAGCCTTGAAAGTAAAGTGTTTGATTTATCTGTTGGTACTTCAATTCTCTACAAAAATTTAGTTTTAGGAGTTACATTAGACCACATTAATACCCCTGATGTTTCGATTCAAAAAGGTGTGAAACAACTAGCCGACATGGCATATAATGCTCAACTTATGGGTTTTTTTAAACTTGGAAGTAAGCTTACAATTATTCCAAGCGCCATTTATGCTTCCCAAGATGAAGATGTTTTTTCAAGTTTTGGTATGAGTCTCAATTATAAAGGAGTTTCATTCAATGGTCAGTACGAGGATTTAAATGGTTTTCAAGGATACGACTTTGGGATAAGTGCACGCATTAAAGAAAAACACTTGATAAATGTGTCGGTACGAAACGATTTAGTATCAGCCTCCGTGGGACAGAGCGCGACTATTGTAAGCGCGACTATTAACAGTTCATTATTTAAAAAGAAGAAGGAATTAGAGGGAGTGTTAGAGCAGATTCGTTTGGTTTATTAAGATTAGGCAAAAAGTATTACTGCTTTTTTTAATTTTTTGGATAAAATCAGTACCTGTATTACTTATTATCTGACTCTCGATTATATGTGACTAAGGAAACAACTCTAGCCTCAGCCAAAAAAAGTCAAACAACAAATGCTAAACTTTTCAACCAGTGGTACTTTGTTCTAATTCAAACACAGACTTACTTTCTCAACGTCTATCACGATTCCTTAGCCATTTAAATTGTCTTGGCAATTTCATTTCTGTTTTCTTTAAAAGTCCGGTAACTGTGTCGTACTTTAAGTCATCTTGTTTAAAGTTAACTAATTCAATGACAATGTGAGTTCATCCTTGTCCTTTTTAGACGTTCCAAATCGAAAGGTGTGAAAATTAAATGAGATTCCACCATTGAAAGTATAACCGCTGGTACCTGGCGAAGGCAACTGCCCTGGACCAGGGTGTGTGAATGAATAATATTGTGCAATTCCAAGCTTAAAAGCCATACTGTGCATGCCATTTTTGCGGTACCTGGTTACGTTGACCGTAAAACCATCGAATTCCATCCCGTAATCAGAGATTGCATTATAACCCAGACCTAAATATCCTTGATACTTTGGGCTTTTACCTATTTTTATGAGATCAACATTAATATCATATGCAATTGCATATGCAAGATTATAACCCCATTTACCACGAATCGGCCCAACTTTTAAACCTATGGAAGGTAAAATGAACAAACGATCTGCACCAACACCTAGAGATATGAAAGGATTGAAATACGTTGACAAAACGTTGCGTATTGATTCTCCACTTGTTTGCTTTATCGTATTGTATACATCTTTGGTGGTAAACTGTTTTTCTCCAAAAGGAAACGTATAAAGTCTGTATGAAATTTCGCCGTACGGAAACCATTTGGTTTCCTCATTAGTGTACCTATCTATTGTGGCATATTGATTAAAAGTGTAAGAGTATCTTGAGAGTGCTCCTACTTTTAACGACAGTCGCGAACGTATTGTCATTTGTTGATTTATCCCCAAAAGAATGACAAAATAATCTTTAGCCTTTTCACCAATATTTGTTTCAATCCCATGTAAAAAAAGACCGACGGAAGGAACCAGACTAGCGGGTTTTCCTTTATACCCTGTTAGTTTGAGTGCTTCAACACCGAGTTGAGCTGAAGACACATATTCACGATCGGAAACATAGTAGAAACCGCTCATCTCAAACTCAATTCGCCCTATTTTTAATGTGGGTTGAGGAATAAATCCATAAGGTCTTGCACCACCAATACCTACAGAAATTCCGGGGTTTAAGTTTTTGCCAAAAAATGATTTCCAACTAAAGTTGTTTGACGAGTCGGTCTGGGCTAAAACATTCATCGGCAAAACGAATGTTAGTAAAAATTGTAACAGTTTCTTTATTGTGAAATGTTTGAGATTCATATGTTTGGTTTTTTTAATTGTCTCATGCAGACAATAACTTTCATACTTTTTTCTTGATGGTAACTGCAATATACCCATTACATTGAATAAAAGTCTCTAATTCAAACTGTAAGAGTGTTTTACGGAAGAAAGTTAATAAAACATCATCCGATGAAAATACTCCACTAAATCCTTACCAAGAACTGTTAATTTCGGTGCTAACACAATAAATCCTTCTTGTTTGTCAAACACAAGATTTTCATAAGTGCAAAGACAATCTAATTTCTTTTACCAGAATACGTCTTGGCTTCACCTTTTTCAAACCCAAAACTTATTCTACAAGTGAAAACGCGTCCTCTCGAACAATAACTATCTAACTCTAACGGTGGATTATATACAAAGAATTAACTACGTAGGGTAATGTGTAAACAAACTGTCGAATCATCGACCAAGATTTCACCAACTTTTCATAGGCCTTATACCGCGCTTTTTAAGAGCTTGCACGCTTCCTGTAAAATGAAAAATACCATCAAAAAGAAAATCAAAAATCAGAGGGTTTCCACTAAAATACTATTTGATGTGGTTCGCGAATAATGTCGATAAGAATAAAGTGATCTAAACTATTCAATGATTGTACGAGCGTGTTTTTGACGTTATTTTCGTCCACACATAACAAGACAATCATATTACATTTACAGCTTGATACGGTCATGCAAAATGCGTATCTTAAATAGCTAAAGAATTAACTACTTGAAACAATTTTTTCGACTCGTTTTCAATTACTATTTAGTGCTCAAATCCTGTTGGTTTGTAGTACTGTTTCTTTTTCTCGGATTTTTCTCTTTAGTTGTTTTTGATCAAGGCCAGGATATTTTAAAAGCTTTAAGCTTTACGGGTGATTCAGAAATTGTGCGGCAAACATGGTTTGTCTACCTTTCGGTAGCATGGTGGTCATGGCAGACGTTTCGTTCATCACGTTTGATTCTTCACTTCTCCTATTTCAATTTTTGGACATACTTACCAAGCTACTCCTTACGCGCTCAAGTATTAATACCTAGAGTGCTCGCGACACTCCCGTTTTTTATTCTTGCTTTAGCGCTCTATCGCAGTTTACAGGCATTTACACCTTTTGTTATGCTATTAATAAGTACAGGAATATGGATGTTTGTTCTGCTACACTTTAGAAGAATGCTTATTGTAAAACTGAGAAGCTGGAAACCCTTCATTCCTGCTTTAGTACCTGATTACATTCCGATAAAAAATGGTACGTATCCGGTAAGTTTTATCTGGGCGAAACAACAGCGCTGGTTTCTTTTTAGACTTGCAGTTCTTATTTGCCTATTTACAACCGTTTATCTTTTTCCTGTTGACTTTCCTCAATATTTAGGTTCTGCAACTGTGGTGTTACTTGGGTTTGGTAGTTGGTTAATCATGGCGAGCATAATAAGCTTTATTGAAAAATACCTTCGCTTTCCGGTTACTTTTAGCATTTTATTAATGGTGGTAACCTTTAGTTTTTTTAATAATAACCACAACATAAATACTATTGAAAACTCGACAGTTAATCGACCAGACCTGTCAGAGCACTTCACGCAGTGGATTGAAAACCAAAACCAACATACTAGTGATTCTATCAACGTATACTTAGTGATGGCAGAAGGTGGAGGCTTGCGATCGGCTTATTGGACCACAAGCATCTTAAACACCATTAATCAAAGCGACACGACATTTGCAAATAAGATTTATGCGTATAGTTCAGTATCCGGTGGCTCATTGGGTACAATGATGTTTCATTCAACCAATAAAAACCCTGAATTAAACCCTGAAAACTTAGCCGCACCAAATTTAGATTCGGATTTGTTATCTCCCATTACCTCGGCACTCATCTTTACCGACTTACTTCAAAAATTTATTCCAATCCCTGTAAAATCATTAGATCGATCACGAGTTTTAGAAAAATCCTTTGAGAATAGTTTACCACAACCCGAAGAATGGCAGAAGGGTTTTGTGAACTACCTTAACACAAAAACAGACCCATTAGTGATGATTAATACAACGCATGTTGAAAGTGGTCACAGAACTATTATTAGCAACGCCAATCTTGTTGAGCTTAAAGAGAATAATGTTCAAGACTTCTTTTCCATTGTACAAAAAGATGTATCGATTAGCACTTCTATAGGTATAGGATCTCGATTCCCATTTATTACACCACCAGCTCTGGTATTAGATTCTAACAATCGAAACTGGGGAAATCTTGTTGATGGTGGTTATTACGAAAATCTTGGAATGCAAACCATGTTAGATGTGTACAGTGTAATACGCCAAGTTGCCCAAGAACAAGGTTTTAAAGTGCGATTCAAGTTTATTGCAATACGTAACAACAAACTTCCTCAGGTAGACAAACCCGTTTTAGGTATGGTCGAGTCTCTTGCTCCTGCAGTTACCTTTTCGCACATTTGGGGCAACAACAGTAACGAAGCACTAACGAACGGTCAAAAACTTATTCATTCAAACGGCGACGAGCTTTATGTTTTGAGTCTCCAACGTGATGATAATGAAAACATTCCCCTCGGTTGGTACTTGAGTGAATCCGCACGAAACAACCTTAACAAACAGCTCTTTGAGATTTCGGACTCAACTATTCGAGCAATTCTCAAAAAATAATCCGTTAACTTCATCAACTTTTCATTGATTTTGTCAACTTTGTGGCATTGAGCACTAGGCAAAAAATAACGTTTTTAGGAACTGGGACTTCTCAAGGAGTACCAATCATAGCATGTGATTGCATCGTTTGTCAATCTAAGGATGCAAAAGATAAACGATTACGATCTTCCATTCACATTGAACAAGACAATACAAGCATCGTTTTTGACTCAGGACCAGACTTCCGCCAACAGATGTTACGGGCAAGAATAAAACGTATGGATGCACTTATTTTTACGCATGGCCATAAAGACCATACTGCAGGTTTCGATGACATCCGAGGGTTTAATTTTATTCAGCAATCCGATATGGAAGTGTTTTGTGATAAACGAGTAGAGGAAACGTTGCGTAAAGATTTTGACTATGTATTTGCCGATACAAAATACCCTGGAGTTCCAAAGGCGAACTTACATCGAATTGAAAATGAATTGTTTACGGTTAATGGAATTCCTATTCAGCCAATTCACGTTTTACATTATAAACTACCTGTCTTTGGATTTAGAATAAATGATTTTACGTATATCACCGATGCTAATTACATCAGTGAAGAGGAAAAGGAAAAAATAAAAGGGAGTAAAGTATTTGTGATTAATGCATTACGTCGAGAAAAGCACATTTCGCACTTCACCTTGCAAGAAGCAATTGAGCTTGCACAGGAGATTGGTGCAGAACGCACATATTTTACGCATATCAGTCACCAATTAGGACTTCACCAAGAAGTTCAACGAGAATTACCAGAAGGAATCGAATTAGCATACGACGGTTTAGTTATTGAACTATAATCGTTTGATGAATCACAGATGAATAAAATAGAAAAATATCAAGAACTTTATTCAAAAGCTGAAGCACTGTTAAGTGGTGAATCTAATGAACTCGCTAATCTTAGTAACTTTTGTGCACTTATTCATAATGAATTTGGGTTTTGGTGGACGGGTTTTTATCTAATAGAAAACGAAGAACTTGTTTTAGGACCCTTTCAGGGACCAGTTGCATGCACACGAATCGCGTTCGGTAAGGGAGTTTGTGGTACTGCATGGGAACAAGCTAAAAGTATTGTTGTTCCTGATGTACATGCGTTTGAAGGTCATATCGCGTGTAGCTCAGAATCGAATTCTGAGATTGTAGTACCTTACTTTAGGCATAATAACATTCGGGGTGTTTTCGACATTGACAGTAAGGACTTTAACACTTTTGATGCTATTGATAAGCAATATCTAGAGAAACTCCTATCACTGCTAAATTGAGTCTGTCGAACAATTATATGAAGTGGGTACGATTATTCCTACCTTCCCCCCTGTCGATTGCGGTGGTTCTGACGTTGATTACAGCAATTTTAGCTTTGATATTCACCGATGCTCCACAAAACCAAATTCACATTATATCAATTGCAAAAAATTGGCACAGCGGTATTTGGGAATTATTAACCTTCACCATGCAAATGATGCTGATGCTGGTATTAGGCCATACCATAGCGTTGAGCCCTATTGCATCATCGTTTTCAAATCGAGTAGCGTCTTTATGCAAGACAAACGCTCATGCTGCAATCCTGGTTACATTTTTTTCGTTAGTTGCTGGATATTTTAACTGGGGACTCGGGTTAATCCTAGGCGCCGTTTTAGCAAGAAAAGTTGGCGAGTATGCTAAAACTCAAGGTATTGCTCTCAACTACCCATTGATTGCCGCTTGTGGGTACACTTCTTTAATGGTTTGGCATGGTGGATTATCAGGTTCAGCACCACTCACAGTCAGTTCTCCTGATCACAGTTTAATCAAGGAAATTGGCTTAATTCCTTCTAGTGAAACCATCTTTGCTCTCCCAAATATTACTGCAGTTTTAGCCACATTAATTCTTATTCCTCTTTTTGGAATGTATTTAGCAAAAAGACCTTTTTCAAAATCTTACCCTTCTTCTATAAAAAAGACATCACATAAAAAATCACAATCAATCTCAGGTGCGGAAGTGCTGGATCATTCACCGATCTTAGGACTAAGTTTTGGCTGTTTGTTGTTGGCGTTATGGGTTTATTTATTGATTGACTCCAAACTAGGATTAGGGTATATTAATCTGAATACAATTAATTTTTTGCTATTCGGATTAGCTATTAGCTGCCATAAGTCACTTTCAAAATTTATGTCTGCAACAGAATCAGCGATAAAAGGAAGCACGGGAATTCTTATTCAATTTCCGTTATACGCTGGTATTATGGGGATTATGAAGTACAGCGGATTACTTGAAGTTTTTGCTCATTTTTTTATTGACATTAGTAACCATGACACATTTCCATTCTTTGCTTATTTAAGTAGTGCAATTGTCAATGTACTAGTACCCAGCGGCGGTGGACAATGGCAGGTTCAAGGACCAATTTTAGTTGAGGCAGCTCAAACGTTAGGCGTATCAATTCCCAAAACAGTTATGGCATTGTCGTATGGCGATCAATTGACTAATATGTTACAACCCTTTTGGGCGTTGCCACTATTAGGAATCACTGGTTTGAAAGCCAAAGACATTCTCCCTTATTCGATTTTGTTTATGTTAATAGGAGGAAGTATTTTTCTATGCATATTGTATCTATTTTGAAAAAAGAATCGGTAAAACATGTGGGGTTAATATCGTGGTCAATACTTTTGATTTCGTTTGTGTTTCTGCAAATCCAGATCTACCTTAATTTTAATGGCGTTTATGTAGATGGAGACCAAACCATCAGCTGGTTGAGTGCGGTTGACAAGGCAAATGGAAATTGGTATACTTCATATTTTTATGGTCAATTTTATAATATTTCTCTAGAAGCCATTTTTAGTGCTCCATTTATTGCAATGGGTTTTCCTGTGCATAAGGTTGTACCCATAACATCAAGCATTATAGGTGCTTTACCATTTCTTTTAGGAAGTTTTTATTTTTTGAAAAAACGACAATATGAATTGGCCAATTTGGTGCTATGTATTGGTCTCATTTTACCTGTGCAATATCACTTTATGACTGTTATGTCTAGAGGGTTTTCTGGTGGCCTAGCACTTTTGTCTATCGGTTTCTTTTTGCTATCCTTTAGAAAATATGCTTTACAATATTTAGGTTTTACACTGATGTTCTTTTCATATTTTGTAAATCCAAATGTATTAATAGTTCTCGTTCCATTAATAACCTTTAAGCTTCTGTCCAATATTTTTGAAAAGAAAACTTTTGATAAGCGTTTTTATGTTATTGCCATTCTTGGTATCCTATCAGCATTGGGTTTGTTGCAAATCGTTAATTTACAAAACCACCCAAATTATGTTGTTCACCACCTTTGGGATATTGTAATTCGATGGGAATATTTTGTAGAAAATGTCCAAACAATAGATAGTCGTTTTTCGAACCTATTTCCATTTTTCAAGAAACACGGTAGTCTGTATATAGCGGTTTTTGTTTTAACTACAGGATACTATGTGGTTAAAAAGAATCAAAAAGCATGGTTACTCTCGTTAAGTACACTCTGTTTTTTATTAGTAACCTTGGCGGTAAACAAAACAACTGATGGAACCCTATCAACCTTTTACCCGTATTCTCGCATGTACCTTGGATTGCCTTTTCTACTAATCTTGGTTTACCACGTTTTATTTGAGAAAAAGAGCGACAATACGAAACGATTACTTGTTATTGCTTTTGTTGGATTGATTGGAGGAACATTTTCCATTATAGGCGTTCCAGAACAATCTAAAGTAACAGTGCGAAAAAACTCTGGAGTTGTTCAGGTTATACCAATTGACAGGCTGTGTAAGACGTGTGATGACATTGAAAAACTTCAGCAAAAAACGGATGCTGATCTCGTGGTTTTTTACTACAAAACCGATGAATTTATATATGGGTGCTCTGCGTTAAACAATGAGTTTAATGCCATTTATCCTGAATATGATCGGCGTTATTGGACCTTTAAGGAATTTGGTTTAACTCCATATAGAACTATTCTGTTTCTTGATTGGTCTGTAACGCTGGATAAGAAATTAATTCAGTACAACGGAGAGTTAACAAAATTAGAAGGTGTACACTTTCCGGCATATTTATTAAGGAATAATACTCAAAGTGTTGTTGATTTGTTTGAACAAAACAATCTCACAGTGAGACCGTATTAAAACAATTCAGATACTATGTTAGGATTAAAGCTAGCGACGGACCCCAGATGGGTAAACATTGCAGAAAAAACCATTGAAGAAATTTTGGTGGATCATGCATTTTGTGAACAAAAAGCAGCCACATCTGGTATTTCTCTAATTGTTCGATTTTCAAATTATCCTAGCATCGTAGAAAAGGTTTCTCCTATTGTTGCAGAAGAATGGGGACATTTTAGAAAAGTCCTCAAAGAGCTTAAATCGAGAGGTTTTGTACTAGGAAAAGCCCGAAAAGACACGTACGTCAGCGAGTTGCAAAAGTTTACAATGAAAGGCGGTAGTATCGAAACGCATATAGTTGAAGCGTTGCTTGTATGTGCTATGATTGAAGCCAGAAGTTGTGAGCGTTTTAGGTTGCTATCGTTACATATTCAAGATGAAAAATTAAAAGACTTTTATCACGAGTTTATGGTTTCAGAAGCTGGCCACTATAGACTGTTTATTGAACTTGCAGAAGAATTCAAAACTAAAGAGTATGTGAAAGAGCGATGGACTGCTTTTTTAGAATACGAAGCAGAAATGATGTCTAAAATGGAATATCGTGGAGATAGAGTGCATTGATATTAATTGTTAATTGAGATTTTAGAATTGACAATTATAAGTTGAGAATTGGGAATTTGTCAAAAAGCAAATAGCCACTCTCAATTTTCAATTATCAATTTTCAATTAAAAGTGGTTGTCGTTTAAAAACCCAATAACCACCAGTGTTTTGAATTAATTCGAAATTCGGATTTTCTTGTAACTCATGCGCTTTTCTTGGTTGTGCAATTAAGTATACTGGTTTGTCGATATCTCCAGAGATAAACCAGTCCATTTCATAATTCATGTACTCTTTTCGCTGAGCTTCATTCAACTCTAATCTGTTTGTTACGCCCATTGAATTGAGTTTATACGCCCGCTTTTGCACCAAAAGATCATCGTCATTTAGTGGTTGAACTTTTGAATAGAAATAATGTGCGTAGCTTTTGTATTTGTAAACATCCACATAAACGTCTTCACCTTCCAACGATTTGTAAAAATCTATGATAGACGCTTGTGTATATTGTTCGACTCGAGGTACCACTGTGGCTATAAAAATTGATAAATACACAACAAACCCACCAAGCAAGTAACAAGTTATTAAACGATTATTTTTAACCAAAGAGCGCAGTAATACTCCGATCAATAGTGCTCCAATTATTCCAATTATTAAGTGAATAGTATTCCATCTAGCATCAACCGATAAGTTTTGAAGCGTAAAGGTATCTTTAATTGCTTCTGGGTACTTTGCAATCAAAGATGACATATTTAAACCAACAATTGGAAGTGCTATAAACAGAATCATCCATAGACCACCAACTGCACCAAATGCTACTTTTTCAAACGTCGTAAGACTATCTCCATCTCGCCATGCAACCAGTCGTTGCGCAGCCAGAAATGTTAATGGGAAGTAACATAGTGAAGAGTAGTGTACAATTTTGGTAGTTACTATCGAAAACAAAATCAGAACCACCCAAAACAGCACTTTGGCCCATGACTCAAAGTCATTATTTGTATCATTAGTAAAACGTTTTAGGAACAAAATACTTGCTGGAAAACAACCCACCAACAAGACTAGCGGATGATAAAACCACGGTTGACCATGCGAGGCAACGGGATTTTTCATTAAATCAATTTGATAGCTCAAAAAATTTGATAAAAAACCTGTGCCATTCTGTATTACCTCAGGAAGAAACCAAATGCTTGTAATTCCTAGCGTTATGATGCTAAAAACTATAACATGGTGCCACTTAAACCAAAACCTAAACCCATTTCGTACCCAAATCACTCCAAGTAGCAGCAACACTATTAAACCCGCTGCTGGTCCTTTGGTTAACACGGCCAGTCCCAGAAACAAACCTGCAAGCATCCATGCGGCTGTGGTTGCCTTTTCTTTCGCTCTGTAAAGTTGTATGACAGACAGAAATATAAACAAATTGAAAAGTGGATCAATAATGCCGGAATGAAAATAAAAATGGGGAGAAATGGAGGCTGCATAAAGTAAAACCCAAGCAAAAGCAAGTTTATTTGAAACCAACTTATTTCCGAAATAGTAAAGAATATTTAAACTCGTTAAGCCAACAAGCACATTAGGAAATCTAGCTGCAAATTCATTGACGCCAAAAACCTTCATGGACAACGCTTGCAACCAAAAAAACAACGGTGGTTTCTCCCAGAAAGGTTCATAATTTACCATTACCGACCTAAAGTTTCCAGTAACCAACATTTCACGAGCTGATTCTGCAAAGTTGATTTCGTCCCAGTCGAATAAATGAACAGCACCCAGATACGGTACAAACAATAGAATTGAGAATAGCGAGATTAGTAAGTAAGGAAGTTTTGAATTATCCTTTAACATCAATTAGTCTTTTGTCGAGAGCCGAACTTTTAAAAACGTTTTTATGAATCACAAAATAAAACACCACTGAAGCGATAGCTACCCCAAGTGTACTTCCTGCTAATACGTCAATTAAAAAATGCTGTGCTAAAAAGATCCGAGACACTCCTATTAAAACGGCAGTTGAAAAGAACAACAGGGAAAAAACTCGCTTGTTTGCCGATAATGCAGCATAAAAAAAGTATGCAAACCCAGCGGTGGTATGACCAGATGGAAAAGTATACTTTCTATTTAAAGGAATGTCTGAACGGTTTAACAGGTCTATGTTCAATTGTTCAAAGTATACAATAGGACGAATGGCATCTGGATAAACAATATGTTTAAAGAAGTAGACTAGAACTAGGGTTAAAACTCCGACCAATAAATGTCCAACCTGAAACTTATATGGCTTGAAAAATAGAAAATATAAGAACGGAATTATAAAGCCCATCCCCTCGCCCATTCGCGTCATTAGACTGAAAAATGGGACTGTGAATTTCCCATAATGTTGATTTAAGAATAAAACCGCATCACCTTTACCGATGTTTGCGACAATAATATAACCGACGATTAAGCTGATAAGCCATATACCATATAACAATCGTCGTGAATAGAAAAAATTTGAGTCCGTCATTTTGAGGTTGTAAAAATAAATCTCAAGAACCTTTTTTATTTGACAAATAGTATTTAATTTGAAAAATCTGAAAAACGAGGTATGGAACGAGTAAAGTTGGAGTTGGAATTTGTTGTCAAATCGTCTCCGAATATCCTATTTAATTATATATCTACGCCTTCTGGCCTGGTTGAATGGTTTGCTGACGACGTAAATGTCAAAGGCAAAAAATATACGTTCTTTTGGGATGGCGATGAGAATGTTGCTGAATTGGTAAAAAAAGTGAATGGTAAATACATCCGATTTAAGTGGGATGATAACCCTGAGGATGAATATTTTGAAATGGAAATCCAAAAAGACGAGCTAACCAACGATATTGCGTTAATCGTAACTGATTGGGCTGACGAAGATGAACAGGAAGAAATTTCTCTTCTTTGGGAAAGTCAGGTTCAAGATTTGCGAAATGCTCTTGGTGCGTAGGGTTAAGTTTAAGCTTAAGTTAAAGTCAAAGTTTAAAAAGCTCCTGTATGGTCGCGACCTGAATTCTAATTTAACTTAAACTTAGATTTAAACTTAAACTTCTCAAATTTAATCATACTTCTCATCAAGCACTTCTTTCTTTTTGGTTAATTCATCGACTTGATTTTTGGCAGAATCAGAGATATCATCTTTTAATTCGATGAGATTTTCCAAGATATCATTATCGATTGGAATAAGATCGTTTCGAAAATCCGATAATACCTTCTCAGCTTTGTCTGCTCCTATGCATTCAACAATATCAGGTTTCACCGTGTTAAAACTTTTTTGTACGACGTAAATTAATTGTGCCCTATCTGCTTCAATTTCAGTAAGTTCATTTTTGCTAAAGCGACTTTCAAGATCCTTTTTTACTAGCTGAACAATACAATCGCACTTAATTTGTTCTTCTGGAGCATCGCAATATTTTGCTTCTAAAGAGGCAATAGTAAATGGATTCTTATCAAATGGTCCAATTCCGAAATGATACATCGCATAGGCACCAAGTGCAAGTAATAAAACCCAACCTAAAAGCTTTATTAGAAATTTAGTGGCAAACTTTATAAGTATACCTGCAAGGACAACAACCAATAAACCTCCTAATGTGATGTTCATGAATACGAAAATAGACTTTTGACCAAAATAAGCGATCAAGGCATTGTGTGGACAACCGCATTAATAATTAACCAATCCTATCCTAAATATTTTTATGTATCGATTTACTTGGCCCTGTCTGCCTAATAGTCAGGGGGCTGGCAGGTTTTACTTTTTGGCTTGCTTTTAGTGAAATCCTGCGGGTGATTCTCGAACAAGTAAAAAGTCAGATTTCAGAAGTCTGGGTTTAGATTTCAGATTTCAGAACGGAGAAGTTTGAAGTCTGTCTGGTGGTCGTATCTATAGATAGCTAGGCAAACTAGGTCAGAAAATTTCTTCCCATGACGTCCTTCAAAGATTGCGACGATAGGAGCAAGCGAAGAAACTCAAAGCAGAAGTTTGAAGCAAGATTTCATTGTTCATTAATAAATGTTTTCCGTACTTTGAACGAAATGAATAAAGCCATACTTCTGTTAACCATGGTTTTTCTGTGCACGCATAGCTACGGACAGTCACGACTATTTGCTTCTTCTGGTTATGCTAGTTTTAATGAAACTGGATATGAGAACCAGCAATTAAATACGATAGGGTTAACCACAGACTTCAATTCGTTTCGTTTTTTATTCCGAGCAAACACAATGAAATCAGAGCGTCTTTCAGGTCAAAAAAACTTCAACTTCTGTGATTCATTTGTTCAATCGGGTTGGCATGCAACCTGTGCACCAGGTTATGACTCAATCGTAAACAGTACATTTCATAACACCTATCGCAAAACTGAGGTTGGTGTCGATGCCCTGTGGCGAAAAGATAGTACTAGTAGAATGTGGAACGGTTTAAGTCTGGATTTTGTCTTTTTTAGTCGTGAACTAACCGTTGACGATGCCATTTTAGATTTAAATCGCATAGAAAATGGCAATGCTTTTCTCGTTTCATATGTCAACATGATCGACCTTTCCCCTTTTAAGAGTGATCAATGGCTTTTTCATGTAAGAACTCGATTGGGTGTATTGTACAGTCGGCAAGACCAGTGTACAGATATTAATTGCGACAATTTTTTCGAAAATGAAACACAACCTTATCTCAGTATTCAAGCGGGATTATCATTTGCTTTGAATTAATTTTCGAAAAACTATTAGGAAAATAAAGAAATATTCCATTTACTTTGTATTTCAAAGTTATTTGAATGAAAGACAAGAATCACTTAGATCAACTAGCCGAAATTCGATCGTTAATGGAACGATCCACGCGGTTTATTTCGTTAAGCGGTTGGAGTGGAATCATGGCTGGCATTTACGCCCTCATTGGTTCTTACATTGCACGAACACATATCCAAAACTCGGAAGAGTACTTAAGCTTTATAGATGGATATTCGTCATACTACGATTCTGCTAATCACATCAATGAACTAGCGTTTTTCGTAGTTCTTGGTGGTGCTGTAGTTACCTTGTCAATTATAACTGGAGTGATTTTGACAGTAAATAGAGCCAAGAAAAACAATCAAACCATATGGGATAAATCGGCGATGAGGATGCTAATCAATATGGCAATTCCGTTAGTAGCTGGTGGTGTTTTTTGTGCGATATTAATGTACCATGGATACATCGGAATGGTTGCTCCAGGCACCTTGTTGTTTTATGGACTGGCTTTACTGAATGGAAGTAAATACACGTTGGATGCTATTAGACATTTAGGTATTGCAGAAATAATTTTAGGATTAATCGCATCCTTTGACATTGGAAACGGACTGTTTTATTGGGCCGTGGGTTTTGGAGTACTTCACATTTTATACGGTGCCTTTATGTGGTGGAAATATGAAAAAAGCTCTAGTAACGCTTAATTTTTCTATATACTATTTTGAACGAGAGACGTGATAGAAAAAATAAATAAAGCTTTTGAAAGTCGAGTACGATTAGGCGTAATGAGCGTCTTAATGGTCAACGACTGGATGGACTTCAATTCTTTTAAAGAACTGCTGGAGGTGACGGATGGAAACTTATCAAGTCATATTAGCGCGTTGGAAAAACTAGAATATATAGAAATACGCAAAGAGTTTGTTGGTAAGCGGCCAAAGACATCCTATCGTGTCACGCTGCCAGGAAGAAAGGCTTTTCAAGAACACCTGAGTGCGCTTGAAAATTTAATGAATGGTTTGACGTAATATTTTTTTGATTAATCACTTTGAAAAACAAAGTACTTTACAATATGAAACAAATTAGAATACTTGTCCTCTTATTACAGTTGGGACTGCTCATTGCCGGTTTAACTGCCTTTTGGATTCCACAAGGCGTTAGTTTCCTCACTCACGACACTCAGCTCGGTTCTTTAATTCATCAACAAGAATGGTTGGAAACTGTCGATACAGGCGTTCAAACAATCGATCGCTCCTACCCTTTCATATGGTATGGAACCGACTGGATGGTTTTTGCGCATATCCTATTCGCAATACTGTTTTATGGTTTGTATAAAGATCCTATTAAGAATCAATGGTTGGTTCATTTTGGCATTATTGCGTGCCTACTAATTGTTCCATTAGCCCTGATTATGGGGCCAATACGTGGCATCCCATTTATCTGGCAGCTTCTAGACTGTTCCTTCGGTTTGATAGCCGGAATAATTTTACTACTGCTGAATCAACGTATTAATAAACTAACAACAAACTAACCTTATGGAAATCATTGTGATATTTTATGCTTTATTGATTCTGGGGCCACTTCTACTGTCAGTAATATTGGGTATATTTTCGTTGGTTAAACCTGATCATAATTCCTTCGACTTATTCAAATATTTTTTAGGAACTATGTCCATAATACTTTATCCATGTTACTTCTTAACTGAAAGTCCTAAATACAATTATTGTTGCGCTGACACGGCACCATTTGCATTTGAGCATACGACTGGACTTTACGCTCTAATAATCTTATGTATATCAAGCTACATAATTTCTTATTCCAAACTGCTGGTAAAGTTTTCAAGTTTTCCTCCAATCATAGAGGTTCTGATCAACTCATTTTTATTAATCGGTTTTATACTAAACGTAGTAATTAGCTTTCAACTTTCAGAAATTTATTCTTTAATAGCGATTGGTCTTGGGTTAATTTTTTTATTCGAGCTTGTAGAAAATCACAGGTATTTCATTTTAAATAAAAAAGAATCTGGTTCTCAATATCGCGGTGTAAACCAGGTTCTATGGCAGTTTCTTTGCCTTCCAATATTTACAAAGGTTCCGATTTTCCTTCTTTTTTTACTTCCTGTTGTCATAATTTTTACAACAATACTTGTACTGTTTGGTCAAGAACCCGATGCATTAATTAGAGTTTTCACAGACACCTATTATCATGGGTTTTCGCAGCTCAATCATGAGTGTGATGACGTGATTTGCCAGGACGGCGACTGCTACGTATGCACTGTTGCAGCAACTGGCAATACTGCAATTGTAAGATACGAGCGCATGGGTATCCGAAACGGCCGACCAATTAAATGTTCCAGACAACTCCTAGTGGCTAGTGCTTTCGAAAAACTATGGTCAGATAAGTTGCCAAGAACGCACAGATTATTTAGATCTGGATATGATGCTTTTGGAAGTTGGTTACAAAACAACCCGAGCATCACCCGAAACACGATTATTTCAACACTCGGATATCTATTTTTAAAACCTTTTGAGTGGCTATTTCTATTAG
Source organism: uncultured Bacteroidota bacterium (assembly GCA_937124965.1). Classification (GTDB taxonomy): domain Bacteria; phylum Bacteroidota; class Bacteroidia; order NS11-12g; family UBA9320; genus UBA987. Next base: position 49,196 of record CAKZLB010000036.1, read on the forward strand.
TACTCTACACCTTTTATCAAAAACCTGAAAACATCATTGCATCTAGATATCTATCTGTAGATCAAGCTTCTGTCATCGAAAAGACTCAAGGTACACGTTCATGTATCAACCCAATCGAACAAATTAAAATCAATCTAAAATGAATTTAGAATTCTTTTTCAACTACATGCTTCAAAACAAACTTGAAGTCATAAAAGAAGCCCTTAAAGCAGAGCTCCCTAAGTCAATTGTTTATGCTTTATTAATCACCTCATTTTTATCGTTCTCGGTTTTTGGCTTTCTCATCGGAAGCTCTCACGGAGTAATTCAAGGCTTCGTTTCTTGTTTCAAACTACCACTATTGTTTTACATCACATGTATCATTTGTTTCCCAACACTTTACATATTTCTGGCGCTTTTAGGAATCAAAACATCGTTAAAAGGAATTGCACAATTCAGCGTACTGGCGCTAAGTATTATGTCGATTATACTTATTGCGTTCGCTCCTGTTTCATTATTCTTTTTAGTAATAAAAACAGACTACGAAGTTTTCAAGCTCATCAATGTTGGAATGATGGCCATCGCTGGATTGAGCGGCGTTTACCTTTTTAAAAAATACATCTTAGTAAATGCTCCAAATGAGCTTTCAGATATAAGTCGTACACGAATTAATCGTTTCGTACTTCTTTGGTTGATGATGTTTGGATTAATCGGAACAAACTTAGGTTTTGTGATTAGTCCAATTTTCGGAGACCCTAGCGTTGAGTTTATGTGGTTTACCAATGCATCTCAAAATTTCTTTAGCCACATTCTTTCAATTTTTCAAACGAATTAATACTAAAATATATGTCAACACCTTCATTTTCAAATCGTTTTATTGGCTTTATTGGACTCATCACCATTTTTGTCCTATTGTTTTTCAAGGCTGCAACCCCAGGTTTAAACTGGTTTATCTATTCCGCAACTGCTGCGATTACAGTCTTTTTATTAGTGCCTAAAACAGCAATAAAGGATTACATAATCCCTGCTGTTGGATTAGTCATTAGTGGTCTTTCTGTATTTATTCACTCAAATGCACTGGGTATTATCGCCACATTATTATCATTTGGTTACCTCGGTATCAGTCTAATAATTCCCAAAATTGACCCATTCATTGGTGCCATAACTGGAATTGCAAATTACTTAATGTCCCCTATTGGTGTGCTGATTCGCTTTTTTCAAAAAGTAGGACAAAAAAGTGGCAGATTTAGAGGCTTTTTTGGCAGTTTAATAATTCCAGGTATTCTGATTCTATTCTTTGGAATTCTGTATTATAAATCTTCACCATCGTTTACCCAGTTGTTAGACAAAATAAGTTGGGACAACGTACCTCAATTCATATTCACCGTGATTCTTGGTGTCTTCAGTGCCTCCATATTGTTTTATGGTTTTGCTCCACAATCATTTAACGACATGTATCAGAACCTATCCAACAAGTCACCAAAAGTAAGCGCCTCACTTGGAGGTAACGATTTGTCTAGATCGTGGCAGCTAGGGGTTTGGACGCTAGTAGTTTTACTCAGTATAGTAGTTATCACAGACTTTCAACAACGCATTACAGGGCTAACAGCCGACGACTTCACTTTTGCTTCTCACTTACATCAAGGTGTTTACGCTTCAATTTTCAGTATCATTTGTGCAGGTGTACTGAGCGTAATAACGTCCAACTACTTAAATAGCAACCATACTAAATCTATTCGTGTTGGTAACTATGTCTTTATAGTGCTTAATGTGATTTTCGTTCTACAAAATATGGTTCGAAACTATGATTACGTCATGCAGTATAGTCTTACCTCAAAACGATTAATCATCTTTATTTACTTGATAATGTGTTTAATCGGTTTGGCAATAACAGCCTACACGATTTATAAGAATAAATCGATTGGCTTCCTCTATAAAACCAATGCCTTTAATATCTATATCGTAGTAGTGATGTGTACATTGTTTAACTGGAGTAAAATCATCACTTCATACAATGTCAACAATCCATATGGTTCAAATAAAGAAGTTGATTTTGACTATTTATTCTCGCTTGACAGGTCAAATACTCCTATTCTCAATCGTCACATAGACAAAATGTCAAAAGACGAACTGCAACGATTAGAGGACAGAAACAGATACAATTCAACCTACTACGAATCAGATTTTAGAGAGTACATTTTGGATAAAAAAAGGACAGCAGAGCAAATATCAACCACTAACCCTTTTAATAATTGATAGTTAGTAGTTAAAAGTGAATAGTTAAGAGTGAAGAGTGAATAGTTTATAGCTAATAATTCGCAATTGACTATTCAATAATATCAAATCAAAATGCTTTATATAATCGCAGTCTCAGTTATCGTTTACCTCGTTTTGTCATTGCCGCATCTTGCCGTTTGTTATTTCATTTCAAATACAATAAAGGATACGCTATCAAAACGAAGGACAAAAAAAGATTCGGATTTAAAATACATAGCAACGATAGTTGTTACTCTTTCCTCATTGTTGCTTTTCATATACGTAATGATATCGAACATCTCAAGTGAAGAAGAAGTTAGACTTTATGCATTAGTGTTTGGAATTTGCATGATAACCGCAATAACTAAAGGCTTCATAAAAGGTGCTGTTGTGAATGACCGAATTCTCCAAAACATACTATCTGTCCAAATATTTCTTCTGCCTATCGCTTATTTCATTATAGCATTTAAATCACCTTGGAACTTTAATTTTTAAAAATATGAACTCAAAAATATTAACTCAAAAATACATATACGTCGGTCTCTTCGCAATTGCCATGGGACTTCTAGAATGCGCTGTGGTAGTTTACTTACGTGCGCTTAGCTTTCCTGATGGATTCGACTTTCCGTTACGACCAATTGGTCACAATCTTGCTGCGGTTGAACTATGGCGAGAAGTGGCTACCATTCTCATGTTAGTTGCTGTTGGTTGGATGGCTGGTCATAATAAAAACACTCGTTTTGGATGGTTTATTTACTCGTTCGCACTTTGGGATATTTTTTACTACGTCTTCCTTAAAGTGTTTTTAGATTGGCCGGAATCTCTTATTACTTGGGACGTGCTGTTTTTACTTCCTGTCATTTGGGTCGGTCCTGTGTGGGCACCGGTATTGTTGTCACTTTTGATGATTGTATTTAACGTAATTATCAATCGTATCAACGCCATTACAAATCAACCAATAGGTAAAATAAACTGGGCGTTGCTTATAGGCGGATCGTTGGTCTGCATTGTTAGTTTTTGTATCGACTTTATTCAATTTTCAAAGCGACAAAGCACCAATTTTAAATGGGGCGACTTGCTCGATATTGAAAAAACGTTTAGTCACGTGTATGTGCCAGAAACCTTTCCAGTATGGATTTTCGGTATAGGGTTAGCCATGATTCTGACCGGTATGCTGCGTTATTATTTCAAACATCGAATTACTCCAAAACAAATCGGATTAGCACAATTATTTTAATATGAAGCTTTTTAAAATGCACCCAATCAAGACTCTTATACTAAGCTGTCTTTGCTTATCACTCTATAGAGTTTTTAGTCAATGGGATATGGTCTACCTGTTTCTCGTTTTTAATTTATTCCTTGCATGGATACCGTATCATTTATCTAAAAAAGTACATCAAACCAACAACATTTACATTCAATTGGGGCTTGTTGGTTTGGTAATCCTGTTTTTACCAAATGCATCCTACTTGCTTACTGATTTTGTTCACTTTCGAAAAGGGCTAAAAATTAATCTTTGGTATGACTTAGTGCTCTTTTTTACCTACGCATTAACAGGGCTAACCTTGACACTTTATACCATTGATGAAATTCTATGTTTTGTTTCGCATCGATTCAAGAAAAACTGGCTAACCCAAGCAACTTATTTACTGTTTCCTGCAATTGGTGTCGGAATATATTTGGGACGTGTGGAGCGTTTTAATAGCTGGGATGTATTTCTTCACCCTTTTCAATTCTCAAGAGATTTAATGCACTTGGTCACATCGAACAAGCTAATACATATGATTGAGTTTACACTATTATTCGGGTTATTCACAGGGATAATTTACGTATTATTTGGACAAATTCGAAATACAAAAGAAGTAAAAAGCCTGAGCTAATGAAGATAAAACACCTTTATTTGCTTGTTAGAATAGAGTTGATGAGACAAACATTTAAACACGCGATAAACGGGTTTTTTGCCGCTTTGAAATCGGAAAGGAATATGAAAATTCATGTAACCGCTGCGTTTATCGTTATTGTTCTTGGGTTTTATTTACACATATCAATTATTCATTGGGCGATACTGCTGGTTTGCATTGGAACCGTTTTGAGTGCTGAGTTACTAAACAGTTCTATTGAAAAGATAATGGACTTATTACACCCTGAAAATCACGAAAAAGTGAAAATAATCAAGGACATGGCAGCGGGTGCTGTGCTCGTTTTAAGCGTGGTTTCGGCCATTGTCGGAGTGCTCATTTTTTGGACGTATGTATAATTGTTTGTCTACACCTTATTCAACACCAAACCTCAAAACAGTTTTTAGTTTTTCTGGAGCTACTTTTCTAAAATCAGACAGATAGATTTCACGGTGAATTTTCGATTTTCGAATCAAGTTATTGTCATCTGCGAATTTTTCCATTTGCTGAAAAGATTCTGGCTCATCGTCATAACTACCAATATGCATCATTTGAACCGATTTGCCCTCGGTGATGCATGTAAACATTACCTGATCTAACAATGGGTTGTCATTTTTTGACTTAGCAAATGTTAACATATCATCAAAAAACTCGTCCGACACAAAATCCGGTTGACGAATCATTAAATCAAACACCAGATCATCCTTATTGAGCACGTCACTTTTTATTTTTTTGGCTTCCTCAGTAATATCCCAAACTCCTTCTAGTGGATATACGGTATAGTCTTGATAGCCTTCAGGTTGGTCATCAAGCTTTATGAGAGTCATTTTGATAGCATACGAAACTGCATATAACGCGCCTATGTACTCTCCAAAAAACGGACTATTGGGGTTTCCTTGTCCACTGATAACGGCAAACTTGAGTGTTGGAATATCTAAAATCTCTGGTTTCGTTTTAGGGATATAAAGTTGCTTTTCTGCTTTACGCCATTCGTGTTTTGTGGGTTTCATTTTGATCGAATATTCTAATGTCTTGAATTTGGGTTAAGGTATTCGCTGATACGTTAGTACCGAATCTGTACCTGTATATAAATTGATATTGACTAAACCATATTGAAGGTTATAGTAAGCTGTTGAATTATAATCAGTAATATCACTTTTTATGTCTAACTCTCCATACTCAGATATTACCTTTTCGCTATAACCAGTACGATAATTATTGTTGATTATATTCCTTTGAAATAAGCAATCAGCGAAGTTTCCAGTTTCTAAATCAATTTCCTCATCAAATCCCCCTGCAGAAGAATATAATACTTGCTTGTGAAAAAAAGTACAGAAGGCAGTAGTACCTGGGTATGTGAATATTTCCAAAACTAATTTTTCGTCATCTTCACTAACTAGACGCAATGATACTCTATCATATATAACCTTTCTAAACGGGCAATCATCATAGATTAAAACATTTTCTACGAAATCTTCTTTTGTAAAAAGAATGGTGTCACTATTTCCAAAATGATTGCGTTTAAAATAAATGGAATCCAAATTGCGAAGAGTTTGAATATTAGGTTTATTAAATGCAGCAATACCATAGTACTTTTCAGAACAAGAACCCCTATCGTCATTACAACTCATCAAAATGTTGCTTATTAAAAGCAGATATAAACAATAGCTGATTTTATTCATCAAGAGAATTGGTTTATTTTTTTAGAATCCACTAAACAAAAGTACTGCCATCAAATTTCAATTAACGTTTATCTCTTTTATCTCAATTTGAAAACCCAATTCCATTTGAAGCACTAAAGGATCGTTTGGATTCTTTAAAATTCGATACATATTCCCTTTTTCGTTTTTCAAGACTAACGTTGATACGATAAGTGGTTTTCCATTTACAGATATCGTGTAATCTTCTTCCTTTGTAAGTGAATAGGTTTCTTTCTTCATACCAAAACCGGCTGGAAATTCAAATACGGTTTTTTTATCAGTGATAATTTCTTGGTAACATGCTTTGCTAATCCATACGGAAGTCATTCTTCGCAATGTATCCTTGCCTCCTCCAAAATAGTTAAATTGTCCATGCGCGGTATCTAGGTCTCCCTGCGTAATAACCAGCTGTCCACGTGTGTTTGCAGCATTGGTCATGGAGTAATTAAATGTTAAATCGGGCTGACGATTGACGACTTCAACAATAAAATTATACGGACTTCCTCCCGTCGTAATGTTGTAAACCAATTGGTTGTTGGTTTGAACGTTAAAAGCCTTCTTAGACGATTTACACCCCCCAATCGCGAATGCGATGTATACTAAAACTATGCTTTTACAGATTTTGTGTACGTTTACCATAATCTAAAATTATTATATAAGTTTTCTTGTCGTTCATTAGGCTTCTGCCCTCCTCGAGTTAGCTTATCAACCTCCAGCGAAACGTATCGACTCAATTCATTAATCGTAATTTCACCATTTTTATCCGTGTCTGCCATTCTATTCTTAAGTCCATTAATCAAGCAATAAGTAAACACTCCGTTTTCCCATTCATCACTTTCAAATGCATAGCTGTTTCCTGCAGATGCAGATATCACGACGGTTCCAGAACCTCTGTTTAAGTTGTTAAACAAATCCTGCATGGTCTGATATGCTAGGTTGGAGGTAATGCCATTAATACGTGTTTTACCACCCCTAGACCCATAACTTGTTACGTTGCTCGATTCGTCAACATATTTCACTTTTTCGGTTTTCCCGCGTGTGTCAGACAGCCCGCTATGGCAAGCATCTAGGAACATAGCTTTGTTCTGAACCGGAATGTCATCAAGGAGTTTCTCCAATTGTTCAAAGGACACTCCACGCTTTTCTGGTTGACTAAAATTGATGTCATACGTTGCATACCAAAAGTTTTTGTCTTCATCCAATAAACCGTGTCCAGATACATAAAACAGCACAACATCATTGCTTGTCAGTTGAGTAATCTGGGATCGAAGTGCTAAAATATTCTCTCGTGTTGCTTGTTCATTAAAGAGTTGAATTACTTCTACTTCGTCAAAATGCCCAGGATATCCAAGAGTCTTTCTCCCATCATTGACATAAATCTCACTAAATTCTTTTCCGTCTTTTACGGAATACTTCAGGTTATAGTTTGTGTCTAAATAATCTGAAATAGAGACGGCCACAATCAACATCTTTCTATTCTCGCTTTGAACGTCGCATTTTACTTTTATTGTTTCTTTTAATGACCAAACTCCATTCACATTTTGCGACGCTACCTCTATAACATTTTCTCCATATTTCAACGGTACCGTTACTTTTTTACCAATCTGTTGAACGGGAGTTTTAATTTCATACCCACCTGATCCATAAATTGTAGGCGCGCCATTTACCCATACTTGTAAAGCTCTAATCTTTTTATTCGAAAATGCCTCGAGCTTCAGCTTAATACTAGGCTTTTGGACTACATAGTCTATTTTGCTCTTGTTTAAAATACCTATCGTTGGTAAGTCAACATCCATGGATTTTTCGGAGTATAATAACTGCTTTTGATATGCGCTTTTATAAAGTGTTACGAGCTTAGACTTCGAAAGTCCTATTTCACTTAACACTAAATCCGGGCGATTAAGGTGTACATCAAACTGCTCTGCTTTGAATATTTGTTCATCCTTCTTTATAGCCATCCCATTATACCCATTTTTACTTCTTAGGTAATATCCGTTTGAGCTAATAACTGAGTAACCGCCGGATTGCATCGCTAATAACGTTGCAAAAATTTTGTTTTCCGTTGGGTCATATAGATAAACCCCAGCTCGATCGGTCACAATTAGCGCCTTTGAATTTTCGTTCAAAGGGCGAATGTCTAAAATCTCCCAACTTCCAATTTGCTTCTCCTGAAAATCGCCAGTAGCTAAATCAACCGAAAGCAACCTTCCATCTGTTAAGCCTAACTGAATGATGCTGCTATTTTTTGCAATAAAACCTGCGGAAACATCTGCATACATGCCACTTTCGTTTCGCTTCAATGAAAGAGATTTTAAAAACTTGGTTTCTTCGCAATTAAAAAAACTAATCTTCCCTGGTCTGGCTGCGAGATACGTTGTGTCTTCTCTAATCATTCCAGCTGGTATTACCGTGACATCATAATCGCTAGAATTCTCTGGTAACTCATAATACTCATCGAGACTATGTTCCGCAACCATAAGAAAATTACTTCCAGAGGAAAATGCAGCGGTTAACAAGCTATGATTGCCCTTGCGGTCAATATCAAATTTCCAGCTTTCTTCAAAATCAGTTAAATTAATGACCAAAAGATAGTCTGATAAAACGACGAGTTGCTTCTCATCTGGAGAAAAAACAAGTTTGTAATCATTGGGGCTAGGAATTCTACTTTCCGAAACTTTATGACTAAAGATTACTTTAAGCGAACCTAGTTGATATATGTACAGGTTTCTTTCTACGTCAATTACTGCTAAAAATTCATTGTTGGGTGAGAATTTTACAGTCACAACCTTTGGCCCATTTCCCAGCACAACTCCCATATTGGACCTCTGGTGCGTTTTGGCTAATTCCGAAAAACCATACCGCTGATCTTCGATAATTTCAAAACGTTGATCATCCGAAACTATAACGTGTTTAGACGTGTGGTTATTCGTATAATTTGCATTATTAAGTGCCTTTAATCTTCCAGTTGTTAGATCCCATTGACTAACCCCGTTATCATATTGAATGGTGAGTTTGGAGTCTGAGTAGTTTAGCACATCAATGACTCCTGTACAGGTCCCATTGAACTCGTACGTTATTCTTGGATTTGATAAATCAACCACCGTAAATTCATTTTTTACAGGGACAACAAAATAGTTGACATCATCAGAGATTTCTAAATAATTAAACTTCTGTGGAGTATTTGGCAGAACAATGGCCTCACTTTTTTCTTTAATAGCTGAAACGCGGAACAACAATTCTTCTTGGTTAACATAAACAAACTCTCCGCTACCGACGCTTTTAAGCATATAGTTGTTGCACCCTTGAGCGCCTTCAGCCCGATATTTCGGTTTTTTAATTTTGTTATTGGTTAAATCCCAAAATTCCAATGTACCATCATAGTTTTCCGAATTATTCACGTCGAATCTGCGTGTTGAAGAAATAGCCAACGTGTTGCTCTTACTATCAAAAGCCAAAGCATTAACGTATGACTCTGCATCATATAGTTTTATCAGTTCATGACTGTTCGTTGTTCCAAACTTCATTTTGTAGACATTTCCCTTATAATCTCCTACATAAATTTCAGAACCTTCATCATTAATAGCCATTGATGTTAAGTCTGTGTGATGTTTTACTATCTTCTTTGAACTATCATTAACGTTGTAAATAGTTAGAGTAAAATCAGCTGAAGTACTAAAGATATACTCCCCGGAAGGGTGAAAAACGACATCGTTAACGTAATATAGATTTGTAGTTATAATACGTGACAAACCAGTCTCTATATTCCACAATAGCGTTAATTTATCATACCCTCCGCTTACTAAGTATTTACCATTGGGAGAAAAACTCAACTTATGTATTCCGTTCGAGTGTCTGCTAAACTTCTTGATTTGTTGCCTAGACGTAAAATCCCAAAGAATAATGTTTCCATCGTTATCGCCGGTTGCAATAACACTGTTATCAGAATTAAAGGCAAATGCTGTAACGTCAGATAAATGACCAGTTTGCGGAATGATTTTAATATCCTGCGAAATGGCAGTCACATAGTAACACAAAAGAAAACACCACGCTACACACTTTTTCATACTTAAACCAAATATACCAGAGAATATGGTAAAAGTAAATGAGACGATTCAATTAGAACTATATCGATAAGTACATTTAACGTGAAATGGATTTTTTTCCGTTGAAGGTTATGGGGAATCATAACATCTAGAAATTGAGTAAATACGTTATTCTTGAGGTTTCAATTCATAAACTCGGTTGTTATACACCAAGAACCGGATATTGTGTAATGGAATATCAAACTGGTAAGTGAACTCGATGTGGCACCAGCACATTGCAAATAACACCTCTTCGGTAATTATTTCATCGAAAGTCTCTTTGCCCAGAGAATCTATTGATTTAGAATAAGTTGTATCACTATGGACATTTGTACGTGAAATATGCAAGCTGTCGTTATTTACCTTAGCAACTCCAACATTTTGGTCAAAACAATTCGCTTTAATAATGAATTTAAAAACCGTTGTATCTGCGACAATTTGGTAATTCAATAGTTCAAAATCTGGTGCAGGAATTTCTCCATCGTCAAACTCTCCAACTTGCCCTTTACAATCACTCGAAAACTTTGCTACGTTTTTGCTTATTGAGGTTTGACTGTAAACGTCAAAATTGACGATACAACCACACGCCAAAAGAAGTACAACGTATATAGACTGAATTCCAATTTTCAATTTTCAACTATAATCTATCCACTATTAACTATCCACTATTCACTATTAACTTTCCACTATTCACTATTCACTATTAACTATTAACTATTAACTATCCAATATCCACTATTAACTTTTATATATCCACTATTAATTTAAATCAAATTACTTCACCACCTTATTTGCGCAATATGTGCTTGCAAAAGCGTCGGGTTTCGCACGGAATGTATAACCCATTCCTAAAATATACCCCATAGCTTCTCGAAACGCCACATTGGACTTAAACTGTGGATCGGAATTAATATCAGCATGAACTTCTAGCTCGACATGGTATTTATCGAACAGTGGACAAAGTTCATAGGCAACTTCAATTGAATCTGCCACCTCCTTTATCATACGCTCTTTTATGCTGAATTGCTGTTCTGTTTTATAGGTGCTTAGATAAATAAATCCACCTTTACCTTCTCGCAAAAAAACGATTGCCGTAGCAAACTCCACAATTTCACCTTTCACCTGAGAATCTGTTCCAATGCAAACTTTTATTCGATTTTGTTCTACCTCACGCATTAAGGTTTCCTCTACCGCTTCAAAAATTGGCAGTACTAAATATTCTCCAGAAAGTTTTCTCCACGCTTTCATTTGCTGCTGTTAATGTACAATTATAAATAGTTATTAAACGCTAAATGTTAAGCAAAGCTTACCAAGCTATGAATTGTGACAAGCACAAGACGGTAAAAAAACTTGTCAGAACTGAATTCAATATCTTCCTTTGCCACTTAATCAAAACCGTATTGGACAAAGAAAAAATCATACATGCACTTGCCAAACTTGGTAAAAACCTTGGGTCTCAAACCGCTGATCTAAATGCTGCTATTGAATTATCTTATGCAAAAAACAGCTGGTTTACCGGAGAAAATGTTCGGTTTTGTTTGAACAATTGGTCCAAGACATTGACATTGGCACAATTGACGGATTGGACGAATGAACTGCCACAGCGTAATGAATCTCCTAAATCGGTAGGAATTATTATGGCAGGGAATATACCGCTTGTCGGGTTGCACGATTTGCTTTGTGTTCTTGTGGCTGGTCATAAGACCGTTGTCAAGCTAGCTCAAAATGATGAGGTGTTAATGAAATACTGCATCAATCAGTTAATCACTATTGAACCAGCGCTTAAAGATTCTATTGAGATAACAGAGCGTGTGGTTAAACCTGACGCAATAATTGCTACTGGCAGCAACAATTCAGCACGTTATTTCGACTATTACTTCCGTGATATACCTAACATTATTCGAAAGAATAGAACTTCTGTAGCTGTAATAACTGGAGAAGAGACAAAAAAAGAATTGGAACTTCTGTCTAATGATATTTTCCAATACTTTGGTTTAGGATGTAGAAATGTGACCAAGCTTTTAGTTCCAAAAGACTATGATTTGGTTCCGTTGCTCGATGCAACTGCAAAATGGTCTGACGTCCAATACCACAACAAATACGCAAATAATACCACCTATCATCGAGCCATATTTTTGATGAACCTTACACCCCATCTAGATACAGGTTATTTATTGGTGAAGGAAGACGAGAAACTCCATTCACCTTTGTCATGTGTTTTTTATCAACGATTTGAAAATGAAAATGACATTTTAACCTATCTAAAAGTACACAAAGACGAAATACAAGTAATCGTTTCTTCAAGCCCGAAATTTGGTCAGGCCTTTGGTACCACTCAAGCAACGACACTTACCGACTATGCTGATGGTGTTGACACATTGGCCTTTCTTTCAACTTTGTAAAGATTTAACACATTTATTTGCGTTCATTTACTTCGTTATTATACTTTTGAATATGCAGTCATTAGTTTCAACAAACTATTTTTTTACAGGACAAAAAGATTTTTATCGTGGTAAAGTACGTGATGTTTACAACATCAATGATCAGTATTTAGTAATGATCGCATCGGATAGAATATCCGCTTTCGACCATGTTTTACCAGAGTCAATTCCATACAAAGGTCAGGTGTTAAACCAAATAGCTTCCACGTTTTTGGATGATACAAGTGAGTTGGTTCCGAACTGGAAGATAGCTGAGCCAGACCCTCATGTTACCGTTGGTTTGAGATGTAATCCATTACCAGTTGAAGTAGTCGTTCGTGGTTATTTAGCTGGTCATGCATGGCGTTTATATAGAGACGGCGGAAGAGAAATCTGCGGAGTTAAACTTCCTGAAGGTCTTAAAGAAAATGATCGATTGCCAGAACCTATCATCACTCCTACCACCAAGGCGAAAACGGGTCATGACGAAGATATTTCCTTTGAAGAGTTAAGAAGTCAAAAGATTTTAAAAAAGAAACAGATTGAAACCTTAGAATCGTACGCACACAAATTGTTTCAAGCTGGATCAGAAAAAGCTTCATCACAAGACCTAATATTGGTAGATACGAAATACGAGTTTGGGACGTGTGATGACAAAATCATTTTGATTGATGAAATCCACACACCTGACAGTAGCCGGTACTTTTATAAAGATACGTACGAAGCAATTCAATCAAAGGATCAAAAGCAACGACAACTATCAAAAGAATTTGTTCGTCAGTGGCTCATTGAGCATGGTTTTCAGGGACTTGAAGGCCAACTAGTTCCTGAGATGACACCTGATTTTGTGGATAACGTCTCGAATAGATATATTGAGTTGTTTGAGCAAATTACTGGAAACACCTTTGTTAAAAGAGATTACACGGATATCAACGAAACTATTATAACTTCTGTTGAGTCTTTTATTACAAACAATATGCAAGGAATTTAAGATTACTTGGTATTTTCGAAGCTGTAATCAAGTTTTGAAAATATTTATGAAACGTAATCTACTTGTTGCGGCAAGCTTTGCATTTTTAAGCAGTATCGCATTTTCTCAAACGGTAACTTCCTTTGCAGGGAAAGTAAATCCGGATCCATTAAACAATTATTCGAATACCACAGCCAACCTGGCCGATGCGTATTTCAATTTGCCCGAAGGTATTACTTGGGACAAATCTGGCAATATGTATGTGACTGGTAATAATAAAATTCGGCTAATTACAAATGGTAAAGTATATAACAGAAGCGGAAAAACTGGCGACCCAACATTTACGTTAGGATATGCAAACGGAACCGGTAATGCTGCGGCGTATTATCAGCCAACATCAATTGTATGTGCATCAAATGGAGACGCATACATTGTTGACGCAGGAAACCACGCAATACGTAAACTAACCGCGTACGTAAATGCTGGTAATGGTCAAATAGCAAGCACTTTTGCAGGTGGCAATCCTTCAGGTGGGTTTGGTCAAGCAGGATATAAAGATGGACCAGCAACATCTGCTAGGTTTAACGAACCAAAAGGAATTACAATGGACGGAAGTGGTAATATGTATGTTACTGACTTTGGCAACCATTGTATCCGTAAAGTTTCTCCAACTGGACAAGTACTAACATTAGCAGGCAAAGGAGAAGATTACGGAAACGTTGACGGAACTACTGCTGCTCGATTTGATTCACCATATGGTATCGCAATGTTGGACGGTTCACACGTTGTGGTAACAGATTTTAGAAATACTTCAATTCGAAAAATAAACATTAATTCTGGAGAAGTAACTACCATCTGCGGTGGCTTAGGATATAAGGACGGTAGTTTGTCCGAAGCTCGATTTAGATCGCCACGAGGTATTGCAGTAGTTAACGGATTAATCTACGTTGCAGATGGTACTTGCATTCGCGTTATTGACGAAAAGAATAAAACAGTATCGACGTTTGCCGGCAGTGGCAGTGCTTCTGGGAATACAAATGGGACTGGTACTGACGCTCGCTTCGGTGCAGTCTTCGGTTTAAGCTATGACGGTGGTAGTAACTTGTATGTTACTGACGTAGTTTCGCATATAGTTAAAAAAGTATCTATTGACGATTTAGCACCAAAAGCTGATTTTTCTATTACAAAAGAGAACATTGCGATTAACGAAGAAACAACTCTGACAGATATAAGCTCAGGAAAGGAAGCAACAATAAGAAAATGGACCGTTGAGAATACTTCTGGTAGTTCGAGTAATGTAGTGCTCGTTCAAGGAGATTATAATTCTTCAAAGTCGATTACGATTAAATTCAACGCAACAGGTTCCTACAGGGTTACTCTAGAAGTGACTAACGAGTTTGGAAATGACCAAGTAACCAAGACAAATATTACAGTAAGTACAGTTGGTGTAGCAGATATTCAGAAGTCAAATGCAATTAGTATTTATCCTAATCCGTCAAACGGAGAAACAGTTAACATTGATTTAGGAGATGCATCATTTGAAAATACATCTGTCCAACTCCGAACAATTAATGGTTCAATACTTTCTAATGAAACAGTTTTAAGTGGCAACCATTATCATCTAAATACTGCTGGTCTGACAAGTGGAGTATATTTTATTACACTTCAAGATAAAACAGGAGTGATTTCCAAAAAACTAGTTGTTCAATAAGAGATTAGAACGCACTAAAAGAGCCTTGTTGATGTGATTCAGCAAGGCTCTTTTGTTTACAGCCTCTTTATCAGTCCATTAAACTAAAGACTTGTTTATCCAATTATAAGGTTACCTTTGCACTTTAATTGGCAGAACGGTCACTTATGGCATAGTGTTCGTTCAACTAACGCACGGCGGTGCATTTAATAACGAACAATATGACAACTTTTAGAGAGGTTGGCTTAGAAGAAGACATTCTAAACGCCATCCTAGACCTAGGTTTTGAATCTCCAACACCTATTCAAGAAAAAGCCATTCCCCAAATCATCGAAAATGAAGCAGACGTATTAGCTCTAGCTTCGACGGGAACCGGTAAAACTGCAGCTTTTGGATTACCATTAGCGCAAAAAATTGATG
The DNA here is from genome assembly GCA_937124965.1 of uncultured Bacteroidota bacterium. Taxonomy (GTDB): domain Bacteria; phylum Bacteroidota; class Bacteroidia; order NS11-12g; family UBA9320; genus UBA987. The sequence goes on from CAKZLB010000036.1 coordinate 64,611, forward strand.
TACACAACAACACTATCCAAGCGATAATCTTAAGCCCTACACGAGAGCTATGTAGACAAATTGCTCAGGATATTGAAAATTACACCAAGTATAGAAAAGGATTTAAATCAGTTTCTGTTTATGGGGGAGCAAACATTGTAAACCAAATTAGAGATCTAAAACGAGGAACACACGTTGTAATTGGTACACCTGGACGTGTTGTTGATTTAATCAAAAGAGGGAATCTAAAACTAGAAAACATCAACACCCTAGTGTTGGATGAAGCGGATGAAATGTTAAACATGGGGTTCAAGGATGACTTGGATTTTATTTTAGGTAATACACCAGCTCAGCGACAAACGTTACTTTTTTCAGCAACAATGCCTAAAGAAGTACGATTTATCGCTAAAAACTACATGAATAACCCTGTGGAAATTGCCACAGCAAGAGCGAATCAAAGTGCTGAAAACATTGACCATTTCTATTACTTAGTCAATGCAAGTACCCGATTTGAGGCGTTACGAAGAATTGCTGATGTTAACCCAGACATTTACGGAATCGTATTTTGCAGAACCCGAAGAGAAACTCAACAAGTTGCGGATAAATTAATCAAAGGCGGATATAACGCAGATGCTCTTCACGGAGATTTATCTCAGGCTCAACGAGATCATGTAATGGGAAGATTCAGATCCTCATTATTACAGATTTTAGTAGCTACCGATGTTGCAGCACGTGGATTAGACGTAAACAACATCACACATGTTATAAATTATAATTTACCCGACGAATTAGAATCCTACATTCACAGAAGTGGTAGAACGGCAAGAGCTGGAAAAAAGGGAGAATCAATAGCTTTAGTGTCCAATCGAGAGTCTTCTAAAATCAGACAACTGGAACGTAAAATCGGAAAAGATTTTACGAAAAAAGACATTCCAAGCGGAAAAGAAATTTGTGGAAAGCAATTATTAAAACTAGTTGAAGACCTCAAAAAAGTCGAAGTAGACAAGTCTGAGTTTGATCAATACTTACCAGCGATTACAGCTGAACTAGAAGGTTTTAGTCGAGAAGAGTTAATTGAACGTTTCTTCTCAACGGAATTCAATCGATTCTTGGATTACTATAAAGATTCAGGAGATTTAAATATATCAGCAAACGACAGAGGCGATAGTCGACGGCGAAAAGATGATCGAGGTGAAAGAGGTAATAGACGTGAAAGAGACCGCGATCGTGGAAGATCAAGTGATCGATCTGACAGACCTGCTCGTTCTGATCGATCTAGAAGTAAACGTGGTGGAAGCATGAATTTCGAGCGTTTCTTTATAAATATGGGCCAAAAAGATTCTTTAAACGCTCAACGTTTGATGGGCTTTATCAACGAACAGCCTAGTTTAGAAGGTGTTGGGATTGGACGAATTGAGGTTCTCAAAACTTTCTCTTTTGTTGAAGTTGACAACGGATATACCGATGAAGTTTTGAAATCAATGAACGGAAAAGAATTCCGTGGAAGAACATGTAACATTGAAGTTGCTGGTAACAAAGAGAATCCGTCTAGAGGAAAATCAAAAGATAAAAAGAAACGAAGCTCAGCACGACGATATTAAGCTTCATACTTTGATCCAACGTACTGTATTACGACTGATAATCAGTCAAAATGAGCATGTTATATGATTTCAATCGTATAACTTTGCTTTATGAAAAAATCCATCGATGTTAAGGTTGCATCTTCCAAAGAGTGGATCAATGCCGTATTGAACGATTTTCCTTCCTTTTTAAGAGACCATGCCGATTGTGAACGAAAAGCCAGCGGAATGGCGATGAGTTTTGTGGCTAAATATCCTGACCGAAAAGAAATTCTTCAAGATTTGATAGATACTGCTATTGAAGAAATGGAGCATTTTAAAGAAGTTTACTCTGTCATGGAATCAAAAGGTATTTCGTTAAACCATGAGATTCAAAAAGATGTATACGTCAATAAAATGATGAAAATGGCTCGCGATGGCAGAGAGGAACGTTTTTTAGATAAACTCCTACTGGCTTCTGTTTTGGAGTGTCGCGGAGCGGAGCGTTTTAAAATGGTTGCTGACAACGTCGAAGATCCTGATCTAAAAAGTTTTTACAAGAAGCTTTGGACGAGCGAAGCGAAACACGGTCACATTTTTGTCGGTTTTGCCCTAAACTACTTTGATGAAAAAGTGGTTTATGATCGATTGGAAGAATTAATGACGGCAGAGGCACGTGTGTTACAAGAAATACCCGTTAAAGCCGCATTACATTAACCTTACAGGTAACGTTCCTTAATAATTTCGGTGTGGTGCAAAGCGTGGCCAGCCATTATATACGCAAGGTTTTCTACACTTAAAACCATCCCGTTTGCAAAACCTTCACGACTTAGCTCTTTTTCGCCAAAACTCAGATATAACAACTTTGTTGAAACACGTACAGCCATAAATTCATCCCATAAATTTTCAATTATACGATGATTTACATTTGCTGATTCGACATATAATTCATGATCAAAACCTGGAAGCTGAGTCATATCACGACGAGAAAAACGCAAGGCTCGCTGACTTAAAATTCGTTCTGTATCAATAATGTGTTGAACAATTTGTTTTGGTGACCATTTGCCCTCTGCATAGCGGGAATCAGCTTTTTCTGGAGACATTGTTTGATAAATCGCGGCCATCTCATTTAGCTGTTCTTCTAACGCTGTGTTTGCGTTTTCACTTTGAACCCTCTTGACATAGGGTTTAAAGTATTCAGGAATAGATTCTAGTATTGGCATTCAGATTTGTTTTTTAGGTATTTAAAAATGTGAGCAACTCAAATCTAACGAAACTTTTGTCAAGTTATTTTTTAACACCATTAATTCTGCAAAAAACTCTTTAAGCATTGGTAATAAAGAATGATTATACTTTTTTCTGATTAGTTAGAAATAATAAGCGACAATTCATTTCATGAGTGTGATCGAAATAGGAATCGATTGCACATCATCACTTAATTCATGTTTAGTGTTAACCACGCCATAATAAGTACCAGAAGGATAAGGGTCACCATCAGTACTTCGGCCATTCCAGCATTCTGACGTTGCATTATCTGTATAAAACAGCCTCTCGCCCCACCGATTAAAAATTGTTAATTCAATTATATAACAATCTTCTCCATCGATGTCTAACGTAAAACAGTCATTAACACCATCGCCATTAGGAGAAAACACATTGTACAGCGTAAGATATTCTGCACCTGTCAGAATGGGTTTAACTGCAATTTCTTTAGTTTTATCCAAGTTTAGTGCACAAGGCATTGTTGACTTTTGATGCATCAGAGTCACTTTATATGTGCCTTCTTTCAGGTTATTTATAACAACTTGCTCTTTATTCTTAAAGGTTTTATCCTTTGTTTCAACCGTCCAACTCCAATCTTCCAGTAGTTGATCGGTTTTAGTCAAAACAATTTCGCCTGGGTCACAAGGATTCGGAAAATCAACAATAAAATCTGAATAAAATGTATCTAATGGGATTATTGTAAATGTTTTACCAACCAAAACATCATCTGCACAGTTTGAAGAATCACTAAGTCGCAACTGGATTGTATACGAACCAGGCTCAGAATACTTTATCTCTTTTGTAGGAAGGTTTCTTTGAAACCCTTTGCCTGTACCTATGTCCCAAAACCACACAGGTGTTTGGTCACTAAAATTTGTAATTACTACAGAAGAAGGGTCGCACGTATCGTAATCAATGTCAAATTGGGCATTTAAGTCTCTCTTTGCCCCAACCTCAATCTGTTTTTTCATACTGTCTTGGCAGTTGGTATTTTTTGCAATCAGAGTAATGGTGTAAACACCTTTAGTTGCTGCCTTAAACGTAGGATTTTCAGCATTACTTATGTCCAGTACTTTATCCTTAAGTAACAATTGCCAATCGTATTCATTTGCATCTTTTGATGAATTGTTGAGTACCAACAACGAGTCTGAACAGTCAATCGGATTAATTGAAAAATCAGAAACCAAGGTCACTTTACAATCCAATACATTGAACTGATAGTCTCTTAGAGTTTCTCCAATTTTGACGTTGTCTCTATATTCACAGACTTTAATCCCTACCACGTATTGCCCTACTTTATTCGGAAAAACTGTCAATTGTCCAGTTACAGGGTCAATTTTCAACTTCTCCTTCCCTCCCATCATATTAAATAAACCATAACCGCTAGAATACGATAATTCAGTATAGTCTGGGTTGGATGGTTGGGTTGGCCGCGGTATATCTCGCGTCGCACCTTCATATGGTATATAAAGTTCGTATGATAGAGAATCACCATCAACATCGGTTGCCGAGTGATCAAATACTAGTGGTGCATCATTACATAAAAAGTTTGGAGGGCTTGCTTTAAAAACGGGATTACTATTTATCTCTACAATATCAGTACTGGGAATCGTCACCAACCATGTCATTCCTGTAGACCCTGGATCAACTAAATTGGTTATTGTGTGATTTCTACAGCAACGTTGAAAAGCCGCAATTACCCCATCCTTGCCTACATGAATACGTTTGCGAAACGTATATTCATATCTATCAACACAGGCATTTGGAGGTGCTTCAACACAGGCATAGTTTAGTTTTGAAACCCGGATTGGATTGTTTCGTTGAATCTCAACTTTTTCAATAAAGTCCTTTGTACGATTGTTGAAAAAACCGATGATTGCGTATTGATCAGAAGCGATAGCACCAGCATCTCCGTTTTCACAATCTACATAAAAAACGATGGTAAATTCGAATGAATCCTTTGCGAGATATCGATAGTTAAAATCTCCACCCATTATATGAGTTGCTTGTACTTGCTGACCGACAAAAAGAAGCAGAAATACCCCAACGGAAAAGATGACTCTCAAAGGCTTCATTGTTTTATAGACACGCCTAAGGTACAAAACGTTGCCAGTAAATTTTCGACATAAAAAAAAGTGGCATAAAAATGCCACTTTTAGTCAATAATAAATTTCTTATTTACGAACGAGTGTGAACTCAAACAAATCGTCTTCGGACCCAACTTTTGTCGCTCTTTCACAAAAACATTGTAACCCATTAGTCGCCGTTATAAAGTAACCGGCTACACGTGTAGTTTGATCCGGAACATTGATTATTTCACGACCCACTAATTCACCAAATCGGTCTACCGTTTGCTCAGGGATACTAAACGAATAACCTTCAGAAACTGCTGTCAAGTTTGTTCCTGACATCAACAATGTTAATCCATCAATTCTAAAATCAAACTTGGCATCGTCTGCTGGGTTTTTTAATATTTCAACTTCAAAGCTTCCTTTATCACGTTCCTTTCCACTCCCTGCATCAAATACTTTGTAATTACACGTATAATCTCCAATAACTACATCACGTACGTCTGAAGGTGTTGTCTCTACAACAGGTTCTTCATCTTTACATCCGGTCATCAACGCAAATAAAATTGCAGAAGCCAATACTATTTTTTTCATAAATGTCTTTTTTCTAGTTTGAACAAATTTAGAATTAAATAGCTAATTTTCGATACCTAAAAAAAATCAATGAAATTTCCTTTCTTATTTCTTGTTTTTCTGCTGCTTTCATGCAACAATTCACAAAACAACAAATTACATCAAGACAACACATTTAACTGGCTTTTAGGAAGTTGGCAGCGATCTATGAGCGGTGATAGTGTTCTGAATCACAATGAGTCATGGGAGAAAGGACTTACAAGTTACAATGGATTAGGTGCGACCAATATTGATGGTAAAATTACGTTAGAGCACATGACACTTGTAAAATCCTATGATCGGTGGACTTATGAAGCACATCCTGAACAAAACGAAAAGGCAACTTCCTTTGTTGTCACAGATGTACGTGACTCTTTTTTTCGATGTGAAAATAATCAGCACGATTTTCCTAAATACATTGAATACTTAAGACGAAATGATTCGTTATTTGCGAGTATCGGAGATGAAAAACAACGTATAACCTTTGCGTTTAGAAAACAGGTTAGTAAATATGAATGAAATATTAGATGAAGATTTAACCCCGAAACGACCCGACAAACGGAGTATCTACGGACGTTACTCAAATATTCCTGCTGCTATTGTTATACTCAGTGCTTTGTTTAAAATTATGCATTGGCCATACGGCGATGAGCTTTTGATATTAGGAATTTCAGCTCATTTAGGCATAGAGCTGGGTTATCTATTCGTCTTAAAAGGAAAGAGCAAACTGAACTTAAGACGTTTTGGGATTGCCTTGTTTTTCTTTATTATGATAACGAGGTTATGGCGTATTGGAACCGACTTTTTGCACCCATACGATTGGACACTTATTTTTAGCATTTTACTTGTGTGTGCTGGGGTAACCTACTACTTCGTTTTGAAACAACTAAAAGAAAGAAAATTGTAAGCAGACTCGTTTTACGCCTCTTCTAGTTCTAACAATTTTTCAACCCAAATATCCATTTCTGCCTCTAACTTAACTTTGTCTGAAGACAAGTCTTGATGTTTATTTGATAATTCCAATAGTTTTTGATGATCAGCAACGATTTCAGGTTTTGCTAAGTCCTTTTCCATTTCCAAAATCGTTTCCTGTGTTTTATTTATGCGGACTTCAAGCTTTTCAATTTCCTGTTCTACTTTGCGAATTTGCTGTTGTCGTTTGCGATCTTCATCTGTTTTAACAGGATTCTTTGTAGGCTTTTCTACCTTCTTCTCTACCTTCTTTGAAGTTTCTTGCTTTTGTTCATCTTGTTGCTTCTTCCAATATAAGAATTCATCGTATGAACCTGGATATTCTCTGATTTGTTCATCTTCAATCCACCATATTTTGTTTGCTACTTCTTTCACGAAGTGCCTGTCGTGGCTAACCAATACAAAACTGCCTTCGTACTGCTGTAATGCTTGAATTAATACGTCAATACTCTGTATATCGAGGTGATTGGTAGGCTCATCTAACAACAAGAAGTTAGCTTTTTCGACTAAGGTTTTTGCCAATGCAACTCTAGACTTTTCTCCTCCACTAAGTACTTTAATTGGTTTAAAAACATCATCACCAGCGAATAAAAAGCAACCAAGAACATTTCTCAATTCTGATTCCAACAAACCACTCCCATGCTCAGTTAACTCCTGCAAAATCTCATTTTCCAAATGAAGCGCTTGCAACTGATGTTGAGCGAAAAAAGAGGTTACAACATTGTATCCTTCCTTTCGTTCGCCTTTAAAAGGTTCAGTATTGGCAATTATTCTAAGAAGCGTAGATTTCCCCTTACCGTTGGCCCCGATAAGCGCAATTTTATCTTTTCGAATTATTTCTCCTCCAGTGTTGGTAAGAATTCTATTATCTCCAAAGTGCTTTGTAATATCATTCAGTTCCATCACAATCTTTCCAGATTCTTTGTTGATACTAAATTTCAAATTTACTCGAGGACCATCGCCTTCAATCAGCTCAACTTTGTCTAGTTTATCAAGCATCTTCACCCTACTTTGAACAGCTGTTGCTTTAGATGCCTTTGCTCTAAATCTCGAAATAAACTTTTCTTGATCTTTTATATATTGTTGCTGGTTTTCGTACTGTCGCTGCAATAAATCATCACGTTCTTCTTTCGCTTTTAAAAAGAAATCATAATTCCCGTCCCAGATATAAAGCTTTTGATTTGCTACTTCTACAATTTTAGTAACCATTTTGTTCAAGAAAAACCGATCGTGAGAAACCACGATAACAGTTCCTTGATAGCTTTGAAGGTAGTTTTCTAGCCACTCAATTGATGGAAGGTCTAAGTGGTTCGTCGGCTCATCCAGCATCAATAAGTCTGGTTGTTCGAGTAACATTCGTGCTAAAATCACACGCATTCTCCAACCACCACTAAACTCTTTTAATGGTCTCGTTAAGTCGGATGTTTTGAATCCAAGGCCCTCAAGAATTTCTTCGGTGACACTCTTCATCTGGTATCCATTTTTACGTTCAAACTCCGTTTGCAAATGGCCCAAGCGATCTAACATAACTTCAGTAACCTCCTCAGTTTCCATCCGTTTGTAGATAGCGTTCATCTCCACTTCAATCTCGATTACCTCATTAAACGCTTGCATTGCAACATCTACAATCGACAGATCAACTGCAGTCTCTGACATTTCTTGATGAAGATACCCAACTTTGAGACTTTTCATTTTGGAAATAGTTCCTTCCCGAAGCTCATACTCTCCTGTTATTAAGCGCAGTAGCGTCGTTTTCCCAGTTCCATTTTTACCTACCAGACCAATGCGTTCTTTTGGTTTTATATGCCAATTGGCATTTTTATACAGGTAATTACCACCAAATTCGTATGAGATATCGTTTAAACCGATCATGAAAAATTTCTATATTTATATTAAACCATTTCTAACGTTGCCGACAAACCATGTTGAGTCAACGCTTCACAGATTGGTTTTAACTCTGTTGAGGAACCATGCTTTACAGCACACTTTCCTTTAAAGTGAATAATTAGAGCACATTGCTCAGCTTGCTCTGGAGTGTGTTCGCAATATTTAACCAAGCAATCAATTACATGATCAAACGTGTTTACGTCATCGTTGAAAATGATTAGTGCATAACCACCTATCAGTTCCTCTATAACGTCAACCTCTGTTTCTTCTGCTGTTTGTGTACCTTGGATATTCAATGAAACCTACTTTTTCTTAAACAAGTAAATCTTTTTCTCTTCACCACGCATTATTCGACCAATATTTGCTCGATGAGTGTACAGAACTAAGATTCCTGCAAAGATGCCAAAAATTAGCAAAAATGGCTCACTAAAACCATATCGGATATATGTCATTATTCCGAAACTCAGCGTCGAAAGGATTGACCCCAAAGACACCATATTAGTTGATATCAGGATAATCAGAAAAATTGAAATGCAACCAAGTGCCAAAATTGGATCAATTGCTATTACCATTCCAAGTAGCGTGGCTATTCCTTTTCCGCCTTTAAAGCTTGCAAATAATGGGTAAATGTGACCGACTACAGCCATTAAACCAAAAAGAATTTTAAATCCGATTATGTATTCAGGTAAAATAGATTCAGAGAAGTACACAAGATTAACTGCCGTTGCACCTTTCAAAATATCCATGATTAAAACCGTGATACCTGCTCGTTTTCCAAGTACTCTAAAGGTATTCGTAGCACCAGCACTCATGCTTCCGTGGAGTCTTACGTCTAAACCGTGAAATGACTTGCCAACCAAAACAGCTGAGGGAATAGACCCTAAAACATAAGAAACTATAATTAATATTACTTCGACAAATGAAATCATTCCTCTAATGAATCTATTATATCTACGTGCTTTGTTACTTTTAATGGAGAGCTTAATCGAACATTATACCCTCGTTCATTAACCTTACTTGCTCGTTGTCTTAACAGCAAATTAAAGTCTTTGTCAGTAGAATACACAAATAGATTACCTCGTTGATACTCAAAATAGAAGTAATCGTACTTCGTTAGTTCAAAGTAAAACCCTATTCGTGTTCCACTTCTTCTCTGCTCGATGATTGTATAAGCGTTTAGTTTTTTGTTGACTTGTTTCCCATGAATCGTAGACACTTCAACAGGCTGTTTTGAAACAAATGCGTGCAGTGTATGTGAATAATAGAATTCACAATTAGCAAGCATAAAGTCTTTCTTCAACTCGTCAATTTGCTTTATTTCCCCAATATCAATTATGTCTTGTCGTACTTTGTCATATTTTTTGTCTTCAGTGACAAGCTCTGCCAAATTGCGTTTCACGTCATCGTTATCTGGACTAGCGCGAGGGGCATCTGATGCTTTTTCATCGATTAATTGATGAAGTCGAAGCCAACACTCCTCTGGCAGTTTAACGTCCATCGCCATTAACATATTAAATGTAAACGTAGAATCATCCTCTTCTTTACGTGCTTTACCGATAGTCTTGATGCTAAAATTTTCATGCATATCCAACCCGAAGTCAAAAACACCCTCAGCGGTAATTGATTTATCTCCTTCATTGAATGCCATAATATTTCCACGGATTGCTCCATTCAATAACTTATTACTATCACCTACGGCAAACTCGTCGCGGATTTCGTCATAAAAGAAAACACCTGTGTCAATGCTTAAATTTTGATCGGTAAACGAAAATTTCTGACCAAAGAAATTTGGATAAACACTAACTGAATCATTTGGAGATAAGCTAATTCCGATGTCAACCTTTTTTCGATCAATATTACGTGGCTCACTCGCATCAACTATGATATTGTTTGGATCTGGTTGATCTTTATATCTAAACCATTGGCTTTTAATATCTTTAAAGGTATGAAGTGGTTTAACAAACCCTTTAAACGAAAGGAATTGATCTTTACTCAACAAGTCCACTGTTCCCTTATAGCCAATTTTAGGACTTATAGAAAAGTCGACAGTGTCAGCAACATAACCTGTTGCTTGAATGGTAGAGGTATCTTGCAACACGCGCATCTTGTCGAAAAACAATATTTGACCAGACTCGTGTTTGTCCTTGTACACATAATAACCATTTCCAGAAATGCTCAATCTTCCTTCAACGGTCAATCTACAATCATACAGTTCATGGTATTTATTTTCTCGATTTGCAAGCATTTTCGCTTTCTCAAGTGGTTTCAACACTGCATCTTTTAGGATGGTAACTTTTCCTTCATCCGGAAACACTCTTGAGTCAGCTACATCGATATACGGTACTTCTTCCGCATAAATAATTCCTTCGTTCATATCGAACAACGCCTTTGTACTTTGGAAAACTAAACCATTTTGTGATGGATTTTGTGATTTAAACACGTAATCTTCTGACTTTTGACGTCCCGTTGGAGTCAACAAAATTGTCTTCTTATCCATATCCCACTTAAACTCATCCATGGTGGATGCAAATTGATTATACGGAAACTGTGTTAAGTGACCTAGTTCGTTTGCTCTAAAATCACCCGTTCTCTTTTCAAAATCGATGTGTGACTGAACGTTTGTTGATACAAATGAAATTTTTCCTGCATCAACATCGCCAATTTTAATACTTGACACATCGGCATCTGCATGGATCGGATTAAACTTCATATCTGCCGAAGCTAAAACAGCATTATCCCAACGCAATTCTCCGTTTCCTGATAACTCTGACGGAGTTTGTAACAAATTACCTTCAAATACTTGTCCATCGTCGAATATATCAACTTCATGCTCTTTCGTGTTTAAATACATCTTATCCTCTTTTGGTAGCCAATGAGACAAGATATCGGAAGCAATCATTCGTGGGTATTTTTCACTTCGTTTAATTTCATAGTGATCTACTTCTGCGTTTGTAGAGTCGGGTGTCATTAGAATATTCTGCGACTCGAGTTTTGCGCCTTCATAGTCAATACTTCCCTTGGCGTAAAAGCCTTCCTCGCTCATGCTTATGTCGATATCACCATGACCTTTGCCACCATACATTGGATATCCTCCTGGTGGGTTTGCCTTGGTAAATCCAAGAGAATAATCCTTCATAATCGAAGCTTCATATCGAAACTCAGGTAGAATTCCACCAGAAACAAAGTTGCCAGGAAACTTCAAACCAGCTATCGTGAAATTATCAAGACTATCAATGTCGAATGGATCCACTTCAAACCTAAATTCATCTTTTTTATACGTGCCCCCATGAATCGTGTTTTTATCGTATGCAATGACTGATGGTGCCTTACTGACAAAACGTGGATATTCAGGATAATCTGTTAACCCCGACTTATTGTTGGACTTATCTATATATATGATTCCATGAATATCTCTCAATACCGACTTCACTGGAATTAAGAACTTCTGACTAAGTGTATCTGGAAACCAGAGTTTTAACGAATCAATCTTTTCTGAGGTGATGGTAAAGTCCTGATAACTAAAATCAAATTGATCTCCAAAAAAATCGAATCTACCTGCGGTTACCTTTCCATCAAACTGTAATCTTCGTTTGTTTTTCACACGAACAAACTGATCTCTTGGATAGGCTATTACATATTGTGAATCGCTAAACTGAAACGCTCTTACTCCTTGAATGTCTAAATCATAATTGACTAAGTTTAAGGTCGCATTTGGTTTTGCTGCAATCACAGAACTAAAGCGAAGAATATCGTAATCAGCTAATTTCCAATGGTTTTTATAGTAATTAAGTAGTTTTTCCTTGATAACAATTTCTTCTGTTTCTGTATCATAATAGATGAGCCCTTCGTTGGCTAAACCGATTACTTGTGGATATAAGTTTTCCTTTTTACTGGTTCCTAAATAAGCTGCATATTGTGACAGTTTCAAGTTACGAGAGCGTGTCTGCATATAGTATCGATAGAGTTTGTCGATCGGATGATACGCCATCATTCCTCCTCGGGTTATTTTCTCGTAGTTGTAGTCTTTAAAATAATTTTTAGAAACAAAAAGGGCTCGTTCTTCATTGATTATCATATCAAAATCAATTTTAGGCTCTTCCATTTTCCAAATAATCTGATCAACCATAATTTCTATATTATGATCTGAATCAAAAAACGGTGCTTGTTCAATACCTTTCTGGCCTCTTAACAAGGATAATCTTTTTCCTTCTTGAGTAAACGTCAATTGTACTCTTGGGTGATAAATCTCTCCGCTATCTGTGTAAATAGAGGCTTCTGATTGTAGACCCATAATTTTACCATCGGAAATTGTAAAAACATTTGATTTTGCCTCTACAATCAACTTCCCTTCATAATAAAACTCAAAAACCGCCTTGTTAAACTCACTTCCTTTTCCTTGCATTCGATTTCCATCCATAGCAAATCCGCCTTTAAAAACGATGTTACCATCAACAAAGCCTTTGATTGCCAAGTCATCTTCAAACGAGATAAACTTAGGGTATCGAGATTCATTAAAATTGTCGTCTTTACGGTACAACGTCCGAGCAGAAACCTTGTCTTCTAAACTGCCCATTATTTTACCATCTAAAACTCCTTTATACTGAAAGGAAACTGTGTCAATCTTTAATCCGGGAGTTGACATATCAATCTGATAGTTGTCAAACTCGGCAAACGCTTGCACTGCCGATAACCCAACACGCTCCCAGTCAATTATTCCGCTTTCTCCCGTCCAGCTCTCTGACAGAATATCATAACTTCCAGAAGTAGATCGAACAATAAGCGAGTCGTCTGGTCCATGACAAATAATATCTACATTTGTTAACCGGAGAAACACTTTTGTAGCTTGATAATCAAATTTATAGTCCGTTTTACTGAAATGCCATCGTTTGCTGTCGTCTTCGTAAAGCGTTCTATTTTCAAACAACCCAAGAGAGGTTTCAAGAACTTTTAAATACGAGCGCCTATTGCTTTTGATAAGTTTATATTGGTTTTTAAGCCAGTCATCAAACTTCGCTTCAGATACTCCTGAGTTTGAATCTTTTGCCGCAACTAGAGTCTTCATGTATAGTTCTAAATCAGGTTTGATTTTGAACTTTTTAAGAACCATATATTCTGCTAAACGAATTACCGTCCCTTCTTGATCTTCTGAATAAATACCACTATTCCATTGATCTTCAAATACTTCAAAAGTTTTTTGTACAGATTTATCGTTTAGTTTTTTTACGTGATCACCAAGCTCTCCAATAAACACTTCAGGGCGTTTACTGAATCCTTTGGTTTGAGAAAAACCATGTGTGCTCGTAATCAGAATTGAAAAAAGCAGTATTAAAAATTTATGAAAATGTGTTTTATATAGCGTGTCCTTCATCATTTCTTGTTATAGTTTTTTGTACATGAGCGACTCCCAATCTCCCAGTGAAATGTTTCTGATTAATTCAAAGTCTAACGACTTAGTTGCAGAATCAACTTCTTTCAAATCAAAGTTCAAAAATCCGGCCAATACCAAATAACCACCTGTTGATACATGTTTGGCAAGGTGAGGTAAAAGAGTCATGTTAATATTTTTCGTAATGTTTGAAAGAACGATATCAAAATTCTCGTCAGGAATTGCTTCAGCGCTCCCATGCAAAAGACTAACGTCAACTGATTTATTATATTTTAAATTCTCCTCCGCATTGTTAACAGAGTTCAAATCATAGTCGATACCAACAGTTCGACCTGCACCAAGTTTTTGAGCAAGAAATGCCAAAACGCCAGTTCCTGTTCCCATGTCTAACACCTTCTTATTTGTAAAGTCCAATGTCAACATCATTTGAATTACAAGTTGAGTTGTTTCGTGATGTCCTGTGCCAAAAGACATCTGTGGTTGAATTATAATCTCGTGCTCAATAGACTCAATTTCTTTGTGAAACGGTGATCTTATATACACTCGGTCATCAACTATAATTGGATCATAGTTTTTTTCCCACTCCTCATTCCAGTTTCGATCTTCTAACGGTTTGTAGGAAAAACTATTTTCCATTTGGTATTTCCCGAGAGTATCGTACAGCCTTTTGTGTAAAAAATCGGATTGTGGAATATAAGCAACCAACATGGTGCCTTGATCCCAAAAACCTTCGTAACCGAGTTGCTCTAATTCAGCTATAATAACATCTTTTCGTTCCTCTAAAAGTGGAATTGAAACTTCAATATATTGCGTCATAATTCGAAAGCAATAATAAAGCTGTAAAGCTACATTAACCTATAGCGTTGTTTAATTGTAGATAAATAGAAAATCCTTAATTTCCGGTAATGAAAATCTAGTAATATTGATACAAGTTTATTAAAACAATCTCTATTTCTGATACACCACCTTAGCAATTCGAATTTCATCATTGCCAATTGTTTTAATGTAGTAGACTCCTTCAGCAACAGATAGTGCCGAAAAGTCAATAGATACTCTTTCTTCCATACCATTTAGCACAAAATCAATTACAATCTGCCCATGTGCATTCACTACTTCTACCCTATCAATATCCAAAGTAATATCAACGGTAACAAGTCCTTTTGTAGGATTAGGGTATACAATCGCAGGTGTTTCACGCACACTATTTACGTTTAACGAGTTAATCGTAATTTTTTTAGTGACCGTATCAATGCAATCAAATGGCGACTGAACCATTAATGCAACGTCGTACGTTCCGTCTTCATAATAGTGATGCGTTACATCTGTTCCCATCGACGTATCAGAATTATCGCCAAATTCCCATATGTAGTCTCCTTGATCAATCAAACGTGAGGCAAAAGTTACGTCTCTCCAAACAACTTGGTAATCAAAATTCGCATCTGGCATTACCCTCCACTTCACAGTATGTGGCACTTTGTCCGTTATACAACCTTGGTTGTTAATTGAGTAGTGCACTGTTACATCTGATTCTATTGGGCTTGTAGTCAGTGAATTACCCTTAAATATTTCGTTTTCATCTTCGTCAAACCAAGTAACTTCACCTAAATCTGGCGTTACCGTTAATGTTGGAATCATAAGGTCGCACGCCTGATCATCTAATGTAGAACTCGTTATCTTTCCGTAAGGAATCGAAGTAAAACTCCATTTATGCCTTACTGTATCTACACAAGAACCTTCAAAAGGTTGTAAGTAGAATGATTGTGATGCATTTATTGATGGGAATAACTGCATTGTACCGGTGTGAACTAGGTTTCCATTCGTTTCTGCATCGTACCAAAGCACATTTCCATGAATATTCGGAAACTCCATTAGAACATCTTCTCCCTCACAAGCACTTTGGTCAACCAATGTTGGCAACGTTGGAAAATGTTGAACTTGAATTTTTATGGGCAATCTACTGCTGGCGCAAATTCCATTGTACGCATCCACATAGCGATAAAACTCACCGCGTTTTATGGGTGAAAAAACGTGGGTATCTCCATACTCTATTGGCGTTCCACCTGCTGCAACGTCATACCAACGAAGTGTTGAAGAACCAGATGCATTTAATGTTAAATCATCGCTTAGTAGGCAGATATTTGTGTCTTTGCTAATAGAAGGCTCTTCTGGTGCAAACCCGTCACTTACAAATGCATTCACTTTTAAACGACCATCATGAGTACAACTTCCATTATAGGTTTTTGCAAAAAAGAAGGTGTCCCTTTTTAGTGGACCAATCTGATAAAAATCTCCACTATGAACCGCTATTAATGTTGTAGAATCTTCGAACCAACGTGTATTTCCAACAGAACTCGTAGCTACTAAATTTGCCATTGAGTTAAGGCAAATACTATCGTCTTTGATTGTTGGAGCAGTAGGAGTTTCGGTAACTTGAACAATTTGTCGTGTTCGAATTGTTTTGCACTCTTTATTTACTGCTTGTGCATACAGCGTGTCGTTTTTTACAAGAGGAGCCGGTGAGGTGTAATCACGTGTATCGGCAATAACCGTGGTGTCAAACGGCCCTTTGTACCATGATATTGAACCGGCAGAGGATGCAATTAAGCTCGATAATTCGCCAGAACAAACAGCCACGTCTCCAGTTATTTTCACCTTTTCAGGCTGAAAATTTAATTCTTTGATTGTTGTATCCTCGCAAGCTCTAGAACCTGTCATAGAATAGAGAATACTGCGCAATCCGATATTTACATTAACAGGTGTTTGAAATCGTGTTCCACCATCGATTTGACTATAGAAGAATCCACCTCCATAACTCCACCGATGGCTAAATCGTTCGTAACTATACCCTCTAAATTCCTCGTAAAACTTATAAATATTGTATTGAGGACTAAATAGAAATGGTGACGAGGTATTTTCAAAAAACACACTATCTTTTGGGTCGTAACAATCAGTTAGTTTAAAATCGTTGTACAACTTGTAATCAACAAATGGCTCTAATAGCATATCACAATCCAATGTTGTGCCACCGATATTCAAGTCGAGACAACGATACCATCTGCCTCCAATCGATCCACATGCGTAATTCTCGCCAAAACCATCGCGTTTGGTATAATCGTTTCCAACAATTGCAACGCGTGTACTGTCGAAACTTCGAACCACCACTATAAAAGGTTTTGTTGTCGTATATGGTTTGAAATTGGCAAATTGCGATATGCTATCTAATACACCGTTTCTAAATGTTGTATCAATTTGAAGCGTATCCGCTCTTACAGGATTTCCAAATGGCAAACTATCAGCTCCCGCTTCGTAAATCTCACAATACACATCAATGGCATGTGCGGTTGTGTCGAGCGACCAAGCATAAAACTTAAATCCAGAAATGGTCACTTCGCCAGGAGCCGTATAAAACTGACCCAACCGGTAACCATCAGAAATATTGATAGCCCTCAGTGTTGAACTTGAAGCATTAACGTACAAGTTGGCAATAAGCTTTTCATAACCATAGTCAATTGTATCTGTTCCGCACTGTTTTGGATTATTTACAGCCTTACCGTGACTCTTTGATTTCGAAGTTTTGTTTTGATCGTGATGGAGAACCACACTTGGGGAAGTAAATTGGGCATAAGCCCCGAAAGAAAGCAACAGAGTTAAAGCGGTAAAGATTGTTTGTTTCATACACTAAATATCCTTGAGATGGGTAAAGTTACAAAAAAATAATTTGTTGTGACATTGTCTATTTTGATCCATTAATATACTTGTATATGATACTGAGGAAAATTGTCATACTTCGTTTAGTTTCCGCGGGTTTATTACTGACAATCGACTTAATCAAATTAACTTATTTTTCGGATCAAATGCCTCTCGAACTTTTGTTGTTAATTATTGGATGCATTGCCTGTGTATTGGAATTCATGCCGGTCAAAAAATATCCTCATACCAACATTCAACGAATCCAAAAAGTAATGAATGGCATTACACAAAAAACACCTTCGGGTTAACCCCAAGAGAACAGGAAGTGTTAGAGCTTTTGACTAAAGGTTTAACGAACCAAGAAATTGCAGACCGTTTGTTTGTATCACATGCTACGATAAAAACGTATACATCAAACATTTAAAGAAAGATGAACGTAAAGCGAAGAACTCAAGCGATTAAAATGGCTTTCGAAACCGACTTAATTAAGCACCCTACTGTCTAATGAATTTTAAAAATCATCCTAAAGTATGAGCGTTTTATTTGATTGATATTTTATTCTTGTAGTCGAAATTACACATGATATGAAAAACAACGTTTTAAAATTTGGAATAATCTCAGGGCTCATTACTTCAGTGTTTATGGTCGTTTCTGCGGTCACAATGAATGGAACATTAACGTATGACCAAGCGGAAATTGTTGGTTATGTCGGAATGCTGCTTGCATTCACCATGATTGTTGTGGGAATGATAAAAGAAAAGCAAGCTTTAAATGGACAGATTTCCTATGGAAAAGCACTAAGTGTTGGACTCCAAATAACTCTGATTGCAACAGTAATGTATGTAGTTTCATGGATGGTTTTAACTGCAATCAAACCTGAGATAATTGACGAAATGTATGCTATGATGGAAAGTGGGCTTCGTGAGCAAGATTTTTCTGAGGCGGATTTAAAAGATCAGTTAAAACAAATGGAAAACTTTAAATCGAACTACGATAGCCCAATTTATAAGGCCTTAATCACTGCAGTTGAGATTTTCCCAATTGGACTTGCCATATCGCTGATGGGAGCTCTTTTTATTAAATCAAGACCTTCGGCTGCTTCTAATTAGGTTTAACTTATTGGATGTTTATCAACTTTAAAGCATTGCAAATTAGACCTTATAATTTTTAGAGGTAGCAATTTGGTCGAGTTTTAAGCTGGACGCACTCTTCTACCGGATCAAGAGAACTGCTCCGTGTCATGTTGGTTTTACGTAAATTTAAGAGTATTCTTAGAAATGATAAATGGCTGAAAAAACCTGTTTTGCAACCGTCAATCTTATTTTGTTTCTTCGTTTACTGTAAAACACTAATATGCGAGTACTGATAGTATACCTTTTTGTATTTCTGAGTCCGGGCTTTGCTCTGGCTCAGAAATACGGGTATAGTTTTACAAATGGGTGGCGTTCTATTCTTCTCGTCAAACAGGATACAGGAAACGTGGTTAGCTCGCTGAACAATGAGGATTCCATAGGTTCGAGTTACCATTTTTTTGCGCAGGATCGTTTTTCGGACGACCTAAAATTGACTAATACGTCTTTATTCAGGGATAAATCAGGGAAACAGGCTATGAATTCACAGCATTCTTCGTTCGCTGTAGATACGATTAATTCAACACTCATCATTGGAGGGCTTTATCAGGATTCGACTTCGGATATAACGTTCGGTGCATTGTACGAGTTTTCTGGTGAAAACTTGAAGGTAAGTAAATACAAATTTGGTTATGGTGCATTTGTGATGGATTTATTGAAACATGATACACAGATGTACATGTTAGGTGTTTACAATAACACTAGCGCTCCGTCTGAGCGTCTACGTGCCTTTGTTGCAACACAGGATTCGCAGGTTAATTGGATGTATGGTTGCGAAGGTTATCAAAGTCAAGGCGGTTGTGAATTGGAGGCACGACAACTACTCAAAATTGACGATGGATTTTTAATGGTTGGTATCACCTTTTCAGGTTATGAATACAATCTTCGAGATCCTTTGATTATTAAGATCAATGAGAAAGGCGAAGAACAATGGCGGTTAGACCTAGGAAATGACACAACCAGTGGGTTTAATTTGGTAGTTGCACCATTAGCTAACGGAAACTATCTGGCAACGTTTTCAGACATTTATTGGAAACCCAGAAGGGAACCACCGGATCGTGATAACAGGAGACCGGTTCTTAATGAAAAGGGAACAGTTAAGTGTGTAATTTTTGATTCTGATGGTCTAATTACTGAGCGTTACGATTTGGATCAGGAACTTAGATTCAAAAATCTTGATGGTATTGATGATTTGGAAAGTAACCATTTAATTCAAACAGAAGACAGCTCGATAATTATAGTTGGGAATACTCTAGACAATGGCAGTAACGGTGACTACATGGGTTTTATTCTTAAACTAGATAAAAATGGAGCATATCAATGGTATCGACGTTTGGAACTCAACATCAATGGTGGTGGTGGAGAAGAGAGACTTTACATCAATGGTGTAACCGAAATGGATAACGGCAGCTTTGCTTTAGCAGGTGAATATCGATCAGAGGTCAGCGACAGTTTTCCACTTGGAATTCAGCGAGGTGTCATAATTCTGGCGGACGAATTTGGTTGTATTGAACCCGGATGCGAGTTGAAAGACAACGTAGGTGATTTAACACATAAGAGCTTTACCTCGGTATATCCAAATCCAAGCACTGGAAAAATTACCGTTATTACTCAACTAGGTGACCCACTTGAGATAATGGTTTATTCTGTGTCTGGTCAGCTTGTGCAATCGGAAAATTTCAGAGGTTCCGTAAATATGGAATTGAATAAAGGCTTTTATATTCTTCATATCATCAACCAATCATCGGGACTATATGAAGTGAAAAAAGTGTTGGTTCAGTAATCAAACAACGCTACCAGCTTTGGTTAACGTCTGATTCTTTGTTGACTAGTTTTTCAGTTATTGTGAGTACTTTATCCTATGTTAAGTTCCAAAATACCCGTAAAAGATTTCTGTGGGTTGGAGTGAACCTATCATTCTCTCAACCAGTAATCGTATCCTCACAAACTCCAATTGCTAGAGCCAGGTCTTTTTGTAACCTACCTTTATCCATTCGTGCCTTTTATTATTCTTTCTTCAAAAGTCGTGGGGTTTGGCGGATATCCAGAAAGGCTTCTCGTCTTTTCTGCTGATCTGAAAACGGATTTCACAAAACCACCTCGCAACCATGCTGGGTCATTTGTCAATAAATTATCCGCTCCAAACGTTTTGTCACGTCAATTTCCATTGTATTTAAATATGTTTGCCCAAAATTTATTTAAAATGCATATGAGAATCTTCCTTTTGTTACTTGCTTTGAGCAGTTCAATAGTTGGCTTTGGCCAAGACAAAATGCTTACAATGAAAGATGCTATTGTTGGGTACCACTTATATCCAACTGGCATGAATCAACTGCAACCTGCTGGTGATGACCATTATGCGTATGTGGAAACTGTCGAAGGAGAAAGTGTGATTCTTCTTGTTGAGATAGAGAATACAGGCAATGGCCTTTCGTATACGATAACAAAATCGGATATAGAACAAGCATTATTGGCTTTAGGTGCAGATAGTCTAAAACGTTTACCGCGTGCCACGTGGACGAGTAACTCAACATTTAGATTTTATCATGACAAGGCGTTTTATTCGTACAATGTTGGAGAGAAATCTGCTAAAAAATTATTGGATTACGATCCAGCAGTTATGAATCACACGGATATCGAATGGAGCAGTAATAATATAACCTATGTCGACGGTGATAATCTATGGGTAAATAACAACCAACTTACAACCGATGGTGGGAATGGCATCGTATACGGACAAACCGTGCACCGAAGTGAGTTTGGAATAACAAATGGTACGTTTTGGTCCGACAAAGGAGAGAAACTAGCTTTTTACCGAAAGGATGAAACCATGGTTACGGAATATCCTTTATATCAATTAGACGACAAACCTGCCACAGCCAATATGCTTCGATACCCTGTATCTGGAGATCCTAGTCATCATGTAACGGTTGGGGTTTATAATGTCGCTTCCAGCAAAACGATTTACCTAAAAACAGGCGAGCCAAAAGAACAATTTCTCACCAATGTTTCATGGGGACCAAATGCCAATTATGTATATATCGCTGTTGTAAACCGTGAACAAAACCACATGTGGCTGAAGCAGTTTGATGCTAACACAGGTGAATATGTTAAAACATTATTCGAAGAATCTCATGACAAATATGTTGAACCAGAGCATGGTTTAACATTTGTCGAAGGTTCTAACGATGAATTCATCTGGTGGAGCGAACGTGATGGCTATACGCATTTGTATTTATACAATACCTCAGGAGAAATGATTCGCCAATTAACAAAAGGTCCATGGGAAGTTATCGACTTTCACGGGTTTAGTCGCGACAAAAAACTGTTTTATGTAACAACTACCAAAGAAGCTCCAATTAATCGAGATTTATACGCGGTTAGTTTTAAAAAGAATTCTAAAATGAAACGTGTTACTTCGAACGAGGGAACACACCAAATTTCTGCAAGCGCCAACAATGATTTCTTTATTGATAATTTCTCAAGCACGATTACACCACGAGAAGTTCGTTTAGTTGGAAACTCCGGTAAAGTATTGGGTGTCTTAAAATCAGCAGAAAACCCGTTAGCTAATTACAAACTAGGTCAGATGACTATTGGCACCATCAAATCAACCGATGGAACAACTGACTTATATTATCGTTTGTTTAAACCTGTAGACTTTGATCCTGCTAAGAAGTACCCAGTAGTTGTTTATTTATACAACGGACCACATGCTCAAATGATTAATAATCGTTGGTTGGGTGGTGCGAACCTTTGGTTTCACTATATGGCACAACAAGGTTTTGTAGTTTTTACGGTCGATGGTCGTGGTTCTGCAAACCGAGGTTTTGAATTTGAAAGTGTTATTCACCGTCAATGTGGTACGATTGAAATGGAAGATCAACTTGCTGGTGTGAACTTCTTAAAATCTCAACCATGGGTGGATGCGACAAGAATGGGTATTCACGGATGGAGTTATGGTGGGTTTATGACGACGTCTTTGATGACGCGTAAGCCAGGTACGTTTCAAGTAGGTGTTGCTGGCGGACCAGTTATCGATTGGAGATATTACGAAATAATGTATACCGAACGTTATATGGACACGCCAGAAGAAAATCCTGAAGGTTATAAAAACAACAACTTATTGAACTACGTTGACCAACTTCAAGGCAAATTATTGATGATTCATGGTGGACAAGATGATGTTGTGCTATGGCAACACAGCTTGATGTATCTTCAGAAAAACATTGAAAGTGGGAATAGCAATTTGGATTACTTTGTTTACCCACATCACAAACACAACGTTGGCGGAATGGATCGAGTACACCTCTATCAAAAAGTCACAGACTATTTTATGTTGCACCTTAAATAAACTAATGAGACATTTACTTTTAAGCGTAACACTCCTTATCTCAATAAGTGGTTTTACCCAGAACAAAACTGGATACGTTATATATAATTCGAAAGGAAAAAAAGTTTCATATAAGAAGCTTCTTAAAACCGTTTCCAAAAATGATGTGGTTTTGTTTGGCGAATATCATGACAATCCAATTAGTCATTGGTTGGAATTAGAAGTCACCAAAGATTTGCATAAAGACTTCACGTTAATTCTTGGTGCTGAAATGATTGAACGTGACAACCAGAATGAGCTTAATCTCTATTTATCAGACAGTATAAACCAAAAGGGGTTTGACACACTTGCACGATTGTGGAATAATCATAAAACGGACTACAAACCACTCGTTGATTTTGCAAAAGATTCTGGGTTAACCTTTATTGCTAGTAATATTCCAAGAAGGTATGCCAGTCTAGTTTATAAAAAAGATTTTGTAGCACTGGATACTCTCACTGATTTAGAAAAATCGTGGATGGCACCTTTACCCATTCCATACGATTCAACGTTGTCTCGTTACGTTGCAATTTTAGATATGATGGGTGGTCATGGTAGTCCGAAGTTGATTAAAGCGCAAGCCATGAAAGATGCTACAATGGCATACTCTATTGTTAGTCAGTTAAATATGCCAAGAAAGTCGGTTCAACCGTTACGCTTCATACATTATAATGGTAGTTTCCATTCTGACTATTATGAAGGTATTTATTGGTATATCCAGCAATATCGACCTGCAACTACAATAGCTACAATTGCAACTGTAACGCAAGAAGATATTTCTTCATTAGACAAAGAAAGCTTAGGTCGTGCTGACTTTATTATTTGTGTAGATGAAGACATGACACGAACGTATTAAACGTTTGTTAGTCAACCCAAACCTTCACATAATGAACACTTCCTCTTAGGTCAAAAAACTCAACAGAATAAACGCCTTGTGGCAAATTGATACTTGTATTCGGTTTGTTTTGAGATGATTTGTGAACTCGTTTTCCTTCTAAATTGAATACGCTGATTGATCTGATTCTTTGGTCTTGCAATAGCATATTGAGATTTGTTGGAAAGCCGTTTTTTCCGATAGTTTGATCTATCAACGACGCATTTTTCACGACCTCAAAATCTTGTGCTACCACTTCTTCACCGTTTACAAATAGTTTCGAATTCCAATGTCCTATTTCAAGATCTTTGTTATCAATAAAGCTGTAATAGTAATAGTACCACCAATCTGATTCGAGTGTAATTGAGTATTCAAACCACAATATATTTTTGGGGGTAAACCATTTAAGCGTAATTTCATCCCCTTCTCGTAAACCAGATAAATGACTCCAAAAGACGATAGGCTTTTTGGTTGTAGGTGCAAACTTATAAGGCGCATTTTTAGTGATGATTCGTTCGCGTAATGCATTGATATCCAGCATTGAATCATGCATTCCAACATCCCAAACGTGCAATGAAGTATCATATTTTGGTGCGTCAACAAATAATGGATCCGGATTACCACAGTTTCCGATAAATGGATCAACAACGTATTGGCTATCATACCAAACCTCAAAGTGTAAATGTGGGTCTGTGCTATTTCCGCTGCTCCCCACTTGAGCAATTACTTGTCCTTGTTTTACTTGGTCTCCAACTCCAACTTTTAAGCTATTTTTCTTTAAATGGGCGTAATAGGTGAAGTATTTATTGGGATGTTTAATTGCAATATAATTTCCAAGCTTTTTACTCACATCACCTTCGGTTTCTCGGTCGAACTGACCATCTTCAATGTAGATTACTTCTCCGTCTGCAGCCGCAAGGACGTTTACACCAGAATCCATTTGCTCAAAGCTCCTTAAAACGTAATCCGTTCCTTGATGCCCATCATATGTTTTACTTCCACAAAATGCATCTTGGATGCTTGTGTCGCTCCAATCAACATAGTTTACTATAATAAAATCTTTTCCTTGTGATCCTTCAATCGGCTGCTTCATAAACGGTTGGGCGAATACTGAAATTCCAACAATCAAAAATAAGAACAATGTGGTTATTGATTTCATATTGTGCAAAGGTAAAAGCAGAACGGTGTATTTATAAACTTTTTTAAGTGTTTGACATGGTTTTTAAACGATAAAAATGTAGTCTCGTAAAAGCAACACACGATTTATGATTCGGTTTCTATTTACTGTAATACTTCTCTACTCTTTTGTTTCGAGTTTCGGTCAGAAGAACATTCTATTTATTGGCAACAGTTACACCTATTACAATAACATGCCTGAGATCTTGACTCAAATAGCATCATCTGCTGGCGACTCCGTTTACACTGAATCTCATACCCCAGGTGGGCGAAGAATATCTCAACATGCAGCTGATCCTATTGTTTATCAGAAACTGCACGATCGTACTTGGGATTATGTCGTTTTACAATGTCAAAGTCAGGAGCCTGCATTTTCCGACAACCAAGTTGCGCAAGAAGTTTTCCCGTATGCAAAGCAACTTTGTGACAGTATTCGCGCGATCAACCCATGTGCGATTCCGATATTTTATATGACTTGGGGAAGAAAGAATGGAGACTCCAGAAATTGTGCTGCATTCCCTCCTATTTGCACATACGAAGGAATGGACTCCATTTTATATTCTAATTATTTAAAAATGGGTGAAACGAATGATGCCGAAGTCGCACCCGTTGGAGCAGTTTGGCGCCACTTACGATCGACTATTCCATCACTTGAGCTTTATAATTCAGATGAATCTCATCCGTCGAATGCTGGTTCAGTTGCTGCTGCTTATACCTTTTATTCCGCGGTTTTCAGGAAGGACCCAACGTTTGGTAGTTATGGTAATGGTTTACCAAAAGAAACCGTAGATTCTATAAAGTCTGCGGTTGAGCAAGTATTTTACCAAAAACAACAAACGTACAATATTGGAGTTGCGGATCTATCTGGTGGTTTTGACATCAACAACATTTCAAATTGTACATATGCCGTTACGGTAGTTAATCCAAGAGTAGATGCAACCTATAGGATCGACTTTGGTGATGGAACCATTGATACAGCTTCGTATGCAGAACATGAATATCAGCGTGTTGGAAAATACATAGTTAAAGTAACTGCTGAAGCATGCGGTAAAATGAACTACGAATCAACGCAAATAGTTGTAAAATGTGCAGCGGGAATCAAGGCACCTTTAAAACAAGGAAGTATATTCCCAAACCCGTCAAAGGGTTCATTCGAACTGGATCATCGCTTTTCGTTGTTGTCGCTGTATGACGCAACAGGCAAACCTCTATCTTTTTCGGAGACACGTTCAAATACATTTGAAGTCAGCAATCTGTTTAAAGGAGTAGCCGTTGCAACGTTAGTAGATCGGTATAATGAAGGAAATCATTTTACTGTGCGACTACTTTTGCTATAAACCTGAGTTCGATTATTATTTATGGTTTAGAACGCTAGGAAATAGTGATTGTCGACTAAAATTTATGCAGTAATAGCGGGCTATTTCAAATAATTTTTAGGAAGAGAAGCGCTTTTTCCTAGTGGAATAAGTATATGTTGTTCCATAAAACCCAATATACTTCGTTGGATTTGATTGATTTAGCCCGCTAAATCTTCACAAAACCGCCTTGTCTATTGACTTTTATGCAATTCTAAACCTATAAAGAAGAATCGAACTCAGGTTATAATCAATGAATCTTTGAGTAGCAGGCGTCACAAAGCGTTGAACTTCCGTTGTCAACAGTTTTGATCGTCTCGTTCGCGTCGTCCATTACACAGTTTTTGCCTTCAGTGCAATGTTTCAAACCTAGATTATGACCGATTTCATGATTGCACACTTTTATTAAGCGGTTTATCGTTTTCGTTCGATTTGACGTTAACCTGAAAGATGAAACCACGCATGCATTTCCCGGCCGATATCCTAAACCAAATATTCCCCAATCTTTGTATTTAGACTCTGGCTTTTTTATTCGACCCAAGTCATCTCTTTTGGTGGTTGATATGTCTTTGGAAGTAAGTCCTAAAATATAATCTACTGAATCTGGAATGATTTCTTGAAGATGTTTAAGAAGAATGTCCGCTCGATATCTTGGAGATTTAACCTGAACAAATGCTTTTTGGGGAAGGTCAACACTAGGCAATATTATTACTCTAAAGCCGTAATTGTTTGTAAGATGAAAAGCAATACTATCCATGATTTCTGTGTCTGTAAACTCAAATGGCTGAATGGCAACAGTCGTGCTATCAGTTAGTAAAACCCTTGACAATTTAAACCTATATATTCCAATAGTCAAGAAAGAAGTTGCAAAAATTAGGATTAATACTCGTTTTAATTTCAAAATAAAGAGAATTTGAAGTAATAAAATATCTCGTGTTACTACTCAAAATTAACGCTTTATGTTGCCTTAATTCTAAAATATGTTGTAATTGCGGCTGATTTGCATAAACAATATAAATATCATGTATTAGTTTTACTTATGGTAGTGATTGGCGTAAACGTTGGTCAGCTATTTTTTAGTGGAACACCTGAAATACTGACTGTTATGGTTGATTGCGACACTGAATCAGATCAGAACGAATCTCTTGAAGACGACCTAAAAGAAGTTTTTTTGGCTTTTTTGGAAAGTGACATTCGCAACTCCAATTCAACATCAGTATTAAGCAGTGGCCAATACAATCTATCGTATCCAAAAATCCAAATTCAGATAAACACCCCACCGCCCGAGTTATAAGTTTGCATTTTTATTAAACCAACCTAACTTTTGTAAACACTTAACTCAGTCACAATGAAATCAGAATTTAATTTATCCTTTTTGGGAAGAGATTTGTCTTCCAGTATAGTTGTTTTTTTAGTTGCTTTACCTCTTTGCTTGGGAATATCACTCGTTTCCGATGCTCCTTTACTTTCTGGTATAATCGCTGGAATTGTCGGTGGTATAGTTGTCGGAAGTGCCAGTGGCAGCCGGTTAGGAGTTAGTGGCCCGGCAGCTGGTTTGGCTGTTATCGTGGCTGATGCCATTCATGATATTGGTTCCTTCGAAGTATTTCTAGCTGCGGTTGTTTTAGCAGGAGTTATTCAAATTGTGCTAGGTTTTATAGGTGCAGGGAAAGTGGCTTTCTACTTTCCTTCGTCGGTTATCAAAGGAATGTTGGCGGCAATTGGAATATCGATTTTCTTAAAACAAATCCCACACGCCATCGGTGTAGATAAAGATCCAGAAGGAGATTTCAAATTTTTTCAAGCAGACGGAGAAACAACATTTTCTGAACTTTTAAACTTTGAGAACTATGTGCCTGGCGCCTTGCTTGTTGGATTAATTTGTTTAGCAATATTAATATTTTGGGAGACTAAATTTATAAAGAACAACAAAGTGCTTTCATTGATTCCCGGTCCATTGTTAGCCGTTTTAGCAGGAGTTTCGTTAAACTCTGTTTACCCAGTTGACATGCTAATATCCAAAGAACACCTGGTATCTTTACCAGTATTCGATTCGTTTTCAGAAGTTTCTGCTGAACTCATTCACCCTAAACTTGCATACTTTGCTAAGTTTAAAGTAATTAAAACTGCGATTGTAATAGCCATTATTGCAAGTTTAGAAACGCTACTAAGTGCTGAAGCAACTGACCGATTAGACCCAAATAAAAATATTACCCCAACAAATAGAGAGTTAAAGGCTCAAGGACTTGGCAACATTGTTTCTGGTCTTATTGGAGGAATCCCTGTGACACAGGTAATTGTGCGTAGTTCTGCAAATGTGCAAGCCGGAGGTCGAACAAAGCTCGCTACAATAATTCACGGATTTTTACTGTTAACTGCGGTTTTATTAATCCCTGTGGTAATGAATAAAATACCGTTGGCAGCTTTAGCCGCAATCCTTCTGGTAATTGGCTACAAGCTTGCTAAACCAAGTATGTTCAAGAGGTTATATCGTGAAGGGCAAGATCAGTTTATTCCATTTGTTGTAACAATTATTGCCGTATTGTTTACCGATTTACTTGTTGGTATTCTAATTGGTTTACTTGTAGGAATAGGTTATGTATTGTTCACTAATTTTAGATCTGCTATTAGATCTGAGAAAATTGGGAACCATACAATATTACACTTCAAAAAAGATGTCTTTTTCTATAATAGAGCTGAGTTGATGAAAGTTTTTAGCAGCTTACAAAAAGGAGATGAAATAACGTTGGATGGAACCAAAGTTGATTTTATAGACCATGATATCTTCTTAGCGATTCAGGATTTTAAAACTAGTGCTCCAGAAAAGGGCATAAAGGTTAACGTAATTGACATCACTCGAAAAAAGATAACATTTATCAATCAAGCCGAGGAGACAACAGAATTAAAGTAAACAACAGAATTTATACATGGGAAGTTTGTGCTACTGCCAACTTCCCATGTTTTTTTATATCTAAACTTCTGAATCCATCAAGTCAGTAACCACGTGGTATCGTGGATCGTCAATCGATTTTTCGATGACATCGGCAAACGTTGGATCTGCCTTTAAAAGTAAAACTTGACACTCAGGGCTTAAGTGTGTTAAACGCACAACTTTCCCTTCTTCTAGATACTTTTTTGTTAAGTTGGCTAATGCTTCAATACCAGAATGATCTGATACCTTCGATTCAATAAAATCTATTTCTACGTTGTTTGGATCTTCCTTAACGTCAAATTTTCTGTTGAAGTTTTGTACCGACCCAAAAAATAACGGTCCCCAGATTTCATAAACCTTGGTCCCATCTTCTTTTATTCGCTTACGTGCACGAATCATGGTTGCATTTTGCCACGCAAACACCAATGCCGACATTATCACACCAGCAATTACAGCAATGGCTAAATCTTGCCAAACTGTTATCGCAGACACAGCAATCAACACAATTGCATCAGCAACTGGTATTTTACGAAGTATTCTAAAACTACTCCAAGCAAACGTGCCAATTACAACCATAAACATTACTCCAACTAAAGCAGCTATTGGTATTTGTTCGATTAAAGGTGCACCAAAAAGTATAAAACATAATAAGGCAATGGCTGCTGTAGCTCCTGAAAGCCTACCCCTACCACCAGAGTTTACGTTGATGATAGATTGACCAATCATAGCACAACCGCCCATTCCTCCAAATAAGCCGTTAAGTATATTCGCTCCACCTTGAGCAACACATTCTCTATTGCCACTTCCACGAGTTTCGGTTAAATCATCTACTAAGTTTAACGTCATTAACGACTCAATTAGACCAACCGCTGCTAACAAAAAGGCTGTTGACAAGATAAGTCCCCAATTGCCTACCAATGTTTCGGAAAACGTAAATATTTGACCTTGAAAGCTTGGCAAAGAACCTTTTAGTCCAGTTCCTCCACCGTCACGAATAAAAGACCCAACCGTACTTACATCTAACCCACCGAAAATAGTAATACACGCCACGACAATAATTGCTGTCAGTGCCGCAGGTACTTTTTTAGTGAGCTTAGGTAAAAAATGCATGATGCCCATTGTTAATAATACAAATCCTAGCATCAACATAAGGTTAGAACCCGATAACCATTGAGTTTCTCCACCAATATTCTCCTTAAACATACCGAGTTGAGAAATAAAAATTACTATGGCTAGACCGTTTACAAAGCCCATCATTACTGGATGTGGAATTAACCGAACGAATTTTCCAAGCTTCAGAAATCCTGCTAATATTTGAATAACACCAACAAACAAAAGTGTAATAAACAGCCATTGTAAGCCAAGATTTTCAATTGGGTTTGCTAGTGCATTACCGACCTCATTTCCTTTTTGAATCAAGTGAACCATGACCACTGCCATTGCACCAGTTGCACCGGAAATCATACCTGGACGTCCGCCAAACAATGACGTAATAATTCCCATCATAAATGCACCATATAGTCCAACAAGTGGTGGTATGCCAGCAACAAAGGCAAATGCAACAGCTTCTGGCACCAAGGCCAACGCCACTGTTAAACCAGAAAGAATATCGTTTTTAGGATTTGAGGTAAAGTTGTTAAAGAGTCTTTTCATTCCAGCGAATTAAAAGGTCGCGAAAATAGGCTTTTAAAGATGCTTAGTTTAAGAATGCTTGAACAAAATTTGGAGGTCTGATTACAATAAAAATCCAATCCGAACACCAAGATTTAACAGATTGGAGTAATTGCTTAGTTTGGACAAGTAGAACTTAGAAAATGGTTCAATAACAACGGATTTTTCGTTCTTTAATTCAAAAGCAAAGTGGCCACCCATATAAGGCGCAGCAAATACGTTCAAGTCCGTTGATTGTGACTCAACACTAGTTTCTATCGCTCGAGAAACAAAAACATTTGTATTTGTTACGTTCAAACTACCTGCTATGTTAACACCTACGACTAGACCAAACGTTTTATCCTCCATTTTGACCAGAACATGCAGCGGAATTTCTGCTTTTGTCGAACGTATCTCAATTCTTTGTAAAAAGCCAAGTGTTGGGTCAATTTGGTCTTCAAATAATAAATCGGAAGTTAGACCATATCTTTCAGCAGTAACATTTAGACCAGGCCTAACAACCATAAAATCATTAAGTCGAATATACATTGACAAGCCAATGTCCAAGCCTGCACCCATATTGTTTCTATATTGAACTGGTGACCTACTTAATAGTGATAAATTAAAGCCACTAGATCCAACGAATGTTGATACTTTAGGTGAAACCGAGACTTCATAGTGATATAACTGGGCAAACGATTTGACATTTATGCCTACGAGTACCAACAAGACAAGAAACACTTTCTTCATAGAGATTACTTCGCTGATAGTATCAGCAAATACAATTCTACTAATATTGTTTCAAATTTTACTAATTTAGAAAAATCATAAAACAAACCAATTGAATAAGAGATACATCCTTCTAATTACACTTTTTTCGACAACAGTGTGTGCTTCTGCACAAATTCAGAATAACCTTTCGTTAAATTGGGCTGTTGCCAATAATACACCAAGTGACGCATTAGTGATATCATATGTGAATGATTATTTAAATGCATTTTCTAAATCTAAAGACACTAAAACTTTAGATAAATATTGGATTAAACCAATACTTGTTGCTGACAGTGGTTTTGATTTAGGTCTTGAATTTCTTATCAGAGGTTTTGAGGTAAATGATTTCATGAACCATCACCAAGCCATACTATTAACCACAAATTGGTTACCTGATTCAATCTGTAAAGCTTCAGTTCTGTTTCTTAGAACCGACTCGTTACCATTGAATGATCGCGGGAAAGTTCGTGCGATATATGAATACAATGTAAAAATAAACAACGGTCAACCACGATTTATAAACAACCTCGATTTATTTATTCAATCTGCTCACAATAGGTCATTTAGAGGAGTTGACTATTATTATCAAAATAAGAAATGTTTTAAGCTTAAGGACGCAAAAAAGACATCAATTCTAGCTAAAAAGTTTAAGGTGTATTTCGATCCTGATAATGAGCCTTTCACTTTAATAATTTGTCAAAATAAACATGAATTAGGACTAAACTTTAATTTTCAATTCACGTATACTGCTCGAACTTCAGGTGTTGCTACAAAAAAAGACAGATACCTTATTAGTGCTTTAAACTCCGCTTATTATGGTCATGAAACTATCCATATTTGGGCTCCTCAAACCACTCCAGGATTCCTGTGGGAAGGTTTGGCGACCTATTTCGGTGGTGGACAAAACTTGACCTACGAAGAATTTATTCGTGAAGATGATCGCTTAGATACTAGCACGATTAAAGAAATTATCTATAAAGAAGAAATCAATTGGTATTACACCTATGTATTTGGTTCATTGCTTACTGACTTTTTAATAAACGACCTAGATATCGATTCCTATGAACTTTTTTTTAATACGTTTAATAACTTTAGTGAGTTAATAGAAATCTTGGAATCAGATTACAACATTGACAAGCAAAAACTAACAACCGAAATTATTTCTAAATTCCGCCTTTGTAAATCACAATCAACTCGTTAAATCCTATATTTTTAATCAACCAATATGAGTGTAATTCATGGAGGAAGTAAAATCAAAGGATCTGGAAGTTAATAAAAGGTAGCTACTCTTTTGTTTTGCACGTAGAAATTCCAAATGGAGCATACAACGGGCAAAAGTTTATAAAGCTAGTCGCAACAAAAATTCCTGCAACTACCAACAAAATGATTCCCAATGTTCCAGAAACAACATTAGCAAAGTAAAGGATCAAGATTAATGCTGCAGCTATCAAACGGATGATTTTATCCGTGCTTCCCATATTCTTTTTCATATTTGAATTTTATTACGAATATACAAAGGCAATAGAAATCGTAACTGACTGTTGTCATAAACGAAAAAGTAATTTTGAATGTTGAGGTTTCTAGTTACTTTGAAGCACTTTTAGACAATTTCTCGAATTCAGTTTTATAATATCTAAACGGAACAATCAACATTCCAAAACATTCTCCATCTTCTTTGGAAATGTGCTTATGGTGAAGTTTGTGCGCTCGACGAATGGCTCTAAAATAAAAATTATCCGTATTTCTTAGCCATTTAAAACGCTGATGTATAAAGACATCGTGAACCAAGAAATAGCAAAACCCGTATGCCATAATTCCAAATCCTATAGCAAGTGCAATCGGAAGCACTTTAATAGTTCCAACCAATATTAATATCATGCTTGGAATTGCAAAAATTAGAAAAAAGGCATCATTTTTTTCAAAAAATGATTTGTTCGTATGAGTATGATGATCTTCATGCAAGTTCCATAATAACCCATGCATGATAAACTTGTGAGTAAACCATGCAACAAACTCCATAAAGAAAAATGTAACAAAAAAGATAGCTATCGTCATGTTGGTTAATTAATTGGGGTGTTTTTAATCCTTGTTTTTTGTGCTGCTGTCAAGTTTACGCTTGCAGCCATTTGTTTAATAAACTTTTGCTTCCAAGTATCAGACACATTATACTTCTGGATGTTATTCTGGAACACCGAAATATCATGTTCAATTTCATCACTGTAATCTACTAGAGCCGGAGCGTTCGCTTGAACCATAAATCGAACATATGCTATTTCTGGATTTGCTGGACTGGCTTTCACTGCTGCTTCGATAAGCGCCTTCCCTTCTTTAAAGTATGTCCACTTTGTTGTGGGCCAAGTTGCGAAATCTGCACTCGTACATTTTGCAAGTCCTTTATAGGCATTTGTTACATCCGTGTTTGGATAATCTTTGGAAGCTATTAAAGATTGTAACTTACTTTCTGACTTTACAGACTCATGGAAAACCTCTCGAATGTGTTTTGAAGACTGAGTAAAGGAAAAAAGAAATACAAATAATAATGCAGATAGTGGTACCGCTTTTTTCATTACAGCAAATTTAATTTTACGTTGCAATAAGACCGAACAAGTAATGCCCATTTTGTGTGATCACTCACTCGTATGCGAGTTTCCATAATTCGATTCGGTTGTGTTCGTTTGAGCTTTTTTAGTAGTTGTCGATAATACTTGTAGGCTGTATAAACGCCAAATCGGGCCGTATGAGGAAGTTGAATTATCCCTTCGTAGGCTTCTTGAAAATCTTTCTCGATTTCATCAATTATTAATTGCTTAGTATTATGATCTAAGTTTCGTAAGTCAATATTTGGGAAATAACTACGATTTAAAATTTCCATATCACTTTTTAAATCTCTTAAGAAGTTTACTTTTTGGAATGCGGAACCAAGTTTCATTGCTGATGGCTTTAAACGCTGATACTCGTTTTCATTTCCGTTAACAAAAATCTTGAGACACATCAATCCTACAACGTCGGCTGAACCATAAATATATGTCTCATACTCTTCTTGTGTGTGATATTCTGTTTTTGTCAGGTCCATTCGCATACTGTTCATAAACGCAGCAATTAGATCGCGATCAATGTCGAACTTATGTACTGTTTCTTGAAACGAGTTAAGAATTGGGTTGAGGCTAATTTTTAGCTTCAACGCTTCATATAAATCTTGCTCAAACTTGTTGAACAAGTATTCTTGATCATACTCTAGAAACGTGTCTACAATTTCGTCTGCAAACCGAACGAAACCATAGATATTGTGAATATCGTCTTGAATCGACGCATCAAGCATACTCACTGACGAGTAGAAGGATGTACTGTAAGCAGCCGTTACCGCCTGACTACAAGTGTTTGAAAGTGTATTAAATAACTGCATGATCGATCTGTTTAAGTAGGTGTTTTGAAATCATTTCTGAAGATATTTTACCAGAAATAAGTGCTGGAGGCACGCCTGGTCCAGGAACTGTAAGCTGTCCAGTGAAAAACAAATTCTCCACCTTCTTACTTTTTATTTTTGGACGTAGAAATGCTGTTTGACGTAGCGTGTTAGCCATACCATATGCATTTCCTTTATACGAGTTATAATCTGCTTTAAAATCATTGACACAATAAGACTTCTTAAACATCACATGATCTTTCAACGATTGATCCGTATGTTCTTCAAGTCTATCCATTACCATTTCAAAGTATTTTTCGCGTTGAGCTTCAGAGTCTTTAATTCCTGGAGCTAATGGTATCAGAAAAAATGCATTCTCTTTACCTTCTGGAGCCACGGAATCATCTGTTAAGCTAGGAAAGCAGGTATAGAATAATGGATTATCTGGCCACTCAGGTTTGTCGTAAATCTGCAGTGCGTGTTGATCAAAGTCTTGATCAAAAAACAGATTGTGGTGCATTACAGAATCAACTTTTTTATTAAAGCCAACGTAGAATATCAAGGCAGAAGGCGCGAACGTTCTATTTTCCCAATACGTGGGGGAATACATTCTGAGATTTTTAGGCAGCAACGTTTCCGTATGATGGTAATCAGCACCGCTTAATACCATGTCGGAATGAATAATTTTGCCATTGACTTCAATGCCCTTTGCAACATTTCCTGATGTCACAATGCGCCCAATGGATGAATTCACATGATAATTGACACCTAGTTCTTTGCCCAATGAAACCATGCCTTCAACAATCTTATACATCCCGCCTTTAGGATACCATGTACCAAGAACCAAATCTGCATAGTTCATGAAATTATAAAATGCAGGTGTGTTTTCAGGTTTGGCCCCCAAGAATAAAACAGGGAACTCCAAGATCTGAATCAGTTTTGGATTCTTAAATTGCTTACGAACAGAAGCCCTAATCGTGGAAAAGAATTGGTTTACTCGACTAATGGTATCAGGAGTAACTAATTCTAAGATAGAATTTCCTGGTCTATATACCAGCTCATCCATTGAAGCCTTGTAATTAAAACCTGCACTTTCGATGAACTTTTGAAGTTTTGCTGCTGATCCCGTTTCTATAGACTCAAATAGTGCATAAATTTCTTCGATTGAAGAAGGTATATCTAAATGCTCTTTCTTCTCAAAAAATACGCGATACGCTGGACTAAGTTTAACCAACTCGTAATAATCGCTTGGCGTTTTGCCAAAGTCAGCGAAAAAACGTTCAAAGATATCTGGCATCCAGTACCAGCTAGGCCCCATATCGAAGGTAAATCCTTCTTGTTCGAAAGATCGCGCTCTACCACCTAAGTGTGCATTTTTCTCATATACGTTAACCTCATATCCGGCATTTGCTAAGTAGCATGCCGCAGAAAGCGATGAGAAACCTGACCCTATTATACTGATACTTTTTTTCATTTTGTTTAAACAAATCAACGAAACATTAAACAGAATAACAAGTGGAATTTAAATTTTGTTTAGAATTAATCCTAAATCATTAAACAACTCTACTCCTTTGTGTTTTGATTGAATATCTATAACGTTCTTTCCGGTCACCCAAAGACTATGATCCGAGTTATTCAATATCTCCTCCTTAAACCGTTTGAGATATGTTTCTAATTCCTTTGGTGTTGGACGGACGGTGAAATAACTGATAAATCGTATAGAATCGAATATAGGTAGTAACGATTTTAAACTTGAAATTGGAACACTGGAACCTAAGAAAACCGTTTGACTACCGTTAATCAACAACTCATAGTTTAAATAGAGTAATCCCAAATCATGCATTTCATTGTCAGGAAGAAATAAAACGTAAACACTTTTGCTGTTTGTAGGAACCGTTTGTTGGACACGTTCTATCCCAATTTGAAGCTTTTGTTTAATAAGGTTTGAAATAAAGTGCTCGTGTGCTGGAGTAATACTTTCTGATTGCCATTTAATCCCAATTTTATGCAACAACGGAACAAATACTTCTATGAAAATGTGTCTAAACGAAAACTCAGCCATCAATCTGTTGAACGTATGTTCAAACAATGATTGATCGAAATTTAACATTGACAGAATCAACGAATCCATGTATCCTTTGTCATCGCCACCTTTTGATAAATGATCTTTAACTAATTCGTTGAGCTCCTTATCATTAAGCTTAGCTATCTTGGATATTTTGTGATCTCCTTTGTATAACAGAGTCACATTTAATAGCTTTTTTAAGTTTTCGGTGTCGTAATAACGAATGTTCGTATCCGTTCGTTTAGGCTCTAGAATTTCATACCTTTTTTCCCAAATACGAATCGTATGAGCCTTGATTCCCGATAAATTTTCGAGATCCTTAATTGTAAACCTTGATGCAATGCTGTTCAACTTATTATCAAATTAGTTAAACAAAGATACAATATTCAGGGCAAAGAGTTCATTCTCTTATCGAGATAGTCTCTTAATTGAGACTAAATGACCAAAGATTACTAGGGGCACAACGATGCTAGGTAGCCAGCAAAACGGAAAATAAAGCACTCCGACATTAGGTTGGTCAAACGCAACTTGTTGAAGGACAGATGGTGCACTAAGAATTCCAGTAACTACAACTTGCAAAACAAGAAGCAAGCACACTACATTCCACCATAGTTGAAAACTTTTACTCAATTTCCCTTTTCTAATTCCAAAATATGCAATCAATGGAGCGGTAATTCCTGACAAAACATCGAAATTTCGTCCTGCAAAAGTCATTGATTCTGGGACCAACGTTCCTAAATACAGCCAAAACAATACAACCTCAACACCAATTCGAACCGTGTGTAAATATGTGTATTTTTCAAGGTCTAAATGTGCAATAAGTCTTTTGCCTTTCTCTGTAAAAAAACCAATCAAAATCAGAATTAAACTGGGGAGAATAAGAAATAAAATTCTTGGAGGAATTGCTTCTGATGCCAAATAAAAATCTTGCTGACTAAGAACGGCCTGAAGCAATGCGATTGCAAGTATTAGGGTAAGTGCGCCTTTATTTTTGTGCGTGGCTTGATAAAACTGATACAGACTCACTATCGTAAGAACGATAAAAATCAGACTTACATAAAAAGGTACTAACTCCATACTACTTTTTTTATTTATTGAATAGAAGCCTTAAATAAAATCTTGGATCCTTAAATTTCTTTCTTAAATCTACGTTTTCAAACATAGACGTTAACAACGTTTTAAACTCATTGCTTTTTAAACCTTTGTTGGCAACAAAGTTGAACAACCACGGGTACTTTACCATTTTTTGCAATTGATGACTCATGTTAAGTTCTGGCCATAGGTGATGATATACTTGCTCATCATACTCTTTAAGCAGTGCTTCTGAGAAATCATTTTCCTTAACTGCTTTACTCAATACATCAGCGGCATATTTTGCACTAATCATGGCATTGCCAATTCCTTCTCCAGTAAATGGGTCAATAATTGAAGCGGCGTCGCCACAAAATAAAAGTCGATTAAAGCTTAGTTTTCGCTTTTTAGAACCCAACGGAAGTCCCCACCCTTTTACAGTTTCTAACGGTTTGGCGTTTTTAAAACGCTTGCTTATTTCTGGATGTTCGGAAACAATTCTATCTAACTCCTTTTTTAAATTGATTTTGTTTTTTGAAACGCTGGCACTCAACATACCCAATCCAACATTTACCCGATTATTGGTCATTGGAAAAATCCAAAAATATCCAGGCAATACATCGTTAATAAAGTGTAGCTCGATATACCCTTCTTCACTAAGCCCTTCAACACCTTCATAGTAACGTCGCAACCCCGCACAGTAATGATTGTGCTCTAACTCTATTCCGTAATCTTTTGCTAAATCTGAGCGAGTGCCAGAACAATCCACCACCGCATCAGCATCAATAACACTTCCATCATCAAGCGTTATATGAACGCCATCGATTTTAATCTCTGTTTGATTAACCTTTGTCCCAAATCGCTGTTCACAAAATTCGCTTGGTGTATTTTGAACCATTAAATGGTCAAAATCTTCGCGTGTGGCAATAAAACCCGGTGCTTGTTTTACGTGATTTTTGTCGGTTGTAAATGGGATATCTAATCGTTTCCGATTTGGAGCAATAAACGAAATTCCCCAACTTGGTAAATAATCTTTGGTGTTGGATGCTATTTGATTTACAACATCGGGTTTTACACGATTTAGCGCGTATACCACTTTTCCACTTAGTGCATCGCCACAAATTTTATCGCGGGGAAACGTTGATCTGTCAATTAAGACGTGATCAATTTTCTCTTTTGAAAGTCCCATAGACAAGGTTGTTCCTGCAGGACCTGCGCCAATGATGGCAATCTTAGTACGCTTTTGTGATGACAAACTCCGTGATTTTCTCGCAAAGTTGTCAAAATTTGTTTGATAAAAAACTACTTATTGAGTTTAATCAATTTTGCAACGCTTGATTGAGTTTTAGAATCAAGTCTAACAACGTAAATTCCATCAGGAATAAACGATAAATCAACACCATTTGCGACGTTAATAGTCTCAGAATAAACCGTTTGACCTTCAAGATTCACAACTGTTAATTTCGCTTCATACGCTGTCTGGCCCTTAAATTGTATTACTCCTGTTGTTGGATTTGGATATAACACTAACGTATTTTGGGTTTCAAAATTTGACTTACCATTACTTAATGCACAAGTACCACTTCCCATAGCAATTTGAAATCCACCTCGTTCTGTTCCAACAACCATGTCCATTTTACCATCATTATTGATATCAGCATAAGCAGGTTTCGCCATAGAACCAAAGTTATATTCATAACAGGTTTTGTTCCAAGATAAGTAGTAAGGATCTTCTACAGCTTCTCCGAATTTGGTTAGGTTGTTTCGAACATCTCGATAGATTGTCACTTTACCACGCTCATCTCCTATTACAAATTCAGGATTTCCGTTTCCATCTAAATCCATCAATTGCGGTGCTGCGTTGTTAATATTTTTAAATACTAATGAATCGTAGAATCGATTGTTAACTTCATCATACTGTGTTTCCAATCTCCAGTAGCCAGGCAACACTCCTCCGAGCGTATCTTGTAATTTGGTAAATGCAGGAACACCTGTGGTTGATGTATTTCGATAGTATTCGGTGTTGCCATCAAAACCACCTACAAGCAAATCAACAAAACCATCTCCATCAACATCTGCCAAGTTAGGCATGCTCGATTGTCCGACGTTAATTCCATATGTATTATCCGACACTTTATTGCTTGTTGCACTCGTACCAGTACCAACAATATTATACAAGCTCAACGAACCATCTAGCTGACCAATTAATAATTCAGGGTTTCCATCTCTATTAAGGTCTCCTAAACATGGCGACATCCGTGCAATTGACTCTTTGCGCAGTCCTAAATAATCTTCTTTTTTGCGCTGAAAAATTGGATTGGTTTTGCTACCAACATTTTCATAATACACCAAATAATCAGCTGTTTCTCCATCAATACCAAGATCGCCACTTGTTGAAATAATCAAGTCTTTATCACCATCTTTATCCATATCATAGAGAATAGGAGAAGTGAAACCTCCATGATCCACCATGTGTCTGTCTAAAAACATACTGTCTTTGAATATAAAAACTGGGTGATCGTCTTTTCCAGTATTTTCATAATAAAAAATACTATTCGCCTCTCTAAAGGTATAACTCGCTTTTGCAAATGAATTTACAGCAACGATTAGATCTCTAATTCCATCGCCATTGACGTCTTGGTAATACCCCGCAGGAAACAGGTGCATGTTCGCGCGTACAGTATTACTTGGAAAAAGAGAATCATTTGAAATCATTGAATCTATTTTCATTCCAAAATCTGCCTTCCCGTTGATAATTAGATTCAAATTATCTAGACCAGCATTTCCCATTAATAAATCCATATCACTATCTCCGTCGCTATCGAGCAACAACAGAGATGATCCACCAGCGTGTTTCTTCTTTGTGTGGCGATAAATCTTATGAAAGCAGAATGGGTCTTTTTCAAACTTTATTTCATTCGACCCATCATATTCTTGAAAATCTCCCCAACATTGATCTGCAATTTCAAAACTTGGAGGGTCCAGTGGTTTTCCTGATTCAACAGTATTATTCAGAAATAATGTTATTCCAAATCCAAGTGTTTGAAGCGTCATAAAATCAATATCTCCGTCTCCATCTAAGTCTTCGATAGCAGGAATGTTCGTTCGATCACAATACAAATCGTTTGTATCTAAAGGAGCTGTGTTAAAATTATAGGCTCTAAGATCTGCATCGGTTACTTCAAACATTGCGTGTGAATCACCGGCCTTAGTAATATTTTTATACAATGAAATTGCGTCTATATCTTCGTCAAAAAACCATAAATCAGGCAAATCATCATTGTTGTAATCTTTAAAAACAACCCACGTAGTAAATCTTGACGGATAAATTTGGTCGTATTTCGGATCGTATGTGTAATTTCCAGCTCCGTCGCTGATTAATGAAAGTGTCTTCCCACCGTTTCTATCAAAAACAAATAGATCCATATCTCCATCGTTATTAATATCGAGGTTGTAAAATTGAGGTTGATTTAAACCTCCAACTGTACCCAATGTCAACTTATCACCGTTTTCATCTCTTATTTCAATGTCACTAGTGACTTCAAAGGATACCTGCGCTTT
Organism: uncultured Bacteroidota bacterium; assembly: GCA_937124965.1. GTDB lineage: Bacteria > Bacteroidota > Bacteroidia > NS11-12g > UBA9320 > UBA987. The sequence continues at coordinate 106,388 of CAKZLB010000036.1, forward strand.
GAGGGACAAAGAGCAAATTGATAGAATTAGGATTGTTAATACACGCTTCATACACATTGGTTTTATTAATGACCGCTTAAGGTCTTAATTCGCTGCACAATATAAAGGAATATTTCTTTGACTCATTGTCACGTTCGTCAAATGATTTTAATTTCCTTTCTTTTGTAATTACATAAACATCATGACGATAGAAGAGTTTTATCCATTATTTCTAAATCAACATCAAGCGTTTTCGACTGACTCCCGAAAGATTCAATCTGGCGATATATTTTTTGCACTAAAAGGTGACTCGTTTAATGGGAATAAATACGCCGCTCAATGCTTAAAACAAGGTGCTAGTTATGTAATTGTAGATGAAGAAATCGAGGATAAAAACGACCAAACCATTATGGTTGCTGACGTTTTAACGTTTATACAAGAGTTGGCGACTTATCATCGTCGACAATTCAACATACCTATTGTTGCAATTGCTGGAAGTAACGGAAAAACTACCACTAAAGAATTATTGATTAGCGTTCTTTCAAAACAATTTAAAACACACGCTACGGCAGGTAACTTCAACAACCACATTGGAGTTCCATTAACGTTGCTTTCCATGCCGTTAGACACTGAAATTGGATTAATCGAAATTGGAACAAACGCTTTTGGCGAAATCGCCTTTTTAAGTAAAATGGTTGAACCAAGTCATGGCATTATTACCAATATTGGAAAAGAGCATTTAGAAGGATTTGGCGATATTGAAGGAGTCGCCAGAGAAGAAAGTGAGTTGTTTCATTATCTGATGAAACACGAAGGAATTGCATTTGTAAACGGTGATGATATGTATTTAAACCGCATGGCTCATCGCTTAACAAATAAAATAACCTATTCTATTTCAAACGCTGAAGTTGATGTTTATGGAGAAGTATTAAACACGGCGCCTGATTTAAAAATAGCCTACCATGATGTAGTTATCAATTCTATGTTAAGTGGCCTGCACAATGCGCAGAACATCATTGCCAGTGTTGCCATCGGTTCGCATTTTGGTATTCAGCCCTCAAAAATTGCTGAAGGAGTTAACGATTATGAACCATCAAATAATAGATCTGAAACAAAACATATCGGGGACAATCATTTTCTATTGGACGCATATAATGCCAATCCGAGTAGTATGGAAGCAGCCATTGATACGTTTGCAACGATTAACCATCCATCGAAAGTGATATTACTTGGAGATATGTTTGAAATGGGTAATACCGCGATGGAGGAGCATAGGAAAATTGCAGAATACGCATTGTCTAAAGACATTCCAACCATTTTAACTGGAAGTCAATTTGCAGCAGCAATTACAGACCAAAAAGTAAAGATTTACACAACCACCGATGAATTAATTGACTACTTGAAATCACATTCTTACCGAGACACATGGTTTTTGGTGAAAGGCTCCCGCGGAATGAAGATGGAGCGTGTGTTGGAAGCGTTTGAGTAATGGTATTATCAGCTCATTTTTTCTATAATTCCGTTCTTTACAAGATCTAACGATAGCTCTGTTTGGAAGCAGACATGAAGAATTTAGAGAATATGACACAATTACTTTTATACAATTCGTCAATGCGAAGCGAGCGGTGGACCGCCAAAAATGCGGGGGACGCGATGGCATTGAGCGTTGGGAGTCATATTTTTGGCTTGACTTTTTTGCTTACTTTTTTCGTCTAAGGAAAAAAGTAAGACCAGGTTAAAGGGTTGGTTAACCCTTATTTAAATTACAATAAAGATGTCTGTCCATTAGGCTGGATAATCTACAAATTATTCCTATAATTTCTTATCAAAATTGCTCCTAAATTCTCATTGGGTGCTATGTAATCTTGAAACCGCTCATGGGCTAACTTGTTTTTTAGTAGCGTCTTATCGACATTTAACCACAAACTTGACCAATCAACGTCTTTGCCTAAACGAATGGATTCGCAAATCTGAAATATTAGCTCATTGTTGACATGCTTCGTTCCAACTTGCTTGCTACTTATAATCTGTGCATTCGGGGCGTAATCAAGGACTTTCTTCACATTATTGTATCCGCCACAAGAGCCTAAAATAACCAAGTCAGAGTTTGGGGTAATCGACTCTATCGTTATGCCTGCATAGTAACTATGACCTCGATGAACTACCACATCAGGAAACCGCTGGTTCTCCTTGAATAACGCTTTTAGAGCATCTTGTCCGTCGTATTCATAATGTGCTTTATTCACATATAATTCGACGTCTTTTCCTTCCGTCGATTTTATTATGACGTAATACCTTTTATTTACAATCGTCCATCCCGGTTTTTTAAATCGATCGATAAACGTTGCATAACTTGACCACCCATCGGCATCGTCGAAAAAGAAATGCTGTTGAACGTGCTTGTTTCCTTTCAGATACTGGTCATTCGACATTTTAGCAAGTGCTTCAATGTCGCGCTTTAAATTGTCTGATGGGGGATTTACATTCATTAATTCGAGCAACAAACCATACAACTTCTCCCCTTCTGTTCCTTTCCAACGAACCTTTTCGTACTCTTTTAAAATTGCTGTTGTAAAAATGGCCTTTGTGTCGTCATCCTTCAAACAACCATACGTATCTGCGACTGCAACTGCCTGCTTTAAGGGATTAAGCTCCGCATCCAAACCGCTTATAAATGCATTAAAAACAGATCGCTTTTCCCAAACAGACATTTTGTTTAAAAACTCTGGCAAGACGTTGTACGCAGCACACATTTTTATAAATGTCCGGTACTTATTTCGACCTACATTATGAAGAAACTCATACGATGTTTTTTCAGTCATACGACTCATTAATCGCTCAAATAAACCTAGAAAAGTAGAGGTATATACTTCATCTTCTCCGTACACCATGAGTGCGTAAATCTCATAAGATGAAAGCTCTATCGTATCACATAGTGCAAATCGAATCGAGTCTTCTTCCTCATGAAGTTCATTGATATTTTGAACCTTACGAGATGCCATATATGTAAGCTCGTCATCGATTGAAAAGGAGCCATATTTCTCTTTGGTTGTTTTTAGGTTTAATAAATGCTTAAATAGCGAATCACGATCTCGACCAACCCAATGGGCTTGTTTAGCAGTTAACCTATTTTCATAAATATCATCAATCAAGATATATGCTTTACTGTTACTACCTACAGACTCATATATATCCATCATTTGATTTATAAAGGGTCTGCCTTTTGATTTTCGCATATCTAAAAACACAGCATTGTTGCCACCCATATAAAAACTGACATGAGCTGGTGCTGTTTTGCAAAGTGTTTCTAATACATCTAATGAATACGGTCGATACACAAAGTCGGCGTACTTTTTTAACACTTCACTAGGATATAAATTAGCAGCAGTATTCAATACATCAAGTGCATACGGTTTGTCGTCAAAAAATGGAATCACATTGAGCGTTGTGCGCATATCACTTTTTAAGATTGCCTTTATTCTGTTCTCAACCGGAATTTCTTGAATGCGAATGATTAGATTAAAAAAGGGTCGAAACGTGGTGTACAAATGATAGTTTCCAGCATCAACCTTCTGCAACATTCGAGTTAGGTCGTTTAACCTCCCTTTTTGTGTTAATACGCTGTAATTCGGATTATTGATGATGTTTTGTTGAATACGATCAACGATGGTAAGGTACGTTTCTGTTGCTTGTTCTGTTTGAAGTGCGGAAAGCAGCTTGACACTTCCGTCAGTCGAGTCATCGTAGCCATCTATGCGTTTTTGTTCAACATCCACTGCCATATTTGCTTTTACTACGATGTCGTCAAGCGCGTAAGCTTGAAAGCAACTTAATAGTAAACAACAAATGGCAATACCTCTAATCATGTAAATGTGGTTTGGCAGCTTCCCATAGCACTATACCAGCACAAACGGAAATATTTAATGAATGTTTTGTTCCAAGCTGAGGAATATCCAACACTTGGTCGCATTGTTGTATCGCTTCATCGGAAACTCCATCTACTTCATTACCTAAGACTAACGCAACCTTTTGGTTTGATGAAAAGGTAAACTCAGTGATTGGTATACTGTTGTCTGTTTGTTCAATTGCCAAAACGATATAACCTTCTTTTTGCAGTGTTTGTATGGCATCAACGGTGGAGTCAACGTACAGCCAATTTACCGACTGCTCTGCTCCTATGGCCGATTTTGTAATGTCTCGATGTGGAGGTTTTGCGGTTATTCCGCATAAAAATAATCGGTCGATTAAAAATGCATCTGAAGAACGAAAAACGGAACCTACATTTAACATGCTCCGCACATTATCCAACACAACACAAATTGGAAGTTTGTCTGCATTTTTAAATTCATCCACACTCAGCCTATTAAGCTCTATATTTTTTAATTTGCGGTGCATTTAAGTATTTATTAACGTGGCAAAAGTAAAAAACGACCAGGAAACTCCCCTAATGCGTCAGTATACGCAAATAAAGCTAAAATATCCAGGAGCTATGGTGTTGTTTCGGGTTGGTGATTTTTATGAAACGTTTAGCGAAGATGCCGTAAAAGCATCGGAAATATTGGATATTGTGCTGACCAAACGAGCAAATGGCAAGGCATCACATGTTCAATTAGCAGGTTTTCCACATCATTCGTTGGACACGTATTTGCCAAAACTTGTTCGTGCAGGTCAGCGAGTTGCTATTTGCGATCAATTAGAAGAACCTCAAAAAGGTAAAAAACTAGTGAAACGAGGAGTTACTGAGTTGGTAACGCCTGGAGTTACCTACAACGACAAAGTTTTAGAATCACGTCAGAGTAATTATCTAGCTGCTTTAGTTATTGAAAAAAACGAAGTAGGTGCTGCCTTTTTGGATATATCTACGGGTGAATTTATGGTCGCCCAAGGGTCGGATGAATTTATTCAAAAACTTCTTCAAGGGCTAAATCCTTCGGAAATATTATACTCTAAACCCAAACGCAAGGCTTTTGAAACGTTGTTTGGGACCGATCATCATACCTATACCTTAGATGAGTGGATATTAACCTATGAGTTTGGTTACGATCGATTATTACAGCATTTCCAAACTGCTAATTTAAAGGGTTTTGGAATTGAAGGTCAGTCGCTTGCAATTGCTGCAGCGGGTGCATGTCTGTATTACTTGGAGCAAACGCATCACAACCATACCGACCATATTGCTTCCATCGCTAGGATTGAAGAGGATACGCATGTTTGGATGGATAATTTTACGGTTCGAAATCTCGAATTGATTTATCCAAATCACACAAATGGTAAAAGCTTACTGCAAATTTTAGATCAAACCAACACACCAATGGGTGGTCGAATGCTTAAGAAATGGCTAGTTTTACCACTCAAATCCCTTCCAAGTATTCAATCGCGATTAAACGTGGTTGAGCACATTGTTGAGAATGTCCAAGTTGGTCAGCAGATTGCTCAAGACTTAAAACAAATTGGCGACCTTGAACGACTAATTTCAAAACTGGCAGTTCAGCGGATAAACCCACGCGAATTGGTACAATTGAAGCGATCATTACTAGCGCTTACGGAAGTGGCAAAAACAGGCAAAGAGCATGGAAATGCTGAGATGAAACGGTTGGTTGATCAATTGCTGCCGTGTACTGAATTAATCGAACAAATCGAGACACACATCATCGAAAATCCTCCAATGTTGCTTAACAAAGGTGGTGTATTTGCAGAAAAAGTAAACGAAGAGTTGGATGAACTCAGGTTAATTGCTTTTACTGGAAAAGATTATTTGGTGGCACTTCAACAGCGATTGAGTGAAACAACTGGAATTACGTCTTTAAAAATTGCTTTCAATAATGTATTCGGTTATTACATTGAAGTTAAAAACACCCATAAAGACAAGGTTCCTGAAGAATGGATACGAAAACAAACGCTTGTAAATGCAGAGCGATACATCACTCAAGAGCTTAAAGAATATGAACAGAAAATTCTAACCGCCGAAGACAAAATAGTCTCCATTGAGTTAGAATTATATCGAACGTTGTTGGAATCAATTCAGCAATTTGTAGCGCCAATTCAGTTAAACGCCCGCATCATTTCGCAGTTGGATTGTTTGGTTTCTTTTGGACTAGTTTCTGCCGAAAACAATTACTGCAAACCTGAAGTTGATGAAACGCACGTCTTGGCCTTGGTCGAATGTCGCCACCCGGTCATTGAACATCAGTTGCCGCATGGTGAAGAATACATTCCAAATGACTTGGTTTTAAATTCTGATTCCCAACAACTAATCATTCTGACTGGTCCAAACATGTCTGGTAAATCTGCGTTACTTCGACAAACGGCTTTGGCTGTGGTTATGGCACAAATTGGTTGTTTTGTTCCTGCCAAGCATGCGCAAATTGGATTGGTCGATAAAATTTATACACGGGTTGGCGCCTCAGATAATATTAGTCAGGGCGAAAGTACGTTTATGGTTGAAATGACAGAAACGGCGAGCATTCTGAATAATTTGTCGGATCGCAGTTTGATATTGTTAGACGAAATTGGACGAGGAACTTCTACCTATGACGGTGTTTCGTTGGCATGGGCTATCGCAGAATACATTGCCAATCATCCAACCAACCCTAAGACACTTTTTGCCACGCATTACCATGAGCTAAACGAACTAGAAGGTAAAAATGAAAGTGTTGCCAACTATCACGTTACCACCAAAGAAATTGGAAAAAAGGTGTTGTTTCTGCGTAAAATTGAGAAAGGCGGAAGCGAGCATAGCTTCGGAATTCATGTTGCACGAATGGCAGGCGTTCCAAAACAAGTGCTGAAACGTGCTGACCAAATATTAGCGCAGCTCGAAAAAGACCGAGTGCATTTGAGCGGAAGAGATCGGCTCAAACAACTGCCTCAAAACGATTTTCAGTTAAATCTGTTTTCTATTGACGACCCAAAATTGAAAGCAATAACCACCGAACTAAATCAATTGGATACCAATACGTTAACCCCAATTGAAGCACTGCTCAAATTGAATGAAATAAAGAAATTATTGAATGATTAGAATTTTAGTAGTTGCATTGATTTGCGTTTCCCAATTTGCCCAAGCACAACACTCATGGGTGTATTTTAGTGACAAAGGAAATTTATCGACAGACTCAGATAACCCAGTAAATGAAGCCTATGTAGATAGTTTACGTAAGCTGAAGATTGACGTAATTGGCACCAGTAAGTGGTTCAATTCTGCTTGTGTTTCTGGCTGTCCAACACATCTTGAGAAGTTATCGTTTGTGACAAAGGTCGAAGCATTAGGTCGATATAAAATCACAAATCACAGCGTTCAAAGTACTCAAAAAGAGTTTCAATATGGAAACAGCGATTGGCAGTTAGAAATGCTAAAATTAGACTCTTTTCATCGTAAAGGATTTACAGGAAAAAACGTGACTATTGCTTTGTTTGATGGCGGTTTTTATAAAGCAGATACCGTTAAAGCCTTTGACTCATTGTGGCAAAACGGGCGAATTAAGGGGTACTGGGATTTTTTAACAGAAGACACCACCATATTTTGGGAATACGATGGTCATGGTAAATATGTTTTATCGATTGTTGGTGCCAATTGGCCAGACTCCATAATGGGTGCAGCACCTGACGCGAACTTTTTACTTGCACGAACCGAAGAAGTGAATTCAGAAAAACGCATTGAAGAGTTTGCATGGGTAAAAGCCATGGAATGGGCAGCAGACAACGGTGCAGACATCATTCATTCATCGCTGGGTTATTCTGTGTTTGACACCTTAGAAGGCGATTATACGTATGCTGATATGGATGGAAAATCAACCTTGATCACACGTGCTACAGATACAGCATTCAGCAAAGGTATTTTTGTAACCAATAGCGCTGGTAATTCAGGTGATGATCCATGGCATTACATCACGGCACCTTGTGACGGATTTCACGTACTCTGTGTGGGATCGGTCGATTCAAATCGACGGCATTCAGTATTTTCGTCGTATGGTCCGTCAGCCGACGGACGCGTAAAACCAGACGTTGTGGCCATGGGTGAAGGAGTTACGTATATTAATAATCAAGCTAACTTAAAAACTGGAAATGGCACCTCGTTTTCGGGACCGCTGATTGCAGGTTTTGTGGCTTGTTTGAAACAAGCGTGGCCCAATATGACCAATGCTCAGATTTACGAAGCTGTGGTGCAGAGTGCCGATCGTTATACTGATCCAGATACAGCTTATGGTTATGGTTTGCCGGATATTTTAAAAGCAGATTCGTTGTTAAGAGAATTTGTAAGCATTGAGCGACTTGAAGACATTACCCTTGGTATATATCCTATACCCGCAAATGACTTTGTTAATATTGATGCAGGTTCGACAATTCGTCGAATTGAGTTAGTTGATGTAAATGGAAACAGTATTTTGGTAAAAGACAACATTGGAGTTCAGCAGACGAGTATTGACCTTACTTCGGTTTCTCAGGGTGTATATGTTTTACGGTTAACTTTTATGAACGGGCACCAAGCAAGTCGATCAGTAACCAAGTTGAGGAAGTAAAAAGGCATAACTTAAGACTTGTCAACTCATAAAATCTTTCAATCCTTTCCTAAGCATTCATGTCAAGCGTTTCCATGGCCTGCCTGATGGCAAGCCATGTCTGACAACAGGTAGACAGGTTTTGCTTTTTGGCTTGAACCAAAAAGTAAACAAAACTTTAGTCCGTCTTCTGATGGAAAGTTCAAGGCCGTGTCTGCCGCCAGGCAGGCTCCTTTGGCGTTGTTCGTTTCCGCTTGTTTTTATTGGAATCCTGCGGGTGATTCTCGAACAAGTTCTCGACTTCCCTTGGATTTTACCAAAAAAACTTCATGAACACTCCAACTCCAAAAATGCCACCGACCTTCAAATCAAATGTATCATGAACATTAAATCCCAAAGTCCTTCAAAAATCCCTACTCACTTGTGTTAATTGGTGTCGCATGCATTTCTAAAATAACGTTTAGGACTCTATTGAAATTTTTTCAAAAAAAAATAAAAATAGTGTATGATATTTTCAAGAATATATATCTTTGCACACCTCAAAAAAACGAGGTAGTTCTTTAAAAAAATGCGAAAGTAGCTCAGCTGGTAGAGCATCACCTTGCCAAGGTGGGGGTCGCGAGTTCGAATCTCGTCTTTCGCTCAAAAGGAAGGGACCTAGTCCCTTTTTTATTGTAGCAAAAGCAACTGACATGTTGGTTGTTTTCCTTAGAAATAAGGACTTGTGTTGCCAAGCCCGGGTGGTGGAATTGGTAGACACGCAGGACTTAAAATCCTGTGATCATTGCGATCGTGCCGGTTCGACCCCGGCTCCGGGTACAAATGTTTAACGTAAAGCCTTGTAGAATTTTCTGCAAGGCTTTTTTGTTGGGTAACTATTTTCTTAGATCAGCGCTCATACCCGTTCGAAATTTCTTGAACTCAACTTCTGAAGGTCTTACCGATACATTTACAGTTGTATCACGGTAGGGAAGTCTTCAGTAACAGTTAGTATCTGAAGCGTATGCGGTTACGAAGAATTAAGCTTTCGGATCTGCACAAAGCTTAATAATAGTCAAAAACCATGAATTTACTAATGTTTCGCTTATTTTTTAAATACATCGTTACCTGCTGGCTTTTACTTCCATCCTATAAAGAAACTTTTCCCTTTTTCCGTCAATGTATATTTCAATGTTTTCCCAGCCTGTCTTTCCCGTTTAACTAGCTCGTGAGTTTCATCTAACTTTTTGGCTCTTGCACCAATTAATTGTCCGGAGTAATCAACTTCTTGAGCGATATCTTTAGCATACAATTCAGAATCGGAATTTTGTAATTCTTTTAATATTTTCACTTCTGGTACAGGAAGCATTTTACTGTCATCTATTTTACCAATTAGCACTTTAACATCATCAGCTAAAGTTTCAATAATCACTGGCGATTGACAGTTGTTACAGTTGCCATTGTTAAACTCTAAGAATTTTAATTCCTCCAAATCGAATTGCTTTTTGCAATCGATATTTGAACAAATTATTCTTTTCGAGTCAGATAAAAATTCGGTAATAATTTTGTTGAAGTTAAAAGGCCTTTCTATAAAATACTTTCTGTATTTAGTGCCTTTTGGCTTTCCCCAAAAAATATTTTCCTTTTTACACAAACCATAATTTAGTGAATATATAGAGACTGGAATTCCATCTTTATCACTTAAATCATTGTATTTGCTTATGAAAAAGTTTAATTCAAGAGTTTTTAGGAACTCCTCAAATCTTGGGTCAAAATGAAAGTGACTACTAAAAGGTTCTCTTGCTTGATATATTAGACCTTTTAAATCTTTTGTTGTAATTCTACGTTTAATTTCTTTGGATTTATTGATAAACAAATCCAATAAACTTTTTAATTGAAGAGCAGAAACTTTTTCATCCAAAGAAATTAAAGAGTGAGTTGTTGTTTCAAAGAACGAATATATTTTTTCTTCATAGTAACGCTGCGAAGCCGATTCAATATCACTTTTGTTGATTTTGTTATCGTATATTACCCTACTTTGATAGCAAAATGAAAGTATATAACCTAATATTCTAGGAACATTCATAGATGCATTAAATAATATTTCATAATAATCATCCATTGAATTTCTACTTATGTCAAAGAAGTTTTCAATTGGTGAATCAACATATTTTTTTATTCTTTTTTCAAGTATCCTTTTAGTAAATCCAATCGCATTGGATTCCATTTTATCTCTATCAAAAGCAGAATACAAATTATAGAAATCAAGATTTATCGTATCAATTTTTCCTGGGTCAATTTTCCCGTAATAAATTCTGTTAGGATAAGCTGCAACTTTAAACTTAATAAATTCTTCGGACCAATTGTTTAAAGGTGCAAGAATTACGTCAACAAATGTTACAATTGATTCATCTTCTATTTCTGAAAAATCATCTAATAACACATACAAATGACGAATCTTAAGAATAGAAAGGGTATCTTTAATTCCACTTATTATTTCTTTGATTTGAAATACTTTTAAAAATACACTCGAAAAATCATCTTCGTTTTCAATTCTGTTTTTTGCTAATTTTTTCCATTCAATTCCTGAATCGGTTCCAATACCTGCCTTAACTCCTTCTGGGCCGATTCCAACATCTACTTTGGCTCCCTTAATAGCTATATTTCTTTCTTTGGATTGTTCATCTGTTTTTTTTCTATTTGACTTTATAGTTTGAAGTATAGGAATTTCTATGCTTTCAAGATATTGATTGTCATCAATGTTATTTTTTAGTTCTGCGAGTTTTTCTTTGACAGCCTCAACTTGTGTAACACCAAGAATTTCAAGAAGCTTATCAATTCTCGAATCAAATTTATTAGAAACTTCAGTAATTATAGTTGATAATACTGACTGAATAAATGACCTTTCTATTAGATATTTTTCAACAATTTCGGGTGGTAATAGACTTTCAACGTCTTTAATTCTTGAAAGTTTAGTTTGAGAAGATTCATATATGGTCTTGACATCCATATAACAAGGTAAATGCCCTTTCTTCTCTCTCAATTCTTGTTCTATCCTTAAAAAAATTGTAGATTTTCCTGTTCCTTTTCTGCCTATTAAAAAAGTAGTATTTTCTTTTAATGATTTTTTTAAAATATAATCATTTGGCAAAAGGTCAGTATAAAGCTCTTTAAGTAGATTTCTTCCTTTTGGGTCTATTAAATCAGCACGTCTATACTTCTTCAGTGACTCTACTGCGTTAAAAAATCCATCCTTTTGCGTTTCATTGTATTCCATAAGTTTCTTTTTAAGATTGCTCCTAACGCTTTGGCTATGCGTAGTATCCAGAAGGGTATGCGTATAGGTGTTGTTGTGTGTAGCTTCTTTATTTTACTTCTTCTAATATTACATCTGGAGTCTCAGCTAAAAGCCTTTCGTTTTTGATAAGTAAACCGTTCAAAAGGAGTAATAAATTATTCATATTTACTGGGAGTGATAAATCTATGTCATAGAGCTTCATCAGTGAAGCTTCTCTGTTCAATTTGAAAAGCTCTTTACCAATTGTTAAATCTTCATTTAGGATTTGAACTATTTCCTCTTTTAAAGGGACAAGTTGAAACCGAAGTCTAAACTTGTTTCGTATTAAGCCTTCCCAATTTTTACTTTTGAAATGTTTGTATGCCAACTCAGTGAATAGATTTTTTAACGCAATGTCATTGGTCTCCAAGCTGGCATAAATACCATTAAGAAGTCGTTCATTATCATAATGTCCTTGCCAATCTTCTTTACATTTGTATCTTAAACTATGGTCAATTTCGTGCCATCCTTCTGATAAGATTGTCCTTAATTGTAGCTCAAAAGTTGAGTCAATAAAATTATAATATTCCTTTTCACTTGATTGTTGAACCTCCGAAAATGTTTTGGACTGGGTTTTATTGAAGGAACAAATGATGTTAGTTCTTTTTGGTTTGAAAACTGTTAGCTCAGGACTATCAATTTCTTCATCTTTAAATGCTATTACTCTAGCCAAGATATCTTTAACCAAGTTAACATCATCTCTAAAATAAGTAACTACTCGAATTCCTATAATATCTTGAATTAGTTTGCCATTTGACTGGTATGGGCTTCCTTCCTTTGCTTTTCGGGCAATTTTTTCCGTAATGGATTTTTCATCTTTAGATCTACTGAAAATCCTATAATGTATTCCTATTTTATCAAGTTCGTCTTTAATTTTTTGACAAATCTCTTCTTCGATTAATTGAAATCCTGCAATCATAGCTGAGATTTATTTTGGTTAAAGTAATTTATGCCCGATTTTGAAATAAATCCAACATCATCTTTAAAGTGCAGGTATCCTTTGCTTTTAAGACTACTTATAATCTTGTTTATTTCTTTTGGTTGATATTCAATTAATATGTCTTTCAAATTAGAAAATTTCCTTGCTCTTGGTTTTAAATTTCCAATCCCAAAAAACTGACTTAAAACGAATATATCAGTCAAATCTTTATGGGCTGTATTTTCTGCTGTACTATCTTCCTGATTTTGGTCTAAATGGGAGTCCAGAGTTTCTAGAAAATCATTATTAGATGTACAGGCGAACACGGCAAAATCGTTAAACTTTTTGTTGTCACAAGGCTCTAGTTGACAATTATAAAATGAACAGTTATGAAATGTAGAGCCACAAAATGCTCTAAGATTAAAAACACAATTGTTGAATGTGATATTAGAAAACACACATTCTATGAATTGTTGGCTTGTGTCAAAAGAAATATTATTTAACTCATTATCGTCAATAAATAGATTATTATATTTTCTTCTGAATTTATTAAGATAAGAATGTTCGAGATTGAAAAAGAATTTAGATTCAAAATTAAATGGTTTAGAATTGAATTCCTCCAATAGCATTTCCCGTCTATCTACGCTTTGAATTTTGAATGATTGGACTGCTTTAGTGGCAAAGTCTTGTGGAAGAATTTTATCAATTTCAGGATAGTATTCTTCATATTTATTTAGAATCAAATTGTCACCAACTAGCAAACCAAAAATAAAATCATTTACGAAACCGATATCTCCGTTGGGTTTTCTATCCAAGAATACGTGATTTGAAAGAGTTTCAACCAAATCTTCCATAGAGGGCTTTTCTTCGGATATATAATCTTTTAAGCTACTTTGAAGGATTTTTTGATTATAGGATTTTATTAAATCCTTAATTGTATCCTTTGATTCAGCTGTGATGTTAAACTCAGTCATAAATCGCATTAATTTTCTAAAAATGCGAAGTTGTGTTTCCGTATTAAGCTTAATGTTTTGTCTAATTTGTTCCCTTTTTAGAAGGTAGTCAACATACTGGTCTATTAATGAATTGCCTTGTGAGTCATTTAAATAAGATTGTAGTTTTTCATGAGATATATTTTTAAGATAAGATAGTAGTACTGGATTGGCAACTTGATCTAATGGAAAGTTGTTTTGATCTAGTAATGATATTCTCTCCTTTGATAACCAATTTTTAATAGTTGGTTCTTTAATTTCTATCCTAGCAAGTGAAAAATCATTTTTTGATTGATTAATTGAGTTTAAAAATTCATCACTATTGAAAATAGCTGTCTTTCTCGAAGTGATAATAATTTTTGCTTTTCCTTTCAACAATTCAACAATTGTTGTAAGCATGCTTTCAACTTCTTCTTTGTTACTTTCTTTTGTTATTAATTCATCAAAACCATCAATTATTAATGGAATACGACCTTTAGTAATTTGCTCAATAACAATATTTCGCTTTATCCCATTAGGAAATTGCTCATCAATTTCTTTGTGTAAAATGTGATTAAATATTCTTGCTTCACGATTTCTAGATAGCTCTGTGAAGAATGGTAATTGTTTTGTATGCTTTGTAGAAAAAGTATTTAATACTTCATAAGCGGTACAAGTTTTACCAAACCCCGCTGCTGCTTCTAGAATAATAAAAAGAGCCCCTTTAGATTCAGACATTAAGGAGTTCAATTTTTCTATTAAAGGAAGACCTGTTGAACTATCATAAGTTTGGGTTTCAATTAATGCACCAGTTTCATCTTGTTGAAGGATGTCGTATGAACTTTTAACGTATTCATAAGTGCTCCCTTCTGGTAAATTCTTTATTTGTTTAGAAACAAATTGTTTATATCTCGTTTTCAACTCATTACCCAATGGAGTTTTGATGAAGAACCCTTCAAATAAATACTCCTCTATATTCTCAATGTCTTTAAGTGGTCTTATTTCTGTGGCATATCCAAGTTCTGAATACTCTGATTTGATCTCTTTCGGGTCAAAGTTTTCGTTAATAAGTAAAATTTCAGCTGCGTGATACATTCCATACCTTAGGGTATAAATCCTGACATTTGAATTTGATTTGCTAGAAACACTGTAATTGTATGATTTAAACAACCCATCTAACTTTTCTATTTTCTCGTTTTCCATTTAGATTTAAATTCTCTGTTCTTTTAGTTACACACAACTTATTTTATTACCAATAAAAGTCCCATTAACACGTTAGTCGGAGTGGATATCTGCATGTTGTGTTGATTTGATTTTGACCAAAAGTAAACCTCTTAAGAAATAAACAAATCACTAAACCTAGTGAAATAGAACCCTTCACTGTTTTAACCAATGACATATCATCTCTACTCAAAAACTCCAATTCCCCAAAAGTCATTAAAAAATATTTAGCAATTGTATCTTTTTAGATATTGACTTGCAAAGAGTTTAAACAGGTAATGGAACAATGCTTAAATGATGCAATGCCACAATGAGACAATGCTTCGATTTTCTGTGTTCTTCTTTCAATCTCCAATGATTGCCTCAACCTCATTCAACCGTGTTCCTAACTTGATAATTTTCCCTGAGGGATCCACTAAAATAAAATTGGGATACGACTCAACCATGTATTGTTCGAGGATTTCTTTTGTTGCGAAACCATTGTCATTCCATAACGGTTTATGTGTTTTATAATGCGTATAAACTGATGCTGGAAGATCTCCCCAGTTCAAACTAAGTATTTGAAGTCTGTCGCTGTTATCGGTATATATTTTTTCTAAATGCGGTTGTTGCATTAAACACCCTTTACACCACAATCCCCAAACATCAAGTAACAAATACTTTCCCTCCTCCTGAACTTCATTGAGGTATCGTTCCGTGGAATCAAGAGCAGTAAACATACTGTGTGACAACGTATCTCCTACTCTAATTCTGTTGGCAATCTCACAACCATCATTGCATGGTAGTAATTGCATCGACTTGCCAGTTTTATCAATGTTTTTGACTTGAAAGTGTCTCCCACCTAATGTTATTATCGCCGAATCGGAATAAATCTCTGCACCATGTTGTCGCTGAGTTGAAACTGTTTGATCATATGGATTGGCGAGCAAAATTTTATCTTTTCCTTTATCGTCAAACGTACCATTGCAGTTATAATCGTGAAGTGCAATGGTATATGTAGTTCCCTCATGTGTCACCTCTGCAAAACGATTGTTCAGTCGATATTCGCCAAACCAATAATCAATGGCTACAAATTCATTATTTCGAGCCAGTGGCCCCATTTGTGACAAAAAATTTTCATTCTCCTTTTTTAAACTTGCATAAAACAATCGCACCCCAAAGCGCCCATCACGAAATTCACTATTGTTAAAATACAAATCCACAAACGTATCTTGTTGAAAATCCAATGGCACACCATCGTCGCTAAAGTCCATGTTGCCGTTTCCGTCAATATAAAATGTAGGTTTCTTCGAAGTGTAATCCGTTACTAAAACACCAATTGAACGATCTAACATGCCGTTTTCAATCCCAGTAAAATATATGGTCGTGAATGCCGTATCCACAACATCAAACGAATTGGGATACGTAATTTTATAGGGTTTACCTGAAAAGTAAATAGAATCGTGAGTAGGTTTAATCAGCTTTGTTACACCATACCCATTGCTTGTCACTTTGTCGTATTTACCAAATGTTACGTCGATGCTTTCCTGCGCATAAATGCTTGATTGGACGGAAAGTATGAGGCATAAGAGATAGATATAATTCTTCATGGTTGCTCGTTTGTTGGGGTAATGTTTCAATGCTACAATGCTACAATGCTACAATGCTACAATGCTACAATGCTACAATGCTACAATGCTACAATGCTACAATGCTACAATTTATTGACCCTCCGCAAAAAAACAAAAGATTTTATTGGAATAATTCATAAAACTGTCTTCTTCTTTCAATGGGTTTCTTCGATTTCTCCTGTCTGAGGTCATGCAGGCCTATCGTCGATACCTCTAAAAGACGTTCTTTTGAGAAATGCGACACTGAGACAATGAGTATATGCTATAATAGGGCAATGCGACAATGTGAATCAATAAGATCTTTTATCAAAGGATTCATAGACAATAAACAAATCTCAAATCTTTTACTTATCGTACTATTAGCTTCTCAACAAACTCCCCAGTTTCTGTTTTAATACTAATAAAATAAATTCCTGATTGTAGGTTATGCCTTAATAATGACTGCCCTATTGTTCTTTCGAGTTTTTGATATACTATTTTTCCTGTGACATCTATTATTTTTAGCTCGAGTGTTCCCCCAATCGTTGGTAAATCAATCGTTATTACATGATCACTTGGATTTGGGTATATTTTTACATTAAAACTAGTTAATTCATCAACGCTACTTGGCATCAAATTGACACAATCCGAAGTGTCTTTACAAAACCGTGAGCTTATTTCTACGGCGTAATTTCCATCAGTTTTTGGACGGAAGTCTTTATTGGTTTCTCCATCAATTTTTGAAAAATTATCATCGCAATTCAACCACTGATAGTTTACTAATTCTGCACGGGCACTAATTTTAGGTTGATCGACGATTGTTCTTGTAAATCGGCAACTATTCACTTCTAACAAGGTACCATTTACATACCAACCAGTTTCTAGCCTGTTTAAGTGGTATTTTCTGGTTATCAGCTTTGTCCCAATTTTATATTCATATAAAACACCATTGTCATTGTCTCCACCTTTACTCGTCAATCCGTACAAATGCCCATTGCTACCTTGCATGTGCTCTCCAGTAGCGCGTTCTTCTGTTTTGCCTCTGAAATAGCTTGCTTTGTTGAGTAACTGATTTGTGTTTGGATAATATTCGAACAAACTCCCAACTGAATACCCGCCACCTTCGGTAGTCGAGCCGTACAACAAGCCATTATTAGCCAATAACAAAGAACCAATAGGATATTTTCCAGTAACGTTTCTGCTAAATGATATTTTTACACTATAGGCTTTTGTTTTCGGGTCGAACGTATACAACACTCCTTCGTTGCGCGTTCCTCCTGCGTACGTTAGTCCGTATAACTTTCCATCAACCAATGTAGGAATGCCTGTTGGACTACTGCCACTAACATCTTTTTCAAAATCAAACACGTTCGTTAACGTATTATTTTGAATGTCGTATTGAAACATCGTTCCGTTTCCATAGATCCCTCCAAGTGATCGCACCCCAAATAGGAATCCGGGTATTGCTTCTACAACACCATATCCTGAAGAAAAACCAGTCGCGTTCTTTTCGAAAGATGCTAACTTTTCAACCTTATTTGTTGCTGGATCAAATTCTAGTAATGTCCCGTGATTATTCTCGCCACCATAGACACACAGTCCATATAGTTTCCCGTTAGATGCTTCAGTTAGTCCACCTTGCATATTGAATCCTAAACTATCTACATAGTTCCATAGAGTTTCAATTTTATACGTATTCGGGTCCATCGAATAGATGACACCTAGATTGTTTTCTCCACCTAGTTGACAATTGCCATAAAGCATTCCATTATCTGCCTGTATCAGTGTTCCTGAAGGTTGTACACCATAAACACCGTAACCAAAATACAATGGTCTAGCGAACTCTCCTTTTGACAAATCATACGAGTAAATAGATCCGTTGTACATCGCTCCATCTCCATTGGTTAAAACGCCATATATTTTTCCATCTGCACCTACAGCTACTCCAAAACGAGGATTTTTACCGTTTTTATTTCCATCAAATGATTGCAAATTAGTTACTGTGTCTTCTCCAATTTTATATGAATATAACGTTCCATCGCTGAGTGGACCACCATTAGAGTAGCAGGTACCGACTAGCACTCCAGCCGTAACTTCAACGAGTTTTGATCTAGGTGTTCGTCCATTTAAATATTGGAAGGTTAAAATGTTTTTAAAAATTCCTGTTGATGGATCATATTCGTATAAAATATCATTTCCAATATCAGCATCTGCAACACCATACAGTTTACCATTGGATGCCAGCATAACCCCATCATACGGGTATTCACCCGTTGTGCGATTACTTTCAAAGTGCAGTTTGGTAGTTAAAACTCCTGTATTTCGGTCGAATTCGAACAGTGTTCCTTTGTTGTATTTACCTCCAACCAACGCTGCTCCATAAAAGATATTGGATGATACCTCAACAAGGTCTCCAGACGGTTGCCGACCATTAACAGTGTTATCAAAATCTACAAGTTTTGTGACCGTCAACGTAGCCGTATCTACTTCGTATATGGCTCCTGAATTATTGCTTCCTCCATAGTATAACGGTAGAATCAAATCACCGTCTTGTGTTTCTGTGAACCGTGACTGAGGATCATTTCCACTTCCTCCCGAAGTACTGAACGAATGAAAAAAGGACACCGAGTCCTTGTCGATATCATAAACAAACAATGTTCCAGCCCCGTTTGATCCACCATCGCGAGTAGAACCGTAAATTTTACCGTTCGATGCAATGAGCAAACCTGCACCAGGACTTTGACCATGGGTGTTTGTTTCTCCAAAAGAGAAATGCACTTCGTATGTATTAGATGACGGAAAATATTGAAACAACACTCCTCTATTGTAATCACCACCAGCACCTGTAACACCATAAAAACTGCCATCAGCAGCCAATGCCAACTCGCCTACTGGATGAGTGCCTTTCACACTTTGAAACGCATGAACGATTTTTTTGAAGTTGCCAACTGAATCCGTAGCATACACAATTCCACTATCGTATTTGCCTCCCGATGCCACTCCAAGAAACTCATTTGACTGACCATATGTATGTACAAATATTGAAAACGCTGCTATTACTGCTAAATAATTTTTCATAAGTTAGTTGTTAGTGATTATCAACTTTTGAGGTGACACCGCAGTTCCATTCAACGAGGAACGTACGAGATATAGCCCAGGTTGCAACGTTGATTTAACCGAAATGTGATTAGTGTTTTGAGCAGATTGTTCGAATACCTTTTTTCCATTAAGGTCAATAATCTCTATCGTTATGTCTTCTTTTAATTGATCAAAAGTCATTGTAAAATCACCCGTTGATGGGTTTGGGAATATCGCGTTTGTCCGAATTTGTGAAGTTGGTTCAGACAACTTGGCTTCTGCCGTATAGAAGAAAGCGGCACCTGAGGCTTCCATTTTATTGTTGCCTTCTAGGTCATGATCTTCACCAACAGCGCCAACGAGTATCTTCCCATTCCATATGTCGACGGCAGTTCCAAAGTAATCGCCCGCTTCAGCAGAAGAGCATGTAATAATGTCAAGTCCTTTCCATTGGTTTGCCGAATAATTAAAGACATAAACTTCGCCGCGTGAGATATTAACTCGTCTCCCGCTAATTACTAAATAGGAATTATCTATCGCAACGTCATAACCAAAATGATCGCTTTGTTTTGGATCTGACTTTACAAACTTCACTGTTTGATTCCACTCTCCTGTTGTTTTATTTTTTTCAAATGCATAAGCAGCGCCGGTTTCACTGTCTAGATAGGTAGGAGTTGCCCAATTCATATATGCCCCAACAATAATCAGTTCATCATTTAAATCAACCGACCACCCGAAACGCTCTTTCGAACGAGAGGTAGGCAAGATTTTTTGAATTGGCATCCACTCATCATCAATATCAAGTTCGAAGACATATGCTGCTCCCCGTTCCGGGTACGATGACGTTTCTGCATCTTGAAAGGCACCAATCACAATCCGTTTTTTGTGAATCGCAACGTCACAACCAAATCGTTCGTGGTACCTTCTTATGATTGGTGTTAACTTTTTGTTGAGTACCCATTGCGCATCTTGACCAAGTTTGTAAACATAGGCAGAACCACATTGTGAAACAGGATTTTCACCATTGGCGTCTCGTGTATCACCTTCCGCTCCTATAACTAAATAATCTCCGTATGCAGCCACTGAGCAACCAAAATAAGATTGGTTATTGCGATCTTGTGCGACTATCTTCTGAGTTTCGTCCCAGAAGCCATCTGCTTGTTTTTCGAAAATGTAAACCGCACCTGCTTTAGACTCGTCATTTTCACCATTTAAGTCAAACTCATGTTCCTCTGCCCCGACGATAATTGTCGTTCCTAGAATTGCCACCGATTGTCCAAAACGATCACTACCATTTCTGTCTGATGCCACTATTTTTTGCACCTCGACCCATGTTCCATTCGACTGTCTTTCAAATATATACGCAGCCCCAGCCCCACCCATTGGATTGGCTCCGTTTTCGTCTTCATCTTCATAAATTGCTGAAATTACCGCTAGGTCTCCCGTTCTTGCAACAGCATGACCAAAACCTTCATCCTCTTCTCTATCAGATGCAACAATTTTGGTTTCTTCTGTCCATATTTGAGCAAAAGAAAAACTACCTAAAGAACTGAGTAAACAAATGAGGAAGAGTAAGTGCTTCATGCTTAAAATATTTAAGCCAAAGTTAGAATTAATTATTGATTGCTGAATAAATCTGAGTGCGATTGGTGTTCAATGAAAAGCAGAACTTGACAGTGAGAAAAGGAAAGTTTGAAGTCAGAATTATACTTCTCGTTAGGCAGATGTGCTGCTTGCAGGTCAATAGGCAATTTTTGAAGTTTATTTTCAGTTGTTAAAAAATAACGTAAAATGTATCTTATTAGATATTTTAGGTTTGAATTCTTATTCCTTATTTTGAAGAATGAGTTTTAACCCAAATCAAGATCATTCAATTACGCTTACCGCAGCAGCTGCAATGACAAAGGCGTATAGAGACGCAAACCCAGGAGCTAGACTAGGCGGATTCTTTGGAAAAGATGCTTTAATCGCAATTCTAAATCAAGCAGATTGTGTAGGTATCAAGTTCTATTTTGCTGAAGATGATAATGGCGACCCGTCACTTGTTTTAGTAGGTGCCAAAGCAAACCAAGACGATATGGTAACAGGGTTGCTGGCTGATAAACTTGTTCCAGATCCTCCAGGTTCATCTAATCCAAATTCACTAAACTCCTAAGAATGACAACACTCCTCCAAAATCCATCGTTTCAAAGCGTATATTTGGGGGTACCAGTCCTGCTGTATTTGTTATTTTGGAAAAAGTGTAAGCTTGATAATTGGATTTGTGCGTATTTAATATTTACAATACTCACCCTGCTATACTCTCTGTTTTTTAAAGGATACAATTTGCCTTACTACAGTGTTTTTACAACTTTGGAAGCATTGTTAATTGGGTTAATGGTTTATTCTTTAACTAAGGCAAAATGGACAATCGCACTAGCATCTATTCCGAACTTTACTCTGTTAATTACATACTTTTTAACCGAATTTTCATCTAAAGATATAATTCCATTTACCGACCAGTTTCCTTATCGCTCACCTATTGGTGCCCATCAATTTTTTGATATTAGCTCTTTGAATAGTCTGATAATTAGTATTCTATGCTTTTTCTGGCTGTACAATATAATCAGTATTGAAAAAACAAAATATCTCACAAACAAAAGCCTGGTGTATGTTTTTGCGATTCTCGTCTTTCATGCTGGGTCGTTTTTTACATTAGCGTTTGCACGATATTTAATTAGTGATTTAGAGGTATGGAGAACATTATGGGCATTCATTTTTATCCCAATTTTTATGCTTTCTTTCACCTCTCTTAGCGTTGGACTATTATGGAAACAGAAATAATTGTCATTGTTCTAGGAACTCTATTTACGTTGCTCCTACTAGCACTAACCATCATAATTGTGGTTGCTGCACAGCGTAAAAAGTCTAAACTTGAACTCGAAGTTCAACTACTGGAAGTAAAACGTCAAAAAGACATTGCGGAAAATACGTTAATCTCTCAAGAAAAAGAGCGTCAGCGCGTGGGTTTAGAGCTACATGATGAGTTAGGGCCAACCTTCGCAGCCATTCGTTTTAATATCGACCGCATTAAACAAAAGCTTGACAAAAACGAACTCGAATCGATTGCAAAAATTGCGGATGAAACTTCTTCAAACCTAGAGTCTGCCATTGGCGATTTTTCAGATATTTCAAAGCTATTATATCCAGTCATTCTTGTGAGACATGGATTACAAAAGGCCATTGATGATTTAGTACAAAAAGCGGATTTTGATCCCTCGCGATCTGTTAATCTTGTTTTCTCTATTGATCCCCCAAAAAAGGAAATTGTTCAATTGTCGATTTACCGAGTTTGTCAAGAGCTTCTAACCAATGCAAGCAAACATTCTAAAAGTAACAATGTAAGTCTATCTGTAAAAGAAGATAACCAACAGATACAAATAAATTACTCGGACAATGGTGTAGGCTTTGATGCTGAGACTGTTAATCGCGGTTTGGGTTTAAACAGCATAAAAGGAAGAATAGAGGCAATCGGTGGTTCTGTCGAAATGCATTCACTGTTGTCAAAAGGTGTTACTTATAAAATATCGATACCAAATGATTAAACTAGGAATAGTAGAAGATCATCAAATATTACGCACTGCAATGGTCAACTTACTCAATGACCATGATGACTTTGACATTGTCGTAGAAGCTTTTAACGGCATTGATTTACTCGAAAAAATTAATCCTGAAAAACTTCCAGAAGTCATTTTAATTGACGTTGAAATGCCTGAAATGGATGGTCCAACAACCGTTCTAAAGTATAGGGAATTATATGGCAATCAGTCAAAATTGTTAGGATTGTCGGTTCACAAAGAACCACGATTGATTAACGAAATGATTCAAAATGGATCAAATGGTTTTGTTACTAAATCAGTTAGTTCTGAAGAACTATTTCATGCAATAAAAAAAGTAAGATCTCAAGGTTTTTATGTCAGTCGTGATATTGCCAAGTTTTTAAAATCTTCAGAACAACCAGTGCTACAAGATTCGTTGCTTAATGAAACGGAAGAAAAAATACTGCGACTTATTTGTTTGGAGAAGAAAAACGATGAAATCGCAAAGGAATTATCGCTTTCACGAAATACGATTAACACCTATCGGACTAGAATGTTAGAAAAGCTAAATGTTAAAAATTCGGTTGGTTTAGTACTTTATGCAATAAAAAGTGGAATTTATTGGATTGATAATGAATAGGTTATAATATTATTTTCCCAATTGTATCTTTTTAGATATTGTAACTCATTTAAAAAAAGTTTTCGTTTGCGTGCAACGATTGTCTGTATTGTTAGACTAACAAATCAGATGAGCGGGGCAAGTGAACCAAACTAGCCTTTGCTTCTTACTATTTTAGAATGAAGTTATTATTATGAATAAGTTACCACAACATTCGCAAGAGCTACTTTTTAAGTACTTTTTAGGGGGTATTGATTACTCTGAATTTAAAGCCTCTGTTATTCAAGATAGAAGTTTTAAAACATATCTTGGTAATGGACTTTATCAAGAACTAACTAGCGGTTTTGATGATGAAATTCTTTTTTTTGCGAGCATCAAAGAACAAATTAAACCGTATGTAAATTGGGGTAATTATGAAGTTACAAAGTTGAAACACGCTTTAAACTTGTTAAATCAACCAAACACGCTTGAAAAGGGTTTGGAAGCATGTTACACTCTGTATTGCGAAGGTTATGACTTTTTAGAAGTTATTGGAAATACAGGCGATGAAAAGGCTATTTGTAAGCGTTTTGATTATTGTGAATGGGTTGATTTACCCCAAGCCAAAAAGGAAGCTGTCCGTAAAAAAATCTACCCGACTATTCAGGAAACTACATCGAAAGTCATTCAGTGGTTAGACGGTGGACTAATAAGACCAACAGGCAGAAAAAATCGATACGCCAAGATGGATTACATTGACCTGAGGGCGTATGAAGGAAAGCTTTCTTTGCTTAGTCAATCTAAAAAGAACATTTACGTGCACTCCAAATTAGCGATACGAAGTGCAAAAAAGCAATTTAACGAAGTGATAAACACGCTAAAACATGGCAGTGAATTGCTTAAAGACGGGGTTGTCGATTAAATAATCGTTTGATTGACACCGTTGTGATTAACGTTAATCCTAAAGCCACTAAGCTCGTAAAAGTATTCTCCCTTGCATAATGCCAAAACATTGGTAGAACACATTGATAACAGAATCGACTTAAATCATAGTAAAAAAATACTTCAGTAACAATCGCCATTACTAGTTGAATCAATAGGTAACCTAAAACAACCAAAATTGATTTAAGAAAAAAATGCTTCGAACTATTTAGTGTATACATGAACCAAGACGTAGTAAATAGTATCGGAGTCAGTTTTCCTAAATATTTGTATGCTGAAGTCACTGTTGAAAGATCCTCCCAGTAAGGAAAATAAAACCGAGAAACGTTCATAGTAAGTAACCCTATGATCAGAATTATAATACTATATGAAACTACTTTTTTCAAATTAATGAGTTTGTTCGTAGGAAGTTAAAAAGTTTTAGAACTATTCACATTCTCCAAAAATATCCTAATCTAGCACATACTACGATATATTTGTTTTATGTGTTACCATATAAAACAAACCACTGCATTAGACATATTAGCGGAAAAGATGGGTTTAAATGAACCGAAAGGAAATCATCAAGAGTTATTTGAACCTTCCTCTGAAATCAATGGATTTGCCTTTAATTGGGTACCAATACGAACCAATGTAGATTCAAAACAAATGCGACTAGGAAAATGGTGGCTAATGCCTTCCTGGGAAAAAGAATGGTCGCCCAAATTGCGTAACACGCTTAATACTACCGTCGAAAAGATTGAAGAACAACGTTCTGTTTGCTTTAAATATCAAGAAAATCATGCGACCTTGTTGGTTGATGGGTTCTATGAATGGCAACATGTAGCATCCGTTAATAAAAAAGGTAAAAAAGAAGTTGACAAACGCAGACACCTAATAATGACAACTAGTGGTGCACCTTTTCAACTTGCGTGTTTGTATTCAGATTGGTATTACCCTGATATAGGAGCAACCATTAAAACAGTTTCGATCCTCACTCGACCCGCTAATTCGTTAATGGCCCATATTCATAACACAAAAAAACGCATGCCAGTTATCTTGGATAATGAAATGGCTGACAATTGGTTGAATAATCACTTAGAAGTACCTGATTTTTTAGATATGGATACATATTTCGAAGCATTGCCGTTACATGCCGTAAAACGTTAAAAATCGTTATATGTGGTGATTTTTAATTGAGACAAAAGATTCAAATTCGTATGTGCTTAGATCAATCCCACACATTCTCTCTGAAGAATCAACTATATTACCAAAACGTAGAAGACGCTTTTACATAACGAAATTGTTGGTAAGGCGACATCCAGGGAAGTACGACAAATGGTCTTTAAACCAATCCCTAACTGCTACATATTTAAAGAAATTTAAAGGAAACTCTTAATAGATTCATCACAAGTAGCATCCTATTTTATGATTTTTGTCCAAGAGTAAGTAGTTTTTAGTCTATCCATTTACCTTTGAACTAAAGAATTATTCAAATGAAACGATTACTCTATTTTTCTATTACCGCAGCGGTTCTATTTGCTTGTAACGATGCTTCCAAAAAAGCCGGTAGTGACGAGACTTCTGAAGAAACTACAGAACAAACAATTGAAGGCCGATATGGTGATACAACATGGTCAGTAGATGATACGTATGATCTTAGTTCTTTCCTATTTATCTTAGGAGACAGAGATTCCTTAGACGCTACAATTACTGGAGAAATAAAATCTGTTTGTCAGGCGAAGGGTTGTTGGATGAAAATGGATATGGAAGGCATGGAGATTTTCGTAAAGTTTAGAGATTACGGATATTTCGTACCGATGAATAGCACTGGTCATATGGCAACCATCAAGGGTACTATGTACCAAGACTCTATTTCAGTTAACGAACTACAAGAAATTGCTCGTGATGCAGAAAAAACAGACGAAGAAATTGCCGCTATTGATGAACCTGAGTTTAAATACAGCTTTATAGCAGACGGCGTAATCATTGAATAATATGTCTAAACTAATTCTACTTGGTTTATTTATCACGGTTTTGACCTCGTGCAGTAATCAACCAAAAAAGAAGTCGTCAGAGAAAGCCGATATGTATGAGGCTTCTGAAGTTTCTGCAACCATGCGAACCATGGTTGAATTTTCAAAGCAAGCCAAGAAATCGTTGAGTGAAGGACAATCCGTCGATTCAATTCCTGCTGTTATATGGGACTTAGCAAGTGCAACTGCAACCCGCGACGAACACAAAGATGAAGAGTTTCAAACGATGGTAAAACCCTACTTGTCTGCACTTCGTGGTATTGAACGCGGAGATTCTCAATCGTATTACTACCACAAATCTATCGATGCATGTAAAACATGTCACGCAGTTTATTGTGGTGGTCCGATGGCGATTATTAATCAGTTAGATTAATTAATAACTGTTATCTTCTTTCGAATTACTCCTTGTTCTGTTTGAAGAATTAGGAAATAGTTTCCTGAGACTAAATTATCAGCAACCACCTCTACCCTATTTATTGATTTGTGATTTACATCAACAGCAACACTTTGACCAAATACATTAATCAGCTCAACTGAATGTATGGTGTTCGAGGTTAACGTCGAAATTGTAAATGAACCATTTGTTGGATTAGGATAAACGGATGCGAACGGCATTAAATGATTTATTCCGTTTACCGAGTCGGGCAATATAACTACAACTAAATCGATTCCTGGTCGCGTGGTTGAATCTTTTTTATGAGGATAATATGCTAGGCAACGTTGAGCACTTCCAGTAATGGTGTCTTCCATGTAAAGATGAGGATAATACGTACCAACTTGTTTGTAATTGTGCTTTAACGTTTCAGTAGGATTAACTGATGACGTTGTAGAATTATCACCCCAATTCATGATAAACTGTGGTTGATTGAATGGCACTAAACTGGTGTTTTTTATGGTCAATTCATCTTTCAAATAAATCGTTGCGGTGTCAATAACATTCCAATTAGGGTCTCCAACAAACTCAAATTTAGGTTGTGGTCCTTCAATGACTAATTCCTTGGTAACACTATCTGTACACTGCAATAAGCTGTGTGTTTTCAAAGTGACCATGTAGGTCCCAGGTTTAGAGTATGTGTGTGGTGGGTTTTTCAGAACAGAACGTACCGATCCATCACCAAAATTCCATTCATACCAAACAATGCTATCAGCTCCTGTTTGTGTGTAAGTAGTCGAACTGTCAAAAAAGTTGTAGCTTTTACTACAAGGATCTCCACCTGCTAATTGTATTTCTCCAATATTTGTGTTTAATCCTGTAACATCAACCGTCACCTGAGCCGTGTCCAAACATCCCATCGAATCTTTAGCAAATAGTGTAATAGTGTATTCTCCTGGTGTATCGTACATATGATAAAATTGTATTGCTCGTTGTTTATCATTTCCAATTCCATCACTTGCATCCCAATCCACCGACTTCGTTTCAATACTTTGAACATACCTCTTTGGGTCTTCCCAAAATTTACGTGGGTCAATTGGGTAATCCCTTGGATACTTATCGTCGCCCAATTGCCAATATCGAATTGAATCAAAAAGGTAAACTCCTTCATTGTTACAGACAGCAGCTTCATCTAATTTCAAATCCATTAAATACCCAACGTTCAATAGTTTTGCAGAACTTTTCTCACAACCAGTGGTATTATTCATAAAAACTCCTGGTATCATTGCACCTGTAGACAAAACAAAAGATGTGTCTCTTTTACCATCGTCATCTATGGTTACCTCATATTGTGCATATTGATGTTTCCACACGCCAGTGATGGTATCTACCCCATCATAAAGTGTATCAAAACCTTGCAGAGACGAATCTCTAAAGTGCAAAATTTCGGCAACTTCTATCGAATCTGTCTTTGCACTATTTGTATATCGGTACCTTTTTCCATTGTTATAAAAAACTGAACCACCATTTTCGATTTTATATTCTCGTGGGGTTAAATATTGAGAAATTCCTGTAGTATCAATGCATGATCCAAAATAACCAGATAGTTCTGGGCCGGTCATATTTCGTAACTGTTTAGCATCTGGCCCATCTAAATGAGCACGTAAAGAGTCGTCCATTTCCAGCCAAACATCTTTAACGATTGCCGTTACGATAGTGTCTATAATTTCGATCTTAACGTTATTACCAACTTCATACAAGTTGTTTCTCACTACATAATTATAATACCAATTTTCCCCTTTGTATTTAACGTCCTTATCATTTCTATTTGCTTTTGGTCCCGTATATTCTTCTAAATAAACAAATTGTTCAAAATAAGCTGATAGTCGATCATGGTCACCCCAATTCCACCGCATCGCAGCGATGTTGTTTAATTTGTCATTAGTAAGCTTAAAATAAACGTCTTCTCCTTTACAGACACCCGATTTTCCATTTAGTATTTCAAAATCCGCATCCATTTGTTCATATGTTAATATGTTGTGATACCATGCAGTATCCAAACACTCTGCGGGTTTACCTGACGAACTAGCTGGCCCGTTTCCAACAATTAGGCCTATCGTAATATTTCTTGGGTTATCTTTTTTTCCGATTTCTCCCGAACTATAACCTTTTAATATCTGGTTTTGCCAAGTACCAACGATATCATACGGCAAAATAAATGGAATTGGACTTCCAGGTGCTTTTGGAGCCAGAATACCTCCTGAGGTATACTCAACAAACGTTGACGAATTAGTAGAATCAAAGTTTACCGCAAAATACGATTGACTGTTAGTTCCAAGATCGAAAGTCATGTAATAATTCAATTTGTTCCCATCTAATGGACAGGTAACGCCACTGATTAATTTCATGTTGGAAGCGTCTGGTTTTGAGGTGATAACATCAACCTCATCCCGTGACTCATATCCATTAACCGTGTCTTTTAAGAAAAGTTGTGCTTTGTAATCATGGGTTCTGGTTGACATGTAAGTCAATCGATGTAATTGTTTGTTTGACGTATCAATTAATTCTGTTTTGCACGTGCCGTTTGCATAAACTGTTTTGTAAAACGTATCATTTGTTAAATAGTGATTCTTGTAATACAATGAATCCCAATTGGGATATTTATGAACTGGAAACTCATCAGTACTAAAGTTACAATTCATTCCGACATTCACTTTTTTGTCAGTTGAAGTGGTGCACTGATTTGCATATTTATCACCAAAATTCCATAAACGTGTTACGTGGTCACCTTTTCGGTTATCTAAGTGTTTTTGTGAAGTAAGCGCTGTTTGGTCTCCTACTCGTGTAACTTCTTTATAATTGAAAGCGTAAAACCTTTTTCCGCTTAAAGTTACAATTGAATCTTCATCAAACACGTTTGCATCATTGCCCCAAAATAAGCTATTGTTGGTAAAATGGACGGTATCAATCACATTGCATTGATACTTTTCTTTTTCAGGAATTCGGTTGAACGGTATTTCTATTTGCGCTACTGGCCCGACAATATTTATAGTATCAAATACCACCTTGTTGCATGGTCCGCTAACAACGCGCAAAGACACCATTTTGGGTCCGAGACTTGAGAAAACATGACTCGGTGTCCAGGTTTTATTTTCAGTGTTTAATGTTCCGCTTGGTGGATCACCAAAATTCCATAAAAATGATGCCCCTGGAATTGGCCCATATACTGTACTAAAATCTATCTCTTGTCCAATTTGGGCAATTTGAGGTGTACTCGTAATCTTAGGTCTGATTTTAATATTTGTGGCAATTCCTTTTAATGTATAAGAATCTTCGCACCCAGCCTTAGTCGTAACCATTAGAGTCAAATTGAAGGTTCCATGTGTTCTATATTTTTTTTCTACATAACCTGACTTACCCTTCCAATCGCCTGCGTGTGCAATAGAATCGCCGCAATGCATTTCTCCGTCACCAAAATCCCAGCAAAACCGCGCAACACTGTCAAAATCTATTTTACTTTCATTCGTTAATCGCACTACCGTTGTATCACAGCCAATAGCCGAATTACCTGTTACCAATAAGTTTAAACTTGGCCTCAAATAAGCAATATTTTCAAATTCTTTTATCGAAACACATTCGTTACTGTCGTATGAGGTTACTTTGAGGCTAATGTAACCACCTTTTGTGTCACTGGAAGTATGGCACTGAGTTCTTGGAAAACTTGGATTATTTACTGTATATCTTGCTCCATCACTAAACTCATAAATTTGTCGATTTACCTTTTTTGCAGGAACTGTTTCATCATAAAAACAGAATTCATGTCCTTTAAAGCATTGGACACTATCTTTTGTTAGGCTAATTTTAATTTCTGGTGATTTTGCTACTGTGATATCAAGAGTATCTAAGCAAGTACCAGAAGGGCCATTGGCTTTAAAATAAATTTTGTATTTACCCGGACTATTAAAGATATAAGATGGGTCTCGATTCGTAGAAAAAACGGTGCTTCCAATCTTCCATTCATAACTTGAGAATCCAGGCGCATTAGCCGAGAAAAAGAGCTTCCCTTTACTACAAATTAAACCTTTAGGAACCGATGGATTGCATTGAGCTATGGCCGAATAGTTTATTAAAACACTAAAAGAAACTAGAAAAATGTAGGAGAAAATCTTTGTCATGGTGGTATCATTTAGAAGTAAGATGGGTTTATTAGTAAATTAGTTGCTTTGCCGACAAATTTAGATGTAACTACTTTATTATCATTGCCTAACAAAAAAATATCTTTAAAAAAGGAAAATAAATGTAGTTGACCAAAAACTAAATATGTTGTTAAGGTTGATAGGAGGCTGTTGATTGTAGGTTGCATAAATACTTAGTCAACTATGGTCACTTTTTTACGAATAGTTCCTTTTTGAGTGTGAATCGTTAAAATGTAATTTCCGGTTATCGCACCAGACGTTTGTAACTGAATAGTATTCACATTCAAATATTCAATTTTTGTCGACAGTTCTTGTCCATAGATATTCGTAAGCCTAGCATCTAAAATGCTATTATCCATACCAATCAGAACCTTAAATGCTCCTGTATTTGGATTTGGATAAACGTTGGCATCCAACAAATGTTCTGTGACAGCGTTCAACGAATCTGCAAGTACAATGACAACCCGTGTAGTTTGCGGCACTTGCCCAGTAATTGGGGTATATGGATAATACGCATCACAACGCGTTGAAGTTCCTTCTAATCTGTCGTTCATTAACATATATGGATAGTATGTTCCTGGTTGATTGTAGCTATGTTTATTGGCAGTGTGACCTAAGTCGGTAAAAGAACCATCACCCCAGAACAAGATAAATGTTGGACTGTTCATTGGCACAAAACTGTAGTTAAAAACTAAAATTGTGTCTTTTTGATAAATCGTCACTGTATCAGGTATTAAACTTGGAGCGCTTCCATCAAAATTAAAAAATGGCTTCGCCCCTTTCACCTCAATATTCTTTGTTTTCTTGACATTACATCCTAAAGCAGACGTCGATTTGAGTGTTATTCTATAATCTTCAGGTTTTTTAAAAATATGGACAGGGTTCGCAGTTTTATTTAATAGTGTATCATTCTCAACTATCCATTCTCTTTCAATTACACTATCGTTAAATTCGGAACCACTCGAAAAAGTAGATGTGTCTGTAAACTGATATACTCTATCACAAGTATCCAGAATATCAATTGAGAAGTCAACGTTAACACCAACTACTTCAACATTAGATTGTGCAGTATCCAAACACCCTAAGGAATCTCTAGCAAACATGGTTAATGTATATACACCAGCAGTTTTGTAAATATGGAAAAAATTTAAAGCACGTGATTTAGCGTTTCCTATTCCATCAGTTGAATCCCAATCTATCGACTTAACTTCAAAACTTCTTGCGTATCGAAATGGATCTTCCCATAACTTGCGTGGGTCAATAGGGTAATCATTTGGAAATGAATTGGCCCCCAACTGAAAATATCGGATAGAATCATAAAGTTGGACAACATCATTTTCGCAGACGAGATCAGTTAATGGCATGAACTTTAACAGAAACCCAACTGTAATTGGATTCGTTCTTTGCGATGAACACCCATTTAAATTGTTCAAGGTTAAACGAGGGTTCATTCCCCCCACGGAGTTTTTAATCGTTGTATCAAAGTCACCGTTATTAAAGATAATTTCACGATGTCTATAAACGTGTTTCCAAACTCCTTTTATGGTGTCAGTACCTTTAATGTAGGTATCAAACCCTCTAAGTGAGGTGTCTCTATAATGCAAGATTTGAGCAACCTCAATGGAATCTTTTTTGGAATCATCAAGGTAACGATAGCGCTTTCCATTGTGATACGTCAATAAGCCGTTTCTATTATCTCGATATTCTCTTGGAACGAAATACTGCGATAGCCCAGTCGTATCAATAGATTTTCCAATATACTGGTAGACTTCGTGATTTGGAATTTCTTCTACAAAATGCCCTGGAGTTGATGCTGCATGAATTTTGGGTCCTGTATAATCCAACCGATACTCTTTCACAATCGCTGTGACTATGGTGTCCAACACGATTGTTCCTTCATCCACATTTGTTTTTTGTCGAACTACGTAATTGTATAGCCAATCTTCCCCATTATACTTCACGTCTTTGTCGTTTCGGTTGGCTTTGGGACCGTCGTACTTCTGCAAAAGATAATTCTGTTCTGAATAGCTCTCTTCGTTGTTAGCATCTCCCCAATTCCAACTTAACTGTGCTATTTCCGATTGATTCGGATTCTCCAACTGAAAATACACCGTATCTCCTTTGCAAAAACTAGAACCCGATTTTGAACCCAGAATTTTAAACTGTGGTTGTAGCAAGTTAGACTGAATTGGATTGGTGTACCAAACGGTGTCTAAACAAGCTGGCGGTTCTCCTGACGAGCCTACTGGTCCATTGCCAACAATCACGCCCATTACATTTTTTGACTGTTGTAGTTTCTTTAAATCATCTTGAGAATATCCTTTTACAAATTGATCCGTTAATTTGGCTGAAGTTAGTTGCACAAAACCATCCGGATTTTCAGCGCTATCAAAGTTTATAGCAACATATGATTGACTGCCAGTATTTAGATTGTAGGTAATGTATGTGGTATCGTTTCCGACTTCGTTCAAACATGATGTATTAACATCTACAGTCATTTTCGAGGCGTCTGGTTTTGTTGCATAAATTACGATTTCATCGGTCGACTCGTTGCCTGAGACAGTATCCTTTAACCATAATCTGGCGGTGTAATTATGCGCAATTGTTTTATTAAAAATATCGTAGTGAAGCAATTTGTCTGAGGTATCAACAGCTATGGTCTTACTCGTTCCAATATAATAAGACGTGTACTCAAATGTATCGTTGTTGTTGTAATACTGTTTTAAATAAACAGAATCCCAGTCTTGATATTTGTGAACCGGAAACTCATCAGTACTAAAATTACAGTTTTTACCAATATTTAAATTTTGTTCGGTTGACGTAGTGCATTGTTCCGCGTACACATCACCAAAATCCCACAATCGTTTCACGAGACTGCCCATGGTTCTATTGGCAAAATGCCTCGTATTGGTTACTGCAGTTTGGTCACCATGCCATGTGGTGAAGTCATAATCAAAAACGAATCGTTTCTTACCGTTTACATAGACGACTGAATCTTCATCTTCTGGGTCTGAATCATTTTGATAGAACAACGAATTGTTTGTAAAATGGATCGTATCAGTCATTACACATTGATAGCGTTCCTTTGAAGAAACTCTAACGTTAGCAGCTTCAATTCGTGCTAACGGTCCTAATACTTGTAAAGTGTCAAATGCGCGTTTGTAACATGGACCTGAAACAATTGTAAAAGAGATCATTTTTGGTCCGAGGCTTGAATACCTATAACTTGGCGTCTGTGTTTTATCATTATAATTCATTATTCCACTCGATGGCTCTCCAAACTCCCATCGAAAATAAGCACCTGGCACAGGGCCAAGTGCCATCTTAAAGTTAATCTCTTCGCCAACCTGAACACTGTCTAAATGTCCACTAATTGTAGGTTCGAAACCTATATTAGTTGCCGCAGCTTTATAAGAATATTTATCTTCACATCCATACTTTGTTTTTACGCTAAGTGTTAAATTAAACGTCCCATAAGTCCGATACCATTTTTCTATTCTTCCATCCTTTCGCTTACCAAACCAGAATTCGTTGTTCGTAATTGAGTCTCCACAAACGGTATCTCCATTTCCGAAATCCCAACAAAAAGTAGCAATGTCTTTAAGTTCTATCAAACTCTCGTTTGTAATTCTTGCCATGGTAGAATCGCATCCAACTGGCGAATTACTCTTGATCTTAAGACCTATTGTCGGGTGAACGATTAAATCATCGTGGTAGACTTTACGCGCAACACATCCACTGCTGTCATAAGACTCTACAGTCAACTTGTAACTTCCACCTTTAGCATCCTTAAAAGCGTGACATTCCGTTCTCGGAAAACTTGGATTTTGAACGACTACTTCGTGTCCATCGCTAAATCTATATACTTGCTTGTAGACCTTCGACACAGGAATAGTGGAATCAATAAAACAAAATTCATTTCCTCTAAAACACTGTTTATTTTCGCCTTTCAAGGCTAAATTTATTTCAGGAATAGGGAAAACTGTTAATGAAATTGATTTATCACATGTCCCTGATGGCCCTTTTGCGCTTAATTGAATGATATAAGTACCAGGCTTCGAAAACGCTTTAAACGGATCCCTGTCAAAACTCTCAGTTCCATCGCCAAAGTCCCATGAATAAAAGGTAAACCCAGGTGCGTTCGACTCAAATTTAAGCAGTTGTTCGGCACATATTTTCCCAGTAGTTTTAAGTGTAGGGTTGCATTGTGCGCTTGCATCAACGGTTAAAACAGATAGTAAAAAAAGTAAGAGTATCGACGAGGCTAGTTTTGTCATGGTTGTATCATTCAGTTGTTAGATGGATGAACTTGGTCATACGTTGCATCAAGATGACTATTGACACATTTTGATATACAAACCTAACCTCTCACTCCCATTACCATTCGCTCTTTTCCTTGCATGTCTTTACGAAC
The DNA here is from genome assembly GCA_937124965.1 of uncultured Bacteroidota bacterium. Lineage (GTDB taxonomy): Bacteria > Bacteroidota > Bacteroidia > NS11-12g > UBA9320 > UBA987. The sequence continues at coordinate 142,072 of CAKZLB010000036.1, forward strand.
TTCTAAGTTGGTAAAACTTGCAGATTTGAGTGAATCAGCTACTTTGTTAGCAAGATTTTCATGGACTTCAAAATACAGTGATCCGCCAGTTTTAAGATTTTGTATGGCATATTTAATTATCGCCTCGTAAAACAAAAGTGGATTATTATCATCTACAAATAAGGCCAAATGTGGTTCATGTTCTAAGACAGATTTAGTCATAGTTGGCTTGTCAGATTCCAACACATATGGCGGATTGCTTACGATTATGTCAAGCTGATGTGGGTAATCGGTTTTAGGGTTTAATATGTCTTCCTTATAAAAAGCAACTTCACTTATTGTAAGTAACTCTCGTCCATTTCGTCGTGCAGTTACAAGTGCTTCGTTTGACACATCACAAGCCATCACATTCCATGACGGTCGTTTGTTTGCAAGCGATACAGATATAATACCGCTTCCTGTTCCAATGTCCAAAACTTCTAGTTCTCCTTCTTGATGGTTTTCCAATATCCAGTTGACCAGTTCTTCTGTTTCTGGACGAGGAATCAATACTGACTCATCAACATAAAAGACAAAGTCCATAAAATATGCAGTGTTGTCAATATATTGAACCGGCTTATTGAGCATTAATTCGTCTAAACACGATTTAAACAGTGTATGATTTTCTTCAGTTATCGTTGGATTTTCATCCATCATTAAATCCTTACGAGATTTGCCCAACACATATTCAACTATTCGATAAAAAACCAAATCAATTTCTCTAGAACTATATAGTTGGGATAACTCCTGTTGAAATTCCTTCTTTATGCCGCTTAAACTTGAATACATTTGCGGTCGAAATTACAAACGATTGTCCGAAAGCCCACATACAATGTTTATGAATCGCTGCTTTGAATTGGCACAACTTGGTCGATCAACAGCACATCCAAATCCTATGGTGGGCTGTGTTATTGTTTATGATGGCAAAATTATCGGCGAAGGATATCACACTGGATTTGGCAAACCTCATGCGGAAGTTGAAGCAATTCGTTCTGTAAACGATAAAAGTCTCCTTCAGCATTCCACTTTATACGTTAATCTTGAACCTTGTGCACATCATGGAAAAACACCTCCATGCGCAAATTTGATAATTGAAAACAAGATTCCAAACGTCGTGATTTCAAACGTGGACCCGCACGAAAAGGTTGCAGGTAAAGGAATTAAACTTTTGGAAAGTGCTGGTATACAAGTTAAAACCGGCGTCTTAAGTGAAAAGGGCTCAAACCTAAACAAAAACTTTTTCACCTTTCATCAAAAAAAACGACCATACATCGTCTTAAAATGGGCTCAAACTTCTGATGGTTACATGGGGCGTTCTGCCGGTGACTCATCCATGAATAAGGCGATTAGCAATGACTTTTCAAACCAACTCGTTCATGAGTTACGAGCAAATTCTGATGCCATTTTGGTTGGCACAAACACGGCTATTGTAGACAATCCTGCTCTAACAACACGATTAGTTCCTGGAAGAAACCCATTGCGTGTTGCAATAGATTTACGGCGCCGTATTCCAAAATCACATAAGCTGTATGACGGTAGTGCATCAACATTAATTATTGGACCATCGCAAGAAGCTGTCAGCGCTGAATTTGCCAACCCACCAGCCAATGCAGATATTTGGCCATTTATCCTCGAAACACTTTTCGAGCGAAATGTGGTTCAGCTTTTAGTTGAAGGTGGTAATAACGTGTTAACGCAATTAATAGAGGCTAACTTGTGGGATGAAGCGATTATTATAACTGGTGACCAAAAGTGGAAAAACGGAATAAAAGCTCCTATACTATCCATAACCGAAGCCACAAGAACCTTTTCGTTATCTACCGATACCATTCACATAATAAACAATAAGTAGCGTGTATTTAATACTGAGTATTCTTTCATCAACGGTCATAAACTTGGTTTTTCGCTACTTTCCAAAGTATCAAGTAGACAACCAACAAGCTATTGCCGTAAACTATTTTACCTGTGTAATCACTGGGCTTATTGCGTCGGGCTTAAGTCCGCAGTTGGCGTTCACTTATTATGAAACTTCATGGGGATTATACACCATTTTATTAGGTTTATTTTTCGTATCGGTTTTCTACGGAATGGCGGTCACGGCTCAAAAACTAGGGATTAGCGTTTCCGTTATTGCAGCTAAAATGGGAGTTATATTTCCATTGATTTACGCATTCTTTTTTCTCAATGAAGAGGTAAGGCCTTTACTACTAGTTGGCATTATATTAAGTGTTTTAAGCGTTTATTTTGTCAGCAAGAAGGACAAGATTAAAGACATTACACACACGAAATCGCTTCTAATCTTACTACCTATCTTGGTATTGGTTGGCAGTGGCATTATTGATACATCACTCAAAGTTATCGAGCAACAATTGTCAGGTGTTTCAGCTGCTGCGCCTACAATTATGATATTTTCGGCAGCTGCAGTATTTGGAAGTATCGTAACTGTTTTTAGACTATCAAAAGGAAAAACTACCATTGCAAAAAAGAATATAATTGGAGGTATTATCTTGGGCATTCCCAACTATTTCAGCATCTATTTTTTGATCAAAGCACTACAATCAGATTTTTTTACAACGTCTCAAGTATATCCATTAAACAACATTGGTGTGGTTGTGGCTTCAACCGTTTTTTCAGTACTCATATTCAAAGAACACCTGAACAAACGTAATATTGTGGGTATTATCATGGCAATTGTAGCGATAGTTTTAATTAGTTTGCCTTAGTGATGGAAAGTCAGTTTTCATTTAAGTCGATTGACAAAACCTCAGAGTATCTGCATAAAGATAGAGGATCGAAGTTTTACGGGTATGCTTATCCGGTTTCTTCACTTACAGATGTTAAAGATTATTTAGATGCCCTCAAAGAGTTATATCCTGACGCCTCTCATATATGTTACGCATATATTCTTGGTATTGAAGGTGAAGAATACAGGGCCAATGACGACGGAGAGCCGTCAAATTCAGCGGGACAACCAATTTTAAGAGAAATAAAATCAAAGGAAGTGACCTTTACGTTGGTGGCAGTTGTACGATATTTCGGTGGAAAAAAACTTGGAGTAGCAGGTTTAATCGATGCGTATGGTACTGCAGCGCGGGAAGCATTAAACCTGACTAACGTTAAAACGACTGTTTTACAGAAAACCTTATGGATTCGACACCTTGGGGCCAAAGATTTTCAGGTGTATGAATATGCGAATAGATTGGGCTACTCGATTGTTGAAACACCCAATATTCCTGGAGGTTTTTTTAGAATACAAATTCCGTTTCCCGAAGTCGACGCTTTAATGAACGCGCTTGAATCCTTACCAAATTTTGATGTAACCGACAACAGTTCTAGCGTCTAAAAACGTATCTTGCAACTATGAAAAAATGTGCTGTTATTCTTTCATTTTTGTTAATTACATTTGGCAGTTTCGGTCAACTTGAGGGAATAACTCAAACACCAACTGAACCATTCCCACCTGCTACCATTACACGACCTAATGTTCAGTTAAAATCTTCCAAAGAGGTTCAAGAATACATCCAAAATACGAACCCTTTGTTTGCGAGTGATTTATATCAGCTAACACCACGTCGAACAAAAACAAGCCTCACTGGCAACCATTATACCTTTGATATTTCGTATGCGTCTGTTCCTGTATTTGGAGTACAGATAAAGGTACATACGACACAGAATGGTAACGTTATTTTGATTCAAGATAATTCATTAACTGTAGATGCACCAACGTCCACAAGTGAGTTTGGTCTAAAAGGAGACTATTGGATATTTATCAATAACCAATGGCACTTAGCTCAGTTAAAAATTTCTGATGTTGGTTCTTGCAAAAGGCAATTAGTATCGAATAATGAAGTTCTCTATGAGTATTCAACGAAGTTGAACTTTCAACAACCTGACACATTGGTTAAAGCACACGTGTTTTTAGTAAACCCATTAAACACTGCGGAGCGCTCTTACGGCAGTCCATATATCGATTCGTCTGATTTAGATGTGCCAGAACTAAATGCTGAGCGCAAATGGGTTGACATGAAGGTTTTTTTTGAGAATGACACTTTTTGGTTGAAGTCAGAAAGATATTATTTTGGTGATGTGAGTGATCCTGTAAATCCCCAAACGTTTTCTACGATTCCAGAATTTTCATTTTTAAGAAGCCAATACCAATTCGAAGACGTTAATGCCTTCTACCACATTACTGCAATAAGTAATTACGTTGAGCAACTTGGTTTTTCCAGTGCTCTACCAGACAGTTTGGTAATTGACGCTCATGCCTACAACGGTGGTGATCGTAGTTCATTTAATTACGATATTCCTGATGGTTCCCCAAATCAACTTGAATTTGGAGAAGGTGGCGTTGATGATGCAGAAGATGGAGAAATTGTAGTTCACGAATATGGTCATTCTCTTTCATACGAAGCTGCTGAAGATTCGTACGCTGAAACACGTGATAGAGGTGCAATGGAAGAAGGAAACGCGGATTATATTTCAGCGTCTTACTCAAAGTTTTATTCGGACTTTGCTTGGGAAAAAATGTTTAATTGGGATGGGCATAACCCGTTCTTTCCTGGTATTACTATTGGGGCGCCTCTGAAATACCCTTCTGAAATGACAAACAATACCAACGCTGATCGTGAAATGTGGTCTACACCGTTAATGTGTTTGTACGATAAAATTGGACGAAGTGCCTGTGATTCTTTGTTTTTAGAACATCTATATTACCAATACAAGTCCGCCACAATCCCTGATATGGCTAACGTTCTGTTGGTAGTTGACTCGTTAATGTTTTCAAAAAAATATGAACGCGATATTCGAAACTGTTTTGCAAAACATGAAATTTTAGCAAGCACACATCAAAGTATAGAATTCACGAAGTTATTCAACGCATACAATTCTACCGGATTTTCACAAGGTAATGGCAATGTAACGATTACAACCAAAACCAATCAAACATTTTCGTATTCTGTGTATGATGGCGTTGGACAAAAAATATCCTCTGGAGATAACATTTATTCTGCTGAACTCAACCCAAATTATGTAAATTCTGGTGTTTATATTGTGGAATTGTATGTAGACGGTGTATCTTCCTACCTAAAACTAATAAAGCATTAATGAACAACTGGAAAGAAGAAGACAACCAATTATCAAAAACCTTCAAATTCGATAATTTCTTGGATGCTACGCGCTGGATGTTTGATGTTTCCGAAGGTATTGAGGAGATTAATCATCACCCAACGTGGTGCAATACATATAACAAAGTAGTAGTATCGTTAACCACCCATGACGCGGGGAATACGGTTACGGAAAAAGATCATCAATTAGCTGAATTATTGGATAAAGCTTACAACGATTTTAAGTAGTTCCTACATTGCTATTTATGAGTAATTCAATTACACTTTACTGCGAACGAATTACCCCTCGACTGCAATTTATAGCAGAGCTACTTATTACAGATTTAATAGGATTTCGATTGCAACTAATCGATAACATTGAGGATGAGAAGACTATCCACATCAACTATTCTTACAATCCGGCGATTGGAGGTTACCAAATTCAACCAAATGGTTTATTAAAGGAAAATGGAATCAAACCTATTGCCACTCAATTAGGTTCTGAATGGCACGAAATTCCGACAATAACCCTCGACAACAGCAGTTTTGATATTTTCGCTTCGAGCTTTTATCTCACTTCTCGCTACGAAGAATACCTTCCTTACAATGCCGATACACATAATCGATTTACTGCGCCTGAAAGTTGCCTACATAAGCTAAATGTCTTAAAACGCCCTATTGTGAATGAGTGGGCGTTAGCTTTGCGAATTGAACTTCTTACATTATTTCCAGGATTAAAAGGAAGCCCAAGAATATTTGAATATCAATCAACTATCGACATTGATCAAGCGTGGAAGTTTCGGTATAAAGGTTTCATTCGCACACTAGGAGGTTTTTCACGTGATATTATCAAACAAAATTGGCCTGATATTCATGAACGATTATCCGTTTTACTCAGAAAATCCGACGATCCGTTTTTCAACTTTGACTACCAAGATGAAATACACAAATTAAACAACACCAATGTGACCTACTTTATTCAAATTGGTGACTTTGGTAGGTTTGATAAAAACACAAAGCACACTAACAATTCGTTTGGTCAGTTAATAAAGCGTCTGAACACCACATATCGGGTTGGAATTCATCCCTCCTACCAGTCAAACACTAATGAACAATTAGTCCGGATAGAAAAACAGCGATTAGAAGACGTGGTCGACAAGCCAGTATTAGTTAGTCGCCAGCATTTTTTAATGCATCAAATGCCATCGACGTATCAACATTTGGCTTCATTAGGAATTTGTGAAGAACATACAATGGGTTATTCTACCCATTTAGGGTTTAGAGCGGGTATTGCTGCACCATTTCATTTCTTTGACTTGGAAAAAAACTATAAAACGGATCTCGAACTCATTCCTTTCTGCTGTATGGACATAACTCCATTACATTACGAACAACTTACACCAGAAGAGGCAAAAAATGAACTAACGGATTTTATGAAATCGGTAAAAAAAGTAGGTGGGTTGTTTGTAAGTCTATGGCATAACGAATCACTCAGTGAATCAGGACGTTGGAAAGGTTGGAGAACTGTTTATGAGCATGTTATTCAAACAGGAAATCGTTTAGCAAAATGATACGTTTTACTTCTCGTCAGTACCGAAATAGAAGTTTGCAAATTCTACTTATCCTTTTAACAATTATTGTTGGTTTGATCTCGCGAACAACTTTTGTGTTACAGTACATTGGGCCTTGGTTAGGGGATGTTTTTTATGCGGTAATGGTGTATTTTGGATTTGGTTTTTTACTCATAAAAAGCCAATACTTTGGCTTGGCTTGATAACCGTAAGCTTTTGTTTCGCTGTAGAGTTTGGACAAATGTTAAATCAGCCGTGGTTGGTGAATCTTCGTGAAACAACTTTAGGAGGATTAATTTTAGGAAGTAATTTTAAACTATTGGATATACTGATGTATGGTTCTGGAACAATAATTTGTATGATCTATGAAGCCTTGAACTTGAATAAACGTTAGATGAAACATTTACAATTTGGTAAATTTGACAAAACCTGTTCAAATGGAAAAACGTACCAGAGACAATCCTTGGAAGCTCAAGACTCCCCCACTTTCATCGGATTATGAAATGTATATTGACGAAAAAGATGGTAAAGAAATTATTGTTTGTGTTGTAGGCAAAACGGTTCTTCATTATGATTATCAGGCCATTAAAGACTTATACTCGATGTTAAAAGCTCACGGAGATTGGATGCTTTTAGGTAGTAAAGATGAAAAGGTAGACACCAAAGAAGGAACCGTTGAACATTGGGCACGCAGTGCAGATAATCCAATTGGAGGTTGGTACGGATTAAAGAAAAACTTTCGAGGCCGATTTGCAATGTACATGCCTCCATTAATGGAAGCACTTGGACTCGCTGAAGTCGAACATGAAAAACGCAACAATCGAATGCGAGCAATTTAGCCTGACTTAAAACAAATTGTCGCAGGTAGGGAATAACACATGATAAAAGCAAAATTAACAGCCGCCAATTTTTAGCTCTTCATTGTTAATTCTCAACTATCAACTTTCAACTAAAATGACTTACTCACCACCAATTCTTTGGTTCCATGAGTCCAATCGTAAAATCCTTCACCAGACTTAACACCTAGTTTTCCCGCATTTACCATGTTAACCAGTAAAGGACATGGCGCATATTTAGGATTTCCAAAGCCGTCGTATAATACTTCCAAAATTGCTTTGCAAACATCTAGTCCTATAAAATCTGCCAGCTGCAATGGTCCCATTGGATGCGCCATTCCAAGCTTCATTACTGTATCAATTTCATAAACTCCACCAACTCCCTCAAACAAGGTATAAATAGCTTCGTTGATCATCGGCATTAAAATTCTATTTGCAATAAAGCCTGGATAATCATTGGCCATGGCTGGAATCTTGCCAATTTTCTTAGACAATTCTTCAATGGTTTTCGTCACCTCTTTTGACGTGCTGTAACCATTAATTATCTCAACCAACTTCATAACAGGTACTGGATTCATAAAATGCATTCCAATAACCTTTTCTGGTCTTCTTGTTGATGCAGCTAATTCTGTAATTGAAATTGAAGATGTATTTGTTGCTAGAATACAGTGCGCAGGCGCGGCCTCATCAATTTCATTAAAGATTTTCTTCTTTAAGTCCAGTCGCTCTGTAGCTGCTTCAACAACTAAATCACATTCTGAAACTCCGTTTATTACGTTTGTAAACGTTGTGATACGTGATAAACTATCGGTTTTATCTTCTTCAGACAACCTTCCTTTCGCTATTTGACGATCAAAATTCTTTGCTATAGTTGCCAACGCTTTCTGCAATGCCTCTTCCTTGATATCGATAAGATTTACTTGATATCCGTTTTGAGCAAATACGTGAGCGATACCATTTCCCATAGTTCCAGATCCAATAACTCCAATAGTGTTCATACGATTTTTTTTGCGGCAAATTTAACAATTACTCAATACCATTGACATGAAGTTTCTCAGGAAAGCCTGATGTTAAATCTGGCCGTTAGAATCGTAGACTAAAACCGAACGACGGCATCAATCGATTATTTGCGACAAGGAAACCCGGATTGGGTTTAAAAGCTAAATCATCATTCACATCAAACTCACGTAAATGAGCGTCAACATTCGCATCAATAATCTGAAGCGCATAGAGTAGTCCAGCGCCTAAACCAAGTCGATCTCTATTTTTTCTGTAATAGTCTCGCTCACTTCGAATTTTATCTGTGGGCAAACTAGGATAGTAATTTGCTTTACTTGACGTGGTATCTAGCACTGCGATTAACGAAGATTGATAACGCTTTAAACTGTCTGAATTAACCTTGATTCCGTACCCTATTGCAAATGCGGCTCCGTATAACACGCCAACCTTCCAATATTTTTTATTGTAAATCTGTCCGAGTCCTGGAACAAAAGCAGACATAATTGTTGCTTTCTTCGGACTGTGAACTTCGTTAGAATCTTTAATCGGAACTGGGTTGTATGTTTGATTGACAAGGGCGCACTCATTACGAAAACTAAATTGACCGCTCGCAGAATGAGCTACTAGCATTAAAACAACCAAATACAGCCAATGAGTTTTCATACAATTTGATTGCAAATTTAGTTTAAATAGAATGTGGAGATGTCGTTTTCGACTAAACCTGTCTTAGCTTCTCTAAAATATCTGCTAGATGCGGTTTGTCGTCAAAATGAATCACAATTTTACCTTTCTCTCCCTTAGTTGCAGTGAATTCGACTGCAGACCCAAGTTTGTCAACTAATAAGTCGCGGTATGGTTTAAACTCTCTAAAGGAAGCTTTTTCAGAACTGAATTCCTTTGGTGTAGGAACTTCCCTTTCTTCCGATTCGGGTTCTTGAATATTTCCTGTAGCTTGGTATTCCTTAACCAATTCCTCTACTTTTCGAACCGATAACCCTTCTGCAACAGCACGCTTACAGATGTAGTCTTGAACGTCTACATCTTCAATGTTTACTAATGCGCGGGCATGACCCATTGAAATTTCATTGCGCCTAAGAGCAGCTTGAATCGTTTCGGGTAATCTTAAAAGTCGCAAATAATTATTTACTGTGCTTCTTTTTTTTCCGACACGCTCGCCCAACTCCTCTTGCTTTAAACCACACTCGTCTAGCAGGCGTTTATAACTTAATGATATTTCTATCGCGTTTAAGTCTTCTCGTTGAATGTTCTCAATCAACGCCATTTCAAGCATTTCTTGATCATTCGCTAATCGAACGTAAGCCGGTATACGCTCTAGTCCAGCAATAATACTTGCTCGAGTTCGCCGTTCACCACTTATAATTTCATATTTATCGGAACCAACCTTACGAACTGTAATAGGTTGTATTACCCCATGAACCAAAATCGATTCTGCTAACTCGCTTAAGGCTTGATCCTCGAATTCATTTCTTGGCTGAAACGGGTTTGCAACAATTTGACTAATTGCTATAGTTGCAACCGAATTTACCGCTCCCTCACTAAATACTTGTTCATCGTCATTATGATCCAACAACGCTCCCAACCCTTTTCCTAATGCGTTTCGCTTTGCCATTACTGTAAAGTCTTCTCGGCTTTCGCCATTTTGGTCATTCCGTTTTTCTGTAATATTTCTCTTGCTAAATCAAGATAGTTAACACTTCCTCGGGCTGTTGCGTCGTGCTCAAGTACTGGTAAACCAAAACTTGGAGCTTCACTCAACTTTGTGTTACGTTGAATGATTGTTTCAAAAACCATTTCTTGGAAATGCAGTTTTACCTCGTCTACTACTTGATTAGACAATCTCAACCGACTATCATACATGGTCAACAACAAGCCTTCAATCTCTAAATTAACGTTTATACTGCGCTGGATTATCTTGATGGTATTTAGCAACTTACCTAAACCTTCAAGTGCGAAATACTCACATTGTACAGGAATAATGATTGAGTCAGAAGCTGCCAACGCATTCGTTGTAATTAAACCTAATGAAGGTGAGCAGTCAATAATGATAAAATCGTATACATCTTTTACTTTGCTCAGTATTCGTTTCATTAATTTCTCACGGTTTGGCAGATCAATCATTTCAATCTCCGCTCCAACCAAGTCAATATTCGATGGTAAAATATCTAAATTAGAATTGTCTGTTTTTAAAAGAATATCATCTGGACTAATATCTTGAACCAGTGCTTCGTATAGTCCAATCTTGACATTTTTTGGGTCAAAACCAAAACCAGAGGTACTGTTGGCTTGAGGATCAGCGTCTACCAATAACACTTTGTACTCTAAAATGGCTAAGCTGTAAGCTAAGTTAATAGCAGTTGTGGTTTTACCAACACCACCTTTTTGATTGGCTACGCAAATCGTTTTTGTCATATCAATTCTAAAATTATAAATCCAGTTTTTCGTTTATTGAAGGTAACAACAGAGTTACCTTCCTTTTTTCAAATGCTTCTTTTGCTGCATTATGGTCAATTTCTATATACCCAAAAGTATCGTAGTGCATACCAATAACTGTTTTAGCACCACAAAAAGTTGCGGCTTTAGCTGCATCCTCATAACCCATGGTAAAATTATCGCCAATAGGTAAAAATGCTCCTGTTAAATCAAAATCATCCTTAATCAGTTTCATATCCAACGTCAATCCGGTATCGCCAGCATAATACAAGCAATCTGATTTTCCTGAAATAATAAAACCAACTGGATTACCTCCATAGGTTCCATCGGGAAACGAGCTACTATGGTTTGCAACCACTACTTTAAAATCGATTCCTTTTGTGGAATAATTGCCTCCAATATTCATTGGGCGCACATTGGAGTATCCTTGATTCTCAACCCATGTTGTAATCTCAAAATTTGAAATAATTTGTGCATTCGTGTTTTTTGCAAGCTCCATTAAGTCCAAAATATGATCACCATGGCTATGAGTCACAAGAATCAAATCCGCTTCTATGTCAGTCAAAGTAATATCTTTAACCAATGGGTTTCCAGTGATAAATGGGTCTACAACAATCTTGACCCCGTCAATCTCTAACTGGAAACAAGAATGCCCTAAATACCATATTTTTGCCATGCTCGTGGAACTTATACAGGCTCAAAACTAGGATATAATAACTAGGATAAATGAACAGGATATTGGTACTTATTCACATAGGATTGCTGTTAATATCCTGCAATGTGTCTAAAAAAAAAGAAGACAAGGCAGTATTACGTTATAATTCAGAAAATGGCATTACCTCATTAGACCCTGCATTTGCGTCTTCTCAAGACAACATATGGGCTGTAAATCAGTTGTTTAATGGTTTGGTTCAAGTTAACTCTTCATTGGAACCAATACCTTGTATTGCAAAGTCTTGGAAAATCGACTCAACAGGAAAGATATACACATTTCATCTCAGAAATGATGTTTATTTTCATCCATCTTCATGCTTTCCTAACAACACCAGAATTGTCACTGCTCATGATTTCGTTTTTAGTTTTAATCGAATTATCGACCCAAAAACTGCATCACCAGGTGCTTGGATTTTTAATGATAAAATAGCGGCAAACGGATTTCGAGCATTGAATGATTCAACGTTTCAAATTGAACTTGTTCAACCATTCGGTCCTTTTTTAGGTATCCTGACAATGCCCTATTGCACAGTTGTACCGAAAGAAGGGATTAATTTTTACGGCAAATCCTTCGCACAAAACCCTGTGGGTACTGGGCCTTTTTCATTTTTTCTTTGGGAGAAAGACATCAACCTAGTGCTTCATAGAAACGAGCAATATTTTGAATCGGATTCCACAGGAAATAAGTTGCCATACCTAGATGCTCTAAGCATTTCATTTGTCTCGAATAAACAAATGGCCTTGTTATTATTTCTCAAAGGGAAACTTGACTTACTTAATGGAATATCTAGCACGAGTAAAGATGTAATTTTAGACAAAAATGGAGGACTGCAACCTGAGTTAGCACAGGATATCACCTTAGAAAAGATGCCATTCCTTAACACTGAGTATTTGGCGATTCAAATTGATGATTCGACATCCCAGCACCCGTGGAAGGATAAAAATTTTCGCAAGGCAATTAACTATGCCATTGATCGAAAAAAAATGATCAAAAACCTTAGAAACGATGTCGGTTCTCCTTCTGAAAGCGGTTTTATACCTATTGGTTTAAAAGGTCACGCGTCTACCCCACCGTATGCATATACCTATGATCAACAAAAAGCTAAAGAATTTTTAGCGCGTTCATCGTATTCCAGTAATCCAACCACAATTACCGTAAGTACCACTAAAGACTACTTGGACCTGTGCATTTATATACAAAAACAGTTGGCAGATATCGGGGTTACGTGCACCATTGATGTTTTGCCTTCTTCCGAATTAAAGGAACAAAAGAGAAACGCCAATCTCCCCTTTTTTAGAGCAAGTTGGATAATGGATTACCCAGATGCAGAGAATTATTTATCCTGTTTCTACAGTAAAAATTTCTCACCAAATGGTCCGAATTACACACATTTTAAAGACGAACAATTTGATTTGTGGTATGAGCAGTCATTAACACAAACCGACGATGAAAAACGAATAAGACTTTACGAGCAAATGGACTCATTAATTCTTGATGAAGCGCCTATTGTCGTTTTGTTTTATGATGAGAGTGTGCGGTTGTTACGTAAAAATATAACCGGACTTGTAAATAACCCGTTGAATATTCCGAGCTTTAAGTATGCACGAAAAGAAATTGATTAACAAATGATGATGAATGCCTTAATCTAGGTTAGGTCATTTGTCAAAAACATCGATTTACCAATGAAAAAGATTTTAACCAGTTTGTACCTAAGCCTTTTATTGCATTTGAGTGTTATTGGCCAAAATCACTATGTTTCTATAGCCGATTCAACCTTTGTTGTTGCCGATACTTTTATGAAGACCACTATGCATGGTCCAGTTATTTTTCACGATTTGAAGGACTCACTGAAAGATGGTAAATGGGTGCTTTGCTATGACGGTGACTCAACTAAACCAGCGCTAATCTGTAGTTTTAAAAATAAACTAAGAAACGGTGAAGTTTTATCGTACGATACAGCAGGAAATCTTAGTATGGCAGGTCATTATCACAATGGCTTTCGCGTCGGATATACCAGGTATTATTATCTTGGTAACCTCATACAAGAATGTATTGAAAATAGTGATGAAAAATACAGTAATTGTTGTTGTCGAGGTACAAACAAAAACGGAAAAATCACATATTCTTCAAGAAAACATAAGCGTACTTTTAGAAAATGTATGAAAATGGAAAAAATACGAATAAAAAATCTTGACACCCACTTCAATTTAAATGACTGAAATCGAAGAAGAAAAATTCCGTCACTTCATTATGCACAAGCCGTATGGCTATTTGACGCAGTTTATTTACAACAATAAACGTAAAAAGAAACTTTTAGGCGAGTTATATGATTTCCCAGTAGGAACAATGGCTATTGGTCGTTTGGATGAAGCGTCTGAAGGTTTGTTATTTCTTACCACAAATGGCGCCGTTAGTCAACTTGTTCGCGGACGAAAAATCGAAAAGGAATATTATGTTCAAGTGGATGGCATTATGACCCAACAGGCAGTTGACCAACTCAAGCAAGGTGTTGAAATCGGACTTAGTCGGGAGAAATACACGACTCTCCCTTGTGAGGCGCGCTTGCTTGACGACCCAGGATTTCCTGAGCGTTCACGCCGTGTCCGTGATGATCGTCATGGACCAACAAGCTGGGTATCTATTACTGTTAAAGAAGGAAAGTTTAGACAAGTACGAAAAATGACGGCAGCAGTAGGTTTCCCCACATTACGACTGGTGCGATATCGAATTGGTAATACCACCATTGAAGACTTACCTAGCGGATGTGTGAAAGAAGTAGAGTTGTTCGATTTGTAATTCGTTTTTTAAGTTTACTGTCGTTGATATCAGCACTTTTATAAGGTACTGTGGAAAATATTACGTTGCTTCAGGTCAGTTTCAGCCTTTCTGATACGTAAAATTGAGAATGAATAAGTCCGACTCATCAAAATTTTCTGTTCAATACCGCAATCAACTGTTGCTTGTCAGCGGTGGTTTGATAAGTGGAATACTACTCAGTTTACCTCTTTGGAGTGCTACAGGAACGTTTCCAACATTCCCATTATTTGAATTTATTGGTCAACCCAATAGTACAACTAGCGTTGGGTTGTTAGTAGCTCTATTAATTGGTTTAATTGCACTAAATATTCCGAAATACACTAAAACTGGAATCTACATTTCTCTACCCGCCTTACTCATCATTTTGCTTTTGGATCAACAGCGATGGCAGCCATGGGCGTATCAATACTTTTTAATGTTGATACCGCTTCTGTTTTTATCAAAACAGAAAAATGATGAAGGACAAAAAAGCACGTTACAAATTCACAAGTTAGTTTTATTTGGTGTGTATTTATGGGGAGCAATTCACAAATTTCATCCAAGTTTTGTTAGTGTGTTTCAAAACAGTCTTTTATCGCCAATAACCAAGACAATGCAACCTGGAACAATGGTTGATCTGGTCAATTTTACTGCATACATGGTTCCATTTGTGGAAGTATTTATTGCAATAGGATTTCTTTTCCCTAAACTTCGTAAAGCAGCCGTAATCACAACAATTGGCACACATGTTTTCATCCTTTTTTTATTAAGTCCGTTAGTCAAAACTAGCCTTTCGAACAGTGTAGTTTGGCCATGGAACATCGTAATGCCATTAATGGCAATTAACTTGTTTTGGAAGGATGGTTTCGAGTTTAAACAACTTACTTCTAAGTCATTAAGACCCATTACACTTGTTATTGTTTTTTTGGTGGTTATAGCACCGGTACTGTTCTATGTTAAGGCGTGGGACCGATACTTATCGTTCAATTTGTATAGTGGAAAACAACAACGTGTGATTGTGTACTTCCCTTCAAACTCTATAAAAAAACTTCCTCCCGAATGGCACGATCAATTAAAAGATGTCGATAATCAACCAAGGTATAAGGCTATATCAATTAGTGCTTGGGCCATGGCTGATTTGAATACACCTTTTGTTTCTGAACGAAGGAATATTTTAACGATTACAAAACACATCTGTAACAAAAGTAATGGCGTTAGACCCCAGTTTTATATCGACTACAAACATATCCCAGACAAAGGAAATTTGTTGTTACAATGTAATGAGCTTTATAAAATTAAAGACTTCTAAGATACCTGTTTGATGGCTTTTTTTAACGCTTTCTTAAACTTTTTGCTCTGCGCCTTATCGTAATGACTCCTCAAAAATGCTATTAACTCTTCATCCGCTGGGGTTGCAATATCCGAATCATATTGTTGAGACGCTTTCTCTATTGACTTCAGGTAACTACCTAATAATTCTTTTTGTTCGTTTAAGAGAGGATTCGCTGCTGCGTTGCAATTAATCATCAAAACTTGTTGCAAAAACTCCTTTTGGTTTGATTTCCGTAGGCGATTCTCAGCTTCATTTAACCCTGCATTTAACTTTGGTACCCAAATATCAGTAAACTGACGAGTGGCCATACCACCATCAATTCTAGTAGAGATGGCATACAAATCGTCAACTAAATAAATGGCTACCTCTGGGTAAGACCAAGCAAGTTTATCTGAAATTATTGATAAAATGACCTTTGAATCGTCCTTTGATGAATTATACTCTTTTAGCGCATTAAACCATCGTTGATACCAGTCAGAGAGCACCTTGACATCACCTATCTCCATAAGTTGCGAATGAACAGAAAAATAGAAATTGCTTCCTTGTAACCAATCACTTACACCTTGATTTTTTTCAAGTAAATGTATAAAACGCTCCTCAGCTTGATAAATCTCACCGATACTGGTAAGATTTCGAATGACTGAATACGAAGATGCTTCGTAGCCATATTTTGTCTCAACTCCATTATCAAATTCGTTATCCAGCAATTCAATCCATTCATCATCAAACTGTGTTAATTTTTCTATTTGAATATGACGGGTATAAAACTCTCTCATTCCCATCATACCCCACCTATATTTTTCGACGCTTTGAGCTTTCCGAACATTAAACCACTTTAAGTAGTATTGCTCAGCGTTTGCAAATTGACCGTGTTGCTCATAAACTTGTCCATAGTTGTAATACGTTACCGCCTTCAAATCGATTGTATTAATCTTGTCGGCCAAATCCAACGCTGAATCCAAGGTACTAATCGCATTTTTCATAGATTGATTGCTTAGAAATAATGCACGTTGGTTGAGTTCTTCAATGGTCAGAGAATCTTTAATTGGATCAAAAAAGGTTGATGTCTGTTGAAGTAAGGAATCTATCTTACGATTTGTTTGTTTTGTTTTTGTTTGCAACTGACCAAATGAAATACCACAAGTTAGTACGATTAGCAGAGCCGTATGAATTGTTTGGAATAATGGTTTCAGTAATCGATTCATTTCCTCTAAAATTGAGGTGCAAGTTCGGAATAAATACTTCTTTTGCCATAGTTTAAATTCTAATTTAGTTAACATGAATATTTTAATCGTAGGTTCAACAGGTGAGGTTGGGAATCAGTTGCTACAAGCCGCACAACAACAAAAATCCATCAACCATATATACACGTTTGTTCGTAACACAAACGACGAGGAACATGATAAAACTACTTCAATAACAATTGATTTTGACGACATAACTTCACTAGAAACTATAGACGTAGATGCAGTATTTTGTTGTTTAGGTACAACAATAAAAAAGGCTGGGTCTAAAAGTCAATTTGAAAAAGTAGACTACGAATATGTAGTTTCAATTGGTGAATATGCAAAGAGATGTGGGGCAAAGCAATTTCACGTTGTATCTGCAAACGGAGCGGATGCAACTTCACGTATTTTCTACAGCGCTACTAAAGGAAAAATGGAAGACTCAATTAAATCACTAAATCTTCCATCAACATATATATATCGTCCTGCTTTGCTTGATTCTGAGCGAAAGGAAAAACGTTTTGGTGAACGAATTGCCGTAGTACTATTTCGAATTATTAATCCATTGTTAATAGGATCTTTAAAACGCTACGCCAGTATTAAGGTTGAAAAAGTTGCTTCAGGAATGTTGACTAGAAGTCTGAAACCAGAGCAAGGTTTTCATATTATTGAATCAAATCACATTTAGTTTTGATTCAGAATGATTGGCATTCCATCTCCTCCACTTCCAATAATAACTGTCTTTGAGTTTGGAGATTTAGCCAATTCTAACGTCGCTTGAATACCTTTTTCTTTTAAAATATTTGGAGACAAACTTGCATTAAGAATTTTGTTTGCAGCAGCTTTTCCTTCAGCTTCAATACGTTGTTTTTCGGCTTCCTTTGTTGCTTTCTGCAACCTAAACTCATATTCTAATGACTCCTGCTCTTGTTTTAATTTTCGTTCAATAGCTTGTTTAATTGTGGTTGGCAAAGTGACATCTCGTACCAGAACCTCATTTAATTGCACAAATTGTTTGTCTAATATCTTTTTAGTTTCTGCAAATATTTCTTCTTGAATAACATCTCTTTTAGATGAATAAATTTGCTCTGGTGTATATCGTCCAACAACACTTCTAGTTGCTGATCGTGCTGCTGGTTTTACCACTCTATCCAAATAGTTTTCACCTTTTTCCTTGTGAAGGAATCCAAGATTTGCAATAGATGGTTTGTACCAAAGTGAAATGTCTAATGCTATTTCAAGTCCGTTTGAAGAAAGCACTGCCATTTTCTCAAAGACTTCTTGTTGACGAACCTCATAAACAAAGACTTTATTCCACGGAGCAACTAGGTGAAACCCCTCATTTAAGGACTCTTCGGTATTTACACCATTATTGAATCGTTCATACAACACACCAGCCTCTCCAGACTGAATCGTAACAAACGATTTGAACAAAACAATTAATAAAATCAATCCGATTAATCCACCAATAATCGATAATCGGCTTAAGGTAGGGGCTTCAAATGATCGTGCCATAATTTCTTTTTTTAGTTTCAAACAATAGTACTTAATAAAAGTTGTGTACTGGTCTTTATTCGATAAGATAATACACATTAACTTCGCCCGATAAAAAACTGCCAGTGTTAGCGGAAATAATTACCATAGGAGACGAAATATTAATTGGACAAATTGTCGACACCAATTCGGCATGGCTTGGCCAACAACTTAATCCAAGGGGTTTTGAAATTACCCGAATTACCACAATTCCTGACCGAAGAGAAGCAATATTAGAAGCTCTCGAGCTAGGTTCAAAACGTTCTGATTTGGTAATATTTACAGGAGGACTAGGCCCTACCAAAGATGATATTACCAAAAAAACACTTTGTGAGTTTTACAATGTAGACTTAGTGTTTGATGATGCTTCATTTAAAAACGTGGAACGTATTTTCAACCATATTGGGAGGGAAATTACGCAGGTTAATAAAGATCAGGCATTAATTCCGAGTAATTCAATTGCACTGCTAAATAGATATGGTACTGCGCCAGGAATTTGGATTGAGAACAACGATGCAATTGTTGTGAGTTTACCAGGCGTTCCATATGAAATGAAAGATATCATGTTGCAAGAAGTCTTTCCTAGAATTGAAAATCGCTCAACAGATATCATAGAGCATGCGACTATAGTTGTTTCAGGAATGCCTGAATCGGTTATAAGTGAAAAGATTGAAGCTATTGAACTAGGCCTCAGTGCAAATTTAAAATTAGCGTATTTACCGAACTACGGTGTTGTTAGGTTACGTATTAGTGCTCGAGGAAAAAAAGAGGATGCTTTGAGAGATCAAATTCTAAAGGTGACAACAGAAATACGATCTATTCTGGGACAATTTGTTATTGCCTCTGAGGATAAAAAGATTCAAGAGATCGTAGGTGAAATGCTGATAAACAATAAACAAACTGTTTCACTTGCTGAGAGCTGTACTGGTGGGTATGTTGCACATTTGATAACTAGTACGCCAGGTTCTTCTGCATACTTCCCGGGATCTGTTGTAACCTATTCATACGAAAACAAAACCTCAGTGTTGGGTGTAGATGCAGATCTAATTTGGAATAAAGGTGCAGTAAGTCAAGAAGTGGTTGAAAAAATGAGTAATGCGGTTCGGTTAAAAAACAACACGGATTACGGTGTAGCAATCTCAGGGATTGCTGGTCCTGGTGGAGGTACAGATGAAAAACCTGTTGGCACCGTTTGGATGTCTGTTAGCTCAAAGACTGAAACGAAAAGTAAAGTATTTCACCTTCGAGGAGACAGAGAGCAAAACATCGAAAGGTCTGGTAATATTGCTTTAGAAATGTTGCGACGGATGATATTAAACAGTGAGTTATCGTCCACCTGAAACTTTCTCAACTTTGGTTACAAAATATTTTGTTTCACCTAAGAAAAAAACGTTTGCATATTTCTCTTCGTAATACAATTTGACACGATACCCTCCGTCAATTGCATTATCAATTTGTTCTAAAACCACTTTATTAGAAGGTTTTACGCTGAAATGCCAAATACTGGAAGTGATGTCACCATTTCCCTCAGAAAAGCCTCCAGTATTTAATTGACCTTCATAGGTCTTGAAGATGACTCCTTTTCGACTCATCTTTATTAACTCCCCCGCCCTTTTTCCGTCGCTAAAATCTACATAGATAACAAAAACAAAACTTAAAGCGGATACCGCAATTGAAATAAACAAAAACCAAATTAGAAATTTCTTAAACATAGTATAGAGATATTAAATGTCCGTTTTTTGAATGATTATAGACAAAATATACAATTAGAGCAAAGATGTTTTAATTTTGCACAAAATAATGAAAATGAAAAAGATTACTCAAGTATTGTTTATCGCTTTTATAGCAGTTGCATTTGCAGCATGTAACGGTGGTGAAAAAGCTGACGAAAAAAGCAAGGAAGAATGCAAAAAAGAATGCAGCAAAGATGGCGACAAAAAAGCTTGTGCTGATGATTGCAAAAAAGAGTGTTGCGCCGAAAAAGGTGACAAAAAAGAAGCTTGTGCTGAAGATTGTAAAA
This sequence comes from uncultured Bacteroidota bacterium, assembly GCA_937124965.1. Lineage (GTDB taxonomy): Bacteria > Bacteroidota > Bacteroidia > NS11-12g > UBA9320 > UBA987. The sequence continues at coordinate 162,672 of CAKZLB010000036.1, forward strand.
AAGAATGTTGCGCAGATAAAGGTGAAAAAGCGGCTCACACATGTACAGAGGAATGTGGAGACGATTGTAAAGCTCATAAAATGGAAGAAGGCTCTAAAGAGTCTGCTCACGTTTGTGGAGACGAATGTCACGGCGAAGCAGGATGCACAGCAAAAAGCTAAGTCGATCTTAAAATATTTGCAAAAGCCCAATTATTTGGGCTTTTTTTGTGTCTCTACATGACTAAACTTCAAATATCAGGTGTTGTCATTACGTTCAATGAAGAGCGTGAGATTGCCAGGTGTATCGAAACTTTGTTGAAAGTATGCGATGAAATTATTGTCATTGATAGCTTCAGTACAGATCAAACTCAATCAATTTGTAAATCGTATGGTGTACGATTTTTTCAGGAAAACTGGAAGGGGTATTCAAAAACCAAAAACCTTGGAATACAACACTCTAAAAACGATTGGATTTTATCTTTAGATGCAGACGAGTCTTTAGATGATGAAGCAATTAAATCGATTAAAGCAATTAAAGATAATACAACAATTGATACCGTATTTTCTGTTAAAAGAAAGAACTTCTACGAAAACACTTGGATTAAGTATTGTGGCTGGTATCCCGATACTAAAATTCGTTTGTTTCATAAAGATACCGCGACTTGGAAAGGAGATTATGTTCATGAAACACTAACCTTTGACAGTTCAGTAAGGGTTTCAATGCTTGATGGAAATATTTTACATCACACAATTAGAGACCGTTCGCATCACTCAGAAACTGTGCACAAATATGCTAAGCTCGCCGCGTCGAAGGCAAAAGCTACTGGTAAACATATCACTTTTGGTAAAGCTTTACTGAGCAGTGTTTCCCACTTTATAAAGATTTTCTTTTTTAAAAAGGGACTGCTTCATGGAAATATCGGTTTTAAAATTGCTTCCATGTCTGCTTATTCCAAGTGGTTACGGTACGTATATTTTAGAAACTCGTAATGGTGAACAAATTTTCAAAAATTAGTAGAAAATAGTCCTCATATTTGCACAGAACATGCATATTCTAAATCATCAAAATCTCAAGACATTAAATACTTTTGGGCTACCTGTAAATGCAGAAAAATTAGTTGAGATAGACTCTATTGAAACACTTATGGGTGTATTGGATTCAGAATATTTTTGCAAACCATACCTTATTCTCGGTGGCGGAAGTAATGTTTTGTTTACTCAGGACTTTCCTGGTTTAGTACTTAAAAATGAGCTGAAGGGTTTTGAGGTTCTATCAGAAGATGATAAATCTGTTCACCTTAAAATTGGAGCTGGTGAAAATTGGCACGAAACGGTGTTACGGTGTGTAGAAAATGGTTGGGGAGGAATTGAAAACTTATCCCTAATACCAGGTTCAGTTGGTGCTGCACCTATACAAAATATTGGTGCTTACGGAGTTGAGCTAAAAGACGTGCTTGTAAGAGTTCACTTTGTTGATTTAAAAACTCGTGTCGCCAAATCGTTAGACAATACCGTCTGTGAATTTGGTTATAGAACCAGTGTTTTCAAGACAACACTAAAGAACAGAATTTTTATTACGCATGTTGAAATTGAACTATCAAAAAAACACACCTTGCATTTGGAATATGGTGCGATTAAGGATGAGTTGAATAAGGGTAAGATTAAGTCTAAGTCTAAGTCTGAATCAATTACGATAAAAGATGTCAGTAATGCAGTAATAGCCATTCGACAGAGTAAATTGCCTGACCCAAAAGAATTAGGAAACTCTGGTAGTTTCTTTAAGAACCCTGTAATAACGGAAATGGAATTCCAAAAGCTCGAGAAAGACTTTCCGGATATTCGTAGTTTCAAAGTAGACGAAAACCATGTAAAGCTTGCAGCTGGTTGGCTAATAGAGCAATGTGGATGGAAGGGAAAACGTATAGGAAACACGGGAAGTCATGCAAAACAAGCTCTTGTTTTGGTTAACTACGGAGGTGCAAAAGGCCATGAAATATGGACATTAGCCACCGAAATAATTGCATCTGTTAAAGAGCGATTCGACGTGCAATTAGAACCTGAAGTGAATATTATATAATGGAAAAATTCAACGTACAGCGATCAATAATCTATGAAGACAATCATTTAATTGCTGTTAATAAACCAGCGGGTATTCTTGTTCAAGGGGACAGCACTGGAGATTTATGTTTGGCAGATTACATAAAAAAATTCCTTAAAAAAAAATACAACAAACCTGGAGATGCTTATCTCGGGACTATTCATCGATTGGACAGACCAGTTAGTGGTGTCGTCATATTTGCCAAAACAAGTAAGGCTTTAACACGGATGAATAAGATGTTCCAGGAGAAAGACATTCGGAAAACATATTTCGCCTTGCTTCAAAAAAAACCACGCGAGTTATCGGAAGACTTAACGCATTGGTTGGTAAAGATGGAAGATAAAAATATCACAAGAGCCCATGATAAAGAAGTTAAGCGATCAAAAAAGAGTATGCTTACGTATAACTATATAGGTACCGCGAATCACAAGTTTTTGGTTGAAGTAAACTTAAAAACAGGAAGAAGCCATCAAATTCGAGCACAACTCGCCAAGATAGGACATCCGATTTCTGGTGACTTAAAATATGGAAGTAGAAAAGGGAAAGGCACTTTCATTTATTTACATGCTAAAAGTTTGGAGTTTATTCATCCTGTGACTAAAGAAAAAGTAATTTTGCAGTGCCCGTTACCCGACGAGGAAAATTGGAATTTCTTTAAGCAATTCACCTGATCTTCGAACGATAACCAACAAACATTAACGTAATAAAAACGATACAAATGAACGGATTTTTCAAAGTTCCAAAACCAACAAACGAACGTGTAAGAGACTATGCTCCAAACACTTCTGAAGTTACGAATCTAAAGGCCAAATTAGCAGAAATGCGTGCTGAACAGAGAGATGTGCCTATGTACATCGGTAATCAGGAAGTGCGTACTGGAAATACAAAAACAATGCATCCACCGCATGATCACAAACACACATTAGGTCATTTTCATGTTGGAGACAAAAGCCATGTTCAAGATGCGATTGATGCGGCCCTAGCTGCAAAAGAAGATTGGGAAAACATGAGCTGGGAAAACCGAGCAACCATTTTCTTGAAGGCAGCAGAATTAATAGCAGGACCTTATCGAGATGAGATTAACGCAGCAACTATGCTTTGTCAAAGTAAAAATTGTTACCAAGCTGAAATTGATGCCGCTTGTGAGTTAATCGATTTCTTGCGATTTAATGTTCAATATGTTACAGAGATATACGCAGAACAACCACCTGCAAATTCTCCAGGCGTTTGGAACAAACTTGAATATCGACCACTTGAAGGATTTGTTTTTGCAATTACACCTTTTAACTTTACGGCTATTGCCGCAAACTTACCAGGCAGCCCAGCATTGATGGGAAATACAGTTGTTTGGAAACCAGCAGAATCTCAAATTTATTCTGCTCACGTTATCATGAAAGTATTTAAAGCCGCAGGTTTACCTGATGGTGTTATAAACTTGGTATACACGCCAGGTCCAGATGCTGGGGATGTCATATTTAAACACAGAGACTTTGCAGCGTTGCATTTTACTGGTTCCACAGGAGTGTTCAGACACTTGTGGAAAGAAATTGGAAATAACATTGCAAACTACAGAACGTATCCTCGAATTGTAGGAGAGACTGGTGGGAAAGACTTTGTAATGGTTCATCGCTCGTCAAATGCTACCGAAGTTGCAGTTGCATTGGCACGTGGGGCTTTTGAATTTCAAGGTCAAAAATGTTCAGCGGCTTCTAGAGCGTACATACCAAGTAATATTTGGAGCGACGTTAAAACACAACTTTTAGAAATGATGGCCGATTTCAAAATGGGACCAACAGAAGATTTTGGAAACTTTATTAACGCTGTCATCGATGAAAAGTCTTTCGATAAAATTGCGGCTTATATCACGAACGCGAAAAAAGATGGTGAAGAAATTATAGCTGGTGGAAACTTTGACAAATCAGCTGGTTACTTCATTGAACCAACTGTAATAGTTGCTTCATCACCAACCTACACCACTATGTGTGAAGAGATTTTCGGACCTGTTTTGACTATTTACGTTTACGACGAAGACAAGTTTGAAGAAACGTTGGACTTAGTTGATTCAACAAGTGAGTACGCCTTAACAGGTAGTATTTTTTCAAATGATCGATACGCAGTAGAGTTGGCAACAAAGAAGCTAAGAAATGCAGCTGGAAACTTTTACATCAATGACAAACCAACTGGAGCTGTAGTCGGACAACAACCATTCGGTGGTGGTCGCGGTTCTGGAACGAACGATAAAGCAGGTGCTAAAGGCAATTTAATGCGTTGGACAAGTATGAGAACAATCAAAGAAACTCTTGTGCCTCCTACCGATTATAGATACCCGTTTCACCAATCATAAATAGAGACGTATTCCCTATTTGGGAATTTATCCAATATTAAACAAGGTGTGATTTTTTAAGAAAACATCAATTACACCACCAACCAAAACCCTTTAAATGCCTTATATACAAGGCTTTAAAGGGTTTTTTGTTTTTAATAGAATTTTAAAACTGCACAAGCATTTTCCTATTGGCATGTTCGTTGCAACCTTGATAGTGATTACACATTTTAAACTTTATAACAATCGGTAACTTATGCGAAAATTCGATTTATTAAATTTTTTCTATGGCCTAGGAGCAGCAATTATTCTTGTTGCGGCCTTGTTTAAATTTCTCGGTCTAGAAGGCGCTGACGCCTTATTTATTGTTGGTCTTGTCGGAGAGGCCATCATTTTCTTAATTTCAGGTGCTCAACCTGTATTTAAACAACGTACCTATAACTGGGAACGTTTATTCCCACAACTCGACAGAGATGAGGATGATGAAGCTGTTGCTACAGTTTCTATGGAAAATGCTGAAGTAACACAAGAACAGCAGATTCAGCAAATCATTCAATCTATTGTTGGTCTTAATTCTTCAGTAGAAAACCTAAACAGTGCTACACAACGGTTGACTGGTTACGTAGAGAAACTTGAAACCAATTACGAAATGGTGAATAGTTCTACGTTAGACTATCACAAAGAAATTAACAGCTTGAAAATTAAAATTGCCTCGGCAAACGACAAGCTTAAAGAATTTGAAAACTATAAGTTTTAAGAACTATGGAGTCAAGTTCTCAAAAGTTGAGGCAAAAGGCCATTAACCTTTTGTACCTCATATTTCTGGCTATGATATTTACATATATCTCGTCAGATTTCGTCGACACGGTCCAAAAAAGTGACCAAACAACAAGCATACTTGCCAATGAGGTCAAGTTACAAACCAATCGGTACAATCTGATGGTGATGAATCACTTACAAAATGATTCAAGCCGATATGAAGATACAAAGCACCAGATTGCTACAATTGATAAGATTACCAATGTTGAATTAGATTTTATTGACAGTCTAAAGCTTGCTTTAATTGATACCGAAGGATTTAATGAATTCGGGTACTTCAAAGGAGGCAAGCGTGAAGTTTCTGCAAACAAAGTTATGATCGATGGTAATCAAGCTAAAAAATTATTTCAACGGTTAAATGAATACAAGTTGAATATCAGCCAATTTGTTGAGCCTTTAAAAGCAGATCAAATTGATTCAATTATGCCGCTCAATAAATTTGAATATAAATCAGGCGGCCAGTTGGTGAGTTCAGAAAAGTTTTTCTTTTCAAAATTGCCTCTAACAATTTCCGTTCTGAACCTAACAAATTTTAAAAGCAAGGTTGAACTAATTCGAAGTTTCGTTATTAATAACACAGTTCAAGATGCTGTTGACAAGACCACATTTCCATTGCCAACGCAATTATCTCAGGTCATTAAGTCAGAAGATCAAGTAATTGGATCCAGAGAATACATACCCATTTTTCTGGATCAAGTAAATTGGGACTCTTTAATCGTGTATGAAAATGCAACCGTAAAGCAAATTCGCAATAAAGTTGTAGGTGAAATAAAAGACAGAAAGAGTAGGCTGTCAATAGAATCTTTAAGCGATTCTGTTTATGCCGTAGGAAAGCCTGTACGATTTGAATTTACGTTTAACGATAATGGGTCAACCCCGCTAAACATTCGCCTTGAAGATCCTCAAGGAAACGAAAAACTATTTACGTTAAATAAAGCTGGCACATTTCTTTTTGTGCCTGAAATGAAAGGGTTTTACCAATTGAGATTTTCAAGTGGTGAATTATCTGGCCGAAAAAATATTAAAGTAATCGACCTTAAACCGATACTAGAAAACGGAGATATTGGGACCCTATATATTGGAATCAATAATGAACTAAAACTTAGGAGCTCAGAGTTTGAAGACACTGAAGGGCTTCAAGCAAGAATATCTGAAGGGAAGATTTTCAAAAGAGGTGAAAGCTTTTACGCTAGAGTTTCTGAACCAGGTGAAGTACGAATTGAAGTTTTTGCGAAAATGGAGTATGGTTTTGTTAAAATAGCTGACAAAAAATATGTTGTACGTAATTTGAATCCACCTATTGCCACTTTGGCAAACAAAGAGCAAGCAACAAAAATATCGATGGCCGAATTAGAGGCTGCGAAAGCATTATCAATCAGATCTGATGAATTGTTAGTAAACGAACAGTTTTATATCTCTGATTTTGAATTAACAATAATTTACAACAATCACACTGCGATTTTAAGACCAATTCCAAATAAAGGAAATACATTAAACGCATTAAGTATTGATGCTCTTTCAAAAGCTGAGCCAGGCGATATAGTTATGTTTAACAAAATCAAGGCAAAGTCTTCTTTAGGTACAGACACGGAACTACAACCATTAACGTACACAATCACTAACTAAAACTTAAAGCAATGAAAGAATTAAAAAATTACATACAGAAAAATACCATTATTGCGCTAGTAGCTTTAGTTAGCCTTTATAGCAACGCACTTGGACAAAGTTCAAAACCATTTCCGAAACTAACGTCGGCTGACGTTACGCTGGATACTGGGAAATACATTGTACGCGGCAATAATGTCATTGCCCAAAATGTTACTCTTACCATCAAGCCTGGCACAGAACTATTTTTTGAAAGAAATGCAATCGTACAGGTATTTGGAGGATTAGACATTCAGGGAACTCCTGGCAACTTTATCACAATCACGAGTAACGACTTAGATAATTTAGGCATGGGGTTTCTTTTTCAAGACGAAAGTCAACAAAGTATCCATATCGAATATGCCGACTTTACCTTTTTAAAACGGTCGTTAAAGTTTTCTAAGAACTGGTTACGCTCAAGTGTAAATATTAGTAATAATATGTTTCACGACCTGAACAATGGGATATACTTTGAAATTCAAGAAGTAGATAAGATCCTAATTCAGAATGACATAGACATTACCATAGCAAGCAACACATTCGGAAACAACGCAGGTAGCTTTATGATTACGGATGCGGCATGGGATCAAGTTCATTTCACAATTAAAAACAATGTGTTCTCACGGAATGAATTTATTGGTCGTGAGTTGAACGGAATATTTACAACGCCATTGTTTCTTAACTACAATGAACCATTTGATGATATTCCACAACCAACTATTGAAGATAATAGCGTAAGCTTTAACTATGTAGGGCTAATAAGTCATGATACCGTAGAGTTTCTGCCAGTTTACTTAACTTCTGTAGGAACGGCTGACAAGTTGGATATTTCTCCAAATTACTTTGGGAAAGAGGTCGACAAGTATTTAGAAATGAGTGCGGAAAACATTCAATCTATGCAAAGAGCTCCTTACTTGATTTACAAAAATACACTTCAAAAACCCCTTGAATCTAATAATGGGCATGTTTACAAAGTTGGAGTAAATGGTGTTGAAATTGACAACCCTAGTTATGATATCAGAATAGACGAGAAAACGGAAGTTATCGAGTTAATCAACAACAAGCCGGGTTCAATAAGATCGGATTTTACTGTAACATACATTTACCTGGAAAACGACACCATTCGACGGTATGGTTTAAAAAATAAAGTAGAAATGCTTAATGGTGGATTGAAGATAAAAATTAAGCTAAATGACAAAATTGTCAAACGCTTTAATCATGGATACCTTGAAATAGCAGGAATCGAAGATCCAAATGGCTTTCTATTTCCAATGGTAAGTGTTGGGCTAAAAACCTTCTTAAATGAAAACAGAGAGTACTTGGTAAACGTGTTTGATTATATGGCTATTCCAAGAATGGACATCGGAGAAAGCGAATACCAATTAAAACCATTGGATAGTTTAAAATATGTCGAAATTGACACAAACATTGAGATTGATACGAATGAGATATTGAAACGTGAAAAGTATTGGGACTTCGAAATTCAAGCTAGTTCAACCGTATATTTTGGAGATCTGGTAACTTCAACAGTATCGTTCTTTTTGCCGAATGCACGACCTCATTTTGGATTCCGTGTTGGTTACAATTTGAATGAACATTTGAGAGTTCAAGTACGCCAAAACACATCAATGCTGGCAGGTGACGACAAAAAGACTTCAACGATTGGGCAACTCAGAGGGACAAACTTTGCAAGGGGATTATCCTTTAGAACTATGGTTTACGACCTTGGAGTTGGAGTAAATTATGCACCGCTAAGCTCTAGAAAAATGAAAGGTTTTATTCCAAGTGTTCACGCAGGAATCTCTGGGTATTACTTCAACCCGCAAGCCGAATATGAAGGAAAATACTACAACTTGAGAAAGGTAGGAACCGAAGGACAAACACTTGACGGTTCTAAATACGCTTACCAACGTTTTGCAGTTTCAATTCCGTTTGGATTTCAAATTGAACGACACATCAGTCAGAAAATGGTGTTGGGGTTTGCGTGGACATATCATAAGCTTTTTACAGATTACTTAGACGACGTTAGTACAGGAGAGTTTCCTGACGCCGAATCACTTAAAGCAGTAAACCCTGATTTAGGAGATGTCGCTGTTAAACTAAGTAATCCGAATAATATTACTGGAGGACCGAGATCCAGTAGTGCCGACAACGATGGTTATGCCTATTTCGGGCTAACTTGTCGATGGAAGCTGTAATCACTAGCATCTTTGTAAGCTGTTTGGTATCTTCGCATGTATCAAACAGCACGTATGAAGTTACTAAAAAAAGTAATAGCAATCACTGCGGTGGTTGCTATTCTTATTGTAGGGGTATTGGTGGCGATACCTCTAATTTATAAAACAGAAATCGTTCGTTTAGTCCAAGCAGACTTAAATGAAAACTTAAATGCAACAATTTCATTTGACGAGGACGTATCCGTTAAGATATTAACGTCATTCCCAGATTTAACGGTTTCGGTAAAAAATCTAACCATTATCGGAACAGAGGTTTTCCAAACTGACACATTGGTAAATAGCGGAAAAATTAAAGTTACCATAGGCCTAAAAGAGTTATTTAATAATCATCAAATCAGTTTGAAATATGCTGAACTAATTGACACAGACATTTCCTTACTTGCAAAAGACAATCAGTATAATTGGGATATTGCAAAGCCTACTACTTCGGATAGCTCTAACACTGCATTTTCCGCCGACTTTAAAAAAATAAAACTTCAAAATTGTAGCTTCACGTATTTAGATTCAAACTCGACGGTCGAAGTTGGTGTAGACGGAATCACTGGGTCTTTAACCGGCGAATACGCTACCGATAGTTTTGACTTAGTGTCGTTGTTTACCAGTGAAGACACATACATTTCATACGACAATGTTGCCTACCTCTCCCACCTACCTCTATTTGTTGAAGCAACAACCGCTGTGAATTTTGCAACCGAAACTTACAATTTCAAGAAAAATGCTTTCACACTCGGAGATATTGAACTAGTGGGTAATGGGATTATGAAATTTATTGGAGACAACATTTCTCTAAATATAAATTATAACTCTAATAAAACAGACTTTCAGCAATTACTCGGACTAGTACCAAACTACTACAAGGAAGACCTAAAAGAAATTCAAGCCTCTGGTAAAGCGTCTATTGAAGGGACTTTAAATGGATTAATTACTGAAACTGATATCCCAGGGTATACCTTTAAAATGAAATTGGAGGATGGTAGTTTAATTCACAAACAAATCCCCAAACCAATTTCAAAGGTAAATATTGACTTAGCGGTTGAGAATAAGGATGGCAAGGACGAAAACCTTCAAATTAAAGTTTCAGACTTCTCATTTGTTTACGAAGACAATCCGTTTTCTGGAAATCTATTTACATCAAATATTTTTGACAACCCATTTGTGGACGCACGTGCGAAGGGAAAACTTAACTTAACTGATTTAAGCACGTTGATTCCTCGAGAAATGGGTATGGATGTTTCAGGTACTATGAATTGCGATATTGCAATAACTGGATCTGAATCTTCTTTGGTTAACGAAGAATATAACAAACTAAAAACTTCAGGCCTGTTGGAAGTTGATAATCTGACCTATACCGATAAAACCTTACCAAATCCAATTAATATAAGCAAGGGTAGAATGAACTTTACCGAAAGTGAAGTAAAAATTCCAGTGTTGTCTCTTACTGCCGGGAAATCAGACATAGCTGCAAATGGGTCTGTAAAAAACCTAATTGGATACCTTATTTCAAACCAAACATTACTCGGCAACATCACTGTTTCTTCTTCAATACTAAATAGTTCTGATTTTGTTTACCCATCTGAAAACTCTAATGAATCGGAGGTTTCAGACCCAATAGAGTTACCAGAGAATATGGATGTAAAGCTGGTTTACACTATTGATCAGCTGAACTATGATAATCACTCTTTTACACATTTATCTGGTTCGGGAAAACTGGCAGACAAAGCGTTAGACTTGACTCAACTTTCAACTGATTGTTTGGATGGACGGTTAATGTTAAGTGGTAAATTCAACACCATTGACATTACTAAACCGTTCGCAGACATTAACCTTACTGCTCAAAATATTAATATTCAAAAAGCCTTTAAATCGTTTGAAACAATCCGCCTATTGGCACCAATTGCAGAAAATATAGTTGGGAAACTATCCTCTACCATTTCAATTAAAACTGTTTTACAAGAAGATTTCAGTCCCAATTTGTCAAGTATTACCTGTCAAGGCGTTTTAGATTTATTTGATTTTGATTTAAAAGGATTGAAAGCATTTAATCAAATTGGTAACAAATTAGACTTAGCTAGCTTTTCTAGAGACATCTCTATTAAAGATTTGCTCATGAGCTTTAGCATAAAGGATGGAAAAATAGAAGTAAACCCGTTTACCCTTCCTATTGGTGAATCGACGTTAAACTTAGTAGGATACTCAAAACTTGATCAAAGTATCAACTTTGATGGGTTGTTATCTATTCCAAAACAACTGTATGAAAAAAAGAAAGGGTCGTTAAACACGTATATACCGACAAACAAACTTGGTGAACTTAAGAATATTGAGTGGTCTGATGTTGAATTTGATGTTTCTATTATTGGCACCTACAAAAAACCACAACTAAAGATTGACTACCATTCAACGCAAAACAGAATCGTTGACAATGTCAAGTCAAGAATCCAATCGGAAGCAGACAAGAAAAAAGAAGAACTGCGTATCGCTGCTAAAAACGAATTAGATAAAGCAAAAATGCAGGCTGATGCCGCAAAGAAAGCAGCGGAAGATGAGGCGAAGAAAGCGCTGGAAGAACAAAAGAAGAAACTTGAAGAGCAATTAAAAAAGGAAAAAGAAGCTGGTAATAAAGCAGTTGAAGACGCATTAAAAAAGAAGCGAGACGAATTACTAAAAGGTAAAATTCCACCGATAAAGCGATAGAATATTACTTCTTAAAAATAAGTGTCCAACTTATCGGATTTTTTTTGAAAGATTGTCAATACTTAAGATAAAAAAAACTAAATTTGCAGCCCAATTCCGAGAACATGGACTTAGTAAAGAAACTAGAAAGCACAATAATTAAGACAGATTTACCTGAATTTGCTGCAGGTGATAATGTAACTGTTCACTACAAAATTAAAGAGGGGAACAAAGAGCGTATTCAGCCATTCCAAGGAACTGTACTTCAACGAAGAGGTTCAGGTTCTATCGAAACTTTTACAGTTCGTAAAATGTCGAGCGGTGTTGGTGTTGAGCGTATTTTTCCAGTAAACAGTCCTAACATCGAAAAAATCGTCGTAAACAGACGAGGTAAAGTCAGAAGAGCAAGAATCTTCTATCTACGAGACAGAACGGGTAAAAAAGCTAGAATCAAAGAAAAAAGAGTTTAACTTTAGACGTATAATTCTAAAAAAGCCTTCCGTTCAAATGGAAGGCTTTTTTATTTTTGTCAACTTTCTAAATAACACGTATGCAATTAAGCGATAAGTACAATCCTTTAGAGTTTGAATCCGCCTTATACGATTCATGGGTTTCTAATTCATTATTTAGTTCTAAACCAAATGACAAAGAGGCATTTACCATTGTGATACCTCCTCCTAACGTGACTGGCATCTTGCATATGGGTCATATGCTTAACAATACGCTACAGGATGTTTTAATTCGTCGTGCGCGCATGCAAGGCTATAATGCATGTTGGGTTCCGGGAACAGACCATGCTTCTATTGCCACTGAGGCAAAAGTCGTGGCTATGCTCAAGGAAAAGGGTATTGAGAAAAAAGATTTAACTCGTGAAGAGTTTCTTGCCTACGCTTTTGAATGGAAAGAAAAGTACGGGGGAATTATACTTAAACAATTGCAGAAACTTGGTTGCTCCTGCGACTGGGATCGTACACGATTCACCATGGAAGACGATTTGTACTCTTCTGTTATAAAGGTATTTGTCGACCTTTTTAACAAAGGACTTATTTATAAAGGTGTACGAATGGTTAACTGGGACCCAGCTGGGAAAACAGCGTTGTCAGACGAAGAAGTAATACACCGTGAAGTTGATTCTCAATTGTTTTATGTTCGTTATAAAGTCGCCGATTCAGATGAATACATAACTGTTGCAACCACACGACCTGAAACGATTCTAGGTGACACAGCTATTTGTGTTAACCCTACCGATGAGCGTTACACTCATTTAAAAGGAAAAAAGGCAATAGTACCTATTGTAAATCGAGAGGTTCCAATCATTTTTGATGAGTATGTTCAAGTTGAATTTGGAACTGGTGCTTTAAAAGTAACTCCTGCACATGATATCAATGATTACAATCTTGGTATTAAATATAATTTGGAGGTTATTGACACAATCAATGACGATGGAACAATGAGCGATGCAGCAGCTCACTATGCTGGTCAAGATCGCTTTTACGTTCGGAAAAACATTGGAAAAGAACTTAAAGAAATCGGAAACCTTGTTAAAATAGAACAGTATAAAAATAAGGTTGGTTTTTCGGAGAGAACGAATGCCATGATTGAACCAAAATTGAGCCAGCAATGGTTTGTTAATATGGAGTCTTTCACGGAGCGAAATCCTGAAATCTTATCGAAAGTAATGGATGATACGATAAATGTTCATCCTTCGAAACTCAAGAATACGTACAAGCATTGGATTGAGAACTTGAAAGACTGGTGCATCAGTCGTCAACTTTGGTGGGGTCAACAAATTCCTGCATTTTATTTACCAAACGGAAAATTTGTTGTTGCTGAAACTAGAGAGAAAGCGCTTGAAAAAGCAAAAGAAATTGACTCGTCAATTACGCTCGATCAGTTAAAACAAGACGAAGATGTACTTGATACATGGTTTTCATCATGGTTGTGGCCAATAAGTGTTTTCAATGGTATCAACGAACCAAACAACGAGGAGATAAACTATTATTATCCGACAAACGTATTAGTTACCGGACCAGATATCATTTTCTTTTGGGTTGCTCGTATGGTAATGGCAGGTTACGAATATCGCGATCAAAAGCCTTTTCATGACGTCTACTTCACTGGTATAGTGCGAGATAAGCAGGGAAGAAAAATGTCTAAACAGCTAGGAAACTCACCTGACGCAATGAAGCTTATGGATCAATTCGGAACCGACGGTGTTCGAATGGGGTTAATGATGGCTGCTCCTGCTGGGAATGACTTGTTGTTTGATGAGTCTCTTTGCGAACAAGGCCGGAACTTTGGCAACAAAATCTGGAATGCTTATAGACTTATTCAGGGTTGGGAAACGAAAGATACAGACATTGATGAGTTTTACGAGTCGTCTTCATCGATGATTCATGAATGGATGTCCGCAAAAATATCAAGCACCATTGAACAAGTTGATGACCATTTCTCAAAGTTTAGGGTTTCTGATGCCATGACGGCAATTTATAAACTGATTTGGGGTGATTTCTGTTCGTGGTATTTAGAATGGATGAAACCAGCGTATGGACAGCCAATTCCTTCCAAAGAGCTTGAAATTATCAAACAAAACTTTGATACCTTATTGCGTCTTTTACATCCTTTCATGCCATTTATAACTGAAAAGCTTTGGCAAAATTTACACGCTACGGAATCAACCTTTATCAACAATCAGTCGTGGCCTTCAGTATCAACTCAAACCGTTGATCCAGACATAGAGCAAGGTCGTGAACTAATTAGCTTAATTCGATCAGTTCGTAATACAAAAAATATCTCGCCAAAAATACCAGCGTCTATTTCAATTAAAACAACTGATATACAGTCTTTCCAAAAAGTTGAAGAAGCTTGTGCTAAATTGGCCAACATTACGGTATTTAAATACAACGAAGAACAGGAAGGTTTAAACCAGTTATTGGGAATACACGAAATTAACCTTGCCTTTGACGGAGTTGATTTAAACAAAAAAGACATTGCTGCCATTGAGGGTGAGATTAAACGCTTAAAAGGCTTTCTGATTGGAATTGACAAAAAGTTAAGCAACGAAAAATTTGTTCAAAATGCCTCAGAAGATGTTGTAAATAGAGAAAGACAGAAAAAAGCAGACACTCTTTCGAAGATTGAAGCGTTAGAAAAAGAACTTTAATTAGTTGATGAGGCTATTCAAATAACGCGTAGCCTCATCTCTATGATCCGTAACATACTTTTTGTATTGATCAAACAAATCATAGTGAAACAAGGAAATTAGAACATACGGTTCAAGCATTCCTTTTTCTTTCATCTTTCTTGCTGTTTCCAACTCTTCGATTCCTTCATCAGCATTTTCAAGCATGTAATCCCATGAATACGCTTCCAACGTTTTGTAATCAGTAATAGAGTTTTTACTAAGAATGCCGTTTTCATCTACAAACTCTTCAACATTCTCTAATGCTTCCAAATAATAGTTCCAGTACGATGGGTAAATCGAATCTGTTGATCCTAAATAATATACAGAATTGTTTTCTGCTCGACTTACCTCACATTCTCTAGGAACCCATCCACTTTCAACTTCTTTTCCTAGGGCGTCTGCTGCAGACGATAATTTAAGCCACATCGACCTATCTGGAAATCTCAACAAGCCGTCGATGTAAGCATCCTGAGCTTTTTGGTATTGGTTCATTCCCATTAAAGCATCTCCATAGTATTTTTGAGGTTCTAAAAGATCCGGAAAACGCTCAGCTGCTTCACTGAATATTGGAGCAGCTCGACTGTATTCCTTCAGCATGTAATAACAATCTCCTTTATATAAACGTGCTTTGTAATAGTTTGGCTCTATCTGCAATGCTTTTTCGAAGTATTCTGCCGCTTTGTTATAATCACTTGAAACGAAATAATCTTCAGCATCGTTAAACAAATCCCTCGCCTTTTGACTTATTTCTTGGTCTACTGGGTACTTTGTATCAATAAACAATATACGTAAATAAATATCTGCAAAGTTTAATGTATTGGTGTACCGCGTTGCTTCACGAATCGCAAAGCGTAGATTTCTTTTTTGAACCGACATCGACATAAAGGCTTGAAAAAAACCTTTTAATTTTTCCGTCTCTTCAGAATCCTCTACTTCACCTTCATTTTCATACGTAATTGACATGTTGCTAAATAAATTTATAGATCCATTTGCCAAGTAATCCTGGTAACAATACTCAACTTTATTACGCCATAAAATGGGCACATCTCTATGATTTTCAATGACTTTATCAATAAGCTCATTTGCTTTTTTGTATTTTTTCTTGTTGTACATCTTCACAGATTTATTGAATATTTTCTGCTCTTTTTTTGAAATTTGAGCCGACACAGCCACGTTTAGAAATAAAACTAGAAAAGTTGAAACAAGAATTTTATTAATCATGAGTATAGAAATTTAACCAAATATAAAGTTTTGTTAATCGAAGGAAATATTTGAAGTATCAGTCAACGCATTTAATTACGTTTGCATTTTAAACGGAAGCATATTGAAAAAGTTGCACATTCTTCTCGTTAAATCCTTTATTGGCCCATTTTTGGCCACTTTCTGTATTTCCATTTTTTTAATGTTAATGCAATTCCTATGGAAATACATTGGAGATTTAGTGGGCAAAGGATTGGAATGGTATACGATTCTTGAGTTTATACTTTATTCGATTCCATACTTAATTCCAAGAGCGCTTCCTTTAGCTGTATTATTGAGCAGCATCATGGTGTTTGGAAACCTCGGTGAGCGATACGAACTAGTTGCCATGAAATCAGCTGGAATTTCATTAATTAAAGCAATGACACCAATGATTTACGTAATGATATTCGTAGCAGGTGTCGCATTTTACTCTTCTAACGTCTTAATTCCTAGAGCCAATTTGAGTTGGGGTGCCCTATTTTATGACGTAACGAATAAAAAACCAGCACTAAATATTCAAGACGGAATTTTCTTTAAAGAACTACGTGGTTTTGCAATTCGTGTTGGCCATAAACATGAAGACAACCAAACACTGGACGATGTTTTGATTTATTCAAGTTCTGGTCGATCAGGGGTAACAAACGTAGTCATAGCAAAACGTGGACAAATGGTTATGACCGAGGATAAACGTTTTTTGAAATTGACCCTTTATGATGGGAAGCGGTTTGAAGAGATGACTGAATCTCCAAATTATAGTAAAACGTACCCTCACAACACTATGGAATTTAAGAAGTATGACATGGCAATAGATATGTCAGAGCTTGAGTTACGTAGAAGTGATCCGGAAATGTTTAAGGATAACTACGAAATGCTGAATCTAGATGAAATTGTTGTTCGTGTAGACTCTTTCGATGTGCTTATCCAACAGAAAAAGGCGTATTTAAAAGAGTACTTAACCAGTTATTTCAATGTTCCACAAGATTCTGCGGTTAAGGCTTTTGACCTTTCTAAACTGGATAAAACCTTAACATACGAAGAGCATTTAGCATTAGCCATTGACAGCGTGGTTATTCCCAAGCGTAAAAAAGTCGATTCTCCAATGAATATCGAACCCGTTCTGAAGAATGGTAAATCGGCAAAAAAAATGCGCCAGAACAAATCCAAGAACAACGAAAAAACAGTCGACAGTTTGACGAGCTCTATTACTTCAGAAGCTAAAAAGAAAACAGAAATAGCTGCGTCTATTGATATGAATGACATTGTACAAAGTGCAGCTCAATCAACACGAAATTTTCATAGAATTGTAGAAAACACAAGTAAAGACGTCCGTAAAATGCAAGAAAGACGTCGACGCTATGCGACGCAATGGCACAAAAAATTTACCTTAGCTTTCAGTTGTTTAATGCTTCTGTTTATTGGTGCTCCCATAGGCGCAATTATTCGAAAAGGAGGTTTCGGTACTCCAATGATTATTGCTATTCTATTGTTTATTGTTTTCTTCATTCTTCAAACTGTTGGCGAAAAGCTGACTCGAGAAGGTGTGTTAGAGGTTTGGGCGGGATCGTGGTTTGCACCCATGATATTTATTCCGTTGGCAATTTTCCTAACCTATAAGAGCAATACTGAATCGATGCTGTTTGACTCAGATGCTTATCGTAGACTATTTAGAAAAATCAATATTTTTTCAAGACCCGAATGACTTCTTCTCTAAAGATTTTACAAGTTTCTAATCGAGTTCCATACCCGTTAAATGAAGGTGGAACTATCGGCATTTACAATTATACCAGAGGGTTTTCAGAAGCAGGTTGCGACGTTACACTATTTGCATTATCAGCCAAAAAACATAAAATAAATGAGGCAGAAGCAAACAAAGAACTAAGTAAATACGCACGTTATGTATCGTTTCCTATTGATACAGATGTTAAAGTGATTCCTGCTTTACTCAATCTATTTTCTCCTAAATCCTATAATGTTGAGCGGTTCTATTTGAAAGAATTTGAAGATGCATTGGTAGCTGAACTGACCAACAACTCATACGACGTTATTCAAATTGAAGGAACTTTTCCTGCCCGATATTCTGAGACTATTTTTAAGTTCAAAAAAAATGCACATGTCGTGTTGCGACAACACAATGTTGAGTTTCAAATTTGGCAACGACTGGCCTCTAACTGCACAAACCCACTTAAAAAATGGTATCTAAATCTCTTGTCAAAGAGGTTGAAGAATTTTGAGAAATTCCATTTAAACCAATATAGCGCACTTGTACCAGTTACCGAAGATGACGGTGAATTGTTCAGAAAACTGGGATGCACTATTCCTATTTTCCCCTCCCCTGCTGGAATAAATACGAATATTTGGTCGCCTTCAGAAAACGACGACAATTCTTTATTGTACCATATTGGTAGCCTCGAATGGATGCCAAATGAAGAAGCGGTTTTATGGTTCATCCATGATATTTGGCCCAAAGTGTTAGAACAACACCCTCATTTAGTTTTTTATGTTGCAGGAAAAGGGATGTCTGCTGAAATGAAACAACAATCGTTTCCAAATGTCAATCTTGCAGGAGAAGTTGCAAGTGCAACACAGTTTGTTGAAAATAAGGGTATTACCGTTGTTCCACTAAAAAGCGGTAGCGGAATTCGACTTAAAATTTTGGAAGCTATGAGTGCCGGAAAAATTGTTATTAGCACA
This sequence comes from uncultured Bacteroidota bacterium, assembly GCA_937124965.1. Taxonomy (GTDB): domain Bacteria; phylum Bacteroidota; class Bacteroidia; order NS11-12g; family UBA9320; genus UBA987. The sequence goes on from CAKZLB010000036.1 coordinate 181,561, forward strand.
ACGATTGGAGCTCAAGGAATATCGTATACTGACCAAAAAGACATACTTATTGCAGACAATGCTCAAGAATTTGCTAGCGCAATTTCAACCGTGCTTGATGATGAAGACTATGCAAATTCAATCAAGCAGAATGCTAGACAATTGATTCTAGACAAGTACTCTAACGAAAGCGTTGTTAGACGGTTAGTCAACTTCTACAAAGATTTATAGCTATATCTTACCTTTCGACTTCAGTTCAAGATATTTATTGATGGTGTTTATTGAAAGCTCTTCAGGCTTTGACACGATTGTTTGAATACCAATTGTGTTGAGCTCAGTGGCTATCAATTGCTGTTCGTATATAAATTTCTCAGCAATGGTGTTTTCGTAAATATCTTCCAGAGTTCTCGCTTTTTTATCAGCTAAATCAGAAATCTCTGAGTTTTCAAAGAGAATGGTTACCAGCAAATGTTGCTTGTTAATAAGGCTCAAAATTGGTTTAATTCGTTGTAACGAATGCAACGTGTTGCAATTGGTAAACAAGAATATCAAGCTTCTTTGACGAACCTGTCTTTTGACTGCCTGATATAGTGCATTAAAATTAGATTCAAGGTCTGTTTGTTCGACAGCGTAAAGTGATTCTAAAATCATGGAAAGCTGGCCTCTATTTTGATTTGCTTTCACAAAAACATCAAAATCTTTATCAAATGTTAGAAGTCCGACTCGGTCGCTTTTCTTTAAGGCAACATTGCTTATTGCCAGCGTGCTATTAATTGCATAATCAACTAGACTCAACTCATTAAACGGCATGCGCATATTCCTACCTTTATCCACTGCAAAGTATATTGGTTGTGATTTCTCATCTTCATACTGGTTAATCATCAAGGTTTGATGTCTTCCAGTAGACTTCCAATTGATACTTCTGTAATCATCACCTTGCACATAGGTTTTGATTTGTTCAAACTCGTAACTATGTCCCAACCGACGCATTTTCTTCACGCCTTGTGTTAGTGCTATTTTCGATAACGTTTTTAGTTCTACTTCCTTCATGTGGATTAAAGAAGGATAGACATTAGCATCTTTATTTGACTTTATAGTAATTTTTCGCTGAAGCAACCCCAACAAATCCGTACTGGTGTAAACATCGATGTTTCCGAAGCTGTAAATGCCTCTTGTAGTAGGATGAATTGAGTACTTTAAAAGTTTAGTTTCTCCTTTTTCGATGCGTGCGTCAATGTTGAAATTTCTACGTTGCAATTGATATGGGAGGTTGTCAATCACTGAAACCTGAATGGGTGCTAAGCATCCATTTATTAGCTCAATTGTTATTGGGTTATCGTCACCAACTGACAAGATATCTGCCATTGATCGATGAGCTTCGATGTAGCCACCGCGCCAATAGAGCAAAATATAGTCAAATACTAGTAGTGCACAAAATCCTACAGCAGCTATTAAGGCGATAATAAAAATGACGTTCCACCACGCACCGATAATCATCAGAGCTGTGATGATTCCAAAAATCCAAAAACTTGTATTATTAAAGTAAATGGATAAAATATGATCAGAAAAACGTTTCAACGATTTATCGTGGAACTTCCACTTTTTCAATTATTTGTTGAAGTATAGTTGATGCTGGCACACCTTCCATTTCTCTCTGTGGGGATAAAATAATCCTGTGATTTAAAACTGGTTTTGTTACCCAACGAACATCGTCTGGAGTAACAAAGTTTCTACCGCGTAATGCCGCAGCAGCTTTTGAAGCTTTCATTAACCAAATAGCAGCCCGTGATGAGGCACCTAAAAACAAATCTCCGGTAGTTCGTGTTTCTTGGATTATTCCAGCAATGTATTCTAAAATCTGATCACTAATTGAAATTCGTTCGACTGTTTTTCTCAGTTTCACAAGATCTTTCAAATCAACCACTTTCTTGATGGAGTCAGCTTCTTTCATATCAAAGTCGTTTTGAAATCTTTTTAAAATCTGTAAATCCTCCTGTAACGTAGGATAATCAACGACTATTTTGAAAAGAAAACGATCCAGCTGTGCTTCGGGAAGATTGTACGTACCTTCGTTATCAATGGGGTTTTGGGTAGCTAACACCATAAATGCCTCACCCATACTTCGTGTAACTCCATCAACTGAAACTTGAGCTTCTTGCATAACCTCAAACATCGCTGCTTGTGTTTTAGCAGGAGCTCTGTTTATCTCATCGACAACGACAATATTGGCAAATATTGGACCTGCCTTAAATTCGAAATCATTTGCTTTTGCATTAAATATGTTCGTTCCAAGAATATCGCTTGGCATCAAATCTGGTGTGAATTGAATTCGACTAAATTTTGCATTAATTGTGTCGGAAAAAAGTTTTGCTGTGAGTGTTTTTGCTACACCTGGGACTCCTTCAATTAAAATATGTCCTTTAGTCAGGATTGAAATAATCATTAAGTCCATCAAGTCTGATTGTCCAACAATAACCCGCGTTAGTTGCTGTTTAATTGCGTCAGCGATATCAATTATTTCTTGTATCTCTGAATCAATTCCTGGATTGTGTAGTGGAGTTTCTGAGATCGGTTGCTCATCACTGGTCGGCAAATTAGGCTCATTCAAATCTTCGCTCATTCTTTCACATTTTTAAGTTCCGAAAGATAAAAGCAATCCTTATTAAATAATAAAACTATTCTGATAATTTCTGAATTAATTGAGTTGATTCACAATTAGTTGATTGATATGTGAGAACAATGTGCACTACAAACATATACACATAAGCTTGTGAATGTTGACATAATTCGTGGTTATGGTTTAACTTCGCCACGAATTAAAATAAGGTTGAATGAAATTTATAGTTAACACCTCTGCCCTATTGCAAAAATTGCAGGTGGTAATTGGCACGGTAGCGGCAAAACCAATTTTGCCAATTCTAGATCATTTTCTTTTTGACATCAAAGGTGGTGTCTTAACGATTACAAGTACAGATTTAGAAACTAGTATGTCTACAACAATGGAAGTGCAATCTGAAGAAGATTGCGTTGTTGCGGTTCCCAGTCGTTTAGCCATGGACACGTTAAAATCGTTGCCAAATCAGCCAATTACATTTACATTGGATGAAAAAACGCACGCAATAGAACTACGTTCAGAAAATGGTCGTTATAAATTATCTGGTCAACCTGGAGAAGATTTTCCAAAAACTCCAGAATTAGATTCTGATAATTCGTTTGAAATGAATTCTATGACACTGTTGAGCAGTATTGCTCGAACAATTTTCGCAACAGGTACTGATGATTTGCGACTTAACCTTACAGGTGTCTATGTTGAATTATTTGATGATTCGGCAAACTTCGTTGCAACCGATGCAAATCGATTAGTTCGACTAAAAAGAACTGATGTGAAACCAGGTGTAACGCATTCATTTATTCTACCTAAAAAAGCGTTAAACCTTTTGAAATCAACATTAAGTGATGATGATTCAACGGTTAAAATAGATTATAACAGTACAAATGCATATTTTACTTTTGGTAACATTAATTTGATCTGTAGATTAATTGATGAGCGATATCCAGAATACAACGCTGTAATTCCAGACAAGAATCCTAACGTGCTATCAATTAGCCGAATGGATTTCTTAAACAGTGTTAAACGTATTAGCATTTTCTCTAATAAAACTACACATCAAATTCGTCTTAAGATCACTGGAAGTGAGCTAATAATTTCGGCGGAAGATATTGATATGGCTAATGAAGCCACCGAGCGTTTAAGCTGTGAGTATGAGGGTGTGGATATTGAAATTGGTTTTAATTCAAAACTATTATTAGACATCTTAAATAATATAGATGCTACCAATGTGCGGTTAGAATTGTCGGAACCAAGTAGAGCTGGAATTATATTGCCAGATGAAAACGATGAAAACGAAGATTTATTGATGCTTGTGATGCCAATGATGCTAAACTCGCCATCGACCTAAAAAAATAAATGTCACAATACAAACAGGTGAATGTCAGAATTAATAATTGGTTGCCTAATGGTTTAAAACTGATATTCCTGTGACAGTATTTGAGTCCATAGTGGCTTACATTTGACATAAGACTTTTAAACGAGTCTGAAAGCCAACAGCACAACCCTGGTACTAGGTATCAGGGTTTTTTTATGTCTGAAATTTTTAGCTGTTGCTTACTAACCTGAGTTTGTGCAGTTCATGGCGGATATAACTGACTGACTACACAATCGAAACAACTACTTTTGCAACATGCGAATTGACATAATTTCAGCAGTACCAGAGCTACTAGACGGCCCGATTAATCAGAGCATTCTCAAGCGTGCTGCGGAAAAGGGTTTGGCTGAAATTGTTGTTCATAATTTACGCGATTATGGCTTGGGCCCATATCGACAAATAGACGATAAAATTTATGGGGGAAGCGCTGGTATGGTCTTAATGGTTGAACCCGTTTCAAATTGTATTAATGATTTGAAAAAAGAACGGAATTACGATGATGTAATTTACATGTCGCCTGATGGAGAACGATTCAATCAATCAATGGCCAACACCATGTCTTTAAAAGAAAACTTCATCCTTCTCTGTGGACATTACAAAGGTATTGATGAGCGAATAAGAGAGCATTTTGTCACTCGTGACATCTCTGTAGGAGACTTTGTACTTACAGGTGGTGAATTGGCCGCAGCAATTATTGCGGATGCTGTCGTTCGTTTATTGCCAGGTGTTATATCAGACGAAACTTCGGCACTTACCGATAGTTTTCAAGATGGTTTGTTAGCTCCTCCAATTTATACACGTCCAGCGGAATTTAATGGATGGAAGGTTCCAGATGTTTTGTTATCTGGGCATTTTGCCGAAATAGAAAAATGGAATGATACAATGGCCATTAAACGTACAGAAGAAAGGCGTCCAGATTTATTAGCTGGTGATGATTGAATCACGCATTCATTCCTAAAAAAACAACATAGCTAACATACCTGTAGCCATTATGTATTTCGTAAGACTACTCAATTTTCCAAAATCTTCTTTACTCTCTGCTATGTATAGTTTCACTGTAAGCACTAAAAGTGGAACAAAAATGCACACAACCTGATAACCAATAAACACTCCTTTCAGAGGCATTGTAAATCGACCTAACACCCATGAATTAAGCAAGTTACCATAGATGATCATCGTGAATACAACGGTCATAATCACAATCATTTTGCTTTGATTTTGACCTACTAACACTGGAAACGTTTTATAGCCAGTAGCTTTATCACCGGAAATATCTTCAATATCTTTTATAATTTCTCTGATGTACGTAAGTAATGCAGCTAATCCTGCGTACAACACAATCATTTTTTTGTTCTGAAACTGAAAAAGCATAAACACTGCGATAATGCTGAAAGCTGCTAACGCGCTAACAAAGATATTTCCAATAAGAGGCAACCTCTTCAAAATCAATGAATAAATAATTAATCCGATAATTATAATTGCGTACCAAAAGAAGAGCTTTGAGCTTAGTATGAAGAAAATCAGTAATGCCAACGCATTAAATAAGAGGTAAACGAGCCAGAACCCTATCGACGACCAACTATCAATATACACCTTGTTTGGTTTGTTAATACGATCAGCATTTTTGTCGATGTAGTCATTAAAAAGATAGCCTCCCGCCGTGACCAAAATTGAGCCTAAGATTAATAACGCTAGTGCCCATCGAAAAATTGGCTCTTGCGCGTTTCGTAAATCAAGATAAAAGTAGGTGATAGCTTGTAAACAGGCTATAATAAGAAGGTTTATTGGTCTAAAAACCAGAAGTGACTTCAATCAGATTATTTTTTAGGAAATTTCATTCGATAGTCTACTGAAATATTTCCACGAGTGATGTCGTTCAGTTTTCCTTTCATCAACCTGCGTTTTAATGGAGTGATATGATCGATAAACAAAATTCCTTCAATATGATCGTACTCATGTTGAATCACACGAGCTGTCATTCCATCAAAATCTTCAATTTGTGTCAAAAAGTTCTCATCATGGTATTTGATCTTGATTTTACTTCTCCGTTCAACGTTCTCTCGTATATGTGGAATACTCAAACACCCCTCTTCAAAAGTCCATGGATCATCGTATTCGTCCATCATTTCAGGATTAATAAAAACTCGACGTATTCCATCTTTTTCATTATCGTACATATGTGTACTATCCACAACAAACATTCGAATACCTAAACCGATTTGTGGAGCCGCTAATCCAACTCCATTAGACTGGTCCATGGTTCGAAGCATATTGTTAATCAGCTCAACTAAGTCAGGATAATCATGACCTATTGGTATGCACTTTTTTCGTAAAACTGGGTCGCCATAGGCTCTTATTGGGAGTATCATCTAACGTTTTGTAAATAGTCTTGCAAAATTAAGCTTGCACTTGTGGAATCCAAGAGGGATTTGTCTCTTCGTTTTTTCTTTTTAACACCGCTGTCAATTAACGCTTGCATAGCCATTTTGGATGTGTAGCGCTCATCACATCTCTTGATAGGCATATTGGGAAGCTTTTTATTCAGTTCTTGGATAAATTTTAGAATCTCTTTCTCGACGTCAGATAATTCTCCTGACATTCTAAATGGTTGTCCAACTACAATTGTATCAACATCTTCTTTTGAGCAGAAATTAAAAATAAAATCCACCGCTTCTTTGTTTGGCACAGTCGTAAGTGGACTAGCTATTATTTGCAAAGGGTCTGTTGAAGCGATGCCTACCCTTTTCATTCCAAAATCTATTGCAATTATTCTACCCAAAAGTTTTTAATTAGTTACGCAAGATAGTTACAACCGTGCTTTTAAAAAATATACTTAACCCAAGCTCAAAATTGAACTCAGGAATTAAACCAAAGCTGGTTTGATCCTTCATGTTACTTCTTCTTTTTTTCGGCATCTATCTCTTCAATTGCTTTGATTGCTTCTGGTCGAGGCGGATATATTTTAGAAATAACTACACCTACTATCATAGCGATTGCAAATGAAGGAGCTAATACATCTAATGCAACAAAGTATTCGCCATAAACTGGTAGTTCCTTTAACACGAAGTTGAATACTATGACCGATAGAAATCCAGCTACCATAGAAGCAATTGCCCCTCTTTCTGAATAGCCTTTCCAAAATAAGGTGAGTATAATAACCGGGCAAAAAGTTGCAGCTATTCCGGACCAACCAAAAATTATGACCCAAAATACTTGCCTATCAGGTGAAACGTAGTTAAGTATAATTGCAATTATTAAGGCAGTAAACGCCATAGTTATAGTTGCAGCTCTTGAAAGTTTGGTTAGGCTTTCATCCTTTATATCTGGTCTAAAAATCTTTTGGTAAAAGTCACGTGTTAAAGCACTTGATGCTAAAATTAAGAGTGAATCTATTGTTGACATTATCGCGGACAAGACAATTGCAACAAAAATGGCGACTAGTAAAGTTGGTAGAAAGGTTTCTGTAATCATGCTCAACACATCTTGGCCATTGTTTCCTAGCACCGCTTCTGGATCTTGTCCCTCTGACGTAAAGTATATCCTAGCCAATATACCAATTGTCACAGCAGCGGCGTCTGTTAACAAGGTAAATATCATGGCCACCCATTTCCCTTTGTCAATTTCAGCTTCACTCTTAATTGACATAAAGCGCACATATACTTGAGGTGATCCTAGAAAACCCAATCCAATCATCGATAGGCCTAATATAGTTGCAAGGTTCATCCAGCCGTCAGAACTTCTACCCATTATTTGTGTAAGTGTTGGATCAATAGCGTTGAGACCGGCAGTAACACCAGCACCCTGATCCATAGAGAACCATACTACAATTGGTAGCAAAACCAATCCGAAAAACATCAATAAACCTTGAAATAAATCTGACCAAACTGCTGCGACAAACCCTCCAATAAAAATGTATGCCAGAACAATAAAAAACCCAATCAAAGCTCCGAGTTTATAATCTATTCCTAACATTGATTCGAAAGCTACTCCCGTAACATCAATTTGAGACGCAACATATATCACTATAAATACAGCTAATACTGACGCCGCAATGGTTCTAAGCGTGTGCGTTGTCGATTTAAAGTGACTTTCCAAATAGTCTGGTATTGTAATCGCTTTAAACGTATCAGAACGTTTCTTAAATCGTTTGGCCATAAACTGCCAAGAGATAAATACCCCTAATAACTCACCAACAACTACCCAGTATCCTGAGTAACCAGCTATCGCTCCCATTCCTGTAAGTCCAATTAACAACCATCCAGATTCTCCAGTTGCACGTGCTGAAAAGGCTACCGCCCAAAAACCCATGTTCTTCCCTCCTACATAATAATCACTCATACCTTTTATACGGCGTGAGGCAAGTATGCCAATTAGAAATAAAATACCTACATAAACTGCTAAAACAGTTATTTTGATAATCAAATCTGGATCCTTCATGTTTTTAAATATTATAAATCTCCTACCTTATCGTACAACTCTATTAATAGTCATCGAATACTAAAATCAAGGAAGATGCAAAATGCTTAAAAAATGCCGTTATCTAGTGATTTATGTACAATATTTGACTTCAAGCCATTCAAAAACATTAAAATTCACTATTTTCGCATAATCAACCAGAATATTCTAGTCTAATATTTGTTCAATAAAATGTTTGGGCACTCTTAGCTTCAAACATTTTTTCACAACAAATTAAGAGACAAAAGGACAAGATTTGAATTTTACCATAAACACTGTATTGAATGATTTAGTCAACACGCTTGATGAGGCAGAGAGGGTGACGATTAATGAAATAATGCAATCATCATTTTTACCAGCCAACGTTTTCGAAAAATATTGTTCATGGTCTGACGACTGCTATACACGAAACTGTATAGTCAATAACGAAAAATTTGAATTAATCCTGTTATGTTGGCAGCCCGGACAAATTACCCCAATTCATGATCATGGTGGTCAAGAATGTTGGGTTAAGGTTATTCAAGGTTCCTTCAAAGAAAACATATACACGCTTGATCATTCAGGCGAATTAATACTTAAAGAATCGACAATTGCTTCTGTAAACGACTGCACATATATGGATGACCATATAGGTTACCATAGTTTAGAAAACGTTTCAAAAGGAAAGAGCATGTCGCTTCATCTATACTCAAAACCAATACAAACTTGTAATCTATACGATTCAGAAACACGTAAGTTTATGAGTAAAGAGATGGTTTACGATACCATTTTTGATAGTTAACTTTATGAGCATGTCTGATATACAAAGTGATTTATCCTTATTCAACGAATTAGTTGAGGTTCTTTTAAACGAAGAACAAAAACACCCAGTAGCAGAGCGAATTGAAGCGAAAAAGCTTTATGACGTGATGGATCTTTCGTTGAATAACGAACCAATGGTAGATGATGCGTTTAAGAATACTCTTAAGGATGTTTTAGTTGCTACCCCAAAAACCGCAACAAATTTGTTTTTCAATCAACTTTTTGGTGGAAGGCAAGGAAAAGCCATTTTAGGAGATTTATTAGCGGTAATGCTAAACAACAGCATGTATACGTATAAAGTTGCTGGACCTCAAGTCGGTATTGAGCAAGAAATCATCCGTAAATCTTGCGATTTAGTTGGTTACGGACCTCAAAGCAACGGCACCTTCCCAACTGGTGGCTCAATGAGTAACTATATGGCCTTGGTCATGGCACGTGATGCTAAAGACCCAAATTGCAGATTAGACGGAATGACAAAACCACTGATTGTCTATACCTCAAAACTATCTCATTACTCTAACTCTAAGAACACTAGTTTTGCCGGCATAGGTCGCAACAACATCCGTTATATAGAAGCAGATTCAAAAGGTAGAATGAATCCTGAAAAGCTGGAGGAACAAATTAAAGAAGATTTACACGACGGATTTATACCAACCTACGTGAACGCAACGGCTGGAACCACAGTTTTAGGTGCTTTTGACCCGATTGACAAGATTGCCGATATTACTGAAAAGTATAACATTTGGCTCCATGTTGATGGAGCATACTCTGGAAGTGTAATCTTCAGTAAGAAGTATAAACACTTGGTTAATGGAATTGAACGATCTAACTCGTTTAGTTACAATGCCCACAAAATGCTTGGCACTCCTTTAACATGTTCTGTAATACTGGTTAACAACAAGCGACATCTACACGAGTCTTTTAGCAATAAGGCTGACTATTTGTATCAAACGGATGGAGACGATTTCAACTTAGGTAAAACATCATTTCAATGCGGTCGACGAAATGATGCTTTAAAATTCTGGACACTTTGGAAATCGGTAGGGACTATAGGCTTAGAAAGTATTGTCGACCATCAATTTGATTTGGCAGATGTGGCGCGAGAATATATCAAAAGTAATGACGATTATACTTTGTATAGTTTTGATGAGTCAATTTCAGTATGTTTTAATTATAAAAACATCGACCCTAAAAAACTATGTACTGCACTCTATAAAGCACAAGAAACAGTTGTTGGATTTGGGTCCTTCAATGGAACAACGTTTATTCGATTTGTTACAATCAATGCGAACAACTCCCCAGAAGACATTATAAACTTCTTTGATGTTTTGGAAAAATTTGTTGCCGAAAATCCTTCCCTAAAAAAGATAGGTGAAGAAGTTGAAGAGGGTGTGTAAATAAATACTAATAGAAGAATACAACCAATTTATTTTTAGATAGTTAAGGTTAAAGAACATCTTCATCCAAAATATCTATTCTTTTAGTTCTGTTAGAGTACGCAACTAATTTTGTAGCAGAAATAACATCGTGAAAACCTCGTTGCGTCCCAAACAAGTACGACAAACAATCAATTGTAACAAACAATCTACTGAACGATCTAAAAAGTGTATTTGTGAATGAAGGTTTGTTTCCATCTTTGCGCACAACCGCGGTTTTGGTGATGTACTGCCCTATAGTTTGACCAAAAAAAGTTTCGAGAATAACGTAGTAGGCAAAGGCGATTGCCCAAAATGCCAGAGGAATGATAGACCACGTATCAAAAACCACTGTTAAAACATTCCATGCTATGACTAACATGCCATAGTCTATAAGGAAATTAGAGAGTCTCGTAGCTTTATCAATTTGGCTCATATGTGTCAAAAAGACAATATTAAAAATATTTGTTTATTCGATAACTATCTTTGAATTCATTTAGTAAATCTGGACTAAGCTAAAACACATTTAAATGACCGTTAATTCGCTCAGCTAAATCCGGTCTAACTCCAGCAAGAGAGGCGTATTTTTTCCAATTAGCAATTACCTTATTCATTTCTTGAATAATTATTTTTCCTTTTTTAATGTTGTTATCATTAGCAATGGCCATTAAGTCTTCTACTGATATTTTCAGTCGTTTGTTATTTACACTCAACGTTTGCTGACTTACCCAATGATTGGTGGAATCAAATGAAAAACATAAGTCATAAGCCGGTGCTAACTGCCATTTTCCATCCTTTTTTAACATAAATGAAAAATTCTTTGTGTGATCATCATAATTAGTTGCAAGAACATTAAAAACCATTCGACGAAACATCTGCTCAGCATCAGCATAAGTAAGTCTCAGTATTCGCATAGTTTGAAAGATCTGCTCATAACTATACCCATACATGTCGTTAAAATCAAAATGTTGCAACCCGCAAAGCGTTTGAATATGATGCTTTATATTTCCTTCACGATCAAAACGCTTGGTCATGAAATGCGCTCTACCATTTTCCTCTAAGAGTTGGCTTTTGTTGATGTTTATCTTGCAGTTTTGAGCCATCAGGTAATATGCATACTCCACTCGTCCCCATCCTGAACTCTCACCAAATTGTTCTCCACTTACTCCGTCAAGCTTGAGTAGCCAATGTTCAAATCCACTAGGTACATTTCCCTGTCCGGAACGAACTTCTTTTGTTTTTGGGTTAAATGCAATAACTGCCTTTGGACGAGCACCACCTGCTGAAGTCCCTATTTTAAGAATGTCCAACATTGACTTCTCGTCGTCTTTGGTCAAATGTGTGAGAAACGACTCTCGTTCGTGAAGCATTTTTTGAGCTATATCTACAAGACGATCTAGCTCTAATGAAAATGTTCTAACTCCTGTTGTGATAGTTGCAGGATTAAATTCTAATGCTCCCATCCCTCTAGTTCCGATAAAACATAGTTTTTCAACAGGATTCATACTATTCTCAGGCCTTCCTTGTTGGGCCAACCATATATTAATCAGTTTGTTCCCATATTTATCTGGTAGTGCATCTGATAAAAACCCTGGTAATCCTTTAAAGGTGTCTTCCGTTTCATTGCGTCCTTTTCGTAGCTCAGGAAAACTATAGATTTGTGTTCCATGAGCTATTGGCAGTTTTATTGGAGACAAATCCCATCCCTTTTGAATAAACTTTGAGTCGTATTGAAAATAACCTAACTGCTTTTCATCATCCCAGCGGATTGCACCAACCATCAAACCCCATATCCTAATTTCTGCAACGTCTACCATCCTAAATCTTCCTTATTAGGCACCCTATTCTTTTTAGGAGAAGCCTGCTTTCGCTGCTTTATTTTCATCTTGGCGTATTCGATTGGACTAATTTGACTCTCAATTTTAAACACCTCCATAATGTATAACAAGTCGAGCACCCTCAACACTTGAATCAAACTGTCTATCCGAACCTTTTCTCCTCTTTCGAGTAAACTTAGCGTCGAACGACTAATTCCAGCAGAAGAAGCCACTTCATTTTGTGATTTATTTTGATTTAAACGATGATGCTTTATGAAATTCCCTATCGTTTCTATAATGGACTTATCTGACATTCCCACCCATCTGTTGTATGATTTATCATTCATAATTGTCGTAAGTATAACTATACGTATTATTTGTCATACAAAAATACAAAGAATATTTATTTTGAGGTTAAAATTGTGAATGACAAATCAGTCACAATTACACACAAAACACATATATGAATGACAAATCATACTAATGTTAAAGATGATGTATTCATAAAGTAAAAATGAAGAGAATTTCAAATATATTTTAAGTCAAATCGAAAACTCTCTAACTATATAACCTTATGCCAATTATCGTAAATCTAGACGTGATGTTAGCTAAACGCAAAATAAAACTAAAGGTTTTTCTGAGCAAATAGGAGTTATTACTCTTAACCTGTCTATCTTGAAATCGGGAAAGTGAAAGCAATTCGCTTTTCGACAATGGAAGTTATTCGTAAGACACTCTAATATCTAACGGCTAACTTACTAGAGTGTGAAGACACATAGATTAAACTTCTATTCAAATTGAATCTTCTCTAAAACTGAGAGGCAACAAATTCCTTTAGTTTTCCTTTCTTCTTTCGTTTAATCATTTTTTCAATGTCAGACTGTTTTCCTAACGTTGACTTGTTTTTTTCATACAGTTCAATCATCGCCTCAACACCTGCTAGAGCACACAGCACATTGTCATCTGAATAATCATTTTCAAGACTGTACTTAGTCCATCCGCCCATAAAAATAAGTAAACATTCAGCGCAATCTGTTGGTGTAAGACCAGAAACTAACTGGATGGACACCGTTGGGCTACCACTCACCCATATAAACAAGAACGCGTTTACTTCTTTTCGTTTTGCTGGATTCTGCGTTATTGGTGTATTTTGTAGCCATTCTATTGCATCTATTACTAGAGGCTCTGTTCCTTTATAATCTTCATCCGTCTCTAGTTTTAAATCTTCAGGAATTTCAATGTCTTGAGCAAAAAGGTTTGAACTGCAAATCAATAGAAAACAGAAGGTCATTAGTTTATACATACTTTAGATATTAAATTAAGAGTTTTAGTTTGTTGCGCTCTAATTTACAACAGAACGAACTATTTCATGCCAAATAAATTTAAATCGTCACTTTAGCCGGAAAAAACAGTCAATAAAAAATGAAACATATCAGGAAATACTTGATAAATGGACGATTAAAATTTGTCTCTAAATCGATTATCATAAACAGTATTAATCAGTAATTTTGACAATATTAGAAATTGAAAAACTATGGACTATCAAGACGTTTTTGTTGAATTTTGGGAACACGTAAAAGAAAGTGCAAAAGCAGATCGATTTGCAAAATTAACAATGGCAAAAACCATTGGTAAACCAAATTTGAGAAATATATTTCTTCGGCCAGCCCAAACTTCAGAAGGTTTTAGGGTATTACTTAAACTGCGATATCGTTCAAGAGAAACTGAAGATGAGGAAACCGAAGTTACCTTAGACGAGGCATATGAAGTTGTAAAATCACACCTTAGAAAATCATTTTTTTCAGTCGTTTTATTTACAACCACAAAGGACATAAGCTTCAAGATTAATAAAAAAGGCGCTGGAAGCATCACAGAATCAGCACCAACATTTAATGAAGTACGGTTGGCTCAAAAGGACGATGAGTAAGTGATCTGTTTTAATGTATCCAATACAAAGGGTTGGCGTAAACGTAACTAACGGAAAAGAGTGAAAATTTAAAGAGTAATAGTTAATGATTTTGACAATGTTTAATAAACATCCTCAAAAGTAATTCAATCAGGAGGCACCTATGACTTCAAACCTAATACACCAAAAGTGGACCTGAAAGACAATGCATGTAATTTCTATGGAAACTTATGTCATTGAATAATTGGCAAATACCAGGGACGTGTAGCGTTTAGTCTGATCAAATTGACTGAGTGAACGACATTGTGAATTGCAGTTGTATGGTAGGCCCAAGTGCTCAAAGGAAAGGAATCGATGAAAACTTTGCGAACACTCACTTGACATTCCTGAACAAAACATAATTGATGGTATTTATAGTATTTATTTTTATATAGTCGAATGCTCAAACAAAGGAGATATTGAGTTTTGGGAGAAATACGGTTTTGAAACCAATTCTGTCTCAAGCAATTTCACCTATCCGAAACCAGTCACTCTTTCAACGCTCAAGCGTTCATTACCCTAAAACACCGGTAAAGATTAAGACGTAATACACTCCAGTTATTATAAAAACAACACCAGCCACAGTTCTCATCACTTTTTCTATTTTAGATATTTTGGAATAAAAGACTCCCACTTTTCCTGCCGTAAAGGCTAATAAATAGGTAAAAAGAATAACGGGTAAACCCGTTCCAAAAGCAAATACAATTGGTAAATACAGTCCATCTGCCGATGCTATTGTGATAGGAATTAACATTCCGAAAAACAGTGCTCCGCTGTAAGGACAAAATGCCAATGCGAAAATTATACCTATCAAAAACGAACCTAAAAGCCCTTTATCCTTAAACTTATCGGTGAGTTTTTCTTTAAGGTTAGATTTCCCAATAAGATTCAATTTGATAATATTGAGCATAATCAATCCAATAATAATCAACAAAGGACCTAAGTATTTCTCGCCATTCTGATTAAAAAAACGTGCGATATGAAACTTACTGGCACCTAAATATAACAGTACGCCAATTGCAGTATAACTAAATCCTCTTCCTAACGAATAAAGTAATCCACTCAAAAATACTTTACGTTTACTTGAAATGTTTTTAGAAATAAACGCTGTTGCAGTTATGCTGGTAGCCAAAGGGCATGGACTAATTGCTGTCATCAGTCCGAGTAAAATGCCGATAAAATCGGAATGTTATAATTCTCTAAAAGCGATTGTAAGAATTCCATTTAGAGATTCTTTAATTCTGAATCAATTTTGGCTTTTAATTCTGTTGAAAAGGCTTCTTTATCATTGCCTTTCATAAAAGCAAAATCCGTTAGATTTATTTGAGTTTCCTTTCCCTTGTTTATAACGTTCAGAATCAAAGATGTTCCAGATGCTTCAAATTTTTCCGCAATGCTCTCGTTTTCCTCTTCATCGATATTAATCACCTTAAATGTAATTTTATCATCTTTCAATTCATTTGAAAAATAAGTGTTTAGAGTGTATTTGGTATTGGCTTCTATTGCATTGCATGTCATACATCGATGGGTAGAATGAAAATCTAAAACCTCAATTTTCGATATGGATGAATCAATTGAAGCGGGAGTCGTTGTATCTTGATTGGTGCAGGATCCAAGAATTAAACTAAACACGATTACGGATAAGTGTTTTAAGTGTCTACTCATTTTTGATATTTGAAAGTTGTTTTTGTGATTCATTGTTTTGATGTATTTACTGATTGCGTTTTTTATAAAATGAAGTTAAAAAGGTACCCTGAAACGATTATACACAGTGTAACGACACCAAAAAATATGGCAATAAGTTTTAATGTCATCACTTTTTTTAGCAACATTGCTTCTGGTAATGAAAGTCCTACAACTCCCATCATAAATGCAATGGCAGTGCCTAAAGGAATTCCTTTTGCAACCAACACTTGAACTACAGGTAATATGCCTGATGCATTTGAATACATTGGCACTGCCAGAATAGTTGCAATCGGTACGGCAAAAAGATTGTCTTCATCCATGTATTGCTCAAAAAATCCTTCAGGAATATAGCCATGCATCAATCCTCCTATTGCAATACCAATAAGTACATATGGAATTATCCCTTTTAGTATTTTCTGTACCTCAGCCCAAATAATGGGCAAGCGTTGTTTAAATGTTTGTTTCTCTGCTTGAAACACGTCTTGTTCGCGTTGAGCACTAACTAACACTTCTTTTACCCATGGAGTTAATAAGGGCTCTAATTTTAGCTTTTGTAGGATTGCGCCAGAAATTGTACCCAATAGTACACCGCTAACGACATATATAATGGTTGTTTTAATTCCAAATAATCCTACAAAAAGTCCTATGGCTACCTCATTGACTAACGGTGAAGTGATCAAAAATGAAAAGGTTACTCCTAAAGGAATACCTCCTCTAACAAAACCAATAAATAATGGTACTGAAGAGCACGAGCAGAATGGCGTTACCACACCGAATAGACTTGCCATTAAATACTCTATGCCATATAGTTTGTTTCTCGACAAGTAATTTTTCACTTTGTCAATGGGAAAATAGCTATTGACAATTCCCATTAAAAAGATAACGACAAAGAGTAAGATTAATATTTTTGTGGTATCGTAAATAAAGAAGTTTAGGGCTTCTGCAAGGTGTTGCTCTTTAGCCAACCCCAGAACTCCGTATACAAACCAATCCGCCATGTTCTGTATCCAGTCAAACATCGTCCATAGTACTTATGGTCCCAGAAATGTTACATGTCTGTTGCACAGTGTTGTAGATTGTACCATGTTTTTCAATATTCTTTTTGAGTAAACCCAAATTCAATTTTTTATCGCAACTTACTATAGTTAAGTCATATAAAATGTTGTCCATGCGGGGTGGGTTTTCAAGTCGAATAGCTTCAACGTTAATGGTTGCTTTGGAATACTTGAATTTCATTATACCTGAGAACCGCTCGACATTTTTTAGAATACACGAAGCAAATGATCCTAAAAATAATTCAGCTGGGTTTGGCAACGTTTCGAATTAGTTTGCTGTTGTACCAAAGTCTATCGTTGAACTCTTTATCTGAACCTCTGCAGCTTGTTTTGAGATTGGTGAAGCTTTGATTTGATAATTCATGAAAACAATTTAGTTAGGTTAAAAGCTCCAATACTTCACTTTTTGAAGGTATTCTACCCTTTATTGTGATGACATTGTCTATTACCAGTGCCGGAGTACTTAAGACACTGTAGTTCATAATTTCCATTATGTCTTCAACTTTTTCAATGGTTGCATCTAAATTGTTTTCTAAAACTACGCCCTTTACAACACCGGTCATGGATTGACACTTTGGGCAACCTGTACCTAGAATTTTAATTACTTTAGTCATACTATTATTTATTGTCTATCGCCAATAGACGATGTGTTTATTAAAAAAAAATCAATCAAAAAACTGCTGAAACAATACTTTAGCAGTTTTCCAGTTTTCTTGATTAATGCAATACTTAATTTTCGGCGGTTTTAATTCACCTTGTATCAAACCTGCATCTTTTAATTCCTTTAAATGTTGCGAAACTGTTGATTGTGAAATGGGTAACACATCAACTAAATCTCCGGTAAAACAACACGATTGGTTTTCGAGATGCTTTAAAATAGCAATGCGCGTAGGATGAGCCAGTGCCTTGGCATACTTAGCCAGTGCTTCAGTATTTTCCTGATACTCTATCTGTTCTAAACTCCTATTCATATTGCTTATCGCAAATGTACGATAGATATTCAAACGAGTATATGATTAATATCACATTTCAGTTTAACATTCGAGGACTTCAACCCCTACTTATGCAGTAGAAGTTTGCCATGATAGTTGAAAGCTCCATAGATATGGGATTCCCAGGATTTAGCATACCACCTCTATCGTTAATTACTAAGGAATAACAGTGTAGTGTGAACATATTAGAAGGAATTTCTGCTCGTAATAATTATTATATTGCATTTAATTCATTGGTGTCACAGCTGTTCGTTCTATTGATTTCATAAACATTTATCATCGATGAATTATCTAGCTTTGTTGCCAAATGTCAACTGGTTTCGAAAAGTACTTACTTGATGTCACGAATGCTTCTGATTGCACAGAGGTTCTAAAAATTCAATCACTATGGAGCGGTTACGGAAAAATATCGCGATACGAATTACAGAATTCTACGTTTCAAACTGTTGTAGTCAAAAGTATTAAACTCAACGAACTAACAAATCATCCTAGAGGATGGAACACAGCTACTTCTCACAATCGAAAAGTTCGCTCCTATGAAGTAGAAACTCATTGGTATACGCATTGGAATCATCGTTGTAACGATTCGTGCCGAGTTCCACACTTCGTTGGCTCCTATTCCGAGGGTAGAAATCAATGGATAATATTGGAGGATTTAAATCATTTATTCCCAGTTCGTAAGATACAAGTTAGCGTTTCTGAGGTAAAACTTTGTTTGAAGTGGTTAGCTAACTTTCATGCATTATTTCTAAATCACAAACCCGAAGGACTTTGGCCCATCGGAACGTATTGGCACCTTGAAACACGACCTGACGAGTTCAATCAATTGCAGAACCTAGACCTGAAGGCTAAAGCACATAAACTAGATCGGATGCTCAACGATTGTACTTTTCAAACCATCGTTCATGGTGATGCCAAACTTGCAAATTTTTGTTTTTCAGGCGATGGAACTTCTGTTGCTGGAGTTGACTTTCAATATGTAGGCGGAGGTTGCGGGATGAAAGATGTAGTGTATTTAATTGGGAGCTGTTTTTCTAGTGACGAATGTGAGTTATACGAGCACGAATTGTTGGAATTCTACTTTAGTGAATTACAAAAAGCAGTTGCAGCTCAGTCAATGGAAATCGAATTTGCAGCATTAGAAATGGAATGGCGGAACCTCTACCCAATTGCAGTGACAGACTTTACTCGATTCATGTTGGGCTGGATGCCGACACATCAAAAAGTCAACAACTACCACTTAAAACATATGCAGTCTGTTTTAACAAAGTTGTAGTTTTCGAGTGTTCCGAATTAAAACGTTGGAAACTGGTACACAAAACCAGCTGTTACCGTTGCAAAGTGCAACCAGTTTTTGACATAACCATCGCCGGGCCCTGGATCATCATCAGACGTACCAACTGCTCCACCGCCTAAATATCGAACGTTTAAGAATGCGTTCACTTCGTTTGAAACTTTTAAACCCTGACGAATACTTGCATCTAAAATCGCTCCAACTACCTCATTGTCACTTCCATTTAGGTAGCTAATTGGTGCATAAAACCCATCAGCTTCAAATTCGGTATACGTTTTTTTATTCAGGCTATATCGTGTACGAAACTTCAAAACAGGTACGGGACCAATATCTCTGTTAGAGCGAAACAAGCTTCCATCAGTTGATTCAAATGCTATAGTCGCGTTTCTGATTTGCAATGAGCCACCAAAAGCAAAATTGAACTTCTCATCATCTGGCCTAAATTCTTTCATGTAACTTAGACGAAAAAACGGGAAATTATAAAGGAAATTTACACCTGTGCCTGCTGGAAAAGTTAATTCGTCAACAACCAAATCTCGACTTAAAAGAGCCGTAGACTCGAGTCGTAAAGGTTGATACAAAAACGTCCATATGTGCTTTTTATTAACTGCTAATTCGAGCGACATTCTATTAACTGGAAACAATACATCTTGTCCTCCGTCTTTCACATAGTTTATATACGTTCCTGCATTACTGAACTGAACATTGTGTTTTAAAACAGCTAAAAAGCCAAGTTCTGCAACTCCGCTAAATTGCAAACTGTTCTCTGTTGAGTCCTTTTTTTGAGTAGTGTTTCCTGCAAAACTCAATACACTAATAAGTAAAAACGTGAGTGTTAAATAGAAGCTCTTCTGTAAGCCTTCGACGATAAATTTCATAATTACTTGTGTAACAGTTACGAGTTAATTATGTTCAAAAACTTCTAAAAGATTAAGGTTCAATAAACAAAGATGCTTCATTGTGATTGAAATAACTATCGTAATGCAAATCGCTTAAATCCAAGACAATCATTTTCTTAACTCGCAAGTTTTTTCAAACCATTAACCAATAGGTCTAACTCTTCTGTAGATGTAAATACATTAGGAGTAATACGACAACCTTTTACATTAGCATTATCGATAGCTACTGTGTAAATGCTAAATTCATTCAACAACCTTTCAGCCAAAACACTCGGCTTTATCCCTTTTATCCCAACATTAGCTATTGCACATGCACGATTCGAGTCAGTTGGTGTATTAACAATAATATTAGGAATTTCTCTCACTTGTTTTGTCCAATACTCTTGTAAATATCGCAAGCGCATTTCTTTCCTTTCTCCTCCAAGAATATTGTAATAATCGACCGCCGCTTCAATACTTAAATCGTGATAAACAGGTATTGTCCCTGTGTGATTTAATCTGGCGATATCACCAGGCTCTTTAGGGTCTTCTGCAAACAACGGCCACAAGTTGTCGATTTCAGAATCTGCAACCCATAAAAGTCCAGTTCCGAGTGGCACAGCCAACCATTTGTGTAAACTCGACCCATAGTAGTCGCATTCTAAGTCATTAATATCAAATTCAAAATGACCAATACAGTGAGCTCCATCTACCATCACTTTTACGCCGTGTTTGTGTGCCATTGCGCAAATCTTCTTAACGGGTAATATTTGCCCAGTTATGTTAATCATGTGGCAAACCATCAACAATTTGGTTCTATCAGTGATTGCGTTTTCGTATAGCTTAACAATTTCATCGTCTGATTTTGGGTGATTCGGAATAGAGATAATTTTGTTAGTTGTTCCAAACCTATTTGAGATCTGGCCAAACATGTTTTTCATTGCTCCATAGTCTTGCTCTGCAAAAACCGCTTCGTCTCCTTTTTGCCAATTCATACCTTTGATAACCATGTTTAATGACTCCGTTGTATTCCTGGTAAGAATTACGTTTTTAGGATTTGCTTTTATTACCTGTGCAACTTTGGCTACCATTCTTGCTTTGTTCTCCCACTGCACAGTTCGCATGTAATGCGCTCCTTCATAATTAACTAGCTCAATTTGCTTTTTAAGTGCGTCTAAAGTTGGGGTTGGAATAATATTGTAATATCCATTTTCGAGATTGATATACTCCGGTTTAAGCTTATAATCTTGTCGGACTTTAAGCCAAAAGTCTTCGTTTTTCACAAGTACTTCTGGATCAAACTGCCACATTTCTGAAGTATTGTTTGCTAAAATACTACCATAAAAAGGCGTTCCTAGAATAGCTAATGAAGCCTTTTTAATAAACTCTCGCTTTTTCATTCTTAAATCAATTACCGCTTAACCTCTGCTCTTTGTTAATCGCCTGCCCAAGTTTCATAATGCTCTGAACCATGAAAAGCAACATGCCATGCAAAGTCTGCACTTTCAGTCACACCTACCACAAAGTTCCACTCGTTTTTTTTCCATGGCTTGTTGGTTTCGTAATCCATTCCAAACCAAATACTTGGATTATCTGCAACTTTTTGAAACTCCTCTACTGAAATGTTTTCATAAGTAACTATTTCCTTTTTTACTTTTTCTACAATTTCATCCCAGTTTGCAGCAATCGAATTTAGAGTTGCCAGTTGTTCTTCAAATATTTCTCTATCGGGATGTTCTGTATCGACTTTTGTGTCGATATTGATAGCAACCTCTTTCCTATTAAAAAACAAACCAGATGCTTCTAACACCCATGTATACGAGTCGTACGTAAAACTATTCTTATCAAACATGGTTCAATTTCTCTTCTATTTTACATTTTATGAATGCAAGATATTAAAAAGAAAAATATAGACATGAGACTTCCATTATTGCTCACAGATAAAACAAATAAAAACCATAAGACTCAGACCTTGCGATGCAGAAACCCTTTTGCGATTTTATCTACAACTTCATGATTCATGCCCCATGACATATATACTTCCATGGCCCATCGTTCAATCAGACCTTTAAATTCAATAGAGTTTGACTCATTGCTCTTAATCTCACTCGATGTGATTTCACCTCTGTGTAATGGCTCAGGAGGCAACAAATACTCGTCACCATTGTGAATTTTGTAAGCATTTAAAAAATCACTCAACTTAGGAGAAAGTTGATATGTCCAAAACACCTTGTACGTAAAGATTAAATGGAGCCTAGTCAAGTGAAAATGATTGCTCCATCTACCGTGTATTTCTGGATGTTGTAGGGTATGTGCATCTACAATAAAGAATCGATATTGGTGATTATTTGGTTTTGAAAAATCAACACCTTGAAAGCTTAGACTAAATATTTCCACACACTCATGAATACCTCTTGTAGTTTGCGCACCGCAGAACTGACAACTACCAAAATCATGGAGTTCGAAACCATTTTTATGGGCAATGTCTCGGTAGTCTTGCATTGTGTCAAGTATAGATTTGTTTTTGCAAAATATCTTTTTGGTCTTTTCAATTATTCCACTTTTTGTGCAAAGCGTACTGGGACAATAAGACGTGTTCTTGCTGGTTTCTCACAACGTATACCTGGTTTCCAAGCCGGCATTTGCTTCAATATTTTTGTGGCGAGTTTATCATAATCACAACTACCATGAACGTCGTTCATACATTTAAACGTTGAAACACCGCCATCACGTTCAATCACAAATGACATAAAGACCGTCACTTTTTCGGCAACTGTATCGCAATATTCTGGAATAAAAGCACGTGCTTTTATAAACTCATATAATTCCGCTTCACCACCTGGAAACACTGGCTTCTCCTGAGTTTCATACCACTCCACGATTTCTGTTGAATCGCAGCGGACCTCCTCTGGCACAGGATCAATTCTATTGCTTTTAATTATTTGAGCATTCAGTAAAACCGAAACACACATAATCATAAAGAGCATTATTTTAACTTTTTTCATATCATTTAGGTTCAAAAAATTTCAGATTCAAGTTTGTCAACTTACTTTCGAAAATAACAGTTTGATTTTTTTATAAATTTTCAGCGAAAGGTGCGTCATCAGTGCAGGAAGTGTGTAAGCATGTTTGTACGAAATTGACTTTTCACCAGCTCTATTAGTCAACTTGTTTGCCCATACCCAATTTGAAGCCTCTTGAATCTCGAAACGACTGTAGTCAGGATGCTGCATTACTAAAAGCTCAAATATTTCCTTAATATGTGGTGTTTCGCGCTCCTCAACAGAAAGATTTCTATGAGTGACACCATCTGTTTGATCGCGTTTCTTGTCCGCTTGCGCGTATGTCCAATTATAATCATCCCACAGTATCCAACCATTGTCTTTTAACAATTTATCAGATAAAAAAAATGAACTACTATCAATGGTCCAATTTTTCGGTCCATCAATTATTATTAAATCATATTTCGGAACACATTTATTTTTTTCGTTGTTTGAGCACGTCTTAATTTCATTATGTAAAAACCAATTATAACCTGTTTGCATTCTGTGTATTTCAACGTATTCAGTTAATTTTAAGTTCGTTAACTGCTCTTCAATACCAGGTTGAAACACATCCTTCGTCTCCTTCAAGTCAACGCTCGTAAGTTTCCCTAAACCTAATTCGTCTAGCGCTGCAGCTATATAACAACTTGCTGTTCCATGCGCAAAACCAAGTTCTAAAATATTTTCAACCTTATTTTCTACGATAAAGTCATATAATTTTTTTGCGTTAATATCTGATATAAAAGGAACACCTTTAAGTTTTTGTTGTACTTGGTTAAACTTCATTCTAAAGTCAGTTAATACTCGATCGGGGGCAATGGAAACGTATCTATTTTCAAAGTTAACGGAGTTTTCGATGAAGCAATGGACGTTCGTTTCTCGATACGAAGTTATTGTATAAAAAAAATCCCCCGCAGTCACCATAACTACGAGGGCATTTTTGTGTGAAGTACCCAGGGCCGGGCTCGAACCGGCACGTCCGAAGACATTGGTGTTTGAGACCAACGCGTCTACCAATTCCGCCACCTGGGCATTTTTTGATTTGGTAGTCCTTTTTAAAGGCGTGCAAATTTATCTATTGAATCTCGTAATCGCAACAGATATTTTCGTTCTAAATACGATTTCTTTATTTCTTCAAGCAGCTCCTGATTTTTAGACGAATCAAACGCTGCTAATTTTTCGTTAAGTTCAGCATCAAACGACTTCTCAAGGGCATCAAATTCGACAGAAAGTGTGCTCAAAGTAGTTGAATCATCGGTCATACCTGCTTCCATAATGCGTTCATTCCAATCCATCATTTCCATTAAAAATGTAGGAGGAAGTTTATCATCGGTTGATATCGGAGACCCAAGTAATTCAAGCACGTATTTAATGCGTTCATAATTATTCGACAAAACGTTGTATGCTTGATTATTGAATGACGTGGCCATTAACGCTTGTTCATATGCCTCATCCTCTCCAGCAGCAAAATCTGGATGATTTTGTCTCGATATAACCAGATACTTTTTTCTTACTGATTCTAAATCAAGTTGAAATTGAACCGGCAAATCAAAGTGGTCAAAATAATTCTGTTCCACTATAGATTGAAGTTTGTTTTAATAATTTGCCATAAGTCGTTACCCATGGTTAGAGCCATTAGAGTCAACAACAAGCCCATACCAATATACTGTGCAATCAAAAGCACTTTTTGTGGTGCAGGTTTTCCAACAATCATTTCATAAATAAGAAACATCATGTGACCTCCGTCCAAAGCAGGAATTGGAAGCGCATTCATAAACGCTAGAGCAAGGGAAATAAGAGCTGTCATACGCCAAAATCTTTCCCAATTCCAAACACCTCCAAAAAAAGAAGCCATACCAATAACACTTTTCACCTCCTTAACAGGAATGTCACCTTGAGCCATTTTTACCAACCCTATTGCATTGTAATAAACTCCTTCCCAGCTGCCTTTCAACGCATATTTGGTAGCTTGTCCAAGTGTATATGGCTTCTGGTCATTTTCATATCGTAAAATTTTAGGTTTAAAACCTAGCTTTCCAAGCGTATCTACACTTGAAGTTACTGTATTAAGCAATTCGTCTCTAAAGAAGTCAATAGTGACCTTTTGTCCTTTATTTTCACCTAACATCTTCGTTAGGTGAGTAAAGCTTTTTATTCTAACATTGTTGATTCTATAAAAAACATCACCCATTATTAGGCCACTATTAGCCGCATTAGTACCCACTTCAGGATGTTCAGCAATCATTATTGTGCTTTCACAATCGATGAATCGACCAGATTTTTTTGACAGTTGTTTAAATAAATTGTCTGGAATATCTATGGTCACCTGTTCTCCTGCTCTTTCAACCACCATTACTCCACCAAACACCGCTTCAAAAGACACGTAGTCATCAAATCGATCATAGGTATTTCCATTAAGTGAAATTAACTTGTCACCATTTTTAAATCCAATTTCTTCAGCAAGCTCTCCTATTACTATTCCATCTTGATTCACAACATCGATAGGCACATATGATTTTTCAAATGATTTTAAAACCAAAACAGTAAATAGAAAACCAAGAATTAAATTCATTACAATTCCACCAATCATAACAATAAAGCGTTGATAGGCTGGTTTGCTTCTAAACTCCCAAGGTTGTGGTTCAGTCTCCAATTGTTCTGTATCTACGGATTCATCAATCATCCCAGCGATCTTGACATAACCTCCGATCGGCAACCATCCAATTCCGTATTCAGTATAACCTTTCTTAAAACTCCATAATTTTTTGCCCCAAGCATCAAAGAATAGATAAAACTTTTCTACTCGGATTCCGAACAATCTCGCTGCCAAGTAATGCCCTAATTCATGGAATGTTACTAAGATAGCCAACGCTAATATCAGCTGTCCGGCCATAATTAATCCTGCCATATTTTATCTATTTCTAATGTTAAATGTTGACTGCGAAAATACAACCGATTAATTCCTATAGAAACCATGTTCTGACAGAATGGTATTTTTTGTGGACAACCACAAAAATTAAAATCTCAAAAAACTATTCAATTTTTTTTGATGAAAAGAACACAAAAGTTTTAGCTTTGCAGCTCGTTAAAAAAGAATGGTCTCGTGGCCGAGTGGCTAGGCAGAGCTCTGCAAAAGCTTCCACAGCGGTTCGAATCCGCTCGAGACCTCAACTAAAGCCATTTGTCAGTCGACAGATGGCTTTTTTATTTAAGACTACTTCTTTAAGCGTAGTACAACGATTTCATTGCTTAAGTATATCACCTTCCAAATCGACTGACCAAATTGCAAATAGTCGTTTCCAATACCTTTCCATTTGCTGTAATGAGGCTCAGGTTCTGAACGGCTCCCACAAGTAACAGCCCTTGTTTGACGCAACTGATCACCAAAATAAAAAGTATTACCATTAAAGGATGTTGTATCCGATAACTTAGTCAATGTTAATATAGTCGTCAACCCAGAACAAAAATCAGGAGTCATACTTTCGATAGAATATCGTTGTAAATTAATCATCTCTACGGGCTTTTTTAATCCCAAAAGGTTAATCTGTTTAAAGTCGACTTGCTTTCCATCGCGGTATATATATGACGTTTCTTTTAACGTTGTATCGTCAATATAGCTAAACCAATGCCCTTCTCGTTGTAATTTATTATTTAAAAATCCAACATTTGGAAAACCGTTAGAATCAATAATAACCCACTTTCCGTAAGGCTCAAAATGAAGCTTCGCCAGATAATTGCATTTAGAATTGGAAACCGTATTTTCCAAATTATTATAATATTCCGTTGTATCTACTGAGTGGTTACTCAAAGTATCATCATAGAAAGCAGTATAATTTTCACCTTTGTCATTATAATATTCCGCTGAATAGTCTGAGTCGTCACTGAAAGCATCATCATTGAAATCACCATAATCATCACTGTAGTCACCATATTCATCGTCATAATCACCACCATTAGATTCTGAAACATCATAAAAAGTTCCGCTAATACTGAAATTCTCTGCTTTTTCTAAATTAAACCGTAGCTTCCCACTTACTCTTAATTCGTCATCCACAAATAAGCTGTAAATTGTTAGCGAGTGGTTGAAATAAGTTAAAACGAGTCTTTCTGATGTATTGATGTCATAAATATGCTCCCTGTAGATTAGGCTATCACCTGCAAAATAATCCTTAGTAGAGGTCGATACATATTCCTGATTATCGGCACAAACCGTAAACTCCATGACTTCTTCGTCTTCCGCAAAAAAAAATGCACGCATGGCATAAATAGATTGCGCATTCGACTTAAATCCAGAAACAAAGACGAATAAAAACACTACAACTTTTATAGCAACACCCATTATAAACGAACGTGGCATACCTGCAGTTATTACTTCACCGGATACTTCAGCAAATCTTCCTTTACCTTATTGACTGCTTTCTTTTGTTCTACGATTTCAGATTTCTTTTTTTCTTGATCTTTGGAATTTTGTTCGATATTTTTCTCGTTAGCAGCGATCGTTTCTTTAGCCCGCTTGATTTCTTTTTCATACCCTGAAAGATCTTTTTCCAGGTTACGCTGGTCTTTTTCTAACTTGTCGAGTTCTTTTTTGGCATCTTCCAATCGTTCATTTACTATCTCAGATGCCAATTGTGTTGCGAACGTTTTTAGAATCCCTGAGAATTTGTCAGATTTTTTATCATTATCAGAAGGTGAAATATATCTACCATCGGCTAAAACAAATACGTTTAAATAAACTCCTTGGGGAGTCTCATTAAAATTTGAATACAATACTATTGCAGTGTCTGAAATTGATGGCATCAAAACACGTTCAGTTATGATGTCATCTGACTTTTGGATATTGCTCGATTTGCCATCAAAACCTTTTAAATACTTTTCCCAAGCTTTTTGAACTTCCTTTTCATTTGCCTCTGGAACCAAAATTTTAAACCCTTTCTGATTTCCCTGACTCATATTCATTGTAACTAATGTGGCACCTGAGACTTGAGCTTGCGCATAGACGAAACTCAAAATTGCCAATACACTGAAACATACTTTCTTCATAATTTTTTGTTAAAATATCATATTTGCCACCAACATACTAGCTTCAAATGCCTCAATATTCATTTTATGATCGACATTATTGGCATTAAAAAACTGAACTAATTTTTCGGTTGGCATGTTACCAACAAGTTTGTCTTCTGCCATCGGACATCCTCCATACCCTTTAATTGCACCATCAAAGCGTCTACATCCATTTCGCCACGCAGCTTCAACTTTTTCTTCCCAATCATCGGGTCTGGTATGAAAATGTGCTCCAAATTCTGCATTTGTAAAACTAGCGTTCAATTGCTTAAATACACTCTGAATACTTTCGCGATTAGAAATTCCAACGGTGTCACTAATTGAGAACGAATCAACGCCTATGTCTGCTATTTTGCCAACCCAATCTTCCACAATTCGAGCGCTCCACTCGTCTCCATAATTATTTCCGAAACCCATGGAAATGTATATTACAACTTGTTTGTTGTGCTTACTGGATTCATCAACCAAATACTTCACAACATCCAAACTATCTTCAATAGACGAATTTGTATTTCGTTGTTGAAACGTTTCTGAAACAGAAAAAGGGAAGCCCAGATAATCAACTCGATTATGTTTAACGGCGTCATCAATTCCTCTTTTATTCGCCACTATTACCGAAAGTTTGGTCTCAGACGCTTCGATAGAGTCTAATAACTCTGCTGTATCTCGCATCTGTGGAATGGCTTTCGGTGAAACGAAACTACCACAATCAATTGTGTGATATCCAACCTTCAACAAGGAGTTCAAATACTCTATTTTCTGTTTTGTTGGGACAAACCAACTTAAACCTTGCATCGCATCGCGAGGACATTCAATAATCTTTACACTCATTTGATTTTAAGAAATTTTCAGCTAACAACCTATCATACAATCAATTAAAACTTTAACAAATCCTTTATTGATGGGCATTATCAGTGATTTTTCATATTACAGGATTGCTGCTTGCTTTTCGATTCAAAAGTACCATTTTTGCAGCTTTTAAAAGAGAAACAAGCAAAGAAACATGTCTCAAGAAGAGCTATCTAATTCAAAAATCGAATCAGGAGAAATTAATACTCCGAATTCGGATTTATCTACTGCACCAAAACATACAGAACAGGAAACACCATCTGCAGAAAATATTCCAGTTTCAGAAGGACAAGAAATTGTACAAAATGATGCGGAAGAGACCGAAACCGAAACGCCAGTTAAGGATACTGCGGTCGAATCGAGTGCTGACTCAACTGTTTCAGAATCACCCTCAAATGAAACAACTTCTGAAGATGATGACGACGGTGATGATAGTTCTGACAACGAAGTAGATTTAAACCTTGATTTAGAGTCGCTGACAAAAGAGCAGTTAATCGACTTGTCTGTTGAAGCTACGCAAAAGCTTACAACCAGAGACGCATTCAATCGTCTAAAGCAAATTCGCTCAGTCTTTAATGATTTATTGCGAACTGAGAAAAAGATTGCCCTTCAAAAACATATCGAAGAAGGCAATGATGCCGAAGGTTTTGAGTACAATGATGAAGCGATAAGAGAGCGCTTTAAAGAGATTTTCAATCTTGCTAAAAATGCTCGAATGGAAGAGCGTCAGCGGATTGAAGAGGAAAAGCTTAAGAATCTAAAGAAAAAAGAACAACTACTAACGCAGTTGCAAACTATTACCGAATCTGATGAAACGGAAAAAAGTTTAGACGACGTTAAAGCGATACAACAAGAATGGAAAAACATCCGAGTTTTACCAGCTGAAAAAGTCCAAGAGTTATGGGACAGGTATCATGTGTTACTTGATAAATTCTATGACAATCACTCCATAAACATTGAGTTAAAGGAACTAGATAGAAAGAAAAATCTTGAAGTAAAAATTGACCTTTGCAAAAAGGTAGATGAGTTGAGCACTGAAAACTCTCTCAAAAAGAGTTTCATTCTTTTAAATAAATACCAAGAAGAATTTAGAAATACAGGCCCTGTACCAAGAGAGTACAACAAAGAAATTTGGGACCGCTTTAGAGAAGCTTGTGATAAAGTATACGAGCAAAAACGCGCTGTATTTGATGCACTAGAAGGTGAACGAGTTAAAAATCTTGAATTAAAAGAAGTTCTTGTCGAGAAGGCTGGTCAGATTGCACTTATTGAACCTAAAAAAGTGAAAGAGTGGAAGGATAAAGCAGCCGAACTTGATGGGTTAATGGCCGAATGGAAAAAAATTGGGCAAGTTCCTAAGGCTAAAAATGAAGAAATCTGGAAAGCTTTCAGAAAGTCATTTAATACCTTTTACGATAATAAAAGCAATTACTTCAAACAGATAAATAATGAACGCAAAGCGAATTTAATTATCAAAGAAGACATTTGTAAGCGCGCTGAAGAAGTTAAAGATAACGAGGACTTTAAATTCGCAACAAATGAACTGAAGAAACTTCAGCGAGAGTGGAAAGAAGTTGGACCAGTTCCAGATAAGGTTTCAAATGCTATTTGGAAAAGGTTCCGTGCTGCATGTGATGAGTTTTTCAACAAAAAGCAAGAAAAATTTGCAGGTAGAAAAGAAGAAGAGAACCAAAACTTCGATTTAAAAACGGCCCTTGTAGACAAACTGGAGGAACTTCTTAAAACTGATAATAAAGACACAATTCTAAATGATTTAAAAGCTATTCAGAAAGAATGGAATAGCATTGGTTTTGTGCCAATTAAAAAGAAAAAAGATTTAGAAAACAGTTATAGAAAAGCTTCTGATGCTGTGTTTAACAAGTTTAAACTTGATCGTCAAAGCATGAAGCAAGGTCAGATTAAAGATCATTATGCGAACCTTTCTCAACTTCCTTCAGGAAAGCAAAAATTGAAAGACGAAGAGTATAAGATTAAAAAGAAAATGACTTTCTTATCAAGTGAAATTGCAACACTTGAAAACAATATGGAGTTTTTTGGCCGCTCTAAAGGAGCTCAAAAGTTAAAAGATGAAATAGCTGCGAAAATCGAAAAAACGAAAGAACAACTTAACCGTTTAAAAGCAGAATTAAAGGTAATTAAGAACGTGAATGCTCCGAAAAAAGAAGAGCCTATCACAGAAAGTTCCGAAAACCAACCAAATGCATAAGCCATACGGTTTACTCAAGCGCATTTGGCTGTGGATTGTGTTTTGGGTAAATGCAAAACCATGGCAAACAATACACAGTCCATACATCTATAAACTTGTTGAAAAAATCAACAAGACACCGCTTGATCGATCGAAATTTCGCAGCGTCGAAAATTTAAGAAGATCTTTGAGGGGAGATGACTCCACAGTAACGTTTAGTGACCTTGGTCAAAACGGCTTGAAACGTGAACGTAAAATTTCTGATATTGCAAAAACGTCTGCAAAAAACCGTGTATTATGTTTTATCCTAGCAGAAATAATTGACTACGTAAAACCAGAAGTCGCAATCGAATTAGGAACCTCACTCGGTATCAGTTATGCGTATCAGGCGATTACCAGTCCAGAAACGACGTTTTATACGTTAGAAGGTTCTAAAGAAATAGCAGAATTAGCATCACAAAATTTAAATAGTCTTGGTCTATTTGCGAACATTAAAATTGGTCATTTTGATAATACATTACCGAGCGTATTGGAGGATCTTAAAACGATTGACTACGCTTTTGTAGACGGAAATCATCAGTATGAGCCGACTGTTAATTATTTCGAACAATTAGTATCTCATTTAACACCAAATGGGTGTATCATTTTTGACGACATTTACTGGTCAAATGGAATGCAACAAGCATGGAAGGAAATCATCAAAGATAAGCGTGTAACTTTAAGTGTTGATTGTTATCATTTTGGTTTGGTTTTCATCAGACCAGGCGTAGTAAAGCAGCACTTTAACGTCCGACTTTAAGCAAACGTTGTTCATAAAGTTGAATTACAGCAGACCAACACAAGTCATCAACAGAATTATCTCGCGACTGCGGTGATACAACCGTTTGTTTAAGAATCTCATAGAATTCATCATCCGAAGAATAGTAGTCAAACCTATTTCCATAGATACTTGAATAAGACAGTCGATTCGGCATAATAGGTGTTACTTGACAAAAAATTGCCTCAAGAACACTCAAACCAAAAAACTCTTGATTAGACGTTACTGGCAAGATGGTGGATTGCCACAGTGCTTTAACATAGTCTGTTCGCGTATCAAAATAACCCCAATGCTTAATCTGGTTTGCCAGTTTACTTCTAGCTATCTTGAAAATCTCAGGTTGTTTTGAGTAAGTTTCACCACAAACAATTAAATCAAACGAAACTTCATCCTCAGAAAGTTTAAACAAAGCTTCAAAAAATGCTTCTGGGTTCTTGTCATATTCCCAACGATGATTCCATAAAATCGTTGGAACCTCAGCTTTGTCACTTTTGTGCATTTCCAATTCCTTTCTGTCATAACCGATTGGTAGAATGTGTGAACGAGATGAAATTCGTTTTAGTAAAGAAATGAGATATTTACTTTCTGGAAACGGGTGTAAAAAGGTTTCCATTTCACTAAGTAAAACGTCTCTATGAAAAGAGGAGTTAAACCAGACCTCATCAGCACAAAGCATTGATTTAAAATTAATTAAGCCATAGTGTCGATCCCAATTCTTGTTTTTGTCTAGAGTTTGAAATGGGTAAACCACTTGGTTTTCGTGCATGTAAATCACGATTTTAGCTTCGCGATATTTGTCTACCAATAACGATTTGAAAAGAGGAACGTCAAGCATATCGGAAACCAAGAATAAGTCATATTCTAGGTTGGATTCATTTACTTCTTTTGCTAAATATAGTGCCCCAGCACTCATCCTCCATTTCCAATGACGACCCGGCAAGGTGTATGATTTTGTTTTGAAGGATAAACGTTTTTCAAGTTGATCAACCCAATATTTATGTGAACCACCATAAAAAGGTTCCACGATTGCGATACTTAGCTCAGCTGTGATCATCGCATGATGCCTCTTCGATTTAATTCTTGAGTATACGCTCTTCGATTACGTTCATGTTGTGCATTAGTTTTGGCAAAAGCGTGATAACCAGAAAAATCAGCCTTTGCACAGAAATACATGTACTCCGTGTTTGAGGCGTTTAATACAGCATCAATAGCTTTTGCGCTTGGCAACAAAACAGGACCAGGTGGCAGGCCAAGATTCTTGTAAGTATTGTAAGGGCTTTCGATTTCTAAATCAGCATAAAGTACTCGCTGGCGCCCCTCCTCTCCTATTAAATAACGAATCGTTGGATCGGCACCCAATGGCCAATCTTGTTGCAAACGGTTTAAATAGACACCTGCAATCTTAGGTAGTTCATCGCTCTTCATGGTTTCGGCATCAACAATACTAGCAAGAATTATTACTTCATTTGGGGTTAAATCAATTCGAGCAGCTTTGTTCCTTCGCGCTTCATTCCAAAAACGCTTATGCTCATTAATGAATCTGTTGATAACAGTTTCTGCATCCGATGCCCAATTGAAGAAGTAAGTATTTGCGACAAACAAACACGGCCAATTTTCTTGGTTATAACCGATTGAATCCAAAAATGATTTGTTTGTCATAAGTGTTTCCAAGTCAGTTGAATCAATCGCAAGGTTTTCGCTTATTTTTGGTAAAATCTGACTGCGTTTTAAGCTCCCATTTAATACCACCTTCACATCAGTTGTTTGTCCTGATCGTAAATATTGAATAAGTTTTCGATTGCCGAATGAATCGGGTAGTTCATATAAACCTGGAATCACTTTATTTGGGAGATTCATTTTTCTCGCAAGGAGATCAAACGACTTAAAATCAATTAGATACGGAAAAAGTTCAGTTGTCAGAGAATCATAGCTCCACCCCTTTTTTACATAGATAGAATGTTTTCCATCCTCTGTGTTTATTAGATTGTCTTTATAAATATATGAATAACCTATTATCCCAACTACCACAGCAGCCAGAAGAATTAAGGCGAATAAAACTCTTAGTACTTTTTTCATCAGATATGAGGCAAATATACAATCTTGAGTGTACGACGATAGAATCATTTTGATCGATTACCGATGGAGGTTAGGCTTTCCTATTCTGAACTAAGATTCAATCTTTAACAAAGCCGAAGAGTATAAAAACAACAGTAACAATGCCCAGAAATATATTATAAATTACAAAACCAATCACCGTTCATATTCTATGGATAATCCACTTATGCTTACAAATGGTTTAGTTGTAGATTTGCAGCAGAAAAATATGAAGATTGCATTAATTGGATACGGAAAAATGGGTAGAGCCATTGAAGACATAGCAACTAAGGTTGGGCACCAAGTTGTGCTAACCATTGATGACCCAGACTTCGATGCCGAGACACTAAAGAAAGCTGATGTCGCTATTGAATTTACTACTCCTCAAAGTGCCGTATCAAATATTAAAAAATGTGCGGACGCTGGAATTCCTATTGTAGTGGGAACTACGGCGTGGTATAATGATTATAATGACGCATGTGATTACGTTTTATCAAAAAACTCAGGATTATTTACTGCCACCAATTTCAGTATTGGAGTGAATTTATTTTGGAGAATCACTGAAATGGCAGCAAAGCTTATCAACGACTACGATGAATATGATGCGTTTATAGACGAAGTTCACCACACGCAGAAACTTGATGCTCCAAGTGGTACGGCAATAACTACCGCAGAAAAAGTGTTAGCCAATTTTGGTAGAAAAAATAATTGGGTTCATCATGAAAATGGCATTGGATCTAGTACAAATGAACTAGAATTGAGTGTTCGTTCGTTCAGAGAAGAAAATGTCCCTGGAACTCATACCGTTTCATTTAAGAGTGACATTGATACTATTGAAATTACGCACACTGCTCACAGCCGCAAAGGATTTGCTTCTGGAGCTCTAAGAGCAGCAGAATTTATGACCGGAAAGAGCGGTATTTATACAATGAAAGACTTACTTAACGAATAATATAAATGGATTTTAACCCTGTTGAAACGTTCAGAGATTTTAGACCACGAACAAAAATTGTTTTAATCGTATGGACGATATTAAACCTACTTGTCTTAGGCATATTACTGTTTGCAGCTAAGGCACCAGTTTTCGGGAGTATTATCTTCTTTTTAATTTGGGAGTTAGCCGTTTGGGGATACTATGTCTATCGGTATAAGTATCGTGAACATCATAAATTTGGTGAATGGGTCGATGCTATCATGTTTGCTGTGATTGCTGCTACAGTAATACGAAGTATGTTTATTGAATTGTACCAGATTCCAACATCATCAATGGAAAAATCATTGATGGTTGGTGATTTCTTATTTGTAAATAAAATGAGCTACGGAACTCGTCTTACAATGACACCAATTAGCTTTCCTTTTGCTCATCATACCATGCCTTTAATTAACACTAAGGCGTATTCGGAAATGATAAAGTTTCCATACTACAGACTACCTGGTGTGGGAAAAATTAAAAATGGTGATGTAGTTGTATTTAACTGGCCTGCAGAGACCTTGGGTCGACCAGTTGACAAAAAAGAGAATTACATTAAGCGTTGTGTTGCCATTCCAGGTGATACTCTCTCGGTTGTAAAAGGAGTTGTGCATATAAATGGTGTTCCCGAGGATGTACCCCCAATGCGACAGTTTTCATACATCGTGCGAAAATCAACTGCTGGTAACTTGAAGAAAGAGTTTTTGTATGATAACGACATTACTGATTATCAAATTGAAAAAGATGCCAAGTTATATACCATGCAACTTAACGACGTAAATCGTGAAGTAGTTGAAAAATACACAGGTGTGATAGGCGTTGATACAATCTTACATGCTCGCGGTGTGAATGATGGAAATTTATTCCCGATAAATAAACAACATCAATGGAGTCGTGACTTTTATGGCCCGTTGTATATTCCTAAAAAAGGTGTTTCGGTTACGTTAAGTAAAGATAACTATGATTTATACGAACGTGTAATTAAGGAATACGAAAACCATCCAGAATTTGAAATGAGAAATAACAAATTCTATATGGGAACTGAAGAAATTACGGATTACACTTTTGAAATGGACTACTATTTCATGATGGGTGATAACAGACATTATAGTTATGACTCCAGATTTTGGGGTTTTGTGCCTGAAAATCATGTTGTAGGTAAGGCATGGTTCGTATTATGGTCTATTCGAAGTGAAAAAGGAACTGTCCGAAAAAAGAACCCAGATACTGGTAGAATAGAAGAATTTCAAACCTCTAAATTTGATGGGATTCGTTGGAACCGATGTTTGATGGGAATAAAATAATGAACCGTTCAAATCTTCGTGTGGTGTTTATCGGAACACCCGAATTTTCAGTTCCTTCATTAGCCAAACTTGTAGATGCAGGATATAATGTAGTTGGTGTAATCACTGCTCCGGACCGAAAAAGTGGTCGCGGAATGAAATTACAACAATCTGCAGTGAAACAGTTTGCGGTATCAAAAGATATACCCGTCCTCCAGCCTACAAATCTAAAAAATGAACTGTTTTTAGAGGAATTATCAGCACTAAATGCTGACATACAAGTGGTTATCGCCTTTAGAATGATGCCCGTCGCGGTGTGGAATATGCCAAGACTAGGCACTATTAATTTACATGCTTCATTACTTCCAAATTATCGAGGTGCAGCACCAATTAATTGGGCGATTATAAATGGTGAGACCGAAACCGGGTTAACAACTTTTAAACTCAAACATGAAATTGACACTGGCGACATTTTACTGCAACACAAAATGCCAATCGAACCCACTGAAAATGCGGGATCTCTTCATGATAGAATGATGATTAAAGGTGCTGAGCTAGTTTTAAAAACTATTGATGGTATCGCAGAAGGAACATTAAAAGAACTTCCTCAACACATTAAAGATGAGCACAAAAAGGCACCAAAGATTTTTAAAGAAACCTGTGAAATTGATTGGACCTCGAGTGGACTGAGTATAATTAACCTAATTCGAGGCTTAAGCCCATACCCTACTGCACGAACACAGTTTCAGGATAAACTATTAAAAATCTACGATGCTGTATTTATTCCAGAAAATCATGAACGATATCCTGGAACATTTGATACCGATAAGAAGACTTACTTGAATTTTTACTCAAACGACGGAACTATAGAGGTCAAAGACGTGCAATTAGAAGGTCGACGACGAATGCCGATCGATGCGCTGCTTCGTGGAATAACTATAGATTAATATTCTTAACTCAATTCTTGGAAAATGGCAAGATATCAAAGTATATTTGCCGTCCAATTTTTGCTCCCGTAGTTCAACTGGATAGAATATCGGATTTCGGCTCCGACGGTTAGGGGTTCGAATCCCTTCGGGTGCACTTCAAAAGTCTTTGTTCGTTGAGCAAAGACTTTTTAGTTTAACCTTATTTTAATCAAATATTTTCCCTGGATTCATTATACCTAATGGGTCAAACGCTTTTTTTATTCCTCTCATTAAACTCAAATGAGTGTCTGTCAAAACCTCATTCATGAATTTTTTCTGGACATAACCAATTCCATGCTCACCACTGATTGTACCCCCAAGTGCCTTACAAAGTCTGAATATTTCCCTAATTCCGTTTTCTAAATGGGCACCATTCCACTCTTCATCGGTTAGATCATTTTTTAAGATATTAACATGAAGGTTACCGTCTCCCGCATGCCCATAACAAACCGACTCAAAATTGTACCTCTTGCCAATTTCCTTTACACCGGCCATTAGTTCTGCTAGATGACTGCGTTTAACAACAGTATCCTGTTCTTTGTATGTTGAATGATTTTTCACAACCTCACCAATACTTCGTCGAATCTTCCACCAAGCTTCTTTTTGCTCTGTTGAATCTGCAAATAGAACGTCAGAGACTCCATGGTTTTCGAGCACCACTCCTATTTGTTCGCACCCTGCATATAATCGATCCATTTCGTTTCCATCTACCTCAATTAAAAGTGCGGCTTGACTGTTTTTCTCTAAGGGGCTTGACAAATTCAATTGGTCACAGGCTAAATCAATCCCTTTGCGCTCCATCAATTCTAACCCAGATGGAACAATCCCGGATTTCATGATATCGCTCACTGCTTTGCATGCAGTTGTTGCTAAATCGACATTAGCCCATAACAACAAGTTATGTTTTGGTTTTGCAATCAATCGTACAACTACTTTTGTGATTATTCCTAATGTTCCTTCACTGCCTAAAAACAATTGAGTGAGACTATAGCCGGTTGAATTTTTAAGAGTATTGGAACCTGTCCAAATAACCTCTCCATTAGGTAAAACGACTTCCAAATTTAAAATGTAATCTTTAGTCACCCCATATTTGACTGCTTTTGGACCTCCACTATTATGGGCGACATTTCCGCCTATAAAGCAAGAACCTTTGCTGGCTGGATCTGGTGGGTAAAACAAGTCGACACGTTCAACCGCGTGCCTAAGCACGTCGTTTATTACTCCACTTTCGACAGTAGCTTGCATATTAGCCTCATCAATATCAAGGATTTGATTGAACTTTTCCATCGACAAAAGAACTCCTTTTGCAATTGGCAAACTTGCACCGCTTAATCCCGTTCCAGCTCCTCTAGGAGTAACAATCACATGGTTTTGCGTACACCATTTCATTAAAGCACTTACCTGCTCAACGCTTGCTGGAGTAACTACTACATCAGGTTGAAAGACAAAATCTTCAGTCATATCTTGACCGTATTTCACCATATCCTCATTCGTTACCGATACGGTATCTGGACCTAGCAGGTCAATTAATTGTGCCTCAATATCCACTTTAAAAATAAATTTCAGTTAGGTTGTCGAATTAATTATTATCGCATCACAAAATAAGTAATATTGAATCAGAATAGTTTTAACAATATGAAAAAGCATTTTATTACCTTCTTACTGAGTGCGATTTGCGTCATTGCATTTGCACAAGACTCTTTAATTAAATCAAACACAAATCCACCCGAAGCAAAAATTGCCGTTCCAGAAAAAACACCAATCACATTAGAAACCATATGGGCAAGTGGGGAATTATACCCAAATATGATAAGTGGTTTCATCAATTTAAAAGATGGAAAATCTTACTGTAAGATTGAACGTGATGCCGCAGGAAATACCTTAGTTGTTACCTACAAATACGAAACTGGTGAAAAAACAGGAACCCTAATTGACGGAAGTAAAATCGCGGCTGCAAATGGCATGCAGTATTTTGCCTTTAGACGATTTGAGTTGAGTAGCGATGAAACGAAAGCGTTAATACCGGTCAACACTGAATCAATTTATCGTCATTCCAGTAGATCAAACTTTTTGATTTGGGAAAAGGCTACAAACAAATTGAGCAAAGTATCTGAAGACAAGGTTATGTACGCCACATTTAACCCACAGGCAGATAAGGTTGCATATGTGTTTGAAAACAACCTATTTGTTAAAGATCTTATTAAAGGCAAAACGAAACAATTAACAAAAGACGGAAAGCAAAACGAAATAATTAATGGAGCAGTTGATTGGGTGTATGAAGAGGAGTTTTCAATGGATCGTGGTTTTGAATGGAATGCTGACGGAACAAAACTAGCATACTATCGCTTTGACGAAAGTTTAGTGAAGGAGTGGGATATGGAAATTTATGGGAATCTCTACCCAAACCATTCGAAGTTCAAATACCCAAAAGCAGGTGAAGCTAACTCTGTGGTAGATGTTTATATATCCAACCTTAAAAAAAGTACAAAGCTTGAAATTGGCTCAGAAAATGATCAATATATCCCTCGTATAAAGTGGTCTAAAAATCCAAATATTTTAACAATTCAACGTCTGAACAGACATCAAAATCATTGGGAATTTCTTGTAGTAAATGCTGATACAAAACAAGTAACTGTGAGTGTTGAAGAAGAAAGTAAGCACTACGTTGATATCACTGATGACATAATATTTTTAGAGGATAAAGAGCATTTCATTATTAAAAGTGAACGATCTGGTTTTTGGCATTTGTATATGCACAAAGTGGACGGCCCTCAAGTTGGAATAATAACTAAAGGTAATTGGGAAGTTGATCATCTTCTAGGTGTTGACGAAAAAAATGGAAAAGTGTACTTCACTTCGACCGAAGTTTCCTCCATGGAAAGACACGTTTATTCAATTGACATTAGTGGTAAAAACAAAAAACTACTAACTCCTGAGAAAGGAACACACAGTGCAGTCTTTAGCAACGATTTCTCGTATTTTTTTCACACGTACCAATCAGCTACGGTTCCTTTTGTTTACTCAATTCGAGATAACCAAGGTAAACTGGTAAGGACGCTTGAAGATAATGAGTCTTTCAAAAAGAAGTTAGACGGTTATGCGATAAGTCCTATTGAGTTTAAGACCATAACAGTTTCTCCGAATGTTGAACTTAATTCATACACAATTAAGCCGTTAAATTTTGATCCTTCAAAAAAATACCCGTTGCTAATGTTTGTGTATGGTGGTCCAGGAAGTCAGCAAGT
Source organism: uncultured Bacteroidota bacterium (assembly GCA_937124965.1). Taxonomy (GTDB): domain Bacteria; phylum Bacteroidota; class Bacteroidia; order NS11-12g; family UBA9320; genus UBA987. The sequence continues at coordinate 222,404 of CAKZLB010000036.1, forward strand.
TAAGGACAACTGGCTTTGGAGCAATTACTTTTGGCACCAAATGCTTGCAAACCAGCATGGGTATATTATTGCTGTAGTGGACAATCGTGGCACTGGTGGAAAGGGAGCTGAATTTAAGAAAATGACCTATTTACAATTAGGTAAATACGAAACTGAAGATCAAATTGCCGCTGCAAAATATTTTGGAGCCATGCCTCACATAGATGAAAGTAGAATTGGTATTTGGGGATGGAGCTACGGAGGATACATGAGTAGTTTATGCCTCACCAAAGGAGCTGATGTTTTTAAAACCGCAATTGCCGTTGCACCAGTTACTAACTGGAGATACTACGATAATGTGTATACAGAGCGTTATATGAGAACTCCTTTGGAGAATGCTGACGGATATGATAATAACTCACCAATAAATCACATCGATAAATTAAAAGGTAATTATTTAATTGTTCACGGAACAGGAGATGATAATGTGCATTTCCAAAACTCGGCAGAAATGGTGAATAAAATGATTCATCAAAATATACCATTCGATTCAGAGTATTATCCGAATAAAAACCACGGTATTTCGGGAGGAAAAACTCGTTTACATTTATTTACGAGAATGACGAAGTATGTTTTAGAAAATCTGTAGTCTTGTTTTTCTAAAGACAAAATCTATTTTTACAAAAATTAAAAACAGAAATATATGAGCGAAGAAGTACTAATGGAAGAGCACAAAGACGATGGTCTTCCGGAATACACAAGTGGTCACCCGCAAGGGTTAATGACCTTGTTTTTCTCAGAAATGTGGGAACGTTTCTGTTACTACGGTATGCGTACCTTATTAACTTTATTCTTGGTTAAATCGTTGATGAAAGGTGATGCGCAAGCATCGTTAATTTATGGCGCATACACCGGTTTAGTTTATGCCGCTCCTATTTTGGGTGGTAAAATGGCTGATCGATTCCTTGGATATCGTTTTGCGGTTATGCTTGGAGCAATTCTTATGGCAATTGGAGAATTTATTATTCTCGGAGGAACAGAACATCTGTTGTTTGTTGGTATGGGAGCCCTCATTATTGGAAACGGATATTTCAAGGCGAACATTTCTACAATCGTTGGAAAACTTTACAAAGACAACGACCCGCGAAGAGATTCTGGATTTACTATTTTTTACATTGGTATAAACTTAGGTGCTTTACTTGCAACCACAGTTGTGGCTTATGTCGGTGAGACCTATGGATTTAAATACGGATTTGGATTAGCTGGTATTGGTATGTTGGCTGGTTTAATCATTTTCTATACAGGTAGAAAAAACTACGCTGCTTCTGAAGGTTTGGAAATTACTGAAGCAGGAAAGAAGAAAGTACTTGGGCCTTTAAATATGGCTCATTTGATTTCGATTGGTTCTCTTCTACTTATCCCTCTTTGTTATGTACTGATTGTTAACAACAGTATATTAAACTACATTTTCTTAGGATTGTTTATTTATGTAGCAATCTCTTTGATTTCTGCAGGAGTAAAAGAAGATGCGATCGAGAAGACTAAAATATGGAGAGATCGAATGATTGCATTAGTCTTGTTTATGGTAATAAACATTGTCTTCTGGGCATGTTTCGAACAAGCTGGAACTTCATTAACACTTTTTGCGGATAGAAACGTGAATCGAGAAATTTTTGGTTGGTTAATGCCTGCAAGCATGACTCAATTCTTTAATCCTTTATTCATTATAATCTTTGGATCCATTTTCTCATCGATGTGGGTTAAACTTTCCAAAATGGGTAAAAACCCTAACATTCCTATGAAGTTTGCTTTTGGTATTCTTCAATTAGGACTTGGTTTCTTATTGACATACGTTGGTTATAAAATGTCTGATAACAATTTAGTACCAATGTTCATATTGATATTCTTGTACATGCTACATACAACTGGGGAATTGTTTTTGTCCCCTATTGGCTTATCGATGGTAACTAAGCTATCACCTAAGAAAATGGCCGGAACGGCTATGGGTGCATGGTTCTTAAGTTTTGCTATTGCAAACTTATTAGGTGGTCAAATTGCTGCATTAACTGGCGGAGGTCACGGTGGTGATGAAGAAGTAGACAAGAGTAAATTTACATTATCAACAACTGTCGCAGAAGCGTTAGAACTCAATGGAGAATCTGCGAAATTTGAAGATTGGCAACCATTCTATGAAGCTCCTGAAAGCCTAGGAATGGAGACTAAGGATAAAAAAGACGTCGAGATTGCTAAAAACATTTCGTATCAGAAGTATTTTGATATTCAAGATTGGGTAAATCTAAGGGACAAACTAAAAGAGGGAGTTACCTTAAAAGAATGGGTTGACACCAGAGTAACCAAAGATACACTTAAGGAAGCTAGTGCGTGGTTAAATGCTGAAGCTTGGAACGCATTGAAAGCGAAATATGCAGCATATGTTGCTGCAGATTTTAAAGCAGGTGACGAAGCAGGAATAAGCATGGGTGATTGGAGTTATTTCGGTGGAGGAATTGAAAAGCTTGCTTCTGATGAATCGTTAAAACTGGATGTAGCTTTGGTTACTCAGAAAGACATCGTTCAGAAAAGTAGGTTAGAAAAATACGTAGATATATTCACAAAAATTGGTTTTGTGTTATTGATTATCTCTCTAATAATTGCCCTATTGAGTAAGCCTCTCAAAAAGCTTATGCATGGAGTAGAGTAATCGTATAAAACTCTTTATAAAATTAGATCTAGAAACCGCTTGATATTCAGGCGGTTTTTTTTTGTTATTGTTTCATTATCAAATTAAAAAGAGTTTGCAACACATGTTCAAAAAATGGTCATATTGTGCAAGAAAACCGAAATGATAAAGTTAAATTTGCCGCCGCTGAACGGTCACATATATGTGACTGAAGTGGCGAAGCTGTAATTAAATGATATTAGAGGTAGCATTTAATAAGCTAATACGTTTGTTTTGCAAAAGTGTAATAGTAAAGTGAGTCAATGTAAAAATTACATTTGCTCAATAAAATAAAAAATAGCTCATCGTGAAGAAATTTTCAATATTTAGCCTTCTAATACTATTTCTTAGTTCAGGTTGTGGTACTCGATTTGTTTACTTTCAGCAAAAAAAAGAAAGTAGTAATTCTTACTCTAAAATAGAAGTTACTAAACCAGCTGACGTCAACACTCATATAATTCAAGAAGGAGATGTGATTGAAATTATGGTTCAGAGTGCTGATCCGAACATTGTTGATTTGTTTTCTCCTAAAGTTGACAAAGAGACTAATGAAATTTCGGGATTTCAGGTTAAAGGGAACGGACAACTATTCTTACCTTATGTTGGAAGTATCTATGTTAAAGGAAAAACAATTAACGAAGCTCGAGTTGTAGTTTCTGACTCTTTGAGAAAGTATATATTGGATCCGATAGTTTCATTTAATCTTATCGGCTTTCAAATAAAGGTTCTAGGTGAAGTACAAAAACCTGGAATTATTGTAGTGCCATTTGATAGAGCAACTATACTCGATGGTTTAGCATTATGTGGTGACTTAACTCAATATGGTAATCCTTTGAAAATAAAACTGATAAGAACTGAAGATGGTGTTACAACAAATCATTTTATAGATCTTTCAGACGTCGATGTTTTTAAAAATCCACACTTTCAATTGCGAAGCAACGACATCATTTATGTCGAAACGTTAAAGCGCCGATTTGCAAGGGAGAATGTGTCCTACTTGTCCGTATTCGCAGCATTAGTAAACACAATAGCAGTAATTTCACTGCGAGGCCGATAATCTCAAAGAATGACTGAAGAAAATTTTATAGATAGAAATCAAGAAGAAAGTAGTTTTAGTATAAACTCTATAATTACTATCATCCGTGTATATTGGCATCTATTTGTTATATGCTTAATATTGGCTTTGATTGCTGGTTACGTTATAAACCGTTACACAAAACCTAGTTACTTGATTAAATCTCAGCTTTTATTAAGCAATGAAACTGAGGGTGCAGAAGGAATGGATATTTTAGGTGGATTGCCGGGCTCGGGTGCAAGTCCATGGGACCCAACATTTGTAAATGATAAAATCCAAATAATAAAATCTATTAACTTTATTGAACCGATAATCCGCGATTTAAAGTTTCAAGAGTGCTATTATGCTAAAGGAGATTTAAGAACGAGCGAACTCTATAACAATATCCCGTTCAAAGTACACTTTAAGATTAAAAATCCTGAAATGATCGGTAGCTCTTTTGAAATAGAATTCGAAAAGACTACTGCTATTTTTAAAATCATCAACGGAAAAATGATGGGATTTGACGGAACCTTGAAGATGGGTGAAGTAGTAAACCACCCTTATTTTGATTTTAGTATTACACTTAATGACTCGAATATCAATGATGACTGGGATGAATTATCCAAAGTAGAATACATTTATACCTACAAAAGTCTTGAAAGTGTAACCAATCAATATGCTAGTTCTCTTGATGTTTCACCTATTGCTAAAACAAAAGCAATTGAACTGAGCATTGTATCTGAAAATAGAAATAAAGGAAAGGAATTCATTAACAAAATTGTCTCAACGTTTATCGAGAAAGGTTTGAACGATAAAAATGAATCAGCTCAAAAAAGTTTAGAATTTATTGACAAAGAATTAGATAATTTAACGTCATCGTTAGACAGTATTGAGCATGATTTAGAGGAGTTTAAATCGAGAAAAGGTGTTGTATCACTTGACGCACAAATAACTAAAAAGATTGAAAATTCTGCAGATTTAGAGGTACGTAAATACGAAAAAGAAATGTCGCTATTGAGCATTTCAAATTTAATAGAGTACTTAAAAACACACAAAGACTTATCTAATTTAGCACCTTCAACTGCTGGGATCCGAGAACCATTGCTTATACCTCTGTTAGACGATTTAAGTCAAGCATATATTAATTATGAAGAAGTATCCAAGTTTTACACTGCAGAACACCCAAAGGTGATTCGTGCAAACGTTTTACTTGAAAACACGAAAGCTGCGCTAATAGAAAATGCAAAAAATGTTAGTTTCGAAACGAAACAACAGTTAAGCGATATAAATAATAAAATTGCTAGCTTAAATAGGGAATTAAATCAAGTTCCAAATATTGAAAGACTTTATGGGAAATTACTAAGAAAAGGAAGTGTTCAAGAGAAGATATATATTCTATTATTAGAGAAAAAATTAGAATATGAAATTTCTAAGTCTGGAAATAAAAGTGGATACTCTCTATTAAACAAAGCTACGGTAGAAAAAAAGACTAGCCCTCAATCGAAGCGAACATACATTTCCGCTTTACTCTTTGGATTACTGTTACCAGCGGCTTACATTTTCCTTAAAATTTTCCTTGACAATAAACTGAGAAGTAAGGAACAAATTGAGAAAAAAACAGATATTCCTTTCTTAGCAACAATCCCTCATTCTAAGCAGGACACTCAATTGATATTTAATTCAAATTCGAAATCGATTATCGCAGAATCATTTCGAAATTTGCGTACGAGTATCAAATACATGATTAAGGACAAGGATGAATGTCAAACCATTCTTATTACCTCTACGATTAGTGGTGAGGGCAAAACATTTTGTACCTTAAATGTTTCACATGTCTTAAGCTTAAATAACAAAAAAGTAGTGTTACTGGGTCTTGACCTTAGAAAACCTAAGCTTCACATTGAATTCGGTATTGATAATAAAAAAGGATTAAGTAATTATTTAATAGGTAAACTTCCATTAGAAGATGCAATTATTCCAACTGGAATAGAAAATATAGATATTATACCATCGGGTCCGTTACCTCCAAATCCTAGTGAGCTAATATTAAGTCAGGAGATGAAGGACTTGCTCACGACATTAAAAAAGACATACGATTATATTGTAATTGATACAGCACCTTTAGGACTTGTCACTGACGCAGTGGATTTAATGCCTCAAACAGACTTATGTATCTATGTAATGCGTGAAGGGTATACACATCTGTCTTCTGTAGATTTTATTGACGAAATGTATGCCAATAAGAGTTTCAATAAATTGGGTATAGTGCTGAATGATAGTACATTCTCATCGGCCAAATATGGTTACTTGGATTACGGGTACGGATATGGGTACGGATATGGGTACGGATATGGGTACGGCTATGGAAGTTCAAAGAGCTATGGCTATGGGTATTACGTAAATGACGCTGAACCAGAAAAATCTTGGTGGAGAAATATATTCAACAAAAAGTAGTCTAAAATTTAATCAAAACTTATATAGAAATCACAATGCGCACAGTAGTGTCATTAAATTGTTCCATTAATTAAAATTTATCAAAAGTGAATAGCAATGTAAAAATCGCCCTAATCGGGTTAGGATATGTCGGATTACCTTTAGCCGTTGAGTTTGCACGTAAGTTTCCAGTGGTTGGCTTCGATATTAACAAAGCAAGAATTGACGAGTTAAATAAGGGGGTTGACAGTACCTTAGAAGTTGATGAAGCAAATTTAAAGAGTGTTTTAGTATCAAGTTTAGAGGGTCAAGAAACTGGTTTAATATGCTCTGATGATCCTGAAATGATTAAATCATCAAATGTTTATATCATAACTGTACCTACTCCTGTAGACAAATATAACAAACCCGACCTGACACCATTAATTGGTGCAACTAAAGGTGTGGCAAAAGTTATGTCAATCGGAGATACTGTAATTTATGAATCAACGGTTTATCCCGGTGCTACAGAAGATGAGTGTGTGCCAATTTTAGAAAAAGAAAGCGGATTAGTTTTTAATAAAGACTTTTTTGTTGGTTATTCTCCAGAAAGAATAAATCCAGGAGATAAAGAGCATACGGTAACAAAAATTCTAAAGGTAACTAGCGGGTCCACACCTGAAATTGCAACGCTTGTCGATAACCTGTATAAAGAAATTATTGTTGCAGGAACACACCTAGCGCCTTCTATCAAAGTTGCAGAAGCGGCGAAAGTGATTGAAAATAGCCAAAGAGATATCAATATTGCTTTCGTTAATGAATTGGCAATGATCTTTAACCGAATGAACATCGATACTCATGACGTACTAGAAGCTGCGGGTACAAAGTGGAACTTCTTACCTTTTAAACCTGGTTTAGTTGGTGGTCACTGTATCGGAGTAGATCCGTATTATTTGGCTCAAAAAGCAGAAGAAGTAGGATATCACCCTGAAATTATTTTAGCTGGTAGAAGATTAAACGACAGTATGGGAGCATACGTTGCCTCTGAAATGGTCAAGTTAATGATAAAAAAGGGTATGAGCGTAAAGGGGTCAAAAGCCCTAATGCTGGGAATCACTTTCAAAGAAAACTGTCCAGATATACGAAATACTAGAGCAATTGACATAGTAAACGAATTGAATGAATACGGTGTTCAAACGTTTGTTTATGATCCTTTGGCATCTTCTGAAGAAGTTAAACACGAATATGGAATCGATATGTTAACGTCTAAACCGAATTTGAATGATTTTGATGCAATAGTGTTAGCCGTAAGCCATACAGAATTCTTGACATACGACCTTACAACTTCTCCGAATCGAATTATTTATGATGTGAAAGGTATCTTACCAAAAGATTCCGTGGATAGCAGAATGTAATTTGTTAAACACGATCAAACAGTAAGAACAAAGACAAATAATGGCGATACTTATAACAGGAACTGCTGGATTTATTGGATACCACCTATCAAATCGACTAATTGCAGAAGGTTTTGATGTGGTAGGATTGGACTGTATAAACGAATATTACGATGTAAATCTAAAATACGCTCGTTTAAAAACAGCCGGTATAAACAAAGAAGAAATCAAATATAACAAACTGGTTCAAAGTGACATTCACAGCAACTATCGGTTTATCCAGTGTAAATTAGAGGACAAAGAATCAATTGACTCTCTTTTCGAAAGTCAAAAGTTTGAAATTGTTGTCAATTTAGCTGCACAGGCTGGCGTTCGATATTCGTTGACGAACCCATATACGTACTTGAGCAGTAACATAGATGGTTTTTTAAATATATTGGAAGCTTGTAGGCACAACCCAGTAAAACATCTAGTTTACGCCTCAAGTTCTTCTGTTTATGGTTTAAATACAGACATTCCTTTTTCTGTAAAAGACAACACGGATCACCCAATAAGCTTGTACGCAGCTAGTAAAAAAAGTAATGAGCTGATGGCTCACACATACAGTCATCTGTATAATATACCAACGACAGGCTTACGATTCTTTACTGTTTATGGTCCATGGGGCCGTCCCGACATGGCATTGTTTATTTTTACGAAAGCCATTATGGAGAATAAACCGTTCGAGGTTTTTAACAATGGAGATATGAGTCGTGATTTTACATATATCGACGATATTGTAGAAGGAATCACTCGATTAATGAAGAAACCACCAGTTAAAAATCCGAACTATAATCACTCGGATCCTAATGCCGCTAAAAGTTCTTCTCCGTATCAAGTGTTTAATATAGGCAATAATGGACCTATTTCGTTGATGGAGTTTATAGAAGCTATTGAAAAAGCTACAGGTAAAGAAGGGATCAAAGATTTTCAACCAATTCAAGCAGGTGATGTACCAAGAACTTATGCAGACGTTGAAGATCTTTTCAACTACGTAAACTTCAGACCAGGTACACCCGTTGAAAAAGGAATTCAAAATTTCATCGATTGGTATACTGATTTTTACACTGTTTCTTAAGAATCTTCAAACCACATTCTGCTGAAGTAAGCAGGTGTTAAATTCAACTCACTTCTTAAAATGTTTGTATCGCGTGAGAATTCTGAATTGTATCTCACGATTGCGACTGCATTGACCTATCAAATCAACTTACATACATACTTAAGGTATTTTAGAATGATTTGATTTTCGCTAACTACCTATTAACTTTCGTTTTAAAATAACTCATGACTTTTATTATCGCTGAAATAGCTCAGGCACACGAAGGTAGCCTAGGCATTGCCCATAGTTACATTGATGCTTTAGCCAAAACAGGAGTTGATGCTGTAAAGTTTCAAACTCATATAGCCGCTGCTGAAAGTAGTGAATATGAAGAGTTTAGAGTAAATTTTAGTTTTGAAGACAAGACGAGGTTCGACTATTGGCGTCGAATGGAATTCACAGAAGAACAGTGGTTAGGATTAAAAAAACATTGTGAAGACCAAGGGATGGAGTTTATTTCATCCCCTTTTTCGATCCAAGCAGTAGAACTTTTGGAACGCATTGGTGTAAAGAGATACAAAATTGGTTCTGGTGAAATGTCAAACTACTTGATGTTGCAAAAAATTGCAGAAACAGGAAAGCCAATAATTCTATCTTCTGGGATGAGCGACATGAAAGAACTTGATGATACGGTAGCTTTTTTAAGTAAATGGAATAACGAACTAAGTTTGTTACAATGCACAACTGCATATCCAACACAGCCCAAAGAATGGGGCCTAAATATGATTCCAGTTCTAAAAGACAGGTACAAGTTTCCAATTGGATTCTCGGATCATTCTGCTAATATTTTTGCAGGTATAGCGGCTGCAACATTAGGTGCAGACATTTTGGAGTTTCATGTTGTATTCAATCACTCAATGTTTGGACCTGACGCTAAAGCTTCTTTAACGATGGAACAAACTGCAATGCTGGTAGAAGGAGTTAGAAAAATTAACACATCACTGGATACAAGTTATAATAAAGATAGTATTGAAAAATATGACGCCCTGAAAGTTCTCTTTGGTAAAAGTTTAACCACTAAACACGCTGTAAAAAAGGGGCACACAGTTAGCATAAACGACTTGGAAACTTCCAAGCCAGGGAATAAAGGTATTTCTGCCAAACATTTTGAACAAATTATTGGAAAAAAGTGGGCGCATGATTTAACTTCACATCATTTTATTAACCAAAACGATTTAGAGTGAATAAAAAAAGGAAAATAGCAGTAGTAATAACTGCAAGGCCAAGCTACAGTAGGATTAAAACTGCTCTACAGGCAATCAAAGATCATCCTGGTTTAGAACTACAATTGGTTGTAGCCGCTTCTGCCTTGTTGAACAGGTATGGCTCTGCAGTTAAGTATATTGAAAAAGATGGATTTGAAATTGAAGCTAAAGTTTTTAACGTACTTGAAGGTGAAAACCTGACAGCAGCTGCTAAAACAACTGGAATAGGTATTCTAGAACTTTCTACAGTTTTTGAAAACATCAAGCCAGACGTTGTAGTAACTGTTGCCGACAGATTTGAAACCATGGCAACGGCGATTGCAGCCAGCTATATGAATATTCCACTTGTGCACATTCAAGGAGGAGAAGTCACAGGTAACATTGACGAAAAGGTGCGGCACGCAATAACAAAGCTGTCTGATTTACATTTGGTAGCTTCTCCAAAAGCATTGGAACGAGTAATCAAAATGGGTGAAAAACCTGAAACGGTAATACTAACTGGCTGTCCAAGTAACGATTTAGCAAATGAAGTTTTAAAAAATCCGTCACTAGATTTTGACCCGTTTGTAAAATATGGAGGTGTTGGTGCCGATGTTAACCTAGAAGACGGGTATTTAGTAGTGATGCAACATCCTGTAACCAATGAATATGAGCTCAGTAGAAATCATATTGAAGAAACAATAAAAGCGGTATCCAAAATTAATATGCCTACGTTATGGTTCTGGCCCAACGTAGACGCAGGTGCGGATGGAACTTCAAAAGGTTTGAGAATATTTAGAGAGAACAAACCAGAATCAGCCAAGAAAATTCATTTCTTCAAGAATATGGAACCAGATGACTTTTTGAAGCTACTGAAGAACTCAAAATGTTTGATAGGAAATAGTTCAGTGGGTATCAGGGAATGCGGATTTTTAGGGGTCCCAGTAGTTAATATTGGTACACGACAACAAGGAAGAGAGCGAAGTAAAAATGTTATTGACTGTGGTTACAATGAAGAAGAAATAGCACAATCAATAAACAGTCATCTTGAACATGGAAATTACACTTCTGACCCTATTTACGGAAATGGAGATGCCGGATTAAAAATAGCAGATGCTATTTTGGCATGGAACCCAACGATAAACAAAATTCTTAATTATTAATGATTGTAACATTAGACTCATTTCAATACGGGCGATTCACCGGAGAAAAATTTGACAAAGATGAGGTCCTGCGTATCACAGAAAACCTGGATTACGCATTTTTTGCTTCTCTTGATGAAATAAATTCTGATTTTGGTGTAGAATCCATTGAAAAAACGAGCGCATGGATTAACATTCATGAAAACCCAGAGGATCAAATCGCAATTTGCAGCCCAACCTGCAGAAATGAAATAAGAAGAAGTTTTAAAATAGAGGACTTTACTATTGAAATTAATACAACTCCCCTCGAGGAGTTGTTTGCGTTTCATCTGCAATGTGAAAAAGAACGATCGTGGTTCCCAGTTCCACCCGAAGAACTTGCTGCTTCTGTAGTTGTATGTGTTAGATATCAAGATGAATTAATTGCAGGGATGTCTGCTTATTTTGAAAAAGACTTTTTAAGAGTTGGACGTATTTTTAGTAGAAGAAAATCAGAAAAGTACCAAGATCTCCGTCAAGTTGTATTTTCAAGTGCTTCTAGAAGAGTTGTTTATGAATTGACTAGAATTGCATTAGAAAAAGGATACAAGTCTCTAGATTTAGGAGGAGTCGCAATTGATGACGCTGCAAAATCAGGTATTACAAAATTCAAAATGTCCTTTGGATCAGAAGTTAAGCCAATATATTTAGGTAGATTCCATGGCGAAAAACAAACTGAATTATTTGAGTATTGCTCAAAAAACGGTTTTGATTTAACGTAACAAACAGAAATGATTCAAATCATCGGTCATAATGAAATTGTCCTTAACTTATGCAAAACGTTAAGAGCCAATAAAATACCATTTAAAGTTTTTAGTAACAAAAACGTTCTCGAAATAGGCGAAGAATATACTCAACTTGAAACTTTAGAGGAATTAAAGACAGAATTAAAAAAAAATATTGATTCTCTCATTATCTCAGCTGGTGCACCTTGGATTTTCACTACTGCTTTTTTAGAAACCTTTGAACCGACAGGGATATTTAACATCCATGGAACGCCCCTGCCACATGATAGAGGTGGTACTATTGTTTCATGGCTTATTTTAAACCAAAAACGCATTGGTAATGCAATTATTCATAAAATAGTAAAGAATCCAGATGCTGGTCCTGTATTGATGACTAATGAATTCATTTATCCGTCTAGTTGTCATTTTCCAATTGATTATTTGAAGGAATACAATAGACAACAAGAGTTATTGGTAACTGAATTATGCCTCAATTGGAGTATAGGTAAAATAGATTTAACCAAAACTTCAGAGCAACCGCATTACCTTTCGACATATTGGCCTAGATTAAATGCAACTTTCAATGCGAGTATAGACTGGAATTGGACCGGTGAAGAAATTGCATTGTTTATAAGAGCGTTCGACGAACCGTATAATGGTGCTCAAACCCTTTGGAGAGGTAAAACTATCTGGTTGAAAAATGCCTTTTTTCAAAAAGATGCAAATTATCACCCATTTCAATGGGGCATGGTATATCGTTATAGAGAACTGCGCGACACTTCTTATTTAGCGATTGCGGTAAATGCAGGTACTCTGTATGTAGAAACATGCCTTGATAATGACAAAAATAGTCTGATGAAAAAGATTAAAGAAGGCGATAGACTATACAACACAGACGAAAAATTATCCTCTTCCAAACAAAGAACAATAAAAACCAAAACTGGTTTTGGCACCCAAAATCAACTACAATGAATTTACTTATTGTAAACTTTCATTATTATGGTAATGAACAATACACCTCTGGCATCTACCCTGTTACTCCAGAGTTTTTTCAACGCCAAATAAGCACGTTAGCCAAAGAATATACGTTTATTAGTCAAGTTGAATTGGCTACGTATATACAAGAAAATAAGTACCCTGAAGGTAACTTTTGCTTAATAACATTTGACGATGGCCTGAAGCAGCAAATGCAGGTGTATAATTGGCTTTTAGAAAATAAAATACCAGCAATATTTTACGTTCCAACTAAGCCAATTACGGAATCTATTGTCCTAGACGTCCATAAGCTTCATTTTGTTAGAGCTTCTATAGATGACACGGACTTAATAAAGTTGTTAAAAAAAGATACTGCTTATGACTATAGTATTGAAGATGCTAAAAAAGCAGAAGGGCAATATAAATATGATAACGACCTTGCTCGAGAAATTAAATATCAGTTAAATTTCAAACTAAACGCTGAAGCCAAATCAGCTTTTATTAATTCCACTTTTAGTAGCTTATTCCCTAACGAAGAAAAGTTTTCGCAAGACCTTTACATGAGTGAAGAGGATATCATAAAAATAGCTAAATCAAATATGCTTGGGTCTCATGGACACGAACATATCCCGTTAGCTCCAAGTCCAAAAGCTAAAAGTGATATCGTTAATTCCATCAAGTATTTAGAAAAACTCACCGATACTCCTGTTCTCTCGTTTTCGTACCCATATGGCAGTAAAGCCGCAGTTAACGATGAAATAACAGAACATTTTGCTGGATCGAATGTAGCGTTTGCGCTTACTATGTGGAGAGGAATCAATGATTTCAGTGGTTCCATTAACCCATTTCATCTACTTAGGGTTGATACAAATGATGCACCTGGTGGTAAAAATTATAAAGGGTTATAAAAGATAAAATGCTCAAAATATTAATAGCCGAAACAAAAGATTTCAGCGAAAAGGCAGTAAAAGCTTGTCAAGAATTTGCTGAAGTTGACTTAAGAGACATCGGAAATGATGATGTCGAAGATGCACTTAATTCATACGACGTCTTTTGGTGTCGTTTAGGGTTTAAGTTAACGGCTGATAGAATTTTAGGAGCAGACAAGTGTAAATTTATTATTTGTCCGGTAACGGGATTAGATCATATTGACTTAGTCGCGTGTGAACAAAAAGGAATTACTGTTATAAGTTTAAAAGGAGAAACTACATTTTTGAAGAAAGTTAGAGCCACTGCAGAACTTACTTTGGCTTTAACGTTGGCTTTATTCAGAAACGTACCTAAAGCAGTACAATCCACTATAGAAGGTACATGGAACAGAGAGCCATTTAAAGGGATTGAAATTTTTGAAAAAAAAATTGGGATTCTTGGTTTTGGCAGACTGGGTCAAATTACTGCCGCCTATTTTAAAACAATGGGAGCTGATGTTTATGTATATGATGTAAAAGACATTAATACCAATGAGTTTACAGTCGTTTCCAGCATGAATGAACTGTTTGCAACTGTTGATGTGGTTTCAATTCATGTCAACTTAAATGCAGAAAACAAGCACTTAGTTAAAGCTGAACAAATAAACCAAATGAAACGTGGTGGGTATATTATAAATACTTCACGAGGTCAATTGGTACGCAGTAAAGATCTTGTCAGAGCATTAGAAGATGGACAATTGGCCGGTGCAGCAGTTGATGTTATTGAAGAAGAATTTAATCACCAAAGTGATCTCTTGTTATCGTATTGCGCCAATCATCAAAATTTAATGATCACTCCTCACATCGGCGGTAATACCTATGAATCATTCGCTAAAACTGAATTGTATATGGTTGAAAAACTAAAGCAAAAACTGAATAAAGCACTATGAAAATATTAGCTATCATTCCAGCGAGGGAAGGCTCAAAGCGTGTGCCCCTAAAGAACTTTAGGCCGTTTGCAGAAACTACCTTGCTTGATCTTGCCATACAGCAAGCGTTGAGTGCCACGTTAATTGATAAAATTGTCGTGAATTCAGATGCTCCACAAGTTAAAGAAATTGCTAAAAAATATGAGTCAGAAGGAATCGAATATTTGGAGCGTCCGAAAGAGTTAGCTACTGACGAGTCTCCTGCGATTGATTACATGTTGCAAACATTAGATCACTATGAATCTAAAGGTCTATTCTATGACCTAGTTGTAATTATTCAAGCAAGCAGTCCTTTGAGAAATGGTAGCGACATTGATTCAACCATTCAGTTACTCCTTAACAATGAACAAGCAGATTCGGCTGTTAGCGTTGTTATGTTATCACACATGATTCATCCTCACAAGATGAAAACTATGAATGGTGATACACTACGACCTTGGTTAGTAGATGAAGGTCAAAAAACTTCTGCTCACGAGTTACCTGACATTTTTGTTAGAAATTGTGCAGTGTATGTTTTTAAGTCTGCACACCTGAAGAATGGAATTACTTACGGACCACAATCTTTAGGCTATGTAATGCCTGTCGAAACTTCAGTAGACATCAATGATATGATTGATTTTAAGTTCGCTGAATATTTATTCAAGGAAAAAAACACGTAGAATCGCTAGTTACAGATGCTTCGAAATAAAATCAAAGACATTGTAAAAGATTCTTCCATTTATGGGCTAAGCAAAATATTAGGTCAAGCTGTTAGCTTTTTTCTAATCCCTTTATATACTACCTACCTTTCGCCCGAAGACTATGGTATTTTAAGCATTTTGGGCTTAGCGTCAGTATCATTTGCAATTTTAATGACGTTTGGCATTGACTCAGCCACCTACAGATATGTAGGAATGAGTAAAGATGAAAACACACAGAAACAGTATATCACAAATGCTCAGATACTAACCCTAGCTTCGATACTGTTTTTTGTTTTGGTATTGGTAATATCTTCCAAACCTGTCAATGCCTTTACCTTAAATCCCAACAGTCCATTACTTTATTTATTTATAGCAATAACCAATGCAGTTTTTTCTAGTATTTCTTCTGTTCCTAGAGCATTTTTAAGAATTAACAGAAAAGTCAAAGTTATCGCTATATCAAGTCTAATTAATATTTTCACAACTATTGGTTCTACGTTGGTTTTTGTAGTTGTGTTAAAATTAGGTGTAGTTGGTGCATTGTTAGGAGGTTTAGTGGGAACAGTAACATCGTCCGTTTACATAGTTTCATTCACTAACATTCCTAAACTTTCACATTTCGATTGGAAATTATCCAAGGATCTGATTTACTATTGTTTACCTTCGCTCCCACATCAAATATTTTCATTTTCCATTCCATTGTATTCTCAGTGGTCGGTTAAGCAATTATTGTCTCTCGATGATCTTGGGCTTTATGCAGTAGGACTAAAATTCACCTTGCCTTTAACACTGGTATTAGGGATGTTTCAACAAGCCTACGCCCCTTATAAGTTTCAAATATTAAAGGAGGATAAAGACCCCAAAGCAACTTTTAGTAGCATAATGAATCTGTTCGTCATTGGGTTTGGCGTTGCTGTTTTATTTATTTCATTTTTTGGTGGAGAAATTTTGAAACTCATGACAGCGAGTTCATACCATGAAGCTGCAGTATTTGTTTTTTACATAGCCCTCATACCATTTGCACAAGGATTATACTTTATGTTATCTGCAGGATTGGAGTTTGCAAAAAGTCCAGTTTACAGACCCTTTATTAGTGGAGCTGGATTGCTCACGGTTCTGCTCTGTAACAAATGGCTTATATCCAATTATGGTGTTCCAGGTGCTGCAATATCAGTTGTGTTGTCTTGGCTGGTAATGGCAGTCGGACATTTTATCTATGCTTATAAACTTTATCCGATTAAATACAATTGGCTTTTGATTATTCCAGTAATAGTAGCGGTTCCAATGTTAGGTTATTTTATTAATGACCTATATCAAATTGGTTTAATGTTAAAGGCTTTAACATTCGCCGTGCTGCTTGGTATATTTGGGTTTATAACAAACAGGAAGTATAAATTATCTAGTTTGTTAAAACGATAAAATTTAAAAAATAGTTTTTATGAAAATAGCTGAAAATATTCTTTACAGACTAGCAAAAGGTTGGAAATCACCCGTGGCCAAACAAAAAACTGAATTAGGGGAAAATCCAGACTCTGATGAATTTCATTTGAACTACGCAATGAAAAAACAGTTTTTAAGATGCAGTAGTACTGGGTTTCCGTATGACTTTTATCAGAAAAAAGTACTTGAAATAGGATGTGGTCATGGTGGAATATCCACGTTTCTAATAGTAAATGGTGCTAAAGAAGTGACAGGTATTGATCTGAATACGTTTCATTTAGATATAGCTAGAAAATTTAAGGCTAAGGTTGAACAAGACATGAATATTAAGCCAGAAAATGGTTTTAATCTTGAGTTTTTGGAAATGAATGCCTATGACATGAAGTTCGAACCGAATAGTTTCGATTTAATTATCGCTGATAATGTATTTGAACACTTTATGGATACAGCAAAAGTATTAGAACAGTCGTTCAATATATTGAAGCCTGGAGGACAATTAGTTATCCCAACCTTTAATTCAATTTATAGTAAGTACGGAATACATTTAAAGCATGGCTTAAAAATGCCGTGGGCTAATGTTTTCTTTTCAGAAAAAACTATTTGCAATGTGATGATTCGCCTTGGAAAAGAGGACCCCTACGTTGCTAGCTCTTACCCAAGTTTGAAAAACAACCCACAAAAAATTAAAGATATTAGAAAGTACGGTGACTTGAACTCTATGACTCACAAACGATTTTGTGACGAGGTTGCCGCTGCTGGATTTAAAATGAAAAGATTTAAAATAAATCCTTCTTCAAAATCTCTCGTAAAGGAAGCGTTAAGGCTACTATACAGGTATAAGTGGGTGCAGAGATCTATGTTCTCGAATATTTTCTCAGTAAGTGCAGAGGCGGTTTTAGTTAAGCCTGTGAAGTAACTTTTTAAAAGTATCAAACGTTAGTAGTTCGTCTCAAAACTAGTTAATGCATCGTAACCTTAACCTAATATTTTTATTGTTTCGGTCTAATACCAAAATTGGCTAATTAGTATAATAAATGAAAACGTTAGCTAATGTATTCGAATATATTATTGAAGAGGTTAATGACTTAAAGAAAAACGGAGTTTCTTTTGTTTGGCAGAATATTGATTTAAGCGAGTTATTGATTTCAGATTTGATTTCCGCTGAAAGATCAATGCAACAAATAAACAGACTTAAGTTAAGTACTGTTTTAAAAATGAAACTCAGCACTGTAAAGAAAAGATTCAGCTATAACTCAAAAAGTACACCTTTAAACGGTACCATTTTAGTATTCGTTAACGAGTTAAATCAATGGGAAAACATCGAACCCGTAGTTAATATCTTAATTACAAAGGGGATAAAAATAGACGTCATTAGTACAAAAGGAAATATTCTTAATACCCTTAATACTGATATTTCTAGTGTTAAGTATATCAAAGGATATCATTTCCCTGTTGGTCAACTCTTAAGAAATACGCGTAACCATAAAATGGTTACATTGATAAACAATAACATTCCAAAAATTTCATACCTATTTTCTGAATTCAACAAAATACTTTCAAACTCTAATTACAAATATGTAATGATTGGCAACGATATCACTTCTGATGGTAAATTATTGTCAATTCTATCTAATCGAAAAAATATTCGTTCAGGTAGCATTCAACATGGAAGTATGAACAGAGTAAACCCAATAAATGGGTATAGTAGAGTAAATGATTTTTTTGTTTTTGGAAAAACTTCAGCACGCGAGTTAGTATATTTAGGAATATCAAAAGACAATGTTGCAGTTAGTGGTTGGCCCATGCAGCAGCAATTTAAAAACAACCTCACTAAGGCAAAGTCAGCAAAAAGCGTTGTTCGAGGTGCCGACATTTTGGTGTGCTTAAGTGGTCCTGGACACAGTGTAAGCGAGACTCTTCATAATACTATTATTGAATTAATTGCAAGGCTTCAACGTGAGTTGGATTTAGACGTAATTGTTAAATTACACCCAAAAGATAAGAAAGAGTATTATAGTACTTTACTTGAAAACAAAACAACCATATACGACAACACTTCGCTATTAGAAATGAGCAGCTCTTTACTCGAATTATTCACTAAAGTAAATTGCACTATAACGGTAGCAAGTACTGCCGCATTAGAGTCACTGTTGGCCGAAACACCTGTGGTTACAATTGATATTGATAAATCATTTAATGACGTGGATTACATTCAGGATGGTTTAACTTTTCATTCTACAAATTATACAGAACTAAAACAACAGTTCGAAAAAATATCTAATGGAAACAAGAGTGATTTGTGGTATGAAATGAAAAATAAAATTGAGGATTATTATCATAAATATTTTGATGAGAACTATAATCCTAGTGGATACATTGCAAATAAAATATTAGAAGTATGTGCGGAATAGCTGGAGTAGTCGGGTCTAATATCTCTTCAAACATTGTGGCTAAAATGGTAGACTCTATAAAGCATAGAGGACCAGATGGTGATGGACATTTCGCTGATGAGAATGTACTTTTACTGCACACCCGCTTATCTATACTTGATGTAAGTAATAATGGTTCTCAGCCAATGTACTCGGCGGATGGTCGATATGTTATCATTTTCAATGGTGAAGTTTACAACCATATTGAATTACGCTCAAAATATTTAAAAGGCGAACGTTTCAATTCTGAAAGTGATACCGAAACTATTTTAAAACTATACATCAAGTTAGGCGAGAAATTCGTCTCCCTATTGAGAGGAATGTTTGCTTTCTCAATATATGATAAAAAGGAGAAAGTATTATTCGGAGCAAGAGATAGAATGGGCATTAAACCGTTGTATTATAGTGTATTAAATCAAACACTTGTATTTGCTTCAGAAATATCAGCGATACGAGAATCTGGGGTAATACCAAATACAATTGAGAAAAAAGCGGTGCGACAACTATTTATGTATGGCTCAATTCAGTTTCCATACTCAATCGTAAAAAATGTATTTTCATTAGCACCTGCTCATAGTTTTCGATTTTGCAATGGGGAGTTAACAACAAAACCATATTGGGCTTTTCCTGAAAAAATTGATACCACAATATCTTTTGATTCGGCAAAAGACATGTTCAGAGAAAAGTATGAAGACGCAGTATCTGCAAGGTTATTATCTGATCGAAAAGTTGGTGTATTTTTAAGCGCTGGCCTTGACAGTGTATCTATTTTAGCCGCTCTTAGTAATTTAAACAAAAAAGAAGTCGATACATTTACTATTGGATTCACCGACTCACATAAAAAATTTACATCTGAAATTGATGGTGCGCGTTCACTTGCTTCACATTTCGGATTCAATAATATATCAAAGTCTATTAATAGTTATGATATTGGTGAAGATGTCAGATACTTCATGAGCTTAATAGACCAGCCTTCAATTGATGGTTTTAACACGTATCTAGTATCCAAAGAAAGTAAGTCCATATTAACTGTTGCATTAAGCGGGCTTGGTGGCGATGAACTTATGTTCGGCTATCCAAGAAATGTTAATTTATACAATAAGCTAAGAACCAATTTCAAGCTACCTTCTTCCGTTAGTGATAAACTTCTTATAGACCAATTATATGGTTCAAAAAAGAATTTAACCAGAGATCGATTGTTAAAATATTGGGGGAATCCTAAAAATTTGAAATTGAACTACTGGGCTTCTCGTCTAATAAACTCTCCTTATAAAATAAACAACGAACTGTTCGAACAAGAATCTTCAACTACAGTAGAAAGCGACCTTGAAGATTTTTATAAGTTTGATACACAAAACTACAAAGGCGACACTTTTAATACCATTAGCTATTATGAAATGCGCAGCTTCATGCTAAGTCAGCTGCTTCGCGACATGGATGTTGCATCCATGATACATGGTATTGAGACAAGATTTCCACTGATAGATCACAACTTGGTTGAATTCCTATTTTCATTGCCTGCTCATTATAAATTCAGACCAACAAATAAAAATAAGGACAATAAAACTGGTAGTATGTCCTACAATGAAAGTGGTGTGAAGTACTTACTCTCGCAAAGTTATTCTGATGTTTTGCCTGACGGATTTCTAAATAATACGAAACAAGGGTTTCAATTACCCATTCATAAGTGGTTTCAAAATAGTATCGGTGAAAAACTAGCTGATGATTTATCAAGTGATAAACTGAAAGATCTAGAGTTTAACCCAAAAAAAATAAAAGAACTTCAACAGACCTTAGTTGATGGGAACTTTACACCTAATCATTTTTTAATGAATATCTTAATCGCAACGATTTAGTTAGATTAGGAATACTTAGATAAAGTACTTTCGTTCGTGAAAATGGTAAAACATAATATTGTCTTTGTACATCAAGATGCTTATATAACTGGCTCCGCAATTAGTTTGAGAAACCTGATTGATGGGCTAGATAAGGACATTTTTAAAATATTTGTTGTGGCGCCAATTGACGGACCAGCAGTTAACATTTGGAAGGAGGTTGGCGCAACTGTACAGATATGTTTTTTCTATACATTTTGGACATCACCAGGACCTAAGTGTATTGGAAGATCAAATATTAAGCAATATAGATCACTACTTCCTAACCGAAAACTTCGACAAACTATCAAAGGGTTAAACCCGTCATTGGTTCACATTAACGACAAAGCAGCTTTACAGGCTGGAATAAGTTTACTTAATTCTGGAATTCCCGTTATACAGCACTCTAGAAGCGCATTTCATAACACAAAGTGTAAGATAAATAAATTTGTTAGCAGTAAAATAATTCCCCTTTACTCTGATGAAATAATAGCTATTTCGGAGGATGAAATACAGGGGTTTGAGAAATCTAAAAACTTATCGGTAATCTATAACACTGTTAATTTTTCAGAAGTTGACACAGCAATTAATGAAAGTGAACGTCTAAGAAACGATTTACAAATATCAGGTGATGAAATAGTAATAGGCATGGCTGAAAACATGAGTATTCATAAAGGCTTGTTAGATATTATTTCAATAATTGACAATTTCACCTCTGAGCAACTCCAAAAAGTAAAGTTCCTACTTGTTGGGAAATTTTCGGAAATTGATAATTTATCATCTATCGGGGTCAACAAGTCTAGTAAAGAATATATTCTCGAGTTTATTGAAAAAAACAATTTACAAGATAAAGTCATTTTAACTGGGTTTCAACCAAAACCGTTACCCTACATAGCTGCCATGGATATAATCCTAGTATCTAAGTCTCACGGAGTATTAGGCCGGCAACCTATCGAAGCACAAGCCTTAGGAACAATGGTATTAGCAATAAATGGCCATAGTAAAAAAAGCACACTAGTTCAAAATAGTAAAGGTGGTTATTTAATGAATAGCATTGAAGAGTTAACGGAGAAGTTATTGCAACTAATAACGAATAAGGATAAAATTAAAGAACATGGAGAAATGGGAAGGGAATATGCGAAATTGAACTTTGACATGATGGACTATGCGAAAAAAATTACAAATATTTATTTAAAGTATATAAACTAATGCACACGCTAATACTTGCCGCAGGAAAAATTGACTACACAAGATTACCGTTTGGTATGCATCAAAGTAATGCAACTATTCCAGTAAATGGGAAGCCTGTGATTAGTTGGATTTTAGATGATTTAATAAAGAAAAATATAAAGGAAGTCAGCATAGTAATTCGAGAAGAGAATAAAAGGCTGAAACAACTTCTTGACAAGCACTATAGCAATAGAATAGGCCTAAATATTATCCCAATTTCTAACCCCAAGTCTTTACTGTCCTCCATATTTGCGGGTATCGAAAATATTGATGTTGGAGCAGTTCAACTAATTTTGGGAGATACACTTATTTATGATTCTTACTCAAACATGAGTGATACTATTTATGTATCCCCTGTTTCTAATTCCTCAAATTGGTGCACTGCACAAGTTAACGATAGTGGTGAATTAGTGGCGTTAATTGACAAAAAAAATCTAGAGGGCGATGACCATATTGCTTTGTGCGGATACTATTGTTTATCAGACGTATCGTTATTAAAGCAAATAGTACTTGAGTCTTTAAAGAATGAAGATAAAGAGTTGAGTGCAGTGCTTTTAAGGTACCATAAAACAAAAAAGGTCAGCCTTAAGCACGTTGAAAATTGGTTCGATTTTGGACATTTAGAAAGCTTTATACAATCTCGTAAGTCATTATTACGGCCTCGACATTTTAATTCGCTAGTAATCAATCCTATACTTAATACCTTAACCAAGTATAGTGAGAAAAATGATAAACTGTTAGATGAATTAAATTGGTACAAATTGTTACCAGAAGACATTCAAGCATTAACACCAAGAATATTTAACCAAAAAGATAGTGGAAGTGGTATAACTATTACACAAGAGTTTTATGGATATCCAACGTTGTCTGAGTTGTTTGTTTATGGAGATTTAAGTGTATCTGTTTGGGAGTCAATTATTGACTATCTGATGCAAATACACCAACTATTGAAAAGTCGTACAAAGATTGACGAAGTAGAATCGTGTAGAACAATGTACGACTTAAAAACTAAAGAGCGCATAGATAGCCTGTTGCAACAAAATAGTTTTTGGCAAGATCTTTTTAAACATGACGAAATAATTATTAATAATTCATCTTACGAGAACGTTTCGAGCTTAATTGAAAAACTCGGTGTTAAAATTGAAAAAATTTGCAGCAAGAAAGAATTGTCGATAATTCATGGAGATTTTTGTATGTCGAACATCTTGTATGATTTAAACAACCAAATTGTACGATTAATTGATCCAAGAGGAAGTTTTGGACAGAAAGGTATTTATGGCGACAGTAGGTACGATATAGCAAAGTTGCGTCATAGTATCGTTGGTAATTATGACTATATAGTAGGAGATTTGTTTACAGTTCAACATTCTGAAAATGAATTTCAGTATGGTATGTTTGAAGATGACAAAGACGCCGTTTTGAAAAAATATTTTGATAAAGTAATCCAACAACAAGGTTACTCAATAGAAGAAATAAAACTAATTGAAGGGTTGCTATTTATCAGCATGATTCCTTACCATGTAGATCATTTTGATAGACAGAAAATGATGTTTATCAGAGGAATAGAAATATTAAATGAATTAGTATAAAATATGAGAGTAGTAATAGACCTAGACGGCACAATATGTACGTTAAAAGAATCCAATGAGACGTATAGAGACGTAAAAGTAAAGCCAGGAGCGGTTGAGTTTTTAAAAGATCTAAAATCAAACGGTCACTATATCATTATTCAAACTGCCAGAAATATGGCTACCTGCGACAGTAATGTCGGAAAAGTTTTGAAAAACGTCGGAAAAATCACCTTAGAGTGGCTGGAAGATAACGATATAGTTTACGATGAAATCTTTTTCGGAAAACCAAACGGTGAACTGTATATAGATGACCGTTCATTCCGCTTTTCAGACTGGAATGAAATGTCTATCCAACAAGTAGAAGCTCACGCAAGAAAAAAATGATAGTCGTAATACCAATGGCTGGAAGAGGAAGCCGATTTTCTAATGAGGGCTATAGCACGCCTAAGCCTTTGATAGAAGTCGACGGTAAGCCGATGATTTATCACGCGTATCGATCAATAGAGAAGGTTGCATTCAGAAAATTGATTTTTATTGCATTACGAGAACATGAGGCTGAATACCAAGTAAGTGAAGTTTTAAAGAAACATATACCTGTCGAATTTGAATTAATTCTGATTGATGAAGTTACGGAGGGCCAGCTTTGCACTGTTTTACTATCGTCGTCATATTTCCAATCTGGAGAAGGCTTGCTAATTGCTGCTTCCGATTCCTATATCAAGAGCGATATCCATTCAGAAATTCTCTCAAACAAATTGGACGGAATTATTTCAGTATGCAATCTAGAAGGAAGCCGATGGAGTTTTGCAAAAACCAATGAAGCAGGGAATGTCATAGAAGTTGCCGAAAAAGTTAGAATATCTGACCATGCCAGCACTGGAATCTATTATTTCACAGACTCTTTGCTTTTTGAAAAAGAAGCTATAAAAATGATTGAAGACAAGGAGACTACTAAAGGTGAATATTACATCATGCCTTTGTACAATAAACTTATACAAAAAGGATTAAATATTGGGCTTTCTCACGCCTCAGAAATGTGGGATATGGGAACCCCAGAAGCTAAAGATCTCTTTGAAAAACACTTAAGAGAAAGTAACATATAAAAAACTTAAATAAACCAAAACGAAGGAAACTATCTACTTAGCAATTAGCTTATTTTTTGATCGATAAGAAGTCCAAAATAGATGGAGAGCAGGCTTCCTTCTATACTTTATACAAATTAAGATTGAAATGCTCCCATGTTTACACCAGCTCATCACACGAGTGTATTGCGCTACAGGAAACAAACCTTTAACCTCAAATCACTTATAAACTTTAATAGATATATATGAGTACTACCAACCAGTCACTTTTAAGCATATGTATACCTAATTATAACTATGCAAAATACATTGACATTACATTTGATAGTTTAAATAAGCAGACTAACACAAATTTTAGCATCAATGTCGTGGACAATGCAAGTACTGATGAATCGCTTGATGTTATAAAGAAATGGTCTGAAATATTCACAAACTTTGAATTTAAAGTTAACCCTTGTAATGTTGGGTTTGCCGGTAATTTAGATAAAGTGGCATCAATGAAATCTGCACCGTACAAAATAATGATTTCATCAGATGATGTGGTTCTGCCAGAGATGACGGAGGTATATGAAACCTTTATTACAAACAGGTTAAAAAATGATCCAAATGAAGATTTCATTTTTGGTTCGGTTCCATTAATGATTGATGGAGAAGGAGCTTTTGTTCGAGAGATGAACGCTGATTCTAAATTATGGTTTACAAGCGATATAGACAGCAAAATCAGTGAACAAATGGGTTTCAATGTTTACAAAGTTTCTAGCTCTGACATGTTAAAAAGATGCTTGAAACATTTTAGAACTCCAATGCACTTTATTACTACTTGTTACTCTGAAAAAACGTATAATAGCGTAGGTGGTTATGGCGGAGGGAGACTATATAATCCAGATAAATGGTTTAGCTGGAAAGCCTTGTCAGGTACAGATTTTATTTATTTTCTAGAAAAACCTCTTTTTGAATACAGATGGCATAATTCGAATCAACAAGCTTTAGAAAAAGAAGCAGGCGTCCTCAAATATTGGTATGACGAGTATCGTAATTCATTTGAAGTAGATGCTAGTATTTTGAATAAAGCTGGATTGTCAAAAAATGAAGTTCTAGATTCATACAATGAAAGTATTATGAAAGGCATTTATCGGGCATTGAAGAACAACGAAAAATTTACAGCTGTTCGATTAATGAATTGGGGAAGCGCTTGTTATCCAAATCAGTTTAAGAGAATGAAGTACTATAGAATATTTAAATTGTTAATTGCTCTGATGCCTGTAAGTAGTCTTTTACTAAAATTAGTAAACCCTAAAAGCAAGTAAATTTATTCAAAGGTGTTGTCAAAATGATAAACTTTGATTTAAATATTGATTAAAGATACAAGACAAAGCATAGTTACAATACTGAACCACCTGCAACAGAAAGACAGGCTTTAAAGTAATTACTATTAGATATACCATTTGACATGGATACTAAACAATCAAATTATAGAACCACTAAACTTGAAAATTATAATTTCAAGTATATAAACTGGATGGCTTTGTTTATGGCTTTTCCAGCTATCCTAATAGCTGGACTAAATATTTCAGTTTTTGTGTTTTTTATGATTTGGTATAAGTTCTCTAAATCAACACCTCTATTCAAATTTAAGAACAAAGCCACGCTGCTACCAATGCTATTTGGTGTTGGTGCTATTCTTTCAGTAATATTTATTGATTCATCAGGTGATGCATCGGTATTAAGAGGTTTAGTCGTACTGCCCAATTATCTTTATTGGTGTTTGCTTGTGGTTATGCTTATTGACTTACGCAAATACATCCATCTTGAAAAGGTTAGTCGGTATACTGCTATAGGAGTTATTATAACTATTGTCTATTACTTATCCCAAGGCTTTTTACCTAACATGAGGTTCATACTCAATGTTGTTTCACCAAATAGTTTTGCCTTTATTTTAATATGTTTTGCAACGCCTTGTTTCATTTATCTCGCGAAAGTGAAGAAAAACAAGCTATTTGCGTATGTTTTCTTAATCTCAACTGTAATGATTCTAATTACAGATGGTAGAAGAGCAGGAACAATGCTGGTACTAGTACCGTCAATTTTGGCTCTAGTATATACCAAGATTAAAGTCAAAAAGCTATTAATTGGAATAGTCTTTTTTTCATCAGCCTTTTTTGCATTACAAACTGACATAGCTGAAAGAACTATAAAACCATTAAACCCACGGATTTACATGTTGTTATACCAAACTTCTGACATTGCAACACAAGATTTTTCATTTTTAGTCCGTAAGTTACAAGTAGAAAAGGGCCTTATCATTTTTGACGAAAACCCTATGACAGGTATAGGTTTAAACAATTTTAATAATTATAAAGTTGAGTATATTGGAGATTTCGAGGGGTCTGAACTTGTTATGGAAAAAGACGACATGAATAATAAAAGTGCCCACAACTCCTATGTGAGTATTCTCTCTGAAGGAGGATTGGTTCTATTAGTTCCGCTGCTTTTGTTATTTCTATATAATATATACCATTTTATAGCTAAGTATAATTACAGAAAGCAAATAGAAAACGCATATTACTGGTCATTTTTAGGAATGTGTATACACCTTTATTTCATTACGGCTATTGTGAATGTATACGCTTGGTTTTTAATAGGTGTAGTTACAATGTTAAGTGTCAAGTATTCCGAAAAGATGATTAAAAGAACCAACATTAAAAGAAAAAGAACAATTGTTACATAATTACTCAACTAATGTTAATCATGATAATAATGGTCTAAAGCGCTATCGACCCAATAAACATATTTAACACAAACGCATACATTATTGGTTAAATTTATTCTTAGTTTATTGATGCACGTTATATACTTTTTCCCTTCAGTAAAAAAGACATTTAGGATACAAAACCCCTTTAAGAGTACCTACTTTTTCTAAAAACAGACACATGAATCTTGGATTTTATTACCATACCGCCATTATGCGCAATGGAGACAATGGGCTTATGATACCATCGTACTTAGGCGTTTTTATAGACTCCTTAGCAAGTTATGTTGATCATCTGTATTTAGTAATGCATGAGAGTAAAAGTGACAACCCTGAGGCCGATTATACGTTAACTGCTAAGAACATAACATGGGTAAATTTAGGGTTTAAAACACCTGCTTGGCATCGTGCAATAAACCATAAAAGTATCCTGAAAAAGAAACTAGGTGACTTAAAAAATTGCGACACAATTTTAGTTAGGTCTCCCTCTCCCCTAGCACCTTATTTTGGAAAGTATTTAAATGGGAAAAAATTAGTTTACATGATTGTTGGAGATTATGGAGAAAGTATCCAAAACATGAAAAACCTTAATTTTAGGGAAAAACTAATAAAATACTTTTTAAAATATAATACATGGCTTTTTGAAAAATGCATTGAAAAAACAGATGTCATCGTAAACTCTACGATGTTATATGAAAAGTATAAAACTAAAGCTAAGTCTATCCATCAAATAAGAACAACAACGCTGTCTAAGAGTGACTTTTTTGAGAGGGAGAACACGTGTCAAGAAGCCGTAATTCGATTAGTGTATACGGGACGTGTAGATCCTCAAAAAGGGCTTTTTGAATTAGTTGAGGCTACATCAGCTTTGAAACAAAATGGATACAATGTAGAATGTAACATCGTAGGTTGGGAGTCTTCTTTACAAGAACCTGTAAAACAATCTCTGCAAGCCTTAGCCAGTGAATTAGGAATTTCTGAAAATGTAATTTTTCATGGTAGAAAGAAAGTAGGTCCCGAATTAAATGCAATGTATAGAATGGGTGACATTTATGTCATTCCATCCTACCATGAGGGATTTCCAAGGACCATATGGGAAGCCATGGCCAACAGTTTGCCAGTAGTCGCTACAACAGTAGGTTCTATACCCAGCTATCTAAGTAACGAAATAAATGCTTTATTAATTGCACCTAAAAGTACTCAAGCAATTTCAGATGCGGTTGTACAGTTAATCGAAAACGCCGCACTACGAAAAAGTCTTATTATAGAAGGTCAGAAATTAGCGAAAGAAAACACATTGGAATATCAAACTCAACATTTAGTTAATACTATTAAACATGTGGCGATTACTTAGGTATGATTTACCATTACATTTCGTGTTGCGACTAACTAATTGGTTGCCAGATAATGTAAAGTTTATTCGATTAAGAGGCAGGCTTGCTCGGCCGTTTTTTAAATCATGTGGCAAACGACTAGGTTTAGGACGAAACATTACTTTTTACAACCCGTCGAACATTGAAATTGGAGACGATGTATACATCGCTTACGGTTGTTGGTTTAACGGTTCTGGAGGTATCAAAATTGATAGTGAAGTATTATTCGGCCCATACGGTGTGATAGTGACTTCAAATCATACCTTATCTGATAAATCATATAGATTTGGTGTTCCGGTTAAAGCACCAATTTCAATTGGAAAAGGTGCCTGGATTGCAGCACATGTTACCATACTAGCTGGCACAAAAATAGGTGAAGGTGCTTTAATCGCTGCTAATTCAGTTGTTAGTAAAGAGGTTGATGATCTTACAATAATGGGTGGTGTGCCAGCCAAAAAGATAAAATAAATGAAACCAAGAACTCAATTTCTTTTTGTAGGTAATTTTTTGCAAAAGCATCGAGGCTCTATCGGGATTGCACAAAAAATGACCACCTGGCTACGCGAAGAAGATGGAATCACTATTCCGGTTGTTTCAGAGCATGAAAATATCTATTCAAGGTTTATTGATATAGTTAAAACTATACTAGTTCTAAGGCCTAAAAGAATATTTGTAGACACCTACAGTGGCAAAGCATTCATAATCACTTTAGCCACTTTTTGTACATCTTGGTTCACACGATCACGAGTTAATTGTGTCCTTCGAGGAGGTAAACTTTTTGAATTTTTTCAAGAATATCCACGCATCGTGAAATTCGTTTTGAAAAAATGTACGTGTTATTCTCCTTCATTGTTTTTAATTGATAAGTTTAAGAATCAGAATTTCAATATTAAGTACCTTCCTAATCCAGTAAGATTAGAAAAATTCGAGTTTGTAAGAGAGAATGTTAATCTATTTTCTTTACTTTGGGTAAGAGGTTTTGATCCCATATATAATCCAGAAGTACCAATTAAGCTTCTAGCTTCTTTAAAAACTAAATATCCAAGCATCACATTGACGATGATAGGTCCTGATCGTGGATTGCTAAATAATTGTAAAAAGTTAGCAACAGAGTTGGGTGTAATCGATGACGTATCTTTTGTTGGCAGTGTCCCAAATGAAAAACTCTACACCTACTATCAGACTCATGGTATTTACTTAAACACCACGTCCTATGAGAGTTTTGGTCAAGCAGTTATCGAAGCTGCGTCATGTGGAATTCCAATCATATCAAACAACGTAGGAGAAATCCCATATTTATGGGAAGATAAGGTTAATATTTTAACTGTTGAAGGCAATGATTTAGACAGTTATGTTACTAGCGTAGAGTTTTTATTAGAGAATAATGATAAGGCAAAACGTATGGCCTTGAGTGCAAGAACTGTTGCAGAACAATTTCAATGGGGTACGATAAAAAGCGACTGGATGAAGATCATATCGAACTCGAATGATCATAAATAAATTCACAACTTTACGACAGAAAACCGTTAACATCGACTAAGAATATACTTATATCAACAACATATAAAAGTGCAGTTACTTACTATCATAGCTGGGTAACTAACTAAAATTTCAAAATGACAATTAGCGAAAACAAGATAAAAATTGGTTTTTTAATTAGCAACAAAAATCATATCAGTTTTTTTTATTCTAAACTAATTGAAAAAATACTCGTGGATGATAGATATATCGTTGAATTTGTGTTTTTAGAGAGTGATCAAGTAGCGAAAAAGCCTACTAATAGCTCAATAATTTTGTCATTAATTGTTAAACTAGAAAAAAAACTATTTAAAGTAAAAAACTACCCGAATTCATACGTATCTATTGCAAACTTGCTTAAAGATAAGGCAGTTACTAGTGTAAGAAACATATCAAAATCGCCTTATGTTAGATTGAATGATGAAGATTTAAACACCTTACGAAGTAAAAACTTCGACCTTCTTTATAGAATAGGTTGGGGAATAATTAAAGGTGATGTTTTAAATATTGCCAAACATGGGATATGGTCATTACATCATGGAGACTATCAACACTTCAGAGGTAAACCTGCTGTTTTCTGGGAAGTTTATAAAGGTTTATCTCATGCAGGATGTGTTCTACAGAAACTTACAAATAAATTAGACGACGGACAGGTAATCGATAGTTTAAACACAAGTATTAATGTATTCTCATACTCAACAAGCTTAAGTATTTTATACTACAAGAGTTTGGAAATGCTTCTTGACAATTTAGAAAAACTTCACACGAATAAGAAGCTAGACTTTAAGCCTAAAGGTTTGAAAGTTTACACAAATGAATTGTTTAAGACCCCAAACTTGCGTATTCAATTTGTATTTTTTCTCAAATTACTATCAAGAAATTTCTTAAGGAAAATAGAACTAAAAAACTATAGCTGGCATATTGCTATCGCCAAAAAGGAAAAAAGTAAAGAAATAAAAAACTACAAAATTGTTCCTAATAGAAAAGGACATTTTTCTGCAGATCCATTTATCATCAATCACCAAGGGGAAGAATATGTATTCTTTGAAGAGGCTCCAATTAAAAGTTCCTTGGGACATATTTCGTACATTAAGTGCAGTGACTTTTCGGATAGAGGTATTGCTTTAAAGGAATCCTTTCATTTGTCATTTCCAAACGTGTTTTATCATGAAAATGAAATGTATATGCTGCCTGAAACAAGAAAGTCAAACTCAATTAGGCTTTACAAATGTTTAAGTTTTCCAGACAAATGGGAACTCGCGTCAGTGTTGATTGATAATATATCGGCTTGCGACTCAGAAATATTTAAGTATGAAAACAAATACTACTTATTTTCCAATGTGAGTAAAAGTGATTATTTGTCCAATGCAGATAATCTTTGCATATTCATTTCAGAAAACCTATTCGGTCCTTATGAACCACATGAGATGAATCCGTTATCTAGAGACTGCAGAAACTCTAGAATGGCTGGTAAAATTGTACAAGAAGGCGATGATATTTATCGACTAGCTCAAAGTGGTGAGTATGGATATGGATCAGCCATTGTCATTAATAAATTAGAACATTTGAGCAGCAGTGCCTATAAGGAAACAAAAACTCAGACTATCTATAATACGATGCTTAAAGAAAAAGGTATTCACACCTTTAATTTTGGAGAAAAATTTGCGGTTTTAGACGCATTAATAAAGTGAAGATTTCGTTAGAAGAAGCGAAAATGATATGTTACAAAGTAAAAAATAGTTCGGAATTTTTAATCCGACAACTAACAACTTAAACCAAATGCCAGTTACTTGTGAAATAACAATGCTTTCATCGTTAGACATGCTTAATAATGAGTAAAATAGTAGATAAAGTCTATTCCTTCTTACCGGTCTGGCTGCAAAATGTTGGTATATCTGCGTATGGTTATTATTGGTATAAAAGACGTTTTGGTGGAGTATTTAAAGCGGAATTGAAAGCCTATAATGAACGTGAATTTTACACAAAGCATCAATGGGACTCATATCAAACAGAAGAATTACGAAAACTTTTGGTTCATGCTTTTGACCACGTGCCATTTTATACAGAGAAATATACTAATCATGGTATAACACGAGAGTTCTTGCAAAACATTCAATTGGCAGAAATCAATAAGTTACCATTTCTGGAAAAAGAAGAATTAAGAAAATACGGAACAACAACTCTTTTGAGTAAGATAAAAGATTCGTCTGGTGAATTTTATGGTAGTAGTGGAACGACCGGAACACCTACACAAATCTATTTTTCAAAACCTTTTCATCAAAAATGGAGTGCCGCCTTTGAAAGCCGTATTCGTAAATGGGCTGGTATCGATTACAAAACTCCAAGAGGGATGATCGGTGGCCGACGTGTACTACCAGGATCATCTAACAAAAAGCCATTTTATAGGTACAATTGGTTTGAAAAACAGGTTTATTTTTCTGCTTACCACATTTCGCCTTCAACAGTAGAAAACTACTTACATGGTATAAAAAAATATAAACTAGAGTATATGAATGGTTACGCGGTTAGCAACTATTCATTAGCTAAATTTCTGGTTGATGGAAAATATGATGTTCCAAAACTAAAAGCCGTAATAACTTCTAGTGAAAAATTAAATCCAGAAATGCGAGAAGTTTTTCAACAAGCATATGGTTGTAAGACTTTTGATTCATACAGCGGTGTGGAAGCATGTGGGTTGATTTCTGAAACAGAAAAAGGAGAACTGCTAGTTAGCCCTGATGTTGGTATTATGGAGTTTCTTGATAGTAACGGAAACGAAGTAAAGCCTGGCGAGGCAGGTGAAATAATCTCTACAGGACTAATTAATTACGATCAGCCGTTAATTCGATATCGTATTGGTGACACAGCTATTTTAAGCAAAACGCAAGAGACCGCTACTGGACACGCTATGATTAAAATAGATGAAATTCAAGGACGAATTGAAGATAAAGTAGTTGCCAAAGATGGAAGGGAAATGGTTCGTTTTCATGGACTTTACATCAATATACCGCATTTGATCACGGCACAGATTATCCAAAACGACTACGACGTTTTCACATTCAACCTAGTTGTAGAAGAAGACTTCGATCCAGCATATGAAGAGATAATCATAAAACGTTTGGAGTCACAAGTAGGTAAAGTAAAAACAACGTTTAACCATGTTTCCGAAATACCCAAAAGCGCAAATGGAAAGTTTCGCGCTGTAATTTCAGAGTTATAAAAAAAAACTAAAATGAACAAAAAATTATGAAGGTAGTAACCATACTCGGAGCACGTCCTCAATTTGTTAAAGCAGCTGCAGTATCGCGTGCATTTAACGAATATCCCAATATCAAAGAAGTAATTGTTCATACAGGACAACATTTTGATGCGAATATGTCTGAGGTGTTTTTTACGGAAATGGGAATTCCTAAGCCTGATTATAACCTACAAATCAATAGTTTGGGTCATGGCGCTATGACTGGAAGAATGTTAGAAGAAATTGAAAAAATTCTCATAGACGAAAAACCCAAATACGTTGTTGTTTATGGTGATACTAACTCAACTATTGCCGGTGCATTGGCTGCAAAAAAACTTCACATCTCATTGGTTCACATTGAAGCAGGTCTCCGGAGTTTTAACATGGAAATGCCAGAAGAAATAAATCGAATTCTTACAGATAGAATTAGCGACATACTTTTCTGTCCAACCGAAACAGCCATCAATAATTTAGAGGCCGAAGGTTATGCTAACATAGATACAGAAATTGTTCAATGTGGTGATGTGATGGAAGACGTTGCGTTGCACTATAACAAATTAGTAGGCAATGACGATGTCCTTTTAAATGCATTAAAAATCGAATCCGGAAAATTCGTTTTATGTACAATGCACAGGCAGGAGAATACAGATGACCCAGCAACACTTAAGCGTATTTTAACGTCGTTGCATGCTATTAATGAGATTTATCCTGTTGTAATGCCTATCCACCCTCGAACAGCAAAAAAGATTGCGGACTTGGGCCTAGAAATTCATTTCAAAACAGTTGAACCTCTTGGATATTTTGATATGATTCGATTAATAAGAAACAGTAAAATTGTTCTTACTGATAGTGGTGGATTACAGAAAGAAGCATATTTCTTTGAAAAATTCTGTATTACCCTTCGTGAACAAACAGAATGGGTCGAGCTAGTGAACAATGGATTTAATAAAATTGTAGGTTCAAACCAAGATGCATTGATGGAAGCCTTCGATCACTTTAAAAACAAATCATTTGAAAAAGGCACTTCGTTATATGGAGACGGTAAAGCTTCAAGCGTAATAGCCAAAAGAATTTCGCAAGAATGAAAATATTAATTCTGACACAATACTTCTACCCGGAAACTGGCGCTCCGCAAAACAGACTGTTTTCGCTCGCTAGTAATTTGAAGAAATACACACAGGATATTGAGGTACTAACGGCAATGCCAAACTATCCTAAAATGGAAATCTTTAAAGGTTATAAAGGTAAATGGTATTGTAAGGAAGAGATGGAAAATATCACTATCCATCGAGCACCAATTTACGTCTCCAAAAGTAAAAAAATCTTTAGTCGGCTACTTAACTACTTTTCATTCGTATTTTCTTCACTTTGGATTGGCTTAAGAAAAGTTAAATCCACAGATGTTATTATATGCGAGTCTCCTCCCCTTTTTCTTGGAATATCTGCCTACATACTATCACGGGTAAAGGGAGCAAAATTAGTATTCAATGTATCCGACTTATGGCCAGAAAGTGCCGAAAAACTAGATTTAATAAGTAACAAAACCGCACTAAAACTAACCTATGGTCTCGAAAAATGGCTGTATAAAGTTAGCCACCTTGTAACTGGTCAAACGCAAGGTATTGTTAAGAATATCAATGCCCGATTCCCTGAAATGGATGCCTATTGGTTTAGAAATGGCATTGATTTAAATCAATTTAACACAGATGCTAAACGAGATATTTTTTCTGAAAAATATAGCCTAACAGAAAACGATTTCGTTTTACTCTATGCTGGAATCTTAGGTTATGCTCAAGGCTTGGAAATTATTATTCATGCTGCAGACAATTTAAAACGTAAACCTACTATAAAGTTTGTCATTATTGGCGACGGGCCTGAACATGGTAAACTCGTAAAGCTGCAACAAGATCTAAAACTCACTAACGTGATTTTTACAGGCAATATTGATCGCAAGGAAATTCCATCTGCAATTGCTTCTTCTAGTGCTTATATCGTTCCACTTAAAAAAAGTGATTTGTTTTTAGGTGCAATTCCTTCCAAATTATTCGAACCATTAATCATGAAAGTTCCTATCATTTTGGGAGTAGATGGAGAAGCAAGGGAGTTGTTTATTAATCAAGGTAATGCTGGTTTGTATTATGAACCTGAGAATTGCGAGGAATTGATAAAATGCATCAATGACCTCTATGACAATAATGAACTACGACAACGACTTGGTTCAAACGGACACAATTACGTTAAGCAAAAATTCGATCGAGATGAGATTTCTAAAGAATTTTGGGATATACTAAACAAAAGATTAACGCAACAATAGCATGAAGAGCCACATATCTGAACTAACTGATTTGACGGGTATTGCTAAAGTACATCGCTCTGCATTTCCAAAATCTCTATCAACGAGCATGGGGCTTAAATATTGTACGAAAATGCTTTCCTGGTTTATTGAAACTGAAAGTGCGTTTATGCTACATATAGAAGAAAATGGCACCATTATAGGTTATTGTGGAGGTATAGTATCTGATGGAACATTACCAACAGGAGCAGCGAGTGGTATGCTCCAACATAGCATGAACGCTGCAATCAAAGCGTTTGTTTTAAATCCAACTTTACTGTTCCACCCTGAACTCAGAAAAAAGTATAAGTTGACACTAAGGAATATATTTTCAAAATTAGGGTTGAAAAAAAATAAAATCTCTGATAACGTTCGACAGGAGAGAAAAAAAGAACCGGTTACAGGTTTAGTTGTTATTGGTGTTCATTCAGATCATCGTCAAAAAGGACTTGGACAGTTATTGTTAAAAATGTTTGAAGATCACTCCAGCAGTATCGGAATTAATCATTTACGCTTAACAGTTTTAACCGATAACACCATCGCCATAAAGGCATACAAAAAATCAGGTTGGACAACTGATTCCGTTGCTGGAACCAGTACAACAATGTCTAAGGTACTTTAACAAACTGAAGGTACAAAATTGAAAGTTTTATTAGTTAGTCAATTCTTTTACCCAGAAAGCGGCGCTTCTCAAATTCGACTATTAGAAATGAGTAAGTACCTTACAACTGTAGGGCATGACGTTGAAGTAATTACTGCCTTACCTAATTACCCTAAAGGAAAGGTCTATGAAGGATTTAAAAAAAAAATATTTGCAAATTCTTATATAGAAAAAATCAAAATAAACCACCTTTTCATTTTTCCTTCTTCAAGCAAAAATATTATAATTCGGTTTTTTGCTAGCTTAAGTTTTTCAGTAAGCTTAGTATTGTTTAGTGCTTTCAAAAAAGAGAAAAAATATGATATTGTTATATCCGAGACCCCTCCACTAAACATTGCTTACTTAACGTATTTTTTAAATCGTTTTTTTTACAAATCATCGTTTATTCTTAATGTATCCGACTCGTGGCCGTTAGCTTTATTCGATTTAAATATTCTTAAAAGTGATTCGTTCATTGGCAAATTATTAATCAAAATTGAAAAACAACTATATAAATCCAGTGCAGGATGTATCGGTCAGTCTGAAGAAATAATTAATAGGATTAAAGAAGTCAATCCAAACTCTAAAATATTAACGTATAGCAACTCTGTAAATTCGAAAGATTTTATTGAGTTCCCAAAAAATTATGAACCTACGAATAAAGATAAACCATACAGATTGGTCTATGCCGGTTTATTGGGATTAGCCCAAGAAGTATCGAAGTATATCGAAAATATTCCTTTTGAGGAGTTAGGTTATGAACTTCACATTTATGGGGAAGGTCCTGATGTAGAAAACATTAATAATAAACTAAAATCACATAAAGGAGTTTTTTATCACGGTTACAGTAACTATGAAACAATTGCTTCTAACTTGGGCAGCTTCGACTTTTCGTTTATCCCTATGATTCAATATGTGAGAGGAACCGTACCTGCTAAAACATATGAATCTATGGCTGCTGGCTTACCAATAATTATGGCTGCTTCAGGTGAAGCAAGCCGCCTAATAACCACAAATAAAATTGGATGGGTAAGCTCTCCAAGTGACTACGAAAGTTTAATTGAAAACTTAAAACAAATTAAGAATGTTGATCGTGACGAATTATTAGAAATGTCTCGACGGTGCAGAAAACTAGCAGTAGAAACCTATGATCGTTCGTATCAAAATGAAAAACTTGGAGCATTTATCTCGAGTTTAAAAAATGACCATTAGACCTCTTCAAAAAGTCGATTTTCCTGATGTAATTCAACTTTATAAAAATTGCTTCCCAAAAACCTTAATGGCAATCATTGGCCCTCAAGTAATTCAAAAGTTTTTGGAATGGTGTCTTCAAAAAAACCACTACTTTTTTGTCGCATATATTAAGAATCAACCTGTAGGTTTTGTGAGTGGGTATTATTATATGAAAGGAGAACCATTTATTCACTCCACTTCAGAACTGGCACTTTTTCTTAGAAAAGACCTCATCAACTCATTACTCAAACAACCATGGAAAGTTTTTCATCCAACTGTTGTAAAAAAAATATTGAAGCATGTTAAACACCAAAACAGTAATGTTGTTGGTGAAAATGACATTGCGGTCTCTAGTGAATTATCAATACTATCGATAGGTGTTTCTCCAAATTTTCAACGACAAGGAATTGCTGAAAAATTGACCCAATTCGTCACTAGTTTTGCACTAGAAAAAAGTATTACTCATCTCAAGCTAACAGTAGAAACCAACAATAAGGCTGGACTTAATTTTTATTCGAAAAACGGCTGGTCAAACCTATTAATTACAAAGGATTACATAGTAAAGCATAAATATTTAACCAATGAATAAAATTCCATTTTCTCCTCCACTTATAAATGAAGATATTGAAAATCAAGTGTTGGACAGCCTAAGATCAGGTTGGATAACCAGTGGACCAAAAGTTCAACGACTTGAAAACGATATTAAAAAATACCTAAACGTTGAAAACTGTATTTGTGTCAATTCATGGACTTCAGGAGCTATGGTCGTCTTAAAATGGTTTGGAATTGGCCCTGGTGACGAAGTAATTATTCCAGCGTACACCTATGCCGCAACGGCTCTAGCTGCAATGAACCTTGGGGCGACCGTTGTTATGGTAGATGTTGACGACAATTGTTTAATGGATGTTAACAAACTGGCAGCCGCAATTACACCTAAAACTAAAGCAATCATGCCGGTCGATATTGCTGGCCTTCCTGTTAATTATCAAAAAATAAAAGCAGTTGTTGATGCAAATTCACAAGAATTTACTGCATCCTCAAAAGCACAACAATTGTTCAATAGACCATTAATTATTGCAGATGCCGCACACTCTTTTGGGGCAAAAAACAACGGTAAACTTGGTAATCACGATGCTGATATAACAATCTACTCATTTCATGCAGTAAAAAACTTAACTACTGCAGAAGGTGGTGCAATCTGTTTTAATGAATCCTTATTCAGTGAACCTATTGATCGTCAAATTAGACTACACTGTTTAAATGGACAGACCAAAGATGCAATGAGTAAAACCAATTCAGGGAATTGGAAATACGACATCGTCTTACAAGGGTTGAAAGCCAATATGCCAGACATCTGTGCTGCAATAGGCATTGAACAGCTGAAAATCTATAACAAAACTCTTGAAAGACGTAAAGAGGTCTTTCAACAATATTTCGACTTTTTCAGTAAATGTGATTGGGCGACGCCTCCTGCATCTGTCGTTGATCATTTAGAATCTTCATACCACTTATATATGCTCCGAATTAAAAATGCGACAGAAGAGGAAAGAGATGCAATAATGACCAAGGTAATTGCCAATGGAGTGTCCGTGAATGTCCATTTCACACCGCTTCCATTACTTACTTTTTTCAAAGAAAGTGGGTATTCAATAGAGCATTATCCAAATGCCCATGCTAACTTTTTAAATGAAATTTCATTGCCAATATATCCTCAATTAACGGATGAAGATGTTGATCAAGTTTGTGCAACCATTGCCGCTGCTGTAAAAGAAGTACTAAATTTAGACTAAAATGTATCGCCATTTCTTTAAAAGAGTTATTGATATAATCATTTCGCTGGTTGCGATTATCATTACATCACCGATCTTACTTATTCTTGTCATTCTGGTAAATGCCGAGTCTAAAGGTGGTTTTCTATTCAAACAAAAAAGAATGGGTAGAAATGCGAAACCTTTTGAAATTTTCAAAATCCGAAGTATGTATGTAAACCAGGGAAATACCAACCAATTGGTAACGGTTAACAACGATTCGAGAATTACTAAAACGGGGAAGTGGATCAGAAAATACAAACTAGACGAACTACCTCAGTTTTATAATGTTCTGTTTGGTGATATCAGTATCGTGGGACCACGACCAGAAGTCTTTAAATATGAGTCATATTATTCAGGTGAGTACGCTAAAGTACTATCCGTAAAACCTGGAATCACTGATCTTGCCTCATTAAAATTTATTGATGAGAGCTCTCTGCTTTCTGCTTCCGAC
This sequence comes from uncultured Bacteroidota bacterium, assembly GCA_937124965.1. GTDB lineage: Bacteria > Bacteroidota > Bacteroidia > NS11-12g > UBA9320 > UBA987. The sequence goes on from CAKZLB010000036.1 coordinate 262,716, forward strand.
GATGTCGAAAAAACATACACAGAGCAAATTCTACCGGAAAAGTTGCGTATTAATTTAGAGTATGTAGAAAATGTCGGCTTTATACAAGATGTTAGTATTATCATTAAAACGTTTATTGCGATTATTCGGTAGTGCATTACGTTTATTTTCTTAGTAGGTTTCCGCATTATTCTGAAACATTTATCCAAGAAGAAATTGATTCACTAATCAAAAGTGGAAATTCGGTACAAATAATTGCACTCAATTTCAAAAATCCTAAAACTGAAAAATATACTGTCACAAAATCAACAATAAATCCGTTTGCCTTATTAGCTGCTATTCTAAAAAAAGAAGTTAATAGCGAATCAATTGTTTTATCTACTCATGCTGTAAAAACTATTCTATCAGCCATCTGGCACGATAAAGCTTCAATTCACAAATACATATTACTTTGGTTAAACCTTGATTATTTGGCATTAACGATTCATCAGACTAAACAACTAACTGTTGTAAATCATTTTCTATTTCGATCTAGTGTTGCCGGATATTTGGTAGCTCACAAACTTGCTTATCCTCTGTCATTGAAGTTACATACAAAGTCATCTACATTAGGTGATTCTGTGCTCAAACGAATGTTTGAGTTCGCTTCTGAAATTTCAGCAATTTCTAGTAATTGTGCTAGTCACTTTTCTTCGCGTTTTGGAAATAATAAAAAAATACAGATTGCTCGTCAATACATTAATAAAAACGCACTTGTTAATCTGCAACATCTAAAGAAAACTTCTGGAAAATTTGTCATCATTTGTATTGGGCGATTAGTCCCTAAAAAAGGTTTCGAACAATTCATTCAAGCATACGTCGATCTAAGTACAGAACTGAAGCAAAATGTTTGTATTTCCTTTATTGGTGAAGGAAAAGAGTTAAACAATCTAAAAAGTATAGTTGAGAATAAAGGTTTAGAAGACGTAGTTAAATTTCATGGAAGGCTAAATCATCTCAATACGATAAAACATTTGCGTAAAGCATCGTTGTTAGTAGTTCCAAGTGTCGTTACTGAATTTGACCAAGACGGAATTCCTACAGTCATTCCTGAGGCAATGATGTTAAAAACGTTAATTTTAGCCTCGGACGTTGGAGGTATATCTGAATTAATTTCAGATAACCAAACTGGTTTCTTGTACAATTCAACCTCTAAGATTGAACTAACAGAAAAGCTCGCGAATATTATTAAAAACTATAATACATTTGAGGCGATTACCGAATCAGCCTACAGTAAGGTATTGAACGAATATCAACCTATTACTTCATAAGTTAAATAAATGAAAATCAATTTTGTAATATCAGGTTTTGGACACATCGGAAGGCGACATGCCACTATAGCAAATGGTCATCCAGAAACAAAAGTTGTGGCAATTATAGATATTAACGAGGATGTTGTTAATCATGAATTGTACCCTAAAGGAACTCCACACTTCAAGTCTTTAGAAGATTTTATTAAAGCTGATGTTAAAGCTGACGTTCTGACCGTTGCAACCCCAAATGGCCTTCATTCTTCCCAGGCTATTCAAGCAATCGAGGCTGGAATGCATGTGGTTATAGAAAAGCCAATGGGTCTTTCAAGATCCGAAACTGAAAAAGTAATCTTTAAAGGATTGCATCACGGCAAACATGTTTTTGTTGTCAAGCAAAATCGATATAGTCCACCTAGTCAATGGCTTAAGGAAGTGGTTGATAATGGTAATTTAGGCCGAATATTCATGGTACAGATCAATTGTTACTGGAATAGAGATGATCGATACTACAAACCATTAAACTTGCCAAAAGTATGGAAAGGTAGTAATGCACTAGATGGAGGAACCTTATACACCCAATTTTCGCACTTTATTGATATAATGTATTGGGTCTTTGGTGACATTAAAAACATTCAGACAAAGGTCACTGACTTCAATCACGACAAATTAACTGAATTTGAAGATTCTGGTTCTTCACACTTCGAGTTTGAAAACGGGGGGCTAGGTATTTTAAACTTCTCGACATCGGTTTGGGATACCAATATGGAAAGTAGTATTACGGTAATTGCTGAAAATGGTAGTTTGAAAGTAGGAGGACAATACATGAATGAGATTGAGTATTGTCACATCAAAGATTACGAGATGCCAAAATTAAAACCTACAAATCCCCCAAATGATTATGGCCCTTTTAAAGGAAGCGCTGCAAATCACCATTACGTTATTGAAAATGTGGTGAATGTATTAAACGGAAATGCTACGATTACGGCTAATGCATTAGAAGGAATGAAGGTTGTTGATATTATAGAGCGTATTTACGATGCTGCAAAAGAATAATGAGGTGGACTTTTCATGAAAATCCTTCTCATTTTTTACGGGGACTTTCCAGATGGAAATGCATCGATTGCCCGGATCAAATCTCTTGCCAAAGGATGTAAAAGAAATGAAATTGACCCTTTTCTTTTAAATGTTTTACCAACGTACTTCGATAAAAATTCCAGCACTAATGACACGTTAGATGGTAAATGGGAAGATATCCCTTTCAAAAATTTAATCCTAGCTAAGGATTACTATAAAAGTAAAATGCATAAAGTATTTTACTTTTTTTTTGTGAAACTACTGTCTGCGATTTGGTTAGTTAAACATCGAAAAGATTTTGACATTGTATATTTTCATTTGCCTTCAATTTATAATAGTTTTCACCTGTTTATGCTCTGTAAGTTACTTGGCATCAAGACTATAGTAGACCAAACCGAGGTACAAAGCTTTTCTGGGAACAAACTACGTAGAAAAATTCATTTGATTGAAGAGAAACTTGTTGCTAAATACAGCAATCATATAATTGCAATTTCGAATCTCGGGTACAAGTACTTCAACTCTCTTAGTGTTCAATCTATTTCACGTCTGGCTACCGTTGTAGATTTGGAAAGGTTTTCTCCTTTCTTACGAACAGACAAAACTCACACCATCGGTTATATTGGCTCGTACTATGACAAAGATGGAATCGACACCATTATCAAAGGCTTTGAAATAGCAATTGAAAGCAACCCAAAACTAACTTTAAAACTAATTGGTGCTCCTTCAAACCCGGAAAAAACGAATTCTCTAATTACCAACTCTAGAGCCTTCAGCAATATTCATGTTGTTGGAAAAGTTACGTACGAAGACATTCCCGCTCACTTAAATGAATGTGATGCATTAATAATGAATCGTACTAAATCAAATTTTGCACAAGCTGGCTATCCTATAAAATTAGGTGAGTACTTCGCAACTGGAAGAACCGTACTCATGAGCGATTCCGGTGGGTTCTCCAATGATTTTACCCATTTAAATGAAGCGATAATTTATAATGCAGAGTCAAGTCAAGCCTTTGCCGAAGCAATTTGCTGGAGGTACGAAAATTACGAACAAGCTTCTAAAATAGGTTTAAATGGACTTTACTACGCACAAAAACACTTTGACCACATTGCAGTAGTAGACGAGTTTACCAATGTTATTAAGACTATAAAGTAGGTAATCTCAGCTACTGTAGTTTTGATGGTTAGAGTAAGAACAATACCCTAAATCAAAACATCGCATTGTTTTGAATATCTAATTCTAATATTTTCTGATATTTATCTGTTCGTTTAAAATGCGAAATAAGCTTTGCATGACGGATGTGATGAATATCGCTACCTATATAAGAAATCATTTTTTGCTCGAGAAGAAAGTCTGCTGTCATTTTTATTTCTTTAGAATATTGTCCAGTAAATGAAATTAAATTCGTCTGAAACTTTACTCCAGTGTCAAAGAGTCTTTCTATTGCTTTTTCATTCCGAATTAGGAAATGATAGCGTTCAGGGTGGGCTAGAATAACTTCATAACCGTCTACCCTCATCTCAAAAATTACTTTTTCTAAGTAATTTGGCTTCTCTACATAATTTGTCTCAATAAGGATTGACTTGTCCTTAAAAGTCAATAACTCTTCCTGCTTTTCCAGTAACTCTAAAAAGTACTCATCTACATAATATTCTGCTGAGGCAACAACCTCCAAATCAATAGCTTCCTTTTTTAAACGCGCTACCAAATCGTCCCGTTTCCCTCTAATAATCTCAGGTGTATTTGGATATAAATCACGTATAATATGTGGCGTGGTTATTATTTTTTCAATCCCTTGAGTTTTTAATTCTTGTATTAACTCAATACTGTCATCCAACGTCTTAGCTCCATCATCAATACCAGGTAAAATATGTGAATGAAAGTCGATCTTAATTGAGGTATCTGGGTTCTCTCGTAATTTCCCTTTTGACTTTCTAAACAGATTTAATAACTTCATGATTTAATAATTTTAAGCGTTGCAGTTTAGACAATTAACTATACCGGTCAATTTCTCTCTGCACATCTTTTGATTTAATGTCCTGTCGCTTGTCATAGTTCTTCTTTCCCCTCCCCAATCCAATTTTCAATTTAGCGTAACCACTGTCTGCAAAAAATAATTCCATTGGTACAATTGTATACCCTTGGTCTTTCATTTTGTTAGATAGCTTTTTTAGCTCTCCTTTGTTTAACAACAAACTGCGCTCGCGTGTTGGAATTTGCTCCACATAACCTGCGTTTTTAAATTCAGCGATGTGCATTCCTTTTATCTTAATGCCGTTGTCAGTCAAAAAACAATATGCTTCAGAAATAGATGCTTTGCCATCTCGTAAAGATTTAACCTCTGGTCCAGTTAAAACTAAACCTGCATCAAATTCCATCTCTATCGCATATTCAAAAGTTGCTTTTCTATTTTTTATACGTATTTCTTTAACCTTCTTACTCATTTCGCCCGTTCTCGTATCTTCTCAATTTCTGATTTCTTCAGAATCATCTGTCCTGTCGTTCCATTTGCGACTACTCTTGCCCCGACTTTCGCAACATACGAACAGTTTATTTTATTTTCAAATAACTCCTCGATAGTCGCAGTGATTTCAACTCTCTGACCAACAAGAGCTGGTGATTTATGTTTAACGGTCAAATACGTCCCAATTCCTTCTTCGTCGTCTTCAAGCATTTCTAAAACAAAAAGTCTACTCGCCCACTCTGCATCCTGACCAAGAGCAAATGTACCGTAAAAGTCATGAACTTTGCCCGATTCAAATTGAGCAATATGGGCTTGTTCTACCTTTCTAACAAAGGTTTGTGTATCGCCAATTTTAAACTTAGATATCATGCTAGCTCAATTAAACTTACTCCTTCCCCTCCCATTCTCACATCTTCATAGGTTATTCGCTTAACAAAAGGTGCGCTGTGGTAATAATCACGAATCAATTGCTTTAATATTCCGTCACCTTTGCCATGAATCAACCGCAATTTTGTCATTCCGATCACAATTGCGTCGTCAATCCAACGATCAATCTCTTTAATAGCTTCTTCTGCTCTTAGTCCCCGAACATCTTTCTCCATTGAAAACTGTTCTTGCCTATTTACAAACCCAACAGACACTTTACCGGCTTTTTTACGCTCTGATTTTTGATTTATTAGTTTAAGGTCTGAAATAGGGTATGTTGACTTCATTATTCCAGCGAGTACCACTGCCTTATCTTTTCGTAGTTGAATAACCTCTCCTGTGCTTGAAGAATTTGGAATTCTAACTTGAGAACCAACTGTGATTGGTCTCATTTCTACTTCTGGTGTTCCTTTTCCTTCGGTTTGACCAGATTTACTTAAACGAACTTTTGCATTCGATAGTGACTTTCTAGCATTACTCGTAACCTTTTTATCCGCTTTGCTCTCTTTGATTGATTTAATGGTTCGTTCAATTTCCGCATTTGCCCCCTCAATCAATTCACTTGCTTTCTTTCGCGCGGATATTAAAATCTCGTTTCTATTCGTTTCTAACTCCTTTTTTAACGTCGTGTAATCAGACTTTAGACTTGTTAGGTGTTTATTAGACGCCTCCAATTCTGCAGCGGATTCCTTAAGTTTTAAACGTTCAGATTCAAGTGTAGCTAACAACTCATCTGTTTTTTGCTGTTTGATATTTGATCGCTTTCTCGCCCCTTTAATAATATGACTCGGCAACCCTATATTTTGAGCCACTTCCAGAGCAAATGAGCTTCCAGGTTTACCAATACGAAACTCATATTTTGGTTGTAACTTATCCGTATCGTACAACATAGAAGCATTAATAAACCCACTTTCAGTTTTGGCTAAACTTTTAACATTTCCAAAATGGGTTGTAACGGCTCCACGTGGCTTAAGTTTATTCAATTGTAATAATATAGCCTCGGCCATTGCTCCACCAAAATTTGGATCGGTGCCACTTCCAATTTCATCAATTATTAGTAAGGTTTTATCATTCGCCTTTGCCAAAAACTGCTTCATGGCAGTTAAGTGGCTACTATATGAACTTAAGTCATTTTCAATTGATTGATTATCACCAATGTCTACGAAAATTTGTTTATAAAACCCAAATGATGATTCAGGGCTTGCACATGGTAAAACACCACACTGAAGCATATATTGATTTAAGGCTAGCGTCTTTATGGTTACAGACTTTCCGCCAGCATTAGGACCACTTATTACAACAAGCCGCTGATCGTCACTCAATTCAATATTCATTGGAATTGTAGGCTTCTTTCGCTGCTTATTGGTTAAATACAAAAGAGGATGATACATTTCCTTTATCGAGCAATTCGGAATGTTTGTAATCACTGGAAAAGATGCATCTAAGTCAATAGCCAACCTAGCTTTAGCTCTTACGAAATCTAGGATACTCATGCGCAATGAGTATGTTTTTATATCTGTTAAATGAAGCTTAACAAATTGAGTCAACTCGGTAAGAATTCTATGAATTTCTCGATCTCGATCTAGTTCTAACTCCTTTTGTTTGTTAGCAGCCTCAAGAACTTCAATAGGCTCTATGTACAGAATTTTTCCTCCTCCCGATTCATCATGCATTATGCCGCGAACCTTTTTTTTGTGTTCTGCATAAATTGGTATAACCAAACGTCCATCTTTTATGGATACATCTGTTTCAGCAGTCCACTTGTTGCTAGCAGCAGAGTTATAAATACGTTTAATAATACTGTATGCTTCCTTTTCGTTAGCATCAATTAGGTCTAAAATCTTACGTAAAAGTGGACTTGCATCTCGTTTCCAATCACCAAAATCATCAAAAACTGATGATATTCGTTCAATAACCTCAGCAGGACTTTCAAGATCTTGAATTAACGCATACAAGCTGGGTGTCTTTTCTTCCTTTTCGGAAAAAAACTCAATCGTACCAACAATATCTTGACACAAAACTCTTAGATCTACAAAATCGTGCTGGGCTAAAACGCTGTGTTTTTCCTGAAGTTTTTCAACTCCCTCTGAGATGTCAATCTCAGTAATTGGAGGCACCGACCCACTGGTCAACAACTGCTGAAACTCGTGAGTTTGTTGTAGCCACATTTTTACAACGTTAATATTCGTTGAAAACGCAAGCTTCTTACCTAGCTTTTTACCTCCAGTGCTTCTGCACTTATCCAATACAAAAGATCGTATTTCATCAAAGCCTAGCTTTTCTTCTATGTCACTGGGGATATTCATTTTTCCATTCTGTTCAATTTTTCAATAGCTTCTGCAGATAGCTTTTCCATCCAATTGGGATGATTTAGATACCAATTATAACTTCGTTCAAATTCTGAAGGAGTCACTCCGCGCAACGCATAAATCATTTGATAGCTACTATCCAACAATTCCTTGTTGTAAATACCTTTCTGTCGGTACACCTTTTCCTGTGCCTCTGCAAGCCTTATGTCTACTATTAATTCTGTAAAAACTTCTGGCTCTATTACATCATTGGGCACGTGGGCAAATTGTGGTGTGCAACCTAATGAACTTATCATAATCAATAAAGCGATTATTGATTGTACATTTATCCAATAATTCTGATTCATCTACACTAATTTTGAAACCGTTTAACTTCGATTAATTTACAAGTGCAATGATACAACAGAATATTCAGCGAATTAAGAAGGAACTCGGTACTACACGTTTAGTTGCAGTCTCAAAATTCCGAACTATCGATGAATTGCAGCGATTGTACAACACAGGTCAAAGGGTCTTTGCAGAGAACAGAGTTCAAGAAATTCTTAAGAAAAAGCCAGAACTGCCAAATGACGTAGAATGGCATTTAATTGGTCATTTACAAACGAACAAAGTTAAGCAAATAGTTAACGAGGTTAGTTTAATACACTCGGTAGATAGTATTAAGCTGCTTAAGGAACTTCAAAAAAACTGCGAAAAACTAGATATTGATATTAACATCTTGTTACAAATTCATGTCGCCGAAGAGGATTCGAAATATGGTTTTAAGCCAGAGGAATTACTGCAGCAAGCTAAAGACGGTTTGTTAAATTCTTTCTCACGAATACATATAGTAGGAGTTATGTCGATGGCAACACTTACTAATGATAAGGATCAAGTACGAAATGAATTTGAAAAAACTGTCTCAATATTTAATCAACTTAAAGAATTATTAGAAGACTCAAAATCGTTTACTGAAATAAGTATGGGAATGAGTAATGACTATCTAATAGCTATTCAAGAAGGTGCAACAATGGTTCGAATTGGTAGCAAAATTTTCGAAAGCGCCGAATCTTGACGTTTTTCTATAGAAACATTTCAACTTTTTATCAGTTTTAGCCAGGATTTACCCTAAAATTTAGGGGTAAATTCGCCAAAAACACAAAGTAAAAACAGCCTAAAGTCTAGTAACTACAACGGTTTCAAGCATTGTGTTGATAATAATTACATTAATCAAACGTTTAAAATTTGCCAAACAGATTTAAAGCACGACCTTCGCACTTTATTTCGAGAGAGAGAACCTAATTAAATTTAACATTAAAAAGGGACCTATGAAGAAGTATTTATTTTTTGTTGGAGTTGTAGCTTTATTTGCTTTCGCTCCTTACGGTGGTAAAAATAATACGACCACAATCAAAAACAAAAATTTTTCTGAAAAAATTTTAAAAGAAAAGACAATTCTTGAAATTTCAGATTCAATTTGTAATTCGATTGGGGTACCACCAGAACTTGTACGTGAAATTGGAGAGAACGAAAGTGGTTGGAGATGCATTCGCTCTCAATCAGGAGGAACTGATTTTGGTGACTTGCAAGTAATTGACAAGACGTTTAAATATTGGTATGACGAACTTAACTTAAAAGGCGGCAAAACAAGATACAATTATCTTGTTGTTGGAATTCATTACCTTAAGTACAATTACGACCGATACCACAGCTGGGAGAAAGCCCGTTTTTCATATGCACGTGGTAGCTGGAGAAGCAAATCTACATGGACTTGTCTTGAGGAAAAATTCATGGGCAAGATTAACTGGTCTCGATACGATTCTTAATAATAGGTTGGGAATCATCCAACCTGACAGATTAAATTTCCTGTGAAACTCTTTTTGTTGTAAACTTGCGGAAGAATTCCAAGTTTATGGCTGAAGAAACATACGAAGCAGGAGATACCAAAAGAAACTCGAGGATTTCGATTCCTCTTCTTATTCTTTTTTTATTGTCTTTAGGACTAAATGCTTATTTATTTTATGACTGGTATAACAATAATTACCAGGATGGAAGAAGTTTAAAAGAGATAAATGCCGAATTGGAAGAAGTGTTATCTCAAACTGAATTTTCGCGTGACTCCTTGCAAAGTGAGTACGACTTGCTAAGTCAACAATACCAAAATATTTATAACGAGTCTGAGCAGTTAAAGATTGAAAGAACAGAAGCGCTGCAAGAATTGGGTCAGAAGAAAGTTCGAATAAGACAATTACTTGCGCGTACAGCCAACCCTAAAGATTTAATAAAAGCAAAGTCTGAAATTGAGCAACTGAAACAACAGTTGGATGATTATCAAGTAAAACTCAGACAAACTGCAGAAGCGAGAGATAAGTATGCGAAAGTTGCCGAGGTCGAAAAGGCAAATGCTGAAACACTGAAAAATCAGAAAGATCGAGCTTACAAAGAAAAACAGGTTTTAGAAGAAAAAGTTAGTAACGCTACATTACGTATTTCTGATTTACGCATTACTCCACTGAGAAAGCGTCGAAAAGGTATGGAGCCAACTACAAAAAGTTCTAAAGTTGAAGAGGTCGAAATTTCTTTCATTATTTTAGAATCACCACTTATTAAAGAAGGTGAAAAAGAACTTAAGTTGAGAATAATTGGAACAAATCAAGAAGTATTAGGTGCCAATAATGGATTGTTAGCGGATTCAGATGAATTGTTTTCTATGAAGAAAGACTTTACATACGATGGGTCTTCAGAAAAGTTTAAACTTACTTTTAAGCAAGAGGAAGCCTACAAATCAGGAAGTCACTTCGTTGAATTATGGAGTGAAGGTAAAATGATTACACGATCACCGTTTAATCTAGATTAGATTTAGCACGTTGCCATATCACTTCCATTTCTGAAAGGCTTAGTTCCTTCAGTGGTTTTTCTATCCGCTTAGCTTCTTCCTCAATCGCCTCAAAACGATACTTGAATTTTTTATTAGTACGTTCTAATGCATCATCTGGATTTATGTTATTCCAGCGAGCGTAATTAATTAACGAAAAAAGTAAATCTCCAAACTCGGACGTTTTTTCATCACCTTGTGCGACTTTAAATTCATCCAACTCTTCTTCAACCTTGTCCCATACGTCATTTTTATTGGGCCAATCAAAACCTACTTGAGCAGCTTTCTCTTGCATTCTCATGGCTTTTACAATGGATGGCATGGATTTAGGAACGCCGCTTAAGACGGATTTAACACCATTAGATTCCGCTTGTTTAATTTGTTCCCAGTTTCGCTTAACGGTTTCAGTATCTTTAGCTGTAACGTCACTGTAAATGTGCGGGTGTCTTCGAATAAGCTTTTCACAAATGCCATTTAGCACCGATGTAATATCGAAGGTGTTGGTTTCACTTGCAATTTTTGAATAAAAGACTAGATGCAATGCTAAATCACCTAGTTCTTTTTCTACTTCAACCATGTCGTTGTCAAGAATTGCGTCAGAAAGTTCGTACGTTTCTTCAATGGTAAGATGCCGGATACTTTCTATTGTTTGCTCTCTGTCCCATGGACACTGCTCTCGCAATTCGTCCATTATCGTCAATAAACGTTGAAATGCTTCAAGTCTTTTATCCATTACAAAATGTTATTGGATTTCATTAAATCCATGAATTTGTCTTTAAAGTTTTTGCCAATTGGTAGGCGTTTCCCCCCTACTCCAACTTCACTTGTATTGTAAGATTCTATATGCTTTAAACCAACAATAAACGATCTATGAATTCTACAGAATTTATCGGCTGGTAATTTGTTCTCCATCTTTTTCATGGTTTGAAGTGTTACGATGCGCTTTTCTGGTATGTAAATCTTTACATAATCAGCAAAGGCTTCAACATATAAAATATCATCATAACTAATTTTAATTAGCTTTTGATTCGCCTTAACGAATATGAATTCGTCTTCAAGTTCTGTGTTGTCAACTTCGTTACCATTCTTCAAATTGTAGTACTCTTTCGCCTTAACAATCGCTTTGTCAAATCGGTCTTTTGATATTGGCTTTAGGAGGTAGTCAATAGCATCAAGTTCAAACCCTTCTACTGCAAATTCTGCATATGCGGTTGTAAAAACAATCAATGGTGGATTTTCTAAAGACCTAACGAATTCTATTCCAGTAACTTCGGGCATTTGGATGTCCAGAAATACCAAATCAACATCTTTTGACTTTAATACCTCTGCAGCCTGTATGGCATTCGAACAGGTACCTACTAATTCAAAATCCTTATAAGAACTGAGGTGGCTCTTTATAACATCGATAGCCAATGGCTCGTCATCTACGATTAAACATTTCATATGGTTCTACTTTTAAAATCTTAAAATTAATTTAACAATATATTGCTCTCCATCATCCGTCATATGCAAAGTATGCTTATCTGGGTATAACAATGCTAGCCTTTTTTTTATATTTTCTAATCCTATACCACCCGATTTTCCGTTTAATCGCTTCTCTTTTTCTTTAGGTTTAGAATTCCGAATACTAAAATTCAAGTGATCGTCAAAAATTTCCATATCAATTTCGACATATCCACCATCTGCCTTCTGACTAATACCATGCTTAAAACTATTTTCTAAAAATGTAAGAAAAAGCATTGGTGCAATTTGCTTAGAACCTGGGTTTCCGTTTACATTAAATATAAATTTTAGTCTATCGCCATTCCTGATTTTTTCTAAGTCTAAATAGCTTCTTAAATAATTTATCTCTTTATCCAGCGCTACCCACTTCTCACTTCCATCGTACAAAACATATCTTAATATCTCTGAAAGTTTAAGCACCAACTCTGGTGCTTTATCAGACTTCTGAAGCGTTAAGGCATATAAACTATTCAAACTATTAAAGAGGAAATGAGGGTTGATTTGCATTTTTAAATACTTCAACTCTGTTTCCATATTTATACGTTCCAAGTTTTCAGTGACACGCTCACGCTCGTACCATTGGCGCACCATCTTTAGAGACATGGTAATTCCCAATGTAAACGAGATACTTGCAAAACCACCAGCAAAAAATTGTAATGTCCAAATATCAAGAGCAACATGATTGGTCATAATACTTGCAGAATTAAGGGCTAAAGCCCAAATTAATGAAGCAAGTGAAATTGATAAGATTAAGCTGATTACATATGATAAGTAAAGTTTCTGTTTGAACAATTTGTTGAACAGGAAGTACATATTAAAGTACACAACTAGGCCTTGAACAGAAACAGTTACGAAGGCATTTGCGAAAGCAGACCCAGGACTTAGTTTTTCGTTATAAAAAAAATACCAGAAAGAAAAGAATGAAATCCAAAAAGCGAAATGATGTAGCTTGTAACGAGTGAAGCGACTATAACTCTCCGAATTGGCTAATGACATATTGGGTGATTATCCCTGAGGCGTTATCCTTACAGCCTCTAATAGTGAGTATCCCCAACCTAATACTTGCCAACCCGCTTCAATTACTTGCTCTTTATTTGGATTTTGGACGTTAGAAATAGTTTGGTGACTAAGCTTATTATACGCAACTCCGAATACAAAAAGATTGGCTAATAATAATAAACCAATAATTAAAATTGAGCTTCTTTTTTTTGTGGTAAGTATTAAGCGTTTCATAGGCAAATAAGTTTAAGACACTTCTATTAAATCAACATCCGTGCCTTTTTATTTGTTTTACGAAGGTAAACGAAAAAAGTTACACAAATACTTTTATAGATAAGCGTAATTATCTCTTAGACCAACAAAGCCGCATAAAGTTGCTTGATCCTGAAAAAAAAATCAGTTGGCAGCTTCATGTAAAAATGTCAGTATTCAACGAAAAACCTAATGATATGATTACCTCTATAATGTGTTTAACGTTTCAAACATTAAATTTGCAAACTTGTTTTAAAGATATGACTCAATTCATTTTAATTGTCGGAATCCTTATTATTGCTTTGTTAGGAATGGGTGTACGCATGCTGCTTGTCAAAAATGGAGAAATGCGCGCAGGGTGTGCTGGTAAAAATCCAATGTTACAAGAAGAAGGGGTTGCTTGTGGAATGTGTGGAGCAAAACCGGGCGAGGTGTGTAAATCTGACGAGTCGGAAAAATAGGCCAAACACCTTACTAAGGCTTCAATTCACACTGTTTTAGGCGTTTTCCTCATAAACTTGAACAAGCTCGATAAGCGTATTTAACGCTGCTTCCATATCTTGAACACTTACGTATTCTTGTTTGCTATGAATTCCCATTTCACCAGTAAATATATTTGGGCAGGGTAAATTCATAAACGACAACCGTGAACCATCGGTTCCCCCTCTAACTAAATCTTGTTTTGGCACTACCCCAGCTCGTTTCATTGCTGTAACAGCGTTGGCCTCTATATGTGGAAATTGATCTAAAATCTCACGCATATTTCTGTATTGCTCTTTGACTTCTGTTTCAAATCGAGCACCTGGAAAACAATCTACGGCTTCTTGGGCTAATTGAATTACCATATTTTGATGCTCCTCCAATTTTGCCGTATCAAAATCTCGAATAATAAAACTGCAACGCGAAACTTCAAGCTCACCTTCAATATTCATTGGGTGAACAAAACCTTGATCTCCAGAAGTACTCTCAGGACTCATTTTGTCTGACGGTAATAAAGTTATAAAATGGGCTAAAACTTTCATAGAATTAACCATTTTACCTTTAGCATATCCAGGATGAGCACTAACTCCATGAAACGTAACAGTCATTGAATTTGCAGAAAACGTATCACCTTCCAATGAGCCTCGAACTCCTCCGTCCAACGTATATCCTACATCTGCGTTTAAACGCTTGATGTCTAATTTGTCTACTCCACGTCCTACCTCTTCGTCTGGTGTAAACAAAATTCGAATATCTCCATGAACTACATCGTCTCGCTGCAACAATTGATTGGCAAGTTCCATAATGATTGCCACTCCAGCTTTATCATCAGCACCAAGAAGCGTTGTGCCAGATGCAGTAATTATATCATCACCAATACGTTCCAATAAATATGGATGGTTCTTAGTAGTAATAACTTGATTCTCATCGTCAGGCAACACGATATCTTGTCCTTGATAGTTTTCGTGGCAAATTGGTTTCACTCCTTTACCGCTGCAATCAGGCGCCGTATCTACATGAGAACAGAAACAAACGGTTTCAACACCTTCTTTGTCTGTGTTTCCTGGAATTGTTGCGAATACATATCCATTTTCATCCAAAATAGCATCATCAATTCCAATCTCCCGTAACTCTTCGACTAGCAACATGCTCAAATCAAGTTGTTTCGAAGTTGAAGGAAACTCGTTTGAGTATGGATCGCTCTGTGTATCTATTTGAACGTATCGCATGAAACGTTCAGCTATATTATTTTGGATTGTATTCATCGTAAATTTTGCCGCAAGTTAAAAGGATAGATGAAATTTCTCAAGCCATTCGTTGGAATCTACTCGATGTAATTTTTGCAATTACTAAATTTTGAAATATCATGTGTGAAATGCATATCAGGAATCATTCAAAAACAAGCACTTATCCAAAGTCATCACGTTGTTAGTCGAGCAATGCTTTTATGACAAGTTAAAGATAAATAGAAGATTATCTTCGTGGTTAAACACATAAATTATGATAAAGAAAATTACGCTTGTCATCCTAAGTAGTATCTTGTTTACGGCTGCATTCAGCCAATCATACAATCCAACACTGATTAAAGACATGATGGATGAGAACCGTTCTGGAGATGTGGTAATTCATTATCTAAAAGGAGACTTGCTTTATGTTTCAAGTTTGAATTCTGATAATAGACACGAGTTGTACGTAATTAACCTAAAAGACTCAACTATAAATTCTTTAGATATAAATAATAGTAAAGACAACTATAGTCATACTAACACAACCTTTTTTGAGTACAAGTCTTCTACATATTTCTTATCAAAAAAGTTTTCGAGCACGCTTTGGAAAACAGACGGTAGTTTAAAAAATACCACCGAAATCGTTTCAGGAGCTATTTCAAAAGTTTTAGCTACTTCAAAAGCTATATTTCTTGAAGTAACGACAGACTCGACTGGAAGAGAATTATATGCTTCGGATGGAACTAAGGGAGATTTACGATTGGTAAAAGACGTTTACAAAGGGACTAAAACCTCTTCCATAGATAAGATGACCGCACATAATGATTTGCTTTATTTCGTAGCTGACGATTCAACACATGGACGTGAACTATGGAAATCTGATGGCACAACTGCAGGAACTGTGTTGGTTAAGGATTTTTATACTGGTGTTGGGGCCTCTGTCATTAACAGTTTGATATCATTTAACGCTGAACTTTATTTCACTGCTCGTGATATTAATGATAACAATAGATCCTATGTATTCCATACCAATGGTTCTGATACAAATTTTGTAAAGCTCATTGATACACAAGGAGATTCATTTTATACCTTGAACAATGCAGTTGTTTGGGATACTGTCTTGTATTTTGGTGGAAATCAAGCAGGTAAAGGAACAGAACTGTGCAGAACCAATGGAACAACGTCTGGAACGTATATGATAACTGATTTGGATCAAGGTACCTATTCTTCTGACCCCGAACAAATTACATATATGAACGGGTTGGTATATTTTGTTGCCAATGTAGACAAAGGCAAAGAGCTCTATTATACTGACGGAACAGCTTCTGGCACCAGACTTACACAAGACCTCTACCCTATTCAAACCGATGCTTTGATTACACATCTTACAGCCGGAGATTCAGTGTTATATTTCTCGGCCCATAGCTCCAACAATTACCGTGATTTTGAGTTGTACTCAAGACGTCATGGTTCATTTATTAGAAAAGTTAAAGACATTTACCCAGGTTCAACTGCTAGCAGTCCTAGTGATTTTTTTATGTATAATGACAAACTCATTTTCACTGCGTTAGATGATGAAATTGGTAGAGAAATATGGATTTCAGACGGATCTTCAAGTGGTACAAATGTTTTATGGGATGTTATGAATGCAACGCCAGACAATGTGATTGCTTCAATCGCGTCCACTCCTAAAGGTGTATTTTTTAACGCAAGTAACAAGGATACAGCGGATGAACTATGGTCGTATGATGTGTCTACAAACACAATAACAAACATTATCGATTATAACGGAACAACTCGTGGTCAGCCTCGTGAACTAATGTCGACGGAGAATGGCGTGTATTATTCAATTCTTCCAGGCTCGTTTGATATGGAAATCAACTATTATGATTTCAAGACGAAAGAAATAACAGAAATACTTGACAATGGTAAGAAAAATTATGTTGGAAGTTTTAGAAGAACTAATGGCAAGTTTTTTTATACGCTGCGACAAACACTGTATAACAACATATGGGTTTATGACGAAAAAGCTAAGTCAACTCGTGTTGTTACCTCAAGCATTCAGCCAAATGGATTCGGAGCTTCTGCTGCCAATTTAACAGTTGTAGGAGATAGAGTGTATTTCACTGCTGATAATTATACAGAAGGAATAGAGCTTTATTATACGGATGGCTCCACGAGTACACTTGTCAAAGACATATATAACGACTATTACGATTCAAGACCGTCTTTTTTATGCTCTTTCAAAGACAGTTTTATCGTATTCTCGGCAACAACACCAAAAACTGGTAGAGAGCTTTATATCTCAGACGGTAGTTCTTCAGGTACGGAATTAATTGAAATTGTATCTGGAAGTGGTTCTAGCAACCCTTCAAATATGACGGAAGGAAATGGCGTTATTTTCTTTACAGCAGATGACGGCACTAATGGCGCAGAGTTATGGTCGACTGATGGAACATCAGCAGGAACAAAAATGATAAAAGATTTGGTATCTGGAAGTACTTCAGGCAACCCTCAAAATTTTGAATACCACGATGATCTTGGGTTATTGTTTTTTACTACTTCTGACTCTAATAGTGTTGAAACGCTGTGGTCGTCAGACGGGACATCGGCAGGAACAAAAAGTATCTATACGTTTACTGACACTAGCTTTACTACGAGTTACTCAATGGAATATGCAAAGTCGTCTGACAAATTATTCTTCACAGCAAGAACGGATACAACAGGTGTCGAATTGTGGTCGACTGACGGTAAAACAGTCTCTATTGTTTCTGATATAATTCAAGGTTCTGTTGGCTCTGATCCTCAAACATTAACTATGTCAAATGGATATTTATATTTTACTGTGAAGGATGATTTTCATGGAAGAGAATTATGGTACATGAACGCATCTTGTTTGACTGGATATTTGACGGTAGAATCGTCGCTATGCGAAGGTGGTAGCGTTAACCCATCAGTGTCTATTGTTAGTTTATTCGATACTAAATCAGTTACCTACAATTGGTATATTGATGACAGTCTTAAATCAACATCTGCTGATTACAAACCAAGCTTTGATTCTTCCGGGTCTTATGATTTAAAACTCGTTTTAGAAAATTCTGAAGGATGTAATAGCACTAATGAACATACAATAACAGTATATGGGTACCCAAAGGCCGATTTTACAATCAGCCAAGATTCTCAGTGCTTCAAAAATCATAGCATCGTATTTACAAATACTACCATTGGTGACGAATTGACGTATGTTTGGAGTTTTGGTGATAATACGACTTTATCAACAACCAATCCCTCAAAAAAATATTCTAAAGCAGGCTCGTACAATGTTGAACTTATTGCAACAACAAACGGCGCATGCTCCGATACATCAAGCCAAAAGGTAGTAGTGCTAGCGGAACCTGTTACATCGGCTATTAATGGTCCGAATACTAGCGACAACGATAAAGAAACGTTTACTGCAAACGCGAGTACTCAAAACAGCAATACGTTTGAATGGGCAGTTACAAATGGAACTATAGTTTCAGGTCAAGGCACAAAGTCAATTGTGGTTAAATGGAATACTAGACCTACTACTGGAATAATAAAGTTAACAGAAACCAGCCCAGAAGGTTGTGTTGGAAACCAAGTGAGTAAAACGTGTAAAGTGAATAGAAATGCTGGCATATCATCATTTGAAAACGCAGGTATTACTATTTACCCAAACCCTTCAAATGGAGCGTTTACAATTCAATTGGACGATGCTTCTCAATTTAATCAATTGAAAGTTATCTCTACTCTTGGAAAAGTAATTTATACATCAGACAAATTGCTTTCAGAAAACATAATTGCGCTTAACTTAACTGATGGTATTTACTTTTTAGAACTTACAGGTGAAACTGTTAGTATTTCAAAAAGGATTGTAATAACTAAATAGTTTATTACTTAACGTGCTTTCCTTTTAGTTGACCGTTTTCTTCATAGATAAAGAAAGCGGTCAAAGAGGAATCAGCTTCAATTAATTTGGTGGACTCTTTTAACCCTAAAACCATACAAGCCGTTGCGTAAGCATCAGCAATTGCACAATCAACATGCATTATGGTGGCACTTTTTAAGTCAGAAATAACCGGAACTCCTGTTCTTGGATCTAAGGTGTGTCCGATTATAGTATCGTTTACAACATAGAAGTTCTGATAGTTTCCACTTGTAGCCATTGATTTGTCTGATAAGGAAATGACTTCAAAAAAATTCGTTTGGTTCTCACCCGCTTCAGGTCTATTTATACCAATATTCCACGGCTCGCCTTTGATATTTTTCCCTCGACAATTAACCTCTCCTCCTACTTCGACCATATGGTTTTCATAGCCCTTTTCTCTGAGCATATGAGACAATAAATCAACAAAATACCCCTTCGCTATAGCATTAAAGTTATAGCTTTTAAATCGATCCTTAATTAAGTTTCCACTAGCATCGAATTTTATATCTTCAAATCCCTTAAACGCTTTCGCAATTTGAATCGAAGAAGTATCCATCATCCGTTTTTGCTTTTTGAATGCATCATACAATTTAAATAATTGTGCTGCACTCGGGTCGAACGCCCCATTAGTGGTTACAACAATTGGTTTTGATTTCTCCACCATAACCTCAAAGTGTTCAAAACCGGGTTTTAAATCATCTTTATTGATTTGCTTGTTGCCGTTAAATTGCGAAATAAATGAGTTCGGGTCGTATGTGGAAAGACCATAATTAAATGCTACCAATAGTGAATCTACTGAATCCTCAAGTCCTACAAATGGTTGTCCGATATATGTTATGTGGTATGTTGTTCCCAACGCATTCCCAGCTACCTTATTTGCTTGTATTTGCTTGTTTGGTGTAGAACAGTTTGCAAAAAAAACAATAAAAAAAAGGCAGAATAATCTGCCTTTTTTGTTATTTAATATATTTAAAATCATATGATTATCCTCCGAAATCGTCAAAAGCAACATTTTCTGGTGGTACTCCCCAATCATCTACCATTTTAAGAACAGCTTGGTTCATCAATGGAGGTCCGCAGAAGTAAAATTCGATATCTTCAGGAGCATCGTGCTTTGACAAATATTGATCAATTACTGCTTGGTGAACAAATCCTGTGAAACCATCACCTGACTCATCGTGAATGTCTGATTTTACTTTCCAGTTATCCTCTTCCATTGGTTCAGATAGAACAATGAAGAATTTAAAGTTAGGGAAATCTTTCTCAATTTTTTTGAAGTGATCTAGATAAAACAATTCACGTTTAGACCTACCACCGTACCAGTATGTTACTTTTCTACCAGTTTTTAATGTGTGAAACAAATGGAATAAATGCGATCGCATTGGAGCCATTCCTGCACCACCACCGATGTATAACATTTCAGCATCTGTCTCTTTGATAAAGAATTCACCGTAAGGACCTGAGATTGTTACTTTGTCACCAGGCTTACAACCAAAAACAAACGAAGAACAAATACCAGGATTTACATCCATCCACTTATTGTTCTTTCTATCCCAAGGAGGTGTTGCGATACGAATATTCAGCATTACAATGTTTCCTTCCGCTGGGTGATTTGCCATTGAGTATGCTCTAAAGATTGGCTCATCATTAACCATTTTCAGATCCCATAAACCAAATTTATCCCACTCTGATTTAAAATCCATTGGATCTCTACCGTCTGCCACCAATTCTGGATGAGCGGTAATATCGATGTCTTTGAAGTCCACTGTTATTTTTGGAACATCAATTTGAATGTAACCACCAGCTTCAAAATCAAGGTTCTCACCTTCTGGAAGTTTTACAACGAATTCTTTAATGAATGAAGCAACGTTATAGTTTTTAACAACTTCACACTCCCATTTTTTAATTCCAAAAATCTCTTCTGGAATTCCGATTTTCATATCGTTTTTAACTTTTACTTGACAAGCAAGTCTCCAGTTCTCTTTTTGCTCACTTCGTTTGATGTGGCCAGTTTCCGTAGGTAAGATGTCTCCTCCCCCTTCAAATACTTGACATTTACACATGGCACAAGTTCCCCCTCCACCACATGCCGACGGCAAGAAAATCGACTGGTCTGTTAGTGTACTTAATAACGTAGTACCTGCAGACACTTCAACCTCTTTTTCGCCATTTATTGTAAGCTTTACATCACCTTGGTTTACCAACCTTTTAGCCGCTACTTGCAGCATCAGAACTAGAAGCAAAATGATTGCTGCTAATGCAATAGCAGAAGTGATTATAATAGCACCGTTTATTTCTAAAAATACCATAATTTTATTCTCCAAATGGAAGTTTAAATCCTATAAAACTTAAAAATGCAAAAGCCATCAATCCAACAGTGATGAACGTTATTCCTAACCCTCTTAGTCCTTTTGGTACATTCGAATAGCTTAGTTTTTCACGAATAGCCGCAAGTGCTACAACCGCTAAAAACCATCCAATTCCAGACCCTAAGCCGTAAACAACGCTTTCTCCGAAAGCAAATTCTTTTCCAGGTAAGAAAAGAGCTGCTCCTAAGATTGAACAGTTAACCGCAATAAGTGGTAAGAAAATACCCAGTGCATTATATAATGCTGGTGAGAGCTTCTCTACAACCATTTCAGTCAGCTGAACAAATGCTGCAACTACTGCAATAAATATGATGAATTTTAAAACTTCTAAATTAACCGTTGAGAAGTCAGCAAACGAAGTCGAAACACCTAGACCATTTAACCATGTTAAAGCGCCTTCTTTAATAATAAAGTTGTACGCTAACCAGTTCAATGGAACAGTTATCAGTAATACAAAAGTTACTGCCATTCCCAAACCTACTGCAGTGCCAATTTTCTTAGAAACTGCTAAGTACGAACACATACCTAAAAAGTAGGCAAAAATCATATTGTCGACAAAAATCGACTTGATTCCAATATTTAAATAATTTTCTACTATACCCATGATTTTACTTTTTAAGCTTCTTCAGTATAACCATTTCTGGAACGTTGGAACCAGATTAATAATCCTAATACGATACATGCACCAACTGGACTCATCATTACACCATTTCCAGGGTAACCTTCTCCTAAGATATTGAATCCGAATAGTGAACCACTTCCAAGAAGCTCTCTGAAGAAAGCCACCGGAATAAGAATTGCGGCATAACCTAATCCGTTTCCAATTGCGTCCATTAAAGCAGGACCTGGTTTATTCGCTAATGCAAATGCCTCTAATCGACCCATAATGATACAGTTTGTTATAATCAAACCAACAAATACAGAAAGTTGTTTGGATACATCGTAAGCATATGCTTGTAATACTTGATCAACTACAGCAACCAATGACGCTACCACTAACAATTGTACGATAATTCTAATTCGGCCAGGTATTACATTTCTAAGTAACGAAATAGCTACGTTCGAAAATACTAATACAAATAATACCGAAATACACATGTATAATGTCGGAATTAACTTAACTGTAACCGCCAGTGCTGAACAAACGCCAAGCACTTGAACAGTAATCGGATTATCAGCATCTAATGGGTTTGTTATAAGTTTTCTATTTTTCTTAGAGAATAAAGGCTCTCGCTCTTTAACCACCTCTTCTACCGCTTGTGTTTCAGTGCTCATGTTATTTCTTATTAGCGTTGATAAATGATAGATACAAGTTCATATAATTGTCAATCATATTGTTCACACCATCAGCAGTTAATGTCGCTCCCGACATACCATCCACAGCGTGAGGATTGTCAGAGTAATCGTTTCCTTCACCTTTTTTCATGGTTACTGAAACTAATTTATCTCCATCAAATATTTTCTTGTCATTTCGATACCTATCTTGAACTTTGTCCTCAGTAATACGGGCTCCTAATCCTGGAGTTTCTCCTTTATGGTCAAGGACTAACCCTTGAATAGTATTTAGGTCTTTAGCCAAAGCTACGTACCCCCATATATTGTCCCATAAACCAAAACCGTAGGTTGGCATAACGTAATAATCTACACTCGAGCCATCTTCGCTCATGATTTGATACATTGGAAGTTGAATAGTTTCACCTTCTTTTAAACTTCCGTTTTTCTCCAACTTCTTGTATTCATTTTTAAGATTTACAGAATTCGCTGCTACTCCATCAATGGTTTCACCACTAGAATTAACAACAGACTCTTTCACTAGGTTTGAATACATCTCAGATATTTTATCTTTTTCTACATCAGATATTTTATCTCCTAACGCAGCTTTTAAGATGAATTTCTTTCGCTCTAATTCTCTTTCTTCGTATTGTCTCTCAGCTAACGCACCTGAAACTACAGAAAGTAGAACTCCACATACAAGGATTATCAATAATGCAAATCCGAATATATATCCGCTTGAATTTTTATTAAGCTTTGACACGACTCAATCTTCTTTTAATGTTAGACTTAACTACATAATTATCTACCAAAGGAGCCATTACGTTCATAAACAAAATTGCGAACATAATTCCTTCTGGATATGCAGGGTTGAATACTCTAATCAACACTGTTAAAACACCTATTAAAGCTCCATAAATCCATTTACCCATCGTTGTATGAGCAGCTGAAACTGGATCTGTTGCCATAAAAACAGCTCCGAAAGCAAAACCGCCAATAATTAAATGTTGGTAGGCTGGCAATTCATAATATGGATTTCCTCCAATCATATTTAGGATTAGTCCCATTCCCAATGCACCTAGAACAGTCGACAGCATTATTCGCCAACTTCCGATACCAGTTACAATTAAGAATGCAGCTCCTATCAAACACATCAGAGCCGATGTTTCTCCAACACTACCAGGAATCAACCCGATAAATGAATCCATCGCACTTACTGTGTATTCGTTACCTGCACCTAATTCACCAAGAGCAGTTGCTCCTGATGACGCATCAACCAAACCTTCTTTAATTCCTGAAACCCAAATATCTCCAGCCATTTCAACTGGGTATGCGATATAAAGGAATACTCGTGACGTCAGTGCTGGGTTTAAGATATTCATCCCTGTACCGCCAAACACCTCTTTACCAATAATTACTGCAAATGCCGTAGAAACCGCGACCATCCACAATGGGATGTCGGCAGGTACAATTAATGGAATTAACATACCAGAAACTAAGAATCCTTCGTTTACTGGATGACCATTTACTTGACAAAATGCAAACTCAATTCCCAGACCAACGATATACGAAACCGCAATAATTGGTAAAACCTTCAATGCACCAAACAGGAAACAATCAATGAAAGTATGCGCTTCAGGCGTAACCAAGTTTGAATAATGTTGATATCCAACATTATAAATCCCAAAAAGCAACGCTGGAATTAAGGCGATAATGACAAAGAACATTGTTCTTTTCAAATCAATTCCATCTCGTATGTGTGAACCTGACTTTGTAGTGTGGTTCGGCACAAACATAAATGTCTCTATCGCATCAAAACTAGAATGCAAGAAGTAAAGTTTGCCTCCTTTCTCAAAGTTTGGCTTAACTTTATCTAAAGTATCTCTTAAAAACTTCATTTTCTAATGCTCAATTATTAACTCTCTAGTGCCATTAACTCTAAACCACCTTTTAAAATCTTTTGTACATCGATTTTTGACGTACAAACAAACTCACATAGTGCTAAGTCTTCTTCAATAACTTCATAGATACCAAGATTCTCCATAGCCTCTAAATCCTCAGCCAAAATTGACTTAAGCAATTGAACAGGCATAACGTCCATTGGTAAAACTTTCTCATACTGACCCGTCATTACAAATGCTCTTTCTTCACCATGAGGATTTGTATTTGCAACAAATGTCTTTTTCAAAAACTTTGAAATAGGCAGTGAGTTACTTACCGTTGGTCTAGCATATGACGGGAATAACCATCCCATAAACTCATAGTGATTACCTTCAGGTATTGCAGATATCATATGATCAAAATGGCCAAGATAACCGTTAGAACCAATGTTGGAACCTGTTAACACGTTTCCACTTATCACTCGTGGGTTTTCACCTTTCAAATTATCGGCAAACAATGATTCAACATTTACCCCTACAATAGTTTGAATATATTGTGGATTACTTAACTCAGACCCTACTAAGGCAACCTTTTGAGTCAAATCCACTTTACCAGATGACAACAGTCTTCCAATAAAAACGACGTGTTGCGGATTAATAGTCCAAACAACATCACCTTTATTTATAGGGTCAATGTGGTGAATTTGAACACCAACCAAACCAGCTGGATGAGCACCGCTAAAGGATGTGACTTCAACACCACCTACGTTGGTAAACATAGAAGCGTTTGAGTCATTTGCTCTCACATTAAGATGCACCTTACCAGTGGTTAAGACTCTTAGAGCCTCTATACCCTGTTTAAATGCAGCCTCGTCTTCGCTTAAGCTAAAGTTGTAATCAACACCTAGAGGCGCTGAGTCAAAACACGATATGTGAATTGCTTTTGGCTCTGCGCTAGGATCGGCGATAACACCATATGGACGCTGAACTAGATATGTCCACAACCCTGACTCGAGTAGCAATGACTTAACATTCTCTTTATCCAATGATGAAGGGATGTTAAAAGATTTGTACTGGATTTCAGAATCTGCTAAGATTCGAATCTCTTGAATAGCTCTTCTCTCACCTCTCACGACTTCAGCAACTTCACCACTCACTGGAGCAGTAAACTTGATGTCAGAGTTTGTTTTATCGAAAAATAAAACATCTCCCGCCTTAACCTCCTCGCCCGCTTTCACAGCAAGTTTTGGAACAAGGGTTTTAAAATCGGTAGGTTTAATGGCAAATGAGCTTGATAACGTTCTAGCGGCCACAGTTTTTTCTGCTGCACCAACCAAACTAATATCCTTGCCTTTTCTAATCTTTATAACTTTACTCATTGCAATAAATGCGTTTTGCAAACGGCTGCAAAATTAGTGTTTTGACGGTATGATTATAATCATTAAACCATTTTTTAATCACATTTAATTAAGCTGCGTTGTGCTAAACACCTTGTACATGCCAACTTATTCAAAGTTTCAGGCTATTTAGAATGATTCTACTCTCTTTTTTTGCTTGAGAAAGGCTCGAATTATAACTACTAGCGCTAAAACAGAACAACTCAGAGTAAAGAGAAATGCATTGTGAATTTGATCTGCATGGTTATCGTATATTTTAGCCGGAACAACTGCACCGATAATTATACCGATTTCTAAGAAAATAAATAATGTAGATATTCCTCGTCCAATAAACTTCTGATTGCCGTTGTCTATCGTCCACGCAAATAACGTTGGTGAATTTATACCCGTGGAAATACCAAAAATAGCAGCTGACGCAAACAGCATTGTTACGGATTGTGCGGAAATCAACATGATGTTTGCACTAACTAAAAAGGCTATTCCAACAAGAAGTACTATTTCTCGTCCAAATTTATCACTCAACTTCCCACTTAACACTCGAATAAATAAAGAGGTTACAGTTACTACAGTGAAGTAATAGCCATTTTTAACAACACCGAACTGTTTACAATAATCAGGTATGAGTGTTAGTAATGCACCGAAAGTGACAACACTAAGCGTCATTATTACCCCTTGAGTGAGAACCCGAGGTTCGATGATTTCGGCTTGCTTCAATTTAAGCATTGACCAAGAAAACGACTGAACATTTTTAACCGTCTCTGTTAGTTTTATGGTTGGAATTAATGCTAGAAATGCCATAAACCCACCAACAATAAACATTGTTTGATTGCCATAGGTAACACCAACTTCACTTCCCAATGCTGGGCCCATACTCATTCCAAGATTACCTGCCATTCCTACAACGCCCATCGCTTCACCTCGTTTGTGAATCGGGACTATGTCTGAAACCATAGCCGTTGTTGCCGTAGGTGTGAAGCCTGCGCAAATACCGTGTAAAAATCTAAGTGCTAAAAAAGACGTCACCCCATGAACTAGTGGATATCCAAAAGAAACGACAATAGAAACGCCTATGCCAAACAACATGATGGGTTTACGTCCAACATGATCAATTAGTTTTCCGCTAAATGGACGAGATACAAGAGCACTCAGAGCAAAAGCTCCTATTATTAGTCCTTTGTAATCTTCCCCACCTAAACTGGTTATAAACTCTGGTAACTGTGGAATTATTAAATTAAAGCTAAAAAAGAAACTAAATACGACTGCATTTAATATCCAAAAATCTTTAGAAAACCCTAACCAGCTATTCTCTTCACTCGCAACCATAAAATAAAAAAGGGCACTCGAAGAAGTGCCCTTTTAGGAATATCTTTCGTTTTGATTAATTGAGACTAACCTTCTCATATTTTTTTCCATCCCAATATCCTAAAAACTCTACGTGCTGCTTTGAATGTTTCAATAACAACTTAATTTCAGGTATTGTATCACGACTTATTAATACATTATTGTTCGTATTATTCATAGAGTTATGAACTTTAACTAATACATAATATGCCTTCCTTTTTTCTACCGGTTTGGTAGCCGGTCTACCCTGTTTCTTTTTCTTATCCGTCATAGCCAATTATTGTTGAGGTGTATAACAACTCTTCAACACAAGTTAATTTTTTAAAATCCTTGCAAACATATGCAAGTTTGCCAAAAATAAAAGTTAATGTAAATTTATCTGAGTTATAACATCAATCGTTGTGATAAGGTTCACCATTCAGAATGCTAAATCCTCGATAAATTTGTTCAACAAGTAACAAACGAACCATTTGATGGTTTAGTGTCATTTTCGACAAAGAAACCATTGTGTTCATCCGACTGTATAGTAGTTGATTAAAACCAAAGGCACCGCCAACTACAAAAGCGATGTCCGCATTATCAATAGTCCAAGTATTTATCTTTTTTGAAAAATCTCTACTTGAAAATTCTTTTCCTTTTTCATCTAGTCCAATTACAAATGTATTTGGTTTCAATTCCGCCAAGAAAGCTTCAGCCTCCAAACGTTTTAAATCGTCCACTGATTTAAAACTCTTTTTTCGAACATCATTCAATTCAATCCACTGAATTCTTGCGTACTTTGAAATTCTTTGGAGGTATTTATCTATTTCACCAAGAAGGTACTTCTCTTTGGTTTTACCAATACTAAGAACTTTAATCGCCACAGAATTGGATATTAAACCTGAATTTCTTCATCGTTTGCATCAAAAAAATGATACTCGCCATAATGGTAGTTGGCGTCTGCCGTCACTTTCACTTTTATTTTATGCTTTAGAAACCATTTCCATGGTTTCCCAATAATTCCTTTAGTTAAATAAGCCTCAACAAATGGATGTGCAACTAATTCTAACTTCTTTGGTTTAGAAAAACTCAATATTTGATCAAGTTTGTGTTCAATTTCATCAGTTAGCAGAATTGAAGCTTCTACAGTCCCTTCACCTTTACACATTGGACACGTTTCTGCCGTGGTGATGTTTGTCTCTGGCCGCACTCTTTGTCGAGTAATCTGAACTAGTCCAAACTTACTCATTGGAAGAATTGTATGTTTGGCTGGATCATCATCCATAGCCTTTTTCAATTCTGAAAGCAATGTTTTTTTGTGAGCAGGATTTCTTAAATCGATAAAATCAATAACAATAATACCGCCCATATCACGCAAACGTAACTGACGCGCTATTTCCTTTGCCGATTCAACGTTTACATTTAACGCGTAGTCTGCAACATCGTTATTTCTATTTTGTCGGTTCCCACTGTTTACGTCAATAACGTGAAGAGCTTCTGTATGCTCGATAATCAGATACGGTCCACCTTGCATGGCCACTGATTTTCCGAATGACATTTTAATCTGCTTGTCGACTCCAAACTGCGAGAATATTGGCTCTTTACCTTTGTAAAGTTTCAACACTTTTACCAACTCAGGAGATATTGTTTCCAAGAATTGTTTTAACTCTCCATGAAACTTAGCATCGTTTGTCACGATGGCAGTAAACTCTTTACTAAGCATGTCACGCAGCACCATATGACTGCGACTATCCTCACCTAATATTAATTCTCCTGGCTTGGCCGACTTTAAGTTGGTGATGACTAAATCCCACTTTTCTTGTAATTGGATTAAGTCACGATGAAGTTCTTGAACTGTTTTCCCTTCAGCAGCAGTTCTACAAATAAGACCGTAGTTCGTGCCTTTGAGGCTTTGTGTTAGATTTTTGAGGCGATTTCTCTCCTCTGCACTTTCAATTTTTTTTGAAACTGTTATGGAATTAATAAACGGGACAAGTATAAAATACTTACCAGCAATTGAGATTTCCGTACTCAATTTGGGCCCCTTAGATGAGATAGGTTCTTTTGCAACCTGAACAAGAATTTTCTGACCCTTTCTTAAGACGTCCGTTATTTTACCTGTTTTTAAGGTATCCGGTTCAATCTTAAATTTTGTCAAATCACCAGACTTGATGCCACCCTGGACCGCTCCATTGGTTAGCTTTACTAGTGATCTGATTTTTGGCCCGAGATCCTGATAATGTAGGAATGCATCTCGATGATACCCAACATCTACAAATGTAGCGTTAAGCTCTTGTTTAAATTTTTTTATTACACCAAGGTATAGGTCACCAACTGAAAATCGTGAAGCAAAATCTTCTTCGTGAAGTTCAACTAGTCGTTTGTCTTGAAGTAATGCAATTCTCTCACCCGCAGAGCTGAAATCAATAATCAACTCATTTGACACAGGCTAGATATTATTTTTTCTTATGACGATTTTTTCTAAGTCGTTTTTTCCGCTTGTGCGTCGCAATCTTATGACGCTTTCTTTTTTTACCGCTAGGCATAATTTATATATTAATTTTTTTAAAACTCTTTGATAATCTGCTCATTACAAGCAATCCGACAAACCAAGCTTCTCACAAATCATCATTAATTGACGTTGATAGTCCTCGTTTTCGGGCTGCAAAGATAATAATTTTTGATATCTTTCCTTAGCTTTCTCGAATTGTCCGCTTCGAATTGACATTTCACCCAATGTTTCAATGGTGGCAATATGGTTTGAGTCCTTTGCTAAGATTTCACGTAAAATAAAAATACCCTCCATTGGTGCTGGTGAGGTTTCAATTTTAAGTGTCCCATATTTTAATTTTTGATCAAGAGTTAGCCAACCTTTTTCATTAGCAATGGCTGAATACTCCAAAACTTTGTCTAAATCCGCATCAGAAGGAGATGCGTGACTCAAATGTTCTTGTAGATATGATGTCACCTCAGCTTCACCAAGGTTTTCAGTCGATTGTTTTTTTTCCTTTTCATCTGAAACAACCATGGTGTCTGTTTGACGACCATTCATATAAAGGTATGTTCCTAAACCAATGCTTAAGACCAACGCAAGCAATAGTGCTTTGTTTATATTCATTCTGTTGATTAGAGTAACTTCGTTACCTCTTCACTTTTCTTCACCTTGTCGACAAACGTTTTAGCAGGCTTGAACTTCGGAATAAAGTGTTCAGGAATAGTGATTTGTGTGTTCTTACTGATGTTTCTGGCAACTTTCTCAGCCCTCTTCTTTAACGTAAAGCTTCCGAATCCTCTAAAATAAACATTGTCTCCTTGAGCTAGAGATCCCTTTACTACCTTAAAAAAGGTCTCAACCGTTTCTTGAACATCATTTCTTTCAATACCTGTCCGCTCGGCTATTTCGTTAATTACTTCTGCTTTAGTCATTTTATTTAGTGCGTTTTAAACAATCTTTGCCAGATAATTGTCTTGCAATTATAGATAATAATTTAATACGGTTGGCTAGTATTCAATCTTTTACATAAAAAATAACATGATTTTTTCCTTTTCAGAGACTATTCAAACGTGGTATAATCTACATAAACGGCAATTACCTTGGCGTGACACAAAAAATCCTTATAACATTTGGCTAAGCGAAATTATTCTACAACAAACTCGTGTAAATCAGGGACTTCCGTATTATCGCAAGTTTTTCGAGGCGTTTCCAACAATTCAAGATTTTGCTAATGCAGAGGAAAATCACATATTAAATCTTTGGCAGGGACTCGGTTATTATTCTCGGGGAAGAAATATGTTAAAATGCGCAAAAAAAATAGTTTCCGACTACGGTGGTGTTTTTCCGATAAGTAAAGAATCGTTGACCAAACTACCTGGAATTGGCGATTATACGGCTAGTGCAATTGCCTCCTTTGCATTTGACCAACCGAACGCCGTATTAGATGGGAATGTCTACCGAGTTTTATCTCGCTACTTTGGCATAGATTCTCCGATTAACGTTTCTTCAAGTCAAAAACTGTTTAAATCGTTGGCTCAGGATCAATTAGATTTGAAAAATCCAGCAAACTACAATCAAGCCATAATGGAGTTTGGAGCGCTTCAATGCACACCCTCAAATCCCGACTGTAAAAGCTGCCCATTAGCTGAAGGTTGTGTGGCATTGCGAGAAAATAAAGTTAACCAACTTCCAGTAAAAATCAAATCCAAACCTAAACGTATAAGGCATTTTAACTATTTTGTCTTTGTAAACAAATCAAAGGTTTTAATATCCCAGCGCAGTAAAAAAGGTATTTGGCAAGGTTTATATCAATTTCCGCTTATTGAAACAGAAAAGAGTTATTCACGTGAAGAAATAAAACCATTGTTAAAAACCACTTATTGCCTCGATGAAACATCTGTAAATAAGCGCTTTACCTTTAAACATTTACTATCACATCAAACTATTTATGCCGATTTTTGGATTGTTCCCGTTTCTGACTTCGGATTTAACTTAAATTCAGATATTTTTGAAGTAGAATTAAAAGCTCTCGGGGCTGACTATGCGATGCCAGTTTTAATACACAAGTTTTTAGGTTCTGGGGTAATGGAAGAAATATGTCTATAAACAAAGTAATATTAATTGGAAATCTTGGATCTGATCCTGAGGTTAAATATTTGGATGGAAATAGAACCGTTGCAAACTTCTCATTAGCGACCAACGAGTCATATACAGACAAACAGGGCAACCGCATTACTCAAACGGAATGGCACCGCATAGAAATGTGGGATTCGTTGGCAAAAGTTGCTGAAAAGTACCTTGTCAAAGGGAAACAAGTTTATATAGAAGGAAAGATCAAAACCGAAAAATGGACGGATCAAAATGGTGTAGATAAGTACACAACTAGGATTCGTGCAAACGTTTTACAAATGTTAGGGAGTAGAGAAGATAGTTCTTCGAACAATACTACTAATGATACGAACCAATCTAACCAACAAACATCTTCTAAACCACCAGAAAAGAGTGTTCCAGCGGAAGACTCAGAAGATGATTTGCCATTTTAATTTCTAAACTTTGGAAGGAGAACCTGAACAACAGATAGGCGCATTTCTTAACCTCTTAGAATTTTCATTCTCAGTAGGTGATTTGTCACAAACAATTGGTTTGTTGATTGTCGTTCTGCTACTCGTTTTTTTATCTGGATTAATTTCTGGTAGTGAAAATGCGTTTTTTAGCTTAGGCTTAGACGACCTCAACATTATTAAAGATTCAAATACAACATCTTCGAATCTTGCCTTAAAACTGTTAGATATTCCAGATAGGTCGCGTGCAACGCAAAACCTATTGGCTACTATTCTAATCTTAAATAATTTTATCAATATCTCTATAATCGTTTTGTCTACCTCGTTACTGAGTGATTTATGGGAGGTCTTAACTATTGCTAATTGGATAAAAGTGACCATAGAGATTGGGTTGATAACATTTATACTGGTTTTATTTGGAGAGATAATTCCAAAAATTTATGCAACACAGAATAATTTAAGACTAGTATTCGTAACATCGCCATTGCTATTTTATTCTCAAAAAGTATTGAAACCATTTGTTTGGATATTAACCCAAAGCACCACATTCATTGATAGGAGAATTGATCGAACACAAAAAACAGTTTCACTTGAAGAATTAAATCAAGCAATTGAAATTGCATCTGAAGACGACAATATTGAAGAAAAAAATATTCTCAAGGGATTAGTCAATTATGGAAACATTAGTGTTAAGCAAATAATGCGACCACGAATGGATGTTTCAGCAGTTGATGTCAACACTGCACAACAAGTTCTAATTAATCAAGTAAAAGATATGGGGTATTCCCGCGTTCCAGTCTTTGAAGATAACTTCGACAAAATAGTTGGTATATTATACATAAAGGATCTATTGCCTGTTCTGACAAATAAGAGTGATAAGAAATGGCAAACATTTATGCGTGACCCTTTCTTTGTTCCGGAGAATAAAAAAATAGATGACCTTTTGAACGAATTCCAAGAAAAACGAATTCACATGGCAATCGTGGTTGATGAATATGGAGGTTCTGAGGGTATTGTTACAATGGAAGATATTTTAGAAGAAATATTTGGCGACCTAGTTGACGAATTTGATGAAGATGAGTTAGTGTATTCTAAGCTGAATGACACTACATATATCTTTGAAGGCAAGGCGTTGTTAACTGACATGTGTAAAATCTTTGAACTAAATTCAGATTACTTTGAAGAAGCTAAAGGAGAAGCAGATACGTTAGGTGGCTTTTTAATGGAAATTCATCAGGAAATACCCACTCGAGGTGTAATACTAAATTACAATAATTTTGAGTTTAAAATCGAAAGTGCCGACAAGCGTCGGGTAAAACGCGTAAAAGTTAGTTACCATGAAGAGGAAGTTTCTGAATAATTATAACATCTCAATCGTCCTAGTTTTACTAGTTCTGGTGTTTGGATCTACAGGTTGTCAGGAGTACACTCCTAAACCACATGGTTACCCCAAAATTGAGTTTCCTGAAAGAAACTACGTCACCTTTGATGATGATTGTTCTTACACCTTCGAAGTTCCTTCGTACAGTACGGTTGAACGCGATACGCATTTTATGGCAGAACCGTGTTGGTATAATATTAAATTTCCTTCTTTTAACGCAACCGTTTACGTAAGCTATAAAACGTTTTCAACCATTGAACAATTGGATACTTTTTCGGAAGACGCATTTAGGCTCGCTGGTGAGCATCGCAAAATAGCTGATCAAATTGAGGAAACAGAAATTCACGTAGCTAAAACTAACAGTCACGGTTTAATTTTTGAACTTTTAGGGCCTTCTGCAACCCCATTTAATTTTTATATTTCAGACGAAAAGAAACACTTTGTTAGAGGCTCCTTTTATTTTGACAATCACACAAAAGTTGATTCAGTTGCACCTGTGTATGAATTTCTTAAGAAAGACATGATTCATATGATTAATTCTATAGAATGGAAGAACTAAAATTGGTCTTACCGGATTCGTAAAGACTTTCCAATTCGCAGCGTCGCATTTTTATTGATTCCGTTTAATCTACAAATACGATCTACAGTTGTGCCATATCGACGACTAATCTTCCATAAATTATCGCCAGATCGCACTCTGTAATATATTACCCCATTTGGGTTTGGAGCTCCAGAGGCAGATTTCGCAGTATATTTAAAGTCATCTATACACAAGTATACTGAGTCCATTTTTAACACATTGTCTGAAAACGAAATTATCTTGTTTGGATTAATCTGGCACCCTCGATACAAAACTTCAAAATGTAAATGACTGCCTGTTGAACGCCCGGTATTACCGCCAAGACCAATGATTTGTCCTGCCGAAATTGTTTGATTTGGAACCACAAACCGATCGCTTAAGTGTCCATATAAGGTTTCTAATCCGTTATAATGACGTATTACAATGTAGTTACCAAATCCACCATAGTTATACTTGGCAATTCGCACAACACCATCAAATGCTGCATATACTGGATCTCCAGTTTCAAGATCAATATCTACACCTTTGTGCATGCGATATCTTCGCCAACCGAAATCACTTGTGATCCTACCTTCGCATGGGTGGTGATAGTTGCAACTGGACTCTATTAGCGGCAGTGTTACTGCAATGGATGAGTCGCCTGGCTCTACTTTTGGTTGGTCTAAATTCAACGAATCCCAACTATAATCATATAAGTCTGAACACGGAATTAGGGCAGTATCAAAAGCCAAATAATCAACATAACGAATCATTTCAGTTGATTCATTAACAGAGTCGCTAGAATCTACAGATATACTATTTGGTTTTTCGACTTGTATATCCGCGTCAGCTAATTGCTGTGCGCTGACTCCAATAGAAGACCCCATCATCAGCAATATCCAAATTCTTTTCATAAACTACTTTTCAAAAAAAATGCTCTAATCTCGTGCTCGTCAGTATTTAATTGCTCAACTAAATCTTGACGATTAACAAATTTACGCTCATCTCTCCAACGTTTAACGAACAAAATTTCTATTTCTTGTCCATAAATATCATCACTAAAGTCAAATATGTGCGCTTCAATAGAAAGTTGTTTCAAGTTAAACGTAGGTCTGGTGCCAATATTAAGCATTGCATCGTAGCTCTTGTTTTTAATTTTAACCTGAACTGCGTAAACTCCTTTCTTAGGAATTAGTTTAAACGCATCTAGTTCGCCGATGTTAGCTGTCGGGTACCCAAGCGATGCTCCTAACTGGTTTCCTTTTATAACGTTTCCTTTAATGCTGAATTTTCGACCTAAAAAACTAGTTGCCTCTTCAATGTCTCCTGCTAGCAGTGACTTTCGAATTAATGATGAACTTACAATGCAGTCGTTAATGTCTTGTTCTGAAATTTGTTCAACATTATAATTAAACTCTGAGGCATGTTTTTGAATGTCTTCAAATGACCCTTCACGATTTTTACCAAAACGGTGGTCATAGCCAATGATAATGGTTGATATTTTTAGTTTTTCAACAAGAATATCCCGGATAAATGTATACGCAGGAATACGGCTAAGTTTTTTATTAAAAGGAAGAATTACTAAATAATCTAGTCCAAAAGAGTCGAGCATTTCTGCCTTTTCATCTATTGACGTGATAAGTTTCAGGTCATTATCTTCAGGGTATAAAACCAATCTTGGGTGTGGGTAGAACGTAAGTAATACTGATTTTCCACCCATTTCCTTCGCATGTGATACAAGTCTTGTCAGTATTTTTTGATGTCCGAGATGGACACCATCAAAGGTTCCTTGCGTTAAAACAACGGGAACTTTTACTTTAAAATCGTCAAGATTGCGAATAATCTCCATTCAGTCTTTTTTGAAAACGGGCGAATATACGTTAGCTCGGATTTAGAGCCTTAATCATTTCCTCAAAACGTTCAACTGTCATAGCATCATCAACATGAAACTCTCCAATTCTTGTACGCCGAAGTTCAGTCATATACGCTCCGCAATCCAACAATTCTCCCAAATCTCGGGCAATACTTCTAATGTACGTGCCTTTGCCACAAACGATCCGAAAACGAATAATCGGTGCTTCATATTTAACTACTTCAAATTCAGAAATCTGAACTTGTTTTGGTTCAATTTTAACCTCTTTCCCTTCCCTAGCTAAACTATAGGCACGTTTTCCATTAACTTTAACTGCAGAAAAAATGGGTGGTCGTTGAGCAATTTCTCCAATAAAATTATCCCGTATTACCTTTTCAATCTTTTCTAAATCAATCTCATCAATTGGCTTAGGATTTTCTTCCTCAGTTTCCGAATCGAAAGAGGATGTAGTGACACCAAGTTTGAAGCAACCTGTATATTCTTTTTCTTGCCCTTGATAAGTATTAATTATTTTGGTGTGCTTACCTGTACAGATAATTAACAGCCCAGTGGCTAAAGGATCTAAAGTGCCGGCATGTCCAACTTTTTTAGCTTTTGTTAAAAACCGAATTTTCTTTACAACGTGAAATGAAGACCATGTCAATGGTTTGTCAATGCAAAGCGTTCTGCCTTCGTTAAAATCAATCATAGATATTTGCGCAAATTAATGATTTGTGGTTTTAACACGACATTACTGGTAAAATATTGAAGATATCAGGTCGAATTATATTTCTAAAAGACAATTAAACGTTACGTTCAGAAACAATTTAAGTAACTCTCTGTTAGTTTAATCTGTTATTGAAGGATAAATTAAAGCCTTATTTTTGACCAGAACAATAGTATGGAGGATTTAACATCAGAAAGAAAAGCAAATCATATTGATTTAGCCTTTAAATCACAAGTTACAGATTTGGATACCCGGTTCTCTTATGAACCACTGCTATCTGGTCATCCTCAAAAACCATCAAATTCCTTTGACTTTCTTGGCAAAATCATGCGCAACCCACTTTGGATTTCAAGCATGACTGGAGGTACGTCAAAAGCTGGATTTATTAATCAAAATTTAGCCAAAGCAGCTGGAAAGTACGGACTAGGAATGGGACTAGGGTCGTGTCGCATCATACTGAACGATTCAGAATTTTTAAAAGACTTCCAACTGCGAAGTTTCATTGGCGATGACTATCCTTTTTACTGTAATTTAGGAATTGCCCAACTTGAGGAGTTAATTGAGGCCAATCAATTATCTTTAGTAGATGACTTAATCGATAAAACAGAGACCGATGGTTTAATCATTCATGTAAATCCCTTTCAAGAATGGCTGCAACCTGAAGGAGATCGATTTACGAAATCACCCTTGGACACGATTAAAACGGTTATCGATCAAATTAGCACGTCAATAATTATAAAAGAAGTTGGTCAAGGTTTTGGACCAGCTAGTTTACAAGCATTATTTGAACTACCAATTGATGCAATTGACTTCGGATCTCATGGTGGGACAAATTTCTCTGCTTTGGAGTTGTTTCGAGCTAGTGAACAAAATCAAAATCATTTTGAAGGGTTGACAATGGTTGGACATTCAGCTTCTCAAATGGTTCATTTTTGTAATGACATCACTCAGAATCATCCCGAGTATTTAAATAAAGAGATTATTATCTCTGGAGGAATTAAAGGTTTCTTGGATGGTTACTACCTCCGAGAAACACTCAGAAATCCATCAGTTTACGCACAAGCCTCTGCCCTACTCCGGCACGCGGAAAAAGGTTTTGACGCCTTAGATGAATACATAGAAAAAGAAATGGCAGGTTATCAACTTGCAACTAGTTACCTAACGGTGAACCCAATATGAACAATGTAAAACCTATTAAAGGATTCAGCAAGCTTTCGAAAGAAGCAAAAACAGAATGGCTGATTTCAAATTATTTTGAGAATCCAGAAAAAGCCCTTTCAATTTTAAAAAGCTACTGGCACAACAATGAAGATATTCAAAAGCTTCATGATGAGTTTATTGAGAATACATTAACAAACTACTACATGCCATTTGGTGTTGCACCAAACTTTTTGATAAATGGTAAAAATTACTGTCTACCAATGGCTATTGAAGAAAGTTCAGTAGTAGCTGCCATGGCAAAAGCAGGGTCATTTTGGTCAGAAAGAGGTGGATTTAAAGCTAAAGTGTTGTCAACTACCAAAGTAGGTCATGTTCATTTTGTTTGGAGAGGTGACGATGTTGTTCAATTGCATAAATATTTTAACCGAATTAAAAGTCTCTTAATTTCGGAAACAGACAGCATTACAGCGAACATGCGTGCTAGAGGTGGTGGAATACTAGATATTGAGTTAATTGATAAGTCTAACTTAGAACCTAACTATTATCAGATCAAAGGAAGTTTTGACACACGAGATTCAATGGGTGCAAACTTCATAAATACCATACTTGAAAAGTGGTCGGAAGTATTTGAAAATCATATTGGAGATGCTGAAGAAATTGATAAAGACTTTCGAAAAGTGGAAGTCATCATGTGCATCCTCAGCAATTTCACCCCAGACTGTTTAGTTAGGGCTGAAGTAAGTTGTCCTGTAAGTGATCTAACTGAAGGTACCGATTTAGATGCTCAGAAGTTCGTTGACAACTTTGTTCGAGCTGTCCATGTGGCAGAAATCGAGCCCTATAGAGCCGTTACGCACAATAAAGGTATCATGAATGGTATAGACTCAATGATTATTGCGACTGGTAATGATTTTAGAGCAATAGAAGCGTGTGTTCATGCATATGCAGCACGAGACGGCCAATATAAAAGTTTAACCCATGTAGAAGTAAAGGATGGTATATTTACATTTTACATTGAAATTCCATTATCGTTAGGTACTGTTGGAGGAATAACCTCTTTACATCCGATGGTAAAATTCTCAAATGAGTTGTTGGGTAAACCCAATTCTCGGGAACTCATGGAAATTGTTGCAGTAGCTGGTTTGGCACAAAACTTTTCAGCACTTCGTTCACTTACTACCACAGGGATTCAGAAAGGTCATATGAAAATGCATTTACTGAATATTTTAAACCAGTTTGAAGCGAATACAGAAGAAAAAGCCCAGATTATAGCGAGTTTCAACAACCGTGTTCCTAGCTACCAATTGGCATTAGAAGAATTTTGTAGACTAAGAGGTATTACCCCAGAAGCATATGCAAAAAGTAAAAGCTAAACTGCTAGACTTCTAGTTTAATAAGTAAAGTTTAAAAAGCAAGTGCTTCAAAGACCAACTTTGTTAAACGATCACATTCTCGCGAAGAATTTTGAATTAATTCTTGAGCTTTATCTCTATACTTGATTGCCACGTCTTTATTAGAAAGATCCTTTGCGTTAACCAATACATTCATACCAGCTCCCTGAATTGCAGTGTGCATACAAAGTGCACCTACACCAGCGTCTGTTATTGAATTTTTATTCCCGGTAGTAATCATTGCCTCAATGCATTCGTATCCAGCGTAAGCAGTTTGCATAACTTTAAACGGCACTTCCGTTGCATATTCAGATGCTGCATTTATAGCTTTTGTTCGTGCGTCTTTTTCTTCTTGGGTGTCTTTAGGCATTCGGATTGCATCGATTATGGCGTTAAACGAACGTGTATCCTCATCGACATAAACAAGTAGTTGTTGTTTCAATTCTTGCGCCATCTCCGCCCATTTTGAGAATTCTTCAACACGGTCTTCCCATCCTCTTTTGTTAGCGCCTAAATTAGCAACCATTGCAGATAACGAAATTCCAAGACTACCAACATAAGCAGAAATACTGCCTCCTCCTGGAGCCATACTTTCAGACGCAGTTTCGTTGGCGAAGTCAACACACGTCATGTCTACAAGCGCAGTATCCTCTTTTTTCTTTAAAGCGTACTCTATAATTTTTTTATTAGGGTCAAATTCTGATAGTTCGTCTAACCCTAAAGATTTTATTGCTATTTGAATAATCTCAGCTTCACTAACACCAAGCGAACGACCTTGTTTTTTTAGGTAATGCTTACCTGCGTCTAAGATTGACTTTAGAGGTATTAGTCCGACTAACTCGCTTCCTGTAATTCGCACCCCTCGCGACGTTGCACTCTTTTCAACCTCATCAAAAAATACGTGCAATGGGGTTACATGATAATTTGTAAGATTTGCTGAAATCTGAGCAATTCCATACTCTTCAATGTACCATCCAACAGCCTTTACCTCTTTACACGCACCAGGAATACGTATAGTTTCTCCATTTTCATCCGTTGCAATTTTTCCTGTAAACTCGTTACCAATACGTTTTACTCTACCTGCTTCACGCACATCAAATGCGATTCTATTGGCGATACGAGTTGATTTTGTATTTAAATTGACATTATACGCAATCAAGAAATCACGAGCTCCTATCACAGTAGCTCCGCTGAAGGCATTCATTTCCGCCTTACCAAAATCTGGTGTCCATTTTTCTTCTTTAATCTTTGTGAAAAATCCTTCATATTCTCCCGATCTTATCACACTGAGATCTTTTCTATAGTCTCGCTTTTGAGATGCTCCATATAAATACGTAGGAACATTTGTTTCACTCCCGACTTTTTTTGCAAGTTCAATTGCATGCTCAGCAGTTTCTTCTAAACTAATGTTTGCCACAGGAATAAAAGGACACACGTCGGTTGCACCCATGCGTGCATGCTCGCCACTGTGCTTAGACATATCTATAAGCTCAGAAGCCTTTACAATCCCTCTAAACGCTGCTTCAATTACATCCTTTGGTTCACCTACGAATGTAACTACCGTCCGATTGGTTGCATTTCCTGGATCAACATCCAATAAAGTTACACCTTCTACAGAATCTATTGAATCAGTAATCTGTTTGATTATTGATAAGTCTCGTCCTTCACTAAAATTAGGAACACATTCTATTAGTTTTTTCATTGCAATATAATTGGTCGCGAAAATAACACTAATGGAAACTTAAGGATAAAAAAAAGCCTGTTGATTCCTCAACAAGCTTTACTATACAATTTTGATTTATCTAGTACTCCCAAAGATCGTGTTCAACAACAAACAAGTTTTGTTTTACCGCCTCGCTGTGTAAAAGAGCCGAAAAAGGGTTGCCTTCATTCTCTTCATAATCCTTTATGTCATCATTCCAAACATTTGACTCCCTGACGATATAACTTGAAAACATCCTCATTTCAAACCAATCATCGAACGATAATCTCGCAGCATCATTATACGGGTTAAATACTTCACGATTTACCAAAATTGGGCGCAGATCATCCATTTTCATCCAGAACAGTGAAGCTTCTCCTAAGTCAACTCCATTTCCAACCTTTAACATAAACTGTGGAGCAATGGCAACGATGGTTACTCGAAAATCAGAGTAATTGTTATCAAAAATCCAATCCTCCATTATACGGTACTTCTTAATATTTTCTGGTTCGAACTGAATGGTGATTGTTGTGTCCTTAGGATCACCATTTTCATCCATAATTGTCATTACATATTCATAGCTTCCTCTATCTGCTATTTGTGCTCTGGAGTATTTGCCACCATTCTCTAGTGAGTCACTCGTATAAAAGTTAATGTCTATTGGGTTCTTTGTTAAATCATAGATGATATTGTACAATGGACTTGTTGGCCAATGCATTGGCAAGTTTTGCTTCTCCCTAACGTCAATGATGCGATGAATTCGTTTGTGGTACTTTGCGCTAGCTTCTCTAGTGTATCTATGAGGAACAACATGACGCTCATCAATCGCAGGCTTTTTATAAGGCCATACTTCTAAATTTTGTTGTGCAGATGCAGTAATTGTGAAGACTACTAATGACGCACAGACTAGTTTGACTCTCTTTTTCATAATCATTTCTTTAGAGAGTAAACGCTTGTGTTTTGCAGATATTTCAATTCTGTGACATAAATTTATTGTGTCAAAATCAGAATTTTAAACAAAAAAAAGCCCCGACAAAAATGTCGAGGCTTCTAAATTTTATTGAAATATTAATATTCCCACAAATCATGTTCAAAGATGAAGAGGTCATTCTTAATCGCCTCGCTTTTTAAAAGTGATGCAAATGGATTATCTTCATTCTCTTCATAATATTTGATGTCGTCATCCCAAACATTGGATTCTTTCACAATATAACTTGAGAACATTCTCATTTCGAACCAATCATCAAACGAAAGTCTAGCGGCATCGTTGTAAGGATTAAAGATTTCTTGATTGACCAAAATTGGCCTTAAATCATCCATTTTAACCCAGAACAATGAAGCTTCTCCCAATTCGACACCTTCACCTGCAATTTGCATAAATTGTGGAGCGATAGCAATAATTGTAGCTCTGAAGTCTGAATAATTGTAATCAAAGATCCAATCTTCCATGATTCGATACTTCTTCAACTGATAAGGCTCAAATGGAATTGGAATAGTCGTATCCTTTGGATCACCATACTCGTCTTCAACTGTAGTAATCATTTCATAACCACCACGCCCTAATATTTCAGTCGGAGAAAATATACCTCCATTTTCTAAAGAGTCACTTGTGTAGGCTACTACCGTTCCATTTGGATTATCAGGCTTAGTCGCCGCTTCATAAATGATATTATAAAACGGATTCTTAGGCCAATGCATTGGTAGGTTCTGTTTTTCACGCGTATCAATAATTCTATGGATACGTTTATGGTATTTCACATTCGCTTCACGAGTGTATCTATGTGGGATAACTTTACGCTCATTAACCGCTTTCTTGTCGTATGTCCAATCTTCTTGTGCACTTTGACCGTAGCTGCTAATGATACTCCCTACTATAAATACCCCTAATAATATGATTCTTTTACCCATAAAAGTTATTTTAGATATAAACGCAAAAATATGAATATTATTTCGTTATGTGTGACTATTATCTTAATTCAATCATAATTGGTGTTAAGTTTCGCTGTTTCCCATCAGGTCCAACGGCACGAATCTTATCAA
Organism: uncultured Bacteroidota bacterium; assembly: GCA_937124965.1. Lineage (GTDB taxonomy): Bacteria > Bacteroidota > Bacteroidia > NS11-12g > UBA9320 > UBA987. Next base: position 305,629 of record CAKZLB010000036.1, read on the forward strand.
CCAAAATACGATCACCAGGTCTTGCTTTTGCTACTCTTCCTTTGAAACTACCAGGTATTGAAGCACCATTACCGTTTTGCATATACGCTTCCCCTTTTCGTGGAGCGAATACAAATCGACAACCTGTTACTCTAAATCTAATTCCATCAAGAACAAACCCTTCACCCATATCAGCTTTAATTGTTGAATGGATTACTGCAGCTTGCTTAGGAATAGATGATCCACTTTCTACAGATCCCCATTTAGCTTCAGGCTTTGGTAGTTGCTTTACACGGTATTCAGCAGAACCAACTCTTCTCATTGATCCATCGTTCATTTTAGCAGAAGCAATAACTGTAGCTTTTCCTTTACTAGAAACACGTGCTACATAACCTTTGCCACTTCTTGAAATCGAACCTCCTTGCATTGAAACTTGTACATCATTTGGTGAAACCCCAGGAACACCAACGGACATAGGATTGTCAACACCAATATACAATACATTCATTGCAGTAGCAGAAATTGTTGCTCCACCTTCAAATACTTGATATGAATTAGAAAATTCATATTTTTCGTCCTTTCCTTTAGCATTTTTCACAGTAACAACTCCTGCAAAATCAAATGTACCTGCAGATCCACCATCGGCTCTATAATACCATTTACCATCTACAGGGTCCTTCTCTAATTTAGATCCACCCTTAGTCAATTCGTAATCGTTGTTTTCGCTACCTTTAGTCTTGGCGGCCAAGAATATTTCAGCTTCATATTTTCCGCCACTCATAATTACCGATCCGTTAATTGGCTTAACAATGGCTTCCATACTTTCAATTTTAAAGCTAGTCTCTTGTCCTTGATTTAAAACATCCATTATGGCACTTTGAGTTGCTTTAGCATCATTTTCCATTTTAGTCAACATTGTCATTACACCAGCTAACGGAGTATGTTCCAAATATTTTGCCGACCAAGACGGGTACTTTTTAGACTCCTCTGCAGTAAGTTTAGCACTTAACTGACAAGCGTCATCCACTTGCTTCATTTTAGATGGATCTATTTCAACACCTTTTGCAGTATCCTGTTTCAATATGTTGATCAGCTTAATACGTGTGTCGTTGACCATTTTTTCAAGTTCTTTTCCATTCTTACCTTGTTCTAGAACCATGAAATAATTCGCATGAACTTCCATGTTGTCCATACCTACCAATTCTGCTTCATATGATTTACCTCCGACCATATCATCTTCAAGGTCTTTACGTCCACCAGATTCAGCTTCAAGATGTGATTTAATGCCGTCAATATAGGCTATGAAGTCATTCGTTACTTTCTGAGCTTCTAGTGCTCGACCATAGTACGGTTTTAGTGAGGGATCATCACTAGACTGTTTTTCTAGTGATTTCATTTGCATTTCTATCTTGGAATCAAGATTCTCTTTTGCTTTGTTGAAAGACACTTCCATCAAATGGAATGACTTTAAGATTTCTTTCGATACGTTTAACGCCAAGAGAGCTGTTAACACGAGATACATCATGTTAATCATCTTCTGACGTGGGCTTAATTTACCACCTGCCATAATTTCTTTTTAATTTTTAGTGAAACAATATATGATTTGGGTAAATCTTAATTTTTTGGTCTCATTGCATTCAACATTCCACCATAAATATTATTTAGGCTTTGAATGTTTTTGTCGAAGTCTGCAAGGTTGTTATTTACTGCAGTAATCGACGCTGTTGAAGATTTAAACGCTTCAGTTGAATCTGCTAGGCTATCCAATGCTTCGATAGCTCTAGAGTATGAATTACTCATGCTTCCAAGATTTGTGCTTGCTTTAGAAATATTTTCAGCATACTCTTTAGTTGCAACAGTTGCACCAGATAAATCTGCCATATTCCCAACGTTCTCGCTTAATGATCTTAAGCCAGTTCCTAGACCTTCAATTAATTCTGGTCCAACTTTAGCTTCCGCTAACATTTTATCTAATTCTTGAGTTACAGAATCGCCACCACCACTAATTCGGTTGTTGTCGCCACCTTCCATACCAGCTAATTCTGGATATACAAGTGTCCAATCAAGCTCTTCATGCACAGGTTCGAAAGCAGATACAGCAAAAATCAGTACCTCTGTTCCCATACCTAGAATAAGCATCGCATCAGCACCTTTCCAGTGCATGATTTTAAATAATGCACCAAGAATTACAATAGCGGCTCCAAGACCATATGCCAATGCCAAAATTCTTTTTCCTTTTTTACTTTCAAATACACTTTTACTCATTTTTACTACTTTTTTTTAATGTTTAACTTTAGACTTTTAAATTGTTTTAATTGTTGGTTGGTTGATTTATTGGTTCCTTATTTCGTATCTAATGCAGATCGTCCAATGTATGTCTGAACACATCTGAAACCAATACTTGATTTACAAGTGTCTTGATATTCATAACTTCTTGATCCATTTTGAATAAAGTATGCTATGTCTTTCCAAGAACCACCTCTAATAACTTTTCGTGATAAACTTAAATAATCTTCACCATCTTGCTCCTCTACCGCATCATATCGATAATCAGGATTTAAATCGTGAGAAAATTGGTGTGTTGACTCAGTATATGAGTTAATTGTCCATTCTGCAACATTTCCTGCCATGTTATATAGACCATAGTCATTTGGAAAGTACGAATCTGCTCTTACAGGATATAATCCACCATCGTCCATGTAGTTACCTCTATTTGGTTTGAAGTTCGCTAGGAAACATCCCTTACTGTTACGAGTGTAAGGTCCACCCCATGGGTACATGTTGTTATCTCTTCCCCCTCTTGCTGCATATTCCCACTCAAACTCTGTTGGAAGTCTCCAATGCTCAGTAATTGGCATCTGAACTTCATCCCAGTGGTGTTGCATGATTCGAGTTCTCCAATCGCAAAATGCATTTGCCTGGTGCCAGTTTACACCAACAACTGGATAATCATCATATTTTGGGTGGTAGAAGTATACCCGAACCATTGGATCATTGTACGAAAAGGCAAAATCTCTAATCCAAACCAACGTATCTGGATAAATTTTTACTTTCTTCTTTTTAATGAAGACACTTCTATCGAACCGCTCGTTATAGTAATCTCTTGAGTTAGCCGCAGAAACGTAATCTTGCCATTGGTATTCATACGTTAATTTTCGAATATCAATTTGACGTGCGTGATTATAACGTTGGTTCACCTTGTAATACATATCAGAAAGCTCTTCAGCATCTTCCTCATAATCCACTTCTTGATCATAGTCGATTACTTCATATGTTTCTTCAGGATTTTCAATTTCCTTAACATATTCCATAGTAACTGCTGCAATCGAATCAATTACATAATTTACAAATTGTCGATACTCATTATTTGTAATTTCTGTTTCATCCATCCACATTGCGTGAACAGAAACTTGCTTGTTTGGAGCAATGTAACTACGGAAAATATCTTGATCACTTTGACCAGAGTGGTACGTACCAGTTGGAATATAAACCGTTCCATATGGCTGTGGATGGAACCAAGGATTTCTCCCTTGAACTCCTGTCAGCTCCCAATCTGTATTATTCATACAGCTTGTAAGCCCTACCACTATTAGTAAAATTGATATTTTAAAAATGTTCTTCATACCGTTACTTTTTAACGAATCCACAATAATAATTTGATAATCTCAACTAAACAAGTTATTTGTTTTTTGAAAATCAGGGTTATAACGCTGACACAAAGATGATTATTGTGTATAGTTTGATATTTGTTGACTATAACTCTCTAGCAGATTTCTTATACGTTTTTGGTGGCGGGTCACTAGACTTAAATTGAAAGCAGTAACTCGCAAATATTTCATGAGAGTTGTTAGAAACAGATTGAATCTTGCTGCCAGTGATGTCCAACGAGTAACCAAATTGCATCGGTCCACTTACGTAGCCTAGTAATAAGGTAATCGCATCAAATGTACCCCACTGTCGGTAACCTAAACCTGCTCTCCAAGTTTGATTATTTAAAATAGTTGCGTTTAAATCTATTTGAGGCTTCGAATTGTACTTAATTAAAATCGAAGGCTCTAGTTCATTTACTCCTGAACCTAAAGGTATTGTAGCTCCAGTAATGAAATACAAGTGCTGCGCTAATTGGTATTCATTTTTAGCCACAGTACTAATGTCAAACTTTGACCCATTTAAGTGAGTAAGCGACGCTCCAAAATAAAAATCTTCAATTGAACTACCTAAACGAGTTTGAGTGTAATACGCTCCAAATCCAATATCCGCTTTTGAATCAGTAATATCTCCAGACCCTGAACTTGGAATTCTTGGATCTCCTGGATCCCTTGGTCTCCATTGAGCATCCACATAACCAAACTGAGTAAATCCCACTTCTACCCCCAGAGACAAACGTGCAAAATTTCCTTGAATAGGAATAAAATACGCCCCCTGAGCCCTAACAGAAGTAGTCTTCATAAAGCCAAGCTTATCATCATAAATAGTAAGACCTACCGCTCCCAATGGAAACTGTCTTTTCTTACCGCCTAAAAGCTGACCCCCGATATTAAAATTATACGTTTTTGGTGCAACATTTTCTATAAGCTGTGCTCCTTCAATCGGTTCTCCAGTTTCTCGGTCGATCCAAGTTTGGTCATCATAACCCAACCACTGTCTGTGTGCTAAACCGCTGGCACAGATGTAGTCGTCTTTCTCGCCGACACTTGCCGGATTGAAAGCTTGCTTGACAAACTTAAAGTGAGAATAATATGGATCTTGCTGAGCATGAGCTGTGTATCCCGTAAAAGCGAGAAAGCCAGCTGCCAAGGTCTTGAGTAGAATTTTACGCATATTCATTCGGTAATTGCACAAATTAAAGTGAAAGAAATCTATTAATCAACTACTTGACGAGGTTTATTCCAAAATGGTTGGTATCAAAATCAATTATTCACATGAAAAAAAACTGTTGTTCCTAAAATTTGCAACAAAACCAACGGCTAATTACTCTAAAATAAATTATTCACAATTCAAAAAAATAATACATAACCTACAATTCTCTAGGAGTTTTGAAATATCCTTTTGGACAAATACCCGCGATACACCATCGAACTGCAATTTCATGAGTTCCTGAACTAACATTTCTGATTGAGCTTATTGTTTTGTCAAACGAATATCCAACCTGAACATTGTTTTCTCTTATTCCTAGGAATATCGTCAGAGCGTCGGAGTTGCCACCTTGTCGATATCCTAAACCGTATGAAAACCTACTGTTTCTTTCTCCAATAACATTAAAGTCAGCTTGCAACTCGGAATTGTATTTCAACAATAAAAATGGGGTAATTTTAGTCAAACCATTAGGAACTCGATAGCTTACCTCAGAGTGAAAATAATAATGTGGTACCAGATCGTATCTGAGGCTGAAGTCTTTACCAACTAAACTATGCGTTGAAGCATTTAGGTGAGTAACTGAACCTCCAATCTTAACATTTCGAATTGCTCCAAATCCATTTGGACTTAGGTAATAAACTCCTATTCCAACATCAGGTTTTGTATCTGTAATACTTCCAGTTGGGATTCTTGGGTCATTTAACTGTCGAGCTCGAAAACTAGGATTGTTAAAACCAAAACTTTGTAAGCCCATATCTACTCCTATGCTCAGTCTTTGTGATCGCTGCATTGGGATAAAAAATGCACCTTGCATCCGAATACTGGATGATTTTGTGTAACCAAGACGATCATCCGTCATAGAAATTCCAATTCCTCCAAATGTTCTATTTATAGATCGTAATTGAGTTGTTGCAACAACATTAAACGTTTGTGGGGCAACTCCGCTGATGGCTTCAATATTTTCTCCTGTTTCTCGATTCACAAAGGTCTGATCCTGATATCCAAACCACTGTTTATGCCCAACAAGTGTAACACAGGTATAATCATCTTTTTCTCCTGCTACTGCAGGATTAAATGATTGCTTATTCCAATTGGAATGGGAATAATACGGATCTTGCTGTGCATTCGCAGAAATATAGAAACTAAGAAGGATTAAAAGTGATACAGATTTGAGAAGTTTCATGGTAAAGCTTATTTACCACAATGACGTAAGACTGCTATATAAGGTTGGTAATTGCGTAGTATATTTTAAAATCTTCCGATAACCTTAAGATTTAAACGCCTACCCGTGAGATAATTAGGAACGCCATACAAATTATTGTTTAAGTCTTCTACCCAAAAATACGATGCTACGTTATTTACCTGAAGTATATTAAACACCTCAAGACTTAACCACAGAGATTGCAAGGGGCCTCCTTTCGCTGCGTCTTTTGTAAAACGCTTTACCTCCTTACTAAATCCAATATCAACTCTTCTGTATGCTGGAAGATTGTATGTTTCTTGGTATCTAAATGGTCCATTAAAATAGTACGGCATTTTTGAGCCAATAACTAAGTTTAACTGCATCTTGAAGGTAGTATCTGTAGGTAATTCATCTTGAAATAGAATAGAAAAGTTTACTCGCTGATCTGTTGGTCGTTTGATAAAACCAGTCTCTCTATTTACTCCATCATCATCGACGTATTTAATATTCTCTTTGGTACTAAGTATCGAAAGATTTATCCAAGACTCTAGTCCTGAGACAAACTCACCATTCACACGAGCATCGTAACCAAAAGCATATCCTTCCGATGAGTTTACTGCATCATACCTAAGTTTTACATTGTTAATGGTGTACGGAACTAAACTTGACATTTGTTTGTAGTACAGTTCATTAATAAACCTGAAGTTCCTGTTCCAAGCTTTAAAAAGTAAATCACTTCCAACTACAAAATGATATGATTCCTGCGCTTGCAGGTCCGTATTAAGCACGCCTTGACTATTTCTCAGTTCTCGATAAAAAGGAGGTTGGTTATATGCCCCAAATGCCAAAGTGAACACGATGTCACTTCTTTTTAGGCTATCAAACTGACGTTTTAGGTTTAAGTAGTTCAGTGATGTATCGCTCTCCGACAACTCATTGAAGGATTCCAAAAGTCTATCATTTAGTTTTTTGTTATAATCCTTATTAGGTTCAATTGAGAATTGAACTCTTGGCGAAATAAGAAGTTGTTCGTTTAAACTCCAGTAGTTGGCTCGAACTCCGATATTCATTCTAAGATCACGCTTTTGATCGATCATGATGTTATCTTGAACATACCCCATGTAACGAAAGCTTTTCAATTCGTTACTTCCACTTACAAAGTCATCTAGATGAATTTCATTGGCTGGATAGTTTTTGTGATTAATCCTATACCCTGCTGAATCGTTATAGTTCCATTCTCGTAATTTGTCAAAAATTATTTCTTGCTGAATTTTGGCACCTACTTCAATCTTATGTTGCCGCCTTTCTATTCGACCAATGCCTTTTAAACTTGAAACTCCAATGTTAAGTTGGTTTCTAGCGTGGTTGATAAAATAACCAAAACCTAAAAGCGATTTGGCTTCTGCAAAATTGTCAGACCCAAGGTTGTTTTCTAACTCCACAAGTCGATAGGCTCCTTCTATGGTATAATGTTCGGTTTCATTGCTTGTATAATTACTGGCAATTAGTTTAAAAGATATAGAATCTCTCCCTTTGTACCCGAGAGTTACTGAATTTAAAAAGGTTTGGTAGTCAATTCTTTCGGCTCCAGCAAAACCAACAAATAGTTGAACAGCTTGTTGAACTGTACCAAAATTTGTTTCCCTACTTTGAGGCTCTACCAAATATTGATTATTAGCATACGTAGAAAACCAACTTGTAGACCATCTTGAGTTTAAGTCGTAATTAAACAAGGCTTGAAAATCTAAGAACTGAGGTCGATAATCTCCTGATACGTCTAAAGATCCTAAGAGGTATTGTAAGGTTCGATATCGTCCACCTATGACATAGGAAAAATTATCCCGCTTCTTTCCAACACTTAAGCGGTCTTGCACATGCACACTGGCACCCAAGAGGCTCAATTCTACGCTGCCTGAAAAGGAATCTGGCTTATTATACTGAACGTCAAGTACCGACGATAGTTTGTCTCCATATCGAGCAGCAAAACCTCCTGAAGAGAATGCTACGTTATCAGTCATATACGGGTTTACAAAGCTTAAACCTTCTTGCTGACCGCTGCGAGCTAAGAAAGGTCTATAAACCTCTATGTCATTAATATAAATGAGATTTTCGTCAAAGTTTCCTCCCCTAACGTTGTATGAAGTACTCAGCTCAGAACGCTTTCGTACGCCCAATGAAACTTTGGCTAAAACATCTTCAAATTGTACGGTCGAAAAACGAACTAAACTTTTAGGGTCAACGGTTATCGTTTGAATTGGTGGTCTCTTCTTTTTTGTCGGCAAATCAACAACTTTCAACTCGATAGTCGAAAGACTAAAATTAATTGTAATGGTTTTTCCTGCCGGGGCCTTTCGAACATTTTTGTTGATGAGTTGATTGTAATACTCAATAGTTAACTGATAATTTTTGCCAGCTAAAACTTGTACCGTATAAATTCCTTGAGAATTTGTTTGAACGATTGGTTGACCATTGATATATACTGGATACTCTGCGAGTGGTTTGTCTTCGTAATCTGTAACTAAACCGGTAATTGTTGCAGAATCGCTTTGCCCAAAACTCGTCGCATGACAAGCAAGGACCGCAAGTAACAGCCCCAATAATCTATTATAATAAATCAGTTTGTTAGTTTTACGCAACGTCAGATTTTAATGCTTTTATCGTATCCGTTGGATTGGAAGAGTTAAAAACCGTGCTTCCGGCAACTAAAACAGTAGCTCCTGTTTGGACTAATTTTTCATAATTATCGAGAGTAACACCGCCATCTATTTCAATTTCGAGTGACTGATTGTACTTATTTTTCAGAACCACTAAATCAGCAATTTTTTTGAACGTGTTTTCAATAAATTTTTGTCCTCCAAAACCAGGATTTACACTCATCAACGTAACCAAATCAATATCTGCAATAACTTCTTCTAATACCGAAACTGGAGTATGCGGATTAAGTGCCACACCAGCCTTCATTTCAGCAGATTTTATTGCTTGAATTGTCCGATGTAAATGTGGGCTGGCTTCGTGGTGTACCGTCAACACCGCAGCTCCGACATCTCTAAACTGATTTACATACAACTCTGGTCTTACAATCATAAGGTGCACGTCTAGCGGTTTGGTGGCAACCTTATTTAGTGCTTTAATTACGGGGAATCCAAATGAAATATTTGGCACAAACACACCATCCATTACATCGACATGAAACCAATCTGCCTGGCTATTGTTAATCATTTCAGCATCTCTTTGGAGATTATTGAAGTCGGCTGATAAAACCGATGGTGCAATTAAATGGGACATTATTTTATTTTTATTTTTTGAATTATTGTTTGTCCAACATGATGATTCACTTTCTCAACGATGGTTTTTTCATGAAAGTATAAATCATTTTTTAGTGCTGCAGAAAGTAGTTCGAGATAAAGAATGTTATTATGAACAGAAACGCTTTTCGTATTTTTAGCGATTGTCCTTCCCATAATTACTTCCCAATCATTTTTCACTTTTGTTTCAACCAGCTTATCTGACAGCTTATAAGAATCCATCATGCTGGTTATTAAATCTTTAAGTGATTTTTCTGAGCTCATTGACTAACTGAATTTTTTGGACGCTCAATATTAAAGAATTTTTTATCGGAAGCTAGTTCTTTAAGCTTTGATTTTAACCGTTTTTCACTGGTGTCGGTAATAAAGATTTGACCAAAATCGGATGAAGAAATCAACTCAAGTAATCTTTTTGATCGAACGTCATCTATTTTCTCAAAAATGTCATCAAGGAGCAGCAATGGTGTTATCTCTAATGAATTTCGAATATGGTGATATGCGGCCAGATTTAAGGCAATCGTTGCAGATTTTATTTGACCTTGTGAACCATACTTTTTTACAGATACGTTATTAATTAAGACTGATAAATCATCCTTGTGTACACCCATAGAGGTACGTTGACTTGCCAAGTCATTTGGAATTGAGGACTTGAGCAGTTCCTCCGAACGTCTATCATTTAAATGAGATTCGTAGGAGATACTGATTTCTTCTGCCGAATGCACCAAATATTGATATATTTCCTTGAGCTGAGGCTCAACACTTTTTACAAAATCGGACCGTTTTTTTGCAATAAAATCTACTAATGGCGCCAGTTGAACATCTATGGATTCAAGCGCAATTAAGTCTTGTTTTTGTCTGATAAAAAACTGTTTAAGTAACTCATTACGTGTCTCTAAAAGTTTGTTGTGTTGGATTACCTGTTTGAGATATTGATTATCGGCATATCCCAACGTTTTATCAATAAATTTTCTTCGATCGTCGCTATGCCCCGTTAACAAATAAATATCGCCTGGTGTGATCATCACGGCTGGTATAAGTCCAATAAAATCGGCCAGTCGCTTAATCAAAACACCGTTTTTTCTGATTGCCTTTTTCCCAGGATTTGAGAGTCCTATTTGGATTTCTAACGGTTCATGGTTTGAAACCAAACTTGCTTTAACCAGCGTAAAGTCAGTATCAAATTGAATACTGTTTCCATCCATGCGTCCAAAGTAACTTTTACCAGTAGCAACATAATGTAATGCATCCAGAATGTTCGTTTTTCCAGCACCATTTACCCCATAAAAACAGTTGATGTCTTTAGCAAAATCAAACGATGATTTATGGTGGTTTTTGAACTGAGTTAAACTCAACTTTTCAATATGCATACTATCTAATGGAAATCGTATTTTTGCAGCCGTTTAAAACAGTTTAACAGGCAAGTTATTAGCGTTAAATATTATGGCAAAAGTAAAGTTTACAAAAGAGATATATACTAAGTGGTACGAGCAAATGATGTTGATTCGTCGTTTTGAGGAAAAATCAGCTCAGTTGTACGGTCAGCAAAAAATACGCGGTTTTTGTCATTTATATATTGGTCAGGAAGCTGTGATTGCTGGTACGATGACTGCTCTTGAAGAAAACGACAAATTGATAACTGCTTATCGTGATCATGGTCATGCGTTAGCGTGTGGAATTTCTGCAAACGAAGTAATGGCGGAATTATTTGGTAAGGTTACCGGATGTACCAAAGGAAAAGGTGGAAGTATGCACATGTTTAGTAAAGAGCATAACTTTTTCGGTGGTCATGGAATTGTTGGTGGTCAAATTCCACTAGGAGCAGGTATTGCATTGGCCGATCAATACAATGGCAATAAAGATGTCACAGTTTGCTTTATGGGTGACGGGGCTGTTCGTCAAGGAGCATTACATGAGACGTTTAACATGGCGATGTTATGGAAATTGCCTGTGGTATTTGTAGTAGAGAACAATGAATATGCAATGGGAACTTCAGTTGAACGAACAACAAACGTTTTAGACATACATAAGATAGGGTTGGCGTATGACATGCCAAATTATCAAATTGATGGAATGAAATGCGAAGAAGTTCATACCGCAATGAAGGAAGCTGCTGACAGAGCTCGATCTGGAGAAGGACCTACTTTCTTAGAAATTAAAACATACCGTTATCGAGGGCATTCAATGTCTGATCCGGCGAAGTATAGAACCAAGGAAGAGGTTGAAAAATACAAGTCAATAGACCCAATTGAAGTTGTTGGAAAAACCCTAATTTCCAAAAAGTGGGCAACTCAAGAATCGTTGGATAGCATTGAAGATGAAGTAAACGAGGTTGTAAACGCAAGTGTTGAGTTTGCTGAGAACTCTCCATACCCTGACCCAAGCGAGTTGTATACCGATGTATATGTTGAAGATTACCCGTTTATTGTGGAATAAGCATTAACTGAAATACATTTTTAAATCCTATAATTGCAAAAATTTTTATTACATGAGCAACGAAGAAAATAACATTGAAGAAGGCGTTCAAAACAAGCCGTTTTCAGTTATTCAATATTTAGAAGATAATTCTAGAAACTTATTATACGCTGGTATAGCATTACTTGTTATTGCTGGTGGTATTTGGTATTATACTTCTGTATATACTCCTGCACAAGAAGCTGCTGCTAACGATGAAATGTATCAAGCTGAAAAATATTTTGAGCTAGATTCCATCGACTTAGCATTAAACGGAAATGGCGCTGATGTAATGGGGCTAAGAGACATCGCGGACGAATATGGCAGTACCAAAAATGGTGAACGAGCTAAGTATTTAACTGCACGAGGCTTAATGGACAAAGGTGAGTTTGAAGAAGCATTGGAGTATATCGAATCTGTTTCTTTTGATGACGAAATCGTTGCTGCTTTAGCAGTGTGTTTAGAAGCCGATTGTTATGTGGAGCTTGATGATGTTGAAAAAGGTGCTGAGCTATATATGAAAGCTGCTAAGGTGAGAACAAATGAATTTACTACTCCATATTCTTTAAATAAAGCTGCAATTGCATACACTTCGATAGGCGAACATGAAAAAGCTTTGAAAGCGTATGAGGCAATTAAGAAGGACTATAACAACACGCAATACTCAGCTAACATCGAAAAGTTTATTGCACGAGCAGAAGCGGCAGCGGCAGCTAAATAATTTACTGCATGTCGTCTCAAGATAAAAGTTTATCGGAGTTCTCCCTTCCTATTCCTTCAAATCCTACAGCAAAAATTGGAATTGCAGTATCTGAATGGAATGAGACTGTAACATTTTCACTTTTAGAAGGGGCTAAATCTGTACTTAAAAAGGCAGGCATAGCCGAGACCAATGTTCGGGTTGTTTTTGTTCCAGGTAGTTATGAGTTAATTTTAGCCAGTCAGAAGCTTGCGCAAGATGAATCAATCGATGCTGTTATAACGTTGGGCTGTGTTATACAAGGTGAAACACGTCATTTTGACTTTATCTGTAGTGCAGTTGCACATGGTATATCCGATGTAAACTTAAAGTTTGACAAACCCGTAATCTTCGGAGTTTTAACCACAGACAATCAAGATCAAGCGCTTCAGAGAGCAGGTGGGAAACATGGAAACAAAGGTGAAGAAGCTGCATACACTGCTCTTCGAATGTTAGAACTCTAAACAATTCTTACAAACGTATAGTACCGTGTATTACTGGGTTAAAACAACCCGTGTATTTCTGCATCGATTTTACTGATGATTTTTCCTAAATCCTCTGCATTAGATTCAAAATCTAAATCGTCAACATCGATAATGAGCAACTTACCATCAGTGTAGGTAGATATCCATGCTTCATAGCGTTCATTAAGACGTTTCAAATAATCCAATCGAATTGAGTCTTCATAATCTCTTCCACGTTTTTGAATTCTATTCACAAGAGCAGAAATGCTAGCTCGTAAATAGATCATTAAGTCTGGTGGTTCAAGCATTGATTTAATACTTGAAAATAGAGCCTGATATGTATCGAAGTCACGTGTGCTCATTAGCCCCATTGCATGCAAGTTAGGCGCAAAAATGTAGGCATCTTCATAGATTGTTCGGTCTTGTATTACTGTTTCTCCGCGAGACCGAATGTTTTGAACACCATTAAATCGCGTATTTAGGAAGAACACTTGAAGATTAAATGACCAACGCTGCATATCTTCATAAAAATCCGAGATATACGGGTTGTTATCTAACGATTCAAAGTGAGGTTCCCACTTGTAATGTTTTGCTAATAAATTAGTTAGAGTTGACTTTCCTGCTCCGATATTTCCGGCTATTGCAATATGCATTTATCTATTTATTGACGTTAATGTGACTATTGAATTCTGTTCAAATCTATCTAATAAAACCTTCTAAAACCAATAATTTCGCGTACTTCTTTCATAGTAGCTTCTGCGTTAGCTTTTGCTTTATCAGCACCTGCTTTAGCTACTTCGGCAAGGTAAGTATTGTCAGACTTAATCTCTTCAATTCTATTTCTGATTGGCTCAATAAAAGAAGTAACATCTTCTGCTATTTGCTTTTTAAAATCGCCATACCGAATAGTACAATTGTTATATAAATCATTAAAGTGTTCGACGGCTGAAGGTTCAGAGACAAGTTTCATTATATCGAAAAGGTTTTCAATCGCTGACGGTTTTTCTTGATTTGGCACCTCTGGGCCTGTGTCTGTCACCGCTTTCATTATCTTTTTCCGAGTAACTTTTTCAGGGTCATCGAAGAAAATTGCATCATTCTCTCCCCCACTCTTACTCATTTTACCATTATCTGTAAGTCCAGGCACTTTTACTAACTTACCTGTCTGACTATACGCTTGAGGTTCTGGGAAACATTCAACTCCATACAAATTATTGAATCGTTTCGCATAGTTCCGAGTCATTTCTAAATGCTGTTCTTGGTCTTTTCCTACTGGAACAAAGTCAGCCTTATGCATCAAAATATCTACCGCCATTAAAACGGGATATGTCAATAATCCAGCGTTAACATTGTTTCGTTGTGTTTTAACTTTTTCCTTAAATGATGCAGATCGTTCCAGCTCTCCCAAATACGCATTCATATTCATGTAAGTATATAATTCTGTGATTTGAGGCACATCGCTTTGTATGAATAACGTGCATTTCTCTGGATCCAAACCCATAGCTAAATACTCTGCAAGCACTTGCTTAACGTTTCCATGAAGATCTTCTGGAGTTGGATGTGTTGTTAGCGAGTGAATATCCGCTATGAAGAAATAGGCATTATAATTTTCTTGCATTTCAAGAAAACTTCTAACTGCTCCAAAATAATTACCCAGATGCAACTTACCTGTTGGCCTGATGCCACTTACCACTGTCTTCATAGAAACAAATTTGAAGCGGCAAAAATACACTTTCGCTTAAAGGTGCGAAGAACAATGTTTATAAAACTCGAATTAAATTAGATCTAATTCCTTTGCTTTTGAAATTAGTTCTGCTGGCCTACTAACAGCAAGTTTAACATTTAAGTTTCTTCTATGCGAGTTGACAGTATGTTTACTAATAAAGAGTTTTTCAGCAATTTTATCTGTTGTCATACCTTGAGCAATTAATTCCAGTATGCCAAGTTCTCGTTTAGATAGATTCACCTTTTTACCATCAAGTTCTACACTTGGTTTAAAGTCATTTACGATAGCTTCAAGAATCTCTGTACCAAAAAACTGATCTCCCTGTATCACGGTATCGAGTGCCGACTTTAATACATCAAAATCAGTGTTTTTTAGAATATAACCATCAGCGCCTAGTTGTATCATGCTCTTAATTGTTTTAACATCATTGTGCATGGTTAAGGCTATAACCTTAGTGTTAGGATTATATGACTTAATGAACCGTGTTAAATCAAGGCCTGACATTTCAGGCATCGACAAGTCTGTTAGTACCAAATGTACCTGATTGTGTTTGAGGAAATCCACCGCTTCTTTTGGGTTTGTAAACCCACTAACCACCTTTACACCCTCAATTTTCTCAAGTAAAATTGTCAAACCATCGAGCACAATTTGATGGTCATCAACAATAATCAATCTTTTAACATTTTCTGTAGTCATATGTGTGTGTCTATACTGGTATTTCAATTATAACAGTTGTTCCTGATTTCGGGTTACTATCTAAGGTAACCTGTCCACCGATATTTTTTACGCGGTTCTTTATATTTGGTAAACCCATGCCCTCAGAACGGTTCAATTTCCCTTGATCGAAGCCTTTGCCATTGTCTTCTACAATTAATATTACACGGTGATTCTCTTTTGTTAGATGAACATCAATTGAAGATGCTTTACCATGTTTTAATGAATTACTTATTAACTCTTGTAAAATTCTATAAAGAATGATTTCATGGCTACCTAATAGTCGCTCGTCCATACCATGTTCGTAAATCTGCATGGTAACCTTGCCACTTGCCTCAATTGCTTTTCTCAAGTGCTCAACAGCATGCATCAATCCGAATTTAGCTAACACTCCTGAAGCCATATCGTGTGATATTTTTCGAACTTCGGACGCGGCATCGTCAATTAGATTTTTTAAAATATCAAATTGCCCTCGATTCGATTCTACTTTGTTGTCAAACCGATCTTCCATTGAACTAAAGTTTAACTTTAAGGCACTCAAAATACTCCCTAATCTATCATGTAACTCCGTTGCAATTCTGGTTCGTTCGTTCGCCTGAATCTCCAACATTGAATCGATATTTTGAATCTCTTGTGATTTCAACAAAGCATCAATTTTCTGCTGATAAATTTGTTTATCTCGAACCAGTATTTTTTTATTTTGATAAAAACCCCAAAGAATAAACAACGTTGACATTCCCAGAAAAACTGCCGTAAAAATAAGCAAGCGTTGTTTACGTGTGCGTTCTTGCAGTTTATTTTGAAGTCTCAGATTCTCCTTTTCTTTTTCTGTAGAACTATATTTAATTTCATACTCTGCGAATGCTTTAGAGCGGATTTCCGATTGGTTTTCCTTTACTTTATCTACATACTTTTCGTACGCGTCACCAACTAGATCAACTGGCATTTTTTGATCCCTTAAAAAGATTGCCTGTGCCCCTAAAACAGTTTCCTCTAAGTCGCTTAATTTAAATCTTCGTGACAATGTTAAAGCCGAATCTAAATACTCTTTACACAACGCAGGATTTTCTTTTTGCAAATCTTGTCCAAAGTTTAGATAAATAGTCGCAAGGGAAACATTATGACCCGCTTTACGCGCTAAGTTCAGCGATTTAGTAAGGTATAAGCTACCAGTATCTTTATCTCCAAAATCGCGATGAAACAAACCGAAGTTATTATAAAGGGTTACTAAGAATCCAGTTTCTGTGGTTTTTTCTGCATAGTTAATTGCAATAGCAAACCATCGTTTAGAAGAATCGTAATTTTCTAACCGGATACAATTCACAGCTTGGTTTGTTGCAGCCTTTGCCATTGAGATATAGTCGCTTTGCGCCTTAAACTTTTGATATGCACTGTCGGTATAGGCTGAAGCAGTTTCAAACTCACCAAGACACATATATGCCGTACTTATGTGATTATAACTGTTTCCTAATTCTAACAGGTCATTGTTCTTTAG
The DNA here is from genome assembly GCA_937124965.1 of uncultured Bacteroidota bacterium. Taxonomy (GTDB): domain Bacteria; phylum Bacteroidota; class Bacteroidia; order NS11-12g; family UBA9320; genus UBA987. The sequence continues at coordinate 322,542 of CAKZLB010000036.1, forward strand.
CGCAATTGTATGAGCACGTCTAAAATAACTAATTGCTGAATCACATATCCCTCTTTCATAATAAATGCGCCCCATGTTTGTCGATGCACGTGCATATGCGTTAACATTACTTTCTTCAGTGCAATGATCTAACACAAATTGAGTAAGCTGCAGCGCTGTGTCTAGGTCGACCTTAAGAAAACTTGACGCACGGAAGTTAATTGTGTCCAACGAAGGAATCTCGACAGAATTTTCAGTCTCAGAAGTCGTATTACAACACTGAAATAATAATGCAATGGAAAGAGTAAGCGCCCAACTAAGCGGAACCCAGATACGTTGCTTGACAATCATTTTCATGTAACTCGCAATATATCCACTTGTTGCATCACTTAATGCACCTTTTATTAAAATTTAAGACAGAAGACATGGTTATAGGGCCATCTCACTATTTTGATGAGTATTGAAGCACAGTAAATTTGTATTAACATAGTTTAGGTTAGACTCATTCAGTTCGTTGAGCTTTGAAACTACATCACTAACGGATTTTGAAGACTTTAATGCTTGTTCAAAATCCACAGCACCAGAACTTATGTTGAGCTGTTTCATAACACGCGGGTTTAGTCCTAACGACAAAACGGCTGCTTTTACACTAATATCGCCTTCCTGAATAGTATCCGTTAAAATATTCGGCGTGTTTTTAAGTTTCTTTGATTCACAATCACTAACAAGAAAAAATACACGATCGTCAGAATTAAAGTACGATAGGATTTCAATTAAGTCATTTCGCGTTAGAAAATCATTGTCACTTAATATGATAGACTTCATTCTCTTTTTGGCTTTAAACCACCAAATACTATTTTTTTGGATATACGAAAAAGCCGAGATACTTATGAAGTAAGTCCCGGTTTCTTCTTGAGTTAGTTTTAACTGTTTAATTGCCTGCTTTATATAATCTGAACAAATCTTTGTTTCAGAGCCCTGAACAAGGGTTGAATGATATCCTTTTTGTTTTAGTAAAAGATGAAAATACTCCGCATCCTTTTCTCCATCAAATGAGGTTAAATTAGAAACACCATAGCTCACTCCAAAGTGGATCGCTTTTCTTATTTTCTTCATCATTTCCAACAACAACTAACGATTAAATCCTAGGAAATTTTATCGTTTTGTATTTTACAATTTTATATCACAAAGCAAGCTTTATTAATAAACTTTTGCATCACTAGAAGTAGTGAATTTAAGAAATTGTTTCCTGATAGTATTGATTAAAGTTCTGCGAATTGTTGGCTTACTAAAAGCTTGTAATACGCTCCTTTGCGCTCAACTAACTCATCGTGAGTTCCTCGTTCTAATACTTTTCCAGCGTCCATAACAAGTATGGTGTCTGCTGTTCGAATTGTGCTTAATCTATGGGCAATTACAATAGAGGTTCTTCCAGCCATCAACTTCGATATTGCTTGTTGAATGAGGTTTTCAGTTTCTGAATCCACGGATGATGTAGCTTCATCAAGAATTAATATTTTTGGGTTAAATGCTAACGCTCGTGCAAATGAAATTAGCTGCCTCTGTCCAACCGACAACGAGCTACCACGTTCCATCACATTATAGTTAAATCCACCATCCAATTTTTCAATAAACTCTCGTGCTCCAATTTGGTCAATCGCATCAAGCATATCAGCATTAGATATTCTTTTTTCGTCTAATCTAATATTCTCTTCCACAGTACCCGAGAATAAAAAGACATCTTGCAGCACAAAGGCAATTTGAGATCTTAATGATTCCAAATTCCAGTCGCGTACGCTTATAGAGTCAACAAGTATTTCTCCATCATTATGGTCGTAAAACTTGGTCAAAAGATTAACCAAGGTCGATTTCCCAGAACCAGTTGCACCCACTATGGCCAACGTTTTACCTGGCTCTACTAAAAACGAAACATTTTTTATTATTTCTTCATTATCGGAGTATCCAAAACGCACTGACTTAAATTCTACCCGACCTGTTATCTCTCCTGAATGACTACCATTTTCTTCGATATACTCTTGATTATCAATTAATTTAAAAATTCTTTCACTTGCCACCATGCCCATTTGCATCGTATTAAATCTATCCGCAATTAACCGTATCGGGCGAAAAAACATATTTAAATATAAAATGAATGACACCATAACCCCGGGCGTCACCGAACCATCCAACACATTTCGAGAACCATACCAAACCATCAATCCAATAGAAGTTGCTGTTATAATTTCTACAATAGGAAAGAAGATGGCGTAGTGGAAAATAGATTTTTTATTCGCCTCCAAATGCAGGCGGTTGATTTTTGTAAACTTCTGATATTCTTGTTCTTCGCGATTAAATATTTGCACAACGCTCATTCCGGTAATATGCTCTTGCACAAATGAATTAAGTCGAGAAATTTGTGTCCTCACTTGTTGAAAAGCAAGCTTCACTCCTTTTCTGAATTTGTTGGAAGCATAAATTAGTAACGGTAAAACCGCTAAACAGATAAACGTAAGTTTCCAATTGGTATAAAACATCAAAAACGTTATTACGAAAAGCTGAAGGAAGTCTCCCGATATAGTAATGATCCCTTGCGAAAAAATATTTGCGACCGTCTCAATATCCGAAACACTTCTGGTAACCATCGTTCCGATTGGGGTTTTATCGTAAAATTTGACCTTCAAACTGGTTAAGTGATTAAACACTCTCACACGCAGCGCACTAATAACCTCCTGCCCAAGCCAATTCGTTAAATAGGTATTCACAAACATGATGAGCGTTTGTAAAATCAATAACGCAATCAACAGAATTAACATTCTTGTCAACCCTTGCAAGTCTCCGTTGGCGATGTATTTGTCTAATGAAAGTCGTATTAGAATTGGCTGCAAAGGCATTAGAATTGCCAATGATATTGTTGTGATTATAGCAATGATACCATAACGTTTGTATGGTTTGGCAAGTAAAACAATACGTTTGAGAAGTTTTAAGTCAAAGACGTTTCCTTCGTTGTTTTTTGCGCTCACTTCTTATCTATCAATTTCCAATCTTCGCGATTATACTGAACATAATCAAGAAACAAACCTCTCGCTGGTACAGAATAACCAGCTTTCTGTCTATCTTGAGATTCAATTATCGTGTTCAATTCCTCTAATGTAATTTTTGATTCACCCAGTTCTATCAAGGTTCCGACAATTGCCCGAACCATATTTCTTAAAAAGCGATTCGCCTGTATTTCAAAAATCAGTTGACTGCCGTTTTCTCTCCAAGAAACGTTCATTATCTCGCAAATGTTTGTCTTATTTTGTGAATGACTTTTGCAGAATGCTCCAAATTCCTCATGTTCTTTTATGATACTGCATCCTTTTTGCATCACATCAATGTTCAAAGCTCGGTAAAAAAGGTATGAATGGTCTTTATTAAATGGGTTTTTAACACGTTCGATAACGTACCGATACGACCGACTTATGGCATCAAACCTTGCATTAAAATTTTCTGGAACACCGTAAACACTTAAAACGCTTATATCATGAGGCAGCAAATTATTTAGCCGAAAAAGAAAGTCTGTTGAAATGTCTTCAGAATAACTAAAATTCGCAACGTAATGACTCGCATGAACCCCAGTATCGGTTCTTCCACAGCCTGTTACGGCTATAATATCACGTAAAATTTTAGATAAGCTTTCCTGCAACACTTGTTGAACACTTGTAACATTAAGCTGGAATTGCCAGCCATGATAGTGTGTTCCATCATATTGAAGTTCTATTGCGTATCTAGACAATTCTAAAGCTTTTCGAAGATAACTGCCTTGCCTTGACCAACGCCAACGCACATTGTTGCTAAACCATATCGCACATCGCGCTTCTGCATTTCGTGCAATAACGTTGTTGAAATCCGTGCTCCACTGGCACCTAACGGATGACCAATTGCGATGGAACCACCGTTTACGTTGACAATATCCATATTTAAATCAAGCTCTTGAGCACACGCTAATGCCTGAGCAGCAAACGCTTCATTCAATTCAACTAGTCCAATATCACTTAGTTTCAAACCAGCTCGTGATAGTGCTTTTTGAGTTGCTGATACCGGGCCAATTCCCATAACATCCGGATGAACCCCCGTTGCCGCAGATGCCACCACTCGAGCAATTGGTTTTAAGTTCATGGACTTTACAGCATCTTCTGAAGCCATTAAGAGCATTGCAGACCCGTCATTAATTCCAGAAGAATTACCAGCTGTCACACTACCTCCTTGTCTGAACGCAGGTTTAAGTGTAGCAAGTTTTTCAATTGAGCTTAATCGAGGATGTTCATCTTTATTGAAGATAATCGGATCAGCTTTTCTCTGAGGAATTGAGACAGCGGTTAGTTCATTTTCGAACTTTCCAGCTTTATGCGCTTCATCGTATTTTAGTTGCGTATTATGCGAAAATTCATCTTGTGCTTCTCTGGATATTTTCCAACGTTCTGCAACATTTTCTGCAGTTTCTCCCATCGCAAATGGGTGGTATTCTTTTGCCAGATTCGGGTTTGTAAATCTCCAACCAATTGATGTATCATAAATCTCTGGTTTTCTAGAAAATGCAGAATCTGCTTTTGCCATCACGAAAGGTGCTCGAGTCATACTCTCAACTCCACCTGCTAGATACAAATCACCATAACCCACCATGAGATTTTTAGAAGCATCGCTAATAGCTTGAAGTCCACTAGCACACAAACGATTAACCGTAACACCAGGAACAGTGATTGGTAAACCAGCCATAAGCACTGCCATCCGTGCAACATCACGATTATCCTCTCCTGCTTGATTTGCAGCACCCATAATTACATCTTCGACTTGACTAAAATCTGCATTTGGATTTCGATCAACAATTGCTTTGATAACAATAGCCGCTAAATCGTCAGGTCTTACGCTTGCCAAACTTCCTCCGAACTTCCCAACTGGTGTTCGAACCGCGTCAATAATATATGCTGCTTTCATTCTGTAATTTTGAGGGTGCAAAGGTATTGATAACTTCCAATTTGGCTTAATTTTGTGTCCATGATTCAACGAATTCAAAGCATCTACTTACTCGTAATAGTAATTATAAGTTTAGTATTGGTTTTAAGTGATATTCCTTTTTATCAAGAAACTGGCAAACCAGTTACTTTCAGTGAAGAAACTGGGGATCAAACCATTCTTGAAAAAACGTCAATTACCGTTGATTATAATTCAACAGACACCCCAGAAGGACAAGTGGCAGCGAACAATGCGACAATTTCAGTTTTGGCGATAGTTGCTGGTTTAGCTCTTATAACAATCTTCCTTTTTAAAAATCGAAAGCTTCAATTAAAGCTAACCTTTGGTGTGATTGTGGCAACAATCGTTTTATTTGGTTCTATGTATTTGCTAACCTTTGGGAATAATTATACTGAAATAGATTCCAATAGAGAGGTTCTGCTTGGTTCATTTATTCCAGTGGCGATTATCCTGTTTGCCATATTGGCGTACCAACGTATTTCTAAAGACGAAAAATTAGTGCGATCACTTGACCGAATTCGCTAGTGTCAAGCCTCCTTGAAATAAACAATTTATCGATTCAATTTCCGTCAAAAACGGGGTCTATTGAAGTCGTTCACAACCTTAACCTAAGCTTACAAACTGGCGAAATTCTTGGAATCGTCGGGGAATCTGGGTCCGGTAAGAGCGTTAGTTTACTTAGTGTAACGCGCTTAATCGACAACGCTATTCTTCAGTGCGAATCGATTAATTACAGAAAAGACAATGGAGAAATAGTCGACCTAAGCAAGCTTCCCGAAGATGAACTAAGAAGCTTACGAGGCAACAAAATTGCTTATATTTTTCAAGAACCAATGACAGCGTTGCATCCACTTTTTACTTGTGGCCAGCAACTGTTAGAAGGCATAGAATGTCATCAGTCCTTAACCAAAGAAGAAGCCAGAAAAAAAGCGATTGATTTGTTTGAGGAAATGGATTTACCCAATCCTGAACGTGTATTTGGTAGCTATCCGCATCAGCTTTCTGGCGGACAACGACAGCGCGTAATGATAGCCATGGCGTTGGCAAATGATCCCGACATCCTCATTGCTGACGAGCCCACAACGGCATTAGACAGTGTTTTGCAGAAAAAATTAACCAAACACATGGTCGACATCTGTCGAAAACGCAATACTGGATTGCTATTAATAAGCCATGATCTTCAATTAATAAAAGACTTTACCGACCGAGTGTTGGTCATGTATAAAGGAAATACGATTGAACAAGGCATCACGAGTGAAGTCGTTGAAGCCCCAAAAAGTATTTACACACAAAGCCTGCTTCAATGTCAGCCAAGTATTGAAAAGCATTCTATGGTTTTGCCGACCATACATGAACTTGCAGATTATGAAAACGGCACCTTTATTCCAAAAACATTTGTGTCAAAGAGGTTTGAATTTCAACCAATTGAAACAAAACCAATTATTGAAATTGAACATATTTCTAAAACCTTCCGTAAAGGGAATGAACGGACCAACGCATTAGTTGATGTTAGCTTTGATATTTACAAGGGAGAAACGTTAGGTCTTATTGGTGAATCTGGATGTGGGAAAAGTACTTTGTCAAAAGTGATTATACAGTTGCTCAACGCAGATGCTGGTAGGATTTTATACAACGGAGAAGAAGCAACTAGCAACCGAAAAACATTTGCAAAAAAAGTTCAAATGGTTTTCCAGGATCCATACTCTTCATTAAATCCGTCCATGAAGGTTGGGGATATTCTCTCCGAACCCATCATAGTTCATAAACTAGTCTCGGGCAAATCTGCTATTAAAAAAGCAGTTGAATCATTATTAGAAGAAGTTGGACTAACCGCCTCCGATTACGGAAAATATCCGCACGAGTTTTCGGGTGGTCAGCGTCAACGAATCAGTATTGCTCGCGCATTGGCCGTTGAACCTGATCTGATTATTTGCGACGAATCAGTTTCAGCCTTGGATATTTCCGTTCAGGCACAAATTTTAAACCTATTCAATGAATTAAAGAGTCGACGCCAGCTGACATACCTTTTCATTTCTCACGATTTGAAAGTAGTGAGTTACATCTGCGACCGAATTATTGAAATGAAAGAAGGTCGACTATTAGATAGTCTATTTCTCTTCCCAAATTAAATAACCTTCAACGGCAATATTATCATCACCCTTGGCAGGTGAATTATTACATCTTAGTTGCGCTTTACCAAATTCCGAAACATACTTACTTTTGATTAATTTTAGTTCGTACTTTTCACTAGCAACTGGAGGATTACCATCATTATCCGGATCATACCCTTGATATTGACAATCATTTGGTGGGGCTCCTTCAGAGTAACTAAACGCAACGTCATAATAGCCTAAATCAGGCCAATAATCTTGAAATTTATGCGGTGTATATTCTCGCGGAATAATGGTATCAATGTCTTTATCCCAAGCATGCACTATAGTAATTCTCGGATAATTGGGCCCAAACTGTACGCGTAATTCAGTTGTTCGAGCGCCAGTATTCTGAACAAGCTTCTTACTCGTAATTGGCCCGATATCCACTCCATTTACTTTCAAAAATTCTGTTTTAAAATCATTGTTAGATCCTCCGCCAGTGGTGGTATCCGCTATGATTGGTGCAGGATCGTCTGAGCCACATCCCGTGGTACTGAACATGAACGAGCCAGATAAAAGTGCAATGAATAGTAGATAAATTGATGTTTTTTGTTTCATATTGTTTGTGTTTAACTGTTGAAGTCCAAGACTTTATTACAGTGGCAGAATTAAAAAAAAAAACGATTTATCCAATTAAAATTTTAAAAACAGTTTTTTATATTAAACGTTCGGTGATCGAATTACATAAAACAAGTAGAATCATTCCTTCTTTGTGTAATGGGAATAGGTGGATACAAAATAAGAAATCAGACTGAAATTCACTTTATCACGTTTGCAGTAGTGTATTGGGTTGATGTGTTTTCGCGTAAACAGTACAGAGACATTGTTGTGGATAGCTTACGTTATTGTCAACAGAATAAGGGATTAATACTTCATGCTTGGGTTATAATGACTAACCATGTCCACTTTATTATTTCAGCTCAAGATGACTCAAAACTAAGCGACATTTTAAGAGATTTCAAAAAATTTACCTCTGTCCAGATAATTCGTGCCGTTACAAATAATCACCGAGAAAGTAGGCGAGAGTGGATGACGGAACGATTTAAAATAGCAGGCAGTCAAAATTCTAGAAATGAAAATTATCAATTTTGGAGACAAGACAATCACCCAATCGAACTGTCTAAAAAATTCATGATGTATCAACGCTTAAACTATCTTCATCAAAATCCTGTAAAAGCTGGTATCGTTGATCTACCAGAAGAATACGTGTACAGCAGTGCGCGAAACTATATCGGTAAAACTGGTTTGCTTGATGTTGTGGTTTTGGAATAAAAAAAAACTATCTGTAGTCTCAGACTACAGATAGTTTTGGTAGTCTGAGACTACAGATAGTTTTTTAGTTTTTAGACTACAGATAGTTTTTTAATCTGAGACTACAAATAGGACTTACTTGACGATTATAAATCGGCCACTGGTTACAATTCCTTTATTTTCAACAGAATAAAAATAAATTCCAGATGTTGCAAACACATTTTCTGTTACAGTTATTTTTCCATTGAAACTCTCTGAAAGAATTTCAACACCAAGTTGATTGTATACTTTAACAGCTGCATCTTCCGTGTTATTTACTCGGAAAATCACATCATGTTTACTTGGATTTGGATATACTTGAAGTCCAATAGACTCAGTGCTTAATTCTTCTACTGTTGCAATAGCATCTCCTAGTTCAAATATTGCTACAGACCCACTTACTTCGTAGGTCACAACAAGTAAAGCCGTTCTATTTGGACTTTCACCTGCAGGTACAAAGGCCAATCCTTCAGGTGCTAAATCGCCTGAAGTACCTTGCTCAGGATCACCGCTAAAATCTCGGGTGTTAATGTATTTTGCGAAGGTCGGATTAGTTGGGTCGGTGATATCATACATTACAACCCCACCAACACGTTCTAGTCCAACAAAAGCATACATTTTACCATTAACTTCTCCTGTAATTACACCCTCTGGTTCAGGTCCTTTGTCATCACTACGTCCGTCAAAATCGTTTTCATCATTGGTTGCATTAAAATTGTCAGGAATTCGTTGTGCAGTAATTTGCTCAAGATCATTTTTACTATCCCAAACCACAGAACCTGTACTTGCATTCCAAATAGTAAAAGACCGAGTACCATAACTATAAATCTCATCGTAGTCTCCGTCGCCATCCGTATCACCATCTACTAATGAAGCCTTTAAACGTCCAAGTTGAGCGTCGCTTTGCAATAAATCAGCATATGGAAATGCAGTAGGATCTAAATCAAGATCTTTTACACGAGTTTCGTCAATGAACGACAATACATCATCACCGTTTGATTCATATTCATATTCTCTTGCATCGCCTTCATTTGCCGTAATGAGATATGTAGTTCCATTAGAAACAAAAGATGTAATTGCGTCAGGTAAGTACATGCCTTTTACTGGCCATTGAGAGATTAGAATTGCATCATCACGATTACTTGCATCCATACCATTACCAGCTAACATGTGGTCTTTTGTTCCAAATGGAATAATTGAAGTAACCTCAGCATTGTTAATGTCAACTATCGCTAACGCATTATTTTCTTGACATGTAACATACGCGGTATTTCCCTCAATAGTAATGTACTCTGGCTCAATGTCTTGTGCAAACGTAGAAAGGTTTCCATCAGCTTTATCACCTTCACCCATTGCAGAACGTCCGAAGATTCGAACACCTGCTGGAGGATTTGTATTAAAAGATTTGAAATCGGCAGTAGTTACTGTGCTGTTAGAAAGATCACCATCTTTTAAAGTAACAATACTAATACTTCCTTCAGGATCAGTAAGATAGTCACCACTTGGTTCACCTTCGTTTGCAGTTAAGACTTTTGAACCATCTTCATTGAAAGTTATCATGTCAGGCAGTGCTCCAACGGTTACTTCACCTAATTTGCTAAAATCGATTGCAGAATAGAATTCTACTTTTCCTGGATCTTGTTTTGGATCAGATTCAACTGCTACTGCAACGATGTCGCCATACACTGCAACACTATTTGGCGAACCTCCCAGTGTAATTGACTTGCTAAGTGAAGGATTGGTCACGTCAGTAATGTTAAGTACCTGTATTTGATCACTGTTCGCATCTGTAAAGAAAACTTGGTTTCGTTTTGCATCCCACGCTGGAATCTCAGCTGCTGCTGCATCGAATACTGAACCTGGTACTTGATAAGTTCCTTTTAGACTTACTTTTAATACATCCACAAAATTAGGTGCATCAGCATCGAGAATTCTTAGAGTTTTCAAAATACGTGTATCCTCATCTTCATCCGTTTCTTCCTCATCATATGGAGACGAGCTAGGAAACTTGGCCATCATGTATTCTGCGATTGCATCTTGCTCACCACCAGTAGAGCTAATATCCGAGCTTTTTCCTGGATCATTTGACAAAACTCCATCTGGATAATCCACTGGCTCGCCAAATCCTTGCCCGTCGTAATAATTTATACGTCTATTTGTAAAATTAGCAATTGTAAACGGATACGCGTCACCACCATTTGCTAAGAAGTTCAACGTTACTACATTAATTTTCGTTGAAGCGTCTACAACCAACTGTCCTTTCTCAACGATTGGCATTTTACTGCCATCAGGTCTTAAAATAATCATTTCTCTAACGCGTTCTCCAGGAGTTTTTATAACGATAGAGTCACCGTTTGAACCATTTAGAACAGAAATTTCGCTGGCTTGGGCAAGCGGGTTGTACTGAATTGTCATTCCAGCAATCTGAGGAAATGCTCCTCCACTTGAACCTGGTGATACTCCAGACAATGAGTGTTCGATTACGTCTTTCAATTCTTGAGCTGTTAACGTAAGCCTTACTAAACCATTGTTGAATCTTAATGTTGCACGCAAGTGCCCTTCGGTAACAGCATTATTTGCTGGAGGAAAGAATTCGATATCTTCAGGATTGTTTGACCCTGGAGGTAGTTTAGATGTACCAATTTCAGTACGAATCCCACCACCATTTTTAATTGAAACTAAAACTGCTGAATCGTTTGCAGGGTTCAACAAATTGGCATACCATAAATTGGCATCTGCAGATAGGTTTCCTAAGTTGGTTTCTTGTGTTCTTACTTGTCCTCTTCTTCCGTCAAGATAAACCTTAGAGTATCCAATTATATTTTGAAATTGTTGATTTATTACCGACAAAACGCTATCTCTAGCTTCTATTATGTCTGAATTTCGCGTACCACCTACGCTTGTAACATTTGCAGAAGTTGATGCGTATGCTCCACTTACGTCTGCATCAATCGAGCTTGTTATAAGGTTTCCATCAGCATCAAACTCGATAACCAAACGACCTAAGTACTTGTAATCTCCGTCTACATTTACTACTGCAACTGGATCACCTGAAACATCCGTCGTTAAATATGGGTACGTTTCATCAAAGCTTGCATCACTTCCAAGTGAGTTTGTGAACAACACATCATTTGCGTCACCCATTCGAGTGTTTGAACCACCAGCGACGATAATATCAACTCCATCTAATAAACTTGCAAGGCTTTTCTCTACAGATATCTGTTGCATGTGCGCCAATAAGATTATTTTATTCACGCCCTGTGCTTTCAATGAATCAACTGAGACTTGAATAATTTTTGCCAATTCTTTATTTGTCCAGTTACTTCCAGGAGAAACTGTCAAGTCACCTGTTGATGTAATAGACGACAGTGTTGGTGTGGAAGCACCAATCAATCCAATTGTTTCACCGTTTACGGTTGTTATTGCGTAATTAGCAACTTTGGACTTAAGATTAGTTACGTTATCACCATCTTTACCTTGTGCTCCTGAGAAATCCCAATCTTTCGAGAAGTCAATATTTGTTGCCAGCCAAGGAAACTCAGACCCAGGAAAAGTAACGCCATTGTTAGATTCTGATGAAAATGCTGCATCAAACAATTCTCCTGGACCAGCATCTAATTCATGGTTACCAATTGCACTAACCTGAACACCCATTTTGTTTGCAAAGAATACGTCTAAGTGACCAGGCTCATTGCTACCTGTCACACCACGAACTGCACTGTTTTCTGCGGCGTAAAAACGTGGTCCAGGAATAATAATATCTCCAGAAGTTACAAAAAGAGAGTTACCACCATAAGTCGGGTCTTTTTTAAATCCATCGACCAAACCAGAAAATTCATCCACAACATCAAGTGCTATTTCCTCATTTCCATCAACATCCGCGTAATGCAATAACTGAAGTGTAAAATTTTCAGCTGGAACTTTGCCTGGATTTGCAACATCTTCACCTGAATTTCCACCGCCAGTTGTTGAAGTCCATGATAAACCGTCAGTCGCACCTGAAAGCACCCAACTTGCTGGGTTTGCAACTGATGCGGAAATAGTTTTTAAATATATTGAACCAATTCCATCATCTGCTGGCCATGTCGTGCCATTGTCGTCATATTCAACATGTGTAACTGCAAAATTAAACGCCCGAGTACCATCAGAATTTGTATCTTTTTCATAATCTGAATAACTACTCCAAACTCCAACATGATCTCCACCGTTTCCTAATGCCATATTTGACCAGTCACTCACAGTTGCTACTTCTATTGAAGAACCCCATGCTGCCTTGAAATCACTTTCAGAAATATCATCACCATTGATTAATATAACAGTTCCACCAGCAGGAACCATCACATTTGCAACATTTGATGCTGATTGGAAAGATGAGTTTTCATCATCAACAACATAACCATTTAAGCTAATTGACGAAGATGTTGGATTGTGCAACTCTATCCATTCCCAATTGTCTTCTGTACTTTTGGGATTGTACATGAGTTCTGAAATTTTTACCTGCGCAGCCCCCTGTGTTACGAACACTAGGAAGGTTGCTACTACTATTATTATTTGCTTCATACCAGCCGCAAAGGAAATTTTAGTATGTTTAGTTAAGGTTAATTTAAGGTTGTTGGTTGGTTAGCAAATATCCTGTTCTAAGTCTGAGCCTGTCCTGTCCCTGTTCTAAGTCTCAGTTCCTGTTCTAAGTCTCAGTTCCTGTTCTAAGTCTCAGTTCCTGTTCTAAGTCTCAGTTCGTTCCTGTTCTAAGTCTCAGAGTTCCTGTTCTAAGTCTCAGACTTAGAACAGGGTAATAATTATCGGTCTTACATACGATTTACCATTTACTATAGTTCGGACGTAATACGTTGATGTCGACAAACTATCAATTTTAATTGGTATGTAAGTTGGTCCCACTAACTCCAACTCGCCTGAACTGAATACTAGTCTACCTATTTGATCATAAACTACAACTGACACAGTTCCGTCATCTATTGAATATACATCAACTCCAAATTCACCTTGGTTTGGATTAGGGTATACCATAAGTTTAATTGCGTTTGCATTTTCAAGCCCATCCAAATCTTCAACTATAGGCTGGTTGAACTTATTCATACTGTTTTGACATTCATTGCATATTGTGTCCCAGTTCCAATTCGTGTAACTACTTGAAATTTTAGTCGCAATATAAAGTCCCTTCATCTCCGTTTCGTCATTTTTCTTACCATCAACTTTTATATCCTTTAGTGTATAAATAGACGCATTAACCGTTGAATTACGATCAACCTTTACCTCTTCCTCAGCATAGACAACTAAAGTTTTACCTGTTGGATTAAACTGATTGTCCTTTTTAAGATCCAATTTATCACAAAGAGATATCTCAGTACAATTCGTAAATTTAACCGTTACATCATCGCTTGTTTTAAGGTCAGTAATATAGAGTCGCGGACTTGTAAACGTGACAGTTGAGTTTTTACCTATGGACACTTTTCCATAAACTGAATCTCCAAGTATCACCGTTTTATTATTTCCAACGTAAATATTGCTAACGCTTACACAATCTCCATCATCACAGTGGTCGTGTTTTCTGTTTTTGCACGATTTATCGCAATGGCTATGGGTAGAACTTGAGCAAGATGAAGTACAATATTTGTGATATTTCTTGTTACATGCTTTACGACATTCTCGATCGCTTCCCTTCGACGATTTACAACCCAAACAATAGGGGTTATATGCGAAATTTGGCAGTTCAATATCAGCAGAAGAATCAATTTTTGATGTTACCGCACCACTCTTTGAGGTCTTGATATCATTCGCTTTTACAAATGTACTTGAGCTAGTAACAGTTGAACTTTCTTTAACCTCAGCTTTACCTTTATTGCTAATTACTCCAACACCTCCAGATTGAACGCTAGAGGTTTTATCCAATTTTACTTCGTTAATTGCAAGGAGTGAATATGAAGATCGATGTTCGTGTATAGTGTAGTTAACGTTTGCAGTGTCTTCGACAGAACAACCATAGTTATTCGTTACTACCACAATGTAATCATTTGAAGAATTAATATCTATACTTTGACTACTAGACCCTGTCGACCAGCTGTAGCTGAAGTATTGACCACTATCAGGCTGTGCGGTCAAAGTAATAAAGCCTCCTTGACAGAAATCAGGCATTTCCGATTCGTTGATAGTTACAGTCGGTATCACACCAATTACATTAACAGTCGCTTGGCATGAATTCGTGTTTCCACTCCCGTCGGTAACGTTAAGTGTTACTGTGTTTTTACCAACGTCCAGACATGTAAATGAATAATCATCCAAATCAAAAGATGCAATACTACAATTGTCAGAAGAGCTAAGGTTAATATCCGAAGTTGTGATGCTTGCAGCTCCACTCAAAAGAGTAATTGTTGCATTTTTACATGTTGCCACTGGTTTCTGATCGTCTGTAACTACTACATTATGCGAACAGGTTTCTGCATTACCTGAGCCATCCGTAATTGTCCATGTTACTGTTGTTGAACCTAAGCTAAATACAGCATCATCGAGTGACGATGAACTGTTGAAGTCATTCGTTACTGATGCGATCGAGCAATTGTCACTCGTTGCTTTTGGATCAAACTCCGTTCCCGATACCGTATACGTACAAACACCATTGTCTGCCACTTTCGATTGGTTTCCAACACACGAAATGGTTGGTTTCTGATCGTCAGTAACAACTACAT
>CAKZLB010000037.1 GCA_937124965.1 uncultured Bacteroidota bacterium
GAAATAACGCTCATCTGTCGAATCCCATGTTTTTCTCATAAATTATTTGACGATTTTTTAAGTTACGCACAACGGTTCCGGCTATGCGCAGTGCGGGTTTTAATTGTTAAATGTTTTGGGGAAACGAAATTGTTGGCTGTGTAGCAGCCAAGTCACGTTCTTATCAATGGTAGCACGATGCTAGCATTGTGTATAGCCAGTGTTGGCAGCAGTTTATTGTTTTTTTAAGGTTTCCATATTCGCTGCAGAAACATATTTCTTTCTTGTCTATTGTCAATTCTAGTTGAAGTCCAATCTTCCTTCTCAAACAGTCCAAGGTCCAAGTCTGTAAATCCATTACGTTCCAAGGTTCTATTAGTTGCGTCAGAAGATTCGGTGCATTTGGATCTTTTAAGTCTTCCAAGTTTTAGATCGATAAGAACATGGTTTAAGGTTAGCATGTCGATTCTCTCGAGATAATATGCAAAATTACCATCCTTGGAAAATGTAGCATAACATATTGGTTTTATTCCGTTTCCATTCAGAGGATTTGCATAGACGGATTCGTCATAATGGATTAATTTATTTTGAATGTCTAAAAAAGAAATTTTTGCAACAAACAGTCCCCAGTATATATCTGATGGAGTAGTTACTTGATAATAAAATTTTCCGTTAGGACATAACGAGTTAAAGTCAACAAGATTCTTACCCCAACTATATTGATAGTTTAGTTTCATTTATTGCAAGTCCAAATTGCTGCCAACGATTCCGGCTATGCGCAGTGCGGGTTTCCTTGTAAAATGTTAATTGGTGTTCGTGATTATTATTTGGCTGTTTAAGCAGCCAACTCTTTTATCAGTTTTGGTAGCACGATGCTAGCATTGTGTATAGCCAGTGTTGGCCGTAGTTTATTTTCTTTTTAATAGTGTAAAATGTGCACCAAAGTTGATTTCATGTTGTCTTATTCGTTCCGATTCAATCCTGTAAAAGTCAAAATTGTAAGAATAAGTAACAGTATAGCGTTTAATTGTAATTCCTATAATCGGTTTGAACCCAAAGTGGTTTTTATTATCAATTAATTTGTAATTATATTCTAGCCCCATTGCAAAAGGTCCACCTGAAGCAGCTTCATAGATCAAGTACTGAATCGAACCACCCCAATCCTCGCTGTTTAAGAATTTGTTATAGTTTAATGTCCATCCGTTAAAGCTGTGTTTTGGTTGGTGTCTAGTAACCATAAACTGACTATATTTTGGTTGGAATCCAACCCCAATGGAGACTGACTTTCTATTTATAACCTGAGACTCTATCAAACCGAAAACTGCATTTTTATTCACTTGTGATTTGACGTTAATCGAACCAATTAATATTGTAAAGAGAAGAGTTAAAGTACGTCCCAAAATTACGGCCAACGGTTCCGGCTATGCGCAGTGCGGGTTTCTTTACGTGTTGTTTTGGGGAAACGAAATTGTTGGCTGTGCAGCAGCCAAGACACGTTCCTATCAATGGTAGCAGTATGCTAGCATTGTGTATAGCCAGTGTTGTAAGCAGTTTTTTATACCTGATTTAAGTAAGCAACAGTGTTAGAGGTTGGTTCATGAAATATATACAGGTATCCATGTCCAAAGTGCAAATATGGGTCAATAAATTCCTTATCTAATATGTCCTGTCCATCTATAGTTTCACAGTCCTCAATGTCTCCTAATTGAAATAGAAATTCCATTTTCTTTCCTGAAACGGGGCAGTTAGGCCAATTTTCCTCATGAATCCAATTTGGAACGCCAGAATGACCAATTTCTCCGGGTATCACATCAATATCGTGCACACCGATTTTCATTTTAACCGAAGGAAGAGTATCAAAGCAAAAGTTCATTTGTTTATACTCAATTGAAGCGTTATTCGGAATATCATCAAATAATTGAGCAAAATTTGAAGGAACATTGTTTCTGATTAGTTGAGGACGCTTTGGGTCAGAATAATCAAAGAAGACTGGTGACTGAAGGTCAATAAATAATGGGCAAACTAAATGTAAATCAAAGTCAATTGATGGTAACTGAGCTTCATTTTTAGATATACATCCAAAATAGATTATCGGACTTGTCTCTAATTTAGGAATACTTATGTCAGAACTTGCTTTTCCTCCAATCGAATTGATTCCTTTCGGGTTAAGTATCAAACTCATTTTGTTTGATTTTTTCTTAAATATTTTTGATAGTACGTTCATTTTTAAAATTGCTTACAACGGTTCCGGCTATGCGCAGTGCGGGTTTTGATTGTTTAATGTTTTGGGGAAACGAAATTGTTGGCTGTGCAGCAG
>CAKZLB010000038.1 GCA_937124965.1 uncultured Bacteroidota bacterium
GTGTCAGCAGCGAACAGTTGAGGATAGTCTTTTTCAATCTTTTGCAGTGTGCGTTGTGCTTTATTCACACTATTGCAGCTTGTTGCAAGTATGCACACAGTGAAAACAGCACTAATTAATATGAATATTTGTCGTTTCATCGTACCCTGTTATTGCGTCTTCGTGTTTTATCTAAAACAATTTCTAAATCGTTGCCCGAGATGCGAGTTGTAAGCATTCCGACGCCACCATTACCGCCATTTTCAGCACTTGCAAGAAGTGAATCAAGTCGTTTTTTTGGTATCAACGCTTCAGGTCCTGCTTCACCAAACATTCCGAGTGTCGGTGCTGTAACAAGACCACCATTTGCAAACGCAGGCAGTTTTGCACTACCCGATTCACTTAGATTCGCTGCCTTGTTTTGTACGAATTTCGCTAATGCCACTAACGCAATACCACCCGCAACCGCAACAGCAGGATTTAATGACTTCAAGGCTAATTTAATACCTTCAATTGCGATACCTGTCTGAATTGCAAGCTTACCCAATTGCATTAGTACGCCACCGATTGTGCTTAGCATACTACCTGCAATCGTCTGCAAATTTCCAGCACCCGACGCCATCGCCCCGATTCCTTCGCCAAGTCCGGATGCTAAATCTTGCAATCCACTTTCTGCGAGCGACCGCACTGATTCGTTAAACGCATTAACTTCTTCTTTTGCAAGACTTGTGGCATTTGACATCTTCTGCATACTTTGCTGCGTCTGCTCTACATTTTGCAAAACAAGTTGCGACGAACTTGCAACTTTAAGATTACTGCTGTCTAATGTTTTCAGTTCTGTTGCAAGACTTGCGACTTCTGTCCTTTGCTCTTTTATCGCTTCTGTTGTTTCATTAATCGGCGTAGGTGTAGGAAGTATCGGAACGTCTGTATCTGTTGTGTTTGTATCTTCGGTCTTGTCTTTTATTACGTTAACCTTCATTTTTGACATTTTGCCAAATAACATTTCACGCTCAAACGCTTCACGAAATGCAACACCGAACTCTTTGCCTTGATCTGCTAAATCATCACGTCTTTTCGATAACGCTTTAACTTGTTCGTCAATTAACGCTCTTGCATCTGCACCGACCGTCAAAGCTCTTTGCACTTTTTTAGCAGTAATTTGAGCAGTTAAAGCAAGTCTTTTGAAATATGCAACAATCTTAGTCGATGTGTTTTGTGCTTCTGCTGTCAGTCCTGCGAACAAGGCAGGTAAGTTATTAAATGCTTTTGATATGAAATTAATCGCTTGAGAAAACCTTTCCTTCAACCACTTTAAAGCCTTACCGATAAGAGGAAAACGCTCTAAAAAGCTAACAAACTTCTTGATTAAGAAAACCACTAATCCACCTACTGCTTTAAATACCTTGAATGATTGCCTAAGGAATACACCCATCGTACTGATAATAATCTTTGCTAACTCAAACAAGAACAACCCTAACGGCTTCAATACATTCTCAAACAACGGCACTAAGACATTCTTGTACAGGTCATCCATCGTCTTTTTAACATCCTCGTTATTGTTGTACAGGTAAGCTAATGCAGCAGCTAATGCTGCAATCGCTATAACTATCACACCGACAGGATTTGCAGCCATAACTGCATTGAGACCTGCTTGACTTACTGTTGCTGATTTTACAACAGTAGACATTTTTGAAACAAACGTGACTAATGATCTATAATTACCTGTTAATGTTCCTACTAAAGTCTGCATCTTGCCGAACATGAACAGTGCAGGTCCTATTGCAATTACTAAACCACCGATCACAAAAATTATTTTTTGTGTGCGTTCGTCAAGATTTTGAAACTTGGTTGTAAGTTCGTCAAGTTTAGTAGCAAACGCTTCGACATTTTCTTGAATATTAAATGCTTCGTTCAATTCCATTCCAAGAGTAGAAAGAAACGTTTGCATTGCAATTCCTGTGTTTTCTATTGCGTTTTTTATACCGCCTTGTGCTTGTGGTAACTTTTGTAAACCTTTGGTTATTTCTTCAATAAACGTGTTTGCATCGACACCCATTTTGGTTAGTTCTTGACCGTCCGATGTTCCAAAAGTGTCGTTCATTACCGCCCGAATCTGCGGAATAACTTCGTTTAATTGGTTGATTTCTTCAGCACTTACTTTTCCTTTCGCCCCGATTTGCTGCATCGCAAGAGTCGCACGGTCAAGTTCTTCAGCACCACCACCCACAAGAGCAATAGCGTTACCCATCGCTAACATATTTTCACGAGCCAAATTCGCATCAAGACCGATAGACTGTAAACGAACCGAACCTTTGACCGCTTGAGCAAAGCCTAAGCCAGGATTTTTTGCAGCTTCTTTAAGTTTTTCAAGTTCAGCAGCAGCAAGGTCAGCATCACCCATTATCGCAGTCAGACCGTTTGACATCGCTTCAAAGTCACCTGCTGCTTTTATTGCAGAGCCACCAAGTGCAGCCAATGGTGCAGAAAGTGAAGCCATTAAACCCATTCCGATACTTTGCATTTTACCGCCCGACCTTTTCAGCGACCGTTCAGCTTGTTTCAATTTCTTTTGCAAGTCGGTAATCTGTGCACCTATCTTGATATTAATGTCTGCTGCCATATTGCGTTTTGTTTAAAAAAAGGCCGACTTGCACCGACCTTAAATTATTACTCGATAGTAAAACGAAAAAAATCATTTCATCAACTTGTCGAACAAGAACTGTTCATTTTTCCTTGCTCGCTTTATTTTACTTTTCAAGTCTTTTATATCTTGTTCAAGTTGCCGCTGCTCCCAGTCAAATTTGATTAAATCAGACGGTTTCTTGAATTTCTTTTTGCTGTCGTGTGGCTTGATAGTCATAAACGC
>CAKZLB010000039.1 GCA_937124965.1 uncultured Bacteroidota bacterium
TAGTATTTTTTAGTAGAAGTCCGAATGAGTAATTCGTTATATCAAAGGAGAAATAAATCATGCGAACTTGTGCTAGATGAGTTCCAAACGATGTGCCAAAACGCGGCATGCCGCTACCAAAAAACGCTACAACGCAGTAATAGCAGTACTTCTACCATAAAACCACTTTGTGCCAAAAAAGAGCAAACACTTCAGATATGTTTCATAATGGGAATTATTATTCATATTGAGACAGGTATGTAGATGTTGGAATTGCATATTGTCATTTTAAATCGTCGGTGAGAACACCGACTTGAGCGGAGATAGTTCGTTGGTGAAAACACCAACTACGGCGGTGTGGGTTTTGACTCGACAAATCGTTGGTGAAAACACCAAATATGCGCGAGATGGTTAAATGAATTGTTTAAGGATAATATTAGCACAAAGGCTAACTCCTCTGCAGTGATTTTTACGTTTCACTGGTGCCATGAATATTTTAGAGGGACTGAAATGGGGTTGGATAGTCACAATATACATAAGCACCGCGCCCAAGTCGGTGCTTTCACCGACGTTTCTGAATCAATAATTCAAACGAGGTGTTTCTCGTTATTGTTGAGTGAGGATTTAGCTCACATCGTTTTGTCGTTTAGGTTATCATAAGAGACTCCGAGACATTTTGTTAAATATTAAAATATGTTGAGTTCAAAAGGACTTTGGTAAAACACCGACTAGGGCGAAGTAAATTATTATCGGTATTGCTGTCACAATTCATATTCTACCTATTAACCGTCATTGTCTATACTTCAATTGTCTATCAATCAAACCTAAGTCGCTTGAGTCAGTGTTCTTACCAACGATAAATCAACCTTCATCTCTAAAAATAAATCCACAAAAAAAGAGCCGCGCAATTACTGCACGACTCTTGTCTTTATTGAAATTGTGATTATTCTTGTTTTAACCACCGATGGGTGCTCATATTTCCGTTATGAGAAACTCTGATGAAATACATTCCCGCTGATAAGTCGGTGGTATTTATTGTGATAGAATTACCACCTAATTTTTGCACAATCGTTTTACCATGAACATCAAGGATTGCAGCTTCAAGCGTTCCAATACCTGATATGACCACTTGATTTTTCCCAGGATTTGGATATAAAACTAATGGTCCAATGATCGAGATTTTATCGACACTAGAGTTGTCAATTTTCGTAATAGCATCGTAATCAACCGGCACGATTTCTCGCTGCCCATCGTTTAATACTACAACACTATAAAAGCGGTATTCATGATTTGCTTCACCCGTAAATTGAGCAGATGTGTCGGTTGTGAATGTGATCCAAGGTGTATAGCTTCCATTGTTATCCGAAACGTAAACTTCATAACCTTTAATCCCTGGTCCACTTTCTCCATCGGTACCACTCCAGCTTACCTTAAATGATTGGCTGCTTATAGCAGGCAGAGGAACAACCTGGCTTTGTGGACTGCCATCCGAAACGATATTACTCCAAGTATTCGTACTGATTATTTCATTCTGATCAAATATGATGTCGGCATTATTCAGTAGTTCGTAGCCTGCACCAACGGTAGATTTCAATTTAATTCGGTATCTGACGTATCCTTCACCACGACCGGTGCTATCATTCGGCGGTAAAAACCCTCCAAATGGATTGTTCAATTGATTTCCTGTTTCAGGGTCAATCGTTACAAGTTGCCAAAAACTTGCATTTGTTACCGTATTCAATCCTGCTATTACCTGCAATCCAGCATTGTTATAGTTAGCTCCCAACTGAATACGTGTATCGAGATTGTTTTCACCATTAAATGAAATACTTGTATCTCCAAATCCAATTTCCATGATACCAAATTCTTGCAGTCTAAAGGAAGTATCTAATGGGTTATCAATTCCTACCGAGATAGCCGGAGCAGATGCTGTTTCTAAATTCTCAAAATAGATGGTGTAAATCAACTCATCTTCTTTGTCGATATATTGAACGCTTGTAACACCAGCTGGTCCGATTATTTCATTTGGATCCCAAGAGGACGTCTTTTTGCCACTGTTTTGTTTGCTTGCGCCTGAAGGAGAGCAGTCATTGGTGTATGAAACATCATCTGAACCGCGAACACCAATTTCTCTGAAACACTTTTTCTTTGATTTTGCCTGATCAAAGTCAATACAGTCAAAAACGTTTTTAGTCAAATCTGCAAACGGAATATCTTGTGGAATAAAAACTTTTTCAGCGACATTTTTTGGATCGTACGTGCCGACGAATTTTTGGAAACCTTCTTTTACATGATCCGTTACACTTTTTTCGCGATCCTTGAAAATTCCTTTAACTAAATCCTTCCCTTGCGATTTTGCTTGATCTTTTGGGTTGAAACTTTTAAAGTTCTTTTTCCAGTTTGAAACACCTTCTTGGGCAATTTTACTTACAGACGTTGTAGCTGGATTCGAACTTTTTGCGACTTTCCAAGTTTCTTGGAAAATCTCGGCATGTACTTTATTCATGTCGATATTGTCGCAATCAAATCCACTAGATTTACCGAGTTTGTTCAACTGCTTTCGAGCATATAAATCAATTTCTTGCATTGTTTCACAAGACCATAAATCTTCTTCTCTACCCGTAATAGTGAATTGAGACAACGACTTTGGATAAAGAATGGTGTTAACATAAATGTGATCAGGTTCCGTGGAATTGACTTTAAACGTAAACGTATTATTCATTTTAGCTGCCAACTTTGGAATCCAAAATGCGTAATAACGTATGCTATCAATATCAACATAATTACTATCTAATGCTGGGTTTGGATGGTCAATTCCCAAACGCTCAATTAATGCTTCTATTTCTTCTTCTTCGGAGCTTCCAACATACTTGGTTTCGAGATATTCATTCTTGTATTTAGCCCCAGCTATTCCAACTACTAGCCAATAATCATAGCCGTCATTGTAGCCATAATTACCAAAGTGAACATTTAACGTACTAAAATTAGTAGTCAATTCAATTGGTGTAAAATCTGTCTCAATCCAAGCTGAAATGGTTTCATTTGTAGTATCTGAAACGTTAAAATAGTTAGGTAGTGTAGCAAAAGTTCCATCGGTCTCTGCAACTACATCATACATTCCTGGTCGCGTATTACGAAAATCAAAGACCGTTGCAATCTTTGACGAAGATTCAGGATTGTTCTCAAACGGAACAATTGTATCGCTTCCATTGACCAAATAAATTTGTGTTGATTCCTTAAAATCGAAACCTTCAACAACTACAGAAGTGTTTCCGTAAACTGTACCTAAACTTGGAGTGGTTTGATAAATACTATACGTCTTTGATTCACAAAGAATAGTAAACGGACTTCGATCAATTTTCTTGTTAAAAGGATCCGTAACAAAATCTACAATTGGCGGAGTATAATTTGCAATTACCTGAATATAGTCTGTAACATTGGAGTCGATAACTGGGACAATGATTTCTTGGTCCGGGCGATTGGGTTTGTCGTATTTGTTGTCGTATCTCAAACTAGTTGGTATGTCTTCAACACGATGATACATTTCTGTACGACTCCGATCGTATTCCATGTCCAGTGAAACCAGCATTCCTTGGTCTTTATCGCGTTTTACACGATAGTATTTCTTTTGGTTAAAAGCCTGTTCCGAAAAGGTTCCATTGGCCAACACATCCATCGTGATTTCAGTGCTAAAATCAAAACGGTAGTCTTTTGAAGTGGTCATGATGTTGTCTCGATCATCGGTCTCAAACACAACATTTTGATTGTCTATATGTACACGGAAGGTGTAGTTTCCTGGCGTAATATCATCGCGAACATATCCATAAATCTTGCCATGAAAAGTATCTTTCCCTTGATTTAATACCCGATTAAATGGGTCATTTCCTATGCTTATTATCTGCCCAGATTCAGACACCAATGAAGCATTCACCTGAAAGTTTCTATCAAGTTTGTCTGATACTGGTTTTGAAGCGACATAGTCTATTGTAATATATGAATCGTCAGCACCGGAATATCCATTTACGGAAAAAGAGTCGATTACTAAATTGGTCTGTTTGTTACTAAGTGAGGTAGTGAAATTTGTGACGAATACGTTGTTTGATTCTTTAGTCGCTTCATACACAGTGTCTTTTGAGTCTACTTCCACAATAAAATAGTATTCGCCATTTGTGTAGTTGGGATATTGTATTTCTAATTTCACCGGGTTGCTCATCGTTGGATCAGCAGGGAAGCTCATTGAAGTGGGTTTGAACGCTCGAAGTAGTACATCATTATCATCTAAAACCTGGTCTTTTGAAATGTATATTTTCGAAACAAATGAATGCGGAACATCTCCAGTACCAATATTTCGCAGGTCAATTTCAATACTATCTTTTTGTAACGCATTTACTGAGCAACATTGATCCGTTGATAGATTGGTTACAATTAGGTCTGGCGGAATATATGCATCAATAGTAATCGTGAACTCCTGTGAATTGTTTGACAATACATATTCTGTAGGGTTGTTATTAACATTAGATGTATAAACAATCTTACAATCTCCAGAGAAGTTATACGGTAGTTTTATTTGTTGTGTTTTTGTAAGTACTTGACCATTTGATATTTGCCCAATGTGTTTTACCAAATAACTTTTAATAAGCATATTGTTCTCGTCACGTAATTCTATTAGATCCTTCCATCCAGAAGAGCGTGTGCTCGCAGAATTGTTTCGAAGTTCATATTCAATATCAAGGACACTCCCCGCAGTTATTGATGCATCCGCAGTTATGGATAATAGTTCCAAATCTGGAACTTTGTTGGCATCCCTTTTTACATAAATTACGTTAGAAGCCGCTTGATTGTTTTGTTCAAAACCATATTCAACCAACTGATTTTCATAGTCTGCATCCAATAACCAACTGTACTCTCCTTGTTCAGCTTCAAGTGGAATGTATACAGAAATTGTGTCCAAATATTCTTGATCCTTTGGCAAACCTTTGGCATGATTGAATCGCTTTGTCGTATATTCTTTTGGGCCAGACAACAACAGTTGGTTTTTCCAAAAGGATTGATTTGCATCTTCGGCTCCAACATTTTTTACGCGTGTAATTAATTGCACGGTACTTCCCGCTGAAACAGTATCTGAAAAATCAACAAATGACGGAAGTAAATCGGGTTGGGGTGAAAGTGTAATGGATACCGTTTTTGTAAAAATGTTTTGTTCGTCATTTGGTGCTTCACAAATCACATCTGTTACATCGGATACAATGGTAATGTATTGTTGTCCGCTTAAATCGTATGGAAGGTTCAGAGTTACTTTTTTAGTATATGTTTTGCCTTTTAATACGGTGTCATTTATAACGGATGTGCCGAGTAAAACTACTTCATCTTTTTGATACGTTGAGGTAGAATGAATATAGTATTGATCCACATGTCTTCCAATTTTATCCGAAAAGCCATCATTCAATACGGTGTACTCGAGTTCCATTTCTTTCCCGCTTGATAAATTCGCAGATGGATTCACGTTTGTTATTGATAAATCGGGGTTTGGTAATAGCACAATGTCAATACTATCAAGCATTACAACGTTGTTTCTAAAGCTTAGCTCAAATGTTGATTCGTTGAAATTTACAAATGCATACACATAATATTTTCCGTACTCACAAATATCAAATTGAATACTATCCGAAACGAAATACGCACTGTCAGGTGCCAGTTCCTGTTTGTTGGGTCTGTTGTAAAATGTCTTAAATTCAAGGTCGTCAAGGCCAGTAAAAAATGGTGATTTACTGATAAAGATTCGATCAGTCCACATTGAAGGGTATTGTGCCAAGAAGTTGTCACTGTAAATTACAGGTCTATAAGTGGTTAAATTTCCTTTGTTTAAAACCTTATAATTAAACGGAATTTTTTGCCCTGAAAATGCAGTTGATTGAATGTTTAGTTCAGTAGGAATTAAATCAGGTAGGGGAGACTGCTTAACGTTTAGAGCTTTACTGTTCCGACCGTTTAATTGATACGTTGTGTCTTGCTCGAAAATATCACCATCTGGGTTGGTTTGTACTCTGTAATAAAGGTTTCCGGAGTATAAGAGTGGAATAGAAACACGAACTGAATTCGAGTAAGTTTCACCAGGCTTTAAGCCAGCAGGGGCATATATTCTGAATCGAACCAAACTATCTGAGGTTAGTGCTGCTGAGGAGTTTAGATCCGTTGTGTCATCTGCTAATAGTACAAAGTCCTTCCATTTTCCACTTGTCTGAGCTGTCCCTTTATTGGTAACATACCAAGTTAGTCTAAATTCTTTGCCACTAAAAATACTGGGAGGTACTACAACGCTATCAACCACTAAGTCTGGAAAATCTGCCACTGGCATTGTGTATGACTTTGACACAATAACATTGTCGTCTAATTTAAATTCGAAATCTAAGTCCTCGGAATTTATATCAACTAAAATGTGGTAATCTCCAGCTGCTATTCGTGGGACATTTATAGAAAATTTCTTATTGTAACTTTCTCCTGCTTTTAGTGAAAAAGCGTTTTTTAGTTC
This sequence comes from uncultured Bacteroidota bacterium, assembly GCA_937124965.1. Lineage (GTDB taxonomy): Bacteria > Bacteroidota > Bacteroidia > NS11-12g > UBA9320 > UBA987. Next base: position 6,509 of record CAKZLB010000039.1, read on the forward strand.
TTTGACTAAAACATCGTCGCTACTCAGAATAGTGTCTTTACTGAGGTAAGCCTTGTCGAACCACGTTCCATTTTTCCAATCTAACCCCCCAATATTCTTAACGGTATAACTCGCTTCAACGGCTCGTCCTGGATAAAATGATCCAATTAAGGTGTCGCTCATGAAACCTGCGAGATTAATGACTTGCTGCATTTCGTCTGCCCCTATATCTGGATTGTCTTTATCTCTTACGTTTCCATCTATGTCTTTCGTGATTGAGCTAATTGGCTGTGCTTTTCCTTGTAAACTCGCATTTGAGATATGTAAATCACCATCACCCAAATAAAACGGGTCCATTGAAACACCGTTTTTTTCAAATCGAGAAATACGTTTTTTAAAATCTGCAAGGGTCGTTTGCGTTACATATCCAAGCATCGGGTTTATCTCGGTGTATATAAAACCATCAACATTGTAATAGTTGTTGTAGTCAAAAGTTACCTCTGGACTGAATGACGTGTCAAAGTTTAGAATACACGTTCCATTTTTACCGTTGGTTTTAAAGTTATTGTTTCTGATGGTTAGGCTGTCTGCGTTGTTAAGCACAATAGCCGCTTCATAGTTGTTGTCGTTTAAAACATTAAAATTGTTAAAGGAAATATTTGCCCTATTACCGTCAATCACTAACGTGCTGGTCTTGTCACCAATAAAGAAGTTGTTATAAATCTCAACGGGTGTCTTACGTATATCGCTTTGGCTAATGCTTAAACATTGAACTCTAGAAACTACGGTGTTTCTTCTAATAATTTCAACATCACCGACAAAAATGCCCATAGTTGCATAGTTGTAAAAATTGTCTTCAATAAGTATTTCCGACCCGCGAAAAAGTGGATTCGGTTGAGAGGTGTAATTCCACTCTAGCGTATTGTTTCGCACAGTTAAATTATTGAACTTTATTAGTCCGTAACCATCCGATATTGCAATAAGATCCTCAACGTGGCAATTGGAAACAGTAATATAATCTGCATTCGTAGCAGTACCGGTTAGGTCTAACAAAGGCGTGATTGCAAAATTGTTTTTACTGCTTTTGTAGTTCGCAACAAAGTGGCACTTGTCAAAGTGAATATTGGAAACATTTGGACCAATTCCAACGGTTGTTCCTTCCTGTAAAGGCCCTCGATAACTAATGTTTTGTACGAATACGTGACTAACATTATTAAAATCAAAAACACCACGCGCTTGAAAAATGGATGTAGTGTCGTTGGTAATCCAAACGTCCGAACTATCTCCCGAGAAAGACTCAACCGTGATAGTATTCGTCGAACTAGTGCCTTTTATATCTTTTAATTGACACCATTCCTCGTACCAGCCAGCTTTTATTTTGAAGACGTGTGGCTGTGAAATAGTAGTGCCATTTATAGAATTAAAAGCAGCACGAATTGTTGTATAATCACCACTGCCTTTTGAATCGATAGTGATGGTTTTTGTTTGTGCGATAGCAGTAAATGCAGCGCTTAAAACAACGAGTATAAGTATATATTTTTTCAAAATGATGCGTTTAGAGGGTTAGAAAAATGAATAACCAGCAGTTGAAATTTTCTTGGTTTGATTCTCGTTAAGCTCAAGAATTTTCATCGTTGACGTTTCTCCTGTTTTTGGATCTTTGGTAATCATTTCCATGACTAAACCAAAAGGAGAATTAAGTCCTGAGCTCATACCTAAACTAGGATTATTGGCCATAGACTTCATGATTTCCGACATTGATGCTCCGTCGTTTGCAACCCAAGCTGTTTGGTCAACTCCTTCTGCAGTTGAAATGTGCTCGTAACACGTTTTGCCCAAAATCATTTTTGTTCTACCAGTTTTTTTCCAACCTTCCATATTCTCTTCTGCCTCGTCTGCTTGTTCTGCGGATTGGCTGTAGTTGACAACATAGTTTTTATTACAAAACCCAGATTTTATTCCATTCGCATTAATAAGCATAACCATGCTACTATCTTCTTCATTCATTAAGATTGTCGAGCCTTCAGATTCAGGAGATTCACTATTTTCTTCGATATAATAGCCTAGCTGAGCCATGGTTTCACCAGTGTATATCCGAATTTTCATGATTTCCACTTTTTTCCCTTTTTTATCCGAATTAACCACTTCCATGAGATAATTGTGATTGAATGAATATGATTGCTGGACGTCGCAAGAAGACGAGCCTAAGGCTTTTTTTAAAAGTTTGTTTTGTAATTTCTGATACCCTGAGCCACTGGATTCATTGGTGTTTGATGAGTCATCGTCTACTGCGTATTCATTCGTGTCATCGTTGTTTTTTTCTAAAACCTTGTCTAGCGCCTCATCCATTTTTTGGTCGACTTTACGCTCAATCCGGTCAGTCGTTTTAGCCTTTGCTTTTTCCTCTAATTTCCTTAAAAATCCCTGTGCATTAGCGTTATACGAAGCAAACGTAATGACCAAGAGCAACAATAAATTCTTCATAATACTATCTATGTTTTTGTCTTTATGTAATTCGAATGGAAAAGGTGACTGACAAGTATCTGAAAACCAAAAATTATCTGATCAAAGGAATTCCAATAAAATAAAATACTTTTGGTGTGGTTACATTCTAGTCATCCATGACATTAAAGGAAAAACAGTCAATAGAAAAATTTCGAAATGAGGATAAAGCCTTCATTAAGGAGATTTATCTATCGGCAAAGCCAAAGTTTATGGGTTTTATGATTCGCGAGTACCAATTAGATAACGACATATGTTTAGATGTCTATCAAGACAGTTTTTGCCTGTTACATAAAAAGATTATGAACGGTTCCATTACGGAAATGACATCAAGTTTTGAAACACTACTTATTGGTTTTGGAAGAAATCTTGTTAGAAACGCTCAACGAAAAAAGTCGGAACTCTACTCAATCGATTTGCCAGAAACAGCGGATGTCGAGACTCCTTTTACGCTTCTTGCAGCAAAGACCCAAAAGTTTGCTGTACGAAACATCTTAAACCTTGTTGGCCATGATTGTCAGAAGGTATTGAAGTCCTTCTACTACCTTGAAAAGTCAATGGCCGAGATTGCCGACGAGCTATCCTACGCCAATGCAAATGTTGCGAAAAAGAAGAAGTATGAGTGTTTAAAAAAGTTAAGAAGTAAGGTCAATCAATCAACATGGAATTAACGGATTATCACATAGAACTGCTCGAGAAAAAATTTTTCAAAAAACTTTCTGAAAGCGAAACAGCAGAACTTATAACCTTAGAGCGAAATCCTGATTTTGTTGATGAGGCGGCTAAATACTTGGCTATTTTAGAAGGTATTAAACACGATTCAAAGGAAGAATTGAAGACTAAACTCACTGAGTGGGATTCTGACAAATCAAATGTTGTAAAACCTTCATTTAACTGGAATAGGGTTTTAAAATTTGCAGCTATTTTGGTCTTTTGTATAAGTGGATTGTTTTTCGTTTCGAAATTTCTTCAACCTTCTACAGATAGCTTGTCTGAGTTTTATGAGCCTTACCCAAATCGAGTTACAACGAGAACGGGCACTGAGGACTCAGTTTTATCAGTGGCAATGTTGCACTATGAAGAAAAGAAGTATCAAGAGTGTAAAATCACGTTGATCAATAGAACTGACGTCATTGGAGTGCTATATCGCGGTCATTGTTCCTTTAATCTGGGAGAGTACCTAAATGCAAAGGAAGATTACAGACGTGTACTAATCAATGAGCAATCAGTGGCAATTTGGAAGGAAACGGCAGAGTGGTACCACTTGTTAAGTATGTTGCAAATAGACCAATTCGATAAACAGTCAATGAGTTATAAAAAGCTACAAGAGTTGGCTTCTTCTAATCATTCATACCAAAATCAGGCAGATGACTTGCTTCTTCGTCTTGAAAAAATAAAGTAAACCAGAATCAACCCTAAAATTCCAATAATAATGCTCATCCAATTTGTGCCAGACGAAGGAATTGGATTGTTGTCTCCCTGGACGATGAATGAAGCCCAAAAGAATGGCTGAGCCGCAATGGGGTCTGCATTATCTAAATAGTTCAGTTTAGCCATTTGTAGTGCTTTACTTTTTGTCTGGCCGTCAGCTAAGTTGCTATAAAATTCAGACATAATATCCGCAGTTGCATCATCTTGTGCAGGCCATAAACTCATGATCGTGCTTTTAACACCTGCAAATTCAAAAGCTTTGGCTAAGCTAATTACTCCATCAAATGTCGAAAGTTTGCCGATTCCAGTATTACAAGCGCTAAGTACCGCCATATCAGCATTAAGGTTCATCTCGTAAAGCTCAAACGCATACAAGTAGTTTTCTTCTTTTTCATGAGAGTCGGATTCTTCAAAAACTACGTAACTGCGTAGAGGGTGCCGCTCGTTCACAACAGCATGAGAAGCAAGATGGATAATTTGTGAAGATTGACATTCACGGAGGAAGTTTTCTTTACTCGCCTCGTGATTGACATATTGTTCAAATGGATATGATTTAGATATATTTTCTATTTCCCTTTTTGCTCCAGCCAATGCATCAAAACCATCTCGCATTGCATAGCCCTGATTTTTAGCATTCCCAAAATCGGGTGCGAAAGCAATCTGTTTACCTTGGTTGGCAGTATTGGTTTTAGGCTGATTGGTTTTTACGGAGTAAACATATCGAATAGGATGGTGGCGTAGCAAGTAATCAGTTTTTTCTTTTGATGGATTCTTTATTAATACTTCAAACGGGATATAATTGAAACTTCCTGTTGGCATTATCACCAAATCTTTTGTACCAATATACGATTCCAATGGTTTTATCAATCGGTTGTATAACATGTGACTGTACGCCTGAAAACTATCCTTGTCATAGTCTGAAATACTGCCTAGGTACGATCGAATTTTGATTAGCTCATCATTTAATGTGGGCTCTTCTGAAAAATAAATAAACTGGTCTTCGTTTGAATAAACAATTACATAAAGCTCCGATCGATCGTTGAGAAATTGCAATAAACATTCATTATCTGCAATTATTTGATTCGGTTCGTTATCTGTAACTTTCGTTTCCAAAGGCTCCATTAATCGATACCCAGCATCTGCAATCTGTGTTTTTACGCGATTGTTTATGCCGTCCTTCACCTGATTTAAACTATCTATTAAATTGGCAATAGATCTGTTTTGTTCTTCACTATTGGTGAGGGAATAGCCAGAACGTAATCGTTCTAACTCTACAGAAAGCTTATTTAAAGAATCGGTTGTTTTGGGGTTGATATTAGCCGCTTCAGCCAGTTTTATATCTTTTTGATTTTTGAGTAAAGGCAGACTTTGTTTTAACTCAAGCAACTCCATTGCATCGTATATTTTTAATGGGTCGTTTTTGTACTGATGGTATTTTACTTCCATTAATGCTGTTAAAACTGTATTAAAATCAAGGTATGCCTCAAGTGATACCACTTTGTCTACCCTGTCTGCAAAAGCACGAAGTGTCGACAGGTATTCTGAGCCTTGTTTCTCAATTAGAGCAAGGCGTTCAGTCTTGTCCGATTGTTTGTCGAAAAAGCTCAAACATGCTTCAGTACCAATCGCAGATGCATACATTTGAAGCTCCTGATTATCCATATTCGACAAATTATTTCCTGCTTTGTGGGTCGAAAGCTCAAGAGCTTTGTTACTCCAAAAACGAGCTTTATCATATTGCTCAATAATGCCAAAAAATTCTGCTATATTGATATAATACTCCGCCAAACGTGGATTTTGCGAGCCCAATACGTTTTCAATCTTTTCAGTTGCTTCGACCCATATCTCTTCTGCCTTTGCAGTATCTTTCGTCAATAAATAGTATTCAGCCAGTAAATGTTGCGTACCTGCGATATCATAAATTTCCACGTCGAAAGATTCGGAAAGGTTTTGTAAACGATTTAAATACTCTTTAGCAGCTGAGTAGTTTTTATCGTTCCGTAAGTAATACCGCACGAGTTTTTGATTTACACGATAGATAATATTTGGAGGTGTATTGGGAATTGCAGCGATTTCTTTTTCCAGCAAATCCATATACGATTTGAATTCGTCAAACCTTTTTTCGGAATAATAAATCCCAGCTAAATTGAGATAGTTTGATAAGTGTGAGACTTCGTCGAATGGTTTTCCGGTTTTTTCAAAATCCTGCTTTAAGGCAAGTGCTTTTTTAATATAATCTTCAGCTTTTGTAACATTCCCCTCCGCAGAGTATAAAACTCCAAGGTTATTGTAAATTGAGCTGATTTCATTTATGTATTTCAATCGGTCTTTTTCAAAATATGAAAGTGCAATTTCATTTTCTTGCATTGACTTTCTGTCTTGTCCAGAATAGTAAAGAAACATGCTCTTGTACATATGTATATTACCAAGAACGCCCAATGAGTCTGGTAAATGCTGCATTGCGATAGAATCAATTTTTTCAAGTTCATAAACTACCGTATCTGCATTTCCTGTAAGTTGGTAGAATGCGTACCAATGATAAATGGCAACCTCAGGGTAAAGCGACCATGCGTTTTGAGATTTGGCTTTTTTCATGGCAGAATCCAAAAGAATAATACCTTCTTGAATGTTACCTTGAGCACACAAATTCGCTCCCTGTTCTTGAAGAGACGTTATTTCGGATTGCGAAAAACCTGTGCTGTAGGAGAATAGAATAAAAAGAAGTGAAAAGAATGTGGTGAATATTTTCATCAAAAACGGCTCAAATTGTGACTAAACAATAATAGAAAAATAGTCATGAACTTGAAACATAATCACTGAAACTTGGTTAAAGAAAAAATTATTGCAAAAAAAAACCGTACACAAGGTGAACGGTTTGAGTAAGGTTTACTTGCCTTGAGATAAGTTAGTAGTCAAAAATATAAAACCATTCAATTAGAGTCATACGTGTTGCATAATCAAACTGTCATTTCGGGATAATCGCAATAAATGAATCTCCCAACGTCGTGTTTTTTTTGAAAGAAAATGCGAAAGGATAAAAAAAATGTATTTTTACTTAACCAATTTATCGCACTATGTCTAAAAAACTACTTGGCTTTTTCATCGTTTCCCTTTTGTTTTCATGCAACACGTATAAACAAACAAGCGTTTCGAGCGATGTGTTTTTAAGTCATAAAATCTGGAAAGAAAACTACCAGGAGTATGTATACCTTGTTCATGACGATTCAAGCGTGATGCAACTGAAAGATGTAAAGCTGCAACTAGATTCTAATGGTAATGAGGTAGATAAAATTTCGGGAGATTTGGTTCCCTATGTAGAAGACAGCTTAGAAGAACGTAATTCAACTAAATCGAAGACAAAAAAACGAGAAACCATCGACATTTATGTTGTTGCTAATAACGATTTAAATATTGAAGAAGGAGGCATCGTTGCGCTTGAAGAACGGGACATTCAGAAAGTTCGGCTTCAAACAAAAAAGAACGTAGGTGTTTTAGGAGTTATTGGAATAGGCCTTGGAATTATTGTTGGTATTATCCTGCTCCTGTTTCTCATTTTGCTGCTCATTATACTTGGTAGCTCTGGAGGAGGGGGAAGTAGTTCAAACTCAGATCCTCAATGTTATATCGCTACAATGGTGTATGGATCATCGGACACAGAACAGGTGTTGTTGTTACGAGGCTTCAGAGATAGTGTTTTGCTAAAGACAACAATAGGTCGAACTTTCGTGCGATGGTACTACGCTAATTCGCCAGGTTTCGTAAAAAAACATAAGGGTAACGTATGGCTACATAAGTCTATAAAAACAATACTAGATGTATTTGTTGGTGCACTTAAACTTAAGAAGTGAAACAGTTTTTAACCGTTACTTTTTTTGTATGTGTGATTGAACTTTGCAACGCTCAATCGAGTTTTACAGCGAAATATTATGGGTTAACAATTCATCCATTTGGAGATAATACGGCTCACTTACAACCTCGAAAACTTGACAAAAATGCAATGTTTGTGCTGAACAATGGACTGTTTTTAGGGTATGAGAGGTTTGTGTTTAAAGAACTTGTTTCTGTAAAATATATTCAAGGCATGCTTCAAGATTGTTCGAATGGTTTTGCGAGTGTTTCTCATCTGGGCGTACGAGCGAGTTTGTATCAAACCGACAAACATCGATTTGTGTTTGGAATCGGGCCAACATTTATTGTTCGTGAATCATGGTCTAGGTTTGGCTCTCAATATATTTCTTCCGGTTTTTTTAACGAGCACAACCACCCTCAATTTGGTGCTATTCAATGGCGAATGATCCTTTATGGAATTGACTTAGAATATGATTATTGCATCTCTGAAAAGAATAATATTTCCATTAGTTTAACACCTGGCTTCCCCCTGGCCAACATTGTTTCTGTCGGATGGAAACATTGGATAAAACCGCTATCAAAACAACGTATTTTACTATAGACCTGAGTTCGATTCTTCTTTATAGGTTTAGTTGATTCGTTTTTATTGAAATGAGCTCATCATGGATATCCAACTATTTTACAATATCTTTCGATTCTTTATTAAACCATGAGATGTTTGCCATTTTTCATTTTGATTACACTATCCATTGTTTCTTGTAATTCCTATCAGAAAGCAAGTTTTGCTAATGATGCGTTTATGAGTCATAAGATTTTTAAGAAGAATTATTCAAAGTATGTCTACCTAGTTCACGATGACAAGAAGGAATACTTATTACATGACATTGATGTTCAGTTAAATGCAACCATGGATTCGGTGTCAACAATAACCGGAGTTTTAAAACCTATACCGACTCAATTAGATACATCCAACTATATAGAAAGCTACACGTACCTTTTTGACAAGCGACATACGGTCGACATTTTTTTAACAGAAAATGAATCACGAGAGACTACGTTAAATCAATCAATTTCGATAAAAGAGAAGGACGTGCAAAAGGTTCATATGAACAAAGCAACCAGTTATTCTGACCTCAAAGTGGTAACTAAATTTCTGGCATTTTTGGTTTTAGGGTTTATCGCAATTGTAGGGTTTATTGGGTTGTTGATTTTTATTTACGATTACTAAATTGAATACCTAATGAGAAATAGTCTTGAAGTAACGTTGAGTAATGATTGATGTAAGAAACATATCGAAGTACATAAGTTTGCTTGTTTTAGTGAGCATGAGCGCTTGCGAACTCAACAAACAGACAAGTCTCTCAAATGACGTATTTCTAAGCCACCGACTTTTCAAGAAAAATTATAAGAAATATGTTTATCTGGTAAGCGATAATGACAGCCTATATCTGTTGCATAACCCAGAGTTAGAGCGTCAAGCTTCTTGGGACACATTGACTAAAATTAAGGGTACGTTATTACCAGTCCCAACAAACGTTGATCCCAGTAATTATAAGGAATCGTATCGCTATCTGACGGTTCCAGATGCAAGGGTTACAATATTTCTAACTCAAGACTCATCAAGACACGTAGAACGAAACTCAACACTCGAAATAGTTGAATCAGATATCCAAAAAGTGCACATGAATAGATATCGAAACGAAAAGTTTGGAGGGAAATTCGCCACCTTTTTACGAAACTTTTTTTACCTAATTATTTTTATCGCAAGCTTAGTTGCCTTAGGTGTCATTGTTTCCTACCTGCGTTATTAACTCACTCATTGGTAAATGAATATGAACAAAATAATATTTGTATTGAGCATTTTCTTGTTCACGTCGTGCTTTTCATATAAGTACCAAAACACTGTGCCAAATGACGTGTTTTTAAGTCATCGAATCTTTAAGGAAAACTATCGACAATATGTTTATCTAGTCCATGATCAAGACAGTACGTATTTACTGCACAATACAAAAGTAGATTACCAACCATTTAGCGATACGGTGAGTCACATCTCAGGAGTGTTAAAACCGGTTCCAACTGCTGTAGACTCTACATATTTTTATGAATCGTATGTTTATCTAAATTCTGTGTTTAACCGTGTAGATATTTATCTAACCAAAAATGCGCACCGTAAAACCGAACTGAATGATACGATTAAAATAGTTGATAGCGATATTCAAAAAGCGCATTTAGACGAATTAGTTAATTATCCCATAAAAAACAGATTTAGAGATGTATTCAAATTTGTGTTACTTATGTTTTTGTCTTTACTAAGTCTCGGATTCATAATCATTGTAGCGACTTGGAATTAATCGGATATTTATGCTCATGAATACTCGATGCATGTTGGAATCATTCAAACAGTAATTTTTTATTCATAAACTTGCAATCATGAATCGAGCTATCATCCTACTTGCCTGTATCTTATTGTTCACAACAGCAAATGCTCAAGATCTTTTAGTTGAAACTTTTTATCTCAAAAACGGATCGGTTATCACAGGAACTGTGGTTGAGTATGTCCCAAATAGAACGTACACAATAGTAACAAGCACCGGAGATAAATTTGTTTTTGACATCGAAGACATTGAGAAGGTTACGAGAGGAACTGAATCAAAATCTCAACAAAAACTTGCCAAGTCGGTTAATTCGCTAGATTTATTCAAAAAAGGGAACCACAGCCTTATTGAAGCAGGTGCAGGTTTTGGAAATAGGAAATATGGTATAAATATTTTTAAGGCTGATTTTGTTAATGGTCATCGTTTTAATGAAAAACTTTTTGTTGGTTTAGGTGTAGGCGTTCGCTTAACATTTGATGAAGACTTTCCTGCTATTGTTCCTTTATTTATTAACGGTCGATATAATTTTAAGGTAAATAAACCAATTTCACCAATGGCTAGTCTGTCTGCCGGAACAGTATTCAACACATTAGATGGATTTAACAACGGAGGGTTGATGATCAACCCGAGTTTTGGGTTTCTTTTCAATCAAGACGGAAATTATTTGTTTCATCTGTCATTGGGGTATGATGTTATGCATGTGACTTTTGTTAAAGAGCTTTATAAAAGTCCATATACATACTCGATTCCAACAATTGTACGAAACGTTCGGTTAAGTGAAGCTTTTGTCTTCAATCTCGGAGTTAGTTTTTGATGATGAAACCCAACAGTCAGGTACAAACGAATTGAGACCTTAATAAACCCAAACGATTACCTAGGAGTTACCGCACAGCTTCCTCTTGCAATTACCACATTCTTGTCGTTATTGTCTGATATCACGAAATAAGATACTTACAGAACATTTTGAAATAGACTTAAATGGATAAGTAATATTTGAGTTTTCTTAATACCATTTTCGTACTTTTGATTTCATGATCCAGACTATCTTAAAATACGCATTTTCAGCATTCGTTCTTATATTTTTAGTAGCGCATGTTAGCGTTGCGCAACAGATGAACCTCGGTTTTCAATCAGGCTATCTCGTAAATAAATTGACTATAGAAGAAGAGGAGTATTCTGGGTCTGGATTTGCATTAGGTATATCAGGAGAAATCCCGTTAGGGAGTATGTTTAAAATCAGACCTGAACTAAATATTCATCAACGAAACTTTGGCGAAACCATAACAGCAAGTACTGTTCAGTCTGGGCTAACTTGGAGTGAGTCATTTAGTGTTAAGGGTACGATGTTCGTTGTTGATATACCATTTTTAGTAGAATGTAAGTTTGCTTCTGGCTTTGGTGTTTTTTTTGGGCCTCAGTATGGTAACGTTGTTCGTTATACCACGGAATTCGAGCACAAGGCAACATTGGTCAATAATCAAACAGGTGAAAGACGTGAAGAATTTGAAGCTGGTTCTGAGGAAGTTTTCGACGATATAAGGGAAGGGTCTGTAATTTTTGGAGTAAATTATAATTTCCATAAAAAGCTTAGCCTTGAATTAAGAACCCAACAATCTTTGATTATCCTTTATGATGACTTTGTTGAAGAAGAAATGTCTTGGAATATTTTTCAGCTGAGCCTGAGATATACACTACGTTCTTACAACGAAAAGAAGGTTGATGAAAAAAGCATATGAGAGCACTTTCTGCTAGTTTGCGATGGTTACTAACCTGAGTTCAATTCTTCTTTATAGGTTTAGAATTTCATAAAAGTCAATAGACAAGGCGGTTTTGTGAAGATTTAGCGGGCTAAATCAATCAAATCCAACGAAGTATATTGGGTTTTATGGAACAACATATACTTTATTCCACTAGGAAAAAGCGCTTCTCTTCCTAAAAATTATTTGAAATAGCCCGCTATTACTGCATAAAATTTAGTCGACAATCACTATTTTCTAGCGTTCTAAACCATAAATAATAGTCGAACTCAGGTTACTAAGGAGTTACCGTACAGCTTCCTCTTGTAATTACCGTATTGTTGTCGTTATTGTCGGACATGATTACATCGCACCAGGTGAATTTTATGTCTTCGTTGTCCAATACCTCGATATACATCTTCCCACTTTTTTCATAAACAGTTGGGTAGCTTGAAAAACCATAGTCTAGTGTTTTCATTTCTATCGGATGATTCTTTTTCTCAGAGAAATTAATTATTTGATTTTTCAACGATTTTAAACCATACCGACTCTTATGCGTAATAACGATATAACACGTTGTACTGTAAAAGCGGAGATTTATGTCAGTTTCATCAAAATGATCATCTACGTCCACCCGAACGTTATCATTCATTCCGCTTCTTCCCGACATGTATGCGAAATTTGTAAAATCACACGGAGGGTCTATTTCTATCGGTTCTAGTAATTTCGAATCTACCGGAACAATTTGCTCAGGTAATTCATCTTCATACAAACAACTAGGCGTTGTTAAGAAAAGACTTATAAATGAAATGAAGAATAGTAACTTGGTGATTTTCATACTTAAAATAATAAACCAGTTAGAGTAATAGACAATTTGAGGTAATGCAATTGGCGCGTTCTTACAAGTGTTTGTTTAACAGCCTCAGCCGCGGCTGGATTTTTTAGATAATCAGACTGAGAAACATTATCGTCGTTGTAAAACGGACCATGGAGCCCAGCAGACATGCAATAATCTATGAGTAATTTATCGGTTATTGGTCTACTTTTTCCTACCGCAGCCAATATTTCTACCTTGCTTGTTTGTGCCTCGTTGAATTCCATTTTATGTTCAATACTGGAACGATTACCAAAGTCATCACTTGAACTAACTACCATTCTCAATTGGCTATAATCAATTTTATAATTATGAATATTAAAACCAATTTGAGCATACGTACCGACTGGCGCAATTGCACCTTTGCCGAACAAAAAACGCTTAAAATGCAACCCATAAAATAGGTCTTGAATTTTTGGGCTGCCGGTATACAATAACAGTTCATTTGCAGGAGTTCCGTTAGTTCTTCCGCCCCATGTTATATCGTTAGAATAATAACGATCAATATCAATATTTGCTGAGGTCGTCATGCTTCCAATTGTAAAAGTAAGCGCATTATAAGTTCCAATTACGTATTGCAAATCAGCGTGCACAGATCTATTTAGCGAAAAATCATATTTGGGGTCTATTCCGGCTTCAACAACTTTTTGCGGTTGATTACTTGGAGACAGCGTGATGCCTCCTCCAATGGAAAAACGTTTTCCCAAAAAACCAGATACTTTATTATAATATTGAGCATTTGCCGAGAATCCAATGCCAAGTGTGAGAACAACTATTACTATTTTCTTCATTTAGCTAATTGGTTTAAAGAGTTGTAAATGTGAGCTTTAATTAAATAGTTCCTGTATTTAACATCAAAGTTTTTTGCATCAACAAAACTAACATAGCCATTTTTCGTGTTAGTCATAACAAAGGTGTAACCTGTATAATGATAGGGTGAAAATTGCCATTTTAGATACAGTGGGAAAAGGTATACAGTAACTGCACTTCCGAAAAAGTATCCTGCACTAAACTTCTTCCGTTCTAAGAAGTTCCAATACATTGAAAATCCAAGATAGTCTGAACCATATTTAGTGCTTAATGCATGAATGTCTTCGGTAATAAAACCATTGAAATACGTCATGTCCATACCACTTCTCTCAGACAACCAATCCATGTATAAACTATACTCGTTCATTTGTTCAGTGGTCATTTCTCCATTTTTCCATGAATCGATGGTTTTAACACGTATGTTGAGCTTTTCGGCAGAACTTTTAATCTCGTCTTCCAAATATTCTTGCTGCTTCTCCGTTTGCATAAATCGCTTATCAATGGTTTTTCGGTTGTCGATACCAAAATATCTGGGACTCAATAAAACGAGAGATTCCGTAGTTTCTTGGGTGTAAGGTTCAATGTAATCGTCGTCTTTACTTTTCTCGATCGCAATTTCTGTTTCAGCCCATAGATTTTCATATTTAGACTGAAGTCCGCTGTAATTCGGAAGCCCGTTCAACGCATCATGGCAGGAATAACATTTGCGATTTAACTTTTTAAAGGTTGATGAATCAGTTTCTTCAGTTTGGAAATACGACCAATCGAATTCTGTTTCCAGCTGCATGGATGCAAGTGACTGCTTAGCCAACCTGGAAACTATTTCGTTTGTTGTGTCTAGGTTGTGAAGCCTCCACAGTTCACGAATAGCCAATACATTTAATTCGTCCCGTTTTAACTTCTTAAAAACGTAGTAGTACGACATCTGAACTCCCTGCATTTCATCATCAATTGACTTAAAACTTGATGCTTGAAAATTGTTCGATAATGTCTGAAGTCCGAAGTACGACATTGCTTTAGCATTTGTCAAAAAGGTTGATCCATCCTTTAAGCTATCCGGGCATGCATCTATTAGTACCAATGCTTCAACATAATTGTTTGCTAAGAGGTGCTGGTATACGCACGTGTTATAAGCTTTTGTTCGAACCGCATTAAATTCACTCTGACTGAGTAGGTTAAAGTCATTGTCAGTATTCGACAATTCTGCAATCTTTTTTTCGATATTTTCTTTTCGATTTTTCACTTTTGGGTGAGAACGGTTCGAATCATCTACGTCTTCGGGGGGAAGTACAGGAACAACTTCAAAATCATATACCTTGTCTTTAAATTCAAAACCATTTCCTGTGAAATCGCTGTATGGAAATTCTTTCTGTTGCGCAGGCAAGTACGAATAAAGTAATACGTCGAAAGTGCCAACTGCTTTAGTCGGTGAGTAACCCGCTTCAATATACATCTCCCAACCGTCGTTGTCCGCTTCAAACTCAGACTTTTTGGAATGTTTAGAGCTTTGAAGAATCTTTTCTTCAAGATCGTTTTTTCGACTACCTAAGTCATTTTTAAATAATTCTGTGTTGTAACTGTACGACTCAACATTATGATTGTTTGTAACGTGTGCAATTTCATGAGCCAACACAAAGGCAAGTTGAGATTCATTTTGTAAACGAGCAACCAAACCAGTGGTTATAATAATAATTCCTTGATGCGTTGAATATGCATTTACATCATTAGACTTCAATGTATACACACGAATCGGGACACTTAACTCCTTTTGATTGATGAGAAGTTTGTCAACTATCTTATTGCAATAAGAAGAAATGTCATCACCATATAAAACACGACCACTTTTTAACATTCGATCGATCGAATAATTGGTTAATGCGGCAAACTCACGACTATTCTTTTTCTTTTTTAAATCTTGAACCTCTTTGTCTTCAAGCGTTTCATTATACTTTTCTGAATATGCTTTTCTGAAATCATCTGGGATATCACCTTTACAAATTAACCTGTTCTCGAAGGGACTTTGCTGTGCAATTGCATTGGTATTAACAAATAGAACAAGGAGTATCCAAATGATGGAAGATGAAAGTTTTTTTGATAAGAGCTTAGTCATTGCCTCAAATATAATAATTCAAATGTTTGTGTCATCTATATTGTGAATGCTCATCATTGATTGCTGTTTTTATGTCGATGGGTGAGTTAATTATCAACCGTTTTTACCACCTTTGCAAAGCTGGTAGTGTGCGAAGTAATTCGAAACCGAGGCATTAATTAGTAAACCATTTCAATGGGCATTGTAAAACGACAAGCATCAAAGTCGACCTTAACATCACTGGTAGGTGTTGGAGTAAGTCTTATAAGCACCTTGTTTATAATTCCATTAGTTCCAAAAGAAGTTTTTGGATTGGTTTCAACTGTTATCGCAATTGCTGCTTTGGTACTTCCGTTAACATTGCTTGGCCTCAACAGTACTGTACTGCGATACTCTGAAAAGTACAACACCATAGCAGAAAAGGATGCTTTCTTTAAGCGTTTGTATGGTGTTCACACACTCATTAGCCTGGTTGTTTCTTCCGGTTTTTATTTAGTCTCTGAAACCATTTTAACGAGGTATTATGCCGATCAGCCAGCTGTTCACAATCAAGGAATCTATATTGCTTTGGTCGTTTTTTTTATGGGACAATTTACAATGCTCTCGTCCTATGCCAATGCACGATTTCGTTTAAATGTCATACGAATTTTAGAGCTAATGTTTCAAAAAGTTGGAACACCTGCTTTGTTGTTAGCGTTTGTGTTGGGATGGATTCCCGGTGAAGCTGTAATCCCAGTTTTGGTAGTTTTATATATAATTCGGGCCGCTGGATTATTTGGATTCTGGAAAAAAACCGTAACACCAACACCGCTTAAAGAACCGCTGATAGTCAACAAACAAGAAGTAGCATCGTATGGGATTTTCGCACTAGTGGCCGTTTTCCTTCATTCTGCGGTGATGGAGATCGACACGGTCATGGTTGGTTCGATGATTAGTTTGAAAGAGGCTGGAATTTATAAATACGCATTTTATATCGCTATGATTGTTGACTTACCAAGAGTAAATCTTGCACAATTACTGTTTCCATTAATATCTAAGTATCAGATGGAAGGCGACTATAAAAAGGTCGACGAAGTATATAAGCGCAGCTCAAACTTACTCTTCGTTTTAGGGAGTTTTTTATTAGTTGTGATATGGCCAAACCTCGATAGTTTCTTCAATTTTATACCTAATGGCGAGTCTTTTGCTCATGCTAAGTATGTAATAATTTTAATTGCATTAGCCAAAGTATTCAACATGGTAATGGGTGTAAATTTTGAAATTATTTCTACTTCAAAAAAGTATTGGGTGATTCTAGGAATCAACTTTATATCACTGTTGGTTGTCTACTTTTCAAACAAGTGGCTTATACCAATACATGGAGTCACAGGCGCTGCAATGGCTACACTAAGTGTTTGGATAATTTATAATGCGTGTGCATACTTCTTCCTTAAAATCAAGTTTAATCTTTCACCCTTTAGTCTAAATACTGCGAAGATTTTTGGGTTAATGGTCGTGTTTATTGGCTTGCTCTTATTGGTTCCAGATATGTTTTCATATCCTTTAATAAATATGATTTTTAAAGGGATACTAGCCCTTCCATTTTTGGTGTTGTGTTTTAAAGGAAACTTTTCTGCAGATTTTAACGACATTACCATAAAGATATTTGCAAGGCTGGGCGTGAAGCTGAAATCGTAGACCCGCACGTTGGTGTAGGTAAATCTGCAATGTATTGTGTTCTAATTTCTAAATCCGACTGTTCGTCAAATTCTCCCTTTCTTCAATTGAGCCGCTTGCAAGGTCAATTTGCCCTTCATTTCAGGCTGTCAAGCCAATACTTTTGAGTTTGAGGTAAGAATGTTCTTATCACTATTTACAGTTTAAGCCTATGAAAACTCAACAATTTATCACACTTTCAGTTCTTTTTCTTTGTTCGAATTTATTTGTACATGCAAAAGAAAATGCCAACCTTTCAAAACAGGAGGAGAAATCAAAACCTGCGGAGGTGAAGAGTTTGATGAAATACGCAAGTGACTGTGAACCGTCTTCTGCACAAGCCGATTTAGATATTAATAATGTTCGAACCCGTATTTTGAATGGTGGAGATATGTGGTGGGATTTGAGTAACGCGCGATACGAAATACCAAAGGTTACGGATTTAAATGCTGTACGTAAAAACTCACTCTTTGCAGGAGCAATTTGGATTGGAGGGGAAG
This sequence comes from uncultured Bacteroidota bacterium, assembly GCA_937124965.1. GTDB lineage: Bacteria > Bacteroidota > Bacteroidia > NS11-12g > UBA9320 > UBA987. The sequence goes on from CAKZLB010000039.1 coordinate 24,349, forward strand.
ATGAGGGAGTGCTTAAGCTTGCGGCTATGACCTATAGACAAGGTGGCTCTGATTTTTGGCCTGGACCTCTGAATACTGTAACGGGATCTACTGAAAAGTCAATCTGTGAGGTGTATGACAAAATTTATAAAGTCACGCGTGACGAAATCGAAAAACATCGAAGCGACTGGGAAAATGGGACTCTTACATCGATTAATGAAAACATTAAAGCATGGCCAGGAAATGGGCGTGGTGGGAATGAACCAGAAGATCTTGCTCCCTTTTTTGACGAAGATAAAAATGGGATTTATGAACCAGAAAACGGTGATTATCCTGTACTACAAACCGAATGTAGAGGAATTCCCATTGAACGCGATAAAAACAAACCTTCAGATCAACCAGACCAAATGTTATGGTTTGTGTTCAACGATCGTGGAAACATCCATTCAGAAACACAGGGTCAGTCGCAAGGGTTAGAACTTCAAACTACTGCTTTTGCTTATGCTACCAACGATGAAATAAATAACATGACGTTTTATACCACGAAGATTATCAATCGTGGGTCCAATCTTACGGACACCTATTTCGGTCAGTGGGTTGACCCAGATTTGGGCAATCCAACCGATGATTATGTCGGTTGTGATGTGGAATTGAATTTGGGATATTGCTATAACGGCGATGATAATGATGAAGGTATTTTAGGATACGGACTAAATCCTCCATCCATTGGTGTTGACTTTTTCGAAGGGCCAAAGCAAGAGGTAGAGGTGAATGGAGAGATTACATCGGTCGAATTAGGTTTGTCAAAATTCGTTTACTACAACAATGATTTCCAGAATCAAGGAAATCCAGAAACACCAATTCACTATTATAATTATTTAAGAGGCAAATGGAAAAACGGTGATTGCCTTTCTCGCCCAAATGGGGATTGTGCAGATTTTATGTTTCCAGGAACTTCCGACCCAGAGAATCCAACCAATTGGACCGAACAAACCGACGGAAACGAACCAGACGATCGACGATTTTTACAAACGTCAGGTCCATTCGACTTAAAAAGAGGGGCAGTAAACAAACTAACGGTAGGTGTTGTCTGGGCACGTGCTAGCTCAGGCGGGGCAACAGGTTCATTAGATCTTTTAAAGGCGAGTAGTCGCAAAGCACAAGAGCTATTCGACAATTGTTTTGACATCCTTGATGGACCTGATGCTCCAATTGTAGAAGTTCAAGAATTAAACAATGAAGTGATTCTACTATTTAACGATACCAAGCGTATTGAAGCATATGAAGAAGTTACTGTAAGAGAGGGGCAGCCATTTACTTACAGGTTTCAAGGGTATCAAGTTTATCAACTGAAAGACGCGACCGTAGGCACGGGAGATTTAGGGGATATCGACAAAGCAAGAATGATTTTTACTTGCGATTTGAAAGACACCATTGTGCGATTAGTCAACCAAAAATATGATGAACTACTCGGACAACCATTGCCAAAATTGATGATTGATGGACAAAACAGTGGATTGGTGCATTCTGTGTCATTAACCGAAGATGCATTTGCTGAAGGGAGTAACAAACGTTTGGTCAACCACAAGCCTTATTACTATCTGGTGATGTCTTATGCAGCGCTTCCTAATCATCCAGATCAAGAATATTTGGCGGGAAGAAAAATTCGACAATTTAGCGTGTTGCCGCATGTTTCGGCACCAGAAATGGGGGGGCTGAAGCTGCAAAGTGAATACGGAACTGGACCTAAAATTACACGATTGGAAGGGCGCGGAAACGGTGGACTAAATATAGAGTTAACTACAGCGTCGGTTCGACAAATCGTACGCGACGGCAAAATGGATTTTCCAGAATATGACTTAAACAGTGGTCCTGTAAATGTGAAAATAATAGACCCATTGCGAGTGCCAAAAGGAGAATTTGAAATACGGTTAATCGAGATTGCAGACTCAACCAATCCAATTCGAAAACTCGAAGGACTTGTTGCACATGCAACCAATTGGATGTTAATTAACCGAACGACTTCTGATACTATTTTTTCGGATTACGAAATCGACTACGAAAACGAACAACTCATTCAAGCCAAAAAGACCAATGATGAACTGGAAAACTGGGGAATGTCGGTAACGGTTAAACAAGTCGTTGGGCCTGGTAACACAGAAGACGATAAAAATGGATTGATAGATTGGAGTGTAACGTGGGAAGACAACAGTAAACAGTGGTTAACTGCAATTTCGGATATTGATAATGGATATAATTACAATTGGATTCGCTCTGGTCGAGAAGGTGCCACCGAAGAGCAACCAGATTATTCAACCCATGATTACCGAGATGAGTTTGGACAACCGTTAGACAAGTTTGAAGTTTATGAAAAAATTTGGGACGGTCGAATCGCGCCGTATCGATTAGCTTCTAAAAATATCGCCGCTAACACAACGCCTCAACCAGTTCGTGGGTACAATTTAGTTCAAGGTATAGCATATCAAGGAACTCAACCCCCACCTCATTGGTATAACCTAGACAATCTCAGTAGTGTCGATTTAGTGTTTACCCAAGACGAATCTATGTGGTCTCAATGCTTAGTGTTAGAAATGGGAGAGGAGTCACGCTTAAACCAAGACACCGCCCACAAATTTGAAATAAGAAACCATCCTTCTGTAAACAAAGATGGCAGTTTACATCCAACAGATTCTGGAAGAACATGGTTTCCTGGCTATGCGATAAATGTTGAAACAGGCGAGCGATTGAATATCATATTAGGGGAGGACTCTTATCAAGGAGGCAATAACGGTAAAGACTTAAAATGGAATCCAACGGATAAAGGAGGAAACTATAGCTCGGGATACGGAGGCTTTGGTGGCCGCCATTATATTTATATTATGGATACCGATAGCAACTATCGTCAGGCATTGTATCCGAAAGGTGCTGCATACGATGGTGGACAAGATTACATGAATAGAATTGGACATTTAAAAGGTGAAGATTATTACAAAGAGCTAAACCAACAAGTTTTATTTCATGCGATGTGGGTAATACCAACGTATTTAGCTCAAGGCTACAAAATGGAATATAACAAAAACGGTATGCCTGTTCCTCCAACTAAAGCAACCATTAAACTGCGCGTGAATAAGCCCTACCAATATTACGTTACTTCTGAAAATGAAAATCGACATAATCCAAGATATTCGTTTTCGACTGATGATTTATTTACCGACAAACACATCAAATATGGAATTAGTGCTATGGAGACTATTCGAGCAGTACCTAATCCGTATTACGCATATTCAGGGTATGAAACGAGCCCGGTTGAGAATCGTGTTAAATTTACCAACTTACCAGAAACATGCACCATTTCGATTTACACCTTGAGTGGGGATTTGGTTAAGGTGATAAACAAAGATGATTTATCTACAGAAGTGAGTTGGGATATGAAGAACACCGCGAAAGTCCCAATAGCCAGCGGTACATACATTATTAATGTAGACGCGGGAGAACTAGGAACAAAAACATTCAAATGGATGGGCATTATGCGCTCGCTGGATTTGGATTCTTTTTAGGGGAGAGTTGAGAGTTGAAAGTGGAAAATTCTTCAATGTTTAGGCTTCCTGTCATATTTTAGCAGAAACGTTTCCCTAACCACATCGACAAGAAACTGCTGTAAAGTAATTCATTGGATATGGTTTTAGGATTATTTTGGGTAAAATCTGAACCCTAACATATTCACGATACTTGCAGTCACTTCAACGGCTCAGGAGCATTTTTAAAATGGCTGTATTTGCCTAATATTTTTCCAATAAAAACCGTGATTGGAAAGACGACTTTTTTTACAAATGTTGGTATTACTTTAACGTCATATTCTGATCGAAATCGATGAACTAGGAAGGCGCTGTCAAAAGGGTCACCTTCAGGTTTTCCTGCTTTATCCATCGACGCATATAGAGCTGTAAGAAAATAGTCGAGCGAATTTGCCGGTTTAACCCATCCTTCACATTCCAAGACGTCTTCTCCTGCATTCCAAAATCGATGCATCTGCCCTTTGTGAAACACAACAGTCTCTCCGTCTTCAATGAATTTTTCCTCTTCTCCGTCAATCTGATAACCCATTTTGCCATTAACCACAGTTAAGCTTTCATCCTGTTTGTAATGCACATGAAAGACTGGGCCAGCATTAGGCTGCACCTTGTTTTTAACAATCAATTTTGGAACACCATCTTCTTCAACCAACGATTGAAATGTGAGTTCTTCTCCTGTGAAATTAGTGATGGTGTGCGGGTAGATGAAAGGATAATTCATTGTTTTTGATATGTGTATAGTAACAAAACTAGGACATTGTACTAAGTTTGCCAAGTCTTGAATCAAAAAAATAGTACGTTGTACTATATTGTGTAATAAATGACAGAAAAACAGATACTTGAAAAGAGCTTAGTCTTATTTAATCAAAAGGGGTATGCACAGGTTGGAATGAGGGAATTGGCTCGAGAATTATCAATTAGTCCTGGAAATTTGACGTATTATTTTAAGAAAAAGGAAGATGTCCTTTCTGCACTTCTCAAGCAGTTCTCGAGTCATAACACGCAGCTGTACCAAACTTTTCAAAATGTGAAACCTACAAATGCCAATTTTTTACGGCTTACACGTTCCATATTTGAAAATCAGTATGCATATCGTGGAGTTTATATTGGTAATCAGTTTGTTCAAAAAGCAATTACAGAAAATAATCTATTTGAGTATGAGGAAGTTGTTATAAGACGTAAAGACGCATATTCGGATATTTTTCGTTTGTTGGAAAATTCAGGCCACCTGAAGCTTAAGGGTGATGATGTTTCCTTTTTGGTAGCGTATATGACACTTTTTGGAAGATTTTGGATAACGGAAGCAACCCTATTTAATAAGGTTCCAAAGTCCGATGAAGTAATTAGTCACTATATTCATTTATTGGCAAAACAATTGAGCTTATTCTCAACGAATGTTGGGTTAATATCGATTGAGGAATTTTTGAAAGTTGATGGTTCTTGATGTAGACAACCTAAGATAAACGAGTACCGTTTTTTGCCTAATAGTGTTGTTATGTTGAGGGAAAATGCTTGTCTTGGGTGAGTAACTTGGCTCTTCAGTATAGCAATCGAAAGGGATAAGTGTACATTTAAATGCCTGTTTCATTATTGGTTTGTTTACTAATGCAACCAAGTGAGTGAATAATAGACTAAGAATTATAAAAACAATATTTATATGAAACACGTCCTATTTGTTACCGCACTTTTCTTTATTAGCAATGTTGCATTTTCTCAAATTATTGTAAAACCCGTAGGTTGTTTTGCGGGTACCAACGGACTGAATATTGATGCTCTTCAGAATAGCGAGTCAAGGGGAGTTTTAATTAGTGAAAGATGGGCAGACATTGAAACTTCACCAGGTGTTTTTAACTTTTCGAATATAAATAGCAAGATTGCGTTTGCCGTAAATGCGAATGTGAAGTATTCTCTAGCAATATTGGGAGGTGCCGCGGGTTCGCCTAAGTGGTTAATGGATAGTTCCAAGGCACAATTCTTTAATACGAAGTTTCGAGGGGTGGATACAAAACTACCATTGTGGTGGGATAGCGTAGTTCAAGAAAGGTTGGAAATATTAATAGTTGAATTAGGTAAACAGTACAGTGCGGACACTTCTCTTTCGCACATATACGTTACACAAATGACATTAAATGGTGTTGAAGGGCATTTGAATGGAGTTGATATGACATCATTTGCAATGAACGGTTATACTGACCAAAAATGGATTAGTTCCGCAAAAAGGACTACTAAATTGTATGCTCAAGCATTTCCAAACGTCCCCATTGTTTTTGAGGTTCATGAAATTAATCATGACACAATTGTGCCCGCTACCATAATCAATGATTTGTCTATCGACCTCGATTTATGTGAACGCTTGGGTGTAGGCATGTGGTGGATTTCAGGTAAGTCAAGCTACCAACCCAACCTGGTTGAATTCATAAGACAATATGAAGGTGATAAGTATGCTCAAATAATTGGAAGATCGGATCAAAAGGAACGATTTCAGGATAGCTCGTATAGCACAGTATTCCGTCAAGCCAAAGACTTAGGCATGCGTTACATAGAACCATGGCCGTACGAGTTTCAGTTTCATACGTATGATAGCCTTCTTAAGGATTTTAACGAATGGGCGGATGGTACATTTTCAACCGCTGATACGTGTACACGTACAAATTCCATACTTCAAAAAGAGTTGCCTGCAAAGGCTATTTCCGTTTATCCAAATCCTTCAAACGGCTTATTTTATATAGATATTGAGGAGCCATATAGCAGTTTGTCAGTGTCTTTAGTTAATTATGCTGGGCAGTATATAGATGTTTCAAATGAATTAGAAATTGACATATCTCAGGTTCCAGCGGGGATATATCTTTTGAAGATAACAATAGATGGATCGATTACCTCAAAAAAGGTTATAAAAGTTGAATAGTCACCATGTTGATTAAACTATTGGGCAGATTGCAATTCTTGTATTTTTAAAATCCTCCGATGTTTATTTTCTGAGGTGATTTTTATTGTATGATTTCTGAGGGCATTGAGATTTGACTACGTCCTTTGGGCTTGCCTGATTTTTAGTTTCGTAAAGCTATATTTCAATTGTATTTTAGCAGAGCTTTTTATCAAAAGTAAATTATCGATAACCTGTTTTTTGCATTTATTTAAAAAAATAAATCAAGAATATGAAAAGCCGATTTCTAATATCACTTGTAGTATTAATACTTAGTGCATGTAATGACAGCACTAAATCTGTTATAACTCAACAACCAACTCTGGCTAGTTATACGATTGGTGAAAAATGGGTTTGGAAATACAAAGGTGTGACTACTGAAGGAGAAGTGCGCTCGGATGGACAAGACGCAAGAGAAATAGTTAGTTCTGACGGAGTTTTAGGCATGACAATCGGTAAGGACACCATTCCTGTTACCGAAATTGTTAAACCAAATGAAAGTGAAACACCTAAGTATGACTGGCCTCTCGAAGTGGGTAAAAAGTGGAAGTATGAAAACAATTGGACAAGCCAGGACGGTACAACAGGAAAACAAAGTCAAGATGCCGAAATACTATCGTATCAAGAAGAAACAGTAGAAGCTGGAACATTTATGGCCTATACAATTAAATACACGGGTAAAACCACCAATTCTAGGGGGTATAGTGCAGATGAAACAGAAGTTTGGCTATATGCTCCTGATGTGAAAACTTTTATAAAACTTACTCAGGATCAAGGTGATTTTCACTATGTAGAGGAATTGATCAAATACTCTAAACCAGAATAAAGAACGAAATGGATGCGAAATACAACGAGATTGGAACAGATTATAATTCGACTAGAAAGGCCGACCTATTTTTGACAAATAAGTTAATAAAGCATTTGAGTCCGAGAAAGAATGGAATTTATCTTGATATCGGTTGTGGCACAGGAAACTATACGAATGAACTTGAAAAATATGGACTTCGGTTAATTGGAATTGACCCTTCGGAGAAAATGTTAGAGAAAGCGAGACTCAAAAACAGCAATGTTGATTGGAAATTGGGAACTGCAGAAAACATAGAATTATCCGATAATTCTGTAGATGGTGTAATAGGTTCATTAACAATTCATCATTGGACTGATTTGAAAAAAGGGTTTTCGGAGCTTCATAGAGTTTTAAAGCCTGATGGTAGAATCGTAATTTTTACATCCACGCCAAAACAAATGAAAGGCTATTGGTTAAATCATTACTTCCCAAAGATGTTAGAAGAGTCAATTGACCAAATGCCGAGCATAGATAAAGTTGAAGAAGCAATGACAAGGAGCAATATTGCGATTGTTGAATATGAAAAGTATTATATTCAACCGGACCTTCAGGATAAGTTTCTTTATTGTGGAAAGCAAAATCCAGATTTATATTTTGATGAGCAAATTAGAAACGGAATTTCTTCATTTTCTTCTTTAGCAAATCGAACTGAAGTAGAACAAGGATTAACAAATCTAAAAAGTGATATCGATAGCGGAAAAATCAATACAATAATTGACTCTTATGATAATGATCTAGGAGATTATTTATACATAATCGGAAAAAAAGTAAGCAGGGAACACCGTCAGTAAAAGTGCCGGCGGATTGCTTAAAAATGAAGATATTGCAACATGTAAAATTTACGAACGTCGGACAATAAATTGGTTTCAAAACCATGCTCCTGTCTATGTTCGAACCGTTGAATGCCATTAACACAAACAAAATGTCAATAACAAATGAATCAGAATTAGTAGGAATGAAAAAGGTTAGTGAAGTCGTTGGGATTACACTAAAAATGATGAGAGAGTATGCTAAAGTAGGTATGACAACCAAAGAATTGGATGAGTACGGAGGAGACATATTAAAAAGTTATGGTGCAAAATCAGCACCTAATGAAACTTATGGTTTCCCAGGGTGCACATGTATAAGCATAAATCAAGAAGTTGCTCACGGAATTCCATCCGATATTAAAGTGTTAAAAGAAGGAGACTTGATCAATATTGATGTTTCGGCAGAGTTAAATGGTTTTTGGTCTGATAACGGAGGGTCGTTTGTATTAGGGAAAGATATTCATAATCACCAACCTCTTGTGGACGCTTCAAAGGAAATTTTGAAGAAGGCCATTTACAAAATAAAAGGTGGTGTGAAAATATCTGATGTTGGACAGCTGGTTGAATCAGAGGCAAAGAAATATGGCTTTAAAGTTATAAAAAACCTCGCAGGACATGGAGTTGGCAGAAGTTTGCACGAAAGTCCAGAAAACATTCTGAATTATAGGGTTAGAACGAATCGAGAAAGATTTAGAAAGAATACGACCGTTGCAATAGAAACTTTTATAGCTACAAAATCTAACGTCGCTGTTGAGTTAAATGATGGTTGGACTTTAGTTGGCAACAGAGGAGGTTATGTGACTCAGCATGAACACACAATATTAATCACCGATAACGAGCCTGTGATTTTAACTGACGCAAATGAAATTTGGAAATAAAAACTGTAATATACAGAAATACCCATAGACAATACCCTGCAGACTACTTCGCTTTACTAATCCGTTCGTTTATCGCATTTGTTATCGGAAACGGGGCAGTGATTCCTGCAAGCTCCAATTCAAATTGTATTTTAGCACAGCATTTTAACAGTACATAGTTATAGGTAAGTTGTTGTTATAGGGCATTTTAGGACAGACCGCAAACAAACAGACAAATGGGAACTTGGAACAATAAAATAGACGGAAACGACACCTTTCAAGATATTTATCAAAACTTCTTTGACCTATATAATCAAGGACAAAATCCTATTGACATCTCTAATCAAATTCAGGACGAATTTGCCGAAATGTTTAACGACTATGACGACCGAAACAATAGTTTGTTTGGACTTGCATTGGCACTATGGGAAACAAAATCTCTTGACCAAACAGTTTATAAAAAAGTAAAAGAAATCATTGAAACGGGCAACGACCTTGAAGTCTGGAAAGGACTTGGCGCAGACGACAAGACAATAGAAAAACGCAAAAAAGAACTTGACAAGTTCTTAACTCAAATTTCAACAGAAAGAGAAAAACCGAAACGCAGAGTTAGACCGAAGTTCGAGTTTGAAATGACAAATCTCGTAAACGCTATTGCTCCAGATAATTTAAAAAAGTTTGACGTTAGCGAAGAATACGTGAATAAAAACTATGTTCATACAAGCGGACTTATGATGTGGGAACAAGGTGGTGGTTCAGTTTTATATTTTACAGGACAAGGAAAGAATATTTCGGCAAAATGGCTCGACAATAAAACATTAGAAGTAACGCACGACAAAGGCATTGAATTTACAATGAAAAATGAAAGTGCTTATTTCAGTGGTGATGACATTAAAGTAATTTATAAATGTCAATTACAAAAGAAATAAAAACGCCCCATAGCAGCACCTTGCCAAATGTGGCGGTTTAGTTGTTAAATCAAGCTTTGTGCTTCTATCAAAGTTCGTGCTTGGTTGACAGTGAAGTGCTTCGAAGTCGCCACCTTCGGGTAGCTGTAAAACGTTGTGTGTAATTGAGACCAAAACCATTTATGAATAAAGAAACACTTATGATTGGAATTAACTCCTACCAATATTTAGGAACATTGGACAAGTGTGAAAAGGATTTAAATAGTTTTCTAACAAGCTGTGACTATTCAAGGCAGTGCGAAAGCAGAACGATATGACTTTAAATAAAATTTGTACATTAGCCAAAGTGTGGGTCTTTTAAATCGCTTCTACTAATGCACCTAACCGAAATAATACACATTCAAAGAGTCAACACAAAACATGAAATATATTAAACTAAATAAGAACTGGAATGCTGAGCCCAATGCTCCAGATCCAGTAATATCAGAATCAGATCAAAGCATAAAGTTGACTTTTTTACTCAACTCATTTGTTTACCAACATATAGATGATGATGACACAGGAAGCCTTGAGTTTTTCGAGGTCTATGCGTATAGATTAGGCTCAACTAACGACGAAGGCTATTTCCGCGGTCAATTTCGCTTTAAAAATGAGCAATTGCCTTGGGGACAGTTTTATGAGTTGATTGATTCGAACTGGAAAAAGGATTTTCCACTGGACATGGTGATACTTAACGATGCAATTAATAAAAGTAACCTCAGACATTTTATCTTTTTTCTAAGGGATGAAACATTTGAATGTCTCGCTGTTGAATACCAATTTAAATTCACGGATAAAATATTCGAAAAACTTGAAAGTAAATATCCAAAAGGATCCTTGAATCATTACTTTGCGCTGTTTGCCTCTCATTTTGACAAACCAACTCTTAACAACTATAAATCCTTCAATGATTTGTACATTAGAATGGAAGGCAAAGATGAGTTCAGTAATTTACAGAAAGAACTTCAAATTATAAAGACAAACAATGACCTTGATTTATACTTAAAAATTGTCAACTATTTTGAGATTGAAGATTTTGGAACTGAACAGTTGAATGAAATGATTAAAGTGTTAGAGACGTATAACGTTGAGAATAAATAAAAAATACTGCACACAAAATCGTGTATAGTCCACAAAATCTTAGATTCCGTTAGTTTCGTGCAGATTAAAAACTATATTACGTCAACACCGCAGAACACTTACCTATAGGCTAAGTAATAACAAATAGTACAGCATAAATCTTATAGTAAGATGAAAAGAACATGTTTAATAACAGGAGGGAATTCTGGAATTGGAAAGCAAGCTGCCATCCAATTGGCTCAAGCTGGATTTCATGTAATAATTGGAGTTAGAAATTTAAAACGAGGAGAGATTGCACTTGAAGATATCAAAGAAAAATCGGAACAAAATGACATTGAGATATTGCAAGTTGATATGTCATCAAAAAAGTCAATTATAGACGCGTCACTTGAATTAAAAAAGAGAATAAATCAGTTGGATGTACTAATTCATAACGCTGCCGATTTTGATATTGCCCGAAAGCAGCCTGAAAGATCTGTTGATGGAATTGAAACCATTTGGGCGACAAATCAAATTGGGCCAGTCGTTCTCACGGATTCTGTAATGGACTTGATTAGAAAAAGTGAGCAAGGTAGGATAATAACAATTGCTTCAAAAGGATTAATGATGCACCCTACATTGACAGTTGATTTGAATGATCCAGAATTTGAAAAAAGAAAATTTAGCGTACCAAAAGCATATTATCAATCGAAACTTGCACAGGTTATGTACACTTATTGGTTGTCTGAAAAACTTAAAGGCACAGGCATAACTGTAAATTGTATTCGGGTAACAAATGTAAAAGTTGACATAAGTCGTTACCCAAATATTTCAGGATTTATGAAATTTCTATATTCATTAAAAAGTCGGTTTTCAATTTCAGCTGAAGAAATGGCTAAAACGTATATTTATTTAGCAACATCCCCGGAAATAAATAAGACGACAGGAAAATACTTTAATGAAAAGAACAAACCAGTTTCTTCATCATCATATAGTTTGAATAAAGAAAACATCGATGCTGTTATGAAGCTGACAATGAGCTATATAAAATAGGCACTTAATATAACAAGCAGTCGTAAAACATCGAGAGCATGTCGCTCTATTTGACCAATTGTGTTTAATCAATGACTAGGCGGCTCATAAGTTTGTACTTCGAAAGGCCAATCAGCTCATACCACCAACCATACGCAGGAAAATCGTATTATATCAAAATCTTTTATGGGTAATTAGACTCAAAGAAGTTTTGTTGTAGCTATTTAAATAACTCCACGTACTGCTCTTTTCCTTGTGTAGTCAAATATGGGTAAATCACTTCAAATAACAAGGTGTGATAGTGAGCTACTTTCGATAGATCTTCTTTTTTGAAAAAATCAGCAGCATTCAGCCAATTATCACCTAAAATATTCATACGTTCAAACAAACGAGCATACTCACCATCAAGCTCTTCCTCTCGCATCACACCTTCTTTTGTTAAGTTTTGAAAAAGAAATAGGTATTGTTGTTTACGCTTTTGCTGTAATTGAAGGTAGTGCTTTTTCAGTCTTTCATCACTTCCCAACACGTGGTATAAATCCCGAGTAATAAATCTAAATTGGTATAGGATATTCATGGACACTTTGGAGCTCTCATACAGAAAAGAAAGAATGAGTGAATCTTGACTTATTTTGTTCAATTCATAATCCATTTTCTCCACCAGCATAAAGTATAGCTGAGATACTATCTCGGATTTCGTTCTAAAGTGGTAATTCAAATTGCCATGACTCATTTTAAGAGAACTGGCTATCTGTCTTAAGGTGACATCCTTGAGCCCTTGTTTATTGAACAATTCTAATGCTTTAAAAAGTATGCGTTCTTTTGTTTTCATAAAATTAGTAAACTTGACCTATTTTAGTAAATTTGACCTAAAAATACAAGGATAGTGAATATATCGATAATAGGGGGAGGAATTACTGGATTAACAACAGCATTGGCTTTGCACAATGCAGGTATATCGACAAAAGTATACGAGCAGGCAGAAAAACTTAGTGAGATTGGGGCGGGACTATGGCTTCAGCCTAATGCAGTACAAATTATAGATTGGTTAGGGATTAAGGAAGCTGTGATAAATGAAGGTTGTATACTTAACAAAATGGAGATTGTCTATCCTAATCTTCGCCCTATCAAAAAAATCAAAAGAGCCGTTGTTGAAGATCAATATGGAAACCAAACGATTGCTATTCATCGTGGAATACTTCAGCGAATTTTATACGATAGGTGTAAACAATTCAATCTTGTTGAATTAGGAATGCCTTATATCAGTCATCAAAAAAGAAATAATAAAAATCAATTGCATTTTAGGAATAAAACCGTTTCAAGCGATATTGTTTTGGGTGCTGATGGGATTAACTCTCAAGTTAGAAAGGCAATGGACTTGCCTTCTGAATATCGGCATACTGGACAAATTTGCTTTAGAGGCATAGCAAACATCTCATTACCTGATAATTTACAATGTGAAGGAAAAGAGGTTTGGGGGGATAAACGCAGATTTGGGTTCTCTCAACTATCAGCCAATTCAGTATATTTCTTCATAGTTTTGAATAAAGAAATTTGCCCTCAAGAACTTAACACGACCTCATTAGCAGCGATGTTTAAAGATTTTGATCCGATAGTAGCCGACATTATCGAGGCATCAGGAGACATGCATACAGCTGAGCTGATTGATTTGAAAAGATTGGATAACTGGCACAATTCAACCGTATGCCTACTTGGTGATGCTGCACATGCTACTACCCCTAATATGGGTCAAGGCGCTTGCCAGGGGATAGAAGATGCTTTCTACATCAGCCACTACTTAAAAGAGTTCAGTACTTCACAAGATGCCTTCAAGGCATTTGAAATGCAAAGAAGAAAAAAGGTAGACTATGTGGTAAACAATTCATGGAATTTCGGAAGAATGGTACACAATCAAACGGGGCAAAAGCTTCTTAAAGTTATTATGAAATTAACACCTGAAAAAGTAATGAGCAAACAATTGAATTCGCTCTATTCCTTAGAAGAACTATGAAATGTTCAAAATTGCACCTCAGAGAAAAGTCAAGAAACGAATCCATACCGTATCCACTTTTGCTAATGGCTGATGAATCTATCGATGTTATAAATTCGTACATCCATCAGTGTGATATTTATCTGATTAAAAACAATGACCTGACCATTGGTGTCTGTGCTATTCAGAAAGTGGACTCTTTCACTATTGAAATTAAAAATCTGGCGATTACTATAGACTATCGCAACTTTGGGATTGGGAGCTGGTGTCTTCAAAAGGTTAAGGAAATCCACCCCGCCAAAATTGTACTTGTGGGAACTGGTGATGCTTCTATCAATGCCTTAAGATTTTACATGAAAAATGGGTTTAAGCCACATACAATTAGAAAGAGTTTTTTTCTAAACAACTACGATCATCCTATTATAGAAAATGGAATACAGCTTAAAGATCAAATAATATTAAAAAAATAACCAGTTAAACGATGATTTTAAACAGTAAACTAAAGTCGCTACTAAAGTCAGTAGGTTTTATAACCTTGTATTTATTTTTTGGTGCAATATTGTCACAATTAAAAACGTATTTTCCACCTCAATGTGAGCGCTATGCCCAAGGAATATTGGGAACTATAGGAGTAATCCTTACAGTTATCGTATTTCTCAAATTTGAGAAAAAAAAGCCTAAAGACTATGGCCTTAATTGGGAGAAACTCTCCTTTTCTAGGTTTGGGATTGGTATTTCTTTGGGTATTGTATTAGCTACAGCGATGATGTTTTCTCAAATATGGTACAGTAATTTGGAATTGTCATTAAACGAAGACGTATCGTTATTCCCATTTTTATTCTGGTCATTGGCATTTATCCCACTTGCTTTTATGGAAGAAGTGGCATTCAGATCATACCCTTTGTTAGCCCTTAACAAAGCATTTGGGTTTAGAATAACACAACTCATTTTAGCCATTCTATTTGCAGTTTATCATATGCTCATGATGTGAAGCCCTAAAGCCTCACTGCTTGGCCCAGGGATATGGGCATTCGTTTATGCATTAACCGCAGTAAGGTCTGGAGGAATAGCTTTACCTACAGGGCTGCATTTCGGACTTAATTTTGTTCAATCTGTTTTTGGTGGTCAAAAAGGAATTGAACCTTTATGGGATATAGATTACCCTTCTAATGTCTCTGAATCGGCAATATTGTCGAATGAACAATTTGGCGTGGGGCTTCATATTCTTCTCTTAATCTTGTGTGTGGTTGCTACAGAAATTTATATTAGAAAAGATAAACCTAGCCATTACAATATATACTAAACTTAGTTACCTTGCGGAACAGCAAAGCATCTTAAACAGAGTGTGGTTTTAGATGAAGATATTGACTTTTATGAAATTCTAAACCTATAAAGAAGAAACGAACTCAGGTTTATAGAAAAGTATTACTCAACTTGGCTACAGTCACAGTATGAACTTAAAGAAAATCTTTCAAAGAATCGGCGAAACATATTCTCCTCTAACTCCTCAATGTCAGCAAGATTTATTCAAAAATTCAATTATTAGCAACTTCAAAAAAGGCGATATTGTGGTTCGTGAAGGACAGTATTCTAAAAAGGCATATTTAATTATTGAAGGTTGTGCGAGGGCTTATTACTTGAAAGATGGAAAAGAAATTTCAGATTGGTTTACGTTTGAAAACCAATTCATGGCTTCAGTTGTAAGTTTTTTTAGCAATCAACCAAGTCCACACTTTGTGGAATTTATGGAAGAATCAACGGTTGTTGAATTCTCAAAAGAAACAGTAGATCTCCTATCCGATAAATACCACGACTTTGAGAGATTTATCAGCAAGGTGGTTACAGAAACCATGTTAGGACTTTGCGAAAGGTTGAACACCATTCAATTTTCAAAAGCAGATGAAAGGTATCAGAAGTTAATTGCTATTTATCCAGATATAACCCAAAGAATGCCTCTTACTCACATTGCATCATATTTAGGAATTACACTTGAGACATTGAGCCGAATTCGTAATCCTAAAGTTCGAATTTGATTTATATCAAATGATAACTCTTCCGTTGAAATAAACTTTGTCTAAAAGTTTAAAAATGGAAGTATATAAAAAACATCAAAAATCAATTTTGGGCTCCTGGTGGGAACCCCTTAGAAAATGGTTTTATCCAACGTGGTTGGTTTATGAAGCTTCAATTCGCTTCTACGGTTACGCCCTAGATGTGCATAAATATTTCATAGATCAACATGATTACATGGGTGATACTATTGCCCAAACCATAGCAATCACCTGTGGTATAGCTACTTTTATTATTTGCACATTCTATTTAACCGTACCCGCCTGTTTTACACTTTACGAATTTTTCAAAGACGACAAGCCTGCAAACATTCCATTAGTCAACAAATTAAAAGTGTACTTCTAGTCATATTAAAAAAAAAGAAATCGAATTCAACACGGTTTTTTTGATTCATAACTATAACAATAGCAATGCTCTGTTCTTTCTTTCTCGTTTTCATCGGAACAAAAGGAAAACTTGTGGGTAGGGTAGCAGTATTATCAATTGATGATTTAACTCCATTAGAATTATAAAGTAAAAATAAATGAACAAACGAATAGCAATAATCATAGGTCACCCAGATAAAGAAAGTTATAACTACGCATTGGCACAAGCGTATAAAAAAGGTGCACAGTCAACGGGATCTGAGGTACAAGAAGTTGTTTTGGCAGATTTAGAATTTAATCCCAATCTTCAATATGGTTATAGAAAGCGTACCGAACTTGAACCCGATTTACTTAAGAGCCAGGAAATATTAAAATGGGCTGACCATTTGGTTTGGGTGTATCCTGTTTGGTGGGGTTCAGTGCCAGCCATTATGAAAGGATTTCTCGATAGAGTTCTTCTTCCAGGCTTTGCTTTCAGTAAAAGAGAAGATTCTTTGTGGTGGGATAAACATTTTACAGGTAAAACAGCTCGGATAATATGTACCTTGGATCAACCCCCTTGGTACTATCGGTTAATTAATAAGTCTCCGAGTCATCATGCAATGAGAAAAGGAACTTTGCAATTTATCGGTGTGAAAAAAGTAAGAATTACAACCATAGGACCAATCAGACTATCTAAAAAAGCGTATAGAGTAAAATGGCTCAAAAAAATTGAGAAATTAGGCCAAACCATTAAATAGCAGTTACTTTGGACATCGTTTAAGAGGCAATATTTATGAGTAAAAAGACTGCAATCATTCTAATGTTTTTTATTTTAGGAATAGTTCTCATATTCCACTTCTTGATTTTAACTGAGCAAATTCCTTATGATAGAGTTTGGGCTGGAAAGCTTAAATCAATTGAAGAAATGAAAGCTTTTGAAGCTTTTTCTATTATCCTTAATTTCTTTATGCTAACTGTACTTTACATTAAGTATCGACAACTTTTGAAAGGTATAAATAATAAAGCCGTTAATATCTTAATTTGGATTTTTGCAGGGATTTTTGCCTTGAATTCTGTGGGCAATCTTTTTGCTGAAAGTATGATCGAATTGATTCTTGGAACTGCTTTTACTTTGACTTCATCTATTTTGTGCTTTATCATTGTTAAAAAAGAAAAAACGAAAGCAAAAGCACCCAATGATGTATAAAGTATGCTCATCCGAATAAGCATCTTTTAAAGTCTGCTATGGTAAATACAGTCGTCGCTGGAACATTGTACAAACAAATATCGTGATCAGCTTTTTATCCCTCACAGCACCTCATACGCCCTTTTAACCTTATTCCCCAGCTCGTCGGTAATGGTCAGTGTGTGCTTTCCTGAAGCTGGTTGAAATTCAACTTGATGTACATCTTTTGTTGTAGTGACAAATTGCTCGTCAACATACCAAAACAACTCGGCGTCGCTCTGACGATGAACAGCCTCAAAGACAATCTTACCTTTTTCTCCGGTTAACAGTTTAGGAACTTTTATTACGCTATTTGCTAATGGGTATAAAATGTCTAAGTCTTGTGTACTTTCTTCACATTCAGCCTTAAACTTTGGTAATTCAAGGTAACTTGGGTGGTTAGATTTGTAATACGACTCTGCCGCAGTGGGTATCACAAACCACGGTCTATTATCGATGTTTGAAGCTTTTTCACAATGCAGATATACACGCTCACCAGTCTTTTTTGATACACTAATCATTTTGTGATAGGTGCAAGCGGTCGTGCTCAAACAACTCATTGGTAAATACTTTGTGATTGCTTCAGTGCAGTACGGTCCCGCTCGATGGCCGCTTTCTTTGCAAACCAGTACATATTTCATGTCACGTGTTGGCTTTGTAAACCATTCAGCAGTTGGTAATAGTTGAAACGATTCGAATAAAACTGGGGCAGCGGTATTACTTCCCGTCATCCCTGGAACACCTTCTCCAGTGGCGTTTCCAACCCAAACAGCAACCACATATTTTTTGGTAATGCCAATGGCCCACGCATCCCGTGCGCCATAGCTAGTTCCAGTTTTCCACGCGATTTTTTGCTTTCCGTCAAACCTATTCCAATATTGCTCAATAACAGGCCTGTTTACCGACGCCATTGCTTCCACAATTTCATACGCAACGGATGGGGACAATAGTTTCTGTTTGGTTTCTTGCTGGGCACACCGAGATAGTTCAGCATAGGCGTGAGCCAAATCCCATAATGTAGCTTCTGCTCCACCAAGAATTAATGCCAGTCCATATTGTTCCGCGGGCCGAAATAATGTGGACAATCCAAACTCTTGTAAGTTTTGTTTAAAACGAGTAACTCCGTAATCACTTAATAAACGAACTGAAGGAATATTCAGTGAGCGGGCTAACGCTTCAGATGCGGGAACCAATCCGTCATAACTATCTTCATAATTCTGGGGAGCGTAACCGTTTATTCTTGTTGGATAATCTGGTAGCAACATTTGAGGAGTAATCTTACCATTTTCAATTGCTTTAGCGTACAAAAATGGCTTGAGAATACTTCCGGTACTTCGAGGTGCTTGCACAATATCTACATGCTTTTTGTTTACTTCGGAACAAGGCGAGTTTCCGACATAAGCGATTACTTCATTCGAGTGAATATCCAACACAACAACAGCCATATTTGCGATTCCCTTGGTTACATTCATTTCGTAGTTTCTTTTTACGATTCGGTTTAAATTTGACTGCAATCGGTTTGAAATATTCGTATTAATTCTGCTTCCTGATTTGCCCTGCGACGTAAAGTAGTCCATATAATGTGGAGTCAGTTGTGGCAAGGGTTTAGGTTTGTTGGGTAACGGCTCAATTATGGCAGTTTTATATTCAAGTTGATTGATTTTGTTATGGTCCAATAATCGTTTTAAAAGTCGATTGCGCTTTTCAAAAAGGAGCTTTCGATTTTTATCTAAATTCATTAAAGAAGGAGCATTAGGTAGTACAGCTAAAGTGCTCGATTCGGCCCAAGAAAGTTGTGCCGCATTATGTCCATAATACCTCCAGCTTGCTGCTTCCAAACCAACGACATTTCCGCCAAAAGGTGCATGACTAGCATGTAGTCGTAGAATCTCTTTTTTAGTAAACCGTGTTTCTAATCGAATGGCCATTACCATTTCTTTAAGTTTGTCGAAGATGTTTTTTCCCGTTCGTTTTCGACTCATTCGAATAACCTGCATGGACAAGGTACTCCCTCCGCTAACGATGCGTTTTGACCGAATATTTTGAAGTAGTGCACGACCAATACCCACAATACTTACACCAATGTGTTGATGAAATCGTCGGTCTTCAAATTCAATTAACGCGGTTGAGAACTTGTATGGAATAGTGTCTGAAATTGGGAAACGCCACTGACCATCTTCAGCGATATGCGCCATTAAGACTTGGCCATCTGCATCTTCTACAACGGTGCTATACGAGTCACTAAATAACGTTTTGGGCAAACAGAAAAGGAAATAGACGAATAGAAGAATCCCTCCTATTTTTAGTAGCCTTTTTAGTTTCGGTATACGCCTTAATGCAATCAACAGTCCTCAAATTTAGGTAAGTTCAAAGATGCATTACTTTGAATTATTCGCAGTGGGTAAACTATTATCTGACCTTGGTGGTCGGCGATGGGTAATGTATTTTTGATTAAATGTTTAAACAAAGTTGGATTATCTTTTTGTTTCTGTTGATATCATCGGTCTCATCAGCACAACAGAACTATTTTAAGCATTTTGGATTGGAAAATGGCTTGCCACAGTCCCAAGTTTTTGATGTTCTAAGTGATAGTCGTGGCTTTATTTGGGTTGGAACCCGTGGGGGCGGAATCGCACGTTTTGATGGGAATGATTTTACAATCTTCAATACGAAGCAAGGCTTGGCTAACAATTTTGTTAACTGCTTATATGAAGACCGAAATCATCAGTTATGGGTCGGTACTCAAGGTGGGTTAAGCAGGTACAATGGACTGAACTTTGTCACTCATAAACTATCTGACAACGGAGAAGTACGGGTGTTGTCTTTACATGAAATAGATTCCACATTATACATTGGAACCACAAACGGACTCTATTTTTTGCGTGACAGTACGCTCGTCAAAGTACCGAATCAAGACAACGATCCAAGCTTTTATATAACAGCACTTACACGTTTTAACAACCAGTTATATATGGGGTCAAACCGTGGATTATACGTATTAAATCCAGAGAATCAGGCAACGATCGAAATCCTAAAAACTGAAGCAGGCTTGCCTGATAACTACATTCAATCGTTGGCCGCCGATAGTTCGGGAGTATGGGTCGGAACATATGGAAAAGGTGTACGATTTTATGATGGAAGTACTTTTGTCGGAAGAGCTTTACCGCTCCCATATAGTACGATTAGCTATGATTTACGTCGGATTGGCAAATCACTTTGGGTTGCTACACAGTCTAACGGTGTATTTGTTATTGATTTAACAACCAAGCGAATTGAGCGTTATACGATTTCCAACGGACTAACCAATAATCATGTTCGATGTATCACTGAAGATCTATGGGGAAATGTTTGGTTGGGTACTTCAGGTGGAGGTTTAAACCAGTTTGCAGGTCAACAGTTCAACCATATAACGGTTAAAGATGGTTTGCCTGATAATTATGTATACTCAATATATGAAGACTTAAGCGGATCAATGTGGGCAGGAATTGGAGCGAAAGGATTGGTTAAAATTGATTCAACTGAGTATACACATTTTCAGCAAGATTCGGGTTTCGCAAATACTAAAGTTAAAGCCATTTGTACCTCATCCGATAGCATCATGTGGTTTGGAACCGAAGGTGAAGGCTTGTGCTATTTGGATACAGGTGGATTTCATTGGTTAACGGTTCGCAATGGCTTATGTGGTAATTATGTAAAGGATATTGAGCCAGGGTCAAACGGCTCAGTGTGGGTTGCAACCTTAGACGGTGGTATTTCTCACGTTTTTAAAAAAGGAAGTAGTTATGGATTTAAGAATTATAGGTATTTAGTCGAGTTACCATCAAATAGAGTGCATGCACTTCATACAGACCAGGAAGGTAATATTTGGTTTGGAACAGAAACCAAAGGTGTTGGTGTAATCAAAAATTCCATTGCATCGATAATTGTTTCAGAGACGGATCTTAATTATCAAAATATTCGAGCTATTCGAAGTAACAAAAATGGTATTTGGATTGCGTCATCTGGCGGACTTTATGCATTAGATTTATCAACAAACAAAGTGACATTAATGGCAACTGGTCGGCTGCTTTCGTCCAATTTGTATTTACTTGAATTTGATAAAAACGGGTTTTTATATGTTGGTCATGAACGCGGATTAGAGAAACTTACATTAAATGAAACAGGAGACGTAATTGAGTCAGAATACTATGGTGCTGCAGAAGGGTTTCAAGGAATTGAGACATGTCAGAATGCAAGCTATTGTGACAGTAAAGGAAATCTATGGTTTGGAACAATTAGCGGGTTAACTCAGTATAACCCTACCGTGGTGAAATCAACACCAACAGTTCCAAAAGTTTGGATTGATAATATTGACTTGTTTTATGAAAACCTTGAAAACGGAACATTCGGTTACCAAACAGGAGCATGGAATTCGTTAAAACAATCGCCTGTTTTCCCATACAACCAAAACCACTTAACGTTTTCATTTACGGGTATCGATTTAAACAACCCAACCAAACTGCAATACGTATGGAAACTAGATGGTTTTGAAGATGAGTGGAGAAAGCCAACCAAGAAACGAGATGCTGTCTATTCAAATCTTCCACCAGCTGAGTATGTACTTAGATATAAGGTTATTTCATCCGATGGAATTGAAAGTGAAGAAGGCCAATGGAGTTTTGATATTGAAGCACCTTTTTGGCAAACGCTTTGGTTTAAAGTGTTAACTTGGGCTATTCCCTTTCTTCTAATCATATTGATTGTGTGGATTTATGTTCGAAGGTTTAAAGCCAAAAGTCAGCGAGCGAATGAGAAATTACGCATTGAAAAGGAATTAATTGAATTAGAGCAAAAAGCACTACGGTTACAAATGAACCCTCATTTCTTGTTTAATGCGCTTAATTCAATTCAATCGCTCGTGGCGTTGGAGCAGCATCAAGAGGCGAGACGCTATCTACAGAAGTTTGCTAAATTGATGCGTTTAACCCTGCAAAACTCACGACTAGATACGATTCCTTTATCGGATGAAATTGCAACGTTGACCAATTACATAGAGTTGGAACAGTTTAGTTTAAACGCGCCTTTTCAATTTGAGATGATCGTCGAAAAAACCATAAATGCAGATAATATCTATTTGCCACCAATGATGTTGCAGCCTTTTGTTGAGAATGCTATAAAGCATGGTTTACCTGAAAAAGGAGAAGATGGCAATTTGACGGTTTCCTTTCGTTTAAAAGGTCAACAGTTAATGTGTTCAATTAGAGACAACGGAATAGGTCGCGAAGCAGCAACCGTAAAAGCTAAAGGCAAGAGTAAAAGCCACGAATCAGCGGCTATACAGGTAATTACCGATCGATTAAATATTCTTAACAATGAGCACAACGGAAACTTGATCCAGATCGTAGACCTTGATCAAGGCACGGAAGTCATTATAACACTGGTGGTTGGTTAATCTCTACTCAAAAAGATTTGAATGATATACCACAACAATAACATGAACGAAGCAAATAGCCCAAGTGAAGCAAGGATATACTGATCTTTAGAATAACGATGCACCATGTTTGATGTTTGGTACAAAATGGATCCAGCAGCTAACAACACCATTGCAGCACTAAACCATAGTCCGAGGTCGAAACCAAAAATTATACCTCCAGCAATCAATGCTATAGCGATAATGCTAGCAATCGTAATGATGCTTCGCATGAATGAAAAGTCTTTTTTCGTGATAACTACCACAGCTGACAATCCAGCAAATAGACCGATTGTTAAAAGAAACGCTTGTCCAAGCACATCAGGACTCAACGCCATTTTAGCTATGTACAATAAAGGAACAAAAATGAATGCTTCTGCGATGATGTACAACAAGTATCCTCCATATTGCTTTCGCTTGTCATCCGTGCTTGCAATGATTTTTTCTGCTCGTGTTGTAACCAACATAAACAGTCCTAGTACGATTAACCACGTCCAGCCTTGGGTCATTTGTAATCCAAGTTTGACGATAGCTGGTGTATTTAGGAACACGTATTCAATTCCTAAAAAGGCTAAAAATGCACCTGCAACGTGTGCGTATGTTTTTCGGTAAAACTCAGTTCGAACGTATGTTTCTTCTTGCGACACCACGTTGGCGTCTAAAACTTCATAGGTGTTACTCATAGGGATGATTTTTTATCAAAGTTAATCAGTTTAACATTTCCAACATTCTAAAGTTTATGATTTTCGTTAAATTGCCTTTCAAACAAGATATCAGTGAAAATAAAGATTGGAGGAGTCCCAGAGCATTTTAACTATCCATGGAAAATAGCGATTCGCGATGGTAGTTTTACAAACATTGGAATAGACGTGGAGTGGCTCGAAATGTTTGGGGGAACGGGAGAGATGAACGCAAAACTTCGCAGTGGAGAACTAGACATGGCTGTGGTTTTAACAGAAGGAATTGTCGCCGATATTATAAATGGAAACCCGTCACTCATCGTTCAGAAATATATTAAGTCACCGTTAATTTGGGGAATCCACACGGGTGCTCATTCCAAGATCAACAGCGACACTCCTTTTTCTGAAATTCGATTTGCCATAAGTAGACCTGGCAGCGGCTCTCATTTAATGGCGAGTGTAGAAGCTAAAAATCGAGGAATAAAACTCAAGGACAAACAGTTTGTGGAGGTTGGTGGATTAGATGGTGCAGTTAAAGCGTTAAATAATGACACGGCAGATGTGTTGCTTTGGGAGAAGTTTACAACAAAACCGTTGGTCGATTCAAAACAACTGAAACACATTGGTGATACGGTTACACCATGGCCGTGTTTTATGATTGCAGCTCGACAAGAGTTGTTGGTAAAACATCCAAACATGGTTTGGAATCTATTGTGGGTTATCAGAAAAATAAGTCGCCACTTTATGAATGACAAAAATGCGGAACAAATTGTATCCGACAGCTACGGTTTGTCGCTTTTAGATGCTACCAATTGGTTCAACAAAACAGAATGGGAGCAAGACGTTTACATTTCTAAAAAAATGCTCAACAACGTCGTTAACACCTTGAATGAAGTTGGGGTTGTCGACAAAAAACTAAGCTCAGATGACCTCTGCTGGAATCGGACAATGGTGTATTAGCGGTAATTGTCCATTCATATTATTTTTAACCAAACTAAAACATGATAAATGAAAAGTATAAATTTAGTGAGCTAACAGGCTTAATTATTGGCTGTGCGATGGAAGTGCATACCCAGTTAGGCAATGGTTTTCAAGAAGTTATTTATCAAAGAGCACTAGAGATCGAATTTGAATTAAACTCTATTGACGCATCAAGAGAGCATGTTATGCCCATTTATTATAAACATGAACACATTGGTAACAGACGAGTAGACTTTTTAATAAATGACACTATATCAGTGGAAATAAAAGCACGTACAAAATTAGAAGATGTTCACCTGGCTCAAGCCATCAACTATTTAGAAGCGTATGATTTAGAAGTTGGACTATTAATCAATTTTGGAGCAAAAAGTCTCCAGTTTAAAAGGCTAAACAATAAAAAATTCAAGCAGAAAAATCAAGGGAACCCTGGGGTCAAATAAACATAGTCTTAACTATGATTCGTGTGATTGAATGATGTCTGTGATTTTGGGAAGAGTAATCAAAAAGTCCCGTAATCAAAAAAAATAGTCTTAACTATGATTTTTATGATTGAATGATGCCAGTGATTTTAGCAAGTTAAAAAAAGCAAACATTGGGGTCTAATAGATATACTGTGCTTCACATATTTTATTAACCCTACATACAAAATCCCTTAATCAAAGAAATCATAGGTTCAGACAGTCTTTTAACCAACCATCACTTCACAAACAGCGCTTTCTTCTTAACTTTCACCACCTTGCCAAGCTCTGCAAGTTTGTCGAGGTCAACCTTTTTTAAGTTTCCTGAAACGCTAATAACTTTTGGTCGGTTTATTAGGTAACGGTTATAAACAGCCAAAATGTCTTCAAAGGTCAAAGAGTCGTATAGTTGGTATTGCTCTTCCGTCATTAAATACAGCGGGCCATATCGCTCTGCAATCTCAACATAATACGAGATGTTCCTGAAGTTGGGATATCTTGCAGCAGCACTATTTTTCAGTCCATCGCGAATCATATCTATTCGTTCCGGTTTAACGGGCATACTGTCCAACAACGATAACATAACGGTTATCGCCTCATTGGTTTTGTCTGACTGACAACCGATATACCCGCTAAAAATTACTGGTTTATCGTCTTGATATCTGCCCGATAAATAACCATAACTGGAATATGCCAATGAACGGTATTCACGAATCTCTTGTAAAATAATTCCTGAAAAACCGCCACCCATGTATTGATTAAACGCACTAAAATCGACTTTACTTTTTAGTGTATACCGATGAGGATCGGAAGCAATGGAAAAGTGAACAGAACTTTGAACTGCTTTTTTATCGTGAGTTACATATACAATGGTTTTTGGATGTTCGATGCGCTTCCAATCTTTGAAAGGCACCTCTAAGTTATTGTCGGCCATCGGGAAGTATGTTGTCAATAAGCGTTTTACTTTTGCGGGTGATGTTGTTCCTGTAAAATGCCAGTGACCATTGTACGTTAGAGCCTTTTGATATGCTGCCAATAATTCAGATACTTCCAGTTTTTTCAACTCCTTAAGCGTTGGTTTATCGATATAACTAGAACGATTGCCATAGATCGCGTATTTCGAAAGAGCATCTCCTACTGTTCCAGGGTCTTTGATCTCAAACTTGCGTTGTGATTTAGTGTCGTCATAGATTATTTTTAGTTTTTCCTTATCAAATGTTGGATTGTAAACTACCGAACTTATGAGCTTCAGAGACGCATCTAAGTTTCGTTCTATTCCCGTTAAATAGATGTTCATGGAGTTATCCCAACTACTGATACTATAGCTTAATCCAAGCTTACCTAACTCTAATTTTAACGAATCCAAAGAATGCGTGACTGTGTAGAAATAGTATGATAAACTTGTTGCAATTTCCAGATTCGGAATCGTGTCAGAACCTACCCGAAATGATATGTTTAATTTGAATATATCGTTTATGGGGTTGGCAACATGATACAAGGTGTTACTTCCATTCAACGCGATTTGAGTGATATCCTCAGTTGGGTTTATGAAACGAGGTTCTGGCTTCTCAACTTCCTGGGCTTCAAAGTTTTGTGCAAATGTTGACTTTAAATCTGTCTTTGCCGAAACTGGCTCATATCCAGGTTTTTCCAACGTTGTTTTCTTGGGGAATCCTGTTCCGGATCTCAGTGTAAAGTAGTTTTTGGAAAAATATTTGTTTGCCACGCGCTTCACATCTTCAAGAGTGATATTGTTTACTTTTTCACTATACTTCAAATAATCATCCCACGTTTCATTCGTACTAAAAAGTGAAGCGATACTATAACCACGATACGAATGTTTTTCGTTTGATAATTCCTGCCCACGATAAAGTTCCGTCTTAACAACCTCCAGTAAATCTGGTGGTACATCACCTTTTTTTAGTTTATCAATTTCATTCAGGACCAATTTTTCAGCTTTTTCAAACGATTGACCAATAAGCTTTGGAACAATAAAAAATAACACAGACCCATCCTCGTTCATCGAATAATCAAACCCTCCTGCTTCCATCAGTTCTCCGTTTTGTACCAATTTGTCAATACTCCCTGTTGATGATGAATTGTACAACAAACCAAGAGCAACGGTGAGCGCTATCTGATCTTCGTGATTACTTGGAATCGTTTTATAACCAATTAGTCCAACCTTAATTGGTGTGTATTTTACTTTTACAACTTCATTTTTTGGAATAACATAAGGAACAGGAGTAGCTCGGATAATATCTGGACCTTGATTCAGTTTGGTGAAGTAATTTTCAATGGATTCTTTTGCTTTTGACGTGTCAAAATTTCCACACAGCACAAGTGCCATATTATTTGACACATAATATTTATTGAAAAACGCATACATTCTGGTTAAAGATGGATTCTTTAAATGTTCCACTGTTCCCAGAGTCGACTGAGTGCCATACGGATGATTTTTGTAGAGGTTACTATTGACTGTTTCAAACAGTTTACTTTGAAGATTGTCCATAGAACGATTTTTTTCTTCATACACAACTTCAAGCTCAGATTGAAACGAACGAAACACAGGATTAATAAACCGGTGGCTGTACAACTGTAACCATTTATCTAGTTGTTCTCCAGGAAACGAATTGTGATAAACCGTCATATCAGCTGATGTAAATGCATTTACACCCGTTCCTCCGATTCCTTTTATTAAATTGTCAAATTCGTTTGGTAAACCGTATTCTGATGCTTTTAAACTTTGGTCATTAATTTGTAATTGGATTTTTTTACGCTCTTCTTCATCTTTTATCTGACCCAATTTGTCGTAAAGCATATTAATAGAATCTAGATGCGGTTTCTCTTTTTCATAGTCGGTTGTGCCTAATTCGTTTGTGCCTTTAAACAAAAGATGTTCTAAGTAATGCGCAATTCCAGTCGCATCGGCTGGGTCGTCTTTGCTTCCAGCTTTAACGACAACTGCACCAAACACATCGCTTGCGTTTTGGTCGTAGTTTAAGTAAACCGTTAAACCGTTATCAAGGGTGTACGTTTCAACGTGTAAAGAAGCTTGTTGAGCAAATAGATGAATC
This sequence comes from uncultured Bacteroidota bacterium, assembly GCA_937124965.1. Classification (GTDB taxonomy): domain Bacteria; phylum Bacteroidota; class Bacteroidia; order NS11-12g; family UBA9320; genus UBA987. Next base: position 52,648 of record CAKZLB010000039.1, read on the forward strand.
GAAGAGCAAAGTAGAAATGTAAAGCTGAGAAGAATGCGCATCTGTGTTGATTTATATGTAGTTTGTAAAAATAATCAAATTAACAATTTACTTTTATCCCCTAAATCGTATCAAATCGTATGAAAAGCTTAAACAATATCCTCAGTTTTATTTTTATTGGATTAATTATCACATCCTGTGAGTCGAATAGTGAAATGCTCGAAAGTGATGCGGGAAGCTTTAAAGAAGAATACGCTGAGCAGGAGTATGCTTCTGAAAGCATGGATGAAGATTTAGGCACTAGCTCAGATAATGTTGCCGTTGGATATAAAGCATCAGTTAAAGCAAATGGATCAACATCAGGTTTAACAAAAACCTACAACGATTCTAAGACTGAACCAGAAACGCGTTCAAAAGCGGATAAAATTATAAAACGAGGGAATCTTGGGGTTGAGGTGAAGGATTATCATAAAGACAAACACTACTTCGAGGATATTATCCGAAAATACGATGCCTACAAGTCGAATGAAAACGAACGCACCGAGTCTAATCGGATATCAAACACCATAGAAATACGATTATCGAGCAAACATTTTGATAACTTTATGGATGAAATAGCTAAAGGTGAAGGCATCATAAATATTGATTACAAACGCACTTCGGCAACGGATGTTGGAGAAGAATATACAGATTTACAAACACGCATTGCAACCAAAAAGGAAGTGGAAAAACGATACATCGAAATTCTTAGAAAAGCTAAAACGATTCCAGACATTCTGCAAGTTGAAAACCAAATCCGGGTAATTCGAGAAGAAATTGAATCGAAAGAAGGGCGATTGCGTTTCCTTAAAGATCGGATCTCATACAGTACAATCACTCTATATATTTACGAACAGTTAGAGTACAATGCACCTCCAACTGATAAGCCAAGTTTTTGGGGCAAACTCGGAAATGCCTTATTAGGTGGTTGGAACGGTATTTTAGCAATCATTTTAGTAATTGTTAGAATTTGGCCTTTTGTACTTTTAATTGTTGGTGGCATCATACTTTATCGCAAACGGTTATTGTTCTTTAAAAAACGCTCATAAGATTACCTCGGCAAAGTCGAGAGTATTACTTGTGAAGTTCTATTTTTGTTGCACTTAAAAGAGTTTGATGAGCAACTACGAGGAATTTCTGTCACATATTGAAAAAGGATATACGTTTAAAGGCGATAGTGTCCTTCTAGGAACGAGCATGTTGGACGGTGGAGCCATACAAAACACTCCAGTCAAGGCGCCATTAAAAACGTTTAATCGCCATGGACTAATTGCAGGTGCAACAGGAACGGGTAAAACCAAAACGCTACAAAATTTAGCAGAACGACTTTCCGAAAAAGGTGTGCCTGTTTTGTTAATGGATATCAAAGGGGACTTAAGTGGATTAACTCAAAAAGGTAATGGACATCCAAAAATTGATGAACGTCATGAGCTAATCGGACAAGATTGGGTTCCGCGTGCATATCCTACAGAACTATTGACGATCAGTGAGCAAGAAGGTGTTCGAATGCGTGCAACCATCAGCGAGTTTGGTCCTGTATTACTCTCTAAAATTCTTGGTCTAAATGATACGCAAGGAGGAATTGTTAGCATCGTTTTTAAGTATTGCGATGATCATGCGCTTCCGCTATTAGATATAAAAGACTTTAGAAAAGTACTTCAATATATCAGCAATGAAGGTAAAGAAGAAATAGAGAAGGATTACGGGTTAGTGAGCTCGAGTTCGGTGGGAGCGATAATGCGAAAACTGCTCGAAATAGAAGAACAAGGAGCTGATGTTTTTTTTGGAGAAAAAAGCTTCGACGTTGACGATTTGATGCGTTTGGATGAAAACGGATTTGGATATATCAATATTCTTCGACTTGACGATATCCAATCAAAACCAAAACTATTCAGCACATTTATGCTGTGTTTGTTGGCTGAAATTTATGAGCACTTACCAGAGCAAGGCGATAAAGACAGACCTGAATTGGTAATATTCATTGATGAAGCACATTTGATTTTTGATGAAGCTAGTGATGCGTTGATGGATCAAATTGAAACCATTGTTAAGTTAATTCGGTCCAAAGGTGTTGGGTTGTTTTTCGTGACTCAAAATCCAACGGATGTGCCTGATGCGGTATTAAGTCAACTTGGGATGAAAATCCAGCACGCACTGCGTGCATTCACAGCAAAAGACCGCAAAGCAATTAAACTTACCGCTGAAAATTATCCTATCAGCACGTTTTATAAAACCGACGAGTTACTTACGAAACTTGGTATTGGAGAAGCAATTATCTCAGTACTAAACGAAAAAGGTATTCCTACACCTTTGGTGCATACCTTACTCACGGCACCATCATCAAGAATGGATGTTATCTCATCTGATGAAAAAGAAGATGTTTTGGCAAAATCAAAACTCCTTAAGAAATATAGTCAGGATATTGATCGAGATAGCGCCTATGAAATGTTGAGTGAAAAACTCGAAAAAATGGAGGAGCAAGAAGAGAAAGAACAGCATGAAGCAGGGAGAAAAACTTCGAGAGCTCGAAAGCGTCCAGAGAAGTCAACCTTTGAGAAAATTGCAAGTCATTCTCTTACAAAAACCATATTTAGAGAGTTAACAAGAGGACTTCTTGGCATTCTAAAAAAATAACCTACCTACCACTAGGTATGCACTATTGACTTCGAAGTATTTTTAGGTAATATTTGATTACCTAAAATAAAAACGATGTCACTAATCACCAAGTTTACCCTTGCAGTTTGCTGTATTTTACAAGCTAGTTTGTCATTTGCTCAACTCGATGAATTCTATGAAAAAAAGAATGGAAAGAACCGAGTTTGGGATGTAAATATCCATAGACTTACTTATAACGTTAGCAATAACGCAGCACTAGGTTTTAATGGTTCGTTGAATAGTATTTTTCTTCGAATAAAAGTCGATAACACTGGAAAAGGTGAGGGTCATACATTATACCAAAACGATTTAATGGAAGATGCTATTGGAATAATCGCAGGAGGATTTTTAGGGAATAATGGATTTAGTGCAGACGGAGGACCAATGACCAATTTCTTATTGGGCGATTATACACGCACATGGAACATCAACGACGATGATCAAATGACTGTTTCTGTTGGATTTAACTTAGCAGATCGTTTCTTTTATGTTGGCGAACGCGACACGTCTTGGCAAGGCTTATACGGCTTCGGTTTATCTGCTGGGCCTGCTGTACAACTCGATTATGCTTTAAACAATAAGATAGCTTTTCGACTGATGACCTATGGTTCTCAAATTTTCCTTAGAGATTCGAAATATGCAGACGACCGAGTGGAGAAAAGAGTAAAACCATTGGTGATTTGTTTAATGCCAGAAATACTCAGCAGCACAGGATTCTACCTTGGCTATGATTTTAAGAAACCATTGACATCTATCGAGTTACCAGGAGGAATGAGTCGTTCCGCTCTCCGATTGGGTTATCGGTTTTAAGCTGATTTACAAATCCATTTTTAACTGCTCACGAATGATCGCCATTCCTTCATTGAAACAGGTTCTGCAGCGCGCTTCGTAAAGTTCTTTTTCGCCTAGTTCAACGGTTTGGTCGTTGTCGATTTTCTTAAAAGTGTAACCAGCAACACCGCCGCATTTCATGCAAATGGCTTGAACTTTAGTAACGTATTCTGAAATCGAGAGCAGAGTCGGCATGGGGCCAAAAGGTTTTCCTTTAAAGTCCATGTCAAGTCCAGCAACAATCACACGAATCTTCTTTTCTGCAAGTTTGTTACAGACTTCTGGTAGACCATGATCGAAAAATTGAGCTTCATCTATACCAACAACTTCAGCATTTCCTATGTGTTGCAGTATGTGGCTTGATGACTCAACGGGTATGGAATTGATGCTGTTTGCATTATGAGAAACCACATGTTCATCGTGGTAACGTACATCAATTGAAGGTTTGAAAATAACCACTTTTTGATTGGCGATATTAGCTCTGTTTATTCGTCGTATGAGTTCTTCCGTTTTACCAGAGAACATGCTTCCACATATTACCTCAATCCAACCTTTTTCAACACGTGGTTCAACAAACATTTAATGATTCTTAATGCTAGAAAACAAAGGTAAGCGGATAAAATTTCTTTTGTGTCAAATAGACTGTTCTAAAATTAATTGACGTGAATAACGTTATACTTTTCAAGAGAGGATAACCTCTATTTTTGTCAATAACATCTGGATACTATGACGCGAGAAGAGATACATAACGAAATTGGAAATGTTCTGAAACTGATTGAAATTAACAACAATCGAATGGTGTTGAACGATACAGAATTTGATATGGATTTAGAGTTAATGAAGTCCCATATCATACGCCTTTATGGGCTTCATGATCAATTGTCTATCTCTGAAACACAGGAAGTAGAAGAAGCTAAGCCTGTAAAACCCGCGGAACCTCAAGTTATTAAGGCAACACCAAAACCACGTCCCAGAACTCGAACAGTGGTTGAATCAAAACCTGAAAAGAGGGCAGAAGAAACAAAGGCTGAACCAATGGTAAATCCTGAACCTACTCCACCTGCACCAAAACCAGTTGTAAAGATTGTAGAAGATCCAATTCCTGAACCTGTAAAAGAAACAACTCCTGAACCAGTTGTTGAAAAGCCAAAAGCAGTTGAAAAACCTCCAGTTGTTATAGAAAAGAAGCTGCCTAAACCTCCGGTAAAAAAGGTGGAAACCAAAAAAACTACGTCAACCACAAGTGGAGACTTATACGAACGACTAAAAAATTCTAAGTTAGATTCAATTAAAAAAGGAATTAGTATTAGTAAACGTTATGAGCTTCAAAATGAGTTGTTTGCAAACGACCCTGAAGTATATAACGAAACCATTAAATCGCTTGACAGTCAGGACAATTTAGAAATGGCTCTCGATTATTTTGAATCAACTTTAATGGTTCATCATCAGTGGGAGGAGGAAGATCCGTTAGTTGAAGAACTTAAAACGTTAATATTACGTCGATATACGGTCTAAAGCCGTAATTCGACTTAATGAAACCAAACTATTTTCTCAAAAAGGCACCTTTCGTGCGCCTCATTCTTCCAGTGATCATTGGAATCAGTCTCGCTTTCTGGTTTAATCAGTGGCATTGGTTTGTCTTTGCATTCATCGCACTTTCCTTAATAATAACAGGTGTTTATTGGTTTCTTCTAAAATCTCAACGAAAGTTTCAATATGATGTAGTTTTCGGATTTTTCCTCCTTCTTCAGCTTGCTTCACTTTCATACACTGTCGCTTATTTTTCCTTTGATAAAAACCGAGAGAACTACCTTGGAGATATTGATTCATCATCGTACTGCTTTCAAATTAAAAACCAACCTGTTTTAAAAGGTCAATATTTTAAATGCGTTGGTACAGCACTATGTGCTTGGGATACCTCTTGGGTTGGCGTGCAAGGAAACGTTTTACTGTTTATAGAACTAAGTGAAACGCTCCCACAGTATGGAGATATACTAACGGTTGAAAGTAAAATCGAAGAGATATCACCACCTAAAAACCCTCAAGATTTTAACTATAAGAGATTCTTGAAGTATAAGAATATTAATTATCAAGGGTTTGTGAGAATAGGCAAATGGAGTCTCGTTAAACGTGATCAAGGAAGCAAACTGATGAAGAAAGTTCATTCAGTTGCTCATAATGTTGAGGACAGATTGTTTACGTTTATACAAAATGATGCGGATCGAGGTATTGTGGCGGCGCTCATTTTAGGGAACAAATCATGGCTTGACCCCGAACTGTTGGGAGATTTTTCGAATACTGGAACAATGCATATTCTTGCGGTTAGCGGTTTGCATGTTGGTATTATTTATCTTCTATTAACGTCAGTTTTAGCGAAGCTTTTTCCTCGCTCTTGGAGCGTGATTAAACTAATCATTTTGCTACTTTTACTTTGGCTTTTTGCACTGCTAACTGGTTTTTCACCATCGGTCTCAAGAGCTTGTTTTATGTTAAGTGTTGTTGCCATTGGCGAATCATTTCAACGAAAAGTTAGCGTCTACAATACACTCGCCTTTTCAGCATTTTGCCTATTGCTTTGGAACCCGAAGAACCTGATGCAAGTTGGCTTTCAGTTTTCGTATTTAGCGGTTTTAGGTATAGTAACGCTACAAAAGCCATTGCGAAATTTGTTCTCAACATCTTCCTGGCTAGTGGATAAGATTTTAAGTCTCGCTGCTGTTTCATGTGCCGCGCAAATCGCTACGTTACCATTAGCATTATTTTATTTCGGACAATTTCCTGTTTACTTTTTAGTGTCTAATTTAATCGTTGTACCACTGGTCGCAATTGTCGTTTACGGATGTATCTGTTTACTAATTATTAGTTGGTGGACTGTTTTGGCTAAACTTGTTGCAAGCCTTATCACGGCATATTTATGGTTTATGCGTTCGACAGTTGATGTTGTTAGCAATTTGCCACATTCCCTAATTGATTCAATACATATTAGTTTCTTCGAAATGTGCGGAATTATTATCCTAATACTCTTTATTAGTGATTTCCTAATTCGCAAAAAAATACGTTCGTTATCGATGAGTATACTGAGTGCAATAGTCATTTTTACAAGTCAAAGCATCCGAAAAACGCACATTGCTCAAACTTCATCCATATACTTTTTAGATCTCGATAAACATTCTCGGTTGTTTTGTCGAAATGGAAGCGAGATAGTTCATTTCTATTCAGATTCTAACGAATATAGCCTTGGAAGTTATAGTGTAGAACCATTTCTAACATCGTTGAATATCTCAAAATCTAACGGTAACCCATTGTGGACTTTTGACGATTCAACAATCGCTAGTTTGAAGTTCAAGCAAAAAACCATAAGAATTGTTAATCAAGAAAATGTGAGACAGTTTAATGAAGATAGTAGTTTTTCGGACGTGTTGTGGGTTCAAAATATGAATCATCTTGTGTTTGATGAAATAGTTCATCGTACAAACCTCGTTTATCTTGATAGCCGTTTAAAATGGGATGAATCAACCAAATTGAAACAGTGGTGTTTTGAAAATAACTTAGAAGTCAGAGATGGCTATTATGAAATGCTTATAAACTGATTTTCAGAACTTTTAATAATTTCTCATGACTTCCATATACTGAATAATCAAACGTGTATGGGAACGTACAGGAATCCTTTTCCAGTGGATTTGCCTTTGCATCAGTTAACACATATAGTGAGTCAATTGCATGAAAGTCGTTGTTGTAATAGATTAAGTTTTGTTCAATGGCTAATCCTTCAGTGCATCTGCTATTGTAAAAAGATGTCAGCTTTTCGAAGGCAAATGTTTTTCCGTTTGGTTTGAAATAATGTGTTAGTCCAAGATCCCAATCTCCTGTTGGGCTATATGGATAAGATCCAATGCAAACGATGCTTTTATTCGTGTCAAGCCAAATATTATATACCTCTTCAATTTCATTAGGCCATTCCAAGTTTAGCACTTCAATGGGGCTTTCAACATGTGGTACTTTGGCGTAGACTTTCCCAACAAGGTATTTTGTCATTCGCAGATTGTCAATGGTTGCTTTTCGAACGGTGAGCGAATCTTGAGATTCTTCAGGTTGTTTTTCTTCAACCGTTTTAGAGGATGAACTTGATTGTGATTGACAAGATAGAAGTAAGGAAGTAATGAAAGCGATAAGAATGAGTCTCATTGGATAATCGAATTGGGTATATAATTCTGCAAGAATAAATGTTATTAAAACAAAAAAAGCCATCAAGCTTTGTAACTTGATGGCTTTCCAAGAATTGATAAATTATCTATTCAGCAATTGGTGCTTCTGCCATCATTACTGGGTATAAAATTCGTGTTTGCCATTTTGCAGTATCTGGTTCTGTGGCTTGACTCACAACATATTCCTCCATAGCTGGGCCACCTTCAACCCAACTAAGATTTTTAGATTTCATATATGTTTCTAATGTATTATGAGCTTCGCCAACTCCTTCGTAATTACCCATATGAGTTACCGTGATGTACATTCCTGCTGGACGCTCATAAATCTCAAAGCCTTCTGGTGCTTTGGCATCAGGTCCAACTGGAGCAGCAGCTGTTAGCTCCGTAGTTTGCGTTTCTTCGTCCCAATCCCAATATAAAGCCGACATTGGCCCAGTCATCATTGGTCCACATTGTTGACCTAAAGTTTGCATAGTTTCATTGAAATATGGACCCATTTCAGCCATAGGAAGTTTTGTCTTTTTTCCTACGAAGTACATCACATCACGTTGTATTTCCTCTACAACATAAGCAGGTTTTTTTGCCATTTCTTCTGCTTCTTTTTCGGCCAAATCTTTTAATAATCCAAGTTCTTTATTAAACACATCGGTCATCATTTTTTCAGCGCCAAATATTGCACCTAATAGATTTCCTGGCATTCCTTGCTCCTCAAGGTATGTATACATTACCTTTACTTTACCATCTTCCTCGGTCAATGTCATGTTACTGTTTCCTTCACCAAAATCATGTTTTACATTCATTTCAATGACATGGTTCTCCGCATCAGATTTGGTGATTGTCATTGTTCCGCTTCCAACGTCTTTGTTGCCAGACCAAGTCATAGACGACCCAACAGCTCCTTCTTCTCCATCGAAGTCTACTTTCATATCTGGATCTACGTCATACCAAGGCGACCATTTATCTGCCTTTTGAAATGTTCTAACATTGTCCCAAACCACCGAAATTGGTGCATCAATAGTTTGTTCTGCTTTTACATTCATTTCTTTTGGAAGTATCAATGAGGCTATCAACCCAATTACAACGACCACTAAAATTAGAATTCCGAGTACTTTTAAGATTTTCATTACTGTGATATTTTTTGAACGGTGTGAATATAAGGAGAAAAAATGTTTCATCAGTAGTCATATAGTGACGTTGAGACTTTAAATGCGATCAGAAATACGAACATTTTGGCGTTCTATAAACGCTAACCGTTTGGTTTCGAAAGTTTTGTGAGTTACTCATTACATTCAAATCCAAATTTTGACAAAGCTTTCTTTACTTTTGTTACTCATGCTTCGTCTAACTAAACCGATGAGAGTAACCACTACACTATTACTATTGATTGGATTTTTTCAATCGCAGGCGCAGTATGTTAGGAATTTTGCCAACAGTAATTATGGGGGAGTTCATAGCGTCTCATACAATCCAGCAAACTTAGCAGACAGTAGATACCGATTTGTAATGACACCAATATCGGTGTTTGGAGACGTTTCGAATAATTTTATTAATGTACGAACTCCATATAGTTTTTATCAAGTTTTAAATAACAATGTTCCTGAAGATCAGCTTGATGAGAACGGAATTCCAGTGTTTGATAATTCGTTTATACAAGATAGAATGAGTGGTCAATCGAAACAGGCATTTGTTTCTGCGGAAGTCACTGGACCATCGTTGTTATTTGGATTTAAAGACAAAAGTGGTTTTTCATTTACAACAAAAACTAGGGTATTTGCAAGCATCAATAAACTAAACGAGGATTTACTTAAAATCTTCGTAGCAGATTTTGATACATCTGCTCCAGGATATTCACCAAAAAGCCATCAAGAACAATATCTCAATCAGCAAAATGTACAAACCAATTTTGGTGCTGGAGGGATGGCTTATCAAGAGTTTGCGTTTAGTTACGCAAGCATATTGCACGATAAAAAAGAGCATTTTGTTAAAGGTGGTGCGTCAATCAAATATTTGATAGGATTGGCTGCAGCTTATGTTCGTGTTGATGAGTTAGCATATGAGTTGGTTGGTGAAGACTCACTTCGCATGACTGCAGCGACAATGAACCTTGCGTATACTAGTGATCAATATTTTTCGGATCCTGACCGCCGTTTAAATGACTATCTCGGTAAAAATAAACTTGGAAGAGGTGTTGGTTTAGATATTGGTGCTGTCTACGAGTTTCGACCAAATTACAAAGAATACAACTATCGAATGGATCGACGTAAACACGAAGATCGAACGGTTAACAAATACAAGTTTAAGATAGGTGCAGCAATTACAGATTTGGGTCGAATAAAGTTCGATAACTCCCCATATACTAAGAACTTAGATATTATATCAAATGGAGATACGGTTGATTGGGCTGATTTTGAAGAAGTGGCGAAATTCGCAGGTACAAATGATATAGATTCTTTTACTGTGGGACTTTTCCCGAGCACAACAATTGACAATTCATTTAAAGCAAAACTTCCAGCAAGCCTGAATCTTAATTTTGACTACAATATCAATGATATTTGGTTTGCCAATGCATCGTATGTTCAAACATTACGTGGGAACAAGGTCCGTGGCGTTCGAAAGCAAAATGTTCTAGCTCTAGGAGCACGTTACGAAACCAGAAGGTTTGAAGCCTCGAGTAATTTAATTTTTGGCAGATTTTATAACCAAGTCGCATTAAGTGCATTTTTCCGATATGGACCAGTATTTATTGGTAGCGATAATCTCGGTGGCGTAATTACCGCTAAGTCTACAAATGGAATAAACATTTATGCAGGTGTCCAATTACCAATTCTACATAATCGAATTCCTGATAAAGATGGTGATGGTACAAGTGATGAAAAGGATAAGTGTCCAGATACGTTTGGGAGTGAATATGCTAAAGGTTGTCCAGACGCCGACGATGACCGAGTGCCCGACTTTAAAGACAAATGCCCAACGGTTCCTGGAGCACGAAACGCTGAGGGATGTCCTGATGAAGATTTAGATGGTGTTTCGGGAATAGCTGACAAGTGTCCGACAGAACCCGGAACGGCCGAGCACGAAGGATGCCCAGATACGGACGGTGATGACGTGCCAGACCATTTAGATGCTTGTATTGACGAAGCAGGTCTGACAGAGTATAATGGTTGCCCAGATCCGTTTATCGCAGAAAACACAGATAAAACTGAGGAAACAAAAGAACCTGTACAAGAAGTTACAGAAAAAGACCCAACTGACGAAAAGCCGAAGAGCTGGGAGCCTACAGAATCTGACCCACACCCTGAGGTGATCAAAAAAGAAGTTGTTAAGGAAAAACCTCGGGTTGAACCAAAACCTGTTATCACACCATCGGATAACCTAACGGTAGACGATGTTGCAAACATTATGGATTATGCGAACTATGATTTTTACCTAATTCTAGGGGCTTATAAGAATAAAGTTTTAGCCGATGATTTGGTGAAGAAATTGAACAGACAAGCTGGTGTGTTGACATACATCTATTACGATGAAACGAATCAAATGAACTATGTTACTTTTGGTCGTGTAACAAACAAGCCTCGAGCATTAGAGCAACTAGCTAAGCTTAAAAAACCAAGTGTCGATCGTTTGATAAACGGTCATGTTTGGTGGAAAAAGGTTCCCAAATAATCTAAAGTTTCTTTAAGCGTATTCAGAAACTTTTTGACTATTTTTCGTTGCTTCACCGCATTAATACACCCAGAAATAAAGTTAGGTATTAGAAAATTTTGGTTAAACCGAAAGTGTAGGTTACGTTGCTTGGTATAGTCACTAGTCCATTAGCAGGACGCGGCGAATTTGTAGAAGCCGAATGATAGTGTTTCTGTCTAGCCATCAATCAAAGGTAGAAGCCAGCATATCAAGCAATGATGCGAAGCGCGGGTGGCCAAAAATAATCGGCGATGTGGGATGGAGGGTGTTGGTGGCCAAGGTGAGGAGAAGGGTTTGTGCGCACCAAAACGAAGGGCATTATTATTTTTATGTTTTTTCCGCCAGACGTCGGACAGGTCTTGTTTCGTTCTTTTTTCAAAAAAAGAATGAAAACCAGGTTATAGGGCTGGTAAGCCCTAAAAGAAGATTAAAGGTTTCAGATTGATGATTAGTACCTTGACCATTTGAGAGACTAAATCCGAACTTGGTATAACTTTACGGTGAAGCATTATTTTTTAAATAAATAGTTGAACTGAATACCTTTGTGAAATGAAAATTATCAAGTACGTCCTAATTTTTGTGGGTTTTGGTTTAATCGGAACATTATTAGCCACATTTTTTGCGCCAAAAGAACATATTGTTACGCATGATGTAAGCATAAATCGACCTGTCGAAGCGTGCTGGGATGCGACATTTAACCCTACGACCATAACCATTTGGCGAGATCACCTTGATTCAGTGGAAACTATTGAGGGAAAGTATGATGAGTCTGGCTACAGTGCCCATTTTGTTTTTATTGATAAAGAACAAGTTTCGAAACCAATATATAAATTAGATTCTGTTCAACGCTTGGCACTGGCAAAATCAACGATTTTGCTAAACGAGAAAATACAATTGGATACGCGGTACGAGTTTGCTGCAATAGATTCAATGAATACTCGTATGCACATAACAACAAAGCTTACTCCAAAAGGGTGGCTGTACAAAGTGATGTTTAGTGGTTCTGGAAACGGATTGGACGCAAAACGAAAAACCGAGCTCGACAATCTTAAAAAATGGTTAGAGAATCAAGCTACTAACACTGCAACAAACTTGTAACCGATATAAACAACAACACCCAGTTTTAGGATTACTCCACCAACAAAACCAAGGAATGACCCGAGACCAGAACGAAGGGCGATTTTTTTGTCTTGACCTGTAATTAGCTCTCCAATTAAGGCTCCAAGAAATGGGCCAATGAGTATAGTTAGTGGGCCGAAAATTGGGAAAATGAAAGCGAGAATAAGTCCAACGATACTACCACGCTTTCCTGCATCTGTTCCACCAAATTTTTTGGTTCCCCAAATAGGTAGAAAATAATCAATAACGGTTGCAGCAATGGCAACTACGGCATACCAAAATAATGATTTTCCTGTAAGATGTTCTCCTGCAGTGCTATGAAATTCTGCAGCGATTAACGCAAAGTAGGCAATAGGTGGCCCAGGAATTATTGGAGCAATGCATCCAACAACTCCAAGGAGGAGCAAGATTGAACCAATGATGATTAATACTAAATCCATGAAACAAATATAAGTTGGAACCAATGCTTCCAAATAGGATTTTTACGAAAGCAAAGTGAAAGTCTATAAACAACGTATTTTTGAAGTCGATTTTACTTATGCAACTATATATTCAAGACGTAACACTCAGAGATGGAATGCACGCCATTCGTCATCAATACACAAAGCAGCAGATTAGAGACCTTGCTAAATCTCTCGATGACGCAAAAGTTGATGCTATCGAAATAGCTCATGGCGATGGTCTGGCTGGCGGTAGTTTCAATTATGGATTCGGCGCTCACACAGATTGGGATTGGTTGGAAGGAGTTGCAGAAGAGTTGAACCATGCAGTGCTTACAACATTACTTATTCCTGGAATTGGAACCATTGAGGACCTTAAAAAAGCATACGCTCTTGGTGTGCGATCGGTTCGTGTTGCAACGCATTGCACGGAGGCTGATATTTCGCAACAACACATTGAAGCTGCGAAAAAAATGGGCATGGACGTAGGCGGATTTCTAATGATGTCGCATATGAGCGAGCCCACAAAACTTGCTGAACAAGCAAAGTTAATGGAGAGTTATGGTGCTGATTGTGTCTATGTTACGGACAGCGCAGGAGCATTATTGATGCACGAGGTTGCAGATAGGATGAAGGCTTTTAAAGACACACTTAACGATTCTACTGAAATAGGAATCCATTGTCATCATAATTTAGGGCTTGGTGTTGCAAACACGATAGTAGCCATGGAACATGGAGCTAAACGATTGGATGCTTCTCTTGCAGGAATGGGTGCTGGTGCTGGTAACTGTCCGCTGGAGGTACTGATTGCAGTTTTAGATAAAATGAATGGAAATCATAATTCAGATTTACATAAACTGATGGACTTAGCTGATGATGTAATTCGACCGTTGCAAACACGACCAGTAAGAGTTGATAGAGAGACGTTAAGCTTAGGATATGCAGGAGTTTATTCAAGTTTCTTATTACACAGTGAGCGCGCCGCTCAACGATATGGATTGGATACACGAGATATTTTAGAAGAGTTAGGTCGTCGAGAAATGGTCGGCGGACAAGAGGATATGATTTTAGATGTTGCACTTGATATGAAAAAGAATAAAAAATGAATCACAACGAAATAGCAGAAAAACTAGATAAAGCAGCGATTAGTGCTGAAGCGATCGAACAAATTAGTTTAACAGAGAGTTTTACTGAAGACGAAGCATACGAAATTCAGGCACTTTCTATGGAACAACGTTACGAACGTGGGGATGATTTTGTAGGACTCAAATTAGGGTTTACCAGTTTTGCCAAAATGGAGCAAATGGGTGTTCACGACATGATTTGGGGGCGACTTACTGAAAATATGTGGTTGGAAAACGGAGATGAAGTAAGCTTGTCAAAATTCATCCACCCACGTGCAGAACCAGAAATAGCATTTCGACTTTCACAAGATTTAGATCGTGAAATTAGCCTTGAAGAAATTCCTCAATACATCGATAGTGCTTGTGCAGCGATTGAAATAATCGACTCACGGTATAAAAATTTCAAATTCTCTCTTGAGGATGTAATTGCTGATAATTGCTCGTCTTCAGGTTTTGTTTTGGGGAAATGGCAACCTCTACCATCGAATTTAAACGATTTAAAAATGACCTTGTCTTTCGACAATGAGGTAGTTGAGTCGGATTCAAGCAATGCAATTCTTGATAACCCATTTTTGTCAATTTGTAATGCTTCTAGGCTAGCTGCAAAGTATGGTCAATCATTTCCTAAAGGTTCAATTCTTCTCGCTGGAGCAGCAACACCTGCCGTTTTTGTTAAGCCAAATACTACCGTATCTGCAGAAGTTGATTCATTGGGCATTGCTGAAATAAGATTTACGGAATAATATTTATTTCAAATTGTCAAACTCTCAAAACTTTGCAGTCATACATCTGTTGAACTACTAATAACTCAAGAGAATGGAAACCAATGTGCGAATAACAAGAGGTATAATCATCGCGGTTGTGCTAATTGTAATAACGTTTTTTGCTTATAAAGCTCTATCAAAAGAGGAAGAAAAAAAAGCCCCCAAAACCAGTTTTAGAAGCTTAAATGTTCAAACAGAAACTGCTGTAAATAAGGATGAAGATCTGCTGATTGATTTGAGCGGAAAGTTAGTTGCAAAAAATAGAATTGACATTTATGCTGAAGTGAGCGGTGTTTTAAATTCAAAAAAATTTAGAGAGGGCAATAGGTATAATCAAGGTCAAGTAATTGTTGATATTGATGATTCTGAGCTTGCATCGAATATTCAAGCTCAGAAAAGCGTTCTTCTCAATAGCATCTCGCAATTGTTGCCCGACTTATCCATAGACTTCCCAAACGAAGTAGAAAAATGGAAATCATTTGCGGCACAAATCGATTTTAATCAACGCTTACCAGAGCTACCAAGCGTTGGGAATGAAAAGTTAAAAACGTTCATTTCATCTCGAAATGTATTTACAAATTATTTCAATATAAAATCACTCGAAGTTCGCCGATCGAAACATAAAATTAGTGCACCGTTTTCTGGAATGCTGAGTGAAGCTGCTATTAACCCAGGTACATTGGTCAGGATCGGTCAGCGACTTGGGACTTTCATCCAACCTAATAGCTATGAGTTAGAAGCATCACTTAGCTTGGATGATTTAAAGTATGTCAAAGTAGGTAATACGGTCGAGCTTAAAAGTCCAGAGTTGAACCAAATATGGACTGGAAGAATACTGCGAATCAACGAACAATTAGACGCTGCAACACAAACTGTCAAAGTGTATATTGGTGTGTCGGACAAAAACTTGAAGGAGGGACAGTACCTCAGTGCGGAAATTAAAGGAACAACACTTACGGAGGTGATTAAGATTCCACGTAAGTTGCTGTTAGAAAATAACGAACTGTATTTTTTAGAGAAAGATTCAATTCTTAAACGAGAAAAAGTACAAGTTGCGTACAAAGGCGCTGAATGGGTCTATATTAAAGGCTTGAACAATGGTGTTAAATACTTGAACCAAGCAGTTTCTAGCGCATATGATGGAATGATTGTTTCAGAAATCAAATCAGCGAAGTAGCGTGAAGAAACTCATATCATTTTTTATTAAATATCCGATCACAGCGAATGTTGTGATGGTTTTGTTGATTTTATTTGGAACGATTTCGTACTTTCAATTAAATTCAAGTTTTTTTCCGATTATTCCAAGTCGAATAATCAACATTCAATTAGTCTATCCTGGGTCGTCACCTGAAGAAATTGAAGAAGGCGTAGTTGTTAAAATTGAAGAAGAACTTAAGGGTGTTTCAGGCGTTGAGAGGATTACATCTAATAGTCAAGAAAATGCTGCAACCATAACGGTAGAGGTTGAAAAGGGCTATGAAACATCGATTGCTCTTGAAGATGTAAAAAATGCAGTAAATGCAATCAACTCATTCCCCGAAGGATTAGAGAAACCAATTGTGGTGCTTCGTGAAAATACTAATCCAACGGTGACTTTTGCACTTTCTGGTGCTGGTTTAGACTTGCTTACCTTAAAACAGTTTGCACGACAAGTTGAATCAGACTTGTTAAGTCATGAAGGTATTTCCAAGGTCGAATTAAGTGGATTCCCAGAGGAGGAGATTGAAGTAGCATTGAGCGAAGATGCAATGAAGGCATTTAACGTACGATTTGATCAAATATCTACAGCCATTCGTTCGAGCAATATTGATGTTACAGGAGGTACAATTAAAACTCCTGAGGAAGATTTATTGATTCGTGGGCGCAACAAAGGTTATTATGCGCATGAACTTGAAGCGATAGTTGTTAAGTCTACGCAAGATGGCAAATTAGTGCGGTTGGGTGATGTAGCCACTGTGCGGGATAAGTGGGCCGACAATCCGAACAAAAATATTGTGAATAAGGAGCTTGGCGTAGAAATAGTCGTAAGTAGCACCGACGACCAAAACTTAATGGCTAATGCTGAATATGTTCGAGAATACATTGACGAGTTCAATGAAAAAAATACAAGATTAAAAGCAACGCTTATCTCTGACCGAAGTGTCACGTTGAATGAAAGACGAGACTTGCTTGTTAGAAATGGAGGTCAAGGAATGCTGCTTGTACTTCTATTACTTGCATTGTTTTTAAATATTCGAATTGCATTTTGGGTGGCAGTAGGTATTCCAATTTCATTCTTTGGAATGATTGTTTTAGCGGCGTATGTTGGAGTAACAATAAACGTCATATCGCTCTTCGGAATGATTATCGTTCTCGGTATTTTGGTCGACGATGCAATTGTTATTGCTGAAAATATTTTTCATCATTATGAAAAAGGTAAATCAGCTTTACGAGCAGCAGTTGACGGGACGTTGGAAGTCATAACTGCAGTTTTGTCAGCCGTGTTTACTACAATAATTGCTTTCTCGTTCTTTTTTATGGTTGATGGGCGTGCCGGAGATTTTTTCTCAGAATTGGCTTTTGTCGTTATCGCAACGTTATTGGTATCGCTTATTGAAGCACTAATTATTCTGCCTGCCCATATGGCTCACTCAAAAGCACTTGCTTCTGGTGCCAAGACGAAAAATAGGCTTGAAAGGTTTACCGACAAAATGATGTACTACCTCCGTGATAAAATATACTCACCGGTATTACGGTATTGCATTAACAATAAATTGCTCACCATGACCATTGCGTTTTGTGCAATTACATTAACAATCGGGGCTTTTCAAGGTGGCGTTATAAAATCGACGTTTTTTCCTTTTATTGAGCGAGATGATCTGTCAATCGTAGTAAACATGCCTTCAGGTACGCGTGAACAGATTACCGAGAGTAAATTGAAACAGGTCGAAAATGCAGTTTCTCGGGTAAATGAGAAATATCGTTTGAAACGAAAAGATAGTTTGGATATCGTTGACAATGTTGTCTTAAAAGTTGGTCCAAGCACACATACAGGTGTGGTAAATGTTTCGCTACTTAAAGGAGAAACACGAGGTATTCCAGCGTTTGAAATTGAAAATGCTATTCGCGAAGAAACTGGTCTAATTGTAGGTGCTGAAAAAGTAACATTCGGAACTGCAAGTGCATTTGGTAAGCCCGTTTCAGTTACATTATTGAGCCGTGATTACGAACAATTAAATCTTGCCAAAGATGAAGTGAAGGAAGCCATGAGTTCATTTTCAGAATTAAAAGATGTTGTGGAAAATATTCAGCCAGGACCACAAGAAATTAGACTAAAACTCAAAGATAAGGCTCATTTGTTAGGGCTAACTGAAGCAACTATTCTCGGACAAATTCGACAAGGATTTTTTGGACAAGAGGTTCAACGACTACAACGAGGAGTAGACGAAGTGAAGGTTTGGGTGAGATATAACGAGTCAAATCGATCGTCTGTTAAAAATTTAGAAGATATGAGGATTCGTACTCAGACTGGCGAACAATATCCTTTGAAGGAATTGGCGACATATACAAAAGAGCGAGGCGTAATTGGTATTAATCATATCGACGCTCAAAGAGAAATAACGGTAGAAGCAGATATTATTGGACCTCAAGTGAGTGCTCCGGATGTAATTGAAGATCTTAGATCAAATTATGTGACGCAGATTCTTGCTAAATATCCGCAGGTAACACCACTTTATGAAGGCCAAAATAGAGAGGCAGCCAAAACACAAAAATCAAGTAAAACTGCGTTGCCTGTAGTGCTTATTTTGATTATCTCTCTGATTATATTCACCTTTAGAAGTGTTGGGCAAACGCTGGCTATTTTTGCGCTTATTCCGTTTAGTTTGGTTGGAGTTGCTTGGGGCCATTATGTTCATTCAAACCAACTCAGCATCCTTTCATTTTTGGGAATTGTTGCCCTTGTTGGAATCATCGTTAACGATTCCCTCGTCTTAGTTACCAAACTCAACTCGTTTTTGAAAGATGGGAAACGGTTTAAAGATGCAGTTTTTGAAGCAGGATACACACGGTTTAGGGCAATATTCTTAACGTCAGCAACTACTATAGCTGGATTAGCTCCTTTGATTTTCTTTGAAAAAAGTTTTCAAGCCCAATTTTTAAAACCAATGGCGATTTCGGTTGCTTACGGTATTGGTATTGCAACTGTGCTAACATTAATTGTTCTTCCAGTTATTTTGCTTGTGTTGAACGACGTTCGTGTTTGGTGGAGCTTTATGTGGCATGGCAAACGAGCAACGAAGGAAGAGGTTGAACCTGCATTACGAGAATTAAAAGCGGATAACGATGCGGAATAAAATATTATTAAGTGTATTGCTATTTGGAGCGTCTCAGTTGTCTGCTCAAGTATCAACGAATGTGTATACCATTGATTACTGCATTCAACAAGTCTTAAACAACAATTTCGACGTTGAGGCATCTAGGTATGACGCGGAAATAGCAAAACAGTCAGCAACCAAAGGCAATGCAGGATTGTTGCCTAATGTGTCGTTAAGTGGTGGTGCAAACTATAGTAATAACAATACTGAATTGATCTTTGCTGGAGGTATTCCTCCAACGAATGTGGATGGTGCTCAGAGTACAAGCTATAACGGTAGCGTAGGTGTTAGCTACACAGTTTTTAATGGTTTTGCTAATTTGAGTAATTATGACCGCTTGATGCTTAACGAGCAATTAAGTGTAACACAGTTGCGACTTACCATAGAAAATGCGGTAATAACAGTAATTGGTTTATACCTTGATCTTGCAAAATCACAAGAAGACTTGAACGCCTTAAATGAAACATTGACTATTTCCCGAACTCGGTTGAAAAGAGCAGAGGTTTCAAGTGAACTTGGAGTATCAAACTCTTTATCATTACTTAATGCGACTGTCGATTTTAACACAGATAGCGTGAATGTTTTGTCAATCAAAAATCAAATTGGGGCATTAAAAAGACAGATGAATTTTTTGATGGGGAATGATATTAATAATGATTTTAATGTAGAAACATCTATAAAGTCGTTTAACGATTTATCTCTTGCAGATATACTTTCACAAGCTAAAACGAATAACGTTCTATCGGTCTTAACGACATTAGGAGAGCGAGTGTCCGAAGTTGATAGTAGGTTAGCTAAGGCGAATCAGTACCCGACTGTTTCAGTTAATACGAGTTACGGACTAAATAGCTCTCGAAATGGGGCTGGAATTGTCTTAGAACAAAACAACATTGGTTTTGCTGGTGGTTTGTCAATCAGTATTCCGGTGTTCTCTGGTGGTCGGACTAAAATTGCTATTGCAAATGCAGAGAGCCAATTAGCAAAGAGTGAAACGGTTAAAAAACAAAACGACTTTCTAATTGAAAAAGAAGTTTTTGATTATTGGAATAACTATGTGTACTTTCAAAAAGCACTTGAGTTGGAACAGAAAAATATTCAAACAGCTTTGCTGAATGAACGCAGATCAGAGGATGCATTTAAGCTTGGGCAGATTACATCTGTAGAATTTCGCCAGGCGCAATTGGCTTTGTTAGCATCAAAAAATAGAGTCAATGCGGCAAAGTATAACCTGAAAAAGGCCGAATATCAACTAATCCGCTTAAAAGGAGATTTAGTAAAATGAAAATAATTTGTGTAGGTAGAAATTATAAAAAGCATGCTGAAGAACTTGGAAATCAAGTTCCAAATGAACCTGTAATTTTTATGAAACCAGATTCGGCCATTTTGCGACAACGGGATGCATTTTATATCCCAGATTTCTCAAATGATGTACACTACGAAGCTGAAATCGTTGTTAAGCTAAATCGACTTGGAAAGCGCATTCAAAGCAAATTTGCTTCCAAATATTATGCAGAGTTTACACTTGGGATTGATTTTACAGCGAGAGATGTTCAGTCCAATTTAAAAGCTAAAGGGCTTCCTTGGGAAAAAGCCAAAGGGTTTGATAATAGTGCTGTTTGTGGAGATTGGCTGCAGGTTTCAGAATACGACATTAATAATTTGTCATTTGAGCTTTACAAAAACGGAGAATGTGTGCAACAAGGAAACACATCAGATATGTTGTTTTCAGTCGATAGTTTAATTGAACATTGCTCGCAATATTTTACACTTAAAATCGGTGATCAGATATTTACAGGTACACCCGAAGGCGTTGGACCAGTGACTTCAGGAGATTTGCTAGAAGGCTATATTGAAGGTCATAAAGTGTTGAATGTAAAAGTTAAATAAGGGCAGTTTTAAACCTTTTGTATCTTTGGATATAATGGGTGCAATTAAATATACTTTTTCATATCTATTTATTGTCTTAGGCTATTGGAGCCTCATAGGTGAGGGGTTACAAACGTTTGCCCTTGTCATTTTTTCTTTTGTATTGATTCCATTTTTAGAACTAGTTCTTCCTCCAAATAAATCAGAAAATAGAGTACGTCATTTATGGGTGTACGATCTAGTATTGTATAGTTTAATTCCAATGTATCTGATTCTCTTTGTTTTCTTCCTTGCAACGATATCAAACGAAACGGACCTAGTCAGCTTAGTCGGTAAAGTTTCTGCCATGGGAATGCTATGTGGTATTTTTGGAATTAATATGGCTCATGAACTTGGGCATAGATTGTCGAAAGTAGATCGCTTTTTTGCTCAATTATTACTCGCAACTAGTCAATACACCCATTTCTATATCGAACATAATCGTGGGCATCACAAACGAATTGGTACACCCGAAGACCCCGCTACTGCAAGGAAAAATGAAAATTTGTATCGTTTTTGGATTCGAGTAATAAAGGACTCTTATTTATCAGCATGGGAACTCGAAAAACAGCGGTTAAAAAGGAGCGGAGTGCCTTATTGGTCAATTAAAAACGCCATGGTTAGGTACGCTGTGGTTCAAATAATTATTGTAATTGCCATTTTGTTATTTGGTGGGCCTAAAGTTACGATGTGCTATTTAGCGGCGGCGTTATTCGGCATAATTTTGTTAGAAACGATAAACTATATTGAACACTATGGTCTGGTGCGAAAAAAAATCGGCAAAACGGCGTATGAGCGAGTGCAAGTAGTCCATTCGTGGAATTCTGATCATATGCTTGGACGATTCTTACTGTTTGAACTTACCAGGCATTCACACCATCATGAAAACTCTCTAAAGAAATACCCAGAATTAACGTCAAAAGAAAATGCATCTCAACTGCCAGCAGGATATCCAGCTATGATGGTCTTAAGCTTGTTTCCACCGTTGTGGTTTCGTGTGATGAACAAGAGACTTCCTTCAAATTCTTAACAGCATAAAAAAATTGCGAAATTACTAACGCCGCAGAATCATTGAAACGTGATCACGTTTTCCTTCTGCACTGCTTACCATTGTTTGACCGTTTTTAAACCCCATTTTTTCAAAGAATGTAGTGCAATTTTCAGTGGTTTTTACGTGAACAAGGCTTTCTGGAAAAAGTAGATTAACCTGTTCTAAAACGTAGGCAGAGAGTTTGTGTCCCACTCCTTGACCTTTTGAACTTGGGTCAACCATCAGCCATGAAATATGAGCACTTACATCGTAATCCTCTAGATAAAAGCCGCCACAAGCTACAACATTAAAGTCTTTAAGTACTACATAATAGAAGTCGCCAAAGCTATTTGCACTTGCTTGCTTTCCTTGCTCCTGTGCTGTTAACCACCTGTCAAACAACAATTCATCACCATGCCGAAAGTACGTTGGACAATTGTCTGATAATATTTCCATACAGCGCTGTCGATCGTGCTTGAGATAGCCTCGTATCGTGTATACTGGCCTCATAGAATTATTCGGGTTGTGGTACGATTAGAATGCCCGGCTGAAACATCCAATTTCTGGTAAATTGGATGCATTGCAGAAGTAAGTAGCCGGAGTGTTGTAATGTTCATTAACAGATGTACTAACTGCGCTAATAAACACTGATTCTTCATAATTAGCTTAGTTTATCTAGGTCGTTTTAGTCGAGAATTTGCCCTCGTATCTTTTAGCTTTTTGGTATCAGCAAAGATTTCTAAAATTTCTGATCGTTATTTTTTTAAATGATACACGAGGTACATAACTTAGCTCGTGCGGAAAATTCAGGAAAACTGCGGCTGCTTTATTATTTTTCGGTTGAAATTCAAACGTTTACAAAAAATGAGTTACTACATTTGATGTTTTAGGGAGCAACTTGAAACAGATTATAACGACATTTCTAGTGCTTACTGCGTCACTAATCTGGGCACAGCAACCATATTTTCAAAAGCTAGAGACGGTAAACGGACTTGCTTCTGACAAGGTCTATTGTGTATTTCAGGATAGCGAGAATTACATGTGGTTTGGAACAGATGCAGGAGCCTCGAGGTTTGATGGATATGCATTTATAAATTTCGACCATCAACGAAATTTTACCGCTAATGAGGTATTTGACATTTTTGAAGATAGTCAACGTCGAATTTGGTTTTTATCAGAAAACGGAGAATTCTCTTTTTACAAAAACGATTCGCTTTTCACCTCAATCAATACTCCGTCATTTCAAAACCTAAATATTCAATCACAAATTACTTCAATTTGGGAAGCACCCAATGGTTTAATTTACATATCCACTCATGCTGAAGGAATTTTTACGGTTTCAGAATCTTTAGAAGTAAATCATGTCTTTAGTTTGGAGCTTATTTATAAAATCTGGGGAAAAAGAGACGGCACACTGCTGGCTCTTGGAGAGTTTGGGGTGTATGATTTAACATCTACATCAGTGGATACGCTAGAATTCTATGACTTTTCTGGTCATTATCCACGGTCAACTGTATTTCGAGATACACTTTGGATAGCCAGTGGAGACAAAGTGTTTTCATTTTATAATGAACTGGAACTAGAGTTCAAGTTACCACGAGGTTTAGAGTCTACATTTATAAGGTATCACGATAATAAGTTGGCAATCGGAACAAGGACTGGAAGCTATTTAAATTATGTGCCATACAATACGCTCGGCGAGCCAGACTTGTTAAAGGAGTCCGTAGTTTCATCGGTGAAATATGATAACGAAAATAACCTGTGGATTTCAACGGTGGGAGACGGAGTTTACCTAAGTACTTCTCCGGAGATTGATATTTTTACAACAAAGTCTGGTCTCGCGGTTAATCAGGTTACCTCTCTACTAAAAACTGGGAATTCTACTCTGTGGCTTGGATATCGTGATGGAAGTCACGGAACTCTTGACGAAAATGGTTTTGAAAATGACCCTCAAAAAACGCCAACAAACGAACCTGTAACGAAAATTGTAGCTAAAGGGGATGGTAGTTTTTGGGTAGTTTCCAAAACATACATAACAAAAATTTATGTTGACGGGCGCAAAAGGTCAATGAAAATTTTAGGCAATGACTTACTTTTTGAAAATGATTCAGTCTATTTAGCAAGTAGCAGAGCCTACCATCTATGTCTTGCGGATTTTGAAAAATCATTAGGGAAAACACAAAACGATATTAACCCAATCAACCCTGAATTATTAGAATCTGATGTATTGATGCATAGAACCCGAGTTGTTTGCCAAGATAGAAGTGGTCGGGTGTATTTAGGGAGCGACAGAGGATTGTTTGTCAGACAGGCGGGCAAAACCACAAGCATGGGGACGACATCAAACGGACTAAATGCATACATCTATGATATCATATTTGACGAGAAAAGAGAGTTGACATATGTTGCTACACGAGGGCAAGGCTTGGTAGTTATTAATGGAACAACTATTATTAATCGTTTTGATATTTCTAAAAACCTATCATCGAACACCTGTGTTTCACTTGACTTAGACGAAGAAGGGAATCTGTGGATAGGGACCTCTTTAGGTTTGGATCGAATTACAGACGTTGAGAAGGATACAATGGTGCAACGATACGGGGCATTAATAGGGTTACGACCAACTACGGTTTTTGATGTAGAACGGGTTGAAGATGATATTTACATGGCAACGAATATTGGTTTGATGCGCTACCACGTACATAAATTGATGCTTCGTTCTCCTCAACTTCCTAAGATTCTTAGTGCTACCATAAATTCGACAAACGTTGTCGGGGCGAATGAGCTGAATTTTCTCCGGTATAACCAAAACACCATTCGATTCGACTTCATTAGTTTGTCTTACAAAAACCTAGGCAACGTTTCTTACTCATACAATTTAAAAGGACACCAAGATGGTTGGCGAATTACAAAAGATAGAACAATACAATTTGAATACTTAGAGCCTGGAGAGTATGAATTTCAGGTGAAAACGATCGACGGAAGTGGTATGACAAGTGATGTCGTTACCGTTCCATTGACCATTGCTCTTCCATTTTGGAGCACCATTTGGTTTCGAGTTATGACTATTGTGTTTTTTGGTTTTTTGGTTTACATGTTTGGACTCTGGAGATTTAAAAGTTTAAAGAGCAAGTTAGATTTAGAAAAAGATCTTAGCTTGAAAGAAATTGAGAGACTTGAATTAGAAAAAGCATACTTAGTATCCGAACAAAAAGCTGGAGTTCTACAGATGAATCCACATTTTGTGTTTAACTCTTTAAATACAATTAAAGGGTATTATGGTCAAGGGAAGTTAAAAGAAGCAAATGGGTTTATTGCAAAATTTTCAAAATTGCTTCGTAAGATTCTTGAGAGCAATAAGCCATTAATTCCTATTCAAAAAGAAGCGGATATTTTGAGTTTGTATCTTGATTTAATGCGTAACAGATACGATCATGTGTTTGATTACCAAATTATTAATAAGGTAGATGAAAACAAAAACATAATGATTCCACCAATGATTTTACAACCACTTGTAGAAAATGCGGTAATCCATGGAATAGCTCCGTTGAATCAGGGTGAAATTGTAATTTCCTTTGAAGTAACAGACACAGATTTAAAATGTTCGGTAACTGACAATGGTGTTGGATTTAAAAAAACTGCTCAGGATGGGCATCATTCTGTAGCATTAGAAAACATTCAGGATAGGTTGTCTATTTTGTCAAAACAATACAATCATACCTGTACGATAAAAATAGTTAGTCCGGTATTTCAAGATGAAGAAACTCCAGGAACGTCAATTATCATTAACCTACCGATAAACGAAGTACAATGAAAGCAGTAATTATAGATGATGAGAAACAAGCCATTGCTTCTTTAAAAATGGAATTAGAAGAAGTTCGCCCAAAAGTTAAGATAGTTGGAACAGCGAATTCTGTTAAAACCGGATTGGAACTATTAAACTCAATAACGCCAGATGTCGTTTTTTTGGATATCAGGCTAAAAGATGGCCTTGGTTTTGACGTATTAGCCAATCTAAATAATTTCGGAAAGTTTAGAGTTGTGTTTACAACAGCATACGACCAATATGCCTTAAAGGCTTTTAAGCATGGAGTTTTTGACTATTTGCTAAAACCTGTTGATCAAGAAGACTTACAGGAAACGATTAATAGGCTGCTCGCCGACAAAAAGAAGAACGACTTTCTAATGCCAGAAGAGCAGATGGATCATATCATAAACTTGCCATCGAATATTTCAGCTGGAGCAAAAATAGCACTGAATACAACAGAAGGAATCTTTCTTAAAAAAGTAGAAGACATCGTGCACATACAGGCTTATGGTAATTATACAAAGCTTTATTTGATCGATTCAGAAAATCCGATGGTTATTTCAAAAACACTTAAAGATTTTGAGGAGTTACTTAAACCAGCAAAGTTTATTCGCATTCACAGCTCTCACTTAATAAACATGATACATCTTGAAAGTTTCCATAGTAAAGGTGGTGGTTTCGTAAAAATGTCCAGTGGTGTTTCTTTACCCGTCTCTGAACGCAAAAAGTCAAACTTAATGGCTGCCATCAAATAGGAGTATTAAGCACTCTGATAAATCTTAGCTATTCCTGGTTTTTTAGGTGTTACAAACTTTGATGAAACCGATGGCAAGGCAACAACAATATCGGTAAATATTACCACGGCCAGCGCATGTTGTGGACTTGCTTCTAAATCTACCTTCGAAATATAACAATTCATTGATACTCCAGAGTCAAGCAAATTTGCAATAACGATGTTTTCCGTTGAAGGTAAATAACCAAGTTTTACGCCTTTCCAGGTTACACAAACAGCAAATGGGTCATACGCATTATCGCGGTCTCGCTCCATTCCAAGAATGTCTCCATTGCGAATTCTGTCTTTTAAATCGACAAACCCATAGTGCATGATTGATTGAAGAAACCCATTGTAAACTCTAACAGGTTCATTTTTTACGCGCGCTAACCCATTTGGCAACACAACTCCTGAGGCTCCTAAACCTAACTTGTTTAATAATTCTGATTGATTCATATTGTTATTGTTAATGATTTTACCCTAATAATTCTTGTATATCCTCTTTTAAACAGCTTCTCCAAAATGGGCGAATGCAGTTTCTCCAAAACTTTTTACTTGCGATTGAAAGCTCTCTTAATTCATTTTTTAATTCTAATAAGATAAAAGCACTCACATTTGGATGAATAAAAAAGGGTTTCAAATTCCACCATCCCGGATAGTTTTGCTTAATATACTTCCAAGTATCTGCCCATGAATTAAAAACAGGAAAGGAAAGCTCCAGATAGTCGTACACATCCTCCGAAGTGTCTAACATGTATACATATTCTCCATTACTATCGCGATGACGATTAACGGCAATTGAAAACTCTGAAGACCCTGCTTCAAAAAATCGTTGTTTATAAATTCTGTCGTTCATATTTCTTTAACTTTGATTCAAACAAACAACTCCAAAATGCAGCCTATCTTCATTTTAGAAAAAAGTAGAATTATTTTTTAATTATGCCAGCAAACAAAGAAGCACTGGTTCGGTATCGTGCAATAAATAGATGTTTGGTAGATTATCGTATTGCGTCAAAAGACGTTTTAATAGATGCGTGCACAAGTGCAATTGGAACGTACGTTTCATGGCGTACCATCGCAAATGACATAAAAACTATGCGTTTTGATGAGCAACTAGGTTACCTGGCTCCCATTAAAACGATTAAAGGTGAAGGGTATGCCTATGAAGATCCTAATTACTCAATTGATAGTATTCCACTTAAAAAAGAAGAGCTTACAGCCATTGCCTTTGCAGCTAACTTATTAAAGCAGTACAGTCAGGTTGATCTGTTTTCAACGTTTTCAGGAGCCGTTGAAAAACTCAGCGATAAAGTGGAATTACACGTCAAAGAAAACGATACAACCAAACTTGGTAACGTAATCTCATTTGAAAAAAGCTATGTTGATGGTGGAAGTGAATTTATTAACGAATTACTCCAGCATATTCGACAAAAAACCGTAGTTCAAGTGATGTATCATTCGTTCAGTACAAATTCAAAAAAGACACATACAATACATCCATACTTTTTAAAAGAGTACAGAAATCGGTGGTACATAGTCGGGTATCATCAAGAATATCAAGAGGTTAGAACATTAGCCCTTGAGCGAATAAATTCAGTAAGTCCAGAATATTCTGTTTCATACCAGCCTGCAACGTTTAACATTCATTCATATTATGAAAATGCCGTTGGTGTCAGCATAACTTCAGATAAACCTCAAACGATTTTACTAGAATTAGACGCAAGAGAATACCAATATTTTGAAACACAACCTATTCACCCGAGCCAAAAAGTGGTTGTAAAATCGGATGACAAGGTTCAAATATCGCTTTATGTTATTCTTAACTATGAATTAAAAAGTACTTTACTTTCGATGGGATCCAAGATTAAAGTATTGGAACCTGTAGTTTTAAGAGATCATATTTTGAATGAAGCCAACAATATGATTGATCACTACAATTCTTAAGGTTGAGTATTTTGCCTTAATTTCGCAACTTATTAAAATCAGTAATTTTCTATGGGTTCAAAACTCATTTTGCCAATATTTTTATTCATTGCTCTACTAATCGGGGGCTCGTATTATTACGTCTGCAAAATCAAAGGAGTATGTATCCAATCTTCGGCTACTATTGATTCTTCGCGATCTGATTCTAGTACAATTGATAAATTAGAACTTAGCCCATTAAGCTTTAGATTTAATTCTGCAGAACCTCTAATGGGTTTGGATTTTGATAATATGCGCGATAATTTATTGAACAAACTTGGAGATTCTGATACGTTAATTATTTACGGAAAGTATTTCAAAGGGGAAGAAAATGGCGAGCAGCTTGGAATGGATCGGGCGCTAAACGTCCATTCTTTATTTGTCGACAATTTTGATCCCAATCGACTTATCGTTAGGTCTGTAGAAGATGATATGACGTCAATTGATCGGTATGCACAGTTGGAAGCTATCCAGTTTAATGTGGCTACGGCAAGCAGTGATCTTGCGTCATCCGATAATAAATCAAGTGCTATGAGTGATAATGACGAATCATTTACTAGCGACGGCACTGAATCGTTAGTTGAAAAATTTGAAGGTAAAGCAATAATCCATTTCCCTCCAGGTTCCATAACAAAAATTATGAATTCTGATGTTCAAGACTTTGTTGTAGAACTGGTGGAGCAGCTAAATTCAGATCCCGATTTGAAAGTCTATGTTGAAGGACATTCTGATAATAATGGAGATGTTGAAACAAACTACCAATTGGGAAGAAAGAGAGCATGGGTAGTAAAGAAAATGATTTGGGACGAAGGTGTTGATCCAATGCGTGTAATTACGTCATCAAAAGGAGAAAAAGAGCCTCTAAAATCCAATGAAACTGAGGAAGGTCGAGCGTACAATCGTCGGGTTGAAGTGGTCGTTAAATAAAGTAAAAGGAGAAAATGATACTATTAGAAATTTTTGGACAAAGTCCAATCGAAGGTCCAGGAACAGGAAGTTTTACAGATCATCTAATTGAAATCGTAGCTATGTTATTAGTTGCCTTTTTACTTGGATTGTGGGTGGGAAGAGTAGCAGTTTCAAGACTTAAGTCAAAACTAAATGAAGCAACTTCTGAACTTGAATTACTCAAAACTGAGGTTGAAGCTATTGATGATCGAAAACTTGAAATCGCAAGTTTGAATGAAAAAGTAAGATTGCTAGAAGACCGAAACTCTAAATTACGTATCCAAGCAAACAGCCCTATCATCGAAACTGATACAAAAACTCTAGATTTAAAGATAAGCGCAAAAGATGACGAAATTGGTAAACTAACGAAAGAAATTGAAGAGCTAAAGCAACTAGTAGAAGCAAACAAAGTCGAAGCGAAAAGCACACCATCGTTCAGCGTATCTAATCCAGTAACTGTAACTAAATCGCAAAGTGAAAAACCAACGGTTGTCTCCCCCAAAACTCCTGAAACAGAAGCCAATGTAAAAGTGGATAGTCCGATAGAAGAGTCTGCAAAGGTTTCAGAAGTTACTGTTAATACATCTTCTAAAAAGAGCGACTTAAAGAAAATAGAAGGAGTCGGGCCTAAAATCGAACAACTACTGAATGCAGATTACGTTTTAACCTTCGATGACGTTATCGAAACGGGAGCTGAAAAAATTCGAGAAATCTTATTAAAAGCAGGGCCACAATATAAAGTGCATGATCCTAGCACTTGGGCAGAACAAGCGCAACTTGCACGTGACGAGAAGTGGGATGAACTTCTCTTATTACAAAATGAATTAAAAGGAGGGAAAAAGGTCTAACACACCTTTTTAACACTAACAATTACACCCTTTTTACTGTACACCTTGTTTCAATAAGCATTTATGCTCAATTTTGAGGTTTACTCAAAAATATGATACGTAATTTTATACTTATTGCATTAGCACTTTGCAGTTTTTCAGAAATCTACGCTCAAGACACTACTTGGGTTAATACATTAAACTTTTCGGACATCACCAAAAGACGTGGAACATACTCATTTCCAGAAGGTAAGACGTATCGGAAGATAAAAATGCATTACACACTGAAATGCGACCCAGCTACGACAAGAGACAACTTTAACTGTGGAGAGTGGGATTATTTGTCGTATGCCATAGTTCATGACAGTACAGGCAGAATTGATAGCAACGAATACGAGCACAGTAATTTTATGATTGGTGACCTTGCTCCTACTTCGTTTGATTATGTGAATAATTCACATGCTGATACGTTTTATAGGTACGATAAGTTCCGAGTTGTGAGCAATGTAACTACATCAGATTCCATTGTTTTAGGAGCAGGAAATAACTCAAGCTCTGAAAGCATTGAAGAGAATCGTGTCCAATACATTTACACTGCCGCTGAATTAATTGCAGCAGGGTTGAAGCCAGGCGAAATAACAGGATTATCTTTTTTCGTTAATAAGCTCTCAGTTACGATTCCAAATTTTAGGGTAAGAATTACACAAACACCGTTGTCAAGCTTGTCAGGATTGTATCGAGGAGCAATGAATACCGTTTTTTATGGTGATTTTGATGGAAAGTTGGGTAAAAATAGAATCCAGTCACTAGAGCCGTTATTATGGGACGGTGCTTCAAACTTGATTGTTGAGTTTAGCCGTTCGGAAGCAGTGTTGCCGAGCTACTTGGAATTACAAACAGATGTCTCATTAACAAATGGTATTTCAGAAGTAGGGTCAGATAAGTATTATGAAATATCAAACAACAATTTCATGGAAATCCAAGACCCAGAGACTGTTTTTAAAGATATTGATTCCGCAATCTCAATTAGTTTTTGGGCAAAAGGGGATGAATCTCTACCCAAAAATACTTCAGTTCTTGAAGCAAAAGACAAAGATGGCAAACGGTTATTGAATATCCATTTCCCTTGGAGTAATGGTCAAGTGTATTGGGACGCTGGAAATTCATCGGGCTATGATAGAATAAACAAGGCTGTAGATGAAAGCGTTTACAAAAACAGTTGGAATCACTGGGTTTTTACGAAAAACGTCCGAACTGGATCGTTAAAGATCTATGTGAATGGTAAATTGTTTCATAGCGGAACTGGATTAACCAGAGAATTGGGGAATAACATTGCAACTTTCAGAATCGGAAAAGGAATTACAAATTATCAGTATGAAGGGAGTATAGATCGTTTAAGTGTTTGGAAATCTGAACTATCCGAAACTGAAATTGGAGACTTACACTCCAAAGATATTGTAACTACTCAACCGAATTTTGCTCAGTTAATTTGTGCTTTTGGTTTTGATAGCTATTCAAATACGGCAAACTTAGCTTCAGATTTCAACTCTGCAATTACCGCTCAATTTAAAGGAAAAACGGTTGTTAATACCTACGCAGAATCGGCATTTTTTAATACAAAAGTTGCGCAAGAGCGTCCACGACTTGAGTTTGTTTCTTCTGACCAAACTTCATACATAGACTCAGCAATGCGATTTGATGTAATTTATAGGTCGAATACATTTATTGATCTTTTTGAGGATGACAAGCAGCCAACAGTGCAGACTGGTGTGATGTCAACTTTCGAAGGTGGATTTGCCTATAGCTACAATCCTGATGGTTCGAAAAAAGATTCAACAGCAATTTCCGGAAGCCAAGTGTTGCAACAAAAAATGACGAAGTATTACATACCATACGAAGTTGTGAATAATGTAGAAATTGCACGATACATAACTCCATATGGTATAGGACTAGATTTAGGTCCTGATGGGTTTAAATGGGTGTATGATGTGACGGATTATGCATCCTTATTGGAAGGGGAGGTAACATTATCTGCAGGGAATCAACAAGAGTTAATCGACTTGCGATTTGAAATGATTGAAGGAACACCAGTGAGAGATCTAAAAGAAATTTCATATTACATTAACCGTGAAAGCAGATCTTATAGAAATATCGCTGACAATGTCAATTTTCAAGAAATGGAGATTGACATCAATCCTGAAGCAAAAACACATAAGTTAGTTACCAGAATTACGGGTCATGGGCATAACACTGATGATGACACGAAACCACATTGCTGCGAATGGGCTGACAAAAAGCATTACTTAAAAGTTGATGGCAAAGATGCTCTTGAATGGGACATTTGGCAAGACGATAAATGTGCATTGAATCCAGTATTTGATCAAGGAGGTAATTGGGCTCCACCAAGAGCTGGCTGGTGTCCAGGGGCGCCTGTGGATGATTATAATTTCGACATCACAGCGTTTGTTACTGGTGATAAAGTGTCGTTAGATTATGAGATAGAGCCAGTGCCAACAACTAACCTGGGACAAGGTGGTGGAAACTACGTGGTGTCAATGCATTTAATGCAATACGGCGATTATAACTTCCTAAACGATGCAACTGTCGAGGAGATAGTTAGCCCCAATAACTGGGAGTATTATTTACGACAGAACCCAACATGCGGTAAGCCAAAAATTAAAGTTCGGAACACAGGGAAAAATGTAATCACCGAACTTGGGCTGAAATACGGAGTGGTTGGAGGAAACCCAATTACATATTACTGGAAAGATACATTACAACAAGATGAGGCGAAAGTGATTGAATTACCCTTTGCTATTTGGGATTATTTGAGTGAAGAAAATAGCAACCGGTTTTTTGCTGAAGTATTTGCTGTAAACAAAGTGAATGATGAGTATGCAGATAACAATCGAGCAGAATCAGAATTTGAGATTCCAAACATGGCCCCTAAAACATTCACAGTTTATTTTAGAAATAACAAAATTGCCGATGCTACTCTTCAAATATTTGACGATGGTGGAAACGCGGTATACGAGCAACTCACGGCACCTGCAGAACAATTAATTAAAGAAGACATTACATTAAATCCAGGGTGCTATAAACTCGTTTGTAAAACGGAAAATGAGTTTGGTTTGTCTTATCCATTGATACCTCAAATTGGTTCTGGTTTGTTAAGACTAATCAAGTCTGGAACTAGTTTTAATGAGTCATTCAATCCTGACTTTGGAAAGAGTATTGAATATTACTTTACAGTTGGATACACGCTTTCGGAAGAGAATGTAACGCATGAGAATTGGAAACTTTATCCAAACCCAAGTTCTGGCTTAGTAACTCTTCAAAAGAATGTGGCGTCTGAAGGCAATGTCTATCAGGTCATAGTTTACAATGTCTCTGGTCAAGTTGTTTTGGAGCAAAATAACACCATACATGGAGGTATAGTTGAGTTGGATCTGTGTGATATGAAGGCAGGCATGTACTTCGTTGAAATGATTGAGAACAATCAAAAAACATCGTTTAAAGTATCGAAATATTAAACGTTGACCATAACTAAGAAACTGTACTTTGCATCTGACTTCCATTTAGGGATTCCCAATTATGCCAAAAGTTTAGAGAGAGAAAAAAGAATTATCCGTTGGTTAGGCCAAGTATCTAATGATGCGGAAAAAATCTTTTTGATGGGTGATATCTTTGACTTTTGGTACGAGTATAAAAAGGTTGTACCAAAAGGCTTCGTTAGACTTCAAGGCAAAATTGCAGAATTAACTGACCGAGGAATTGAGGTTTATTTTTTCAAAGGAAACCACGACATGTGGATGTTCTCTTACTTTCAGAATGAACTAGGAATTAAGCTTGTTTCGGACGAACTTGAACTTAGTCACGGAGGGAAATCGTTCTATTTACACCATGGTGATGGGTTAGGTGATGGTGACTACAGTTACAAGTTTTTAAAACGAGTATTTAGAAATCCTATTTGCATAAAACTTTTCGGATTCATACCGAGTCGAATTGGATTGGGAGTCGCCCATTACTTCTCGTCAAAAAGTCGGTTAGCAAATGCAGAAGCGGATGAAATTTTTAATGAAGATTCGGAATGGTTGTTGCAATTCTGTAATGACAAGGTGAAAACGAAGCCCTACGATTACATGATCTTTGGTCACCGTCATTTACCATTAGATATTAAACTTGACAATGGAGGGCGTTACATCAACTTGGGCGAATGGATTCACCATAATACCTATGCCGTATTTGATGGAAATTCATTAACTTTAGAAACATTTGAAAAGGAATAAAATCATAGTATTTACGGGCTGGATTATTTGTTATATAACATGTATCAGCTTTGTTTCTAATTCTTCGAAAACAATTTTACCTTTTAAAGGAAAGTTCTTTACGACCGATAATCTTGGCAATCTGTTTCTTGTAAAGCAGGATAATTCTATTGAAAAATATTCCCCATCAGGTAATAGATTGATGGTTGGAAATTATAAAATCTACGGTGATATAACTCAACTTGACGTATCAAATCCGTTTGAAATTTATGCATATTACGGTGACCAGCAGACGTTATTAATTCTTGATAATATGCTTAACCTGCGGTCAGAGATTAATATGGCAGACATTAGCACTGGAGAGGTGTCAGCAGCTGCGCGCTCGTTTGATAATGGCATTTGGTATTTTGATGCAAGTAGTATGAAATTACTGAAGTCTAATAAAAAGCTTGCTACTCAAATTCAAGGTGTGCCAATGGGTACTTGGACGAAACAGGTTTGGAAACCAACGCACATAATTGACAATGAAAAAAACGTGTTGGTATTAGATTCAAATAACGGGATTTGCATCTTTGACGTTTTTGGAAATTATTATAAAAATATTGAATTAACGGGTGTGCATGATTTTCAGGTCAAAAAAAGTCAAATCACTTATTTTACCGATAGTTTGCTTGTTCGATATGATTACAAATTGTTTAAATCGGATACACTTTTTCAAAGTGTGCAAGCTAAATCTGTTCGAATAGAAAATTCAACTCTTTATATTTGGAGAAATGACTCCCTTGAAATAAGACAACCAAAATAGGACTTTATGGCAACCAAAGACTTTAAGAAATACTATATCCTCGCTGCTCCCCCAGAGGAAGTGTATATGGCAATTACAAATCCCAAAAGCATAGAGTTGTGGACGGACGAGGAGGCAATAATGAGTACAGAGCCAAACACAGAATTTAGTATGTGGGATGGAAGCATTACCGGGATGAATTTGGAGTTTGAAGAAAATCGCAAGATAGTTCAAGAATGGTATTTCGGAGAACAAGAAGAGAAGTCAATCGTAACGATAAAACTGCATCCACACAAAAAAGGTACTTCGGTTGAGTTGCGCCATACAAATATTCCTGAGGAAGAATATGAGGATTTTGCTGGAGGATGGGATCACTCTTATTTTGCAGGAATCAAAGAATTTGTAGAGGATGACGGTTTAGATTAAAGGGTGGTTTCTATGGCAGAAAATAAAACACAACCAACATCAATGAGTATTCAGGAGTTTATTAAAAGTCAGCCTGAACACAGACAAGCGGACTGCTTTCGGTTGGTTGAAATCATGTCAAAAATTACAAATGATCAAGGTACAATGTGGGGGCCAAGCATCATAGGCTTCGGACATTACCACTATAAATACGAAAGTGGGAGAGAAGGAGATTTTTTCCATGTGGGTTTTTCACCTCGGAAACAAAATTTGACAATCTATGTCATGGCTGGTTTTGGAGCAAGTGAGATTATGAGTAAACTTGGTAAATACAAAACAGGGAAATCGTGTTTGTACGTAAAGAAACTATCAGACATTAGTGAAGACGCATTAGAAGAACTTATTCATTACAGTATCAAGAAGATAAATGAAAAATACCCTCCGAAATAGATAAAACCTAATTCCAAAGCTAACCAAATATGAAAAAAAAGTTCCTTCTTTTAATCCTAATGATAGTTGAAGTGAGTTGTTTAAATGCTCAAACGATTATTAATAATTCAAGCTTTTTGTTTATTGGTTATAGTTCAACTCAGGGACCTCCAAACGATCGCTGGGCGGAAATTGATGAATTAACCATTTCAAAAATTACGTCAAACGATACTTTTTTTACAATTGGAGATTCAAAATATGTAAAATCAGGAACAAAGTCATTCATGATACAAGACACTGATACGTTTCTCATGTTTGACGAAGCTTTAAAGAAAGGAGACTCCTTATTTACGTTTAATGACGCAATTTCAATTTCTGTTGTGGTCGATAGTGTAAAACAAATCAAGCTTCATAATGGCAAATACTATAAACATTGGTACTTGAATGATTTGCAATCTTCCGGCACTCTGTATGTTTGGATTGAAAGCCTCGGTGAAAGGCATATGGGATGGCGATTTTTATCAGATATAAAAAAGTTACACCTCCCAAGTTTAGCTGCCGTTTGTCAAAATGATGATATTACACATTGGGATTCCTCTTTGTCTAAATACGGAAACAAAGCATTGTCTCAAACCTGTAATTTTGATTCAATTTCTCAAGTCTTATCCGTAAGTCAATTAACTATTAAGCCTCAATTGTTGTATCCCAATCCCGTTCAAAATTTTTTAACGATAGACTCAATAGCCGCCATCAACTATTCAATCGTTGATATTAATGGAAATACGAGATTAGAAGGTCGTTATGCCCATCCTATCGACGTTTCAAGTCTTAAACAAGGAATATATTTTGTAACCTTAACGTCGAGGGATAAGTCAGCTATTTATAGAATTCTAAAGAAGTAATGGTACGTCTAATTGTCATTCTTGGAGCTCTATTAATTTGCTCATGCAGTGCTTCGAAGCAACGAATTATGTCTTGCTTGGAAGAGGTTTCAACGTCAAAGGTTATCATCGTACAAGACAGATATGATATAAACCGTGAGACATTTTACACAGATAGCACCTATGTTCACTTTAGGGATAAACGATTTCTAGATTTTGACGGCTTTGGAGGTATTTATCAATACGAATCTATCGATGGACAAACAGAATATTATGGCAACGGTGATACTCACCATATCCGAACAGCACAGTTTTACATTTACTTGAAATACTTTCAAGTATTACATGATTTGTCAAAATTCAAAAGGAAGGTGAAGGTGTCTTATGTTTCGCCAAAAAAGGATTCTATTATTGTTACACCACGCATTAAATTAGATAAAACAGCAACTGTTACATACACGCTTGTCTTAAATGACTCGAACCAATTAACACGAATAATTAAAAGAGATAAAAGTGATTTGTATTATGTAAACGACTCTATTGTTTATCATATTAAGAGGCCAACAAGTGAAATTCAGCAAAGTTATTTCTTTAATAAATTAGAGGGAAGAGATTCTATCAATGTGAAGAAAATTGTTGAGAAGATTTCGTTAGATACTGGGAAACTGGCTTTCGATAATTTTGACTCCATATCAAAGCAGATTCACATTAGTGGCCCAATTGCTCAAAACGGGAAAAGTGTTGTGATTTATAGTTTTATCAGTTGTGCGCCATGCGCTGTTTTAAAGCAAAAACTAAAAGAGGAGATTGAACAAGGGAACTTAGATAGCGGTAGAGTAGTAGTTATGAATGCCTATGACGATGAAATATCTCTAAAAAAGTTCATCGCCACAAAGCAGTACAACTTTTCATACTACAAACTCAAAAGCTTTAAAATGGGTCACTCATTTCCTACTGTTGCTTTTTATAACAATAATGGTAGGTTAGAGTATGAAGTTTCGGGATATAGTCCGGCACTTGTCAGAAATGTATTAAAATATTTAAAGGATTAATTATAGCTTAGAGTCGAATGGATTCTCTAATCCAGAATAAGAAGTCAAATCAACTTTTAGAGATCCAACCCATATATCGGTTTGAACTCTCACTGGTAATCTATTTTTGTCGTCAGTAACCCAGATAGTCATATCGTCTTCGTCTTTAAAAACGCGATCAACGACCAATTGCGGTCTAAGTTTAATACATCGAACTTTTCCAAAGTCACTTTTAATTGTTTCGATACCTAGGTATTTAAATTTGAGATTATAGATTTTTTGATCTAGGTAAATATCCAATGGATACGTTTTGCCAATGTAAGCGTCACTAAAATCAATTGTACGTGCATAGTACGTTCCGCTAACGATGTCCTGAACGTATTCAGGCATGTCCATGTTCTTTTTTAATCCTTGTAATTTTTTCTTGTCATGATGGTAATAAACTAAATCGGTATCAGTGTACTTGTCTTCTTTAACCGTTTTGAAATATTTGAGTGGAGCAATTCCAGTTGTGTCGACGTAAGTTTCGAAGCGATCTCGCACATTGTACATCCAATCAAACGAACGATTCGTTTTGCCCTGTGCAACAATGTGATATGTTGGTCTATCATTTACAACTACTGCTGTATCGTCTACGCGTATAGTGATCTTTGCGGCATTTATCCATCCGTAATGTACACGGTATTCTAGTTTTTCACCATAACCAAAAGCCTGGTTGGTTTGATTTCTAAATTTAAATCCGTCGTTTTCTTTTTGAGTGAAACTGAAGTTGAAAACAACGATTAAGGTAAGGGCGATGTATTTTAATTTTGCTTTCATAAAGGTCTTGTATTAACAACTCATACATTTCAAAAGTTGTTCCATAGTCCAATTCAAATATATTACCAATTAGTGTATTGTTTATGGTTAAGGGTTGACATAAAGTTAAATAGCACATTCATAGATATTTAGTTGAAATAAATTGAAAAGGATACTACTATATTTGTCGCAATGGTAACGTATCTACTCAAGCGATTTGTCATCGTTTTTTTGGTTCTACTGTCTATAAATTCGTACGGACAATGGAACAACTCCTTCTTTGATTTGGAACGGGATGACACTTCTGAAGGCTTGGTTTCCCTTTCAATTGAAAATCTAAATTACTTCAGAAACTCAGAATATAAATCACGAATAGATGAAGGTCGTTCTTTATTTGGGTACCAACTATGGCCAGAGTTAATTTACCAAGCTTCCACTAATGTTCAAGTATCTTTTGGAATGTTTCTTCAACAAGATTTCGGAAGTGACGAACTGTATAAATCAACCCCAACGTTTAGCCTTCAGTTTGGAAAAAAAGGTCATATGGTCCGATTTGGAACTCTAATGGGAAGCATGCAGCACAAGTTGTTAGAGCCTATTTACGACCCAGAAAGAATCATTGAAAATCGTTTGGAGAATGGGTTCCAATATGTTTTAAGTAAAAGGAAAATAGATGGTGAGTTCTGGGTAGATTGGCAAAAAATGATTTACCAAAACAGCCCATTTCGCGAGGAGTTTACAACAGGGTTACGAATAGAACCAAAACTTCCAACAAAAAACAACAATCATCAAATATCCTTACCTATTTCAATTGTGTCCTTTCATAAAGGAGGGGAAATTGATACCTCGAAAATGCCAACGATTAGTAATTTTAATTTTGATTACGGGCTAAGATATGTTGCCCGAAATCCAAACTGGTTTGATTCCATCGATTTGCAAGGTCACGCAATCTACTACGAAGACATTTCTACTGAAACTGAGAATTATATTGATGGTTTAGGTCAGTACGTTTCTGTTGCCGCGTATAAGAATGGGTTTGGAGTGATGTTAAATTATTGGGACTCGCACCAGTATCACAATCCAATGGGTGATGCGATCTTTAGAACAGTTTCAATGAGAAACCCTGAGTATATTTTTGATTACAGAAAGCTAATAATGGCTCGACTATCGTGGGAGAAAGTAATTAAAGAGAATCTACACTTTCTAATACGGACTAACTTCTCTCATAACTTAAAAGAAGAAACGAACGACTTTATTGCAGAGTTCTATTTTAGATGGACTCCAACCTTTGGACTTTTTAGCGTCAAAGAATGACAGAATTGAAAACACTAACAGAATTAAATTCTAATGCTGAGTTAAGGCAGGAAGTGATTGATCAATTAAACAAAGACTTTGGTTCTAATGTTCCAGATTTTGAATGGGATGATTCAGTTGTTGATCCATTCTCAGCGTTCGTAACTTCATTTGAGCATTTTCTAAAAGTATGGCTGAGAGAGCATGAACAAAAGTTAATGCAAATCCTCTATAGGGTAGATTTATTTGAACGAAAGGTGAAATTTGTTTGGTCATATGATGCGGATGAAAGACCTAGAAGACTTGCTTTTATGATTCTCGACAGAGAGTTGCAAAAGGTATTGACACGCCGACTTAATAAACAGAAATGACCACAACCGAACAATTCGATTGTTAAAAAACATGTAACTTGCGCTCAAATTCTGAGTTATGAAAAAATATATAGGTTTGAGTTTTGTAGCATTGCTATTAGTTTTTACAGGATGTAAGGATGATGAAGGCACGACACCTACACCAGAGAATAAAGACAAATCGAATTTCGAAATGGCAACGGAAGGTACTTGGAGAGTAGAATCAGGAACAATAGATCCAGCCATAACCATCGATATTCAAGGAAATGTAATTACAGTTGATGAATACTGGGATCTTTTAGCATATCAAGGTGGTGGAGTAGTTCAAGATTGTGATAAAGATAATGTGATGCACTTGAATGCAGATTCTACCGTGTTATTAGATGAAGGCCCAACAAAGTGCGACCCTAATGACCCACAGTCGGAAGATGGAGGTACTTGGACATTTCTAGATAACGAGAGTAAAATTAAATTTAGTAGCTTTCCTTTTGACCCTCAAGGTTCACCACAAACACTTGATGTTACAACATTATCGAGTACGAATATGAATATCGAAATGACGTACGAATTCGAAGATCCTATTAAAGGTGGGAAAACAAACCACATAATTAAATTGAATTACGTTAACACCAAGTAATGAGTACAAGTCTTTACCATAATGCACGATGCAGTAAAAGTAGAGAGGCTTTAAACGTATTAAAGGAACACGACGTTCAATGTGAGGTTGTTGAATATATGAAGGTGCCATTATCAAGCAGTGATTTACAAGCCATTATTCAAAAATTAGGAATCACTCCGTATGATCTAATCCGCAAGAAGGAAAAAGTATTCAAAGAAAAGTTTAGTACGTCTGATATTGAAGGAACTGATTGGATTCAGGCTATGATTGATTATCCGCAACTAATGGAACGACCGATTTTAGTTTCGAATAATAAAGCCGTGATAGGTCGCCCCCCTTCTAATGTATTGTCAATTATCCCTTCCAGCGCTTTTTAGACGTAGCTGGGAAAGTCCATTCTGGAGTTCGTATTGGCTCATTCTCTTTCAAAATATACCAAGGACTAGATTCACTATTGTTTGGATTAACTAAGATGTGTATGCTTTGAGCGGGCATGTAACTTTGCGAAAGTATCACCGCTGTCCTGCCTAAACTATCTCTTGCAACATCCATTATGGTCACAGCATGGCCATAAGGGTTTCCCGTAACATGCAACACATCACCTGGTTTGATTTCATTAATTGAAATCATTTCCAATTCTTTCGACATTGATGCTGTGCCACAGTATGTAAAAATTAAGTCCATATATTTTCTGTAGTTGGAATAACTTGTATCGCTATCTGCAGATTTTACCCACGACACGCTATTACCGTTGATAACCGGACGATATCCTTCACTATATTTTTGCCATGTTGCCAAGTCTCCGCTTGTAAAATGAAAGCGTATTTGGTCATACAACTTTTGTTTAAAAAGAAATTCTGCTCTCAATCGCATAACGGCATCGGCACATTGTTGTAAGTCTCTTTTTCCAATATCAATGTCTAGAACGGCATACTGAGCATCCTGGTTTCTCTTTTCCTCTCCGTTAAACAAATACACTGTTTTGTCTTCTTTAAACGACAATTGTCGTAAAAAGAACCCAACATCATTCGTGTCGCACTTAACGCGCTCGAATCCAATTGGTGTATTTATTTCAATGGTCGATCGTATGGGAGTATTTGATGATTGCTTGTTTAATGAATCTTGCGTTTGAGGTTGGCTACAACCAGTGGCAATGACTGATATTAAAAACAGAAAGGAAGAAAGTGTAAGGATTTTACTCATAGGTTGGATATTATTTTTTAACGCCAGAGTTATTATAAAAGTATTGATGGAGCTGCAACAACTATCGTGGACAAGTGGTGAATAGAGTTAATAAAATATAGCAGAAGAAGGATTAAGAAATCCATAACATTGCAGGGAACGCTTTTTGTAAAATAATATTTACTCAGTATATATGTCAAAATATCCTTTCATAAAACTTGTAGCAGCTTTTGTCTTTGTGATAATTAGCTCATCTGGATTTGCCCCTAATCCGGATAAGTTTGCGAAGGATTGGGTTGATAAAGAATTTGATAAGTTAAGTCTGGATGAAAAAATCGCTCAATTGATGATGATTGAGGTTCGCCCGACCTACGGTTCCGCACATCTCGAAAAGGTTCGAAGTGACATAAGAAAGTACAAAGTTGGTGGGGTGATTTTTTTTAAAGGCGATCCATTAACTGAGGTTAAACTTACAAACGAATTTCAAGCAATGAGTAAAACACCATTGATGGTTGCCATTGATGGAGAATGGGGATTGTCTATGCGATTGTCACAAACTACCACTTTCCCTTATCAAATGGGGCTCGGTGG
The DNA here is from genome assembly GCA_937124965.1 of uncultured Bacteroidota bacterium. Lineage (GTDB taxonomy): Bacteria > Bacteroidota > Bacteroidia > NS11-12g > UBA9320 > UBA987. Next base: position 95,726 of record CAKZLB010000039.1, read on the forward strand.
AATTGCTGATAACGAAGTCATTTATGAGATGGGCCGTGAAATTGGAAGACAATGCAAACGAATGGGGATACACGTCAACTTTGCTCCTGTAATTGACGTAAACAATAATTCCAACAATCCTGTAATAAATTATCGTTCTTTCGGAGAGGATAAAGTTAATGTTGCCGAAAAAGGGTGGTCTTACGCTAAAGGTATGCAAAAGGAAAATGTTATGGCTTGTGCAAAACATTTCCCCGGTCATGGCGATACAGATGTTGACTCTCATAAAGATCTTCCAGTAATCAAACACTCACGAGCACGACTAGATTCAATAGAGTTGCATCCGTTTAAATCCCTTATTGATAGCGGTGTAATGAGCGTAATGACCGCCCACTTGTACATACCAGCTATAGATCCTACTCCAAACACAGCTATTTCAATTTCTCCTATTGGAATCAATGGGTTGTTGAGAAACGAACTTGGGTTTAATGGGTTGGCATTTACAGACGCATTAAATATGCAAGGGGTTGCTAAATTTCATGCACCTGGAGGTCTTGAATTAAAAGCACTTAAGGCTGGAAATGATATTTTATTAGCACCAGGAAATATTCCTAAAGCAATAGAATTAATTAAAGCAGCGATAGCTTCTGGTGAGTTAACAAAGGAATACGTAGAAGAAAAGGTAAAGAAAGTTCTCTATGCAAAATATTGGGCAGGGTTGAATGAGTTCACACCAATCGCAGAAGAGAATTTAATTGAAGAACTAAATTCGTCATATGCTACATTCTTATTAAATAAATTAATAGAAAAACAACTCTGTGTCGTACAAGATGAAAACGGTTTATTGCCGTTAACGTTAAATAGTAAGGCAAAAATAGCTACGGTTTCAATTGGTGGTGATGTCACAAATAAATTCGAATCCACCATTGATAAATACCATAAGGCGGATCATTATCACCTACCAAAAATTGTGTCAAAAGATGATATTAATGGGGTGTCTAAGAAGTTTAAACAATACGACCTTGTAATAGTAAGTCTGCATAAAAGTAGCCGATACCCAAAAAATAATTTTGGTGTGACTTACTCTGCTTCAAGATTTGTTAAAGCGCTCAGTGATAGCATAAACTGTGTTTTTGTGGATTTTGGAAATCCTTATAACCTTAAATCATTTGACGGTGTCAAAACTGTAGTTATGGCATACCAAGATGATGATGTCAATCATGAAAAAGCAGCACAAATGCTGTTTGGAGCCATTCCAGCTGATGCGTTTTTGCCCGTCTCTGTCACTCAAAACTTTAAAGTATTTAACCAAAAAGTTATAGAAGATAAAAAGTTACTTCAATACGGAGAGCCTGGAGAAGTGGCTATGAGCGAAAAGGGGCTTGCAAAAATTGATAGCATAGCTGAGGATGCAATATCGAAAGGTGCAACACCAGGATGCCAGGTATTAGTAGCTCGTTATGGAAAGGTGATATATCAGAAATCCTTTGGAAAACATACATACAATGAAAACCGAAAAGTAGATAATGATGATTTATACGATTTAGCTTCGTTGACAAAAGTGAGCGCTACAACTTTGAGTATAATGAAACTAGTGGAGGATTCGGTAATTAAGCTATCCGATCCTTTGTCGAAGTATCTCAATAACTTGGATACTACGAATAAAAATGAGATTACACTTAAGCAAATATTAACGCATTCTGCTGGTTTGAAGAGTTGGATTCCTTTTTATCAAGTTACAACGCGCGACCCTATGGTATATGATACCACTTTTTCTAAAATAGCTTCAGATAGGTTCTGCATAAAAGTGTCAGATGATTTATACATGTGTCGTGAGTTTCAGTCAGTAATTTTTGGTAGTATTTACAATTCAGACGTTAAATCACCGGGTAATTATGAATATAGTGATCTTGGAATGATTCTAATGCGTTATTTAATTGAACAAGTTACTCATACGACGTTAGATCGGTTTGTTGACAGCGTTTTCTATCAACCTATGGGATTACGAACTATGACGTACAACCCCTTAAATAAATTTGATAAATCTCAAATAGTTCCAACAGAAGATAATGCCGATTTTAGAAAGTCATTGGTTCATGGATATGTTCATGACCCTGCTGCGGCGATGCTAGGAGGAGTGTCAGGGCATGCTGGTCTTTTTTCGAATAGTACTGATGTAGCTGCAATTATGCAAATGTTACTAAACGGTGGCTATTACAACGGGAAAAAGTTATTGGATGAATCAACCATTGCGGAATTTACAAAATACCAATATATCAATTCACGAAGAGGAATTGGGTTTGACAAACCAGAACCAAATAGAAATAAGACAAACCCAATTTCTGATTACGCATCTAAACAAACGTTCGGCCATAGTGGCTTTACTGGAACTCAAATGTGGGCCGATCCACAAAACGGAATAGTGTATGTTTTCTTATCAAACAGAGTCTTTCCTTCTGCTGAAAACTGGAAATTAGTAAGTATGGGAGTTCGAACTAAGATCATGGATGTCATTTATGAATCGATTGAGTAAATTATTTAAGTAGAAAATTAGAATACAACAAATATGAAAAAGTGGATATTAATTCTTACCGTTACGATCACATTAACTTCATGTGATTCACTTTTACAGGTAATGGGGACCGCCAATGAGGTCTTAAATGAAACTTCAGGAATAACGCAAGGCGAAGCTGCTCAAGGTTTAAAAGAAGCATTAAACAAAGGAGTTACTAACGGCACGGGTTTCTTGGGAAAAACCAATGGTTTTCTAAATAACGAAGCATACAAAATCTTACTTCCGCAGGAGGTGAGAGATGCAGAAGCAAAAATACGTGGTAACGTTATTGCAAATGCTCTTGCAGGGAAAAAATTAGATGAGGTTATTAATGCAATGAACAAGGGGGCTGAAAACGCAATGTCAGAAGCGAAGCCAATTTTTGCCAACGTAATTAAGCAAATGAGTATTGCAGATGCAATTAACATTGTAACAGGTGGTGATGGAGCAGCAACAAACTATTTAAGGAACGCAACAAGCGCTGAGTTAAAGCAAAAGTTTCAGCCAGTTATATCAAGTGCGCTGGATAAAGTCGGAATCCAAAAACCATGGGCTGACGTTACAAAAGGGTACAATATGGTAATGGGCAAAAACGTTACCACAGACTTGAATGAGTACGTTACCGATAATGCAATGACTGCTTTGTTCTCTGAAATCAAAAAAGAAGAAGATAAAATTCGGGCAAATCCAGTGGCACGAACAACAGAAATATTAAAAAAAGTGTTTAGTTACGCGGATTCGAATAAGTAAAAATCTGAGTTTTATAAAACTCTAAACGTATAAGGAAGAATCGAACCCGTGTTAAAAGAATATTAGTACATGAAAGGCGACTTACTCAATAGGGCGCCTTTTTTAGTACTTCTTTTTCTCAGTGAGTTTGCCTTTTTCGTCGTAATACTTCCAGGTTCCTTTTTTTCTACCCATTTTGTATTTCCCATCAACCTTTTTCTCGCCATTTTTGTAGTATTCGGTATAATTGCCATCTAAGACACCATCAGATGTTTTTCCTTCAATTTGAGTTATCTCACTTCCTGGATATTTCTTTATGTATAAACCATCCTCAATCCATTCCATAGCAAAGTTTTTACTATTTATGTCGCGCTCTTCAGCAAACTGGCTATATAATTCACGGATAGATTCTTGAGAGGTAAATTCTTCCTCTTTTACAGCAACTGTTTCGGTTAATTGAATTCTCGTTTTAAACGCAGAGTTATCACCACTTAAGGTTATTCCGAAACTCTCAAAGGCTCTAAAGTAACGTTCGCTCTCAGATAGTGTTTTTTTGCTTTCCGGTTCCATTAAAGGAAGTAATGCTGGATACAAATTACTTGGTGAAGCATATAGTGTCACACTCGTTTGGTCGTTATCCTTAACAAAACGCTGATATGAAGCAGAATTAGATAGGTTACGGTCGTTTTCGTAGTCCTCAATCAAACCAACAATGGTGTATGGGCTATTGCAAAAAACGACATAGTCGCCAATGATAGCAAAATATGGCTTGTCAATTTTGTCAAAAGCTTTCCCAAAAAAAGCTCTGAAGAAACCTTTTATGTCCAGATACTGAATATTGTAATTATGGTATACAATTGATCTGAATTTTGCTGGTGTGCGTTTTTTAACTTGCTGAGATATGTGATTTAGGTGTTTCGTAGCTAATCCAACATCACGTGCTTTAATCAACAAAACTGCAGCTTCATCAGTGTCATACGACAGGTTTTTCTTAAGTTGAGCGACAGTTACTTCGTCGCCAATCCAACTCAATAAATCTTCATCAACATTAATATTTAACAGACTTTCGATTCGTTGGATATTCTTTTCATAACTCTTTAAAGAGGCATCCACAGAGCGAAGGGATTCTAGATTTTTTCGAAAAGTTTCAAAGTCACTAAAATTGAAACTCATAAACCAAGCTGTTCGATTTGAAAGAACATCTCCAGCACGATTTTGACTTGCACCACTATTTAAAACAGCAGATACAACAGAGGTTTTTGTTGTGTCAGTGAGTGTTAAACCTTCCAAAATCCACGATTGGTCATCAATCAAACAATCAAAACCTGTGTAACTAAATAGAGAAGTAATTTCCCTTACAGATTCCAACCCATCTGACATATAACATGCAAATAAGTCATCGAGAAAATGATAATTAATAAATAACTGACCTAAACCATCGTTAGGAATTGATTTATACAATTGACTAAACTCATTGTCATCAACGAGCGAATTGGCATCGACTGATTCAACCACCGACTGCACTAACTTTTCATTGAAGCTAATTACTAATTGTGTTCCAATCTGAGTAAAAACAAGAGTCTCTCCATTGTCGTCTACAGCTTTTAGAATAGCTAAATCATCATGATCGTATGTTGATACTGTATAGTTGTTTGACTTAAGAATGTTAGATAGTGTAGTATTTACAATTGAAGAGTTTGCAGAAGCTTCAAGTTCAACAAAAAACAAGAAGTCATATGATTTGGAGTTTGTCTCGTGCGCACTAATGGTAAGGCTTCTATCGTCAAGAAAACTAAAAACTGCATCATTACTTGAGATTAAGGTATCTAAATAATTTGCGTCGTCTTCGATATCAATAAATGCTGGATGGGTTTTTAACAATTGCCAAATTGAGTGGCTGCTAAAGGATTTCCAGTTTTTAATTGGTTTGGTAGTTTGAAAAATATACATCGCATTAGTAGGTACTAACTTTATACCTTCAACAGACGATGATTTGTTAAAACGGAGGTATCCAAAAATTGCGGCAACAATAACAATGGGTATGATGTACTTTAAGTATTTCATAAGACTTTCTGCGTTGGTTTTTTAACATTGTGCAAGTTAAAGACAAAATCAATTTACTGAAACTAAAGAGTTGTTATACTGTTTATAGAATGAACTGATTGTAAATTCGCACGGTGAAAAAGTACTGGGATAGATTAAAAGGCAAGTGGGGAGTTGAAACAGATGCTCGAATGGCAAAAATTTTTATAGTTTTTGCAATTACCGGAACAGCCACTCTATTTGTTAGAAAAGGATTGTTCCAATTACTTGGAATCGATATTCAAAATCAAACACTGTCGGTAATTGTTAAGTGGGTAGCCATTTATTTCATTTATCAGATAATGCTGTATGTTGTGGGATACCTTTTCAAGGAAGGGGCTTTTTTTTGGCACTTTATAAAGAAAATGAATCTGCGAATGATTGGAAAAAAACCGAATAAATGAAATACACAGAAGATCAAATATTACATGCATTAAGTCATGTGGACGATCCAGATCTGAAAAAGGATTTGGTAACGTTAAACATGATTCAGAATATTAAGATTAGTGGGAATCAGGTTGATTTTGATGTCGAATTAACGACACCCGCATGCCCGATGAAGGACATGATCCAAAATGCGTGCATTAATGCGGTAAAGCATTTTGTGTCTAAGGATTTAGAAGTGACCCCCAACATGACAAGCAAAGTAACCTCTAGCAGAGAGGAGAAAGAAGTGTTGCCAGGAGTAAAAAATATTATTGCAGTTGCAAGTGGAAAGGGCGGTGTTGGGAAATCGACTGTTGCGGTAAATTTAGCTCGTAGTTTACAGGCATCTGGGGCCACGGTGGGGATATTAGATGCAGACATTTATGGTCCAAGCCTTCCAACGATGTTTGGACTTGTAGGGCAAGTTCCAGGTCAAGTTGATGGTAAAATGGAACCATTGGTTAAAGACGGGATAAAAGTTGTTTCAATCGGATTTTTAGTTGACCCCAAGCAAGCCATTGTTTGGAGAGGCCCAATGGCTTCGTCTGCAATTAAACAGTTTACAACCGATGTACATTGGGGTGAGTTAGACTACTTAATATTGGATTTACCTCCAGGCACAGGTGATATACATTTAACAATTTCAAAACAGGTACCTGTGAGCGGAGTTGTAATTGTTACGACACCACAAACAGTTGCTCTAGCTGATTGTAAAAAAGCAGTAGACATGTTTTTAAATCCTAGTATAAATATTCCAATTTTTGGGATAGTGGAGAATATGAGCTATTTCTCGCCAACTGATATACCTGATAAAAAATATTATCTCTTTGGTAAAGATGGAGGGAAAAACCTTGCCGAAGAATTTAACTTACCCTTATTAGGTCAAATTCCATTGATGGAGGAAATTAGAATTTCTGGTGACGATGGAGAAGGACTAATTGGTGATGAAATTGTTAAAAGTGCGTATCTTGGCATTGCAGGTGAATTAGCTCGTCAGGTAGCCATTAAAAACGGGATTGCTAGTTTAGCAAATTAACGTAACTTCGAATATTAATAACACTGCATTGAATAGCGACACATTAAGTAAAATTGAAGAAGCATTAAACAACATTAGACCTTTTTTAAAGGCAGATGGGGGTGATGTAGAATTAATTGGAGTTCAAGACGATGTTGTTCGCTTAAGACTCTTGGGGGCTTGTAGTAGCTGTGAAATCAGTCATATTACAATGAAAGCTGGTATTGAAGAGAGTATAAGAAGAATTTATCCTGAAGTAAAGGAAGTGATCGCTGAGGTGTAGATTTGGATGACTTCTGATCGTCAGGATATCTCAATTTCCCAACTAGGAGTCATAGAGTTTCTCAATTGTTTTAGTGTATTAGTGGTTGCTGGGTCTGTTTCAACAGCCTATTTTTTTGGCAATGTGTTTCACACCACTTTACCTTTGTCCTTTTACTGGTTGTTAGCTTCTACAATTTGGGCGATTTACACGCTAGATCACATTTTGGATGGAATGAAGATGAAGATGCAATCGGTTTCAATACGACATTTGATTCATTACAAATATCGAAAATCAATCTTACCTGGTCTTACGGCATTAGTGATTTTTAATGCATATGTGGCGTGGATGTTTTTACCAAATCGAATAATAATTGCAGGCGTGGTTGTTAGTGTAGTTGTACTGTTATACTTTATTTTAGTGCACTACTCAACAGTTAAAATTACGAAAGAGTTCTTTGTGTCAATTGTTGTTTGTGTTGGTATGGTTGTTTTGCCTGGACTGTATGGCGACTTGTCATTTTCTATAGTACCAGCCGTTCTGATCGTTACAATGGTGTTAATTAATTATTCTAATCTCTTGCTCTTTTCATACTTTGATTATGATTCTGATGTAAAAAATGGGCTTCAGTCTGCAGCGACAGAATGGGGCGAAGAGAAAACAAAGTCAGTAATTTTGTATGCTTTAGGAACTGGATTCTTTACTTTTTTTTGCTGGCTGCTCTTAATTCAAAGTCCAGTAAAGTTAATAGTAAGTGTTGCCTTTCTGTTAATGTTCAACATTTTGCTCATATTATACATTCAGGAAGAGCGATTTTCAAAAGATGAGCAATATCGATTTTGGGGAGATTTTATTTATCTCGTTCCAGGTTTAGTTTGGTGGTTACTTTCGAAACAAACGTTCTTCTAGTCCTTAAGGGTTTGCTGCCAATCCCAAGCAGTACGTAACATCTCTTCCAAGCTAATTTCCGCTTTCCATCCAAGTATTTCATTTGCTTTTGTAGCGTCTGCCCAAATTTGCTCAACGTCTCCCGCACGTCGAGGACCATAAATATGGTTTAGTGATAAGCTATTAACCTTCTCAAAAGTATCAACAACTTCGGAAACAGATGTGCCCTTTCCAGTTCCTAAATTGAACACTTCGACCTTAAATGAATGGTTATCAGCAAAGTCTATCGCTTTCACATGAGCTTTAGCCAGGTCGACTACATGAATAAAATCGCGAATATTTGTACCATCAGGAGTGTTGTAGTCATTGCCAAAAATTGTAAGCTTCTCACGTATTCCAGCAGCAGTTTGTGTAACGTATGGAATAAGATTGTTTGGTATACCAATTGGCAACTCTCCAATTAATGAAGATGAATGAGCGCCGACAGGATTAAAATATCTAAGAGATACGACTTTGGTGCTACTTACATTTGCAAAGTCAAATAAGATTTGTTCTCCAACAATTTTTGTTGTGCCATAAGGGGATATCGCTTGAACTATAGGGTGTTCTTCGGTAATCGGACTTTCTTTTGTATCACCATAAACGGTGCAGGAAGAAGAAAAAACGATGTTGGGAACATTGTACTCCTTCACACATTCGAGCAATGATATCAGGCCTTCTATGTTGTTTCGATAGTATAAAATAGGGTTTTCAACGGACTCTCCAACGGCCTTAAATGCAGCAAAGTGAATAATGCCGGTTATGTTTTCAGACGCAAATACTTCTTTTAACTTTTCTGTGTTACAGACATCTATCTCATAAAATGGAAATGATTTTCCAGCAATCTTTTCAATTCGATTTTTTACATCAATTGTTGTATTCGACAGATTGTCAACAACAACAACTTCAATCCCTTTACCCAGTAACTCAACAGTAGTATGACAACCAATGTAGCCTAAGCCTCCGGTAACTAAAATTTTACCCATTTTTACAAGAAACTACGTTTTCAGATAAGTAATACTTTTCACCGCTTTCAGAACAAATTGCTTCCCCATTTTCATCGAAGTGCAAGCGCTGACCATATTTACTCATCCAGCCAATGTGTTTCCCTGGATTTCCAACCATCAAGGCAAAAGCTGGAACTTCTTTTGTGATGACAGTACCAGCGCCAATGAAACAATATTCTCCAAGATCATTCCCACAAACAATAGTCGCATTAGCGCCAATTGTGGCTCCTTTTCGAACGGTAGTTTTTAAATATTCACTTTTTCGATTAACAGCACTTCTCGGATTAATAACATTCGTAAAAACCATACTCGGTCCCAAGAAAACATCATCTTCACAAATTACACCTGTGTAAATACTTACGTTATTTTGAATTTTGAGATTGTTTCCCAACACAACATCCGGGCTAACGACTACATTCTGACCAATATTGCAGTTTTCGCCAATTACAGAATTGGACATTATATGACTAAAGTGCCAAATCTTAGTACCAGCACCTATTGAGCAATTATCATCAATAACTGCCGTTTCATGAGCAAAATATTCCATGGTGCAAAGGAAAGAGAAACTGACAACCTCCGCAATACATAATTTAGCAATTTATGGTGAAACTATGTTTGATTATTCAGGACAGATTGAAAAAAGAATAATTATGTCATAGTCCTTTTTATCAATTAATTTCGCTTAGCGATATGACAAAGAAATTTATCGATGTTGAAGAAATAATTGCAACGAAAAACCCAACGTTGTTCAAAAGGCTTCCAAAATTTGTTATTCGTTTCCTAAAAAAAATTCTACATCAGGATGAAGTCAATACCATTATAGAGGAAAACAAAGACATTCGAAATGAAGCTTTTTGTTCGGAGATTGTCGAACGTTTTGGCCTTAAATTATCAGTTTATGGTGAGGAAAATATACCTTTAAATGAGGGAGCAATATTTGTTGTAAACCATCCTTTAGGTGGCATGGATGCTATGACTTTAGTTGATGTTTTAAGCAAGTTTAGGACAGATATAAAATTTATTGTAAACGATATTTTACTTCATCTAGAAAGTCTAAAAGGGTTATTTGTCGGTGTTAATAAGCATGGAAGAAGTGCCAAAGAATCACTTCAAGAAGTTGAAAATCTTTTTGGTTCAGAGAATGCAATTTTTATTTTTCCAGCTGGTTTAGTAAGTCGTAAAGTGGGAGACAAGGTAGTAGATTTGGAATGGAAAAAGACTTTTGTAACACAATCTAAGAAGCACAATAAAAAAGTAATACCCGTTTACCTAAAGGGGCAACTAAGTCCTTTTTTTTACCGGTTGGCAAAGCTTCGTACTTGGTTGGGCATAAAAGTAAATATTGAGATGCTTTTTTTGGTGAATGAACTGTTCAAGCAAAAGAATAAGGCTATAAGTGTTACATTTGGTAAACCAATTGAGGCTGCACGATTTGATTCAAGCAAGTCAGATAAGGAGTGGGCTCAGGTTGTTAAAAATCAGGTATATTCATTATCCGATTAATAATGAAGGAGAAAGCATTAGACTATATTATCGACCCAATTTCGTTGGATGTTTTGGAAGCGGAATTAACACAGGAACGCTTTGTTCGTAAAACGAACAAAGGTGATAACGAGATTTATGTGTTGAACCATCATAATAGCCCGATGGTTGTTAAAGAAATTGGTCGCTTGCGTGAGCTTACATTCGCCAAAGCAGGAGGAGGAACAGGAAAGTCTCTGGACTTAGATGATTTTGATACCTCAGAAAATTGTTATGAGCAGTTGATTTTATGGGCACCTGAAGCAAAAGAAATAATAGGGGGCTATCGTTTCATAGATTGCTCAAAGATTGTAAATACATCACCCTTAGAATTGTCGACGAACCATTATTTTAATTTTTCTGAACGCTTTGTTTCGGAATACTTACCCCGAACAATAGAACTTGGAAGAAGTTGGGTTCAACCAAACTTTCAACCAACACAAGGATCACGAAAAGGAATTTTTGCACTGGATAATTTGTGGGACGGACTCGGTGCGATAACCGTTGAGAATCCTCACATTGAACACTTCTTCGGAAAGGTAACTATGTATTCGAATTATGATACGGTATCGCGAGACGCAATTTTGTATTTCTTGGACAAATATTTTCACGATGACGAAGAATTAGTGAGACCTATAACTCCATTAACCTTAACATCCGATTTGTTAAGTTTTACTGAGGATATACGTGGGTTAGATTTTAAAGAAGCGCATAAAGTTTTGACTCGCTTTGTTAGAAGTAGAGGAGCGAATGTGCCTCCTTTAATAAACAATTACATGCAACTTTCCCCAACAATGAAAGTTTTCGGAACTGCATTAAACCAAGATTTTGGTGATGTTGAAGAAACTGGAATACTTGTTACAATTGCCGATATTTACCCAGAAAAAAAGGCACGACATGTCGATACGTATACCAAAAACTAACTTTCGCTAGAGATAGAATTTAAGAGTTGGGGACAATTAACGATACCATCTGTCAAGTGGAAGACGTTTTCGAATCCTAGTTGAGCCATTATCCTTACCGCTGATTTACTTCTAACACCGATGGTGCAGTATACCAAATATGATTTTTTTTTGTCTAAAGCGTCGAGTTTTTCAATGGAACCATTATCCATTACATCGATGTTAAAAGAATTAGGGATGTGACTTTCTATATATTCTATAAAATTTCGGACATCTATAATTTCTAAATCAGTTTGATTTAGCAACTCCCTGCAATAATTGTTGTCAACCTCGGTTATCATTTACTAATCTACAAATGAAACGTGATGGCTGAAAGAAGAGACTGCTTGCAATCAGAAAGCGATATGATAAGAATCAGTAGGGAGCATTTTTTAGTTTGTCATAATGAATAATTTTGATAGTAGCTTTATTGACTTCTACCAAACCATCGCTCTTAAACTCAGATAGCATTCTTATCGCAGATTCGACTGAAGTACCTGCAATCCCAGCCAATGTTTCACGACTTACTGCCATAGAAAAAGGTTGTGTAGGGTCGTCAGTATATTTATCTGCAAGCTGAATTAAAGCACTTGCAACACGCTTACGAACAGAGTTGTATGCTAATTCCACAATTTTATATTGTTGAACCAACAAATTGTTGCTTAGCATCTTGATAAATTTTGAAGCTATTTCGTTTTCGTTTTGTACTACTTCAAGAAAGTCAGAATGAGGAATGTGAATCACTTTGCAAGTTTCCAGAGCCTCAGCGTTTTCAGTGGTGTTCTCTTTTTGCAACACTGACCAATATCCGAAATAGTCGCCAGGCTTTAATAAATCTAAAACCATTTCCTTACCGTCATCACTTAATCTGGTTAGTTTTATTTTACCACTTTCAAGCTGGTAAACATTGGTTGGGGTCTCACCTTCATGGTAAATGAGTTCTTTCTTATCATAATTCTTAACATATTTATTCGGAAAGAGGTCCTCTTCTTTAATGCTTGCAGCCCGCGTATTTCCTGCAACCTCTTGAATAAGTTCGAATTTTTTCAATCTGTTTTCAACGGCGGTAAGTAAATCGAGTTCATCAAACGGTTTAACAATATAATCATCTGCACCTAGACTCATACCCTTTCGTATATCCACTTTTTCTGTCTTTGCAGTCAAGAAAATAAATGGAATTTGCATTGTTTGAGGGTTGCGACTCAGCATATGTAAAACACCATAGCCATCTAAATTAGGCATCATTATGTCGCAGAGAATCAAATCAGGAAGTTCTTCATAGGCAATAGAAACACCAATTTTACCGTCTTCAGCGGTGGAAACTTTGTAGCCGTCTAGTTCTAAAATTTCGCGAAGATTCTCTCGTATTTCGTAGTTGTCTTCAATGACAAGAATTGTTTTCATTTTGATGAATTATGCGTTTTTAAGTATCAGTCCAAAGATACTTCCTTTATTTAGTTCACTCTTAAATATCAACTCACCTTTTACTAACTCAATATACCGTTTAACTATATGAAGTCCTAATCCAGTGCCTTGGACATTGCCGCTGTTTGATGCTCTATAAAATCGTTGAAACAATCGTTTTTGATCCTCTTCACTGATGCCAATTCCATCATCAATTACCTGAATTATAAAATCGGAGTTTTTGCGTTTTAATTCAATGGTAATGTTACCATCGTCACCAGAGTATTTTATTGCATTACTAACGAGGTTAGTCATAATGTTTTGTATCACAAAACGATCTGTGAAAATTAACGGATTAGAAAGATCTTCTTTGAGTGTAATGGATTGTTGACTTTTCTTCAACATCATCATATCTTCTTTGACCTCCGAAATACATTCGATAATGTTAATCTCGCTATTTTCAGTTCGGATGTTGTCATTTTCTAACTTCTCCAGACTTAAAAAGTCATTGAGAATCATAGTCAGGTTTTTGACATTGTTTTGTATTCTATCCGCATGACGAACTGTTTTTTCACCCTCATTAATCGCTGTGTATTTTTTGATTAACGATGCAGAGCTCATTATTGTGCTTAGTGGAGTTCGGAACTCATGCGAGGCCATACTGACAAACTTTGACTTTAACTCATTCAAATCCTTTTCTTTTTGGAGAGAATTGTAAATCTCTTTTTCAGCATTTTTTTGCTGAGTGATATTGCTTTCCACTAACAATATTCGGTTAACCTGATTTTGATCATTATACAGTGGAACTGCCCTAATTCGAAAGATTTGATGCTTCGTTTCAGTTTCGAAAGTTGAAGGAATCCCACTTAAAACGACGTTAAGCTTTTGGTTAATGGTATCTTTTAACTCGTTTGGAACAGAATCGAGATAGTTCGTATTCAATAACTGATTGGTCTCAATTCCAGAATCCCTTAAGCCTTGACCTTCAATAAATACGAATCGTAATTGATCGTCCAATACTGTAATTGTTCCGTTCGGAAAGTTTTTGGCAATCGTTACATATAACTTTTGACTGTCAATTAACTCTTTTTCAGTCGCTTCTTTTTCTTGTATTTTTTGCTGAAGTAAAGAGTTAGAAGTATTCAGTGATTCTGTTCGAGAGGCTACGATATTTTCTAAATTTTCGGCATATTCCTTTAAAGTTTGTTGAGCAGCTTTCTCTTTAGTTAAGTCATGAATGAAACCAGTATACCACGTTTTATTGGTAAGAGGCAATTCGCTCACTGCCAGACGAAACGGAAAAACAGAACCGTCTTTTTTTAGCCCTTCAACTTCTCTTCCAATTCCGATGATTTTTGCTTTCCGAGTTTTTTGATAATTACTGATGTAGCCATCGTGTTCTTTTTGATGTGGATTAGGCATTAATAATTTGATATTCTTCCCAACCACCTCTGATTTAGAGTAACCAAATAAATCTAGCGCCGCTTGATTTATTTCTTCAATTATGCCTCGATCATTAATCAATACAATGCCGTCAATGGCAGAGTGAAATACTGATTGAAATTTTAAATCAATTTCATTCATAGTGCGTGAATCCTTCTACCTCCAAAGGTACGATAAAGGTAATTTAGTTAGGTGCATCGAGGAATTAGATTGAACGAAGTGGGCATCTTAGAATCAATCTGAATTTATTTTTGTCAGTTTAGGTCAATAAAACTATCTAATACATAAAATCGTTTAAAGAGTATGAAGTATTCAATATTTAAAACAATTCTTGTGAGTATAAGCTTACTTCTCTTAAGTAACTGTAGTGGACAAAACAATTCAACGAATAACGAAAATATGAAAATTGGTAAATCACTCAAGTCTGATTTGGATAGCATAGTAAACTCAAAAGATGATCTAAAAATATGGTTTAATGGAATGGATTTTAACAACAAATCATTTGTAGCAAAATCTCCTGATTCGGGTTCAAATCTGGTTAATGTTATTGAAGGTTTAGTTGAGAACAAACCAGCGTTTATAGTTTTCGTTGGAAGCGTGGAAGATCCAATTTATTCAAGTGTCTTAAGTCACTATGAATCCTTAGCAATCAAGTTGGGGGAGTTTGGGTTGCAAGTAATTGTTGTGACACCAAGTGAGGTACCTACTACCTATTCTTCATTGACATTCGTGACAGATGTTAAGAATGAAATACCTACTAAAATGGGATTAGAGTTAATGGTTCCAAAGACAATCGATGAGTTTAAATTTAGTTTTACAGATAATTTGAAAGCACATCAGTATTGTGTGCTTTTTGATAATCAGCATAAACCATTATCTGTTTGGGCAAGTAGTAATGCAATCGATTTCCCAGAGCCTGAGAGTGTTTCAAACGTTTATCTGACCAATGTTTTCGACATTAGAGATGGCTCTGCATTAAAACCATACAATAATCTAAACGATTTTGAGAAATACGTAATTGCTCAAAAAGGAACAGAAAGGGCATTTACTGGTGAATATTTTGACAGCAAGGCTGAGGGCATTTATGTTTGTCGACGTTGTAATGCGCCTCTTTATTGGAGTGACAGTAAGTTTGACTCACGTTGTGGCTGGCCTAGTTTCGATGACGAAGTTGAAGGAATGGTTAAGCGAACCGTTGATGCAGATGGTAGACGTACAGAAATAACGTGTAATTCGTGCCAAGGACATTTGGGACATGTTTTTATGGGTGAAGGTTTTACAGATAAAAACACAAGACACTGTGTAAATTCAGCATCGATTAAATTTAAATCATTAAACAAATGATACGAAAAAATATAAAAACGACGATACTTTTAAGTGTGCTTTTGCCTTTATTTGGATGTGCACAAAACAAAAATAATACAACAGTTAACAAACAAGAAATGACTGAAAATATTGATAGTATGCAATTAGATACCGCAACTTTCGGAGCAGGGTGCTTTTGGTGTGTTGAGGCAGTTTTTCAACAAATGAAAGGAGTTCATAAAGTAGAATCAGGATATGCTGGTGGACAAGTGAAAAATCCGAGTTACAAAGAAGTTTGTACAGGGACGACTGGTCACGCTGAAGTTGCAAGAATTTGGTTCGATCCAAGCGTAATTGGTTATGAAACGTTGTTAGAGATTTTTTGGCACTCACATGATCCTACAACTTTAAACAGGCAAGGTGCTGATAAAGGTACACAATACAGAAGTGTAATATATTACCACAATGAAGCTCAAAAAGCTACCGCAATGGCAAGTAAGGATTCGACAGATGCAAGTGGTTTATGGCCAGATCCAATTGTAACGGAGATATCCGCGGTGCCAGTTTATTATCCAGCAGAAGACTATCATCAAAATTATTTAGAAAATAACCCGAATCAACCTTATTGTTCTGCCGTTGTTGGACCGAAAGTTCAGAAGGTGCGTAAGAAGTTTAAAAACTTGCTTAAAGACTAGTTACATTCTCTAATAAAGTAATTCGCCAAATCAACGATTTAGAAAAATCAGTATCTTCCCTTAGAGCATATCTTTTTGAGAAGGAATGATTTGGTACCCAAACAACCTCATCATGGTTTACAAGGATTGGAAGCGAATGCTTAATATTTCTTGGAGTTTTGCGATTTATGAAGACGTCGCTTAGAAGCTTCGTACCTTTCATTCCAATAGGAGAAATCTTGTCCCCTTCGAGCCAATTTCTTAAGACTAATTTCAAGGATTGACTATCTACATAACACGCTGACTTTGGTAAAATAAGGGATGAAGGTGTTTCTTCGATGTGTTCAACTATTATTTCAAAATCATTAAATTGATATACTCCTGGACCCGAAATACTAATCTGAGTTGTCGATTTCGTTTTGCTAACGATAAAATTGTGTCTGTCTCTAATAATATGATGGGTTTCACTTTTTGAGAAAGAACCAACAGTTGATGAATATGAAAAATCACGAATTTGGGCTTCGGTAAACCCAAAGTTGCCTACAAAGCAATACAGTATTTTGTGGTAGTGTGGAAAACTACTTATTGCTGAAATTGGAAGGTAGTAATCTCCATTTTTTTTAACCACTATCTCTTCTAACTTTCTGTTAATTAGTGCATTGTGTAAAGAAATAGTTTCGCTAACTCGAGTTGAATTGTCCGCAAATCGTTGTTCGATATCCGGCTCAATTGCTATTAAGTCTTTAAAAACATTGTGTCTAATATTGTTTCTTAAGTATTTGTCTGAAGAGTTGCTCGAGTCATTTCTGTACTTGACTCTTTGGGTTTGGTTAAATGCGCGAATTTCAGAAGACTTGAAAATCATCATTGGTCGGATGATTTTGCCACGAATTAACGGAATGCCTTTGTAACCGTATATGTCGGTCCCACGAATTTGGTTGATTAAAACAGTTTCTAAATTGTCAGTTAGATTATGTGCAGTAGCGATAAACGTATAGTCTAATTTAAGCCTAAGCTCTTCGAACCATTCATATCGCAAGTCTCTGGCTGTTTGCTGAATAGATAATCCATTTTTCTTTGCAATCGATTCAGTATTAAATGATTTTGAATAGAACGGGACATCATTTATTAAACAAACGTTTTTTACAAATTTTTCGTCATCCTCACTTTCTTTACCTCTCAATTTAAAATTACAGTGAGCCACTACAATGCTCATATTGATTGATTTAAATAAATGCAACATGGCCATGCTGTCACCACCTCCGCTAACGGCACAAATGATTCGGTCGGTTTTATTTATCCCTAGCTCGTTTAATAAAGAAGTCTCAAAGCGTTCTTGCATTATTTTTGTCCTAATTCAAATCTATGTTGCGATCTAATAGAATCAAAATTTTAACGACCATAAAGATACTAGTAATAGCACTGTTCTATTGTCTTCAGGCATCTTATGTTAACGCACAAAGTGTTATTGAACTTCTTGGTGCCGATGTGATAGAGTATGATCAAGATTTCGTAGATGCTGAAAGGGTAAAAGGGAACGTTCGATTTAAGCAGGATCAGGTGTTTATGGATTGTGATAGTGCATATTTTTACAGAAAGGATAACAAAGTAAAAGCATACGGTAATATATACATCAGGCAAAAAGATACTTTCAATTTATGGGGTGATTATTTGGAGTATGATGGAGATAAGAAGCTTGCATATGTTCAGAAAAACGTGAGGTTAAGGGATCAAGAGATGCAATTAACTACTGACTTGATACAATATGACGTTTCTTCAAAAACGGCATTTTATACAACAGGTGGAAATATTGTTAATGGTGAAGATAGGCTCAGAAGCAGACAAGGTCGGTACTTTAGCCGCAGTAAACAATTCTTTTTTAAAGATAGTGTAGTGCTAACAAATCCTGAATATAAGATGGTCAGCGACACATTGATGTATAATACCTTCACTAAGATAGCTTACTTCTATGGTCCTACGTACATTACCAGTGAAGAAAATACCATATTCTGTAGATATGGGTGGTACAATACGAATTCAAATAGAAGTCAATTTAGTAAAGGAGCTTGGATTCAGGGAGAAACAAATAGACTTACAGCCGACAGCATAACTTACGATAGAAACGAAGGTATTGGTCAGGCTTTCAAGAGTATTGAGCTACTCGACACTATGGAAAGGATAAAGATTAACGGTGAA
This sequence comes from uncultured Bacteroidota bacterium, assembly GCA_937124965.1. GTDB lineage: Bacteria > Bacteroidota > Bacteroidia > NS11-12g > UBA9320 > UBA987. The sequence continues at coordinate 114,191 of CAKZLB010000039.1, forward strand.
TATGGAATTACTTACAGAAATAGCGGTAAGACTATTGTGACAGGTGAACCCATGGCAACCAAATACTTTGATGATGATAGTTTATTTGTAATGGCAGATACGTTAATCGACCAAATAGATAGCAATGACTCAAGAAGGCTTTCGGCCTTTTATAATACTAAATTGCATAAAACGGATATGCAAGGAGTTGCTGATTCATTAATTTATTCTTTCACAGACTCAATCATCAGCCTACTTGGAGATCCAGTGTTATGGACGGAAAATAATCAGATTACTGGCGACACGATTGTTGTATATCGAAAAAACGGAGTAATCGATAAGATGACAATAACGAATAATGCGTTTATCGTTTCACACGTGGAAGATGATATTTTTAATCAAATCGATGGGAATGATATGATTGCTTATTTTAAAAACAACAGATTGCACAAAGTTAATGTCTTAGGAAACGGACAAACGACATATTATATGCAAGAAGAGGATTCATCGTACATTGGAGCAAGTAATATGATTTGCAGCAACATGATGATTTATTTGGTCGACAATACAATCGAGGACGTGAGATATTACGGCAATCCGACTGGAGGATTTTATCCAATGGAGAAATTGCCAAGTGAAAAGAAAAAGCTGCCCAATTTTATATGGTTACCAGCAAAGAGACCAGAAATATCTTGGTTCTATAGAGGGCAACATGAAACGATTACAGAACATTCCGAAACAGAATAATTTATGGATAGCGTAATAAGGACAGTTTTAATGTTTGCGATAATGACGAACTCGTTAATAGGTTTTGGTCAGGTAGATTATGTTACAAAAACGCAATTAAAAAGAGATTCAATTGATGCAGAATTTAGCGATACTGCTACAACAATACTTGATGAAAATGCATTGAATAGTTTTACTGGATTGCATTATTTCCCTTTTAACGACAAGTATTTGATTGAAGCTACATTTAAGAAGAAATTAGGGAAGCCTTTTAAAATGTCAACCAGCACGAACCGTTTGCCAATCTATAGGAGATATGGGGTGTTGACATTTGAAGTTGACGGTGTTAAATGTAAGTTAAATCTATATCAGGGCATAAAAAGTATGCAAAACGACTCAGCCCTAAATGACTATCTGTTTTGTCCGTTTAAAGATCAAAGTAATACGGATTCTACCTATGGAGGAGGAAGGTATTTAGATTTTAAATTATCAGATGTGTCAAAAACAGTTTTAATTGATTTCAATCAGTGTTACAACCCATATTGTGCATATAGCAATCGGTATTCATGTCCGATTCCTCCAAAAGAAAACATCTTATCTGTCCGAATTGACGCCGGAGTTAAAAAACCAAATCAAGAAATTCATTAGACAATGGCCAAATCAACTAACTTTGTTACCTGTTATGATGATCGAAGTATTAAAGTCGAAAATACATAATGTAAAAGTGACTCAAACAGAGTTGCGTTACGTAGGAAGTATTACAATTGATGAGGATTTGTTGGATGCGGCAAATATGATTGAAGGTGAGAAAGTTTTAGTTGTAAATAATAACAATGGTGAGCGGCTGGAAACATACACCATCAAAGGAGAGAGAGGCAGTGGAATGATCTGTCTAAATGGCGCAGCTGCACGCAAAGCTCAATGGGGAGATCAAGTAATAATTATATCCTTTGCGTTACTTGATTTTGACGAGGCAAAAAGCTTTGTTCCGACTATAGTTTTCCCAGATTCTAATAATCACCTTACCTCTTGACGGTTTCAGGAAAACACTTAAAAAAGTTTTTATATCCTTTGTTGGCTATAGGTTTGATATATTGGGTATATCAGACTATTCAGCCCGACAAAATAATTGAAGAAATTAAGGGAGCAAATTACTTTTGGGTTGGGGTGGCAGCTTTAGCTGGTTTAACAAGTCACGTTATAAGAGCATTACGATGGAAGTTGTTAATTGAGCCACTAGGGTACAAATCAAATTTTAGTTCAAGTTTCCACTCTGTAATGGTAGGTTATACAGTCAATTATGTAACACCAAGAATGGGTGAAGTTGCAAGATGTGCGATAAAAGCCAAATCAGATGATATTCCCATAGATAAGCTTGTTGGTACTGTCGTAACTGAAAGAGTATTTGACTTAATAATCATGTTCTTTATAACAATTGCTGGAGTATTTTGGCAATATGATTTAATAGCAGATTTTTTAAAATCAATTTTCTACAGTGCTGGTTCGGATAATTTGAATTACAAGGTGTATGTTTTAATTGGCCTTGGCGTTTTAGGGATTTTGGGAATAGTAGTGTATCGATACTTTGCCAGACGTAAAAACAACCCTGTGATTATTACGAAAATTATTGACTTTGTTACGGGGTTAATTGGTGGCGCAAAGAGCATTTTTCAGATGAAAAGGCCAATACTTTTTATCATTTATTCGTTGCTCATTTGGTTGATGTATTTTCTGGTTTCGTACCTTGTTTTTTTCGCTTTGGATGGGACCAGGGGGCTTGGATTGGATGCCGCCATGACAACTTTGATTGTAGCGACCTTTGCAGTTATTGTTCCAGCCCCTGGAGGTTTAGGGAGTTTTCACTATTTCGTACCGAGAGGCCTTTTACTATATGGGATAGATTTGAGTATTGGCACTAGTTATGCGATAATCTCACATGCCAGTCAAATGCTAATGATATTTTTCTTTGGCGGGTTATCAATGGTGATAGTTAGTTTCAAGAAACGTAAATCGGTAGTTTAGATGAAAAACATAGAAAGGGTCAAAAATAAGATACGTAATCTCTCCCAACTGCAGAACGACGTAAAGACATGGAGGGAAGAGAACAGTATGATTGTCTTTACAAATGGTTGTTTTGATATATTGCACAAAGGCCATGTCGATTATTTAAATAAAGCGGCAGATTTTGGGGATAAATTAATAATTGGAGTCAACTCTGATTCCTCTGTTAGGGAGTTAAAAGGATCAAACAGACCAATTCAAGATGAAGTCTCAAGATGCTGGCTTTTAGCTAGTCTTGAATGTGTTTCAGCTGTGGTGGTTTTTTCAGATCAAACTCCTTTAAAATTAATAGAGGTCATTAAGCCGGACGTACTTGTTAAAGGTGGTGATTACCAACTTGAAAATATAGTTGGAGCACAGGAAGTTATTGAAAATGGAGGGGAGGTCAAGATTGTTGAATTCTTAGAAGGTTACTCGACTAGTAGTATAGAGACTAAAATACTACGTTCGGATACTCATTAGCATCACTAAGACCTTGAACCTTATATTTGTTTGAGATATGAATCAAACATATTTTATAAAGTTTTTACTGGTGCTGTTAATCTCAGGGTGTGTATTTCTAAGTGTGTATTCACAAGAGCGGTCATTTGAAAACTTTAATACTAAGGATGGGCTGCCGAGTCCTGAGACATACTTTGTTCATCAAGACAAGAAAGGGTATTTATGGATAGGCACAGATCGTGGTTTATCTCGATATGATGGATATAAGTTTACAAATTTTACAACTGCAAATTCTAACTTAACGAATAATACGATTTTCAAGTGTTACGAAGCTCCTAACTCTGAATTGTGGTTTTCCTGTTATGATGGAAGCATAAGTATTTATAATGTTGATTCACAATATTTTAGGCCATTTATATATAATGATAGTTTGCAAACATGGTTTAAGTATTGGCCAAAACAAATAGATTTTACTGATGATGGTGTCGATATATATGGGTTTAATGACAACTACTATAAAGCACACTTTAGTCAGGATGGAATTATTTACAAACGTATCACAGCTCAATTAATAGGAGTCTTACCTTTCAAATCGACTAAGAATGGAGGGTTGTTTTTAGGAACAGGAGAAAAAAAATCACTATTTACAAACTTTGTTAATTTTGATGGGGATACAGCTTTGATAGCAAGGCGATTAATAGCATCAACAATAAAATATGATAGAGAAATTTATTTTTCAGACGCAAATTGGTTTTACAGGTATTTCAAGGGGAAGGTTCATGTAGTAAGAAAGTTTCAGACTACAATAAACCAAATAGTTTCTTGTGGTGATGAAATAATCTTAGTGGCAACCGATGAAAATGCTTGGTTATATAAAAATGGTGATTTTTTTGACTTACAAATAGTGTCAAAGTGTTCAAACGCTACTACTGACTCTGAGAATAATTTGTGGATTACGACCCTAGACAAGGGAATTTATAAAATATCCTATTTCCAAAATATACTTTCAAAACAAAGACCGTTTCACAACAATCAAACAACCGTAAAAATCACAGAAAATAAAGACAACCTAATAATAGTAGATAAGAACGGTCAAGTTAGAGAAATTGTAGTTGATTCTAAAAGAAAAAATCTGATAAATTCTAAGTGGCTTACTACAACTATTAAATACAGTTATGTTACGAAAACTAAAAACAAGCATCGAACCAACGATATCATAGATGTAGATCCAGCACTTGGTAAGATTAGATCACATTTGAAAATTACTGATTCGCTATATGTTGTATTTCCCTTTGAGCCTGGGTATGATATATACAAACCAGGCGCTAGACTGCAACATGTAGACACTAAAACAGAGCAGGTCAAATGTTTTGATTTAGATCGTGATGGGAATGTTTGGCTTGGAACTCAATTAGGCTTCTGGTTAATAAAGCAAGATGCTCTACATGAACCAATAAAGTATAGTAATAACTTGTCATTCAATGGAACAGTAAATGTAATATGTAACAATGAGAGAGTGGTTGCTTTTGGTACAAGTGGTGATGGCATACGATTCTTAGTTAATGATAGTTTGTATACGCTTTCAACAAGCAAGGGCTTAGCAAGTGACATAATTAATTCTCTAAAGTTTTCAAACGATTCAACCCTTTGGGTTGGAACCAATCGTGGAGTGAGTAAGGTAATTGTTACTAAGAATGTCTCAAAATCTTATGTTGAATTAAATTTGGGAGTTGAGGACGGAATTTTAAGTAATTATATTTATGATGTGGAATATTGGAACAATTCACTATGGGTAGGTTCAGATCTAGGCTTAGCTGAAATCCCGGAATCCCAATTGAATAGGGAAATTAGCAACCCCTATATGAATATTGAGGATGTTTCAATTAGCCATACTAATCAGAAAATAAAAAGCAAGGATTTAATACACTCGGAAAACAATATTCATTTTTCATTTGTTGGCATTTGTTTTCAAAAACCTAGTAATGGGTTTTATAAATATCGCCTGATTCATAATAATGCTTTTGGAAGCTATAGGCTGACAGATCAAACAGATGTAGACTTTTATAACCTTTTACCTGGGGACTATACGTTTGAGATTGCTTGTAGAAATAGAAATAACATTTGGTCTGAATCTGATATTTATTCGTTTACAATCCTACCTCATTTTACACAAACCCAATGGTTTAGAACTGCAATGTGGATTGTTGGAATTGGCTCATTGATTTTTGTAATATTTCAGATTTTTCGGTTTAAAAACGCAATTAGCTTTTTCAAAGACTTTAAAAATTATCGTGAAGTTACCATAAAAGAAGAGGAGCTGGTACTTTTAAGAACTCAAATGAACCCGCACTTTATATTTAATGCATTAAATTCCATTAAGTCGTTTATTCTAGAGCATGATGTCCAAAAAGCATCTCATTACGTGCAAAGCTTCTCAAAGTTAATGCGCTCTAGTATGGAATACAGCAAGAGCCAATGGATTCCTTTAATAGATGAAATTAAGTTTATTAAGACCTATTTGAAGATTGAACAAATGCGGTTTCAAGAAAGGTTTACGTTTTCCGTAGATTGTGACTTCGATTATGAAAAAGATGAGTTTATGGTTCCTCCTTTGTTAATCCAACCTCTTGTTGAAAACTGTGTGAAGCATGCATTCGGAAACGAAACTGGAGGGTTTATTCGTGTAAATATAAACTTAATCGAAAAAGGATTTAAATGCATCATTGAAGATAATGGAGTAGGGTACAACAGTGGGCCAGAAACCAAACATAAATCTTTTGGAACCTTCGTAGTAGAAAACCGCTTAAAACTTCTACGGTCCCCAGACTTCAAACCATCTCTAAAAATAATTGACAAAAGTGATATGATACATGAATTTAAAACTAATCAGACAGAAACTGGAACAATTGCAACATTAATAATACCTCGAAAATGAAAGTTTACATAATAGACGACGAGCCTAAAAGTCTAAAATTAACCCGACAATTACTAGAATCTTGTGGACAAGAAGTCTCTTCTATTCAAGAATTTACAAACCCCTTGTTGGCATATGAACGGATATTAGAATCAAAGCCTGATTTGCTTTTACTCGATATTGAAATGCCTGGTATTTCAGGATTTGAACTTATTGATAAACTGGATATGGAGGATATTAATGTGGTTTTTGTGACTGCGTTTGACGAATACGCAATAAAAGCAATAAAATGTTCCGCAATCGATTATTTACTTAAGCCGTTTTCCGAAAAAGAGTTGTCAGAGGCTATTGAAAAAACCCGTGAAGTATTAGAAAATGGACAGCTTCGTTTGGAAGCAATTAATCAAAAGCGGCCAAAGTTTATTGTAATACCGAGTCTGCGTGAGTATACGAAAATCGATTTATTAGATATCGTTTATGCTGAAGGCCAAAGAGGAGGTTACACGGTGTTTTACTTGAATCATGGTAGCAAGGTTATGGCTTCAAAACCTTTAGCTTATTACCACGATGTGTTTGATGAACTGCCCTTTTTTCAAATACATAAATCTCATGTAATCAACATGAATGAAATGAAGAAGTTCTTATCCCCCAAAAACAAAGTTTTAATGTCTAATGGTACCGAATTAGATTTAGCGCACAGGCGAAAGGCGTCCTTTGTTAAACTACTAAAAACAAAATAGATCTTAACCATTGGCATTTGACAATTATTCGCAAATATTTGCCAATGCCAATTAAAAAGTCATTTGGGCCTTTTCTCAAAATTCATATTGCCGTATTCCTCTTTGGATTTACAGCTATATTGGGGAAGTTCATTCAATTTAACCAACTCGAATTGGTTTGGCATCGACTATGGATTGGAGTCTTGGGTTTACTAGTAATTCCAAAAGTCATTCGAGGTGTATTCAAGATTCCTAAAGGTACTATGATGGTGTACGCAGGAATCGGAGTTATAGTCTGTCTTCACTGGGTGGCGTTTTTTGGAAGTATCAAATTGGGTAATGCAAGTATTGCACTGTCTTGTATGGCTACAACTACTTTATTTATTGCGTTTCTCGAACCGATTATTACAAAGTCTAAGTTTAATTGGGTCGAAATGATTTTAGGTCTTCTCGTGATAATTGGTATAGTTTTAATCTTGAATGTAGGGGCAGTTTTTTATTCTTCAATACTTACTGGTTTAATTGCAGCATTTTTAGCGGCTTTATTTTCGACATTCAATAAAAAATATATCGGGAGTAACAATAGCATGTCAGTGTCAGCTATTGAGCTTGCTTCTGGCTTTATATTTTTAACATTAATATTTGGAGTTTTTAAAGAGACAAGCTTCCAGTCATTATCACTTTTTAGAAGTGATTTAGTTTCTGATTACGCTCTTTTTGGTTATAATATCCACTCTTTTTGGTATTTAATTGTACTTGGGTTTCTATGTACATCAATAGCATACGCATTAGCATTGTCTTCTTTAAAAAATATTTCCGCATTTAGCGCTGGTCTTGCAGTTAACCTTGAACCTATCTATGGTGTGGCAATGGCAATACTTATTTTTCACGAAAATGAGGATTTAAACCTTTCGTTTTATATCGGAACTAGCTTAATCTTATTGTCTGTCTTCATTCACCCTGTAGCATTGAAATGGATGAGCAAAAGACAGTCACGCTTATTGCAGAGTATATCTAAGTGAAACGCCAAAGTCAGTTATAGCCGAGTTGAAGCTTTGAGAGTTTTTAGGTTCTGTTAATGTTCGATTATAGAACATCCTCAAGTTCGTATTGTCGTTAACTTTATAATCAATATTAGGTTTTATCGAAAAAATTCGATTACCAGCTTGAGCAGTGTTGGATCCAGATTCTATTTCTCGTCGTATTGTTACTCCATCTCGAATGGATAAATCAAAACGGAAATTCAAGTTATTTTCTAAATAGATTTTTGATCCACGATACTTAATAGGAAGACGCACTCCTTTGGTTACAAAACCAGCTCCTATCACCCATTCTTTGTTGCGCTGTTCTATTAATTGATAGGTATTCATGAACATCGTGATGTTTCTATCACGTTTGTGCTCAAGCTTCAATGTTAGACCATTCTTCATAGTTACATCTACACCCAAAACTGGAGTTAATCGCTCAATTAACGAAACACCCTGCTGAAAAGTAAACTGTGAAGTTAAGTTGTTAGTGTCGTTGACCAAATCATCCACGCCATAAGATAATTCGCTGTAGTAACTATTTAGATTTAAGGTTGAACTATAGGCATGCTGAATGCTAATATTTGTAAAGTGTTTTTTCAAACCAAATAAATCCTTTAAGCCATTATAGCTTACTTGCCAAGATGGGGCGGGCATTCTCTTGAATGGGTTCAGTGAGATACTCTTAGCATCTTTACCACTATACGCAGCTAAAAATGAATATAGCATTACGTCTTGATGAGTCTGATTGTATCCAACTGGGAACGCTGTGTTTGGGTTCAAATCACCTATTCTATCAGCATATCGTGAGTTGGTAGTGGTAAATTCCTGTTCTTGTAGTCTAGTTGCTATGTCTTTTCTATTTTCTTTAAATGCGTCGAATACGTCAGAACTGTAGTTTTGAGTTACGTCTCCAAGTTTATCGAAAGCAGACGCCCACGAGAAAAATGATATGGTATATTGACCTACTTCTTGCAAGCCAAGATCAACAAAGTCTTGTTGTCCTTCGTCATATCTAAAATTACTTGAAACCGTGTTACTCGTCCGTTTCGTGAAATTTAAGGTAATTCTAAAATTGTTAAACGGTTCTAAAGTAGCGCTTGCAGATAGATTTTGAGCACTTAATTCCATAAACCGGTTATTCTGTGCCGTATCATTGGTCATATAACCATTCCGTGCTAAATCATAACGAATATTAGGGTCTTGAATCCCCATGATAAATGCCCAACTTGGAGTAGCTAAATCAAAGTTGCGACCTAAATATTGAATGTCTTGATTGAACCCAGGAAGTGTTGTCCCATTCGTCTCTGTATAAGTTATTTGCGCCTGTTTTAACATTAATAAAAATGCGCCTATTCCTTTTGCCGCTGGAGATAACCCTTCTTTTTTCTTTTTCTTCGACGGATCAGCGTCCTCGTCGTCAGGTGTTGTAGTTTTTGTTGACTTTTTTCTATTGCGATTCGTTCTTGTAACAAATGGTCGAAGTTTTTTATTTCTGTTATAAAAAGAAGTAAAATTCATTCTCCCATTTAATGTGATCGTTTGACTATTTTGGATCGTATTACCAAGTGAAGGGAAGGTGGGTGGAGCAGTAGTCCAACTATAATTTGCGGCATATTTGGCAGAAGCGGTAATCCAACTTAAACTTCTAATTTTACTAAATGGTAAGGTATAATTCAAATCCATTACCTGATTGAAATTACGCAGCGTTCCAAAGTTGAAAAAATTGTTTCGAATGGAATCTTCTTTAGCTTCTGTGTCTATTTCGCCAAATGGCTCTTCTACCCACGCGTCTGCTACACTATTATAGTTAAACTTCAAGTTTCTTGTGAAATTCCATCGTCCGCCATAGGTCCGTTTCAATGTGAAAGATTTGTCGTAAAACCTTGGAACAATAGCTTCAAAATCATCATTACTCCTGTTTTGCATTTCACCATATCGCCTGTCTACGTCAAACTGAAAATTCAAGCTACTTGGCATCAAAGTGAAATTGAAGTCTTTTATCAAATTGATTTTATTTGATCGTATTAACTTTTTGAAAGGCTCCCAAGGTTTAGGCCTATTTGCATAGGTATACGCTAAACTCGCTCTATGCGTGTTGATGAAGTTTTCTTCTACTATTTGATTCCGTCTAAATACTCTTTGGTAGGAGTATGATGCGTTTAAATTCTCAACGTCAAATAGACCTACTTTACCCCCTCCAGTTCTGTTCTTTTTAACATTAGTAAAATTGAGACTATATCGACTTGTGTAGTCCTGGCTTGTTTCCTTTATTTTGGTCCTGTCTTCTGCTGTTTCTGCTGCATCAAGTACTTGTTTGTACAAGATGTCTGGATTCAACGGGTAATATTTTGGATTAATAAAGTTTTCATTCCATCCTATAAACATTGGGATAGATATTCCTGTTTTTTGAGGAAAAAACTTCCCAAGTTCAAGGTTAGCTGATATGTCATATTGGAAAGTCTGATCTAGACTTCGTTCATTTAACGTCTTATCTATTCCTCCGAAACCAATTGTAGTGTAGTTGCCAGAAACATTAACACGAGCGAAATCAGCAAGTTTAGTAACCATTCGTGCAGTGGCAGCCCAACCACCCTTGTTAGCAATTCCTGTTACACGCATTTCATTAAACCATACTTCGCTACAAAGTTTTTCTGGTCCTGTCCCTCCTGATGGATTTAAAACACCAAGCATTAGAGTTCGTACCTGACTTAAATCAGGTAATCCAACAACGCGTAAAATATGACCTTTTCCATTTGTAGTTTCATAATTAGCAGTTTTCGAACCTGTCGCTTTTTCTCGTTCAATTTTTAAATTATAGAAATCCTCTAGTTCGAATTCCATATTATTGGTGGATGGCCAAATTTCATCTTGCAAAACAGCACCAGCACCTGTAATTTGAAGTGGCATTTGGTACTCGTAATAGTTGTTTTCTAAGTCAGTACCTATTCGTACAAAAGCCCAAACATCTCCATTCTGTAGATTTTCACCTTCAGCATGTAAAAACATCTTAAACGCTTTGTAATTTCGGATATCGACTTCTGTGACTCTAAACGCTCCCCTAGCATCGCCTTTTTCGAGATCACACACTCTTAACGATAAGGACTGTTCGTTCTGTAAAACTTGATTCGGTTGCGTAGCGTCTATTTCTCTCGTAATTCCAGGAGGTTCTACGTACTTTACTGGAACTCTAGAGCTATTTTCTTCAATATTTACTGTACTAACTACAAATTCAACCGGATCATTAGGGTCTGGTGGTAAGCCAATAGTAGGCGGATATTTTAAACTATTCTGATACCTTCTCCAATCAGCCCGAATCATACGCATTTCAAGTAATCGAACAATTACGCTATCCTCAAAACCAGTCATGAACATTCGCATAAATCGAATAGACTTAAAATTGCTTATTCCTCCGACACGTTTTTGATATTCTCGAATGGGAATTTTTAACTGGTAATATGTTACACTATCCGGTTTTGCGCCTTCGTCTTCTCTGGTTGCAAACACACGTATTGAATCCGCTACATATCCTTTACCTACAACTAAGTCGCGCTGACTAAGATCTATTTTATATTGAAAATATTCCTCGATCTGATCTAATGTATTGTCTTGGTTTATATCTTCATCATCAGGGAACGTAGTATTTGCTTTAGGAGTTCCGTCAGGTAACCGATCTAAATTTGAGTTGCCTTCTGGTTGCTTGTAATACAAGTAACGATGTAAAACACTGGTTTCATTGGCGTCGTATTGTTCGTCTCGGTGATGAATGAAATTATCGCCAGATGGGTCTTGAATTGCATTGTTGTATGCAATGGAATTAACACCAAACTTATTTCTAATGCCTTGAATGTAGGTGGTGTCGTAGAAGCCTAACTCTAACTCGTCACTTAATCCGTCCAAACCAACGTCTTGAAGTGGTCGCGCATTTGGATCGTTATCAAACCCATCAACAATTGGTTGAATAGAACCAACAATACCACACTCGGTTTGCTCTACAGGTGAAGCTACAGAATTTGCCGTTGGTAACGCATTTTCCATTGAGCGTCTTTTGTCAGGTAAAACATCTTCAGAAACACTACCGAGATTGATGTACAACTGTCCTGAATTATTGTTTCCCGTATAACCAACTTCTTTTTCATAAACAAATGGATCCATCATCCAAATTTCGATATAGTCGTAGTTAGCGGCTTCAAAATCAGTATTTTCTATTCGTCTGCTAATACCTGCCCAGTTATTTGACGGATTGCCTAATGTGCCGTCTATTAGTAAGTTGTCAACCGTAAAATTATAAGGGCCTCTTCGCTTTGGGTAGTATGCCAAATCAAGTGTCTGAATTGTCCTGATTTGCTGTTGCTGTATGTTCTTCTTTGGGAATGGCTCGTCGAATGGTATTGCTCGAACGAAGTGGCCTGAGCGCTGAGTAACATCTTGTTTCAAATGCTCTGGCATTCTATCCTGAGCATTTTGAAGAACTGGGTCAAGCGTGTACCATGAAAACAAAGCTCTACGATTGTTATCTAATTTGATATTGCCCTGTGTTGTGTTTGGAAATAAGTCTGGCTGGTGCTGAGGAACACTTGCAAGCTTCCAACGTGTTACATTTTTAATTTCATAAGGTGTTTCGGCTCCCTCAAAATCATCAATAAATGATGTTCCTCTTTCTGCATCACCAATACTCAACGGTTTATGTGGAATAATTTGGGCAAATTCCCAAGTAAGAGCCAACGTTGATTCTTCCTTAGTCTCGATAAAAGGCAATTTGTCGACCCATCGTGTTAACCGGCGAGATTTGGTGTTGAATGCGCCGTCAAAGCCATAAATGGTGTTCAGTAAAGGTTCTTCCCCAATATTCGTTTTTGGAGTCAAAGGACGCTCTGTTAAATGTAAAACCGTACCTCCTAAAAGCAGTTTGTCGGATACTTTATAATCAAATCGACTACCAATTAACGTTTTTTGCTGTAAGTTGAACAGTGAGTTACTTTCACAAGAAGCTTTAATTACAGCACCAGCACCTAAAATTCCTTCGTTAACAATGGTTACCATTCCTATATTGTAATCTACGATATAGTCCGTTCCCTCATTTAACATTGAACCGTTTGCTGTTACTTTTACGGATCCTTTGGGAACGTTAAAACATTGTAAACGTATTTGGTTACTTGACGAGCCCTTATAACTTCCTCGCAGGAAAAATTTATCATGCGATACATCTTGTTCTGCATCCCATTTAGTTGAATCGTATAGCGCATCAAAGGTGTAATAGTCGGCAGTTCTACCTGATGGATCATTGAAATTACTTCGAGTAAAATCCCCAAATGGCTCCCGCATTGGAAAAATGATTCGACCTTGTGCAGCTTGAATTGTAACTCCTTCAATTAAATCAAACAACCCATCAGGCTTTGATTCATATTGACGGTTCATTTTATCCAATTTATAAACCGCATTTAATTGACGTTTGTACCATGATGTTTCGTTCGGTTCTACGGGAAGATAACCTAAGTCACCACCGCCTTTATCATCGGCATATACAACATTGAAATTAAAATCCTCCGTTTGCATGTTGTAAGCACCTAACGAATAAATATTTTTCATCATTAAATTCCATGTAGGAAGATTTGTCTTAATGAGGGTTGATTTTATGAGTTTTACAGCTAATGTTGGAGGTGTTTGGCTATTTGGTGGACGATCTCTCGCAAATTCTCCTACTTTATAGATTCTACCATTGTACGAGTATTCATATGCAACTGCTAGTACTTCATCCGTATTTAACGCCTGATTAAGCGAAATATACCCTAACTGAGCATTCATCGTATACTCTTGAGGGTTTAATTGGCGGGCGTTAGTTAAATCTACATATTCAACTCCGACACGTAGGTTGTTTTTTGTAGCATCTGGGTTTCTTGTAACCTCACCATAGAGTGTGTTTGCGTCATTACTCGGATATTGCTGTACAGGTGGGAGGGCATAATTACTGTTATAAGGGGTAGTTTCTCCAAGATCCATAAGTGCAACTAAATTCCCTGTATTACTGTAACTAGAAGCTCTGTTTGTTACCCATACCTCAATGTAGTTGATAATAACATTACTTTGAATAACAGGCAGCCGTTCTAAGGCGTTGTCGTAGTTATCTGCAAAGTATTGTGATAAGAAGAAGTGACGATTTACATCATAGTCACTCGCTTGCACATTAAATTTTGTGATTTGTGCACCACCATTAACTTCAGTTTCTCTTGTTTCTCCTTTTTGCTGGGTTGCGATTGCTGTTACGGTTAATTTGCCAAACTGAAGTTTCGTTTTAACACCAAATAGACTTTGACCACCTTGTATTAAGCTACCATTTAAAGGAAGACTGACGTTACCCAATTCGATTGATTGCAGGATGTCATTTTCCTTCCCTTGCCAGTTTAAGCCAGTTTGATTTTCAAATTCAAACGTAGCTTCAGTATCATAGTTCGTGTTGATTTTGATGCGGTCTCCAATCTGACCAGTCACGTTGACCTGCATCTTCATTTTGAAATCAAAATTGCCATTTTTTTGTTGGCGAATGGTGAAATTGGGATTTTCAACTTTGTTGTAATTTCCTCCAAAAATTAATTCCGCTGAACCGCTAGGCCTAATGTCAATCAGTCCTTCACCGAACATGTCTCCTACAAGTTTAGGGTCGAAAAACAGTTCAGGTAATTTTCCGCTACCTCTTGAGAAATTTGTGGCTTGTGATTTTTGTCTAAAGTATTCGTTTTGTTCTTTTTTCTTTTGGTAGTCTAAATACTCCTTAAAAGTCATTGGAGTTGGTGCACCAATGGGTCGATCGCCTATTTTTTTCTGAATGCTATACGTCTTGTCTTCTGGGTTGTAAACAACCTCTGAATTTAGGTTGTCTGGATCCTTCAAATCAAATTGATTTATGCTAGAGTGATCCTCAACTTTTTTATCTCTAATCGGGTACTTTAGTGAGTCGTTCTTAGTCGAATCTGGCTCAACAAAAATATTTGATGGAATAAAATTAGAATCAAAAATAGGCCTTCCAGCACTCGATAAAAATGCTAAAAGTGATACGGAACAGATTACCAACAGTACTCTAAGACTACTTTTCAAATTTTCTTCTTTTGTCAACTAAATAAAATGCGCTGCATGTAACGCTAGTGTGGGGTAAAGTAACTGTTCTTCAATAGGCCGTTCTATGTCGTTTGTTAATCAGCAAAATTATAACAATTTAAGGGAATTCTTAATGAGATTCTCTGTTGTGGCACTTTCACCTAAATCTTTACTTGTTCTAATTAAAGCTTTTTCCGCAGAAGATCTTGCAAAGCCCAATGCTTGTAATGCCTCAAGTGCTTCATTTATGTTGGAGTTTGTGGCCCTACCTATTGGTGAAATATTACCTCCTAGTTTTGCCATTTTATCTTTTAATTCTAATATCATTCGCTGTGCGGCTTTAGGGCCAATTCCTTTTATAGATTTTAACAACGGCACGTTTCCGTTCATTATTGCCCCAATAATTTCGTTATGAGTTAAAGAAGACAAAATTATACGTGCCGTAGCAGTTCCAATGCCGCTAACTCCAATTAATAGTCTAAAAATAGTTCTTTCCGTATGGTCGTAAAACCCATATAACGTATGACTATCTTCTTTTATAGATACATGCGTTAAAAGTTTAAGTGCGTTTTTCCCTTGAAGACGTTCATATGCATTTAATGAAATATGAGCGAAATAACCAATGCCATTTACATTTATGACGATATGAGTCGGGGACATTTCAGCCACTGATCCTTCAATAAATTCTATCATTACTTACAATGATAATAGATTAGAACAAACCAGCTAATTGGATAACTAAAAAAGCTCCTACAGTAGGAGCTTTTTGTTACACTATTTAGACACTTTTTCTAAATAGCCTTTCATTCCTTGAAATCGTTTTTAGTTTGTGAAGATGTAATCTGTTGTTGCTTTAGAGTGACAACCAACACACATACCGTTCATTAGTCCGGTACTTCCTCTCATCACAGTTCCGTTGTCAACAACGATTTTCCCATCTGCCATGATTACGAAATACTCCCAATCATTGTTTGAAGGATCAAATCCGTTACCTCTTTTCGCCATCGCTGTAATCATTTCCATACCGTCGCTTTTCATGTGTTTTACCACAAGCGTGCCTACTGGATACATACCATCTACAGGTTTTTGTGCGTCTTTTACATAGATTTTTCGAATACTAGTGCTGTCATTTCCAGCATGAGCACCAGCCAATGAAGGATCCTCGCCTTCTTTAGTGTCAATTAGGTCCCAACTGTCCCATCCAGCAAAACTAGCATCGTCAGCAACAAACTCATTTACAGTTGGTTCTGGATCTTCTTCGTCATCTTTACATGACTGTACAAATACCATTGCTAATAAAGCAACAGCAAGCATTGAAATAGTTTTTGTTTTTTTCATTCTCTGTTAAATTTTTATCAATTACAGAGTTAAGTCGAGAATAAAAGGACTACCTGACGGAATAAAGTCAATTTAGCTCGGATAGTTTGGTTATTGTTTCAATTTTAAACGTGCTAAGGTCCTCTGGTTTTTCAGTACTAAGTCGTTGTTTTAACACTTCTTCAACTAGATTAGTTTGCTGCTCAAAAGTTTTACAAACAGCACACATCTTTGTATGAAGTTTAAGTTGAATTTTTTCTTTACGACGCAGTGGTAAATCTTGACTTTTTAGGACAAGTGCCGCAGATCGTTTACACGAAATCATTAAATTTTGAAATAACTTCATCTTAATTGACGCTAAACCATTTTGTAGTTAAACATTTACGAAGTTGGGTACGGGCTCTTTCTAACATTTTCCAATAATTTGCTTTTGATATTCCAAGTTGGTCTAAGTCAGTTTCTTCTTTCAGATATTTAATCCTAATTGAACTAGACCATCGTTCTGGCAATTCGTCTATGCAAGAATCAAATGCCTTTATAAAATTTGGATTGTCTAATAAGTGCTCGGTTTCCCATGTTGATGGAATATTTTCAATTTTCCATGACCCATCTTCATTAAAGTCAGTACTATTTCCTTCAATAAAAGTCTCATTGCGTCTATAAACCTGACGAAAATGATCCATAATTTTATTCTTTAATATCGATGTTAGCCATGTTTTCGGATTTGACCGGTTTTCAAATTTGTGATAAGACTGATATGCTGCAATAAAAGCATCTTGAACAAGATCTTTGGCCAGGTTAATATCGGAAACGCGCTTAACAGTGTATTGAAAGAGGGAGTCTGTGTATTCATTTACCCACTCAGAAACAACTTTATGATGATTTTGACTATTTGAATTTGACATAGAAAAAGACACTACTTTTATACAAATAAAAGAGATTTTTCCCTTGACCTCTTTTTTTTTGTCTGCGACTAAACACATAACTGGCTTTGTGACCAGGATGTGATAAAAGCTCTTAAACATTCATTTAGATGACATATTCATCTCTCTTTTTATTACAAGTATTGTCAATGAAACGTCTAAATATCTCATGTTTTTTTCTGTTTTTTTCGAAACAAACTTCGAATAAATGATACGAAACGTTCTAAAACTGTTTATTATTAACGTTTTGTAATGTGTTTATTTTGTTCTATAAAATATTCTTATGCATTGTATAAGAAGTTCAAATAATCAATTCCTTGTAAATAAGCGTGTTGAGTAACTACCTTTGGTTTATGGCGATTGAATGTAAATGCGCCAAGTAGGTATTTTTTAACAATTTAATAAGTAAAAATGGAAAAACATTACAAGACAAATGGAAGGACTTCTTCGTTGAAGATTTCCTTCCTCTCAATTATGTTCTTGCTCTTAAGTAGCATGTCCATGGCTCAGTTGAATGGTTCGTACACCATCAATGCTGATTCAGCGACAAAAGGAACAATCTTCAAGTCCTTCGGGGACTTAGCATCCGCTCTTTCATCAAATGGTGTTTCTGGCCCCGTTGCAGTAACTGTAGCAAAAGGAACCGGTCCTTACAGTGAAACTGTTACTTTTACACAGGCTTCTGGTGTAAGTGCTACAAACACAATTACCATCGATGGAAGTGGTGAAACTATCACCACTACCTCATCAACACATGTTATGCAATTGCAAGGTGCTGACAGAATGATTTTCAAAAATCTGAAAATTGATGCTGCTGGTACTGGTAATAATACTAAGTGTGTTTTACTACGTTCTAATGCAGATTACAACATGTTTGAAGATTGTGAATTTATCGTATCAAAGTATTCAGGTACTTCTAACACTACAGCTTATGTAGGATTCTCTGGTTCAACCACAAGTCTTCGTTCTGCTGGTAATCATGGTTCTCACAACACTTTTGATGGGAACAAGTTCTGGAATGGTACAACTGGCAATAGTGTAGGCCCGTATTACGGTGTAAATGAGTATTACAATCGAGCAGTAGGAAATAACAAGTTCGAAAACAATGAAATGATGAATGCGAACTATTTTGCCTTCTACCATTATTACTGCAGTGGAACCAAGGTGAATAATAATGAAATCTACAACATGCGATCAAGCAGCATCAATAGATATGGCATCTACAATTACTATGGAAATAGTCGTACTACTGCTAATCAAATAGAAATTAACAATAATAAAGTTCACGGACTTACTGGTCGCTATGTTTATGCAATCTATTCTTTTAGATGTCGAGGTACAGCGTCAGAGCCTTTCGAAATGAACAAGAATTTGATTTACAACAACGACGCAGAATTTTATATGTATGCCGCATGGCCTTATTATGCAACAAATTTTGAGTGCAACGAGAATGAGATTAACGACAATGCTGCTGATTATTATGTTTTTGGTATCTATGCATACTTCGCTACAAACGGAGAAGTAAATAGAAACACTATTAACAACAATGAGGGTGGTTATGGAGTTTACGGGTTTTATCACTATTACTTCAGCAATGGAGTAATGAGAAATAACCTTTTTTATAACAACACAGGAGATTACTACAATTATGGCTTCTTAGGAGGATATTGTAACTCTACTTTGGACGTGGTCCACAACACTGTGGTGTTGAATGATAATGTGGATTATTACAACTATGGTTTTGCAGCTTATCACTACAACGCATTTACAGATATCAATTATAAAAACAATCTAGTCGTTGTAAGTGGTAGGGGTGGTTTTGGTAACTTTATCGTTAATGCACCAAGGAACTTCAAAGAAATGAACTGGGAAAACAACGATTTTTATGTTACAAGTACAGGAACAAATTATTACAATGCAGGAACTAACTATACAACGTTAGCAACGTTCAATAACGCTGTAGGAAACACTACCAACATCTCAGTTGATCCTAAATTTAAAGATTTAGCTAAAAACGATATCACTCCAACGAATCCAGCGATTGCAAATTATGGTCAACCAGGATATGCAGATATTGATTTTGACGGAACAAAGCGAACGGCATGTGGTCCAGACTTAGGAGCATTTGAGTTCACAGTAGATCACAATGCATCTGACTTAGTGTTTAAAGGAACAAAAGAATGTGGTGGGTATATGGAAGAAATTGCCTTCACGTTCAACAACGGTTCGACAGTTGATTTAGAAAACGCAAATGTGTACTACACTATTAATAAAGGTACTGCAGCTGAATACCATGTAGAAGAGTCGATTGATTTAATAAAAGCGAATTCTTCTGCTGATTATACCTTCACAACGGTTCCAACGTTCAACGAGCCAGGAACAAACACCATTGAAGTAGGATTGTCATGTGATGATGATGCTTCAAACAACGTGTTAAAAACAACAATTGATATTACACCAGCACCACATAGCTTTGAATTATCTGAAGGAACAAACTTCCCAGGATACTTTAACGCAGGTTCAATGGGTAACCCAGATGTAACTGTACCGGGTAAGGAGATTGAGTACAACGTAGAAAATCCATCAAAATATGCTAATGGTTCTTACGGAACAGATTGGGATGCTGTGATTATTGCGATGACTGCTGGAGGAACTGATGTTTCTTCGGATGCAGCACTAGCTAACCCAGGTTCAGCGAAAGGTATCTTAAGTTTTGATCCATCAGCTACTCTTGCAGATTCAATGGTATGGTTAGGCTTAACGGTAACGGATAACAATACAGGTTGTGATTCAACGTTTGGACGATGGATTTTTGTTCCTCATACTCCAGATGCGGACTGGATTGCAGCTGACGGTTGTGACGGAGATGTTGTTTCTTTTGGAAACAAAACGACACAAGATGTTGGCGCTACTGAATATACGTGGGACTTTGGAGATCCAAACTCAGGTACAGAAAACAATACCTCAACGATTTCTGACCCAGTTCACAAATTCTCTACATACGGAACGTATACAGTTACTATGACTGCATGGAACTTTGACTACCCTAAGTTTACGTACACGAAGACAGCGACTGTTAACGTATCTCCAGTACCAACAGTAGACTACCGAGTAAACAATGCATGTTTTGGTGAAGACATCACGTTTATCAACAATACAACATTGCCATCCGGCATTACTGGAACGATTGATTACACATGGAACTTTGGAAACGGAGTTACGTCAAACAAAAAAGACGAAAAGTACCAATACCCAGCAGCAGGTGGTTATAAAGTAACATTAACTGCTTCGTTAAGAGGTTGTGCTGCATCGTTAACGAAGAATGCAAATCAATTTGCCAAGCCAGTGGCTGACTTCTCAGTATCAGGAAACTGTAACTTAGAAGAAATTGAGTTCATGAATGCATCTACAATTGCAATAGGAAA
>CAKZLB010000040.1 GCA_937124965.1 uncultured Bacteroidota bacterium
CTTGCAACAGTTAGTTTTGCAAGCGCTTGAAAGTTCAGGTGAGATATATGATTAGCTGTTCTCGTTTTATTCGGAGAGAGTACACTACCTTCAAGAAAATAAGATATCGTTACTTCCTCACTTTCCGGACTAAGCAAATAACTCCGGCAGACACCTTCGTAAACAAAGTATTCCTTGTTGTTTCTTTTGCCTCTATTAATAAATAGGTCTCCTTTTTCATAAGCTTCAACTACAATTAAGTCACATATCAGATCTAATGACATCTCTGATACAGGAGACACTTTGTTGACTAATGGTCTTGTACGTTCTTTAATCTGTTCGAAGTTCATGATTATCTTTTAGTTGCAAAAGGTTTGAAGATGCACACTCTCTCACAGGGCATTGCGTATAGGTGTTGTTGTAAAATGTTATTTACTTATATAATCACCAATTTTCTCAATGCTTAATAGTTCATATATCATGGTTTTTCCATTTTTACTTTTGGTAATAATACCTTTTTTTTCGAGGTCTTTTAGGTCTCTTGTTGCAGTTTGTCTTACAATATCATGCTTTTTGGAGTAAATGGGCACGGTCATTTCAGCATGTGGTTTAACGAATAAGTAACCTAACAAGTCTGCTTGTCTCTTGTTAAAACCCTTTTGAGTAAGTTCATAGGTTATTTCGGATGCTTTTTGACTTTCTGCCCTTTTTTTATCTCTATTTGTAATTAAACTTTGAAAGGCAACTCTTAAACTTTTCATGGAATACATAATGAAATAAGTTAAATCATTACCATCATACTCTGTTTTCAGAAATGCTTTGACGTAACTTGTTTTAGAGTTCAGTATGGCTTTAGATATAGATATATGTTTTAATAAGGTGTAACCTTTTTTAATTAAGTACCAATAGAAAAGAGCTCTTGCAGTTCTTCCATTTCCATCTCCAAATGGGTGTATATATCCAATCATAAAATGAAGAATTGAGGCTTTTATTATTGGATGATAAAATTCTTGTTCAGAATTCACAAAGTTTATTAATTCATCAATCAAAACATTGACCTCAGAAA
The DNA here is from genome assembly GCA_937124965.1 of uncultured Bacteroidota bacterium. Classification (GTDB taxonomy): domain Bacteria; phylum Bacteroidota; class Bacteroidia; order NS11-12g; family UBA9320; genus UBA987. The sequence goes on from CAKZLB010000040.1 coordinate 1,046, forward strand.
AATCAGGGGCAGTGTAAGCGATTTCTCCATCAATATGATCTTTAACATATATAGGGTGATCTCGAAATGTCCCAGAAAATTTTGAAGCATCAGTTTTTACGGTCATTATTTGATGAATGTCCAGAATTAGCTCAATTGATAAATCCTCTTCAAGTCTATTTTCAATTTCTCTTATCGCTCTAAAATTATTGATGATCATCTGTTCCGACTCGGTTCTAGGATTTCTTCCCGATTTTATCATCTCTCTAGCCAAATCAGTTGTTGTAGCTGCTCCCTCAATTTGAGAAGAGGCAATTGCTTCTTCAATTAAAGAGTTTTTAAAGTATTCTTGCTGTTCTTGAAGAGTTATGGAGTTTTTGTAAAGACCACCAATTAACGTTAAATCAAAGTTGTGTAAATCTTCTTGTATGAATGAGTTTAGGTTAAATGAAAATTTATGTGTGCTGAAATACGGTCGTTTAGCACCTATTTGTCTATGAGTTTTTATTATTTCCCATGCCTTTATAGGAGTTTCAAATGGCAGATTTGGGCGGTGCTTAATTTCTGACCAATAGAGGTATCTTTTGTCAGATTCAGCCAAGAAAGGTTCCATTCCTTCTTTTGTTAAACAATCAATATATTTATTAAAATCCATTTTTTTTATATGAGGTGGATTTTCGATTTACATGGTATAACGTGTTAAATATAACACCAGATGTAACACGTGTTAACTCGTTATGCAATCATTTGGACAAGAAAGAACTACTTTTTTATGGTTTAACGGTTTGTGTATGGTCTCTTAGGATCCCTTAGGGTGCTATGCACTAAACACATGTTAGCCTTTTGTTATTTTTTGTTTAGAGCGTCAATTCTGTCTTTATAGTAATCGTCACCACTTAATTCATAGGCCTTGTTTAAGTATTTTAAGGCATTCTCTTTGTCGTTTTGAGATTCATAATACTCAGCCATCAAATCATAAGCACTTGCACTTGTTGGATTATACTTAATATTCATTTCAAAAAACATGAACGCCTTCTTAGGTTGTCCCATTTGCATATTCATGTAGCCATAGCCAATTAACATTTCGTCTATCATTGGTACAGTGGGAACACCAAAATGTTCGGTATATATTTGTTCCTGCTCTTTCAATAGCGAAACCAATTCTTCTAAAGGAGTTTCTGGATTATTATATTTTTGCGGAGATTTAAACTGATACCATTCAAAAAGAAATATCAGCCCATCTCTTATTGATGGTAACGGAACCGTACCATGTAAATCTTCATTATAAACCTTCCATGAAAAATTTAATCCATTCTGTTTTTGAGATTTAGTATAATTTGAAAACTCAATGATTGAACGAGCAAACAAAGTAAATTCTGAAGAGTCATCCATAATATTCTCCATGGTTATTTCTTCATTCCACATATGAAGCTGCTCTGCTGCTAAAGACACATAAAGGGATTTGCCTTCATAACTTTCTGTACTCAGCTTTTCTTTTGCCTCCTTCAATAACTTTTGGTCGTCCCAGTCCAAACTTGGATCTATGGCTATATAATTTTGAAAGAGATGTTTATGATTAACCAACATATTTATTGTAAATAAACCGGCATAAGAATGCCCAATTAAGGTACGATAGGCCATGGTTGGATACTTACTATCAATATATGGGATGAGTTCCCTCTCCATAAATTCAGTAAAGATTTCTGCACCTCCAGTTTCATTGTCCATTGCACTACCGCGTCTCATTTTTACCTGCGAAGTAGTTAAATCTCTTGTTCGGTTGCTGCGATTAGAAATCCCAACAAGTATCATGTGTGGGAGGTAATGCCCCCAATAATTACTATAAACAGCTTCTAAAGTGCTTTCTAGTGAAAATCCATCCATTAGATAAATCACCGCATATTTTTCATCATTATCTGGCTTGTAGGTATCTGGTAATCTTACCCAGAAGTCACGGTTTTCATTTAAAGTTTTAGAAAATATGGAATCCACTATTCGATTTTGAAATTGGTCTGTTGAGGATGTAGTAGTTACTGCAACTGCATCTTGCTTTATACTTATAATCGATCCGATAAGTATTAATAAATTGATGTAATATTTCATATTTTCTTTTTAATTTAAGTAAATCATTTTAGCTAAGAATTTACATTGGTTTATAGGTTGTTAATATTATTTCTTGAATAAACCAGAATTCACGTTAATCATTCAATCTAGGCAAGAATATTCCAGCCTGCAAAGCCTACAATGGCATAAAATAAGTTGCTAAGAATATGAATTAGAACTGTCATTTTTAAAGAGCCAGTAAGTATTAAGATCCAACCCCAAGTTGCACTATACAGAAAATACATGGGCCATAATATCATGGGACTATGACCAACGGTAAAAACAATAGAAGTTATCAATATAGCAGCCCATGCAGGTATTTTCTTTGCTAGTGAAGATTGCAAATATCCTCTAAATACAACTTCTTCCATAATAGGTCCAACAAGGAGTGCTAATAGTAAAAAACCAGACATTTCAAGTGCTCCTTCATTTATCTGGATGAAGCTAAACATTTTGGAGCCGCCTCCAATGATTCCTTCGTGCCCAAGGGCAGGTAAGATCTCTGATCTATATATCCACGCTAAAAAGTGAGTTGATATTAATGCTGCTATAACCAAAAAAAGACCGTTGCTTTTTTTAATCTTACTTGGTTGAAGTCCTATCTTAGGATAAAAAGGTTCACCTATTCTACGGATATCCCACCAGAAAAAAGTAATTATCATAATGCCACTAAGCAATGCAGAAGCGAGCCCTAAGATATCGAGAGGAACTTCATTAGTAGGGGAAAAGAAATTAAACCCATAAGAGATAGCAATTCCGGCTAGGAGTTGACATGCGTACATGATCACAATGGCCAGAATACCCCTTTTTATTGTTAATTGCTGATGAATGGTTTCTGTCATTTAGTTTTAAAATTAGCTAGTTATACATTTTAAAATTGTTATTTCTACTTCTTACCACCTTTAATAATCATCCATATCGCAAGTCCGAGTTCGCCAACGGTCATGGGTAAGGCCAATATCATCTCCAAGTTTTCTGTAAACACTGGATTGTAGTTCGCAAGTTTCAAGCTGCTTGTCAAACTATACGAAAATCCAGCAAGAAGCGCCAAGATCCACAATATTTTATGAATACGTTGGTGGAGTTTCATTAGGTAACCGAGCAATAATATGTGCAATCCGAAAACGATAAGACCATAGGTCCAAATCTTCTCAAAAGAATTAAAATTAGACAGTAGCCAGTCATCTGAAACAATGTCGGATGTGATATTTCTAAATAGATACAATGTTCCAAAAATGAAAACGAGCGTATACCAAAATCTTAATATTCCGGATATTGCTGCAATGATTCGATGGTCTTTGGCAAAGAACCTGTAAAATGTATAAGAGGCTATTACGTCTAGCACTTGTATGAAAACAAGTCCAGCTAGCATAGCTATGTATAATCCACGGTTGGATTGAATATGCGTCTGAAGAAAACCTTCTTGTTCAAGGGATGTAAATTCTGGCATTGCATATCCAAATACAAAGCCTGCTGCAATGGCCATGATTACAATGGTCCACCCAGTTATTCGTGCAATTAATCGTTGATTCATATGACTATGAGATTCTACTTTTTGGTCGTGTATTTTGCATGTTGATACCATGTTACTTTACTGATGTATTTGGGTTTTGTTGGTTTTCTAGATCTTTCAAAATCATGTCTTCAATCAACATATTATCGTTGTTCGATTGTACATGCTTAGAATTTTTGAGAAGTAAACTTGTCTTTATGGATGGTAATATTTGAGACGCTCTTTTGAGCATTTTTTCTCCTGGAAACAAGATGTCATTTTTTGCCGCAATCAGTGTGATTGGTGTTTTTATCTGTTTAGCCTTGTTGCTTGAAATGACGGGTACTTGTGTGAAGTCCATCGTAAAATGCATGAATACTTTTGATAAGTATTTAATCGCGAATTCGTCTCTATCCGTAAAAACATCCTTCAAAAAAGCCTCAACGAATTTGACTTTCTTTGATCGCATAAACCGTAACATAGGAATGAATACGTTAAACAATGCTTTTATCGGGTTACCATTAACGATATATGCTGGCGCTGACAAATACACTTCTTTAATGTTGCTTTCATTGTGCTCGAGCGTTTTAAGAATCACTAAACCGCCAAAGGAAAATCCGGCCATGGTAACGTTCTCAATGTCGAGTTTAGTAATGACTTCATTCATCCATTTTCCATACGATTGATCGTTCATGGATGGTCTGGTTTCAGAACTTTTATTGGGTTGAGCAATTACATCAACAGCAAAGACTCTGAACGACTTACTCAAATTTGGATAGGTTTCTAAAGCAATCGGTGCACATCCATTGGAGCCGTGAACGAGCACAATAGGTGGAGCTGATGGGTTTCCAGTTACAATTACATTCGTTTTACCAAAACTGGTTTCTACCTGAATATATTCAAACGCTATGGCAAGCTCGTTCAGTTTTTGATCGTATAGGTGCAATATTTCTTGCTTTCCTTCGGCTGATTTAAATAATGATTTCATTTAACTTTTCTTATTTATTGCTGATTGATTCTATTAACCGACAGGTTTTAAAACCACATTTCCTTTTTTGTGACCTTTTTCAACGTATCTGTGTGCATCCACTATTTCATCCAAGGGGTAGCTTCTATCGATAATTCCTTTCATATTACCAGCCTCAATAATGTCTATCAGAATATCAAGTAAACGTTTAGTTTCCTTAGCTGGCAAAGCACCAGTAGCAGAAAACTTTGCCTTTTTCTTACCAAACATAGAGGTACGCATCATGTCGCCCATCAATGGCATACCAAGAACTGGAGAAGCATAAATTCCGCTTTCTGTTAAGGCATCTTTGCATTCCGCGAATGATCTTACACCAACTGTATCGTAAATAAGGTCATAGGTGTTTTTGTTTGAAACAAAGTCGTTGTTGGTGTAGTCAATCACATGATCAGCACCAAGTTCTTTAACCAGTTGGATATTTTTTGTACTACAAACACCGGTCACCTCTGCTCCAAAATGCTTGGCAATTTGAACTGCTGCAGTACCTAAAGAGCCAGAAGCTCCATTAATCAGCACTTTTTGACCAGATTTAATATTTCCTAAATTGCATAAAAAGTTTAGTGAGGTGATGCCTCCATCGCCCATGCAGGCTGCTTCTTCGAAACTCAGGTTATCAGGCATTTTTGCCAGGATACCGTTTTCAGGTAACGCAAGGAATTCTGCATACGTCCCCATTGTATCAAGGCTTTCGCCAAATACCTTATCTCCTGGAATGAATTGAGTGACCTCAGATCCAACGTGTTCAATTACACCGGCAAAACCAGTTCCCCAAATTGGGTTCTTTGGTTTGGTAAGTCCGAGCATTAATCTTCCGACATAGGGCTTACCCGTTCGCATCATCGTATCTGCTTTTGTTACAGAAGAGGCATGAATTCGAATCAATACTTCATTGGGTTTAGCCGTTGGTTTGGCCACCTTATCAACTGTAAAAATTTCTGGTGAGCCGTACGCTGTTGTGATAATTGCTTTCATAATATCTAATTTTTTACAAGAGCAAATGTCAGGGTAGGGATGTTCCTATAGGTTCGTAATAATAATTAGAGGTTCGGAATTACACATGCGAACCTTGTTTTATATGAAATAGGAAATCAATGTAATTGCAAGATGCAGCAAATACTATAGTACGGTTTTAAGAAACTCCTTTGGGGTTTTGCCCGTTTCCTTCTTGAAGTAGGTATTGAATACCGATTTTGAGTTGAAACCACAGTCATAAGCAATTGCCATCAGCGTGAGGTTCGAATTGTCGGGGTGAACGGCTGATTTTTTAAATGCTTCTACTCGATAATGATTGATGAATTCATTGAAGTTTTTGCCAAAACCATCATTCAACAACCAAGAAAGTTGGTTGGCGTTAATGCCCAGTTGATCCGCTAACGAACGTAGTGTGAGTTCTGGGTTTAAATGTGGGTTTTCCGTTTTAATATGTTTCAACAACTTGTCTTTGTAGTGGTCAGCAGCTTCAGCATCTAGTAAGGCTTTTTTTGGTTTGTCTTTCGTTTTTAATTTGAATACATCTTCTGGAAACAGCTGCTTATGATACTGTTCATACCTCGGATCGTTCTTAACTGGATTGACCACTGGGTCAGAATAACGAAGCAGTAGGAGGGGAGAACCCTCTTTTACGGCTTTTTCCACCCAATCAAATAGCTTGTCGTTCTGACAAGTTGCACCATATAACATAAATAAATATGAGTCTGCGGTAAAACCATCCTTTTCATTGGCAAGTTCTACTAATTGCTCGGTGTACGTTGCAGCTTCAGTCTGATTTCCCTTTAAGGTGTGAGCAAGTGTTAGTGATCCAATCATTTCGCCAGGAACAATTACTTGAGATGGGAGCGTTTCAAAGTAATGAATGACGTCATCATACCTTCCCATTTTTAGTAAACACAGCGTTTTAACGTAATGGCAGGGAATGTTCAATGGATTCACGTCAAGACAACTATTTAATTGTTCTAAAGAGCTAGCATATTCTTCGAACATATAATCAAAATACGCACTGTAAAACTTTGTCTCTTGCGATAATGGGTCGATTCCTAACGCTATTTGTAGGTGCGTTTGAGCACTTTCCTTTTTTCCGCAAAGCACATATAGAAAAGACAGGAATTGTTGCGATTCAACATGACTAGGGTTGAGTGTAATGGCTTTGGTAGCCATATCGAAAGCCTTTCTAAAATTGTATTCTGTGAAGAAGGCCATATTGGCCAAAATATAATATGCACTCGGGAGTTCTTTGTCTAAACTTAATGCTTGATGGGTGAGTTGAGCACACTTGCCCCAACCTTCCTCGTAAGAGATCATTCCGGTAGTTGCCAAAAAGCTATAGGCATCGGCCATACCTACCATGGCTTCCGTATGTGAGGAGTCTAAACTCAACGCTTCTTGATAGAATTCAATGGACTGTTTAACGCTTTCTGGGTTCCATTTATTCATGTGGAACCGCCCTTTTAAGAATAAGGTGTAAGCATCCAAGCTTTGAGTTTTCTGGTCAACTAAATGTTCCTGAATTTCAAAGTGACCAAAATGCTCACGTAAATGCTCAGCAATTAGGTGGCTTATTTCATCTTGAACTTCGAAAATGTTGTCTAATGTTCTGTCCCAAGTCTCTGACCAAAAGTGAAAATCCTCTTTTGCCTCAATTAACTGTGCAGTTATGCGCATGGAGTTTCCTGCTAGTCGAACACTTCCTTCAAGAAGAGTCGAAACTCCCAACTCTTCCCCAATCTTCGTGATTGTGATATTCTTTCCTTTGAAATAGAACGCTGAGGTTCTTGACGTTACCTTTATTCCATCGATTTTCGCCAAAGCATTGATGATTTCTTCGGTAATGCCATCGCTAAAGTACTCGTTCTCTATATCAGAACTCATGTTTACGAAAGGGAGTACGGCAATGGATTTATCCTTCAATGTTTTTACTTTAGAGGTAGAGGACAAAAATAGTATTTCTTGATAAGTGAAACGAAAATCAAGCGTTTTCACAGTTTTGCAATCGCACATACATTTTTTTGTCTGTTGGGTACTTGCCAGTGATTTCATTCTACTAGCGACGAGTGATTTATGGAAGTGGTAGGGTATCGCAATTAGTATTCTTTTTGTTTATACCATAATTCGATAAACTTTTTTCTCCTTGTGATCTTTACGTTGTTTTCTTAACAAAAGTCAATGAAAACTAGAATTTGCAGAAACACTTTTGCACTGTAACAAAACGAAAACAAAATGAATTTAAAAAAGAGTATCCTTTTAGGGTTGTGTGTATCAGTCCTAAATGTAGTTTGCCGGGCACAGAATGGCGGGCTAAAAGTTCAAAAGAACCTTGGGTTTGTAAACAACAAATATGCGTTGAAACACAATCTAAAACTCAATGCAATTTCATTGCCGATGACAAGCACTTTTTCTGACTATGACAAAATCCACACGAAAAGCAGTTCTATTCTACGTCACTATAGTCTAACTAAACCGACTGGCTTTTCAACGTTTTCTTTTAATCAAACTACGTTTAGCACAGGACTGAATGAAGGGAAAACAGGTCGATCGTTTAAAGACAGACGAAACCTCTATTCAAGTATGTGGGCATTCGCATCATTGAATTATATCTATGCGGACTTAATTGGTTTAATGGATAAAAATACCTTGGCTCAATATCAAAGTGGTGTTGTAAATGGTATTGACATAACTCCAAATTTCTTAGGTACTGCCGCTGTCTTTATGCAAGTTCCATTAGCAAATGTTTTCCTTCCTCAAATAATTAAAAATGAAAGAACCTTACGTTGGGTGCAAATTGCATCAGGCACGTTAATGACGCTTGTACAGTCGGGTACTTTGTTCGTTGGAAAACCATCTCCATCTTATGCCGTTTTTTCAGCTTTTGAGATTGCTGCGACCGCTTTTATAACTATTGACGCTCTAAAGTGGAAACCTAAGTCAACCAAAAAACCTTTAAGTTTTAAATAGCATGATCAGCAAAAGAGACCTACTCAGCGCATTGTGGGTGTTTGTTACCTTAAACTATCTGTACTGCGATTTAATCGGTTTGATGGATTCAAATCTATTAAACCAATATCTAACCGGAAATGTTGAAGGTTTAAAAGTAGATGAAAGCTTTTTATTCTTTGCAGGTGTCTTAATGGAAATTCCAATTCTTATGGTCCTTCTTTCAAAACTCCTTAGAAAGAAGGCAAATTGCTGGGCAAACATTGTTGCAGGAACGATAAAAACAATATTAATGATAGTGACACTCTTTATTGGAAAATTAACGCATTACTATCTGTTTTTTGCCTCTATTGAAATAGCTACAACGACATTTATTGTCGGTTTTGCTCTGAGATGGTTAAGACAAAAGAGCATTGATACGGTTTAACGTTGTTGAGCGAGCTTTTTTCGTATTCTGCTAAGTGACTCAGGTTTTACTCCGATATAAGACGCAACGTGATATTGTGCAACTCGTTGAAAAATATCAGGTCTTGCAGCTAAAAGATTTAAGTATCGTTTTTCTGGCTTATCGGTAAGATGGGATACCATTTGCTCCTGTTGCTTCTTAAAAACAGTTTCCATTATTTGACGAGATACTCGTTCAAATTTTGGGAATTGTTTGAACAAATTCACTGCTTTATCTTCATCACCCACAACAACTATTGTATCTTCTTCACAAAGCAAATTGTATTTCGAAATTGATTTTCCTTCAATGCTTTCGAAGTTAATAATCCATTGTTCTTCTGTGAAAAAGTTTGTAGTGACTTCATTACCATCTACAATTTTAAATTGTCTAACAAGCCCTTCCATAATGAAAAAACTGTCGTTTTCATATTGTCCTTCTTTTATAAGGTAGCTTCCTTTTTTTTTATGACTAACAACCATACTTTTTGAAAGAATCTGGCTTTCGTCAGAAGTTAAGTTTGTAATCTTTTGTAAATAGTTTATGAGTCTATTGTCCATTTATTCGTGTCTTCTATGCGAGTATAACCGTTTATCTTCAGTCTATGCAGTTTTGATAGGAATGAAACTGTGATTACCAAATCTCATTGTAACTGGGGTCTTTTCCATAATATGACGAAAATCGATTCTCTGCTACTTTTTGTTTCTAATAATTTTAACAATCCTTCGATTAATAATTTCAGATAAGTTCCAATTGTATAGGTCAGGGTCCGTCGTGCTGTAAAATTCAACAACAACAGCATCAATATCTTTGTGGTATTTAGCAAAACTCTGGTATCCAGGTACCCATCCAGCATGATCATATTTATAAATCGAAGAATATATTTCTTGTTCACCTTGATCAAACAAACTACCATCATTTAATGCCCGTAAAAAGATTCCCACGTCTTCCGCGGTAGCAATCATACCATTCTCTTCTTCCTTTAAATCGTATGGATGCCCAATGTGATAACCACTCATAACATTGTCCATAGTTACTTCGCTTAACGATCCAAAGGTATTGGTGAGGTTTAGCGGTTTTAGTATTTCTTGTTTTATAAATTGAAAGTTGTCGTAACCAAGTGCATCATTCATTATCTTGTTAATTAACAAATAATTCGTGTTGCAATACTCGTATCCTTTGTCAGGTTTAAAATTGGCTGGTTTGTCTAAAATCAATGCCAAACTCTCTTGATATGTCTCGGTTGGAGCAGCCCAAAAATTTGGCGCATCCGTATAATTTGGTATTCCACTCCTATGTCGTACCATCATCCGCAATGTGATCTTGTCTGCATATTCAATTTTACCTTTTAGTTCAGGCAAATAATCTGCGATTGTTTTATCTAAAGAAAGTCGTCCATCACTCACTAATTTGGTAACAGCTACTGCATCATAAAGCTTGCTTATACTTGCAATCTTAAAAAGTGCCTTTGGCTTAGCAGGAATTTTAGTCTCACGATTATGCCAACCACTGGTAAAAAATGCCGGTGCTTTACCAGTTTGGTCAACATAAACAATCATTCCATCAAATCCGTGGCTTATGGCTTCATCTACCTGTTCTTGTATCGAATCTGGCAATGGAAGTATCCATGCTTTAACCAAAAGCCATGGCACGAAAAACATTGAAATTACTGTTCCAACAAGCAGCAATATTCTTATAATCTGTTTTGCAGTTTTATTTTTTTTCATTTTCCGTTTCAGTCTTCACTTTTGCATAAGGTAGTAATACTTTTAACAAGCTCTCTTGATACTAATTACAGGTCGGGTTTAATTCCTGATAATCAGATTTCATAACATAGGGGGTTTGACTATTGTCAATTTTTATACAAGTTAGCTCTGGATTTCTATCTACTCTTAAATCAATCAATGCTACGTTTTTGCTAACATCGAGATGCATAAGAGAATTACTTGAAATATAAAGATGTGTTAAACCAGTGTTATTTTGAAGGTTGATATGCTCAATTTTGTTACCAGCAAGTAGTAACGTTTCTAATGATGTATTGGTGGTAAAATCAACCGTTTGAAGTTTGTTCGATGGCATAAAGATGTGCTGAAGATTTGTTGCTCTGTCAGTATTAATAGATAGTAAATCATTATGACTAATATGCAAAATTTCTAAAGATTCGTTGTGAATGCTAAAATCCTCTAGGTAATTCCAAGATAAATCCAAGTCCTTTAAATGAATCAAATTAGATAGTCCAACAATTGAACTAGGAGAATTAAATTCATTAGACTGAAGGTCTATAAAAACTAGACGTGTATTTTTGCTTAAATCTATTGTAGTTAGTTCATTAGCGGTTAAATATAGCGTATCCAACATTGTATTGCAGCTTAAATCAACATGTTTAATATTTTGCATGGCAGCAGACAAAAATGTTAAGTTTGTAAAACCTTCTATCCCTGTTAAATCATTAATTTTACCAGAATTATTATCAAAATTTAAATCTAAAGCACGAGTTCTAGTAGCATCTGTTTTTAACATGAGTTGGTTAACAATGCCGTCTGAATCTATACCGAGCTCAATTAATTTGGTTTCAAAGTGAACATCTGGTATGCTCAAGTATCTATCAACGATTGGCTCTGTTGTTTCCTCCACACTTGAACATGATGAAATAAGTGACAACGTTGTACTCATGATTAGGTAGGTAATTACCAATTTGGAAGTGATTTTTTTCATTTTGTTTTGATTGCTTAATAGTTGTTTTTATCGATACTTTGTTACTAGAAATGATTGTTCTGACATTCTGCTAAATCCATTCTAACGTTCAACATTATAGGTGTTTAAGTGCAGGTTATCTTGAAAATTATTGACTGTCAATTTTTGTTGGTCTACGAGGAATTTAAGTACGCTTGTTATTTCTTGGGAGGACAGTTCCTCAGAGGAGTATTGAGGTGAAAATATGACGAAATAATCCTGAAAATAACTGAGACGATCACAATCGATAACCAATATTAAATTGAAATGCCAGGTTTAAATCTATTTCATCAAAAAGTTCTTGACGTTTAAAAGCGTCGTAAGGGATTTTAGATGATTTATTATAAGTAAAAGCTCCAATACACACATTGGTACTTATAAATGAATTTTTAAATGGATTAATTTCAAAACCATAACCTCCGTGAACGAATAAGTAATTGTAGGAGGTAGGAAAGTAGTTTTGTATTGCCCGTTTTACGTACGATATTCGAGATACAAAGTACAAGTTGAATTTTTGATCGAATCCATTTGGAAAACGTTTGTAGTTTATCTCACCGCTCACCAACTTTTGAGTTGTTCGATTAATTGGGTTAAACCCAACCCCAAGTTCAAACTGATTTTTTCCTTTATAATAAAGTGCGCTAGGCACTACTCTAACGGGGTAAAGTTCTCCGTCTATGTTGGAGTTAATGGCAAAGCCAATCCCTTTTGGAGATTCTTGCGATTGTCCAAAGCTGATAAATGGAATCAATGCAAGTATGTTTATTAGAAGGTATTGTTTCATTTTTTGTGTATTACTGATTGTTTTCAATAGCACTGACAATTTTGTTATACGTTCTTTCTAGTTCTAACCAAAACCACTCACGACTGCTTGTGTTTACAAACTGGACAACCACAGCATCAATATCGCTATGATACCGTGCTATGCTAGTATATCCGTTGAGCCAACCTGTGTGTTCATATGCGTAAACAGACGAATAAACAGCCTGTTCCTCTTTGTTGAGTAATGTGCCATCAATTAATGCTCTGAGGAAGGTCCCAACGTCCTCCGCCGACGCAATCATGGAGCCTCCAGGTCGTGTGTGGTCTATTGATTTTAGATCAGTCTCAGATCCCACAAAGTATCCACTCATAACATCATTCGAGTCGACTTCACTGTATAAATTAAATGTATTTGTTAAACCCAGTGGGATCAATATCTCGTTTGTGATATAATCATGGTGAGAGTATCCTAATGTTCTATCCAAAATCTCTGCAATCAAGAGATAATTAGTATTGCTGTAGGAGTATTTTTTATCAGGTTTAAAATCCGCAGGTTTATCATAAATCAACGACACTGTTGTAATGTAACTTTCATCCGTTCCAGTTTCAAAACTATCTTCAAAGATGTATTCTGGAATTCCACTGCGATGCTGTAACATCATTTTAAGCGTGATCTGGTCTGCATTTTCAATTTTTCCGTTAACTTCAGGAATCAAACTCGAAAGAGATTGATCTAGCGACAAAGATTTATTTGCGACTAGTTTAGCAGTGGCTGCAGCAATATAAAGCTTGCTTATACTAGCTATTTTGAATAAATCGTGTGGATCAGCTGGTATTTGTTTTTTTCGATTGTTTAAACCAGCACTGTAAAACGACGACTTGCCGGCTTGATTTACATATACAATCATACCGTCAAATCCTCCATCCACGGCACTTTCCATTTCCGCTTCAATTGACTTAGGAATATAAAATAATGTCTTAGTACAACCAGTTAAAATAATTGGAAACAGAATAACTCCTAAATAGAATCGGCCCCATTTTTTCACTTTTCCTTTATACATAATACTCGATACCCAAATCGTTCATGGAATACTACTTCCATAATTTTGGTTTTTATTATGAGGCGAAGGTATGTTGAAGGCGACCTTCAGTCGTTCGAGATTATAATATAGAACTTATTTAATAAACATAGAGCCAAACGAAGAGTCATTTTCCAAATAGTTTCAGTGGATCACCAGTTTTTTAGGTGGTCCAAGGTTGTTTAAAAGCATGAGTTTCGGACAGCAAAGAAAGGTGTAAAATAGAAAAAACAGTAAGGGGCTTCTCAAACCCTTACTGTTCTCAAAATGAGTTTAGTTATTGTTTAATTTCAATATCCATCATTTTTAATTCTTTATGGTAGTCTTCAATTCTTGCATGTGCAGTACCATCAACTATTAAAATGATTATCAACATGGCAATTGTTGTAATGCTAATTGCTCTCCAAGTTGGTGAGTTAGTAAAAATTAGTAATAAGGCAGCTAGGATAATTAGAATTGGAATAACCTTAAATACAACTTTGTATTCTTTTAAGGTACTCTCCGAACGATCAATTTCCGATTGATAAAAAGCCGGAACGTCATTATTATATTCCTTTTCAAATTGTTTAACCCTTGATTTATTGGTGTAAAATAATCCGAGTCCTATAGTCATAAGTAACAAACCTGCAACTAATGTTGGAATGATGTATGCCTTGGCTAAGTCTGTCTTTCCTAACTGCCAAAAACCAATACTGGCGATTAAAAATACGATTCCAATTACGATGAAAAAGCGTGTAGAGAATACCTCGGCTTTCGCCCATTCCGTTGCTAATTTTAATAATTTCATGTCTTAATTCAATTTATATTTTTCTCTATATTCCGTTGGACTTATACCTTCTTTCTTTTTGAATAATCTCGAGAAATAGGGTGGATATTCAAATCCTAGTTCGTATGCTACTTCAGAAATGCTCTTTTTGGGTTGTAATAGTATGTTTTTTGCTTCGTCCATTAATTGCAAGTGCAGATGTTCAGTAGCGGTCTTGCCTGTTTCCTTTTTCAACGTATCACTTAAATACCGTTGTGAAACTGATAATTCATTTGCAATTTGCTCAATGGTTGGGATACCTCTTTCTTGCGATTGACCTGACTCTACATAGTCCGTTAAGTATGAATTGAAGCGTTCCAACAAGTCATTCGATATTTCCTTTCGATCTATAAACTGTCTTTCGTAGAAACGATTTGCATATTTTAACAAAGTGTTCAATTGAGAAATAATAATTTCTTTACTGAATACATCTTGATTGTTGTGATACTCAACTTCAATATTTTCTACAATCGATTCTATTTGCTTTTCTTCTTTTGGTGAGAGATGTAACGCTTCATTTACGGAATATGAAAAGAAACCATATTTCTTGATTTGATGGGCTAAATCCGTTCCTTTTAAAAAATCTTGGTGAAAGTTTATTGAAAAGCCTTTTTGCTCAAAAACAACACTATTGTCCCATTGTAAAACTTGACGTGGTGCAATAAATATCAAGGCACCATTCGTGAAATCGTATTTCGTTCTCCCGTAGTTTAAATCCCCTTGCACGTACTTCTTAAAACTGATAGTATAGCAATCATTAGTAATGGGTGGCGAACTCTCTCTAGGGCAGGGCAAACTTCCATCACCTTTTGAGTTGAATACGCTTAACATTGGATGCTCTGGTCGAGGAAGTTCTAAATATTGTAAATACGATGACAAGGTTTTAAAATGTTGCATAATACTAATTTAGATATTCCACGTTACACCTGTTTCTTTTTCTGATATTTCCCATAGTCGATTAGCAACAACTTTGTCTTTGGCGTGCGGCTCTAATTTATGTGCTCCAACTGGACCAATCCAATTGCTTCGCCCCGTCGGACCGTAAAAGTCATTTTGGTCTAGGTCTGTTTCAGTGGCACACATCAATTGTGGATAAGCGCCTTTTTCTGCAGTTTGGGTTAGCGGGGATAGTTTCATTAGATTAAAGATCAGTTTCATCATAAAACTACCACTTGTATTTATTAAGTTGGTTCTTGAAGAACCTGGATGACAAGCATAAGCTTTAACATCTGATTTGCCTGTTGCCTTTAACCTATCTTGTAATTCATAGATTGTCATAATCTGCGCAAGCTTGCTCTGACTATAAGCATTATTAGGCGTGTAATCTTTATCCCAATTCAAGTCATCGAATTTAATGGTTTTAAGACCCATATCATATCCCATACTTCCAACAGTTACAATGCGTCCTTTGGATTTCTCTATGCGTGGAAAAAGCAGTGCTTGCAGTGTAAAATTTCCAAAATAGTTAGTTCCCATTTGACTTTCCCAGCCATCTACGGTTATCGTTTGTGATGGTACTTGGGCAATTGCGGCATTGCAAATTAATGCATCAATTTGAGGTACTTTTTCTAGAACCTCTTTTGCAGCTTTTTTTACAGATGACTGTTCAGCTAAATCCATTTTTATTGCCAAAACGTCTATGTGATTGCCAAGTTCTTCTTTTAACGTTTTTATGGTGGCTTCTGCTTTTTTGGGGTTCCGATTAAGCATTACGACTTTTGCTCCTTTTGATAGCAAAATTTTTGCTGCTTCGAACCCTGTTCCGCTTGTTGTGCCGGTTATAACGTACGTTTTACCATTCAAATCCCCAATTCTGTCTGGTGTCCATCCGTTTCTACCAAATTGATTTATTGTCATCGTTTCTTTTATTTTATACTACAAAGATGGGGGTGAGGTAATCCAAACTCGATATACAGATTTTCGAATGTTGTATACATTTTGGTTTATTTTAAATTGGTAGAACGTTTAACAAAAAACAGGAGAACGTTCACACAATCAATGCTTAAGTATTTAGCATCATAAAAAAACGGTTCGAGTGTGCACCCGAACCGTTACTTATTTTGAATGATGTTTTATGTTGCTAATATCTCTGAAACTAGATTATTATTTTGATTTGTCGCATTAACGTGACTAATCAAAATTACTTTGGTTGAATCGGAACTTTTTTAAACCTTCCCCAAGCCACAAAAGAAGCTAGAGCTAAAAGTATAAAATTGGGTACAGGAGGTTCGCTCTGAGTTATGTGATAGATAGCGGCCATTATCATCACTGTTGCCAGTCCTAGAGCGGCAATGGGTGTAAGTATTGGTTTGATTCTTAACAAAGCTGGAAGAACTAAGCCAATTCCACCGAGTAATTCACTGATGCCGATAAATCGCACCATACCTTCAGAAAACGCGTCGACAAATGACATTCCATTGGCAGCCAGTTCATTTATTGGCATTGTAGTTTTCATTAGTCCGGCCATAATAAACGCGGCAGCAAGAAGCCCCTGTGCGATCCACAAGGCAATGTTGAGTCCTTTTGATTTTTTCATTTCTTTTATTCTTTTAATAATGAGGCAAAGGTCAAATGTTTCTCAACCAATTACATTAATGTACATTAAGAATTTCTAGAAATGGATATGTGCTATTTACGTGCTCTACTTCCTTTGGCTGCAGAAAGCGCTTCGGGCGTGATGCCTAGATAAGAGGCAATTAACTTTTGTGGAACGCGTTGCACGATATCGGGATATGTAGAAATAAAATGTTCGTAACGCTCTATGGCCGTTGCACTCATTAACATGATTATTCGTTTCTGTAGTACACCTATTCGCTTGATCAGTTTTTCTGTGTCTGTGACAATTATTTCATCCTTATCCCGTTGAATAACAACAGAATCTTCAAGAACATCAATGAAAAGATCAGCTGGCACATCTGAGGAAACATTGTCAGTAATGATCCAACCTTCCGGAGCGAACATATAGATATGTTCCTTGCCTTTTGAGTCTATAGAGTAGCTGCGCAACAATCCAGATTCGACTTGATAAACCTTACTGTTCAAGTCACCATTCCTCTGTAAAATTTGTCCTTTCTTTACCTTAATTATCTTCAAGATCTCGTTTTCGTATTAATGGTTTGCAACGTTATGGCTAAACTACGTTTTATTTTCAAACGTTGTGACTTTTGATAAAGATTAGCTTGTACTTTCTTGATTTAACCTCCAATAATACAGCTAAATTTTCGGTGTATGAATTGATTTCGGAACACCTTAGAGGTTGTCACAAAGTGCAGTTTCACATCAGGTAATTCGCATTAAAACAAATGTATGTTGATTAGTTCAATACCAATGGTGTTTTTACTCCACGCAGTTTTGTATAACTTGCAAGTATAAACGAGTTCGCTGTTCTGCCAATGTCTAAGGTAACGTGCCTTAGAAGTATTGTTCACAGTGAGTTATCGGAAGTTTTAGTTTAGATAGTTTAATGTTGTTGCCAAGTAAAAGATAACTCATTATAAATTCACTGGAAGTGTGTAGGAGCCATAATAAAGTAATGTAGAAAATGAGCAGCCATCTGCCTATACCATCATCCAACAAATCTATTGTGGTTCTCCCTTTTGTTAATATGAGTGCCGACCCTGAAAACGAATATTTCAGTGATGGTATTACGGAAGAAATAATTAACGCACTCACCACTGTGAAAGGCTTGAAAGTAATTGCTCGCACTTCCTCGTTTGCATTTAAGAATAAAAATATTGATGTACGAACCATCGGTGATCAGTTAGGGGTGACTACTGTGTTGGAGGGCAGCGTTCGGAAAGTTGAGAACAAAGTTCGTATTACTGTGCAGTTAGTTAGCACTATCGATGGCACTCATTATTGGTCCAGGAATTTCGATCGCGATTTCAAAGACATATTTGCACTTCAAGATGAAGTAAGTATGCTGATTGCTGACCAAATCCGTGAAAACTTTGGACATCTTGAAATTCCGTTATTCCCTGAAGAGAACCCAACTGAAAATATTGAAGCTTATGATTTATTCTTGAAAGGGAGTTATCATCTTAAAAGGAAAGACTTTGGCGACGTTAAAAAAGCAATGAATTTCTTCAAAGAAGCAATCTCAGTTGACCCAAATTATGCAGAAGCCTATTCGTTTTTAGGAGAGTCATACATAAGCGCTGCAGCGGTTGGATTACTTACCACCCAAGAAGCACATGATTTAGCAAGAAACACTGCAGCAAAATCAATTGTTTTAAATGAGAAAAATGCACAGGGATATAAAGTACTTGCCTATATCAAACTTTTCTATGATTGGGATTGGGAACCGGCATTGACAGCATACAACAATGCACTTAAATACGGCCTTTCAGAACAAAATGAATTCATTTCCTATTATTATATTTTTATCGAAGAGGATTTCGAAAAAGCAATTAAAATAGCCAATAGAGTGACCGAAACGGATCCCCTGCATGTTTATACTCATTGGCAATTGGGTTTGACGTATTATTTTGCTCGCAGGTTTGAAGAATCAATTACGGCATTTAATAAAGCATTAGAAATCGACTCGAATTATACGGAGGCACTTCGTTTTAGAGGATTGTGCAAGGGGTATTTAGGGAAATACAATGAAGCCTTAGTTGATATTAATAAAGCCCTCGAAGTCACAAGTGGTCAAGGACCTGCTAACTTAGATTTATTAGTTGTAAAAATTCTCATGGGAAAAAAAGAAGAGGTGTCAGTTGTTATAAAAAAATCACAATACATGGACTCCTCTGACCCAGCGATTTTATATTCTCTCTTAAATATGCCAGATGAAGCCGTTTATTGGCTTAACAAAGGCTATGAAGAACGTTCGGTGAATTTGGTGACATTAAAGAATTATTGGGTGTGGGATAACCTTCGTAGCCATAGTCGTTTTCAGGAAATTTATAACGAAATGAATTTCCCCCCTTCCATAAAACACAAAAATATTCTTGAACCTGTAAACTTAACCCAGACAAATTCTATTACTAATCCTTTGTTAGATAAAAGTGAGATTGAACACTTTTTAGAACAATTAGATGGATTAATGAGTGAAGAATCAATGTATACAGACTCATCACTTTCATTAAGACAATTAGCAGAAAAACTGGACTTGCATCCTAATAAACTATCATGGCTCCTCAATGAGCATATTGGTAAGAATTTCAATGAATACATTAATGCCTTCAGATTGACAACTTTCAAAGAAAAAGCATTAGACTCAAATAATGATCACCTAACACTATTAGGTCTAGCTTTTGAAAGTGGCTTTTCTTCAAAAACTGTGTTCAACGATTATTTTAAAAAATCAGAAGGAATAACCCCAAGAGTATGGGTGAAATCTTTTAAAAAATAAACTATGAGTACGTTAACGAACACTAAGTTTACACTCTATCAATATCTTTTAGTGGGCATTCTTACATTGGTCTTATTCACTATTGTATTGGACTTTATGGTTGTGTCTGCGTTGTCGGCAGTTCTTCTTCCTAAACTAGAAATAACAACCAAACAGTTTGGTTTACTGGTGTCTGCATACCTTATTAGTGCCGGTATTTCGGCTTTTTTGTTTTCAGGTTATACGGACAAATTTGACAGGAAAAAATTACTGTTATTTTTTTATTCTGGCTTTTTATTGGGTGTTGTAATTTGTGCTAATGCATCTTCATATCAATTATTGATTGTTGCCAGAATTATTACAGGCACATTTGGAGGTCTTGTTGGTTCGATTTGTTTTGCCATCGTTGCTGATTTATTTGATCCGAACCAAAGAGGAAGAGCGATGGGGATTATACAAATGGCTTCAGCAGGAAGTCAAATTTTGGGATTACCATTTGCGCTTTATCTGGCTACAGAATTTGATTGGCATTTAGCTTTTTGGTTGATTGCAGCTATCGGAATGATCGCAGTTTTTCTTGTTTTTCTGAAAATAAACCCAGTGAATTTGCATCTACAAGTAAGTAGAATGGGCAACCCATTACGCCATTCAGTAAAAATAATCAGCAATCGAAAATATTTAATAGTGTTTCTTAATAACACACTTTTGGTTACTGGAGATATAATCTTGATGACCTTTAGCTCTGCATTTTGCACCAACAACCTCGAAGTAAGTCTTGAAAACCTCCCCTTACTTTATGTAATAGCAGGGATAGCTACTTTTGTTTTCGCTCCGATTATTGGTCGTTTGACAGATAGGTATGGCAAACTAAATGTTTTTGTAGCGGGTACAGTTATCTCTATGTTGGTGGTAGCAGTATTTACGAACTTAGGAGTAAGTCCTCTTTGGACAATTATCATTATTCATACTTTCATCTTTCTTGGTATAAACGCTAGAAGTATTTCATCTTCTGCAATAGGAACCGTCATTCCTGAGATAGAAGACCGAGGTGCATTTATGGCAGTTGACGCTTCTATACAACAAGCGGTTGGTGGTTTGGCCGCGGTTGCTGCTGGATTGATTGTATTTCAATCTGAAGATGGGATGATCCATAATTTCCCAAGATTGGGCTGGATAGTAATATCCATTATGATTTGTACAATCGGGGTCATGTACGCAATTGATCGAATTGTAAAAAGAAGGAATATCTCCTCAGAATAGGGTTTAAATGTCTTAATTTCTGCTGTGTAACGAAGTCTCTGCACATCTATACTTATAATCAATAAGTACGGAACCTCACTATTAAGTCCGAAATATCATTTCAGGACGATTGGCCTATTTCCTCACTTCATCTTTGCCCTGTCAAATCGATAAAGCAGGGCCTTTACTAAAAAACAAAAACCAAAGGTGCTTTACTGAAAAGAAAAACTTAAAAAATTAAAATGTAGTATTATGAAAACTCTAATTACAATTCTTTTATTTCTTAACGTAATTTGTTCTTTTGCTCAAATTAATCCTCCAGTATCTAAAGACACTAACAGTGTTTTTGCTCAAACAAAATCACCAGTTGACGAAAAAGCTGAAGTAGAACACAAATACAGGATAATTATGCCTTATATTGTTCCAGATGAGCTTGCCTTCGGTTGGGGCAAGCGAACAAGTACTCAAATGGTGGAGTTTCATGTAAAACGCACCGTAGATAACAAGAACATCTTTGGGATAAAGTTTGCCACCTGGCGATTATTTCAACCCATGGGAATCACTTGGTGGGATGGTGTTGTTGACAAAATAGAGTCTGGGACTGAATATTACGATGGATTTTTAAGGGAAACAGGAATAGGTTTCTCCTACCAACGTATGCTTTGGAAAGGGCTATTTGCATCTGCAGAAATATTGCCACAGTTTCAAACCTACACGGATTTAGACGGTAATAAAATCAAAAATGGATTTAAAGTTTACAACTCACTTCATTTGGGATACCATGCTGCATTTGGGAAGAAGAAACGATTTTTCGTTGAACCTCAAGTTCATTGCAACCAGTGGATGTTTGACAATAATTCTCCTGAAGGGTTTAAGGAGTTTGACGATAAATATGGAAACGTCTTTCTTTTTGAGCCAAATCTTTACTTAGGTTGGAAGTTCTAAACAAAGGTCTGACAAGTCAAGGATTGTAATTCTTGACTTGTCACACTTTAAGTCGCACACAACTCATGGCATCTAAACCAAAACGTTACTATTTAAACCAAAAATAGGATTTTAATTACCCTAAATCTTTAAAGAAATAATTCAACGAACTAAACCCATGAAACTTTAGTTTCCGTTAGCAAGAACGAGAAAGCACTTTAAATAATTAAAAACACTCTATTATCTGGAAGCTTAATCGAGGTTACTTGAATCAAACGACAAAATGTCTTTAACTAATTGACACAATGATGTTGGCTTATGTATTCAAAATGAGGGTCGAAGCTTAGTTGACGTTACAATGAGTTTATATATAATACTCAACGCAAAACTCTAAAATTAAAAACACAGTTAATGTGGTGTTAGCATTAGTCCAAACGACCTCTTAACAACCCTATCATTTTTCCGACACCTATACCAACGTAGGTAGTGTGTTTGTTTATTTGAATCATTGGTGAAATGGTTATTCCATAAACACGTGTAAACGGAAATTCTATTTTTGGATTTAGAATAAGGCTAATCGTGTTGCGTTCGCGATAGTTCCATGAATAATTTTCGTTCTCAAATCCCGAATCTAATTTTTTCCAATTTGCAGGTTCTGTTACAATTGTGTATCCTAATCCCACTGTTGCATTCAGCCGGATTGTTCCATTCTGATTCAGATTGTAAACCTTTCCAACTCCAATTTGATAATTTTCTAAAAAGTCATATGGGTCAATTAGTCCAAGTAACGCAAGTCCAGATAAACCTGTGGAATAGTCATCTGGCTGTGATTTTGTTTTGCGAATATTCGCTGAATAACCCATTTTAACTGAGTATTTTTCTTTGAACACATAATTTAAGTTAAGGTCAAGGCCAATGTAATTTCCTACATTAAACTCACCAGTTGAATAAATTGCATGATTCTCATCGAATTGAGCATGCACGACGTTGATACTTATTGAAAGCAGTAAAAGAGATAATATTCGTTTCATAGATGAACCAAAATGGCCACATACTTCCATGGCATTTTGATGAAATTGGTTTAAACTTCCACAAATATAATCAGTTATTGTATTCTAAGGACTGACCAAATTTATACTAAAGTTGAAAAAGAGTGGGTTGGTTAAACTGTTTTCCATCACGTACGGCTGATCGCCAAAAAATCCTCTGAAGAATTCTTGCCCACCTTCTAAACGGTCTACATTAAAGCTGTAATTCGTGCGATACCCGAGCTTCGCCGACATCCAAATAAACCCTATTAACTGACGCTCGTATTTAAATCTAAAGCGCAATTCACTTTTTCGAATTTCTAAGTCGTTGTAAGGCTCAGAAAGCTCACTATCATTACCTATACGAAAGCTTGTTCCTTCTAAGTCAAAACCTACAAATAGCATACTTCTTGGGCTAAAATTATAACGCACATCACCTCTCGCGGGAAGTAACGATTCTATTCCCCACTTTCGGTTTGAACTAGTCCAATTGTACATAAAGATTGGCAGGTAGTTTAATTCACCTGCTCTATATGTTTGTGAAACTCCTACTGCCCATTGTTTCGAGTCGGTCGGTTTCTTACCCCATAATAAGGCCACCGAATAGCGATTATAATTTAATGGTTGAAAATCTCCCAACGCATAGTCTCCATTCATTCCAGAAGCAACTCTACCAAGTAAAAATGTCGTTTCATTGAGTGGTTTGTATGCAGTCACCGAAAGATCAATGGTATTTAATCCATTTTCGCTTAAGGTTTTGTGAAGTGGGTGCGTAAGGTTATCGGGACTTTGGTAATCATATTGAGAATTCCAAAAATCTAAACCTGCTTGAATTATAATATTATTCTTAGAAATGATGGGTATGTTAGCACCTAAGCGAAAACCATGTGTTGCGTTAAGCTGTTGATTAGAGCGTTCGAACATACCAAATGCACCAGCATCGATGTCATAACCTCCTTGAAAATCATACCCAACAGAGATTAACTTATCAGGACTTTTACCATTTACTTTAACAGAAGCAAAGCGTTTAGCACTTTCATCTGCAAATTCTAAATTATCGTAAAGGCTATAATCCTCTTCCTCTTCAACTTGTGTTGAATCCGTTTGAGCAATGATTGTTGATAGTGGGAGGGAGAGGACAAACGCAAAAAGACAGGAAACCTTCAGGTACTTCATAGTTTCTTATTTCTTTTTAGAAGGAAGTTTTAACCTCTTCCAAACATCCGTTCTACCTAATGCAGAAATACCAATGTATCCACGAATATCTAATGTGTTTTCATCCGACATTTTTATCGTACAACTGTATGTGCTTCCGTTCTCTGGATCATATATAGTTCCTTCCGACCATTCATCGTCACCAGAATACGTAAAGTCTTTTAAAATTCGATAACCTTTCAAAGGAGTGTTTCTGAGATTTTCGTCTGGGTTGTTTTTATCAACTTTCGGAGAACCAGTCTTTGGGTCGATAGGTTCTTTCAACCAAACTATCTTACCGTAATACTTGTCACCTATTTTATCAATTTTCACCTTTACTTTTCCATTGGAAGGCTCCCAAATACCAGTTAATCGGTCACCGTCCGCATCGTTTTTAACCGTTGTAAAAGCAAAAAGCATTGCACTAAGTGCAGCAATAAGTATCGTTTTTTTCATTTTAATTATTTTTAACTGTAATATCCATAATCACTTGAGCGCCAATTTCTTCGATAAACGAATCTTCAATGAAATCCAGATCCAAAACTAGACTAAGTTTTTCTCCTTTGAAGTAATCAGCAATATCAACTTCATCACTCAAGTCAAACACCAATTCTTGCGTTTTTGTTTCTATCGGATTTTTGATCGCAATCGTTTGCATGTCAACATCAGAACTAACCATTTGTATTGTAGCACTTGAAAATGAACTAAAGTCCATGTCATTTTCATCGTTTAGGATGACACGAACAGAGCTAATTTTTATTTCATCAATTTGATCCTTGCTTACATCTTTTAGTCCGTCTAACGCGGAAAGGTCAACGCTATACTCAGCAATCAGACTGTTTGGGCCAGAAAAAAATGGTCCGGTAGCCGATGCTTCAAATGTAACAGTACTTGGTGTTTCAGTTTTCGAACCACATGCTGCGCAGAACAACATAGCACCTATGATTACTAATAAATTGAATTGTCTATTTTTACTTTTATTCATCTCTTTTTTGTTTGCCGTTGGATAATATTAATCAACATAATAAAAAGTTTAATACTATAAAATTACGATTGTGTTTATTTACGCATGTAATGGTAGCGAAAATATGCATAAAGCAAATTAATAAAAACATCTAGGTTCTATAATTATCCATCGCTACACGCAAAGGAGTCTTAGTCATATGCGACGTCAAAATAGTGTTCAAAATAATTACGTTACATTCAATTTAAGCTCTTTGAAACGAACAAGTAACGTTGGCTCATTGTCCTGAAGTTGTTTAGTATTACTACTAATAATCCTTTCAAGCCTCTGAAAAAGTTCAGGATTTTGTCGCCAAAAATGTGAATCGCTAGTCAATACAGAACTCAAAAGATCACCCTCATAATAATGACCTTCGGCCAGAATGTTTTTGTTTAATACGTCAATAGCTATAGGAATCAAATAAAGTAGACCAATGTTTTGACCAATCATTATTCTAAAATCCTCTATTTCAAAGTTTTGGATGGGCTTCTTTCGCAGAGTATGACAAGTTTTTATCAAATAGCTTTCCTCTGTCGTTTCAGGCCAAACATCATTTTCCAACTCTTCTAACGTCATATCATTTAAAAAGTATCAACGTTTCGATTATACATGTTTTCCGGTGATTATCACTAAATGTATTGACTTAAACACTTTTTAGAATAGAAATCACAGAATCAGAATTTGGATGATGCGAAAACTGTAATCATTCAAACCATACTATCTATAATATAAACAGAAGTCAAAATCACCTGTAAACCAACATTCAATGCAGGTGTTTTAAAAAAAAAATGGACCTATTTATATGGTATTGATTTTAATATATGGGAAATTGCCTCTAACCGTGCAGTCGATTTTTTATTAGCATCAATGATATTCCAAGGCGCGTGTTCCGTATCCGTTTCCGCAAACATTTTGGTTTTGTACGCTGTATACTCATCCCAAAGGGCCTGTGCTTTTTCATCTACTGGAGTCATTTTCCATTGTTTTAGAGGACTGTTTTTGATCTCTTTAAACCGTCTTGCTTGTTCCTGCTTAGAAATGGAAAAATAAAACTTAATTAAGTACGTATCTGATTGCGTCAACATCTTCTCAAAATTATTTACTTGAGACATAAATGTGTTGTACTCTGTTTCAGTACAAAAACCATTCACAGGCTCAACGACTGCTCTGTTGTACCAACTTCTATCGAAAAATACAATCTCACCTGGTTTGGGTAGTTCGTTGATATAACGTTGAAAAAACCATTGATGTCGCTCGTCGGATGTAGGTATATTTAACGCTACAATTTTGAAGTGTCGTGGGTTAATATGTTGTGTAATTCTTCGAATGGCTCCGCCTTTTCCCGCAGCATCTCTTCCTTCGAAAAGAACCACCACTTTTTTGTTTTCTTTAATTACCCAATGCTGAAGTTTGATTAACTCTTCTTGCTGATTTCTCAAGTTGAAAGCGTATTTAGTTTCTTCCAATGCTTTGGAAATGTCGGTATTTTTATTTCGCAGCAAAGCGTACAATCCTTGTTTAGAATTAAGCATTGCAACTTCCTCTTCTGTTAATGTTTGTTTTGTCATCATGTTCAATTAAATGTCAATTTGAATAGCACTTCGATGGTATCTCATAATCACGTTTGGATCTGGGAGTAAAGAAATATCCGATTCCCCTTTTTTATCGTAATCAAATAAGGATAGAACATATCGCATGCTTTCTAAACGAGCTTCCTTTTTGTTGTTGGTTTTGACGATTACCCATGGACTGAAATTCGTATGGGTTTTGCTGAACATTTGTTCTTTAAAATGCGTGTACTTATCCCAAAGTTTCTGACCTTCCATGTCTACTGGACTGAACTTCCAGCGTTTTAGTGGGTTGCTTAATCGAGCATCAAAACGTTTTTTTTGCTCTTCTTTTGAAATTGAAAACCAAAACTTGATAATTATCAAATTGTCTTCATACAGTAAGTGCTCAAATTCAGGTACTTGAACCATAAACTTATCATACTGTTCATCACTACAAAAACCCATAACCGGTTCTACAACAGCGCGGTTGTACCAGCTTCTGTCAAAAAAGACAATTTCTCCAGGATTTGGCAAAACCTTTATGTATCGTCTAAAGTACCACTGTCCACGTTCTACTTCCGTAGGTCTGGATAGTGCTACAACACGCGAAGTTCTTGGATTTAAGTGTTCTTTGAATCGTTTTATGGAGCCGCCTTTTCCCGCTGCATCTCGTCCTTCGAATATGATTGCTACTCGTTTGCCTTTATTGGCAATCCATTGTTGCAGATTCACGAATTCAGCTTGTAGCATAGATAGCTCAGCTTCGTATTTAAGTTTGTTTAAGGTTTTTTTGACTGGAAGACCAATTTTCTCTCCAATTTCAATGAGGTCTTTCCTCGTTTTTGCATTTATCAACTGCTCTGCGGTAAAACTCATTCAGTGTACTTATTTGTTTAATTCTATTTTGTAAAAAGTGAAACGTCAAATAAAACACAACTACAATGACTTAAGGAATTATGACTCAGTCAATATGTTATGCAATTTTGATAGTTTTAGATGTCGAAGTTACAAATAGTTCAAGTCGGCAAAGTGAAACCAGAAATGATATCCATCATGCTTTATTACATAGTTTATCATGTTTTTAAGGCTTCAATCATCATTTCGACGAAATTCTCTCACCATAGGTATTGATCGTAAACCAGGTACTACTTTTCATACTCGTATGTTCTCCAGAAGACATTAACTCACAATCATAAGTAACCTGAGCTTTGCCATCGTTAAACTGATTTGCACATGCAAATTGAGGTTTAATAATGACCTTACCTTCGGCATTTGCAAAACCAATTTTGTTGTTTACAATAATTCTAAAAAGACCATCAGAAAGTCTATCTGGACCCATGTCTGACCAATAAACATAAAACAATAATTTTCCTAAATTGTCGAGTGCTAAACATTGTCCATTTGTGTCTTGGACTATTGCCATTTTATCAGCGGTATCCGTATAGCAATAGAAATATCTACCAATCGAGATAATTGTGTCGCCATGTTGGTTTATATAACCAGATGGTGAACCTAATTCGCAAATTTCCTCAGTACAAATCCGAAATAAAGAGTCTTGCGATTGTTGTCCATAAGCCATTGAAAAGGCACCAGTTATTACAAACACAAAAAAGAAAAATGCATTTTTCATGAATTATTTCAGTTCTATCGCGTCTAGTTTTGTTTTAAGTTCTAAGTACGATCTTCCAATATCATGTCTCCAAACTTTTAATGCGTTTTCAATGCGTTCCTTCGCCTCATACAATTCAATTTTCGCTTGTTTTTGTGACCCAAGTAACATTGGCCAAAAGATCGGAATCAATAAATGTAAACCCATAACCAACCAAGAGATTTTGTACTGTTTTTGTTCAGAAGCAAGTTCCGTAATGGCATTTCGTAGATAGAGCTCTTTTGCCTTTTGAATTTCAGCATTGTCGAGTCCTTCGAGTCTTGCAAAAAATAGTGATAGTGACTCAGGAGTCATTAGATTAGATAAGGTGTCTTTGTTCTTGTTAGCCATTGTTAGTTACAAACACATTTCTTGTAAAAGTAAGAATATTTTTCAGTTTGTGTTTCTAATAACCGTCTCTCGGAGTTCGTTTAATAAACTACATTTTCTATTTAATCAATTGATTGAATTACCGACTCATAGTGACTTGTAGCCCGTGTTGACCCAAACAATCGCTACTATCACACCAATAAATCCTCCTAATAAAGCACCCCAAATTGAACCACCGACCCAAGCATACCGAAGCATCTGTTTGGTTTCAGTTGGCACTTTATAAAACGCTGCTCGGTAAAATTCTGGGCTTAATGCTGCCAGTCCCATAGCAATGAGGCCACCTAATGTCCAGCATATGTATACGACCAAAACAGTTTTAAGTATGTGTGTTAACGCCAACGAATACGGCGCCTGTCCTTTCCATATTACCAAAAGACTGATTGTGAAAATAAGTGAAAATAGTATCCCATAAATCAAGCCTTCAAAAATACCTTGAGCAATAGATGCGGACCAAATACTGGTAAATTCCCATCCCAGAATATTTTGGTAGTATTGTGGACTAACGTACCCGTTTATTGCGTTGGTGGAGGCACCGATAAATCCTCCGCAAAAAATACACGTGATGAGTATCTTAATTAATGGACCTACGGGTGAAATGAGTTTAGATGGTTTGTTCACTTGTACAAATTAAATATCTTGCGACGTTGAAGAAAATATCAATTCCAAGGTGTTGTCTAAAAAAATACCAGTTCTGAAATCGTTTTGAAATTGCTCCCATGATTTTATAAAGACATGCTTATTCTCTGAGTCTTTAATTGGATTAGGGAACTTGGTTAGATCAGTTTTATATTTCATTGGCATATCGGATGGTGTTATATTGTATTGATTTTTAAGGTATTGCAATAAGGTGTCTAAAGTAGCGAATGAGTATAAATAATTCTCCAAAAGATTTTCGCCATACAAATCTAAGCCGAATGAAATCCACTCCAAATCTAACTCGTACTTGTTATTTCGTGTATCAAAGATGATGCTTTTTCCTAAAACCATTCCTGAATAATTACTGAGATTTTCGTAACCAAGTAGAATACTTCCGCTAACTTGTTTAGCAATATAATCTTCTAGTTTTTGAAGTGATTGGAAATATTCGTTCTGAGACTTCATAAAGTTATTCTTCCTCCCAAACCATTGCTACTTTGCCACGAGTTCGCATGTCTTCAATGTAGCCGACTGCCTCCGGAATCTGCTTGTATGGAAACGTTTTTTCAATATGAACTTTAAGCTTACCTGTGTCCATGAACGAAGCTAACTTTTTTAAATCTTTGCTATTAGGCTTAGCTGTAAACTGTATTAATTCATATTTGCTAACAACCGACGATAACAAAACTTTCATCATATGCAGCATAGTGGTAAAACCAATTAACACACCACGTTTACCTAAACGTTTAAAGTCCTTAAATCGTAGATTTCCATGAGTATCTAAAACCAAGTCATAGGTTTCATTATGGTCGTTGATGTTTTCTTTATCGTACGCAATAACCTTATCAGCTCCAAGACTTTTAACAAACTCAACGTTTTTACTTGAGCACACAGCTGTTACCGTGGCACCGTAAATCTTCGCAATTTGAACCGCAAAGTGACCTACACCACCCGAAGACCCATTTATAAAAACCGATTGACCTTTTTGAATGTTCCCATGTTGAACAATAGCTTGAAATGCAGTGACGCCTGCGATTGGGGTACATGCTAAATCTTTGTAATTTAATGCATCAGGAATCAGCGCACACACCGTAGAGGGAACACAAACATACTCGGCAAATGCCCCTGCTTGCAGCGATTCTCCAAACACTCGATCGCCAATCACAAATGGTTCTACATTGTTTCCAACTTCTTTCACAATACCTGAAAAATCCGCCCCTAAAATGTTGTACTTGGGTTTAAACAAACCAAATGAAAACCGTGCAAAAAAGGGCTTACCGCGCAGAATGTGCCAATCAGCTGGATTTGCGGAATTGGCTTTAACGCGAATCAGTAGATGCCCATCTTTAACTGTTGGTTTCTCAACCTCTTCCATGGATAAAACTTCGGGACCTCCGTAGGAATATTTGGTAAATGCTTTCATATTATTGGTTACAAATGATGTATTGCGGTGATTTTAATAACACGCCCATGCAAAGGCTAATTCTGATGGATTATCTGGACTTTGGGTCAAATGAGCAATGCCAGAATCTCCAAACATATATGGAATATTGACTTCACTGTCTATTTGAAAAAATAATTCCATTTGAGCGTTGGTTCGTCTATCATTAGGATACTCTTCACCTTGAACCCAAAATGGCCATCCAAAGAGTTTGTCACCCTGAATAGTCTGACCAATCTCATGTTCATCCAAATAATCGAACAATTCTTCTGAAATTTCATAGTCAAAACCTAACGAATCCCACTCTTCATTAATTGGGTAATCATCTTTTGCTGTCCATCCTGTAATCTCTTTTTCTTCATACACTTCATCAATGGTTGGCTTAATCAATGAACTAGGTTTTCCAATTTCAATTTTTCTACAACATACTGATTTTGAAAATGGGAGGTATGCTTCTAAATCTATTTCACAATGCTCAGGCTCGTAGCTTGTACAATAAAACACTTGAACAAGACCATTTTCCTTTTTGTGAGGAAGTTCATCGAGATTAAGTTGCAAAAACAGCTGCATATTCTTTTTACAATTCGGACAAACAGGCCAATCAGTTTCATCACGCAAATAGGGATATCCACCAAACTTGCTAGTTGTAGAAAATGAACGGTCAACAACCTCAGTGTTAGGGATGTAAGCAACCCGTTTGTGTTTTTCAATTTTAGTCAAGAAATCCTGAGCTTCGGCAGCAAGCTTTTTCGAGTCCACCACATTTTTACGCTCTTTGTGGTCGTCTTTAGGCTCATTATTCTTACCAAACAAATTTGAAAAAAATCCCATATCTTTTATTTTATTCAGAACAATAATCGCATCGAAAATACATGTTTTGGTTACGCATAGACCATCAGCTGTAATTTTTTGATGAATCGTTGGTTAAAAATCTACGAAATGAACGATTCTTGGTGCAATTCCCATCTGTTAACCTTTTGTTCAAAGTTGATTGATCCTGGGATAGTGGTGTATGTTTTAGACAGTGTAAAGCCTAATTTCTTTAAAGTTTTGTTGGGAGCATTATTGTGAGCGAATGGTTCACAAACAAGTTTTTGTAATTTAAGATGATTAAAAAAGTAGGGGAGAGACATACAAAATAATTCTGAACCAATTCCTTTTTGTCGATTTTCTTGATGCCAGATATGAAGATGTATTTTAGCCTCTTCACCGAAGCGAATATTATTGACATTGCAATGTCCGACAGCTTTCCCATTTAACTCCCAGATCATCGCGTAAGACGTTTTCTCATGGTAGTTGCAGTTTAGCTGATAAGTCAACATTTGCGTTAACTCATTTCGACTTGGCACTTTTTCTAAATCTACACCCATGCTCATTAAAAACTCTGGATCACAGTTTAGCCAATAGTCGGCTATTAACTGAATGTCTTGACTTTCAATTTCACGAACGGTTGCGATAAAGGAATTAGGCATTTTTGGAATTACTTATTCAAATTTAACATAGTCTAGTTTTATCACTGACGATAGTTTACCATTAAAGTAAATCGTCTTTTTCGTTAACTTGTCCGCTACATTGTACGAAAAGTTCTCTACTTTCATGTTGCCATTTTTATACGTGTAGTGACAGCTAATAGGTTCTCCATCAGGTCTTAATGTTTTACATACGGAGATCGGCGGAGCCCAATAGACTTGCGCTTTTGTCCAAAACGGATAGTTATATTTAGAGCTTTTCAGATTATGGAATTTGTCGTATTGAAACACGTACGATGCGTATTCAGAATAGTTATTTGTGAAGCTAAATCGTTTTTCAATTAAGTCACCCTCTTTGCTATAAAGCAGTTGATAATTTAAAACGGTATCCACTGGTTGCCCCGATGAATCATAGCGTATTGTATATTCTTTTATTTCCTGAATACTATCCTTCGCAATGTCATAATAGTCATAGTTGGTTTCTTGACCATATGAATTGCACCATACGGATGGGAACACTAGCAGAAAGAGAATTAATCTAGGTTTCATAATACGTTGAACGAGAGACTTGTTCAAAATTATATCAATTAACTTCTAAACGTTGATCAGGCTTGATGATTGATTGAATGACATCTCTCAAAGAAATCACCAATCTAAAAATTGAAACTCTTTTTTTAGCTTTTGATTAAATTTTAGTTTTTGACCATTTTCTTTATAAAACCTCCAAGATCGATCTGGGTAAAAGATATATTTTGAACTCTTACAACCACCAGAGCCGAGCCTCGTATGTACACTTTTAACGTTATAATCGCCAAAGGCTTTAATCGTACCATTTTTGTGATAATAGTACCAAGTACCATGTTTTATCAAATAGTACTTTTGAATCGCTTTAGTGCTACAGAACCAGTACCAATCGACTTGGAATTTACCTTCTGATTTTAGTTGTCCATTTTCGTAATATTCCTTCCACAAACCTATTTTTAAAGCAGAAATCGTTGAGTCAGCATTGACAAGAAAATGTCCAATTTGATAGGTAGAATCTTCATTAGTATAAACAGTATCTAGTTGTTGAATTGCAATATCATTCTCGCCAACTAAAAAACTTATGCTATCATCAATCTCATAATCAAAGTCTTGTGCTAGTGTAATTGAGTTAACAATCATAAAAAAGAGTGTGAGAGAAAACAATTTCATTCTAATGAATTGAATTAGATGCTAGTTTATTACTTCTTCCTCCCAATTAACAAAATCGAATCATCAGCGTCAAACTCCTGGTAGTTTTCCAGCACTAATAAATCAAAATGTTCTTCAAAAAATCCTAATAAAGCCTTTTGAGTATGATACTTAACATACATTCCTTTAAATGTCTCATCGCCTTCGCCTTTCCAAAACGAATGACAGATTATGCCATTAGGGTTTAACAATTCCTTTTGTCGAAGTATGGAAGTCTTAAGCTCGTTATCAGTCAAATGATGGAGTACTTTGTTTGAATAGATTCCATCGAATTTGTTGTCAACTTTTAGTGTAGCAGCATCTAACATTATAAATTCACCGTTGGGATTTGAAGATTTTAAATGATTTATAAATGCGTTAGAATTATCAGAGCCAGTTACTGAGTATGTTTTATTTAGGATGTTCCAATCAGTACCAGGCCCAGACCCAATCTCTAAAAGTGTGGATTTTTTTGGCAAGAATGTTTTCAAGGAAGTAATGAGTTCGTTGCCACTAAAGCCTTCTGCAAGCTTAATATATTCGTCTACCGACTCCTTTGTATGATAATATTTTTCTTCTTTCATAATTCACGAATAATCGTTGTAATCTATTGACATTAAAGATCTTCAGTAAAATGCTTTTGTGATTTTGGTTTTGAAAATTTCTCTGCATTATAAATGGACGATTTTCCCCTTGGAATCGACAATGATTCCCAGTGTTCACCGCTTAGAACTTTACCTAAAAAGACCATTTGACCAACATGATAACTGTAATGGCTCAATTGCCTATTAACGGCCTCAGGAATTGTATGACCCATGTTCCGTATATACACTAATTCACTAAAGTTATTTTCGTTGATTGAGTCAATAGCATTAAATAAACATTGCCATCCTTGGTTCCAGCGTTTAAGTACCTCTGATCGACTATTCAAGTCTTCTAGTTCAAATTCTGCTTCGCGATTTCGCCACTCTTTTTCACCATCCGTGGTCCAGAAATCTGTCCATCGAGATAATTGATTACCAGCTATGTGCTTAGCAATTATTGCAATTGAATTTGTTTCTGGTTCTAACTCTTCAAAAAGTTGCTCATCTGACACTTGATTCATCGTTTTATCTCCAAGCGATTTGTAATATTCAAACTGCTTTTTGACACTGGTCAAATATTGATTTATAATGCTATTATTATCCATAGATTGTTTCATTGTATGCGTTACCTAAATTATTGATGATATCTGTGGCAAGTAACGATATTTCACCAACTTGTTTAGCGGCTAAATCACCAGCTAAGCCATGAATAAAGACACCGACTTTGCAAGCTTCAGAGGTTGTATACCCTTGTGCAACTAAACCAGTAATGATACCTGTTAGCACGTCGCCGCTACCTGCCGTTGCCATTCCTGGGTTACCTGTTGAATTGAAAGTGACCGTTCCGTTGGGCTCAACAATACACGAGTACGCACCTTTAATAATGATTGTACACCGATACAATGCACAAAATTGTCTGACGATTTCAATTTTATCAAAATCATTTTTCCATTTACCAACCAATCTCTCCAATTCTTTTGGATGTGGAGTAAGGATGCAGTTTTCTGGTAAGTCATTGAACCAACTAGGATGATGAGACAGAATGTTAATGGCATCAGCGTCAATGATTAATGGTTGATTATACATCAATAAGTCTTTGAAAAGCTGATGTGTTTCTGAATTTTGACCAATTCCAGGTCCAATACCAATGGTGTATTTATCGGGGGAAAATTTAACTGGTTTCATTAAATAATGTTCACCGGTGTTGCCTTCAACCATCGCTTCAGGTATACTTTGTTGTATTATATCAATCCCACATTGAGGAGCATGCATAGATAATAGCCCAGTACCAGATCTCAGACAAGCCTTAGCTGCTAATACAGCAGCGCCCATTTTTCCTGAAGACCCTGCGACTAGCAGACTATGACCGAAGTTTCCTTTATGGGCAAATACATTTCTAGGTTTTATAAGCTTCTTAACCTCTGATTTTTCGATAAAATGAAAATCAGTCTGAAGAGTATTTTTGATTTTCGGATGTAAACCTATCGGTAAAACCACTAAGTCTCCAACAAATCGATGATTCATCGGCATCAGGTGCGCTCGTTTTATCGTTTCGAGTGATAATGTATAATCCGCTTCAACAACGTGATCGTCTGGTTGATTCGCTGAGTCACAAAACAAACCTGATGGAGTATCAATAGAGACAACTTGTGCTGGAGAGTTATTAATAGACTCTACAATTGAGTCGATTGGTGGCTCAATACTTCTTGTTAATCCTGATCCAAAAAGTGCATCTATAATGACGTCATATTGCACAAAGTCAAATATTTTACGTTGTTCGGTTACAAGTTTAACATCAAAAAGCTTTTGGTGATTTATCTCAAATTCTGGAGAACCCTGTGGTTTAAGGTTGGCTACCAGACAAGTTACGGCATATCCATTATCTCTAAGCAGCCGTGTAATTGCCAAACCGTCGCCACCATTGTTTCCCTGTCCACACACTACCAACATGCGCGTATTGTTTGGATATTTTTTTAGAAGCCAATTCGTACATTTTTGAGCGGCACGTTCCATTAAATTAATGGAAGAAATTGGCTCTTCACGAATCGTGAATGCGTCAATCTCGCGAATTTGTTGAGAAGTGAATAGTTTCATGAAGCATCGAAAGTTAAGAAATTATAGACGGTTTGAAAAAACAAAAAGGAGTTAATTTCAAATGAAATCAACTCCTTTTCATAAGGTGTTTAATACCTCAATT
Source organism: uncultured Bacteroidota bacterium (assembly GCA_937124965.1). GTDB lineage: Bacteria > Bacteroidota > Bacteroidia > NS11-12g > UBA9320 > UBA987. The sequence goes on from CAKZLB010000040.1 coordinate 37,248, forward strand.
TCTCGTAGATGCTTTACACTTTCTAAAAAGTGATTTTCAATTACAAGGTTGTAGGACAAACATAGTCGGTCTTTTTTAACTCCGTCTTTTTAATAGCATCAAATCCGCCAGCAACGTCTGTAAGGTTATGAAAACCACGTGCTTTTAATATAGACGAAGCAATTACTGAACGGTATCCACCAGCGCAATGAACGTAAAAGTTTTCTTCTTTTGGAAGTGATGCTAAATGGTCGTTAAGAAATTCTAATGATGCATGATAAGCACCTTCGACGTGCTCTGAAAGGTATTCACCGTCCTTACGAACGTCAACAATAGTTTGTTTATTCTCGGTTACTTCATTGGCAAAATCATCTGCAGAAATGGATCGTATTACATCGATTTCTCGTCCTTCTGCCTTCCATGCTTCAAATCCACCTTTCAAATACCCAATCGTATTATCAAAACCTACCCGACTTAATCGAATGATTGCCTCTTTAACTTTAGTTTCGTCGGCAACCAAAAGAATCGGTTGCTTGATGTCTTTTATCAATGCACCAACCCAAGGTGCAAAACCTCCATTTAGACCAATAAAAATGCTTTGTGGTACAAAACCTTTCACAAACTCTGCTTGTGTGCGAACATCTAATATTATAGCATCAGTTTCATTGGCTGCTGCTTCAAACTCTTCTGGAGTCAGTGCAGCAGAACCTTTCGAAATCACTGTATCAATAGACTCGTAACCTTGTTTGTTTAAGGCAACGTTTAGAGGGAAGTATGCAGGGGGAGGAGCTAAGCCATCAGTAACTTCTTTAATAAACTCTTCCTTTGTCATATCAGCTCGAAGAGCATAATTCATAGACTTTTGGTTTCCCAGCGTGTCTACGGTTTCTTTCATCATGTTTTTTCCGCAAGCCGAACCTGCGCCATGACCTGGGTATACAATCACATCATCTGAAAGTGGCATTATTTTATTTCGAAGGCTGTCGAACAATGTTCCTGCGAGTTGTTCCTGCGTCATATCAGCAGCTTTTTGCGCTAAATCCGGACGTCCTACATCACCTAAGAAAAGAGTATCTCCAGAAAAAATGCAATGGTCTTTTCCATTCTCATCTTTCAACAAATACGTAGTACTTTCCATTGTATGACCGGGTGTATGCAGTGCTGTGACCGTAACATTTCCAATCGTAAAAACCTGATTATCATCTGCAACGATACAGTCGAAAGCTGGGTTAGCATTTGGACCATATACTATGTTGGCACCAGTTTTTTCTGCTAACGTGACATGACCACTGACGAAATCAGCGTGGAAATGTGTTTCAAAAATGTATTTAATGGTTGCTCCATCTTTTTCTGCTTGTTTGATGTAATCATCTACTTCCCGCAGCGGGTCAATGATGGCTGCTTCTCCGTTTGAGACAATGTAATAAGCGCCCTGAGCTAAACACCCTGTGTAAATTTGTTCTATTTTCATAGTGTCAAAATAAAGTTCAAACTTACAGCATTGTTGTTGGACAAACGTACTCCGTCATTCGGAAAGTGTCCGACTTTTTGTTGATAGCGTTATAGCCTTTTTCTATGTTAATGATGTTTTTATATCCTTTTTTCTTGAGCAAAGAAGCAAATATCACAGATCGATAACCACCAGCGCAATGAATGTAAGACTCTGTATTTGTTGGTATTTTAGGCAACTGATCTTCGAAATAATCCAATGGAGTGTTTACTGCTTCTATTAGATGGGTGCTATTATACTCGCTTTCACGTCGAACATCTAAAATATTAACCTCATTAGAAGAATATATGTCAGCAAACTCTTCTACGGAAACAGAAGGTATTGTGTCAATTGCCTTACCAGCATTTTTCCATGCGTCAAATCCTCCTTTTAGATATCCGAGGTGATTGTCGAAACCAATGCGCGCAAGACGAACGGCGACTTCTTCCTCACGGCCTTCATCAGCTATTATGACTATAGGTTGTTTCACGTCTTTAAGAACAGTGCCGACCCATGTGGCAAAACTACCGCTTATACCTATAAAGATTGAATTTGGAATAAATCCTTTAACAAATTCTTGCTCGTTTCGCGTATCAATTATGATAGCATTTGTTTCGTTGGTAATTGTTTCAAATTCTGCGATACTCAGCGCTTTTAATCCGCGTGTAACTACTGAGTCAATGCTATCGTAACCTTGAATATTTAGTAAAACGTTTTGAGGGAAATAGGCAGGGGGAGGCGTTAATCCAGTGAGTACCTCTTGAAGAAATTCTTCTTCAGTCATGTCTGGTCGCAACGCATAGTTAGTTGCTTTTTGGTTGCCTAGTGTATCTGTAGTTTCTGAACTCATATTCTTACCACAAGCTGATCCTGCTCCATGACCAGGATATACAATAACGTCGTCATCAAGCGGCATTATTTTCTCCCGTAGAGATTTGTATAACATTTTTGCCAACTTAGTTTGAGTGAGTTCAGCAATCACTTTTTGAGCTAAATCTGGTCGTCCAACGTCTCCAATAAATAATGTGTCCCCGCTGAATAAAGCCTGCTGTTTTCCATCTTTATCAAGTAATAAAAAGCAGCTACTCTCAGTCGTATGCCCGGGAGTATGTAGCAGTTTTATTGTTGCGTCTCCAAGGGGAAAGCTCTGATTATCTTGACCAACGGTGATGTCAAATCCAGTTTCCATTGTAGTTGGACCATAAATAATAGGAGCACCTGTTTTAGCAGACAAATCGATGTGACCACTTACAAAATCAGCATGAAAATGCGTTTCAAATACATACTTAATTTTGGCATTTCGTTGCTCTGCCATATCAATGTACTGCTGAACTTCTCTTAATGGGTCTATGATTGCTGCTTCTCCATTCGATTCAATGTAGTAAGCTCCATGAGCTAAACAATTCGTGTATATCTGTTCGATTTTCATAAGTTAAAATATTAAATGTGTTATGTGTTAATTTGATAACAAAGGTAAGTGAAATAGGTAATGACTATATGATGATATGCATCACATTGAAACTTTTTGGATATGACAACCATCAGTTTATAGTTTAATCGGCTTGAAATCTTATTGGTAAAAAAGACTGCTCTCTACTTGATACATTTATATTTGCTGTAGAATGAAATTCAACACAAAGACCATACACGCTGGAGTTCATCCCGATCCTGCTACAGGCGCAATCATGACGCCAATATATCAGACATCCACCTATGCGCAACCAGGGCTAGGAGAGCATAAAGGATATGAGTATAGTAGAACACATAATCCAACACGAACACAACTGCAGAACAACTTGGCTGCTCTAGAAAATGCTTCTCATGGTTTATGTTTTGCAAGCGGAATGGCTGCCATTGATGCTGTTATTAGATTGTTATCACCTGGCGACGAAGTGATTGCTACCAATGATTTGTATGGAGGATCGTATCGAATTTTTACAAAAATATTTGCTTCCTGTGGTATCAAATTTCACTTCGTTGACATGTCCAATCATGCCAACATTAAGGCGCATATAAACGATAAAACAAAGCTACTTTGGGTAGAAACACCGACAAATCCATTGTTAAAAATAATTGATATCGAGGCTGTTGCAACTATTGCAAAGGCGAGCAATGCGCTATTATGTGTAGACAATACCTTTGCATCACCGTACCTTCAAAGGCCAATAGATTTGGGCGCGGACATCGTGATGCATTCGGTAACAAAATATATTAATGGACATTCTGATGTGGTAATGGGAGCATTAGTTTTTAACTCCAAAGATTTGTTAAAACGCCTTTCATTTATTCAAAACAGTTGCGGTGCAGTACCAGGACCTCAGGATTGTTTTTTGGTTTTGCGTGGAATTAAAACACTTCACCTTCGAATGCAGAGGCATTGTGAGAACGGAAAAAAGATCGCGCACTATTTAAAAACCCATCCCAAAGTGAGCAATGTTTATTGGCCAGGATTTGATTCACACCCTGGCCATGATATAGCTTCGAAACAGATGGATGATTTTGGAGGTATGTTGTCGTTTTCAATAAAAGGCGACAAACTAGAAGATGCGCAGGCATTTATTAGTAAAACAAAACTTTTCACACTCGCTGAATCGTTGGGTGGTGTGGAATCACTTTGTGGACATCCTGCATCTATGACACACGCCGCTATTCCAAAAGAAGAAAGAGAAAAAGCTGGCCTTAAAGATTCGTTAATACGTTTAAGTGTTGGTGTTGAGGATGTAGACGATTTAATTGACGATTTAAAACAAGCCATAGGATAATGGGATTACTCGCTTTAGCAATTGCTCCAGGACTCGCAATTTGTATTTATATATTTTGGAAGGATAAATACGATCCAGAACCTAAGAAAATGCTGATTTGGGCATTCATACTTGGTATTCTGAGCATTATTCCTGCCGTTATTCTTGAAAATATGGTCGTGCGAAGCGGAATGATTTTTTCCGACAGTATCATAAAAACAGCGATATACTCTTTTGGCGGTGTAGCGATAATTGAAGAAGGTGTCAAATTCTTTGTTGTTTTTAGGTTTCTATATCCCAAAAAGGACTTTGATGAACCATTTGATGGAATTACGTATGCTGTAATGGCGTCGATGGGTTTTGCCACGTTAGAGAATGTGGCATATGTTGTAGACAATGGTATTCCAACAGGTATTATGCGAATGTTCACTGCAGTGCCAGCACACGCATCTTTTGGGGTCATTATGGGGTACTTTATGGGTCTGGCTAAGTTTGATTCAGCCCGATCCAATACGAATTTAGCATTAGCATTGTTCGTTCCAGCAGTTTTACATGCTGCATATGATTTCCCATTATTACTTAACGAACAATTAGCTGAAGGATGGTCAAACGGGTATAAGCTGTTAGGAGCATTGGTGGCACTAGCGATTTCTGTCTTTTTGTCTTTCAGAGCAATTAAAATACATCAATATAACTCTCCTTTCAAGAACGATAAAGGCCTCAAAATTTAGGTGTATAATTGAATAGTAATTCTTTTAAGCAATTGTTGGATTCTTGGGTTGATCGTGTCAATTCCCAAGGATTTATAGCCAATGACCCAATTACAATACCACATCGCTTTTCGGTTAAACAAGATATTGAAATTGCTGGTTTTTTTGCCGCGATTATGGCTTGGGGGAGTCGCACTACCATCATAAACAAATGCTCGAACCTTTTAGAACGGATGGATAATGAACCGTATGATTTTCTTAAAAATCACTCAAATCAAGAACTAAAAAAGTTAGAAGGATTTGTACACCGAACCCTTAACGATACAGACCTATTATACTTAATTGATTTTTTATCACGGTGGTACGACGAACACAATAGTCTTGAAAATGCGTTTACTTCCAACTTAAACGCTCAAGACGCCACTGTGGAAAATGGGTTGGTTGGTTTCTACAACCACGTTTTTAGCGCTTCTTATGCGCCAAAGAGAACACAAAAGCATATTGCTACGCCAGCGAAGAAATCTGCGTGTAAAAGGCTTAATATGTATTTGCGATGGATGGTGCGTTCTGATAACCGAAATGTTGATTTTGGCATTTGGAAGAATATCAAAACTAGCCAACTAATTTGTCCGCTTGATGTGCATGTGCACCGAGTGGCGTTAGGTTTAGGAATAATGAACCGAAAACAACCAGATTGGTTAGCGGCTATTGAACTTACTGAACAACTATCACGGTTTGACCCTGAGGATCCTGTAAAGTATGATTTTGCATTGTTTGGTATGGGAGTGTCTGGTGAACAAATACCAACGACTCTTTAAATAGAGTAATATCAGGAATAAAAAAAGAGGCTGCTTCCTCATGAAACAGCCTCTTTTTAAACAATTATAAACGGTTTAGTTAACCGTTAATGGTTTTGTGAATGTTCCAAACTCTGTAACTAATTGCACGTAGTATACTCCTTTTGAAAGGGCAGAAACGTCAACATCTACAGTGTTTTTTCCAGCGAATAAATTACCTGCATTTGTAGTAGCTACTTCTTGACCAGAAATATTTAATACAGACACTTTAACATCCGAATTCTGAGTTAATTCAAAATCCAAAGACGTTGTTTTTGTAGCAGGGTTAGGATACAGCGTAAACTTACTTTCTGCAGTCATATCAAGAACGCTAAGGTTTTCTTGAGTAGCATACGCTGCTTGGTGAACAACTTTAGTAGATGCGTTTTGTACCCAAACTGCAATAATTAAATCGTCGAACTCTTCAACAGAGTTGGTTGTATTGTGATTGATCCAATTTGCACTTTGTCCGTTTAGTGGTAAGGTGTAATCACCTTTAAAGTCCCACGTATACTGTTTTGTTACTTTAGTATCTTTTGTTAGGGTACCAAGGTTAACTCCAACACCACCTGTCATCATTTTTTTCATTACATGAGTGAATTCGTCTTCACCATTTGTTTTGATGTTTTCATAGGTCACTTTTTCCAAAATAGCAACGTGCAAAGTATTATTTCCTGTAAAGTCAGAAGCAGGATCTATATCAACAGATACCTCAACATGTTTACCCCACATGACTGAAGTGGCTTTAATGTCCATGAATGCTGGCTCTGCAGTTGCTTGATCGTGTAAGTCTTGTGTAAATGAATTGGCGTTACTGTTCCAACCACCATCAATTTGCATGTTTGGAATAGAGTTTACAGCGTAATACGTTCTTCTTTCATTCGATTCAGCTGTACAATATGGGTCACCCGTACTTGGCCAGCTTTGTTGAAATTTGATATACACACACTCATCCTCTTGAGGATCAATAATGTTGTGGAAATTAGTGTTCCCTGGATTACATGGTCCGCATGTAGATGATGTAAATACTTCGTAAAGTGGTTTTTTTACATAAACTTTATCATGAACTCGGAAATCAAAGGTCAACGCATCATTCTCTTCATTCCCATCGGTTCCTTGATTAGGTAAAGACGTCCAAACTTTAATTGAGTAAGCCTCTGAAGTAGTTGGAACAAATGGTGTTGAATGTTCGAAGGTTGCATAGTCTCCACTTGGAATATTTACACCCGTTATATTTTGAGTTACTGTTGCACCGTTGTTAATTGAGTAGTTCAAGTCATAGCTTGTTAGAGCAGTTGCTCCACCATTTCTAAGTCTACCTTTAACCGCAATTGCTCCACCTGACAATTCATAGTCATTTTTCATATCAGTGCTAATCAACATGATATCGTTATCAGGTTGGTTACCAGGATAGAATGTGTAATATAAGTTGTCAATTGGTCTATTACTAGCACCAGCTTTTCCTTCAATTGTAGAATTACTTACGGTAATTGCAGTCGAACCATCGATTTGAATTCCCGCCATTACTTCTGTTTTACCATCGCACGACTGACCTGTTGATGTAACACATTGGTTACGTTGGTCAACAATATAAATTTTGTTTGTTCCTTCTTCTAAAACAATACTCCAGTACGCCCATCCATTTTGAATATTAGTATTTGTAGCAGTGTTCATTTGAACCCAGAACTGTCTGTTTGGTGAAGATCCAAAGGTTTTACTGATGATAAAATCACCACTTCCAATACCAAGACCCCAAATTGCTACAGTGTTGTCCGGAATACCTGCGTTTGGAAGAGCAGAAGGAGTTATTCCAGGAAACGTAGTTGGAGAACCAAACGTTAAGAAACCAGGAGCAACCTTACATGTGGTGTAATCGGTTCCATTAAAGTTGAAAGTAAAAGGAAGTGTGATGTCTCCAGACCAAGCCGAAGATGGCCCAGTGATAATTGTAGTCCATCCACTTGGCAAACCACCACCAGGAGGGTTTTCATTGTCTTCGTTAATCCCACCAGGATTCATGCTTACGTCCCAATCCAATTGGTAGTACTGTGAATACCCCGTCACACTGAGAAATACGGTACATGCTAAAAGTAAAATTTTTTTCATTCTTTCTGTATAAAATTATGCATTAATAACTCCCTCAAAAATACATATTTTAGAATGAGAAATACACAGTACCTGTGGTCTCCAACAAAAATTACAATAGTGCGGAAATTTCTTCCTGTAACTCAACTGATTTGTTAGTCGTATACCACGTATGAAGTTTAAGCTTAAACTCTTCAGCACTTTCAGTTTCGGAATTTTCTTTATGATGCAATAGCATTTCCTGTGCAGTTTTAGGCCTCGGGCCCCAAGTAAAAAGTACTTCGTTGTCTTGATTGACAGCAATTAGTTTTGGGATAGATCTTCCACCATTTGTCAGAAATGCATCCATTAATTCAAGGTTCTCGTCTCTCAAAACGATTTCCAACGAGATGTTTTCCGAGCTTTCAGTCATTTTGTTTATTGCGGGTAAGTTTTGTGCTGCGTCTCCACACCAAGCTTCTGAAATAACAATCCACCGCTGTTTTTCAGCAACTCTTGATAATGCTTTAATAGTGGAATCAGAAAGCTTAACCGTTTTATTCAATCGTTTCATTCTTCTGTGATTCAATTGTGTAAATTCAACAAGTGCTTCTGATTGATTGTCTCCTGTCGTTTTGCCAGCTTCGGCCAATGAAGTGGTTAGATTAAAATACTCTTCGTATGTGTACGTTGTTTGAAGTTTGTATGTAAATTTCATTGATGATGAAGTGTTTTTGTTCTATGCTTCAACAGCTTCCGTGACTAAAAGTTTTGATAATGCCTTAACTGCAAAATCAACGTCATCTTTCGTTGTAAATCGTCCGAAAGAAAAACGAACTGCCTGACGATCTGTATCGTGTTTAATAGCATTTAGCACGTGAGAACCCGTTGCAGCTCCAGAATTGCACGCTGACCCACCTGAACAACAAACACCCTCAATGTCTAATTGAAAAAGCAACAAAGCGTTATTTTTTTGTGGTGGGAGGGAACAACTTAACACAGTATACAATCCTCCTTCAAAACTTGTGTCGCCATTAAACCGAATGCTCGGAATGTGTTCATTAAGTTGCAACATCATATATCGCTTAATATCATAAATGTGTCTTTGCTCTTCCTCGACATTTGTGAATGCTAGTTCAATTGCCTTAGCAAGGCCGACTATCCCTACAATATTCTCCGTTCCAGCACGATGGTTACTTTCTTGACCACCACCAGTAATCATTGGTTTTAGGTGTAATGATTTGTTTACGTATAAAAATCCAACACCTTTCGGACCATTTAATTTGTGCGCTGAACACGTTAAAAAATCTGCGCCAAAGTCCTTTACGTCAATTGCATAGTGCCCCATTGTTTGAACACTATCACTGTGAAACAAGCAGTTGTTTAATTTAGCAATGCGCGAAACGTTTTTGTAATCTATTAATGTTCCAATTTCATTATTAGCATGCATTAAAGAAATCAATGCATTAGGGTAGGATGCTGCAAGTTCCTCTAAATGATTCATATCGATAGCACCTAAACTATCTACATTTACCAAATGTACGGCTACCAAACCTTTTACTTCAAGTTCTAAACTGGTTTCTAAAACTGCTTTATGTTCAATAGGTGAAGTAATAATGTGTTTTACACCAAGGTCGTTTACTGCACATCGTATAGCCATGTTGTCTGCTTCAGTACCCCCGGAGGTAAATACGATTTCTCTGGCTTCTGCATTAATGAGGTTCGCAATTTTTTTACGACTTGTTTCTAATGCAGCTTTTGCTCTTCTTCCTAAGCTATGTGTCGCTGATGGATTTCCATAGGTGGAAACCATAGTTTCTGTCATTACAGTTATTACAGCTGGATCTAGTGGTGACGTAGCTGCATTGTCTAAATAGACTCTTTTAGTATCGGTCATGTAATGTGTGTTATTTAAAATTATTGGTATTAAGGGTACAATAGCCTAACACTTTGTAAGCAAGTTTTGCAAGGACGTATTGCGACTGAATTTGTCCATCAATAGGAGCGCATTCAACGATGTCGAACCCGACAACATTTTTACGACTGCAAATTCCATTTAATAAAGTTAAAGTCTTCATGTAGTCTAATCCCCCAGGCTCTGGAGTTCCAACACCTGGAACAATGCTAGGATCCAAACCATCTGCATCAATCGTGATGTAAACATTTTCAGTGGTATGGGCTAAAATGGATTCAACCACAGTAGAAACGTTATCCAGTTGATGGGCGTAAAACGTTTGAATATTTGAGCTTGATTTAATAAGATTGGCTTCTTCAACACATTGGGCTCGTATTCCAACCTGACTTATTTTAACGTTTAATTCGTTTATTCTAGCCATTACACTAGCGTGAGAATATTTGTTGTTATTGTACGATTCTCTTAAATCTGAATGGGCATCAATTTGTATTATTGAAACAGTCTGATCCAGATTGTGAAACGCCTTGAAGATTCCAAACGTCACTGTATGTTCAGCGCCAAAAGATACTACAAACTTGTTGTTTGCAATATGTGTGTTCGTAGCATCTTCAATCAGCTTAATTGCATCTTGATCAATGGCATTCCCAAAAGATACTGGCTCAAGCGTTGCAATACCAAGCTGTTTGAACGTTTCTTGATCCAACTCTTCGTCATAAAACTCTACGAAGTGAGAGGCTTCAATGATAGCTTTGGGACCATGTTTGGAACCCTCTTGGTACGATGAAGTGTGCTCGTAAGGCAACTGCTGTATTACAACCTTGCTTTGATCGTATGACGAAAGATTTTCGTCAATTCCCAAAAAGTTTTGTTCTGAGTTGTATACGTTCACTTTGCCAAATTTTACGCAAATTTATCATTAAGCACGAAGTTGTTATAAACATCGATTGAAATAAAAAAATAAAACCGCTTATTTGCATGAAGACTTTTGATATATGAAAACAACTAACAAAATTTTATTTCTTGTTGCACTTTTAGGTTTATTGTCAAGTTGCACTCAACGACGTTATAGTCAATTGACTGGTTTTCAGTTCAACAAAAAACAAAAAACGGAAAAAACACGCCTGGTGCATTCAGGACATTTTGTGGAGAAAACAAAAGCTGATGTGATCGAAGATAATGTGGAATTGGTTGCCTGTGAGAATAATACAAAAGAAGTTGAGGAACAGAACACTAGTGAATCGGTCAATGATTCGAAGGCAAACATCTTTCAGCGAGGTTTTAAGTCAAAAAAGAAAGTAGCAAAGCTTTTAGTTTCTGATAACAAGACAATCAAGACGTTTCAAAACGGTCTTAATCCAGTAAAACGGCACAAGAAAGTAAAGTCCGTTGCTAAGAGTAAGAGCAAGGATAGTGGATTGCTAAATATAATTTTAATAGTTGTATTAGCTCTATTAATAATTGCTTTGTTAGAGAGAATTATAGGACCTTGGCTGTCAGGAATTCTAGTCCTTGTAGTCCTGATAATACTTGTTCTGTATTTGCTTGGAAGCCTTTAATTAGTCTTTAGCTCTTTCGACATATTCGCCAGTTCGTGTGTCTACCTTTATTTTCTCGCCTTGTGCTACGAATAAAGGCACTTGAACAATTGCTCCTGTTTCCAACGTTGCTGGTTTTAGCGGGTTGTTTGCTGTGTCTCCTTTAATTCCTGGTTCGCTATACGTAATCTCTAAAACTACATGATTCGGAGCGTCAGCCATGACTGGGTTTCCTTCGTCCATGTAAACAGTGATCATCATTTCTTCTTTGATAAACTGCATGGCGCTACCTAACATTGTTTCTGCAATCTGAACTTGTTCAAAAGTCTCAGTATCCATCAACACTAAGTTGTCTCCTTCTTTGTACAGGTATTGCATTTCTTTTTCATCAATTCGAACAACATCAATCGATTCTCCAGATCGAAACCTGTTCTCTGTAGATTTACCTGTTATAGCGTTTTTCATTTTTACTTGATAAAATGCTCCACCTTTTCCAGGCATTGTATGTTGATATTCTACTACTCTACAAAGTTGTCCTTGATGTCTGATAAACAAGCCTCTTGATAAATCTGATGTATTCGCCATGATGTTCTTTTTTCGACAAAAATAGAATTCTAAATTTAAGAATGAAGCGACATCGCTTTAGCGTTAATAAAACAGTTTTCCATATCATTAAAGGCTTGCTTGGCCCAAGCAATAGCTTCGTCCTGTTCTTCCTTCGTTTCAAGAGTATTCAGTTCCGCAAGAAACTCTTTCCAATTTGGCATAAGCAATGGTCCATACCCTTTGTAAAAATGAAAGCCTAATCCCGTTAAGTTTGGGTTCAGTTGAAGCTGTTTTGATATCATGGCTCCGCCTAAGGTAGAGCCTTCGATTACATACATCCTACCATAAAACTGAGCTTTGGTTAAGGCAGGTGCAAGTGCGACACAAGAAATTGTCGCTGGATCAATTCCTAATTCTTTTAAATCCAATAACAACAAACTGATTTTTGCTCGTTTGTTCAGATTTAATGCTTCGACATTGACTAAGCTATCTTGCCATTCTTTCTCCCAACTAGATATGTACATATAGTTTGCTACAACTAGTTCTGTATACTGTCGAAGTGTAAGGGTTTTCTCCATTATTTCTCGTCCATAACTGTGCTTTTCTGCATTTTTGTGATCGACGTTTGTTGTACTTTTGATTGTCTCTTGAAACATTATTTAGAATCATTAAAAATAGTGGCGCAATGATAAGAAAGATATTTGAAACGAAAAATTTGATTCAAACTTTTATGTGTTGATATTCAAGTACAAGATTTGAAATTAATAGTTTGTTAATAAAAAATGAGTTGATATCAATTTCCAACGAATACCTTTGAAGTAGATTTTGGTTCGTGTTGTATTTACTATCAAGACGATGAAAATGGGAAAAAGGTGAAAAACCTTTACTGTACCCGCAGCTGTAAACTCAATAAGTTGGGAAACATTCTTTTGTCACTGTTAGCCGTTGGTTAATGGGAAGACGTTTCTCAGAGTAAGTCAGAAGACCTGCCAAGATTAGCAAGTGCAATGTTTTCGGGTTAAAAACAAAGCAGGTTTGTCAAATAGAATCGATTGATTTTACGTCTAGTTTTAGTAGGAACGTTTACCCTGTTGTCCGTTATATTTTCATTCGGACAAGTAGATTCTGTGCTCTTAGATAGCGCATTTATTCATGTGCGCCAAAAAAAGCACTTAGTTACATTAAACGAAACTGAAAAATATCAAACAGAATCGCTATCCACTATTTTACGTGAAAATGCTTCGGTTTATGTAAAGCCAAGTTCAGGAAATTCATTATCGTCTCTTTCTATAAGAGGAGGTACAGCCGAACAAACCGCAATTTTGTGGAATGGTTTAAGTCTTCAGAACACATTAAATGGAACAGTCGATTTGGCAATAGTACCAACACTGGCTTTTGATGAAATAGCGTTTAACGCTAATGAATCGACGAATAGTGGAGGAGGATATATTGCAGGAAGTATTGATCTGAAAAATGGTAGTATTGATACAACTATTCTTTCCAAATCATATGTTCAGTATGGATCTTTCGGAAATTTGTCAGTAACCGAACAAATTGCCATTGCACATAAAAAGTCGAGTTATGGGCTATCTTTATTCAATGCTACTGCAACAAACGATTACCCTTATAACAAGAATAATAACAACCGCCTTGAACATGCGTCCTCAGTAAACCAAGGCATTCTCTTTGAGAGGCAACAGCGGTTTTCGAAATCTAATCCATGGAATCTTAGGCTATGGATGCAACAGAGTGATAGGCAGATTCCAGCTACTATACTTGAGGGGCAATCAAAAAAATATCAGGCCGATAAAAGTATTCGTGTGCAAAGTGATTGGTCGTTTCAAAAGAAAAAAAACAGTCTAAAGCTAAACGTTGGAAGTTTTTACGAAACACTCCAATATAGAGATTCAATCTCTAAAATATTCTCGGATTACTCGTTTCTAAATTCATCTTTTTTAGCACATTACGTGTATGATCACAGCAAAAAACTTACAATTGGCGCTGATGCTGAATTAAGAAATTTTACTGGAAATGCTGACACTTTTTATAATCAAAACAGAGTTGAAATAGCCGAGGCGCTTCATGTATCATTTAAAATGAAACGATTTCGCTTAAACAGTAGCGTTCGCTTTGTTCAATATTCTAACTCGCAAGACCAACCATTGCTTTTTGCTATGAACACTACTTATGATGTTAAACGGAATTGGTCAATTACATCCTCTTTTTCAACAAATTACCGTATGCCAACTTTTAATAGTTTGTATTGGAATCCGGGAGGAAATGCCTCACTTTTATCAGAGAGAAGTACGAATTGGGAAATTGGTGCCCACTACAAGACAATGCGCTTTAAGTCGGATATTATTCTTTATTCGAATTACATCAACGATCAAATACGTTGGCTACCAGGCTCTGATGGGATTTTTGAAGCACAGCAAATAGTAGGTTCTACACAATGGAATCGAGGAGTAGAAGTCAGCAATAAACTTGCGTTGAAGAATTTAACTTTTTACATCAATGGGGCATATGTGCGCTCCACAAACCTAAAAAACGACAACCAGTATCAACAAACTCAGGTGCCGCTAATCCAATATACTACGGGTTTTCAATATTCATTAAAACAATGGGCATTTTCGTACAACAGCTCATATTTAGGAAAAAGGTTTATTGATATCGAAAATACTCTATTCTTACCTTCTGTCTTACTGCATAATGTTGCAATAAAGAGGGATATAAAGTCGCTTATACTCACGCTAGGAGTTAGGAATGTTGCAAACGTGTATTACACGGTTTTACCATTTATGCCTAACGCACCTAGAAATTATTACTTCAACGCATCCTATAAAATTCACAAAAAAAAGAAATGAAAAAATTCACCTTAATCACATTATTTATTTTAGCATTTGCTTTGTCATACGGACAAAATAAACTTAGCTGGACCAGTACCTTTGAGACCGTAAACCTTGGAAAAGCAGATACATTTTGGAATGGTTCTGACGAATCAGAAGGCTTTTTAAATGGTCGTGCTTTTTACAGAAATATCTATGATACAACGTACAACGTATGGAGTGGGGTATCGGTTTCGAGTATGACAGATACAACAACCACCGGTTATACAAATCAATATAGTTCTATCACTGGTTCTGGGGTGAATTATTCAAAACAATACGCGGTCATTGGAACAGAAGCGATTGTTGTTCTCGATACAGCTGATGTAATAGATGGATGTTATGTTACAAATGGAACCTATGCAGCTCGAAGCATGGAAAATGGAGATGGCTTTGCTAAAAAGTTTGGAGGAACTTCTGGTAATGATCCAGACTTTTTTCGAATTATTGCTACTGGATATATTGGTAAGGATTCAAATGTTACTTCCTTCTATTTAGCAGATTTTCGTTTCAATGATAATACAGAGGATTACATAATAACGGATTGGATGTACTTTGATTTAGCCGTGTTAGGTGATGTAGATTCAATTCGGTTTACCTTGGAAAGCTCCGATACTGGCCAATACGGTATGAATACACCAGGCTTTTTCTGTTTGGATAATTTTAATGCTGAACAGCTTCAACAGTCAGGCTATGGTATTTCGAATTACTGGTTTGATCAGTATATTCCAAACGATAGTTTTGAAAATGGTGCCAATTACAACGGTGGTTTTCGATTTGGTCAAGTATTTTTTAAAAATGATTATAATCCAACATGGCAAAGTTGGTCGGGTTGGTCAATATCATCCATGAAAGATTCAATTAACGGAAATTATAGCAATCAATATAGTTCGATAACTGGTGGTGGGGCTGGTGGCTCACAAGGCTACCTAGTTGGGTATTCAGATGCGTCCATATACTTTCCGTATTCGAACGAATTCACGTTTAACCCGTTAATTGTTAGAGAGTATCGAATGAAAGTAAGCAACTCAACCTATGGTTATAAAACTATGAAGGATGGAAATAATTTTGCGAAAAAATTCGGTGGAGATTCTGGCGATGATAAGGATTTTCTCGTATTGAAAGCTTGCGCTATTTCGTACGATGGTAGTACGTCTGATACCTTAGAGCACTATTTAGCTGATTACAGATTTGATGATAATTCTAAAGACTATATCCTAAACGATTGGGCAACTTTTGATCTACATGATATCCTATTCAATCAAACGATAGTGCGCTTAGATTTTTGGATTGAAGGTAGTGACACCGGTCAATATGGTTTGAACACTCCAGCCTATTTTTGTGTGGATCAGATGCTTCCAATGTTCGGATCTGTTAAGGATAAAAAAGTAGAAGTTCATCTTTCAATCTTTCCGAACCCTGTTTCTGACAAGCTTTATTTGGACATAGATGCACGTGTTTCGGAAGTTCAAATTATTGATATTCAGGGAAATATGCATCAAGAGTACAACGGCTCGAGATCAATGTTTGATATTTCTAATTTGGCAAATGGTGTGTATTTTATTCGTTTAAACACCGATAAAGGTATAGTTTCGAAACAGTTTATTAAAAAATGAGATTAGTCCAATGTATTTGTTTGGTGATTCTACCATTTTATTCTTTTTGCCAGTATGACCCAGCTGGAGGAGAAACAGGGAGTAATGCAATTCATCGTGATAACGGATCATTAAGTTACTGGGGAGATTCGGTGATCGTTGAACGCGGTTCTGCTAAAATTGGGGATGTAAAAGCCGTTGAAGTAACACTTGGCTCTGCTTCCGATGCTCTGGGAAAGCCTGATAATTATACGATTAGTCTAGGAGACGGAGGTAAGGCAACCTACTTCTTCGAACGTACTATTCAAAACATCCAAGGTCCCGATTTCGTAGTTTTTGAAAATGGATTTGAATGGGCAGGAGGGTACTTTCTTGAATTGGCTTTTGTGGAGGTAAGTAGTGATGGAAAAAACTTTGTACGATTTCCATCGAAATCTGCTGCAGATACTGCCAAACAAATTGAAAACCTTAGTTATATGGAGTGTGTCTGGTATCATAACTTAGCTGGAAAACACCAAGCACCTTTCGGGACACCTTTCGATTTAGACGAACTTAAAGATTCTCAAAATATTGATATAACGTCAATTTCACACATTCGTATAGTCGATGTTATAGGATGCCTAAACGATAGTTTCGCAACATACGATAGTGATGGTAAAAAAATCAATGATCCATGGCCAACCAACTTTGAATCTAGCGGTTTTGATTTGGATGCAATTGGTGTTTTGCAATTTTCGTTATCCGACAAAAAAGACGCACATAAACGTTTTGTTTTACGCAATCCAGTGAATATAGGTCAGAGAATTCCTTTTACTATTCCATGTGAATCGTACGAAATTGTTAACGAAATGGGGCAGGTGTTATTGACAGGAAATCAGTCATATTTTACCATACCAACCCACTGGAAACCTGGCATCTATTATGTTCGACTTACATCAAACAATTCAATTTATACTCAAAAAATATGCGTCTTGGATTAACATTATTAATATCATTAGCAATCATATCCTGTGACGACAATAGTGTTGTACCTCCAAATCCAGGAAATATTTCTGCCGCTGATGTTTTGGTTGCGAATGAAGGTGGATTTCAACGTGGTAATGCCAGTTTAGGTCTTTATAATGTCTTGGAAAATGTTTACGAAACATCGATTTATCAGAATAATAACAATGAGCCTTTAGGCGATGTACTGCAATCAATTAATACGTTGAATGGTCAGTATTGGCTAGTCTTAAATAATTCAGGAAAAATCGTCATCATAGACTCAATATCACTCAAAAAAGTAGACCAAATAAATGGATTGGTTTCGCCTCGTTTTATCCAATTTTCAAGTAATGGTAAAAAGGCGTTTGTATCGGATTTATATGGCGACGAAATTACAGTGATAAATACAACTTCGAGAGCTATAACAAACCGAATTTCGCTGGATGGATGGGCAGATCAAATGGCACGAATTGGTCAACAAATTTATGTTGCAAACCGAGAGAAGCCCTATGTTTATGTAATAAGCGAAGTGTCAGAAACTGTTGTGGATAGCATCATGATTCCAAATAATCCAAACAGTTTGATTTGGTTACGTGACAGTCTCATTGGAGTTTTGTGTGAAGGAAAGTTAGGAAGTTCAGATCGTACCAAATTTCAAGTTATTCATGTTGGACAGAAGACCTTACTAAAGGAACATACATTTGACGAAGGAGTAAAGCCAAGTTTGCTTCGAAAGAGTCCAAGAAATGGAAACATTTACTGTGCATTTAAAGGAATTCACTACATAGATCCTGTCGATTTCGAGTATCAATACAAAACCATAGATTTACCAGATGCTAACGTGTATGGTTTTGATATTGACCCATCAAATGGAAATATGTATGTTAGCGACGCAAAAGATTATGTTCAGAAAAGTACTGTTCGAGTCTACTCTAATTCTGAAGATTTCAAACAAGAATTTACAGCAGGAGTCATTTGTAATCAATTAATTTTTCGCTAAAACAGAAAAACCTCTTTTGTGTTAATTACATGTATATACATGTAAATTAGTACATTTGATTTATGGACAAGAGTAGGAGAAACTTTTTGAAGAAGACAGGATTAGCTGCATCAGGCGTGTTGATTGGCTCTGCTTCAAACGTTGTAAAATCAGAAGAAGATAAAAAGGAAGAGATTATGGCGATCAAGAAAATAAGACCTTTAGGTTTTCAGTGGGAGACGCAAGACCCATTTTTATTCTGTGTGCATCACGAAGATTTGTATCCAGAAGGAAATGATAATCAAGGACCTAATGCAAGTCTTCAAGGTAGGCAGTTAGGACAAGATTTTATTATTAAAGATGGATGGAGAATGTACCATGGAAAAAATGTTCCTGGTTTTCCTGGCCATCCACATCGCGGATTTGAAACTATTACTGTAGTTCGAGACGGTTATGTTGATCACGCTGATTCGTTGGGAGGTGCTGCACGATACGGTCATGGAGATGTACAATGGATGACGGCTGGAAAGGGGTTACAACATTCTGAAATGTTTCCTCTATTACATCCTGATAAAGGAAATAGAATGGAGCTTTTTCAAATTTGGTTGAACCTGCCAAAGAAAAGCAAAATGGTAAATCCATATTTCAAGATGAATTGGAGTGAGGACATGCCAATCATCGAACAAAAAGATAAAAACAACAAAAAGATCCAGATAGAGGTTCTTGCTGGAAAGTTTGGAGATAAATCAGCACCGTCGGCAAATCCTGACTCTTGGGCAGCGGATGATTCGAATCATGTGGCGATTTATGCGTTTAAATTTGAAGCGGGAGCCGAGTTTGTAATTCCCAAAACAGAAAAGGGAGTAAATCGAAGCTTGTACTTTTTTGAAGGAAAATCACTGACGATTGAAGATCAACCTTTGGCAAGTTACCACGCTGCTGACGTCGATGAACGTGTTGATTTACATATAATTAATGGCGAAACAGACGGACAAATTTTACTTTTACAAGGCAAGCCCTTAAATGAACCAGTAGTTCAACATGGGCCGTTTGTTATGAATACTCGCGAAGAGGTTCAGCAAGCATTCTTAGACTATCAAAAAACTGGTTTTGGAGGATGGCCTTGGTCGTCGCACGACCCAGTGCATGGAAGTGAAATAAAACGATTTGCAAAACACCCAGACGGAAAAGAAGAAGTTCGCGAAGAATCTAATTAATAAGAATTTTATTCTTCATTCGTTCGTCAAAATCTGTTACTTTGCTGTAAATGGTTAAACGGTCGATTGGTTCGCTTCTATTGGTTCTAATTGCAGTCTTCTGTCGTGCCGACGGTAATTTTCTGAAAAAGCAAGCTTCTAAAAAAGCCAAAATTGACTCAATAGAATTTCTAATTAGCAGAGGTGATGCATTTTTAGAACACGAAGACTCTACTCAGTCAGCACTAGTTTACCTAAAAGAAGCTTATTTTCTTTCTGAGCGAGCGGACTACATATCGGGGATCACACGATCTGCCAATTTATTAGGGAGTTGCTACGTGCAAGTTGCAGAGTTCGCTAAAGCAACTTCTAAGTTTTATACTGCCATGAGATATGCTCAAAGCGTCAATGATTCGATCAACGTATCAAAGGCTTACAGAGGGCTCGGTATAGTGAATTACAGCATGGCTAATTGGAATAATGCTCTTAGTCATTTCAAAAAAGCTAAAAAATATAGCCAATCACATAAAAATCCGTCTGAACAGTCCGTAGTCGATTATTTAACTGGCTTGTGTTATTACAATTTGGAATACTACGACGTTGCGCTTACATATTTGGACAAAGCAGATAGCATTGCGAAATCATCAAAAGATAATGGTCGACTATTGGAGATAAGGCTTTATAAGAACCACATTACAGTGGCACAAGGGAAGATAGAAGGGGTTATAGACGAATACGACTCATTAATCCAACGGTTTGAAGAAACGGATGAGCCTATTGGTGTTTGTTATGCATTAAAAGGAAAAGCAAAAGCGCATGCTACCCAGGGTAATTATGATAAGGCCTTAAGCCCAATTTTAAAATCGCTAGAATTAGCACGCAGTATTCAATTAGAATATCCAATGCTGCCCATTTTAGAGTCTGTGGTCAAAGTACATTATGAGCTGGGAATGTATAAAGAATCTTCAGAGTACCTGATGGAGCTGCAGAGCTTAAAGGAATCTATGATTAGTAACCAGACGTCTACTGACGTAGCACTTATCCGAGCAGATTTTGAGTTTCTTGAACGAGAAGCCGATTACACCGCTCAAATTGACGAAAAAAACCAAGAGCGTCAATTGTTAATGTTAGTGTTATTTGGTTTATTTATAATCATACTTGTTACTTTTTTCGCTTTTAGAAGTGTCGCTCGCGAACGCAAAAGGTCAGATATGTTATTGAATAATATTTTACCTGAAGAGACTGCCAAAGAGTTAAAAGTAAACGGAGTTGCAACAGCGAAAGCACACAGTGAAGTTTCTATTGTATTTGCTGATATTCAAAACTTTACAACAATTGCTAGTACACTAGAGCCAAGAGTTTTGGTTAAGATGTTGGATTCATACTTTAGTGCATTTGACGAAATTGTTCAACAATATGGCATCGAAAAAATCAAAACCATTGGTGATGCATACATGTTTGTATCCGGTTTGGATAGTTCAACTAAAGACAATGCAAGTCGCGCCGTAAGTGCGTCGTTGGATATGATTCAAAAAGTGAATGATATAAACGAAGAAATGCAGGAAAAATATGGGAAGGTATTTTCTTTTAGATTTGGAATGCATACTGGCAAAACAGTTTCTGGGGTGGTGGGTAAAATCAAGTATGCTTTCGACATTTGGGGTGATTCCGTCAATATTGCTGCACGCATGGAACAAAGCAGTGTCGCAGGTAAACTTAATGTCTCAGAGTCGACCTATTCGTTAATAAAAAATGATTTTAAATGCATTCCTCGTGGAGATTTAGAGGTGAAGAACAAAGGTAGTATGCACATGTACTTTGTTGACAGTAAACCTATTCAAAAAGAGTTATAAAGGTTAGTTTGGTTTACTTTTCTATTTGCACATGTTCGGACAAAAAGCTGCAGTTCCTGTGCGTAATACCATGTTTGATGTAGTTTTTGGATAGAATATTAACCCAATCTTTTGATCTCCATTTGCCTCAGTAGTGAGGTAAAAACTATACTTTATCAAGTCATCACTACTCGACCCGGTAATTCCACGAAGCATTTTTCTGCCAATTACTCCTCCCGTTGTTGTATTAACTGGTAAGTTGTTTCCAGTTACAAAATCAGTTGAGTACAATGAAATCATTGGATTGGCAATCGCTGTGCTTATCATTTCACCATCAACTGCTGGATTATCATCTGCGGAAACAATTTTACCAGGTTCACTTATATTGTTCTTTGATTGCAGGGTACCTACGTTCAAGAATAGAAAACTGATTATTAGACCTAGTCCTAAACCAGCAAAAAATTTCAAATTAGACTTCATTTTAATAATTTTAGTTATTTCAAAGTTATTCTTATTATTCATATAGGCATGTTTTGTACATAAAAATATGATTAACAGCGAGTTGCACAGATTTTTGTGTGTGATTATAAATCAGATTAACATTCTTTCAGAAAACGAGATTAATCGGAATGTATTGAGGTCGGTAATGTTTTAAACCATATTAAAGGCATGACAAAAAAAGCCACGAATAGCACGGATGCTTCTAAAATGGGATTCAATTCGTAAAATAAAGCAAAAAAAAACCCCGCAATTGCGAGGTTTTATGCGGAGAAAGAGGGATTCGAACCCCCGGAGGTGTGACCCTCGCTTGTTTTCAAGACAAGTGCATTCGACCACTCTGCCATTTCTCCGTTTAGCGGTTGCAAAAGTAAAATTTCAATATTTCACTGGCAACATTTATTTGCAAAAAATTTATTTACCTAAGAAATAATTCTTATTCTGCTTCTTATCAGACTCGATTGCTTTCATTTCAGCCCTGTCAATACTGCTATTCAATTCAAAACCTACCAATAACATAATGCAGTTGAAATAAATAAATAACATAAGGACTAATATCGTTCCTATAGATCCGTATAATTTATTGTAACTGTTAAAGTTGTTTACATAAAACGTGAAGCCAAACGACGCAATCAGTGATAAAATCGTAGCTAGCGTGGACCCAACACTAAAAAAGTTCCATTCTGCAACTCGACTGCTTCCAAAGTAATATAGTGCAGAATAAATAAAGTACAACAATGCATACAGAGAGGCAAATTGGACAAGTTGTAGCATATAGTAGTTTACTTGTTCATTTAAAACATCTTGTTTTTTTAACCACGATATTGTTAGAGTGATGTACGTGATTAACGCTACACTGGCAAGAACAATTATTGCAACCAAAATGGTTAAACCTATACTTCGCATTCTTGCCAAATACCACGATCTACGATCAGAGACTGCAGCATATTTATCAAAGGCAGTCATCATTGTATTAAATGCATTACTACTAAAAAAAAGAGCTAAAAAGAAACCAACCGAAAGCAGGCTTAAGTTCTGATTATTTAGAATATCATCGATGGTGCTTAGTAAAACCTCGAAGGCATTTGCGGGCAATAAGCGTTTAATTTGAATTAAAAGGTCGTCCTGAAAAGTCTCACTTGGTATGTAGGCAATAACCGTAAATAGAAAAATGATCGCTGGGAATAAAGCCAGAAAGAAATTAAATGCCAATGAAGATGCTCTAAGCATTAAGTCTGCATCAAACAAAGAGTCTATAAAAAACTTGCCAACGTCATAAATAGACCGTCCTTTAAACCCAGGAAAGCTATGTCTCTTAAGCCAATTAGTTACTGGGATTAAGCGCTTTTCAATTTTGGCTTGATATTTTTCTAAGAGATTGATAACAGATTCTTTACGTCACAAATATACATGGACAAATTGGCAATAATTAATGTCAATATTAACCTTTAAATCATGTGGAATTGGTTTAGAATGGTAATACTTTTGCGCCAACGAAAAACAATAAAAATGAATAAGGTTCACAATTTTTCTGCGGGTCCAGCAATTCTACCTCAAGAAGCAATTAATGCTGGTGTCGAAGCACTTCAAAATTTTGCAAACACCGGCTTGTCAATCCTGGAAGTTTCTCATAGAAGCAAAGAGTATGTTGCTGTGATGGATGAAGCTAGAAGCTTAGTGAAAAAGTTGTGGGGGCTTAATGATGATTACGAAGTATTGTATTTACAGGGTGGAGCAAGTACCCAATTTTTGATGGTTGCATATAACGTATTAGCAAAAAAAGCAGGATATATTGATACAGGTGTTTGGGCTTCTAAAGCAATAAAAGAAGCAAAAATGTTTGGGGAGGCTGATGTGTTGGCATCCAGTAAAGATAAAAACTATTCATACATTCCTACGGATTACCAAATTCCTCAAGATATTGATTATTTGCACTTTACAAGTAACAATACTATTTATGGGAGCCAGTTTCAGCAATTTCCAGAAACATCGGTTCCATTGATTTGTGATATGAGTTCGGATATTTTTAGCCGAAAAATCGATGCAACGAAGTTTGATCTTATATACGCTGGAGCTCAAAAGAATTTAGGTCCTGCTGGAGCAACATTAGTGGTAGTGAAAAAGGAAATTTTAGGAAAAGTATCACGACAAATTCCTTCTATGATGGACTACAATGTTCATATCAGCAAAGACTCAATGTTTAATACACCACCAGCATTTCCTGTATACGTTGTTTTGCAAACGTTGAAATGGATAGACAGATTAGGAATTGATCAGGTCGAAGCAAGAAATACAGCAAAAGCTGATTTGTTGTACCAAGAAATTGACAATAATGAATTGTTTGTTGGTACAGTTCGAAAAGAAGATAGAAGTAAAATGAATGCTACCTTTTTGCTAAACGATGATTCAAGAAATGAAGCGTTTTTAGCAGCCTGTCAGGAAGCAAATATTAGCGGAATAAAAGGGCACCGCTCCGTAGGAGGTTTTAGAGCTTCGATGTATAATGCCTTAGAACTTGATAGCGTAAAAGCGCTGGTAAACGTAATGCAAACTTTTTAAGATGAAAAAAATACTAGTTAACGACGGAATTCACCCTACTGGGAAAAGATTATTAGAAGAGGCTGGTTTTGAGGTAGATATGAACACAATACCTCAAGAAGAGTTAATGAATAAACTTAACAGTTATGATGCTGTTTTGGTTAGAAGTGCGACAAAAATTCGTACCGAATTAATTGATGCTTCGCCAAATATTAAACTAATAGGTCGAGGAGGAGTTGGTCTTGATAATATAGATGTAGACTATGCAAAGTCAAAAGGCATTGAGGTAATTAATACCCCAGCGGCGTCTTCAAATAGTGTTGCCGAATTGGTTTTTGCTCACCTTTTATCAGGAATTCGCTTTCTTAATAAAACAAATCGAGAAATGGCTAGCACGGAGTTCGGCCGTTTTAAAGAGTTGAAAAAAGAAACGTCTAAAGGACAAGAGTTATTTGGAAAAACTATTGGAATAATCGGTTTTGGTAGAATTGGTAAAGAAGCTGCAAGAATTGCGATTGGTGCAGGCATGAATGTCATTGCCTTCGATCCTTTTATTAAATCCGATACAAGTTCAGTTGATTTAAAGTTTCATGCTTCATTAAATCTTCCAAGTGTTCAGGCACAAGTAAAGATGGTTGACAAATCTACTCTTCTAAAAGAGAGTGATTTTGTAACCTTGCACATTCCTGGTGGAGGAGAAACTGTGATTGGTGAAAATGAATTTGCCATGATGAAAAAGGGTTCTGTTTTAGTAAACTGTGCTCGAGGTGGAGTTGTTGACGAATCAGCGATGAACAAAGCACTTGAGTCAGGACATGTTGCAGCCGTTGGTGTTGATGTGTTTGAAACTGAGCCACCAGTCTACATGGACTTCTTTACTCGCGACAACGTTTCTTTGTCTCCTCATATTGGAGCTGCAACAAGTGAGGCTCAAGAAAGAATTGGTGAAGAACTCGCTGCTAAAATCATTGCTTATTTTGCATAACAATTTCGAGTGCCAAAACTAAATCCATTTCAAGCCTTACAGGCAAAACCAGAATATATTAGCCAAGTTACTGCTAACTCTGCAAATTTTGATTCAGATTCTGAAATTGCCGCAGAACTGAAGAAAAATCCGCTGTCGTTTTTGCACGTCACCAGAAATCACCTTCTGCGCAGTGAAAATGTCCAATCTTTGTCCACTTTGTTCGAGAATTCAAAAGAGTATTTTTCTCAATTAATTGAAAAAGAAATAGTTAAGCCTACTGAAGGTGATATATTTTACGTATACAGGCAGACCCACGACGATGTTTCACATACAGGAATTATTGGACTTTGTGATATTGTGGATTATCAACGCAACAGAATTCGCAAACACGAACATACAAGACCAAGTACTGAAATGTTTGTTGCTAACTTGATGGAAACGGTTAATATGATAGGTGAACCACTTTTATTAAGTCACCATCATAAACAGTCATTAGAAGATTTGCTTCGATGGGTAATTCAAACTGAGCCAAATATTTCTTTTGAGAAAAAAGGGAAAGGACATCAGATATGGGTAATAAACGATCCAGATATTATCCGTGCTATTCAAACAGAGGTTGGAGCAATGGAAGACTTCTATATCATGGATGGTCACCATAGAGCTGCGAGCGTTTCAAACTTATACCACGAATCTGAAGATGAATCGAAACGATACTGTATGGCATATTTGCTAGACTCTAGTCAACTTAAAATCAGCTCGTTTCATAGGCTAGTTAAAGTAGATTCTATGAATGACGTTGTACTTTTCGAACAATTGAGAAGTCATTTTTGGGTTGAAGAGGTTCCTGATTATGCAGTTCATCCAGAGCATAAAGGAGAGTTTATATTAAAGTGTTCGTCAGGAAGTTACAGGCTTCAATTAAAAGAAGCTCGTGAGCAATTAGATGTTAGAGAGCTCGAGAATCACGTTTTGTCAAACATCTTTCAAATTTCAGATTCAAGGTTAGATGATCGAATATCGTTTATAAGTACTCAAGATGAGCTAACCGATGCTATCATTGAGTCACAATTGCCAAACACCTATCTATTTCTGCTTCATCCATGCACATTTGAGGATATAGCGTTAATTTCCGATAATGACGAATTCATGCCACCAAAGAGTACATTTGTTGAACCGAAATGCGATTCAGGTCTCTTTATTCAGCCATACGGAGAATAGGCAACCATAAGTTGATTGCTCTAACCGTGCAGAAAATCATTGAAATCACAGCTCTAGTTTAAGGCTGTTCAAACACATTAAAAGATAAATTGTGATTTTAAATTAAGACCTCTGAATCACAGAGGTTTTAAGAAGTTTGTTGGCATTAAGCAACTACTTGCTTAGACTCGATAGCCTTTCTGTAATAGCTATAACCAGCAAATAGGGCCACAGAAATCACAACATTTCCTAGTAAGGTCATCTTGTAAAATGGGATACCCATTGCATAACAAGTCAATAATCCAGCGAAAGTTTTAGGATACATTGAGAAGGTAGGGTCAAGCCATACCGCAAAGTTTGTTATCAAAAAGAATAGTACCGATGATAGCACGGCACCTCCAAATACATTTTTAAGTTTAGGTTGATTACCTATGAGTTTAGCTCCAACGAAAACAGTTATTGCAAAACTTGCATAAACAGCGATAAAAGTAGGGCTTAATATGTGTTCGCTATAACCTTCTCGGAAGATAGAAAGTAATACGTCACCAATAAATAAAGCAATCATAGGGATAATAAATCGAGCATACTTCGATGCGATTAATGCTCCACCGAATAAGGCAGCCGCACCAATTGGTTCTAAGTTCGGTATTGTTATAGCTAATCGACTTACGCTAAGTAGTACAACTAGGGCTGATATTTCTCCAATTTTTCTCATTCTTCCTTCTTTCGTGCAAATATAACTGTGTATTCGAACAGTCTAAATGAAACTATGAATAGAATATTAACAATTGTTACCCCTCGCACGGTAACTAACACATAATGAGTGTTTAGTGTGTTTTGATTAAAGTGAATTACTTCACATTTTTACACTTCAATCGAATGGCTTTTTTACAATTGTTAATCAAGGGTAAATTTTACAAATGTTAAATTGTTTTACATTTGTAAAATGGATAAGATTAATCAACGAGTTGTAGAGGTGATTGAGCAAAGTGGGTTGTCTAAAAGCGAGTTTGCAATGAAGGTTGGTGTTTCTCCTGCAATTATTAGCCATATAAGCAGCGGAAGAAACAAAGTAGGTTTAGAGTTGGTTCAGCGTATATTAGAGCACTACACTGACATATCGGCGCTGTGGTTGCTTTTAGGAGCAGGAAAAATGCGGGAGGATAGCACTAATAATCAAATATTATTGCTTGAAAATCAGATTGATGCCTTAAAGGATGAGCTATCTTCTTTAGTAAATGGTGTAAATGTGTTTAAGCGAAATTTCGATAAGCTTAATGACCTAATGACTTAGACCTTTTATTAATCAAATAAACGCCAATCAGGATCAGTATCATGCCTACTAGCTGCATCCATCCAATGTTTTCGCCATCCTTGTACCCTAAAAACAAGGCTACAAACGGAATGAAATAAGTTACCGAGCTTGCAAAGACAGGACCAGATAGCTGGACTAAGCGATTGAATAAAATTAAACTAATGGCAGTACCAAAAATCGCTAGAGCGCTCACAGCACCAAAAGATTTGAAGATTTGTTCGCTCTCATACAGATCAAGATTACTCCAATCGGTAAACAATAGAATTATCATTGCGGGAATGGAAACTAGAAAAATTGGAGTAGTGGCAATTACAAATGCTTTGTAATGAGACAATTTAGTTTTAATCAAATTAATGTTGGAGCCATACATTAACGTTGCTATAATAACTAACAAGGCGTATTTAACTTCTTCAATTGACTCAAAAAATGTTAACGTACTATTACCACTGAAGTATTTGCTTAATATGAGTGCCATAGCACCTAAAAAACCAATGACCACTCCAACTATTTTTGATTTAGACAGGATGAGGGAAGTGAATATTGCAGCTATTAGTAACGTAAATATTGGGGTAAGGGCATTTAATACTCCAGCTAACGAACTGCTAATTTCTTTTTGTGCAAAAGCAAATAAAAAAGACGGAATCGCACTGCCCATTAAACCTGCAAGTAAGACGTATTTGCGATCGCTTTTAGCGATTTTCTTGAAGTGGTTGAAGACAAATGGTGAAAATATGGCTCCACTCAAGGCAATTCTGTAAGCGGCCATTTGAATTGAAGACATCACCTTTAGTCCTTCTTTCATCAAAATAAAAGAGCTTCCCCAAATCAAAGCTAGCATGATCAACAACAAATATGGAAGCCAAGTATTTCTTTCAGACATTGTTTAAAAAGTCGGGAAAAGTAAACCCAAATATTGTCTTAATCGCAGTAGGTTGTGATAAATTTGCAATCAATGAAGAATGTACTGATTTTAGGCTCTGGTGGCCGTGAACATGTCTTGGCATGGAAGTTAAACCAAAGTCCATCTGTAAACCATATTTATGTTGCTCCAGGCAATGCAGGGTCTGCCAATGTAGCATCGAACATTGATCTAGCAATATTAGACTTTGAAGCCATAGGAGCATTTTGCTTGGAAAATAATATTTCAATTCTAATTCCTGGAAGCGAAGATCCATTAGTTGAAGGCATCGTTGACTATTTTAATGAAAATGATTCGTTGCGTCACGTTTTTGTGTTTGGTCCAAGTAAAGAAGCAGCGGAACTAGAAGGCAGTAAGGAATTTGCTAAAAAATTCTTGATAGAAAATGATATTCCAACGGCCCAGTACGAATCGTTTACTGCAAAAACAATTGATGCTGCGAAGAAGTATCTGAGAACGAAAGAAGCACCTTATGTTTTAAAGGCCGATGGATTAGCCGCAGGTAAAGGAGTAGTAATTTGTGAAACGTTAGAAGAAGCTGATCTAACATTAGACGAAATGCTCTTAAATGAAAAGTTCGGTACTGCTAGTAGTAAAGTTGTCATTGAAGATTTCCTTCAAGGAGTTGAGTTTTCAATATTTGCTATGACTGATGGAGAGAGTTACTTGGTTCTTCCCGAAGCTAAAGATTACAAAAGAATTGGAGAAGGCGATACAGGTTTAAATACCGGAGGAATGGGCGCTGTGAGTCCAGTTCCATTTGTTGATGCTGAATATTTGGCCAAAGTAGAAAATGAAATTATTAAACCAACCTTTGAGGGATTCAAAAAACGCAATATGAATTACGTAGGTTTTGTATTTTTTGGTTTAATTAACGACAACGGAAATCCAAAAGTTATTGAATACAATGTTCGAATGGGCGATCCAGAAACAGAAGTTGTGTTCCCAAGAATCAAAAATGATTTTGCTGAATTGCTCGATTTAGCTAAAGATAAACGATTATGCGACGCTAAAATCAACATTGATCAGCGTACTTGTACTACTGTTTTTACAGTTAGTGGTGGGTATCCTGAAGCGTATCAAAAAGGTAAAAAAATTGAATTTTCGAAACTTTTAGATACTGACACACTTGTTTTTCAAGCTGGTACAAAATTGTCAGATGGTGACATTTCGACAAGTGGAGGTAGGGTCATTGCTGTCAGTGCGCTGGCCAACACTTTAACAGAAGCACTTACTAAAAGTTACGACGGTGTAAATACAATTTCTTTTGAAGACATGTATTTTCGCAAAGATATTGGTCAGGATCTACTAAATTATTGATTATGAGTATTTTAAAGAAACTATGGTCATACTTGCTTTTGAAAAAAGATACCGAATTTAAAGACAATAAGTTCTTGTCTACGATGCACCGAATAAATAAGATATCCATTTTTGTTTTTCTAATCGCATTGGTCATTATCTATTTTAAAGTTTTTAAATAGATTTGGTACATCAATTGATAAACGTAATTAAACGAAAGTAATGGGTTATTTAGGAGCATACATCATAGGAATAGTCGTAGCTGTGGTTGGAGCAATTGTGCAATCCAAGCTTCGATCAAAATTTAAAAAGTATAGCCAAACATCTATAAGTTCACATTTATCAGGGAAAGAGATTGCTGAGAAAATGTTGCGTGAAAATGGAATTTATGACGTTGAAGTAATTTCTGTTGCAGGTCAATTAACCGACCATTACAATCCCATTACAAGAACGGTAAATTTAAGTGATTCCGTTTATTCAAAACGAAATGCAGCAGCAGCAGCTGTAGCGGCTCACGAATGCGGCCATGCAGTTCAACATGCGCAAAACTACTCATGGTTAATGATGAGAAGTAAACTTGTTCCAGCAATTCAAAAAACGGGTTTAATGGTGCAAATTGTAATCGTTTTAGGAATTTTACTGATAAATATTTTTCCTCAATTATTATTAGCTGGCATTATACTTTTTTCACTCACGACGATATTTAGTTTCGTTACCCTACCTGTTGAATTTGATGCAAGTAAGCGCGCTCTTGCTTGGATGAAAACTAGTAATGTTGTTTCAAGTAACGAACTTTCTCAATCGAAAGATGCATTGAAATGGGCTGCATTAACCTATGTTGTCGCAGCGCTTGGGTCGCTAGCAACTCTAGTTTACTATATTTCAATTTATATGGGTAAACGATAAAATCACTTTATGAAAATCAAACTATTCGCGTTTTCTTTATTTTGCTTTTTTTCAATAAGTCTATCTGCTCAGGAAGTGTTGACCGTCAACATAACCAAGAGAATGCAAGACGATAAAATTTCTAGGAGTCTTGCAATTTTACCAGTATATGTGTTTAAAACTATTGAAGTAGAGCCTTTCACTTTGTTTGGAATTGACGAGGATGAGAAAGAGGAACAAAATCCTTTAATCATACAAAAAATGCCAGACATGAATGGTATGCGCGATACAGGTTATACGTATATCTACTTTTCTGGGGCTAATACTGAGATAAATCAAGGGTACTGTTTAACATTAATAGGAAATTTCAAACGCTCACGAAAAACGATTTACTTTTTCGTTGATCGAAATAACAATTTAGATTTTACGGATGATGGAAAACCAGATAGCTTAACGTACATGGACGAAAGTTTTATCTTAACACTAAAGAATCAAACCAATAAAAACGCAGAACATAAAATTCAACTAAGTAGAATTGAATACGGAAAGAACATAGCTTACAAAAATCTTTTAACGGAGCATTTTGCTAAACACAGTGGTAAAAAAGTGTTTTCTGATATTAATTATTGTTACCGAGAACAACGATTAAATACAATTGGTGGTGAGTACAAGTCGGGAGAGGATAGCTTTATGATTGCGTTCAAAGACATGAATAATGACGGTATATTCAATGAATCGTGCATGGACATGTTTTACATAGGTGCTGTAGGAGAGGAGATTCATACGGAAGAAATGTCGCTGATATTGCCAAACATTGAAGACGTATATTTTGAATGGAATAATAAGAGGTACCAACTGAAATCAATAGTTCCTAATGGTTCTGAGATGAGATTTGTGCAAGAACAAAATCCTATATTAACCAAGAAGTTAGAGATTGATAAAAAGATCCCAAAATTCTCATTTGTTTCTATTGAGAACCAAAAAGTCGACATTAAAAAATTCAAGAAAAAGCCTTCATTTATTTTCTTTTGGAATGAAGAGACAATTACGAATGAGGACACAATGTATTTGAATAAACTGCATCAAGATTATTCAAACGACCTGAATATCATTGCATTAAATCATGGAGATAATCAACGTGATGTTCGAAAGTATCACTATTACGAGCAAATAAAGTGGCCAATTGGTTTCTCATCATATCAAATTGGAAAAATGTTTTTTCTGGAAAATTCTAAAAAAGGATTTCTGACCGGTAAGCGGTTAAAACTTAAAAAAGAGGAAGTATCACCTAAGCAACTCTACGAATTTCTTCAAAGTAGTGACACCTAAAAAGTAAAGTTCGAACCCACTTATTTGGTTTTATTTTGATCTAGTCTTGATATCAACGCTTTTTTTTTCCGTATATCATAACCTTGCTGTATTTTTACGAAAATATCTTTTATGAGTGATTACTACTGGTTAAAAAGTTACCCGGATTTTGTTGCGAAAAACATCAATTTAGATGGATACAATAGCATTGTAGACATTTACGAAGAAGGTCGTAAAAAGTTTGCTGACAGGGTGGCCTATAAAAACATGGACGTCGAAATGACGTTTAGTGAACTTGGAGAGTATGTTGATGCCTTTACATGGTATCTCCAAAATAAAACTAACTTAAAAAAGGGGGATAGAATTGCGTTACAAATGCCCAATTTACTTCAATTTCCGGTTGCAATCTTCGCATGCTTAAAAGCCGGTTTGGTTTTGGTAAATACAAACCCACTCTACACTTCAGAAGAAATGCGTCATCAGTATAAAGATTCTGGTGCCAAGGCAATCGTAATACTTGAAAACTTTGCGTGTAATCTTGATAAAATCATTAAGGATACTGAAATAGAAACTGTTATAACGACCACCATTGGTGATATGTTAGGCGGTTTTAAAGGGGCAATTACCAACTTTGTTGTCCGAAAAATCAAAAAGATGGTGCCTGATTTTAATCTCCCTAATGCTATTCCATTTAAATCGTGTCTAGCTGCTGGTAAAGGAAAAGTTCCTGTAAAGGTTGATTTAACCCTTGAAGATTTAGCGTTTTTACAATACACAGGTGGAACAACTGGTGTGTCAAAAGGTGCGATGTTAACACACGGTAACTTATGTGCAAATGTTCAGCAGGTAGAGGCTTGGATCGACAACCTTTTTGAAGAAGGAAAAGAGACAATAATTACAGCATTGCCACTATATCACATTTTTGCACTTACTGCGAATTGTATTGTTTTCTATAGATATGGAACAACCAATGTGCTTGTTACAAATCCTAGAGATATGAAGGCATTCTGTAAAGACTTGAGGAAGAATCCTTTTAGTGTGATAACAGGAGTAAATACGTTGTTTAATGGTTTGTTGAATCAAGAGAGTTTTAGGAGCTTAGATTTTAGCAGACTGAAATTAGCGCTAGGTGGGGGCATGGCTGTTCAAGATGCAGTTGCAGACAGGTGGGAACAAGTTACAGGAACACCTTTACTCGAGGCTTATGGCTTGTCAGAAACCAGTCCAGCTGCCACAATAAATCCGGTCGACGGAAGTCATCAAAGAGGTTCGATTGGATTGCCCATGCCAAACACCGACATTAAAATATTGGATGATGATGGCAAGGAAGTGCCAATAGGAGAACCAGGAGAAATAGCAATAAAAGGTCCTCAGGTTATGCGTGGGTATTGGAATAGACCGGATGAAACAGAGAAATGTTTCCATGGCGATTATTTCTTAACAGGGGATATTGGACTAATGAAAGAGGACGGCTTCTTTAAAATCGTCGATCGCAAAAAGGAAATGGTTAACGTATCGGGTTTTAACGTTTATCCGAACGACGTAGAACAAGCCATCGCGCTTAATGATAAAGTTCTTGAAGTAGGTGTACGTGGGGAAAAGACGCCAAACGGTTCGGAATTTGTAAAAGCGTTTATCGTTAAAAAAGACCCATCATTAACAGAAGAAGAGGTTATTCAGTTTTGCCACGAACGCTTAACGAATTATAAAGTACCAAAAGAAGTTGTTTTTAGAGAAGAGCTGCCTAAATCGAATGTCGGGAAAATATTACGACGACTTCTTAAGTAATATACCATGAAAAGGCTGCTTTTAGGGGCTATCGCCTTTTTATTATTTGCGCTTATCGTTGGAGTAATTGTGCTGAAATACAAGTATCACTTAGAATACAACACCATAACCATTCATAAAACTGTGGTTGAAAAAACCATGGCAAACTATAAGGATCCAGTATTAAAGGCTGCTCAAAAGTATGATTTGCCACCAGAGTTTTTGTTGTCACTAATAGTCCTTGAATCATCCGGTCGAAAAATAGTTCCTCAACGCTTCGAAAAGCATGTTTTTACGAAATTAGATGCAGTAGCAAGAAGTAAACTGAAAAATCTAGAAGGCATAACCGCAAAAGACCTAAAGGGAATGACTGATAGTGATTTAAAAGACTTTGCAAGTAGTTGGGGACCTTTTCAAATCATGGGTTACAAGTGCCTTGAAATTGGCGTGGATGTAAATGAATTGCAAGGCAAAAATGCTGTGATGAATGGAGTGAAATGGATTCACCAAAATTATGGTACAGAATTGCGCCAAGGAAACTATAAAGATGCTTTTCACTTGCACAACACTGGGAAACCTTACCCTAGTTTAGGTCCTCCTCGAACGTACAACAAAGATTATGTTCCAAAAGGATTAAGATATGTTGAGGAATTTAAGGCACTTTTAAAAAAGCAAACGTGAAGTGTAATGAAGTTATCAGCACAGTTCAAAGTAAACTCCACAATAATAATTGTATACTTGTTTTTGTATTCATCATATGGCATCAATAAAAAAATCTACATTAGACTTCCTAAAAGATATTTCGAAAAACAATCACAAAGAGTGGTTTGACGAGAACAAATCGCTGTATTTGGCCGCAAAATTAAATATGGAAGAGTTTATGCAAGAGGCGCTAACAGGTCTTAGTTCAAGTGATACGTTAACAGGATTTAAAGTGTACCGAATTTATAGAGATGTTCGATTTTCTAAAGATAAGACTCCTTACAAAACGTACCTCCATGCATATTTAGAGCGACAAGGTGCTGAAAGAAGGGGAGGTTATTGGGTAGGAATTGAGCCAGGTAATACACAAATTGGCGGAGGGTTTTATGGTCCAGAGAAAGATGATTTAATGAGACTGCGAAAAGAATTCGAAGCAGATGGAAGTTCACTTAAAAAAATATTGAACGACCCTTTATTCAAAAGCACATATAATGAATTGAGAGGAGAAAGATTGAAAACTGCTCCCAAAGGATTTGACAAAGAACATGAACACATTGACTTGCTGCGAATGAAGCAGTTTTATGCAATGAAGTCGTTTACTGATAAAGAAGTATTGAGTCCTGATTTTGTCTCAGATGTAGTTAAAACACATGAGGCACTAAGACCATTTTTTGATTATATGAGTGATGTATTGACGACTGACTCAAATGGTCGATCGTTGCTTTAAGTAAAAAAAACTTCCGTTATTTCCTGCGATTAATCTCGTCGCGGATGGTTGCAGCTTTGTCGTAGTCTTCAAGTTGAAGAGCTTCATTCAGCAATATTTCTAAATCCTCAGTTTCCAAACCGCTATAATCCGTTGGTTCGCCAATATTGTCCATAAAATCGTCAATATCAGTGTCTGGTCTTCCAGGCTCTTCTTGTTTAATCACAGAATCATTATCGGTAAGTATTGATGCAGCACTCATGATGTCTTCACTTGTATAAATGGGACAGTCAAATCTAATAGCTAAAGCAATTGCGTCGCTTGTTCGTGCATCAATTTCAACCTCTTGATTTTCTCGAACACATTTAATCTTAGCGTAAAATACTCCTTCAATTAAGTTTGAGATGAGTACTTCAAGGACTTCTATTTCAAAGTCATCCGCCATTGACTTAAACAAATCATGAGTTAACGGACGTTGAGGTTTAATGTTTTCCAGTACCAAAGCAATCGCCTGTGCTTCAAACGAACCAATAACAACTGGAATTCTACGATCTCCGTCAATCTCACCCAAAATAAGAGTGTAGGACGTATTCTTACTGGTATGCCCTGAGGCTAATCCAGCGATTTCCAGTTCAACTTTTTGCATAGTACTAGCTAGCCTTTAATTCTTTAGCTCTAGCAATTAATTTTGGGATAACATCAAATGCGTCTCCAACGATTCCATAATCGGCTGCTTTGAAAAACGGTGCTTCTGGATCAGTATTAATGACACAAATAACCTTACTACTGCTAACTCCTGCTAAGTGCTGAATAGCACCAGAAATTCCTGCAGCAATGTATAAGTTTGGTTTGATGGTGATTCCCGTTTGTCCAACATGCTCGCTATGCGGTCTCCAGTCCATATCACTTACTGGCTTTGAGCAAGCAGTTGCAGCTCCAAGAACGTCCGCCAACTCTTCAATCATTCCCCAGTTTTCTGGACCTTTAAGACCTCTTCCTGCTGAAACAACTAGTTCTGCTTCAGTTAAAGGAATTTTTCCTTGAACCTTATCGATGCTAACTGATTTTGATTTGATAAACGATGATACATCAATATCTGAAGAAACAACTTCTGCATTTTGATCAAATTCTTTTATTTCATAAGAATTCGGTACAATGCTAATTACTTTCTTTTCTCCAGTAACTTCCACATCTGAAAAAGCTTTGTTAGAAAAGCACGTCTTACGCACACTAAACCCATTTTCGGTATTTGGCATTGCCACAACACCAGTAGTTAAACTAGCACTTAATTTTACTGCCACTTTTGGTGCGATACTTTTACCTGTGTAAGAAGCTGATATCAAGACAATTGAGGCATTGTTGTTCGAAGCCACTTGATGAATAGCCTCTGAATATCCCTCAGGAGTAAATTCATTTAGCCCAGCACCTGATACCGCAAATAATTTTGACGCGCCATATGCACCCGTATTTTCTAACCCACTTTCTGAACCGATTGCAATTGCGCTGCATTCTGTATTCAGTTTTGATGCCAAATCAGCGCCATATGTTAAAGCCTCTTGTGACGCTTTTTTTAAGGAAGTTCCTTCTGTTTCTACAAAAACTAAAACCATGTCTATAGTATTTTTTTTTCTGTTCTTAATAAATCAATTAATTCACCTGCGTTTTCAGCATCTATTAATTTCACACCTTGTTTTGCTGGTGGTAATTCATACCCAGTATATTTCGTTTCAGCATATGAATCTGAATATTCCACAACGGTCAAAGGTTTTGTTCGAGCTTGCATAATACCACGCATATTTGGGATTCGAGGCTCGCATAATTCCTTTTGAGCTGAAATTACACATGGCATATTTGCGGAAACCGTTTCACGACCACCATCAATATCTCTAACTGCAGTAATTGTATTTCCTTCAACGGTCAACGATGTTACCACGTTCACAAGACCCATATTTAACATTTCTGATAAAATTCCTGCAACTTGACCACCATTGTAATCAATAGATTCTCGACCTGTTAAAATCATATCAAAGGATTCTCCTTCAATAGCCGAGGTGATACATTTTGCAACGTGCATACCATCTAAAGCTTCAGTGTTGACACGTATCGCTTTATGAGCACCAATTGCAAGACCTTTACGCATAACAGGTTCAACAGAAGCATCGCCCACTGTAATTATGGTTACTTCACCTCCATTAGCTTCGGTCAATTCAAGTGCTTTAGTCAAAGCAAGTTCGTCATATGGATTTATGATAAACTGTACACCGGCTGTGTTAAATTTCGAGTCGTTGTCTACAAAACTTATTTTAGTTGTTGTATCTGGAACGGCACTCAAGCAAACTAATATGTTCATGTAAAATATTTATTCCTGTTCGTGAAAAAAGTGGAGCAAAATTAAGGAAATTTGCCATTTATAAACCCTCAATGAGTAGAATAAAACAGTTAAAGGAATTTTTAGAACAGGAACCAAACGATAGTTTCCTAAACTATGCATTGGCAATCGAGTTTATTGGTGTTAAAGAGTTTGAAAAAGCCGAAAAAATATTTACAAAGTTGCTAAAAAATGACCCTGATTACACTGCAACATATTATCACCTAGGTAAAATATATCAAGAGCAAGGAAACAAGGACAAGGCTGAGGAAGTCTATGAAGAAGGTATTCGTTTAACTAAACTTAAAAGGGAGCAACATAAATTAGCCGAGTTGCAAACTGCTTTAAATAATATGTTATATGACGATGATGAATAAGACGTTCCAAGCACTAAACCCAGATTTTAAATCAGATATTGAAGAAAAACTTCAGCGGCAGTTTTTTATGAAACTAATGGGCTTTAAACTCGATATTATTGAGGTAGGGTATGTGAAGGGAAGTTTAGCCTTGGAAGAGAAGCATATGCAACAGAACTACTTTGTGCATGGAGGAGTAATGGCTACGGCAAGCGACATTGTTATGGGCTTTGCGGCATATTCGGTTGTGCCGAAACATTTTGGAGTGGTAACCACCGATTTAAACGTTTCATTTTTAAATCCAGGAATAGGAGACACCTTGGTGGCTGAAGGGAGAGTTGTAAAAGCAGGTGGTCAACTAATTTTTTGCGAAGCAGATTTGTTCGTTTTAAAAAACGGCGATAAGACTCAAACAAATCGAGCAACTTCTACCATGTTTAAGATAGATCTTAAAGCCGTTAAGAAATAACTGGCTAGTAATCAATACGTTTTTAACCTTGGTACTAAAAAACTATTTCATTCGTTCGTAGACTAACAGCCACAAAATCTACTTTTGTGTTATTCAATTACCCTAGTTTTTGAGAGAAACGTATAAACGTCTTTACTTTTTGTATTACAACGATTTATGTCGATTTGCGAATTTTTACTGTTCTGACACACATATGTCTGAAGACGCTGTACAACAAGTATTTCTTAAACTTTGGGAAAACAAGGTCGACTTCACCAAAGTTAAGCAACCAAAGTCATATCTCTTTTCAGCTGTAAAAAATCAAGTAATAAACGAGGCCAGAAAAAGTGCCATTGTTTCAACTCTCGAAAATGAAGATGTTTCTGAAAGTTTTAATGTTGAAGATTACTTAGATGGCAAAGATTTGGAACAAAAACTTAAAATGGTCATAGAGGCACTTCCACCAAAAAGACAATACATTTTTCGTTTGAGCAGAGAAGACCATAAATCTCATAAAGAAATTGCTGAGTTCTTAGATATTACTCCCAAAACTGTCGAGAATCAAATTGGTAAAGCACTTAAGTTTATAAAAAGCAAAATATATTCGACTGATAGTCAATAATATATAATTTTATTTGATATTTTTTGAAATAGGAGTGAGGGATAGGGCACTTTAATGTGTCTTATAAATACATTCCGGAATTATGAACTATTTACAAGGCAATACCCTACTAAGGTATTTACTAAATCAGTGCACAGTTGAAGAAACTATCGAATTGGGGCATTGGTTAGACGAAAGTCAACAAAACAGAAATACATTAAACTATCTACGTACACGTATTAGTTTGATGGCTATTTAACAATGAATAAAGAACACTTGATATATGGACACTTATTTAAATCTCTAACGTTAGAGGAGGAGCAGATTTTTGCGAACTTACTTAAGAACGATGAGAGTTTTAAACGTGAAGTAGCTCAGATTTCTGAACTATGGAGTGCTAGTGAAAATATACCTTTTGAAGACACATATAATGTTGGTGAAGCTTGGAATAGTTTCGAAGAAAAAATAAACAACAAACAAAATAAAAAGATTATTCATCCAAATCATTGGAAATTACTTTACAGGGTTGCTGCTGTTGTGCTACTCGTTTTGTCTTCTTTGTTTGTATTTAACCAATTTAATGAAGACTCTTTTACCGCTGGCTTGGTATATGAATCTTCAGAAAACCAACAAGTATGCGGACTGATTGATGGTTCACACGTTTACCTAGACAATCAGTCAAAACTAAAAATAGATAAACAATTTAATGCGTCAGATCGTAAAATGCGATTAGACGGAAAAGCCTTTTTTGTCGTAAAACCGGATAAAGACAGGGCCTTTGAGGTGGCTACAAACCACCTCACTGCCACTGTTAAAGGTACTACTTTTCTTGTTAGAACAGATGACCACTCTTCCACAGTCGGCGTAAAAACCGGGATTGTTGAAGTGCATGTTGGCAATCAGACCGTATTATTAACTGCTGGAGATCAATTAGATTTTTCAGACGGTAATGGTGGAGTGGTTTCTCGTTCTAATTTAGATGATTCTTCAATTACAGTGCTTCAAAAAAATGCACTCGATTATTATGACACACCACTGAATGTTATTTTATCGGATCTTAAAAACAGCCTTGGGTTAGAGGTTCTAGCACCTAAATCTATTGAAAATGAGAGATTTACTATGCAACTGTCTAATGCTTCTAAAGACGAAATTATCAAGACTATAGAGACAATCACCCATCGAAAAGCTATATTAAAAAACAATACCTATACGTTAATTTAGTAGATTTACCGAGTGAGACATCACTCGATATATTTCTGGATATTTCTCATAACAATGTCCTTCTTTCATTCGAAGGCTTTAGCCCAGTGCTCTTTTTTATCACAAAGAGTTTCTGTTTCATTGCAAAACACCAATTCAGAAGCATGTCTTAAAGTTTTATCAAAACGCTACGATTTTACCATAAACTACTCTTCTGAAGTTTTTTCCGATTCAGGTTTCAACCTTGAAGTTACCAACCAGAAACTTGAAACAATTTTAAAAAGTATCGCCAAAAGAAATGGTGCGGAATTCTTATGTGTTGGCACTAACAGTATTGTTTTTCGGAAGAAGCTAGACTCAAAGCCCTCAGTAGTATCTGGTTTTGTTTTAGACTCTACTAGTAATCAGCCAATTACAGGAGTGTTGGTGCTGTACGACGATTATTGGGTTGAGACAGATGCAGACGGTTATTTCAGTATTTCAGTTGTTAGCTTACCCGCAGTTCTTAATTTGTATTCACCAGGTTATTACAATGGATTCGTAATTATCCAGGAAGTGAGTTCCCAACCTAAGAGTTATCTCATGTCGCCCGACAATATGCTTAACCCTTCCATAATTAATGTATATGATTCACTCCTCATGGTCACAAAAACTGGTGGGGTAAATATCAATATGGGCGAATTAAGCAAAATACCGTCTATAGCAGGGTCTCCAGGTGTTTTAAACAGCTTGCGATTTTTACCTTCGATTCAAAGTACCGTAGAAGTTAATGGTGGAATGGTGGTTCAAGGAGGTGGAAAAGATCAAAACTTGGTTCTATTCGATGGGATGGAGCTTTACAATCCAATGCATTTATTTGGGTTGTTTTCGGTTTTTGACGAAAACTCTCTTCAAAGTATTTCGTTTTACAAAAATTCAATTCCAGCGCAATACAGTGGCCGATTGTCGTCTGTGTTAGATGTAAAAAGTAAAGTAGGCGATTATAATAAGTGGAATTCCAAATTGAACGTAAATCCGGTCTTGTTGGAAGGGATGTTTGATGGTCCAATAAAAAAGGATAAAACTTCTTTGCTAATTTCTGGTAGACGGTCGTTTACAGACTTTTTTCCGTTGTTCTATGAACAAATTCAAGCTCAAAACGAATTATCACGATTTAAATACTATTTCTATGATTTAACGGGAACGCTTAATCATAAAATATCAGAGAAAACACATTTCTATTTGACTGGTTATTTGGGTGGAGATAAAGGCTACATTAGAGGAAGTACGAGTGAAACAAGTAACAATACCGTTAAAGAAAACCAAAATGACGTATTTGTTCAATCTAACATTTTAGCCACAGCAGGCATTAAGACTTGGGTGAATAATACACTTAGTGTCCATGTTAAAACTGGGTTTACTCAATACGGTTTTACGCATGAAAATGAATATGATCTTTCCATCGAAAATAGTGAGAATATTTACACCCGAAATACAAGGTTAGGCTATCAAAGCAAAATTTCGGATTGGAAAACTGGAGTGTATGTAAGAACACTTCCTAGACATAACCATGCATTTGTTTTTGGAATGGAAAATATTTGGCACAATTTCTCACCGTCAAATTCACAGTACTTTTTAAAGGAAAATGATTTTATTTTTTATGATACGCTGTTTAAAGTGCGAGACTCAAAAATATTAGAGCAACGATACTTCTTTAGCGATGTTTTTAGCAAAAAAGGACTTAAAATTATGACTGGTGTTCATTTTGCAAACTTCGACAATGATCAAGTATATCGCTCTCTACAGCCGAGAATAAACGTTTCTTATGACGTTAGTTTGAAAAATAGAATTGAACTTGGATTTGCAAGAACTAGCCAGTTCATGCTATTTGTGCCCAACAATTTGTTAGGCATACCAATAGATATTTGGATACCCGCAGATGAGAACATAAGCCCAATGCACTGTCAACATATGCTGTTTGGCTTTACTCGAAAAATTGGTAAGACAGTGGCATTTAAAATGAATGGGTATTACAAAATATTTGAAAATATAATTGAGTATAGAAATGGCGTTGCTGACTTTATTGCAGAATGGGATAAAGCACTTTTGGCTGGCAATGGTCGAGCAAAAGGAGTTGAGTTTTTGTTGAAAAAAGAAAAGGGTAAACTCAATGGCTGGTTCGCTTATACTCTTTCAAAAAGTGAACGATCAATCAGTGAAATTAATAACGGGGAATGGTTTCCTTTTCAATTTGACCGAACTCATGATCTGAAAGCAGTAGTTCATTATCAGTTAAATAAAAACATTTCGTTAGGAGGAACTTGGTCTTATGCTTCCGGAAACTACCTCACAGCACCTGAAGTTCATTATCTGATTACAGTCGAGAATCAGCAATACTTAATTGAGCAATATGGTGCAAAAAACAACTTAAAGCTCCCTGCGTATCACAGATTAGACTTAGGTATCCACCATAGAAAAGATTTAGGTAATGCGCTGCAGACATGGAGTTTCACGATTTACAATGTTTACAACAGACAAAATGTATTTTATGTGAATTCCAATTTAAACGAAACAGGCGGGTTGTCATTTAAACCTGTTTCAATTTTACCAGTTTTGCCATCCGTAAACTATGCGATTGAATTTTAACTATTTGGTTTTAATAATAAGTATGATTAGTGCATTATCATGCAATGATGATCTTTCGTTTAATAGTTCTAAAAGCCGAAACCTGATTGTTCTTCATGCTCAAGCAGAAGTAGGTAAAAAAATTGTTCTCGAGGTAAAACAAAGTGAGTTAATTACTGAGGATACGTTAAATAACCCGATTGATGGTGTTCGAGCGGTGCTTAAAGTAAATGGAATTGATGAGGACGTAACCTATTCAAATTCAGAAGGTTTTGCTTCATTTTCATATATAGTAACGCCGCGAGATACGTTGGCAATAGAGCTAGAAAAGGAAGGTTTTGACGTAGTTTCTGCGAAAACAACAACACCCGAAAACATTGGAATTTTACAGTTTGATACAACCAATAAAAGGCTGCTAGATCAAGGATTGAGAGTTTCGTTCTATGATCGACCGAATGAAAAGAACTATTATCAGTTAGTTCTTATTGGAGAGCGTTGGACATACCAACTTGACAACATTACTGGTGAACGATTAGATTCGGTGAGGTCCAGAGAATTTGTAGAAATGAAAAGTATCAATCGAATATTCTTTTCTGATAATAACATAGTTAACAATAGACAAAACTTTGAACTATTAAACGACAAAATATTTAATGGTAAAAACTTTGTTTTAGATGTTGATGTTAACCGTTTTGCGCTTTCTGAACAAATAGACAAAAGCGCAATGAAAAAGTTAACGGTAGAACTCAAAAGCATCAGTGAGGCCTACTATAGTTTTTTGACAACATTGAGTTTGAACAGGCCAATATACGGTGGGCCATTTAGTATTTCATCACAAGTGCCAAGTAATGTGTTAGGAGGCTATGGAATATTTGCAACGTATAGTGTTGACCGTGCTGAAATAGTGTTAGAACAATAGATTTATGAAAATATCGAAACAATGTGAGGTTCTGCTTCATGATGAAGAGAATCTTGCAGAGAATATAATTAACCTACTTAATGACGCTAATGAGTCTGCAAAAAAAGCGTATGCACCTTATTCAAAGTTTCGTGTAGGAGCAGCTTTGGCGTTGGAAACTGGCGAAACTGTATTAGGAAACAACCAAGAAAACGCTGCGTATCCTAGTGGATTATGCGCAGAGAGGGTTGCGGTATTTGCCGCAAAAGCCAATTTTCCAGATGGTGTTATTTCAACTCTTGTTATAACTGTTTTGACTGATATTCCAGTGAAGCAAGGGTTTACACCTCCTTGTGGTTCATGCTTACAGGTTCTTTGGGATATTCAAAATCGTCAGAAAACGCCAATTGAAATATTCATAAAAGGTGCTGATAATCAAATTTATAGCGTCAATAACGTAAATCAATTTCTACCTTTTGGATTTGAGCTTTAGTAAAAGATAGTTCCTTAGCTCAGATTATCCACACTCAGCCTTAAATTTTAGCATTCGATAGTCACTGATGTATTTTTGTGCTATGGAAAATGGTACTCATGTAGTTTGCCCAAATTGTGGTGAAAATATTGATGTAAACACTTTGTTGGCGCACCAACTAGAGGAAGATTTAAAAGGTAGATACGAACAAGAGAGAAAGCAAGTACAGGATCGCTTAAAGAAGCAAGAAGACTTGTTAAAAGAACAAAAGGAACTCTTTGAAGAAACGAAACGGAAGGAGAATGAATTGTTTAAAGAGCGTTTAGAGACAAAGCTCAAGGAGCAATCGAAACTTCAAGAAGATAAAATTAAAGCCAAAATTGATGAAGAACAGTCTGAACGTATAGCGCTAATTGAAAAAGAGTTGGCTGAAAAGTCTGAAAAAATTAAGGAGTTGAATAAATCAAAGGCTGAAATTGAGCAATTGAAGCGTGAAAAAAATGAAATTAAAGAG
This sequence comes from uncultured Bacteroidota bacterium, assembly GCA_937124965.1. Classification (GTDB taxonomy): domain Bacteria; phylum Bacteroidota; class Bacteroidia; order NS11-12g; family UBA9320; genus UBA987. The sequence goes on from CAKZLB010000040.1 coordinate 82,096, forward strand.
CAAATCGAACTTGAACTTCAGCAAAAAATGAGCAGCCAAATAGTCGAGGAACGTTTGAAAATTCAGAAACTCGAACAAGATAAAAATGAACTCAAACTAAAAGAGCTACAAAAACAACTTGAAGACCAAAAAAAGCTTACTGATGATATGAAACGGAAGCAGGAGCAAGGGTCAATGCAATTGCAAGGAGAGGTACAAGAACTTGCTATTGAAGAATGGCTTGCCGCAGAGTTCCCGCTTGATTCCATTGATGAAATTAAAAAAGGCGCTCGTGGAGGAGACTGTATTCAGATTGTAAATACACGTGTTCGTCAGAACTGCGGAAAGATCTATTATGAAAGTAAGCGAACTAAGGATTTTCAAGCTACTTGGATCGAAAAGTTTAAAGACGACATTCGAGACAAGAATGCAAATATTGGTGTATTAGTCACAGAAGTAATGCCAACTGGAATGGAGCGTTTAGGGCTAAAGGATGGAATTTGGATTTGCAGTTTTGAAGAATTTAAAGGTTTGTCTAAAGTATTACGGCAAACCATTGTAATGTTAGATTCAACGATCGAAACGCAATCAAACAAAGGTGATAAAATGGGAATGCTTTATGACTACTTAACAAGTAATTCTTTCAAACTACAAATTGAAGGAATAGTAGAAGGTTTTACTTCAATGCAATCAGATTTGGAGTCTGAAAAAAGATCAATGCAACGCATATGGAAGTCGCGTGAAAAACAAATTGAACGAGTAATTAATAACACTGTTGACATGTATGGTTCGATAAAAGGCATAGCAGGCAATGCTATCGGTTCAATTCAGGCCTTAGAACTTGGTCCATCCGATGAAGATTAATAGTTCCAGCTAAAATCCTTTTTTTGAGCTAAAGTATTTTTTGTCGATGTAAAAAGTGCCAAATGGAATAACAGCAGCCAATAAAATTATAGCAGTCTTTTTTACGTCCCACTTTTGTTCTGAGCGGATTACTAGCGCAAAGATGACGTACGCAATAAAAAGTAACCCATGTGGCATACCTAACATCTTTACGTATGTTGGGTCATCAGTAAAGTGTTTTATTGGTGTTGCGATAAATAGCAATAGAAGATAAGAAACTCCTTCTAAAAAAGCGATTACTCTAAACGTTTTTATCATAGTGCAAGAATACGAATCCTCGAAAAAGAATAGTTCATTTTTTATCAAAAATGTTGCAGTCCTATAATTTACAAATTGCCGTCAACCATCTTACAAACTAACGAGAAAATCATGGAGATCAAGCGCAAAAATGGTACATCGATATTTACTAATAAACGATTAACTTTCGCCCAAATTCAAACCCATTTTTAAAACCATTATTTGAGTAGGAGTCATTGCGATTCTTGACACTACTTTTTGATTTTTTTAAGGATAAATAATATAATGATTACAAATAAAACGAAATCACAAGACCTATTAGATAGGCGTAAAGTAGCAGTAGCTAATGGAGTTGGAGTCTTTAATACTGCAACAGTTCAGCATGCAAAAGGTGCGATAATTACCGATGTAGATGGTAACGAACTAATTGATTTTGCAGGAGGGATAGGCGTTGTTAATGCAGGGCATTGTCCAGAACCTGTAGTAAAGGCAATACAAGAGCAAGCAGCTAAATACCTTCATACTAGTTTTAATGTTGTAACCTACGAACCATACATTGAGTTATGTGAAGAGTTGGCAGAAATACTGCCTCATGGAGAAAATACGAAGGCCATGTTGGTTAGTACAGGCGCTGAGGCGGTAGAGAACGCTATCAAAATTGCACGCCAAGCAACCAAAAAATCTGCAGTATTGTGTTACACTGGTGCATACCACGGGCGAACAATGATGGCTATGACGCTTACAAGCAAAGTAAGTTATAAGTACAATTGTGGGCCATTTGCGCCGGAGGTTTATAGGCTACCATTTCCAAATTTTTATCGATATGCTGGGTCTCGAACTGAAGAGGAGTTTGCAGAAGACGAGTTGAAACGATTACGAGAATCGGCGTTAAACTTAGTTGATGTAAATGAAGTCGCAGCAATCATTTTAGAACCAATTCAAGGTGAAGGTGGATTTAACCCAATTCCACAGACATATTTAGAAGGTTTACGTGCGTTTTGCGACGAGCATGGAATAGTTTTAATTATGGATGAGGTACAAAGTGGATTTTGCAGAACGGGGCATTGGGCCGGTTGGCAACACTATGGAGTTGAGCCAGATATTAGCACATATGCTAAATCCATGGGATCAGGGTTGCCAATTGCAGCTGTTGTTGGCAAGGCTGATGTGATGGATGCGGCAGCACCAGGTTCGATTGGCGGTACCTACATAGGGAGTCCTATTGCTTGTGTGGCGGCTTCAGCAACTATTAAGTACATGAAAGAAATTGATCTAAACGAAAGGGCTAAGCACGTTGGTACAGTTATAATGGATCGATTGAATTCTATAAAGTCAGAATGTCCAGAGATTGGTGATGTTAGGGGAGTAGGAGCCATGATAGGTTTTGAATTCGTGCACAATAATGACCCAAGACAGCCAAACTCAGATATTTGTTCTAAAATTGTTAAAGGGTGTGCTGACGCAGGATTAATTGTGTTAAGTGCAGGTACTTATAAGAACGTAATCCGGATTCTTTCACCTTTAGTAATTACAGATGAGGAGCTAGAAAAAGGATTAAGTATTTTAGAACAGGAGATTAAAAAAGCAATTAAACACATATGAAACCATTTGCAATAGCAGGAATACAAATGAAAGTTTCGGCAGTTGTTCCAAATGTCGAAATGATGAAATTGAAGTTGGATATTACCATGAACTTGTATCCATGGATACAGATGGTAGTATTTAGTGAGTTGTGTGCATACGGTCCACTCACACACCACGCTCAAACCATTCCAAATGATTTCGAAGCACAAATGCAACGTTTGGCCAAGAAATACGGAATATGGATACTGCCAGGGTCGGTATTTGAAAAAACTGATGGAAAAATATATAATACTGCCTCGGTAATAAATCCAGATGGTGAAATTGTCACAAGGTATAGGAAGATGTTTCCATTTTATCCATACGAGGTTGGTGTGACTCCAGGAGAAGAGTTTTGTCTTTTCGAAGTACCAGATGTAGGCAAGTTTGGAGTTTCAATTTGTTATGATATGTGGTTCCCAGAAACCATCCGAACTCTAACATGCATGGGAGCAGAGGTGATTTTGCACCCAACGATGACTGGTACTATCGATCGAGAAATAGAACTTTCGATTGCACGAGCCATGGCGTCTGTAAATCAGTGTTACTTTTTCGACATTAATGGACTAGACACAGGTGGTTGTGGAAAGTCGGTAGTTTGTGGACCAGATGGCAGAGTTTTACATCAATCAGGTGGTAATGAAGAGATTATTCCGCTAGAAATTAACATCGACCGTGTAAAAAGAAGCCGAGAATTAGGTATTTTGCGACTTGGGCAACCATTAAAGAGTTTTAGAGACCACATTGGTCAGTTCAATATTTATCAGCCGGAGACAAAACATGAATACTTGGATTCATTAGGTCCGTTGATAAAACCTAAACAACTTAATGAACTAACTCAGCTCAAAATAAAGGAGAGTGAAATTATTCATCAGGAATCAATTCACACATTTAATAAGGATAAACGAATAGAGTAAAGTATTTATGGGCGGATCATCAGGAGGAGCTATAGGAAATAAACGTAAAATAGATAATTATGTAAGCTGGTTTGAAATCCCTGCAATCGACTTTCAACAAGCAGTGCAATTTTACTCAACTATTTACCAAATTGAAATGCCCCAAACTGTGACCGACTCAAACTCTATGGCATATTTTCCTGTTGTAAATGGGGTAGGAGGAGCTGTAATCGCTGGTCCTGGATCTGTTCCTAGCGATGTAGGTCCACTAATTTATCTAAATGGAGGTGATGATTTAAGTGTTGTTTTAAATAGGATAGAAGACGCTGGAGGACGTATAATTATGCCCAAAACATTAATAAGTGAAGCAGCAGGATATTTTGCTATCTTTATCGATTCTCAGGGAAATAAACTAGCACTTCATTCACAACACTAATTTGATTACTAAAAACATATATAGTTCGAATTACTTTAACATTGGTCAACTTCGAGTTGATTATTGGAATATTTTAAAAAAAGATTCAAACGAACTTGCACGATGCAACGACGGTTCTAGCAATGAAAAACGCTTAACTGATAAAATAAGACTACACTTACAAGAGCTTGAGGGTGTCGAATGCTTTTTTGCCTCACCTGGCAAAGAAAGATTAAACAAGATTCAGGCGGCATTAGACAGAAAAGAGCATGTTTCACTTGCGTACATCGTTACTGAAACGACAAAACAGTTAGTTGGAGATAGCTATAAGACCAATCCTGATTATGTTGATCATAGCGAAACCGATATAGAAGAAGCAGAAGAACACGATAACTTTAACATTGTTCGAGAAAAACACTTTGAAGTACTTTTTATTGACAACATATCCGACGAGGAGGAGTTTCATTTACTATCGCGTTTAAAGAAAATGCATTCATCTACGGATGAGTTTACGTATGGCGTTGTTGTACAGAAAACTTTTCAAGATGCACTAATTGCCTTGCTTTTTAATCATAATATCCAAGCGGTGGTTGTAAGATATGCTCCGCCATATTATGCAAAAAGGATTACTCCAATCATTAAGCCTTACATCCAGAGGGTACTAAAATTAGATTTTTCATCAAGACCAAATATCAGCTTGGGTCCAGTTCTAGGTAAGGTAATAAAACAACTTAGACCCGAACTTGACACGTACTATGTTACAGATACTTCCTTAGGCCAATTAAAAGATAGTACCATTCGAAGTTTTAGAAGAATCTTTTATCAAACTGAAGATATTCAAGAGCTACACCTAACGATCTTACGAGGCATCGCAGAAAGATTTGAAACACCATTCTTTTCTGCCTTGAAAAATTATAGCCAGAAACCAACAGGTATTTTTCATGCAATGCCAATATCTCGTGGCAACTCTGTGTTTAAATCTCGTTGGATTAATGACTTCGGTGATTTTTATGGAAGAAATATGTTCTTGGCAGAAACGTCTTCCACGACTGGAGGTTTAGATTCTTTATTACAGCCAAAGGGACCAATAAAGAAGGCTCAAGAAATGGCACGTGATGCTTATGGGTCTCAGTATACATATTTTGTCACCAACGGAACTTCGACGGCCAATAAGATTGTTATGCAAGCGTTGGTTAAGCCTGGTAATGTTGTACTAATTGATCGTGATTGTCACAAATCACACCATTATGGCTTGGTGCTCGTTGGTGCGTTACCAGTGTATCTAGACTCGTATCCAATTGAAGAATACTCGATGTACGGCGCTGTGCCTTTAAAACATATAAAAAGTAAATTACTTCAATTAAAAGATGCTGGGCGACTTGATAAAGTAAAAATGCTACTCCTTACAAACTGCACGTTTGATGGTTTAGTTTACAATGTTGAGCGTGTCATGGAGGAGGTTCTTGCCATTAAACCAGATATGATATTTTTATGGGATGAAGCTTGGTTTGCGTTTGCTGGTTTTGCGTATAATTATAAGCAACGCACGGCAATGTATTGTGCTAAAAATCTGTACGAAAAGTACCAATCTAAAAAATATCAGAAAGAATATGAAGATCATATTGAAGGTTTAGGTCCTTCTGAGGTTTCTAAACTACCGAATCCAAATGAGGTGAAGATACGTGTATATGCCACCCAAAGTACCCACAAAACCCTTAGTAGTTTCCGTCAAGGTTCTATGATTCATATATGGGATGAAGACTTTAGACAGAAATCCGAAAACACATTTATGGAAGCGTATATGACACATACCTCAACGTCGCCAAATTACCAAATGTTGGCATCGTTGGATGTTGGAAGAAGACAAATTCAGTTAGAGGGATTTGAACTGGTTGAAAAGAGTATCGAATTAGCGATGGTGTTAAGAGCAAAAATATACGACAACCCTCAGCTTAGTAAATATTTCGATGTTCTTACAGTTCGTGATTTTATTCCAAATGAACATAGGCAGGTTGGACTTAATGAGTATTATACAACTAAAGTTGGTTGGAGCAGAATGGACGAAGCCTGGAAAGACGATGAGTTTGTTTTAGATCCCACTAAAATCACACTGTATATAGGTAGAACTGGTGTAGACGGTGATACGTTTAAGAACAAATATTTGATGGATAAATTTAATATTCAAATAAATAAAACGTCTCGAAATACCGTTTTGTTTATGACGAATATTGGTACCACGAGAGGAAGTGTGGCATATTTAACAAACGCGTTATTGCGTATTGCTGATGAATTGGATGAGGAGTATAAAGCCTTGAACTCGAAAGAACGGGAAATTCATGAAAATCGGATTACTGCTTTAACAAAAGACGTACCTCCATTGCCAGATTTTAGTTATTTCCATCATTCCTTTCAAGCCGTTCCTGGAGTTCCTGGTGGAAACTTGAGAGACGCATATTTTCTGGCGTACGACGAAGACAATTACGAGTATATACCATTAGCGGATTGTATATCGTCTATGCAACAAGGTCGAGTTCTAGTGGCATCAACCTTTGTGATACCTTATCCTCCGGGTTTCCCAGTTTTGGTACCAGGTCAAGTAGTGAGTGAAGAAATAATCAATTTCCTTACGGTTCTAGATGTGTCAGAAATTCATGGTTATCGTTCTGATTTAGGATTAAGAATTTTTAAAGAATCGGTGTTAAACCGACAAAAAACAGTTACGTCGATTGGAGCCATGGCAATCGGTAATAGTAAGAAATAAAAAATGAACATTATGAGCGCAAAAAAAAGTATAAAGCCTACACGTCTTCCTGTCTTAAATGGGGTTTCAGACATACGAAGGTTCTTTTATAAAAACGAAACTCCTCTTTATTTTATTAGCGCAACTAACTTCAATTTGTTAGGTGCTGATGAGTGGATTAAAGGATTTAAATTCATTTGCCATATTGAATGTTTTGATGGTCAGCATCCTAACGTTTTTTCCCCTGATGAAGAAATACCTCATGATGATTTTACTAGCATTGAGGATATTAATAATTATTTATTACAACACCCTGAAGTTAAAGATTATATAAAGACAAGAACGAATGACAAGAATGCTGGTAAGGTTATGTTCTTGATGTTCGATGAAAAGACAGAAAAACTTGCAAAAAAACTTGGTCTCGAAATAATGTTCCCATCTGCCAAGATGCGTACGTTTATGGATAACAAAGTGAATACCAATCGAATTGCCGAAAAAGCAGGCGTTCCATGTGTTCCATATGTATTGTCAAAGGTTAATGACTACAAGCACTTACGGAAATTATCGAAAGAGTTAGGAGAGGAGTTGGTAGTGCAAACACCTTTTGGAGATTCAGGACATACAACGTTCTTTATTTCTAATGAAGAAGAGTTTGATAAGCATTCGGAGGAAATCATAAAAGAAAAGGAAGTTAAAGTAATGAAGCGAATCAATTGCAAAGGTTCTGCAATTGAGGCGTGTGTAACTCGTCATGGTACTATAGTCGCTCCGTTGATGACAGAATTGGTTGGGTTCGATGAATTAACCCCGTATCAAGGTGGCTGGTGTGGTAATGAAATTTACCCTGATGCATTCACACCAAAACTGAGAAAAAAGGCAGCGAAGTTCACCCAACTCTTCGGTGACCAACTAAGAAAAGAAGGGTATATTGGTTATTTTGAATTAGATTTTCTAATAGATCAGGATAATGGTGAAATTTATTTAGGAGAATTAAATCCGAGAGTTACAGGTGCCAGTTCTATAACAAATCATGCAGTTTTTGCATTAGCAGATGCTCCGTTATTTGTGTTCCATATGTTAGAATGGATGGGTGTTGACTATAAATTAAACGTTAATACCATAAATAGGAGATGGGCAAAACAAGAAAATATCGATAGTTGGAGTCAACTTATTATTAAGCACACGGAAGACACCATTGAATACATTAATCAAGCACCTGCAAGTGGTATTTATAAAATGTTTGATAATGGCCATATTAAATATGATCGGATGGATACTCACAGAAGAGCGGTGGAATCTGAAAATGAGGCTTTCTTTCTACACATATCAAAAACTGGAGATTATTTATACGAAGGCGCTGATATGGGGATATTAGTTTCTCGAGGAAGAATGATGACCGATGATTTCCAACTGAATGAGCGTGCTCAAAATTGGATCAAAGCAATTCGATCAAAGTATAACTCAACGATTGTTGAAGACAAACGAAAAAAATTAACCTTAACTGGTAGTTTAACAAAATAAAAATTAAAGAAGAGGAGTAGGGCTTCAACCTACTTTTTGGATCTATGAAATTTCAAAGTATCAATCCTTACAATGACCAAGTCATTGGAGAATACACCGCTTTATCGAAAGATGATATCTCACAGAAGTTAGAGCTATCTCAAACAGCATTTAAGTCTTGGAAAAATGAGCCATTGAGCGTTCGTACGACGTTACTAAGAAATGCAGCTGATGTTTTGCGAAAGAATGCGAATCGTTATGCTAAAATGATTACCCTCGAAATGGGTAAACCAATAAAAGAGTCAATTGGCGAAGTGCAAAAATGTGCATGGGTTTGTGATTACTATGCAGAAAATGCCGAAGCTTTTTTAGAAAATGAAATTATTGAAACGGATGCTTACAAAAGCTTTGTTCGTCACGACCCAATTGGATGTGTATTTGCTATTATGCCATGGAACTTTCCATTTTGGCAAGTTTTTAGATACGCAGCGCCAACGTTGACTTCAGGTAATACTGGCTTGCTGAAACATGCCGCAAATGTGTTTGGATGCGCCGAGCTTATACAAGAAGTATTTGATGAAGCTGGTTATCCAGAAGGGGTATTTCAAAATTTAATAATTCATCATGATTTAACAGATTTTATTGTTTCACATGATGTTGTTCAGGCAGTTACTCTAACAGGAAGTGAACGCGCAGGTTCTGCGGTTGCTCAAATCGCCGGAAAAAGACTAAAACGTTCATTATTAGAGCTTGGAGGAAACAATGCATTTATCATTTGGGAAGATGCGGACATTGATCAGGCGGTCAAAACAGCAATAACCGCACGAATGTTAAATGCGGGACAAAGTTGTATTGCTGCTAAACGTTTTATTATCGTTGAATCTGTTTACGATGAGTTTGTAGATAAGTATACCAAATCATTGAAAGAGTTAGAATCGGGAGATCCTATGAACGAATCAACACAAGTTGGACCGTTAGCTCGATTAGATTTAGCCGATCAATTGCAAAAACAAGTACAAGAGTCGATAAGTGATGGTGCTGAGTTACTGTACGGTGGAAACCAAAAGAACTGCTATCATGAGCCAACAATTTTAGGTAATGTCACATCAGGAATGGCGGCATTTGATGAAGAAACGTTTGGCCCAATATCTACAATGATTAAGGCTAACGATATTGTTCATGCTTTTGAACTCGCTGAATTATCAAAGTTTGGTTTAGGTGCAACGGTATTTACGCAAAATATTGATAAAGCAATTCAAATGGCTGATCGTGTTAGTGACGGTGCATATTTTATTAATGAATTAGTTAAGTCTGATCCAAGATTGCCATTTGGTGGAACAAAAACTTCTGGTTATGGTCGTGAACTTGGTAAAGATGGTATGATGGAGTTTGTAAATCGTAAAACTGTGTACGTTAAGAAAGTATAATTACTAATTGAAAAGGCGCTAATAATGGTGCCTATTTTCATAGATTAATATAGCCTATAATATATATTATGTTAAGTAAAAGAAAATAAGAAAGGGGCTCGACTTTCATCTGCCCCTTTAAATTATCCTTCTAACGTTGCAATCAACGCCTTCATTTCTTCATACTTCTTCTTGTATTCACCAGTTTTGTCATTAGCCTTTAATCGTCCGTATAATTTTTTAAGATTCTGCGCCAAATCTAATTTTTGCGCATCATCGTAATTAGAGACAGCCATAACTTCAGCGAATTGTTCAGCAGCTTTTGCGTAAAGTGTATCTATTTGATTTTCGTATGGTAATGATTCTTCATAGCTAACTTCGTCAATTTTCTTAGAAATTGGTTTACAACGGTCTAAATATATTACTCCAAGGTTAAAATAAGCATCCGAATATGTTGGATCAATTTCAATTACCTTTTTGTAACTTTTCTCAGCCTCTTTGTCATTTCCAACATTATAATAACTAATTGCACGTGCAAAATGAAGAACTGCGCTTTCTGGTTCAATTTCTATAGCTTTATCAAGTTTCTCAATTAACTCATCTGTTCTTCCCAACTTCATATAAATATCGAGTTCAGAACGCATGAGATTTTGATCTCTTTCATACATTTCCCTGCCTTGAGCGATATACTCTAACGCACCAGTTGTGTCTTTTTCATCAAGAAGTAACTGAGCCATTTCTCCGTAGATTCTTGGATCTCCATACGCGTTATCAATTAATTGCTGCAGAAGTTCCTTTGCTTTGGCAGTATTACCTGAGCCTGAAGCAGCATATGCAGAATAAAGAGTAATTGTTTCCTTATTTATCTGTGCTTGCTTAGTCAAGAACTCATCTTCATCATATGGATAAACCTTAAGTACTTCACCATATGCTTTCAGCGCAAGTTCGTAATCTTTGCTATTAAATGCCTTCACACCTACATTATAATGTCCGATTGCACAGTTTACTAAGCCTTTTTTACTTAAGATGATAAGTTTTTCCTTTGTATCAGTTTTGATACTGTTGTAAAAACTTTCAGTTGCAATATCTAAAGCATTCGGATATTTAGCTTTTTGCTCTTCGCTTCCTTCATTGTTAAGCGCAAGGAAAGTTATTCCTCTATAATACCACATTCGGTAATTATTTGCTGTTTTTGGGTGAGCGTGAGCAGCTTCAATGTCCGTAACATTGTCTTCAATTCGCTGATGTCTTGCTTCAGGAGTATCATCTTCGCTGGCTCTTTCCCAGCTCATAATTACAGATTCAACATTTGAATTTTGGGCACTCACCAGTACGCTTGAAAGTGCTACGGTGCATAGAAACAATAGTTTTGTGATGTTTTGTCGCATTATTTATTTTTTGTCATTAGTGTCTACATTATCGGACGAATCGTTCTCATTGGTCTTCCCATCTTCACCGGTTACATTTATATTTTCTGCGTCCTCTCCTTCTACTTCTTCGACAACTTCCTCTTTAGTTACTTTAGCAACAGAAGCGATTTCGTCACCCTCTCTCATCTTAATTAATCGAACTCCTTGTGTGGCTCTACCCATAACTCTCAATTCATCAAGTGGTAATCGTATTGCTATACCAGATTTGTTGATAATCATCAGTTCGTCATCATTTGTAACAGCTTTGATCGTTACCAAATTACCTGTTTTTTCAGTGATGTTAAGGGTTTTGACTCCTTTTCCTCCCCTACCAGTAATTCTATAATCTTCTACTGCCGTCCGTTTTCCGTAACCTTTTTCTGATACTACCATGATGGTTTCATCCTCTAAACTACCGACACAAACCATGCCAACGACTTCATCGTTTTCGTTTTCGAGTTTGACACCTCTTACTCCAGCAGCTGTTCTTCCCATCGGTCGAACAAGGCTTTCGTTGAAACGAATTGCCTTTCCAGAGCGTTTTGCTAGTAAGATTTCGTTCTGACCATCCGTCAGCTTAGCTTCTAATAGCTCATCCCCTTCTTTGATCGTAATTGCGTTGATACCGTTTGTTCTTGGTCTAGAGTATGCACGTAAGGAGGTTTTTTTGATAATTCCTTTTTTCGTACACATAATGATGAAATTGTTATCAATGTACTCATCATCCTTCAAGCCATTAATTGATATAAATGCCTTAATCTGATCTTCCTTAGGCATTGCAATTAAATTCTGAATAGGTCTACCTTTCGTTGCCTTCGCTCCTTCTGGAATTTCATAGACCTTCATCCAGAAACATCTACCTTGTTCCGTAAAGAATAACATGTAATTATGCGTTTTCGCAGATAACAAATGCTCAACAAAGTCTTCATCTCTGTGCTTTACACCTCTGTTCCCTACTCCACCTCTACTTTGTGTTCTGTACTCAGACAATAAGGTTCGTTTAATATACCCCATATGTGAAATGGTGATTACCACATCATCATTTGGAATTAAATCTTCTATGTTTAAGTCTCCGCTATCGTATTCAATATTGGTTCTTCGCTCATCACCATACTTGTCTCGAACTTCAATTAATTCAGTTTTAATCAATTCCATTCGAAGATCTTCATTTGCCAAAATTTCCTCTAATCGAGTAATTGTTAGCATGATTTGAGCGTGTTCGTCACGGATTTTATCTCTCTCAAGACCCGTTAACTTTTGCAATCGCATATCAAGGATTGCTCGAGCTTGAATTTCAGACAACGAATACGTTGACATTAATCCGTTTCTGGCTTCTTCTGGACTTGCTGACGCTCGAATTAATGCTATAACCTCATCTAAATGGTCAAGGGCAATCAGTAAACCTTCTAAAATATGAGCCTTCTTTTTGGCTTCTTGTAAATCGTATTCAGTTCTTCGTACAACTACTTCATGTCGATGTTCTACGTAATACTCAATCATTTGCTTAAGGTTGAGCATTTCTGGTCGACCTTTTACTAAAGCAATGTTATTGACTGAAAATGAGGTTTGTAGTGGCGTGTATTTGAATAATTGATTAAGAACAATATTCGGAATCGCATCTCTTTTTAAGTCAAATACAATACGTAGCCCATTTCTATCTGACTCGTCGCGTATTTCAGCAATTCCGTCAATCATCTTTTCGTTAACAAGGTCAACGGCTTTAACGATAATTTGAGATGGACTTACCTGATATGGAACTTCTTTAATAATGATTTGCTCTCGGCCTGTTTTCGTAACCTCAAACTCAGCCTTACCTCTCATTACAATTCTTCCCCTACCAGTTTCAAATGCATTACGCACTCCTTCGTATCCATAAATGGTACCTCCAGTTGGGAAATCAGGAGCTTTAATAAACTCCATTAATTCAGAAATTTCTATATCTCTGTTCTCAATGTATGCAACGGTTCCATCAATTACTTCGGTAAGATTGTGTGGAGCCATATTGGTTGCCATACCTACCGCAATACCTGCTGCTCCGTTTACTAATAAACTTGGAATTTTTGAAGGTAAAACAGTTGGTTCCTTTAACGAATCGTCAAAGTTGGTTTGGAAATTAACCGTGTTCTTGTCAATATCGGTCATCATTTCCTCGGCAATTTTTTTCATTCTTGCCTCCGTATATCGCATTGCTGCAGGTGGATCACCATCAATAGACCCAAAGTTACCTTGCCCGTCGACCATGGGATATCGTAAACTCCATGGTTGAGCCATTCGGACCATTGTGTCGTATACGGATGAGTCGCCATGTGGGTGATACTTTCCTAATACCTCTCCAACAATTCTTGCAGACTTTTTATATGGTCGGTTGGCAGCAAGCCCTAACTCAGTCATTCCATATAAAACACGTCGGTGAACTGGTTTTAGTCCATCTCGAACATCTGGCAACGCTCGCGAAACAATTACTGACATCGAATAATCGATGTAAGCCGTTTTCATTTCGTCTTCAATGTTAATTGGTATAATCTTCTCGTTTGGATTGTCCATACGGTTTCAATTTTTGTTTAGATGGTAAAACTACACCCAAAGCTTACTTTACTGAGGAAATACTGGGCTAAGATACCAACATTTTACCTACAAATTGTGGGTATTTGATGAGTTGACAAGGCGAATTGACAAACGGAGATTTAATTTTGAATTATAAGGTGTACTTAGCGTTTACATAAGGCACTTCAATTGTCTCATAGTCAGACGATAGTACGTCTTTAAGTAATAGTAAGCTTGATTCTTCGCCGTGAGATAAAAACACTTTCTTTAGTGCACTGTTTTGATTGACTTCTTGAAAATAAGATTGTAACTCTGTTTGGTCTGGATGCGCTGAAAAAACATCTGTCGATGAAATTGTTGCATAAACTTCGCGATCGTGTTTTTTGATTCGAACAGATCTTCGTCCTTCAAGTAAGTCAGCACCTAAGCTTCCTGGGGTGCAATAACCTGCAATTAAAATGGTGCAAAGTGGGTTTTGAATATTATTGGCGATATGTCGCTGAATTCTCCCTCCATCTAACATTCCTGCCGATGACACAATAATACTAGGTTCGTAGTATCGCTGCATACTTTCCTCGTCTTCCTTGTCTTCAATGATGTCTAACTGAGGGAACTTGAATAAATCTCTGTACTCACTTACAAATTTTCTAGACTCAAGGTTTAGGTATTCAACAAAGTCCTCGTGAATTGCGCCGCTACTTATCCCTAAAGGGCTGTCTGTAAATACACGTATTGGCTTTAACCGTTGCTCTCGAAATAGCTTATTAAGCGTAAATAATATTGCTTGTGTTCGACCCACACTGAAGGCGGGAATGATTAGTCGACCTGGTTGATCGATACATGTTTTTGTCACATATTCAATTAGTGTTTCCTCTGGACTTCGTTGTTCTTTATGAAATCTAGAACCGTATGTTCCTTCCATCACCAAGTAGTCTAACCCTTTTAATGGTGCTGGTCTTACCACAACTTTTGCATCAGATTTACCTAAATCACCTGTAAACCCAAGCACCTTGGTTTTACCATTTTCTGTTACCTGAATTCTTATGCTTGCTGCACCTAATATATGGCCAGCTGGGACAAACTCAACGGTTAAATGCTGATTGACTTCAAAAGGAGCATTGAACGTAACTGTGACTATATTATCGACAACATCCATGACCTGTTTGTGTCCAAATAATCGTCGTGTTGCTTCTTTCTTTTTTCTTTTTTTGTTTACTCTGTTGGCTTCAATATTCGCAGAATCGGTAAGCAGAATATCAACCAAAGCAGCTGTTGGTTCAGTGCATAAAATCTTACCTTCGAAGCCGTTTGCATAAAGTGTTGGAAGGTTCCCTGAATGATCTATGTGCGCATGAGTTAACAATACTAAATCAATGTCTTCTGGGTCGAACGGAAATTTAGCATTGTCTTCCCTTGGGACATCTTTTTCATAGTTTAATCCACAATCTATCAATACGTTATATCCAGTTTCTAGACGGAGTAAATACATACTTCCTGTCACTTGTCTCGCCGCACCGTAAAAACCTAATTCCATGTAAAGGGTGCAAAGGAAAGATTAAAAACGAATAAAGTCGAATGCAATTTTAATAATGATTTTTACCTGAATTTACAACGTGGAAAATATCCTTCTTACCACTGTGCAATCTGGAGTTTTTGGATGCTCACAGCACTGTCTTTTTTGAGCTTGACGATGTACATGTCATTCAAAATTTCAGGTAGCTTAATGGTTTTTGATTCAATATTTTTCAGCTGATAAACCAACTGACCTGATGTCGTCCAAATTTCTAATTCATCTGGTTGAAATTCGTTAGTTTGAATGTGTCGGTTAGCCGGATTTGGGAAAATAGAACTTTGAGTTTGTAATAACTCATTTATACCACTGTACTTTGGAATTTGAGCAAAATGAACAGCAGAGGAAATGGAGAGCTTGACAGCTTCCTTAAATGAAACAGTGTCCATATTTCCTAAAGAATCAGCAGCAGAATGACCAAAGCGATCATTTGCGTATTGGTAAAGTCCTGTTACGGTGTATCCTTGATTTTCAAATGGAACATAATCACTGCCTGTAACTATTCCAATTTGAGGTTCCAATGATGTGTATAATCTAGCTAGCTGTGCTATCGTATCTGTAATTAGCCAACTGCGACCATTGTTAGACATTGGAGAGTTGTTTTCATCTCGCTCACAAATAATCTTATCGTTGCCACTCTCCCCTTTCGTTCCGCCTATTTGGTCAATATTTAAAACTAAGTATAAAAGAGAGTCTTGATTGTTTAACGTCTGATTAACATAGTATTGACTTCCTGTATATCCTTCTTCCTCACCATCAAAATTGATGAATTTTATGGTTCGTATAGTTGTAAGGTCAGCTATTAATCGCGCTGTTTCCAAAATTGCTGCAACGCCAGAACCATTGTCGTTAGCCCCTACTCCACCTCGTGTATCATAATGTCCGCAAACAATTATGTATTCATTTGATTGACCTTGCTTTGTGACAACTATGTTGTTGTACGTGCGATTATTCTTTTCGAAGGAGTCGATTAGTATATTGGTATACCCATAAGACGAGTACTGATTAATAAGCCATGATTTGGTTTGATTAATTTGATCACTTCCAGGTGTTTTTAAACCAAACTGTTCGAAGTTTCGTATTCGTTCAACAGATTGATCAGAGCTATTGACCAATTTGTTTATGTTTGGATTGTACTTCTGACAGAAAGCAGAAAAACTAATTCCAAGAAACAAGAACGTTACAAAGTACTTACTCACTTTACAAAAATACGTCTCGCTCCTGTTTTATCCGCAGTGATGTTGACTTCAAGTACATCATACTCGTGCCATATTTCCTCCGCCATTTCAGGCCATTCAATCAAACAGATATTACCTGAGTCCAGTACTTCATACAGACCAAATTCATATATTTCCTGAATATCTTTTATTCGATATAGGTCTACATGGTATACCGTAGAAGACTTTGCATCATACTCATTGATAATACTAAAACTAGGACTACTCATGGATCCAAGTACGCCTAGTTTCGTACAAATTTGTTTAATCAGCGTCGTTTTTCCAGCACCTAAATCACCCCGAAATAAAACGATTTTTTTGGATTGAATACTTTCCAACAATTCAGAAGCAACGTTGCCTAAATCTGACTCATTGTCTACTGTTACATTCATTACTTGCTGGTCAGTTTTATCAATGGTATCATCATTTCTTCAATGCTAATTCCACCATGTTGTATTGTATTTCTATAATACTTTGCATAATGGTTTAAGTTATTTGGGTAAACAAAGAAGTCTGCATTTTTGCAGAAAATAAAATTTGAGCTTAGATGTTGTTCAGGCAAGCCAGCTTTGTGTGGATCTTTAATTTGGAACACCTCTTTTTTATTAAAATCTAAGTTTCGTCCAGTCTTATACCGCAAATTGGTTGTGGTCTTTCTGTCGCCAATTACTTTTACAGGGTCGGAGACTTTCACTGAACCGTGATCGGTGGTTATAATAACTTTTGCTTTCTGCTCTGAAATTCGTTTCAACGCTTCGTACAACGGACTATGTTCAAACCATGAAAGAGTCAGCGACCGATATGCAGCCTCATCTTCGGCAAGCTCTCGCATCACCTTGTTATCAGTACGAGCATGTGACAACGTATCAACAAAATTGTAAACAACTACATTTAAATCGTTGTCAAACATATTTGGAATTTCATCAACAAGGTCTTTTCCTTGATTGAGATGCACAATTTTTTTGTAACTAGTTTTTGCATTTACACGTAACCTGCCCAGCAAATCATTTAAGAAATGCTCTTCATGTAGGTTTTTGCCGCCATCCTCTTCATCGTTACTCCACATTTTAGGGAAACGCTTTTCAATGTCTCTTGGAAGCAAACCAGCAAATATGCTGTTTCTACAATATTGCGTTGTCGTTGGCAGAATACTTAAGTACATATCCTCATCTTCCACTCTAAACATTTGAGCAATAAGAGGTTGTATAAATCTCCATTGATCAAACCTCAAGTTGTCAATCATAAATAAAAAGACAGGCTCATTCCCAAGCTCTGGAACAATCTTACGAGTCATAAGCGTATGAGACATTGTAGGTGCCTTTTCATTGTCATAATCAAGGAAGTCGATATAATTCTTCTCAATGTACTTTGAAAACTCTCTATTTGTCTCACTTTTTTGAGTTTCCATCACCTCTTCCATCCCCGTTTCGTTGCTCTTTTGAATTTCTAATTCATAGTAAACCAGTTTTTTGTAAATGGCTTTCCACTGATCAAAATCCATATGGTCCATTAGGGCCATCATAATGTTACGAAACTCTTGTTGATACTTAGAAGTAACTTTTTCAGTAACCAATCGCTTGTTGTCCACTGCTTTTTTAATGGACATTAAAATCTGGTTTGGGTTTACAGGTTTAATTAAGTAATCCTCGATTTTTGAACCAATGGCGTCTTCCATAATATGTTCCTCTTCACTTTTCGTAATCATTATTACAGGAAGGTCTTCGCGTAGTTCTTTTATTTGGCTTAATGCATCAAGTCCGCTTATTCCTGGCATGTTCTCATCCAAGAAAACCAGATCAAATTGAGTTGTTTTAACATTTTCAACAGCATCAATGCCATTGTTTACTGTGGATACATCGTATCCTTTAGCTTCTAGAAATAAAATATGTGGTTTTAGCAGTTCGATTTCATCGTCTGCCCAAAGGATTTTAATTTTTGACATCAAATAGGGTTAAATTTATTACTTAACTGCAAAGGTGTTAAGCTTAGTACAAGGTTAAGCAACCTATGGACAAAAAGATGCGATTAACAGACAAAAAATATCCAATCACTCATTTGAGAAACAAGTTTAGTTTTGCAGCAGTGAATAGAAAAAAAATAATTAACGACCCTGTTTACGGTTTTATTTCGATTCGGAGTGAACTCGTTTTTTCGCTAATTGAGCACCCATATTTTCAGCGCTTAAGGAGAATAAAGCAACTTGGATTAACTAACTTAATTTATCCTGGGGCAAATCATACCCGATTTCATCATGCTCTTGGAGCGATGCACTTAATGACTAAGGCTATAAATGTTTTAAAGTCAAAAGGAGTCGAGATAACTACAGAAGAAGAAGAAGCCGCTCAAATTGCTATTTTACTGCATGATATTGGCCACGGGCCTTTTAGTCATGTTATGGAGCATGCATTCGTTCATGAAGTCAATCATGAAGAAATTTCATTGGCTTTCATGCATGAATTAAACGATCAGTTTGATTCACAATTAAGTTGTGCTATTGATATATTTAAGAATACCTACTCTAAAAAGTTCTTACATCAATTAGTTTCTAGTCAACTAGATGTTGACCGATTAGACTACTTAACCAGAGACAGTTTTTATACGGGGGTCTCTGAAGGTATTGTCGGTCTTGAGCGAATTATAGAGATGTTGAATGTGAAAAACGACCAATTGGTTATCGACGAAAAAGGGATTTACTCAGTAGAGAAATTTATCGTTGCTCGACGGTTAATGTACTGGCAGGTCTACCTCCACAAAACAGCCGTCGCTGCGGATACTGTTTTGTTGAGTGCCCTTAAAAGAGCACGAGAATTAGCATTAGAGGGAACAACTATTTTTACACTACCAACGATTGACTATTTCTTGAAAAATCACATTACAGGTGATCAAATATCATCATCAAAAGAGGTGTTACATACCTTTAGTCTAATTGATGATTTAGACGTAATGGTATGTTTAAAAAACTGGCAAAATGAAAGCGACTTTGTACTCTCGTATTTGTCTAAATCACTGGTAAACAGAAAATTGCCAAAGATTCATATACTTGATGAACCTGCTACTGATGAAGTTTTAAACAACACAATCAATAACCTCTCTGATAAGCTTAGAATCAGCGAGAAAGAAGCTTCGTACTTGGTACAATCTGGAGTGCTTAAAAACTCAGCATATCAATCTGGAGACGAGACAATTATGATTTTAACAAAAAGTGGCGAATTGATTGACCTAGCTACTGCGTCTGTTAACTACAATTTTGTGAGTGCTAATAGCATTGCTACAAAGTATTTCGTTTCGAGCCCAAAATAATTTTAACTTTGCCTAAATTTTAAGCATTTGAGAACTTTATTGGTTGCCGAACTGGCTGATTTTTTGGAAGGAGAGCTAAACGGCCCCAATGTTGAAACCGTATTTGGCGTTTCGAAAATTGACCAACCTATCGAAGGGTCTCTTTCTTTTTTAGCTAACGAAAAATACGAAGAACACTTGTACCAAACCTCGGCTAGTGTTGTGCTTGTAAATAAAGATTTTACACCATCAAAAGAGGTGACATTGACCTTGCTTCGTGTCCAAGATCCTTACATGGCTTTTTGTAAAGTACTCAATCAATATTTCAACCCAGGGGTCGCAAAATCTGGCATTGAAAACGGTGCTACTTTAGCAAAATCAGCCAAGATTGGTGAGTATTGTTATGTAGGTGCCAATACGTATATTGATGAAGGTGCGACCATAGGTTCAAATGTTAAGATTTTTCCAAATTGTTTTATTGGCTCAGGAGTAACAATTGGTGATAATTGTTTGATTTATGCAAACGTTAGCATTTACAATGATTGTGTGTTGGGCTCTAATACCATCGTACATTCTGGTTCAGTTATAGGTTGTGATGGATTTGGTCATGCACCTCAGAAAGACGGTAGCTATGTTAAAATTCCTCAAATAGGCAATGTTATTATCGGTTCAGATGTCGAAATAGGTTCGAATTGTTCCATAGATAGAGCTACGATGGGGTCTACAATCATTCATGATGGAGTTCGATTAGACAATTTAATCCAAGTGGCACATAATGTTGAAATTGGAAAGCATACAGTTATAGCTGCTCAAACGGGAATTTCAGGAAGCACCTCTCTCGGCTCAAATTGTGTTGTTGGTGGTCAGGTTGGATTTGCTGGTCACTTAAGCATCGCAAAGGGCACGCAAATAGGTGCTCAAAGTGGACTTGGCAAAAACGTGGTCGAAGAGAATACACGCTTATTTGGAAGTCCAGTGCAACCGCTTAAAGATGAGTTAAAAAGTCAAGTAATATTTAGAGACTTACCTAATCTAAAGTCTCGGGTAGATTCATTAGAAAAAAAAATTAATACAAAAGAGGATTAATATGGAGAAGTTGCAAACGACGATTAAAGAGTCATTTACAGTTTCGGGGACTGGTTTACATACAGGAGGGTCCGTGAATATGACCTTTTTACCTGCACCTGAAGATCATGGATACAAGTTTCAACGAATTGATTTGCCTGATCAACCTATTGTTGACGCATTAGTAGATTACGTTGTAGATGTATCGCGAGGTACAACGCTTGAGCAAAATGGAGCACGAATTAATACAGTAGAACATGTACTTGCTGCACTTGCAGGTTTGGAAATTGACAATGTTTTAGTTCAATTGGATTCATCTGAAACTCCAATAATGGATGGAAGCTCTGCTCCTTTTGTTGCAAAATTAAAGGAGGTAGGAATTGTTGATCAAACTAAAGAAAGAGAGTATTTCGAAATTCCATATAACATTTCGTACGAAGAGGAAGAACGAGGTGTTGAGATGGTGGCAATGCCGTTGGATGATTATCGCCTAACGGTGATGATTGATTACAACTCTCCAGTTCTAGGAAGTCAGCATGCTTCAATTACAAACCTTAACGAATTTGATTCAGAAATTTCTAGTTGTCGAACTTTTTGCTTTCTGCATGAACTAGAAATGTTGGTTGATAATAACCTTATTAAAGGCGGAGACCTGAACAATGCTATTGTTATTGTCGACAGAGTCATTGAGGATGGAGAGTTAGACCAATTGGCTAAACTATTTAATAAACCAAGGGTAGAAGTTAAAAAAGAAGGAATTTTAAACAATGTTGAGTTGCGTTTTCAAAACGAACCAGCACGGCATAAACTTCTAGATATGATTGGGGATTTAGCGTTAATTGGAACACCGTTGAAGGCACAAATAATGGCTGCAAGACCCGGGCATGCTGCAAATGTTGAATTTGCGAAAAAAATCAAAAAAATTATTGAAAAAACTAAAAAGGAAAAGGAACGAATGAAGAACGTACCACAATATGATCCAAACGTCGAACCTATTTTCAATTATCAGCAGATTGAAAAAATACTTCCACACACCTTTCCCTTTTTATTAGTAGATAAGGTTTTGCAGATTGATGACAAGTCAATTGTTGGGGTGAAAAACATTACTGGTGATCAGTATTTTTTTCAAGGGCACTTTCAAGGTGAGCCACTTATGCCTGGAGTTCTTCAGTTGGAAGCGATGGCTCAAGCTGGTGGCGTTTTAGTCCTTCATGACAAAGAGTTTCCATCAAAATGGAGTACATATTTTGTAAAGATTGAAAATGCCAAATTTAAAGGCAAGGTTGTTCCTGGTGATAGTTTAATCATTAAGATGGAATTAAGAGCACCAATACGTCGTGGTTTGTGCCTGATGCATGGAGAGGCATTTGTTGGTAGCAAATTAGTATGTGAAGCTGATATGATGGCTCAAATAGTAGAGAATAAATAAGTTACTTTTGTCGAAATGATTCAACCATTAGCATACGTTAATCCAGAAGCGAAAATTGCCAACAATGTTGTTGTCGAACCTTTTGTGACCATTCATAAAAACGTTGAAATAGGAGAAGGTTCTTGGATTGGTTCCAATGTAACAATTATGGAGGGCGCTCGAATTGGTAAAAATTGTAAAATTTTCCCAGGCGCTGTTATATCTGCAATTCCTCAGGACTTAAAGTTTAACGGGGAAGACACAACTACAGAGATAGGCGACAATACTACTATAAGAGAATGTGTAACAATTAATAGAGGGACAGTAGCCAAAGGAAAAACGGTTGTTGGTGAAAACTGCTTGCTCATGGCATATTCACATATTGCTCATGATTGTGTTTTAGGCAACAATGTAATAATTGGTAACGCATCTCAAATTGCAGGTGAAGTTGTTATCCAAGATTTTGCTATTCTCAGTGGCTTGGTTGCAGTGCATCAATTCGTAAACATTGGCCCACATGTAATGATTAGTGGTGGAAGTTTAGTGCGTAAAGACGTTCCTCCCTATACAAAAGCAGCTAGAGAACCGTTATCATACGAAGGTGTAAATTCTATTGGTCTTCGGCGTCGCGGTTTTACTTCCGAAAAAATATCTGAAATTCAGGAAATTTACAGAATGTTGTATTTGCGTGGTTTAAACAATGCAAAAGCATTAGCGAAAATTGAAGCAGAAATGCCTGCTACGAGAGAACGCGATGAAATCATCAGCTTCATTAAAAGTTCTGATCGTGGCATTATGAAAGGTTTCCTTTCAAGATAGTATAAATGTCTATAGAAATAGAACTTTCTGGAATTTCTAAAAAATTTAAACGTGATTGGGTTATTAAAAATCTGTCATATCAAATTAACCTAGGAAGTAAAACAGCAATTCTTGGCGCAAATGGAAGCGGGAAGTCTACCCTACTAAAAATAATATGCGGTTTCACTGGAACTTCAAAAGGAGAAGTCAAGTGGCATAAAGATGATAATGTTCTGGATATAACTGAATGGCATAGTCATTTTAGTTATAGCGCTCCGTATTTAGAGTTAATTGAAGAGTTCACTTTAAAAGAAATGTTAGACCTTCATTTTAAACTTAAACCAGAGCTCAAAAGTGTTAATCGGTCAGAAATATTAACGGATTCCGGTTTGTTAGATCACATGGATAAACCCATCGTAAACTATTCTAGTGGGATGAAACAGCGTGTGAAATTAATCTTATGTCTATGCTCAGATGTTGATGTATATTTTTTAGATGAACCATGTTCAAACCTTGACGATGAGGGTGTTTTATGGTATCACAAACTAGTGAACAGTCTTCCTGAGAATAAAACTATTATCGTTGGCAGTAATAGCACTGTAGAATATTCGTTTTGCGATGAATATGTACGCGTGGTTGACTTCAAATAAGGGCTTAGCGCTTGTTACTACTTACTCCAAATGTTGTACTTAGCGATACACCAAAGAGCACGAAAACCATCTTTCCATCCAATTTTCTTTCCGTCTTCATAGGTTCGGCCATAATACGAAATACCAATTTCATAAATACGAACTTTAGGAATTCGTGAAATTTTAGCAGTGACCTCTGGCTCAAAGCCAAAGCGTTTTTCTTTCAGCCTTAATGACTGAACCATTTCACGCTTAAAGACTTTATAACACGTTTCCATATCTGTTAAATTCAGATTGGTGAACATGTTGCTTAAAATGGTTAGAAACTTGTTACCTAAGGTATGCCAAAAGAATAAGATTCTATGTGGCTTCCCTCCCATAAATCGTGAACCATAAACCACGTCTGCAACTCCTTCCTCCAATGGTCTTAACAAATCGTTGTATTCAAACGGATCATACTCAAGGTCAGCATCCTGAATTAGAACATATTTTCCAGTAGCGCCTGCTATTCCAGTATGCAATGCTGCACCCTTTCCACTATTTACAGTGTGTTCTAAAAGTCTGATGTTTAACGATGGGTTTAAACCTTGATATTTTTTTACTGCCTCGGATGTGTCATCCGATGAACAATCGTTCACAATGATGATCTCTTTTCCCAATTCGTTGATAAGAACAACGTCTCGAACCTTATCTAATATCAAGTGAATTGTTTTCCCTTCGTTGTACGCCGGGATTACGATTGAAACTACGTTATTTGCCATTGGAATAAACGGCAAATTAAAGGAATATGTCTGAGAAAAGTGGTACTGAAAAAAAAGTAATGAGCCGAAAGGTAATTTATACGGCTGATGGTTCAACTTCCATTTTGATTCCCGATATGAATGAAATGTATCATAGTCGAAAAGGTGCTGTAATAGAATCGAAACACGTATATATTGATAATGGAATTTCGCTTGTCAAGTCAAAAGAGTTAAATGTTTTAGAAATTGGTATGGGGACAGGTTTAAACGTTTTTCTTGCTTGTTTATATGGAGAAGAAAATGGTTTAACAATAAATTTTGAGACTTTAGAACCGTACCCTCTGAGTGAACATGAATGGAGCCAGTTGAACTTTCACGAAATTCTTCCAATATCTCAAGACACTGTTGTAAAGTGTCACTCTTCTAATTCATCAGAGAAGACGCAGATTAATGAAAGATTTTCCCTCTTAAAGTATACTGTTCTTTTAGAAGAATTTGAGACGAATAGTGTTTATGACATCATTTTATTCGATGCGTTCGCCCCCAACAAGCAGGCCTCTCCATGGTCAATAAAAAACATTCAAAAGGCTTATCAGATCCTAAAGCCAAAAGGGATATTAACTACGTATTGTGCTCAAGGGCAGTTTAAAAGAGACTTAAAGTCTGCAGGGTTTAAAGTTACAAATCCGGAGGGACCTTTAGGCAAGCGTGAAATAACAGTTGCTTATAAATAAAAAACCCCCAGAACTTAATCTGAGGGCTTCGTTAAATTTATTTATATTCTGTGGTTACTTTACGCTAAATTTCTTAGACGTTTTGAAGTCACCAGCAGTGATTGTATAAAGGTAGAATCCTGGCTTAAGGTTATTTGTGCTTAAAGTTTCCGTATGCTCACCAGCAGTATATGTATTGGTTACTGTAGAAATTGTTTTACCAACAAGATCAAACATTTCAATTGTAACTGTTTCAGAGTTTCCTAATGTAAACGGAATATTAACTTCAGCATTAACAGAAGCAGGGTTTGGATACGCATTTCCTAAACCGTATCCATCTTTAGACAATTCTCCAACAGATACATTATCACTTTTTAATTTGAATAAAGCATAAACGTGATTTCTTGCTGGAGTAGTGGTTAAGTTACCAGGGTAAAAATAATCCGGATCAGTAGTTCTGTATTTAACAAAGCTGTAAGCAAATACACCATGGTTCATAGTGGTGTCTACTAAGAAAGCAGGGTTCTGAACTGTTCCTTGACGCATTACTAAAGGCATAAATGAATTTAATTTTGTGTCACCTTGTATTAAACTATCATTAACGATAGTATCTCCAAATTGATTGCTCATTGATGGTTTATATGAAACTGTGAATCCAGTATAACCTCCACGAGTAGTTTCAGGTAGACCAGTTGCGAAAGTCATTAAACCAGAAAATGAACCTAAGTCAGTAGAATAAAAACCTTCTGTTGATTCTGAGATAGGCATTTTGATGGTATTCACTGGGCTGTATCCAGAGTTTGTAGTTCTATTGTATCTGAAACTAGCAGAAGTCCATTGTTGTTGCGTTTGACTGTTAGTGTAGGTAAGAGGTATAACAGACGTGTTATTATAGACATCAATGATTAATGTGTCAACAGTTCCAGGATTTGCGTTTCTGTATTTATAAAAGAAACCAATAGAATCAACTGTATACGCATTGTGTTTAGACAACTGTGGAGTTTCAGCAATTAACTGAAATGTTTCACTCTTAGGGTCAAATACTTGTCCAAGTGCATGAGTTCCAACGTGACTAATTTCTGGTTGATCATTATCATCCATAAATATTTGAACTGCAGAAGAGTCTGGCCAAATGCTATTTCCTGTAAAATAGGTTCTACCTTCTCCGTTTTCTGCAAGTGCATTTTGGTATATGTACCACTCTTCAACTTCTAACTTTCCAAGCTTCTTAGCTGCATTATGCTTTAAAATTTCAGCTTCATTAAATGGAACTTCTTTTTGAGCGCCCATTTTGTCTTGATACGTGTTTTCACTATCAACAACCTGACCATTGGCAACCACAGCACTAGTAGCAATCATTCCAGTAGTCAAAACTTTCGTAAATAATCTTTTCATTAATTCTCCTTTGTTATAATGTTTTGCAAAAATATACTTTCAAAACAAATGTACGCAACTAATTATTCGAAGTGTGTCAAAATGTAGTAATCGTTCCATTTATTCTATGTCACCTTCCATTGGTCGAAGGATAATGTCTTCCATGACAGTACCTTTTGGCAAATTATAACCTGCGGCAATCATTTCTGCAATAGATTCTGGCTTTAAGAATCGAGATGATGGTAAGTCTGTACCCGCCCACGAATCGGTTAGTGTGGCACCTGGAAGCACAGCAGTTACAGATATATTATCTTCCTTTAACTCTTCTCTCAATACCTTAGTTAATCCATATTGGGCGTATTTAGAAATACAATATGTTCCACCATTATTGTACGGTTTAATACTCGCTGTTGAACAAATGTTGAACATGCAAGCTTTGTGGGATTTTTTCAAATATGGAATTGAAAGCTTTGAAAAATAGTAGGTTGCATTCAAATTAGTTTCCATCATAAGCGTGAATGTGTCATCATCTTCTTCTTGAATTTTTCCGGGTATAAAGACACCGACGTTATTAACTAGTACATCTATGTGAGAAAAGGTTTGTACACAGGTTTCAAAAAAACGTTGAATGTCTTTCCTTTTTGTCGCATCACATTTGTCAACAATGAAAGGCTTTCCAATTTCTGAGAGACTACTTTTGAGAGCATTAATAGCATTAATATCACGACCAAATGTTGCAACACTGAATCCCATTTGAGCAAACTTCAAACAAATTGCTTTGCCTATACCTTTTGTTCCACCGGTTACTAAAATCACTCTATTCTCCATATTTATCGAGTTTATTTCCACAATTATGGCAAAACTAGTTGATTAAATGTTTGCTAAAAGTTTAATCCAATATATTTACCGCTCAAAATAGTTATGCTAATTTTTTACCATTTCGGTCGGTACTTATTATTTTTAAAAAGAATGATTTCTCGCCCAGAGAAATTGAGTGTTTATTGGGAGCGAACAGCTCTTGAAATGAAGAACATTGGAGCAGGGTCTTTGGCAATTGTAGCAATTATTGCAGTTTTTCAGGGAGCTGTAACCACTCTCCAAATTGCCTATCAATTAATTAGTCCTTTAGTCGCGAATCCAGTTATCGGGAGTATTGTTAGTGATTCTTCTATGTTAGAACTTGCACCAACTATTACTTGCTTGGTATTGGCAGGTAAGGTCGGCTCACACATTGCGTCAGAGATTGGAACGATGAAAGTGAGTGAACAAATTGATGCTTTGGAGATTATGGGAATTAACTCAAATGCCTTTGTTGCTTTACCAAAAATTATTGCAGGGGTTGTTATGGTGCCTTGTTTAATAGTGATATCAATATTGCTTAGTAACTTAGGAGGTATTTTTGCCGGCAGCGCAAGTGGTATTTTAACTGCTGATGAATTTATTCAAGGTGCAAGAGAATCTTTCTTACCGTTTAATTTAGCGTTCAGTTTAATTAAAGCATTCGTATACGCCTTTATTATTACGTCTGTTTCTTCATACCATGGGTATCAAACATCAGGTGGAGCTCTTGAAGTTGGCCATAGCAGCACGAAGGCTGTGGTTTACAGTGCGGTACTTATTTTATTTTCAGATTATTTACTAACACAATTACTTCTGTAGAATGATCGAATTGACCAATTTAAAGAAGTCCTTTGATGGCGTTGAGGTGCTTAAAGGTATTTCAACCAAATTTGAACCAGGAAAAATTAATCTCATTATCGGAGCCAGCGGCGGAGGTAAGAGTGTCTTAATGAAGTGTATGGTTGGTTTGCTAAAACCTACCGAAGGAAACGTCTTATACGACAACCGAGATTTTCATAAATTAGACAATAAAGAAATTAGAGATGTTCGTCGAGAAATCGGAATGCTATTTCAAGGGAATGCATTGTTCGATAGTTATACGGTAGAAGAAAACATTGAGTTTCCACTTAAAATGTTTACGGAAATGAGTCCGGCAGAAAGAATTGACCGTGTCAATTTTTGTCTCGAACAGGTTCATCTTGAAGGAGTCAATTCCAAGTATCCAGCTGAAATTAGTGGTGGGATGAAAAAGCGGGTTGGAATAGCACGTGCAATTGCCTTAGACATTAAATATTTGTTTTGTGATGAACCAAATTCTGGACTAGATCCGGTTACTTCAAGGGTAATTGACCAACTGTTGGAAGAAATTACTAAGGAGTTTCAAATGACGACAGTAATAAATACACATGACATGAAAACAGTGTTTGACATAGGCGATCAAATTATTTACATGTACGAAGGAAACAAGTGGTGGGAAGGCAAAAAAAGTGACGTCCGACATTCCAATAACGAAGAATTACAAGCATTTATCAATGCATCATACTTTGAATAAAAATACAATGAAACGTTTAATAACTTCTAAT
Organism: uncultured Bacteroidota bacterium; assembly: GCA_937124965.1. Classification (GTDB taxonomy): domain Bacteria; phylum Bacteroidota; class Bacteroidia; order NS11-12g; family UBA9320; genus UBA987. Next base: position 110,961 of record CAKZLB010000040.1, read on the forward strand.
TTCAAAGGAGCTGCGCTTCTCCTTTTTCTTTCTCTATTTGCGTTTACGCCTTCCGAAAAAGAGGAAGGTATGTATCCTTTGGCTCAATTAGGTAGCTTGGATTTAAAAAAAGCAGGTTTGAAAATACCACAATCAGATATTTACCAACCAGGACAAATTGGTCTAACAAATGCACTAGTTAGGCTAGGTGGTTGTACTGGATCATTCATATCGGAGAAAGGTTTAATAATAACAAATCATCATTGCGTTTTTGGCGCAGTTGCTTCGGCAAGTACAACAGAAAATAATTATCTTGAGAATGGGTTTTACGCGAAAGATGAATCTGAAGAAATCAAAACCACGTTGCCTTGTAAAATAACATTGTCGTTCGACGATGTAAGTTCTGAAGTATTAAAGGGTGTTTCAGACAATCAAACTCCTGAAGAGCAGCAAAAAACAATAGCCGACAATATTGAACAGTTAACAAAAATAGAACAAGACAAATTCCCTGAGTTGAAAATTGAAATTTCAGAAATGTTTGTCGGGAAGTTTTACACCTTGTTTCGTTACAAAATGTTAACGGATGTAAGGCTGGTTTACGTTCCACCAAAAGCAGTTGGAAAGTTTGGAGGCGAAACTGATAATTGGATCTGGCCCAGACATAACGGGGATTTTAGTGTTGTAAGAGCCTATGAAAATGGGAAGCCTTATAAACCTGAGAAACATTTGAAAATAGATGTTAACGGAACTCAGGAAAACGACTTCGTGTTTATATTAGGGTACCCAGGTAGCACTTACAGACACTTTCCAGCCCAATTCTTAACGTATCAAAATGAGCACATCTTACCAGTTATCTCATCGTGGTTTGATGAGCGTATAAACCTTTTGAAGCAAGATGCCAAAGGAGACCCTGCTAAAGAGCTCAGATATGCTAGTACACTTGCTCAATTGAGTAATACAACCAAGAACTTTAAAGGCAAACTGCAAGGTTTACGTCGAACAAGTATTCTTGAAACACGATATGAAGAACAAGAAAAACTTAAAGATTTTGCAAACAAAACCGATGGAGTTGATGGCTCTGTAATTCCAAGAATATCGGAATTGTATGCTAAAAAGAATCAAATTGCTGATGATTATATTCTCTTAAATCAAATGTACTCTTCTTCTGGCATGTTTAACGTTGCGTTTATGCGTAATGAAGTGTTGGGTCAATACAACAACTTGTCTAAGGTAGAACAGAAAGCTTGGTCTGAAAACATTGAGGAAAATATGGCTGATGTGAAGGCTTCATACCGGGTAATCAACAAAGATATGGATGCGACTCTGTTTGGTTCTTTGGTTTACAGGGTCTACAAATCTGGTCAAGGAAACGCAGATGAGGTTTTAAAATATTTAAAAGTTGAAAATCCAAGTAAGTCGACCATTCAACAAGCAGTAAACACAATATGGAACAAAAGCCTTTATGGTGATAAAACAGGAACAATTGCGTTAATGGACAAAAAGCCGATGGCGTTCTTGAAGAAAAAAGACAAGATTCAAGAATTAGCATTAATTATCACGCCAATCGTAAGAAACTTGGGGCAAGAATGGAGAACCATTAATGCAGAACTTGACGTATTAATGCCGCGATTAGCAGACATCAAGCAGGCATATTATGGTGGCAACTTTGTTCCTGATGCCAATTCAACGCTTCGATTGACGTACGGCTATGTAAAAGGGTATAGTCCAAGTGACGGTGTATACAATGATCCATTTACGACCATTGACGGTATTTTAGAGAAAGCTCAACCTGAAGGAGATTACTACATGCCTGAAAACATCTTGAAAAAGTTCAAAACAGTCAATGCAAATGATAACTTGAAGCATCCAAAACACGACCAGGTTGTTGTTGGAATCTTGTACAACTTAGACACAACTGGAGGAAACAGTGGAAGTCCAATATTAAACGCAAAAGGTGAATTAGTAGGGGTTAATTTTGATCGTGCTTTTTCAGCAACGATTAACGACTTCGAGTGGAATGAATCATACAGCCGATCGATTGGTGTTGACATTCGGTATGTACTTTACGTTATGAAATACGTGAGTGGTGCAGACGCTGTATTAGAAGAACTGCAAGTGGAGTTATAGAAAAAATCCCAATTCCCGTAATCGAAAAATTCTTATCGTGCGTCTTTTTGGTTTTCAGACGTCAATGATTAGACTATTTTCGCAAACTGTTAGAAGTATAAGAACACAATTCAAATTTAATTCTTAAAACAATATGAAGAGAATCTACCTAATACTATCCCTTATTATAATTGGGTTTGGTATTGATGCAAAAGCTGATGAAGGCATGTGGTTGCCGCATCTAATTCAAGGACAAACGTATGACGAAATGGTCCGATTGGGTGTTGAACTAACACCAGAACAAATTTATGATGTAAATAATTCAAGTCTAAAAGACGCAATCGTTCGTTTAGGTCGGGGGTTTTGTACCGGTGAAATTATTTCATCGCAAGGTTTAATGCTTACGAACCACCATTGTGGTTTCGGATCTATTCAAAGTTTAAGTTCTGCTGGTGAAAAGAATTACCTTGAACGAGGATTTTGGGCTAAAACTAAAAAAGAAGAATTAGCTGCAGGTTTTTCTGTATCGTTTTTGAAAAAGATTGAAGATGTAACAGAAGAAGTAACGAAAGGTCTTACTGAAGGTATGACATTAAGTGAGAGATCTGCCAAAATTCGAGAAAGATCAATTGCGATTCAAAAAAGATACAACGATGAAAAAGCACATTTAAGCGGTACAGTGAAATCTTTTTTTGAAGGAAATAATTACTATGTTTTTATTTATCAAACATTTCCAGATGTTAGACTTGTAGGAACCCCTCCACAATCATTAGGTAAGTTCGGCGGTGAAACTGACAACTGGATGTGGCCAAGACATACATGTGATTTTTCTATGTTTAGAGTGTATGCTGACAAAGACAACAATCCAGCAGAATACAGTGAAGATAACGTTCCTTACACTCCAAAGCATCACTTGCCAATTGCAATGAATGGAGTAAAAGAAGGAGATTTTGCAATGATTTTTGGTTACCCTGGAAGCACAGACAGATACCTTACTTCATACGGAGTAAACTTTGCTACTGAGACTGAATTTCCAGCACGTGTAAAAGTTCGAAGAAATAAATTAGACATTTACGAGAAGTATATGTCGATGAACGAAGCAAACAAGTTAATGTACGCTTCGAAGTACGCTGGAGTAAGTAATTATTGGAAAAACTTCATGGGGCAAACAAGAGGGCTTAAAAGACTTGACATCGCTTCAAGAAAAAAGTCTGAGGAGCAAGCATTTAAGAAATGGGCAAATGCAGATCCTAAAAGAAAAGCTACGTATGGTAATGTTATTGATCTTTACGAAGAAGGATTCAAAACATTAAACCAGTATAAGATGTCGCAGGTATATCTTGTAGAAGAAGCAATTATTGGTATTGAAGGATTACTATACTCTTACCGTTTTAGTGGTTTATTGGATTCTATGTCGGATGAGGATAGAGCGAAAATGGCTGCAGGGTTAGCTTCTCAAGTTGATGGTCATTATAAGGACTACATTAAAGATCTAGATCAAGAAGTATGTGCTGCCATGTTGAAGCATTACTACAATGATATTCCGAAAGACCAACAACCAGCTGAGTTTTTGAAGATGGTTACTAAATACAAAGGTGATTTTGACGCAATGGCTGCAAAGATTTTCAAAAAATCAATGTTTGTAGATAAAGAAAAGACTTTAGCATTCTTAGCTAAGCCAAAGACTAAGAAGCTTCAGAAAGATCCATTATTTCAATTACAGGATATATTCATCGGACACTATCGCTCTGTAATTGCACCTCAAATTGCTAGTTCGTACGAATCTTTAGCAAAGGCTAAGCGTTTATACGTTAAAGGGCTAATGGAAATGAATCCAAACAAAGCATACGCGTCTGATGCAAACAGCACAATGCGATTGACTTACGGTTCTGTTAAGGATTATTACCCTGCAGATGCGGTTCATTACAACTACTTTACAACTATGGATGGTGTGTTAGAGAAATATGTTCCTGGAGATATTGAATTTGATTTACCAAACAGATTTGTTGATTTAGCAAAAAGTAGAACATATGGGAAGTACGCTGACAAAGACGGAGAACTTCACGTTTGTTTCTTATCAAACAACGATATCACTGGTGGTAATTCGGGAAGTCCAGTTATCAATTCAAAAGGTCACTTAATCGGTACCGCATTTGACGGAAACTGGGAAGCAATGAGTGGAGATATCGCTTTCGAACCTGAATTACAGCGAACCATTTCTGTTGATATCAGATATACCTTATGGGTTATCGATGTTTATGCACAAGCAGGACATTTAGTCGACGAAATGACGTTGGTAAAGTAATTTAGCTTTCTCAATAGAAAAGAGGTTGTCTTATATGAGGCAACCTCTTTTTTTTTGGTAACTATTCTTTTATAATGGTTAAAGCTTTCTCTACAGAGTCAACTGGGGTATGACATTGAGAACCTTTACACACATAAATCAAGGTCTTATCTTTCACATATCTACCTTCAAAAATCGACAGTTCATTACTATTTTTACTTGCAAAAACGGTAATTTCAGGTGAGTAACCAGACTTGTTAATGTCTGATGCCAAATCAAAGGCATTGTCCCCCACTATTACTACTTCCTTATAGTTTCCAAACGCCTCTAACATTGCAATCATCCAATTGCTAAACCCTGAACCATAATTTTCAATTCTAGGAGCAATCTTGTCGATCATTTCAAGAGCAATTGACCTATATTTTATGTTATTAAAAATTTTACTCATTCGCAATAAATTCCTACACATCATTGAATTCGAAGACGGAATAACGTTATCAAAATAGTCAACCTGTCTTACAACTAAATCTTTTTGATGATGTGGTGTAAAAACGAACATACCTTGCTCATCGTCATAAAAATTATCTAACGTATACTCGAGTAGATTTCTCGCATGAATCAGCCATTTAGTATCATATTCAATATGATATACGTCTAAAAATCCAGCAATTATAGACGCATAATCTTCGAGGAATCCTTGAATTGTGCTCTTTCTTTTTTTAAAGCTATGAAATAAGCTATAATCTTTTTTTAGTTGATATTTTAAAATTGCTTCAGCGGTTAACAATGCTGATCGTTTGTAATCATCAACACCTGCTGTTTTATACACTGAACAATACGCACTTATAGCGAAGCCATTCCAACTTGTTAAACATTTGTCATCTAATCCAGGCTTCGTCCTTTTTTGACGAACATCCAACAACCGGGCTTTGATATCTTCAACTTCCATGTGTAAAATATGAATAGTTGAATTTAACTCATCGATAGATTCCTGTTCTGACTGCCTAACAAGAATGTTGTTGTCGTCTTCCCAATATCCACGTGACCCTATTCCAAAGTACACTTCTGCTGTTTTGTAAAGTGGTCCTAAAACTTCCTCTAACTCATCTTTGGTCCACACATAAAATTTCCCTTCTACACCTTCACTATCAGCATCCAACGCAGAATAAAACAAATTCTGATTATTTTGAAAATCATTAATCATGAATTTAGCCGTATCTTGAATCAGTATCAAATACTCTCGGTCGTTTGTAGCACGATAAGCCTCAGAATATAGTTCCAGTAATTGCATGTTGTCATAGAGCATTTTTTCAAAATGTGGAACTTTCCATAGTGCGTCGACGCTGTATCTGGCAAAACCGCCTGCTAATTGATCATAAATTCCACCTCTTGCCATTTTCTTAAGAGTTAAATGAACATGCTGTTTTAAAGGATCATTGTCTCGAATTTCAGCATAGCGAAGAAGAAATAAATAGTTATTTGGAAGAGGGAATTTAGGAGCTTTTTTCATCCCCCCATTTTCATGATCAAACTGTTCACTCCATTTTGCAACAGACTTATCAATTTGACTATTTATAAGTTTATTATTTGAAACAAATCCAGACACAGAGCTAATGTACGACGACTCTTTAATTCCTTTGAGCAATTTAGAGGCATAATCCTCCAGTTTTAGTCGATTAGTCTCCCATTCGTTATTGATGGTTTCCAAAAGGCGCAACCAGTTCTCTTTTGTAAAGTATGTGCCAGCATAAAACGGACGACCATCTGGAAAAGCAAAACAATTGAGCGGCCAACCACCACTGCCGGTTATAAGCTGTGCGGCACTCATATATAACTGGTCAACGTCAGGACGCTCTTCTTTATCCACTTTTATACAAATAAAGTATGCGTTCATTATTGCTGCAACAGCATCATTTTCAAAGCTTTCACCTTCCATTACATGGCACCAATGACAAGCAGAGTAACCAATTGATATGAGTAACGGCTTATTAAGTTCTTTCGCTCGCATTAGTGTTTCATCACTCCAAGCATACCAATCAACTGGATTATGAGCATGCTGCAACAAGTACGGACTAGTTTCTTGAATTAGAGAATTAGTGTGACGATGATCTTTCTGATGACTTTCCATTATACTGCAATTTCGTAAATAGTATTCACTTACACCTGAGTTCAATCATTATTTATGATTAAGGGCGTTTGGAAGAATGTCATGTTGTTGCCCCTCACCCGATATCCTTCGCTGGCTCTGATTCACTTAGTTCACAACATCTTCTCAAAACTATCTTGTTTACTGAGTATTATGAATTTATAATCCAATTATAGATGAATCGAAATCAAGTTTAGAGTAAAAACAAAATCATTATTCTTTCGGTTTTAATTTAACGTTTATATTTAAGCTATTTTTGACTCAATGATCCTAATTCGCTCTGTACAAAATGCCTTTCTTCTGCTTCTACTAGTGTTTCTAGCAAACACAAAAGTGGAAGCTCAATACACGTCCATTGGAGATGTCACCTTTGCCTCGAACACTTTTGGCCCAATGGTGGCTAGATCTGATAGTGCAAATGCTTATAGCAGGCACGCATACATTTATCCTGAAGCTTCACTAGGAAGACTCCGTCATGGAGACTCCATTCGTATGATCCAATTTTACAAGCTTGGTGCGAACGTATATTTGGGAGACCCATCGTTCCGAATTTATATAGGAATGTCTGATTCTTCCGATTTTGGATTTTCAAATATCAAAAGTTGGACTTCGGAGTTAAAAGCAAATGGAGTAATGAAGGTATTTGACAATACAATATCGTCTATTGTTGATGCTTCAGAGGGTTACAAGTCATTTCCATTTGATTCTGTCTTTTTATTCGACACAACGAAAGGAAAAAATCTTAAGATTATGGTAGAATTTGAGCAGAATCAAATTCAAAATGCTGGCATACCTACATGGGGTTATGAAAATGATAATTCAGTTGCCGGTTTTGTATCAAACAATGAATCAAAATACGATTATAATCCAAGTAGTTTGCTTACAGACTCTACGCGATTTACTAATGTTCGCAAGCCGTCTATCCGACTATTTCATCAAAAATATGATGTCAACGCTGAAGTTACGAAGATTTATTGTCTTGGTGAATTAGCATTGCTCATGAACCCAATTGATACAATTAAATTTTTAGTTGATGGAACTGGTTTAAAAACTGGATTTAACAAAGGTTTTGAAGTAAGAGTATCAGGAGCTAATACATACAGGGATACAGTGTTTGCTGATACCTTGAAGTTATTTGATAGCCAAATGCTCTATTCAACAAAGTATAAGCCTTCTAAAACTGGCATTGATACAATCACCATTCGACCAATTGGTGATGATTACATATTAGACGACACAAGTGTTTTGGTTCGGCGTATATCAACAAATATCTTAAGTCAAAACAATCCGTTAATTCCAAACGCACCTTTTGGTGTTGGGTTTTCTGGCTCTAACGGTGATTTTGTGGCAAAGTATTACACGGATAGTAATTTCATTAATCAAGTGAAAATCGGGTTCTTAACCAATACGCAAGAACGTTTCAATGTTGGAATTTGGGAAGAAGACTCAAATGGAGCTCCTGGTAAGCTATTGTATATTTCCGATACCTTACTAACAGTCAATGGTCAGTATATTCAACCAATTTTGCCGAAGGTTCAAGTTAAAAATGGATACTTTGTAGGCATTCGTCAACTTGACAACACAAACGTTGGTTTTCAGTATGAAAGTGAAGTGCCTATTCGAAACGATATCTTTTATTTCACATCTCCTCCTGGAAATACGAACTGGACGGTTTTTAGCTCTCCAGCTACAGATTTTAATGTAGATATTCAACCTAGAATTCAAGTTAATAATGACGTCTCGGTTCTTAGTATTTTAAATCCAAATGATTTAGACACATTTGAATTTGATATTAACAAGTCGTTTTATCCTAAAGCATTAGTGTATAACTACGGTGCGAGAGACCAAAAGGCACCGTTTGACTTAGTTTGTGAGGCAAGAGATCGTTTTAATAATGTGGTGTACTCTAGTACAGAAATAATCACGATAAACTCAGAGGACAGTCTTGAAGTTACGTTTAAAGACTCATTTTCGTTAGGTAATTATGGCGATATAAGAATGATGGTTTATCCAAAACTTGCTGTTGAGGAAGCTAAAGAAAACGATACCGCAAGTGTCGATTTTAGTATTTACGTAAGTTATGATGTACAAGTAGAATCGTTTTTTGATCCTGTTAATGGGAATCAATATGAATTTAATAAAGATCGCGTAGGTCCAACAGTTCGTATTGTGAATTTTGGTTCAAAAGACCAAGACAATATTCGGGTAACGTCGCGCATGGTCAAAGACGGTCAATATGCACGTGAACAAACAAAGTCGCTCAGTTTGATCGGTGGTGGATCCCAAATTATGTCATTTGATTCTGTTACAATTCCATTTGCGGGTGATGTTACGTTTGAAGTATTCTGTTTCAATACGATAGATAGTTTTCCGACAAATGATACTGCACGAGTTACCGTTGAAGTTGTTCGGAGTAATGATATGGGTGTTGTTTCTATATTTAGACCAAGAGACAGCTCTATTTTTAACAGAAACGAAGTATTTAGACCTTATGTAACATTCAGAAATTTTGGTTTAGGAGATCAAGATTCTGTGGTTTTGACAAGCACAATTTCCCAATTAGACGGAACTGTTCTTTATCGTGATACCTTATCCAGGGCTATTCCTAAATTGAGTACAATACAACTGCTGTTTAAAGATTTCAAAGCTCCAGATTCAGCTCAAACATTGGTATTTGAAACGAAATCATGGATTGCAGGAGATCAAGATAGCACAAATGATTCTCTCTCATCTGAGTTTTTTATTCGAACCAAGACAGATTTAGCAGCTACACAAATCCTCTCTCCTACTTCAGATTCGTTGTATTTACTTGGAGATTCCATGACACCTAATGTACAAATCACAAATACAGGGAACTCTCCAATAGCTTCAGGAGCAACAATAAAATGCAGAATAACCAACAGTAATGGTGTAATGCAGTACTTCGACTCTGTTGATGCAAATAATGGCTTCCAGTTAGAAGAAAACAAACGTTTTGATTTTAAATCATTTAAACCTTTAAATCGTGATAAATACACCACGGTTTTCTTCATAGATTTTCCTTCGGATGGGGAGCGTTCCAACGATACAATTTCTAATAGATTTGAGGCAGCTCTTCGTAATTCTATAAAAATAAATGCAGTCGCGTTACCAGAAGTTGAGCAAGTATACCAACTGAATAAAGATACTATGAAGTTTGACTATTCTATCGTTAACGATGGTTTGAATGACATTGTTTCTCCGGTTTTCGTTTCAGTTATATTAGAAGAGTCTGGCCAACAGGTGTATCAGCATTTGGATACAATTTTTAACCTTACTTCAGAAGATATTTCGAACAGAACAGCTCCAGATTATATCCCGCTACAAACTGGAACGTATGAGCTCACTATCAATATTTCCAATGCTGAGGATCAACAAATTAATGATAACGAAAGAAGTTTCAACGTTTTTGTTTCTTTAGCGAATGACGTATTACCCGTAAAACTTGTATCTCCCCAAAATGACTCATTGGTATTCGCGAATCGAGTATATGCGCCAAAAGGTGAGGTTAAAAATATTGGAGATAGTTCACAGTTAATAGAGTTTTCAACTTCCTATATCATTGAATTTGGTGGAACGCAAGTCTATAATTCAAATAAAAACATCACACTAGAATCGGGATCAACGTCATTAGTAGTTTTTGATAGCGTATTTAATCCAAAGACTCCTGGGATTTATGACATGATGCTCATAACACGTTTGGGCAGCGATCAGGTTAAAACGAACGACACTCTAACTGGAAGTTTTGAAGTTGATTTTAACAGCTCGATAAAGGATTTAAGTATTTTAGGAATTGAAGTGTATCCTAACCCAGCGACTGATGTTATTTCTATATCATCAAAAAATATTGACGTTAAAACAGCAGCATTATATGATGTTTCAGGTAGATTGTTGACTGCTAAAGAGTTTAATAATAACGAGGCTCAAGAACTAAACCTTGAAAAGATTACGCCACAGACAGGTTGGTTGAAAATTGACACGGAATATGGAGTCTATTGGACTAAGATTTTAATACTCAAGTAGTCGTTTATTGAACGATTCCCTGATGTTTAGAGATCATTGTAATTTTACCTTCTTTATTTTCCGAGTAAAATTCTAACACAACAGGTTTTTCGGCAGGCAAAGTAGATAGGCTGATACCGATTTTGGCAAAATTACTCTCAAAAACTTCTGCATCGTACGTCCATTTTGTTTTTAAATATTTAAAAAACAAGAAGCGTTTTTTAATTCTGACCTTACACGAAACGTATGATTGGTTTGGAGCAAATATGGTAATAGACATATCTCGTTTAAACTTACTTGAGTCAATATCTACCACGCTTGCTTTAGAATAGTCGAATTGTTTGTCGGCTCCAGTCATTATAAGAGCCAGTTTAAAATTTGGAGCACCATTACCTGATAGATAATCAGGGTGGAGCGATAAATGAGAAGATTGAATTATTATTCTCTTTAACTGATCTGGTGTCAACGAGGTATTCGCCTGCCATAAACAAGCAGAAAGTCCAGTTATGATTGGCGCAGAATACGAAGTTCCATTTCCTGTTCCATTTCCATAAGTGGTTGCGATACGCGTATTTTTACCTAGAGCGGTCACATCGGGTTTTAACCGAAGATCAGCGGTAGGCCCGGGTGAACTGAATTTAGTAGGCTCTAATGAGTTATCTACTGCACCAACTACAAGAATTTCTTCTACGTCTGCTGGAAAATCCAGCTTTCCCCATGACTTGTTCCCATCATTTCCTGCAGAACTAACTACAAACATACCGCGTGATGCAGCATACGCTGCTCCCCTACTAATGTATGCCGTTTTTCCATCCAATTGTTCATGCGTGTGATTCAACCTTTCTTCATCAAACTTATTGTACCCCAAAGAACTATTAATCACATCAACGCCTAAACTATCCGCTATCTCAGCTGCACGAACCCAATTTAGCTCTTCTAACCACGTTTCATAATAGTTACTTTCGGTCCGTATGAGCACATAGTTAGCCTCTGGTGCAGAACCAATAAAAGTTGAAGGTTTGTTTGCTGTTAATATTCCTAAAACATGTAATCCATGATCATCGTCATCGTAGACACTTGTTTCTAAATCCACCAAATCATTGGTATAAATAACGCCATTTCTATCAAATAAGGGCTTAAATAAACTAAGCTCATTTGCCTTTCGAAACCCTGCATCAAACACTGCAATAACCATATTTTGTCCTTGATAACCCGCATTGTGTAAAGATGTTCCATTGTTTAGTTCTAATTGATTAAGGCCTTTGCCATAATCCATCTTAGCGTCAGACTCAGCTTGTCTTCCATTGATTCCCGTTGCTCTGGCACTTTTTCCTAAATACACAACATCCTTAACAAAAAACTTAATTTTCAATTGCCAAGCAGTATCCATCGATTGAGTAGTAATCACTGCTCCATTCAACCATTTCGAAACATAACGAACATGCAAAGATGGTTTTGTTATATTGGTGATGTAGGCCTTAGTGACAGGTAAATCAGCGGAGTCAATCGGTATGTTTAAACGTTCACGCCTTTCAATACTTCTTTGTGAAAGGAATAATTCAGGTTTGGAAATATCAACATAATTTAGGCCTTTATCTTCAAATTGAACAAAGAAGTGATAATCTGTTTGAGCGTTTGCAAATGCATAACCGAAGCATATAAGTAAAATCGATAAAAATAGTCTCAAGTGAAGTATTATTTGTGTGCTATTAATTTCCAATGATAATAAAAACCTTTTCGTTTATCCTGTTGTATATCGATTAGCACCGTCTTTTTTTCAATAAGTCCTATATCCGCTGCATAAACCTCCCAACGTATTTTTTTCTCAATTATATTCGTGTCAAGTTGCTGTTCAACAATAATTGTATTTGGAAAACTGTCGCGAAGTTCTGCTAAATATAATATCGACTCATTGTAACGAAAACGATCTTCTTGAGAATTGTTTAATTGGTTGCCATCCCAATACACCCTATTTTTATAAGGAAATAATAAATTCATTACTTCCATGTTGTCTGTTTTTCGCACAGCTCTGAACGCATCTTTGTAGGTAATAAACGAGGAGTGATAATACCAATCCGTAGTATCTGTTTTATAAAAAACATCTACTGAAAAGCGATCTGACGAACTAGGTAAATCTGCGATAGAAGAAACATGCTCTTTTCTATAGTATCTGAAGGAATCTGTAGGTAGACCAAAATCACTATAATGAACTGAATCTATTTGATAAATCATTTCTTGATCAATCGAGAGCGGATAATAATCAGTAACTGGTATGTTTTCGACAACCCGATCTCCACATGATACTATAACGGTGCTTAATATCAGCATTGTAAAAATAAGAACTACATTCTTATTAATGCTTTTGAATATCATCTTTTAAACGACTTTAGTGTATAGGTGTAATCGTATCCATCTGGAATCTCAGCGGTATCGTTCAGTCGTTCTTTAGTCCACGAAATTTGACGAGCATAAATCATCCCAAAGTGTTTTGAATACTTCTCGATGCCATAGTTTTTTATTGTTCTAAAATCCTCATCTTGCTGAACAACATGAACAACATCGTTATATTCATTTGAACCAATGGTTTCTGTTTCAAGATTGTCGATAATCTCGTATTCCAGCGTTGGGTTTGTGTTAAACGCATTTGCATCCCAATATTTCAACTTATTAGGCGGAAACACTAAACTAATAACTTTGAAATTGGTATCAGTAACTTCCGCTCTGTAATCAAAAACTCGCTTTGTAACACTTCTGTTTAGTTTATAACTTCCTCCTATTGAATCGGAGTGATATACATTAATAATACTGCTTTTCACTCCTGTAGCATCGATAAATGTATCAACAACGATGTGCTTTACCATAAACTGAAATGTGTCAATTCTGCTGTCAAAAGGTTTAAATTGGATAGAATCAACTTGATATTCCCAAGTTGTTCCAAGATCTATAGGATAGTAATCGTATCCAAAATCCGAAACAGTTGGCTCAACTTCGTTTCTTTTACAACCAATCTCTCCAATTATAAAAATGAAAAATAAAGAAGCAAAAACTGAATGTACGTAGCGTTTTTTCATTTGAATATGTAGTTTTATCAATCTCAACAACAAAGAACAGAATTAAATTATATTGATAGTAAACGTAATTTTTCTTATATGCCTACTTTTGCCGACAAAGTTAGTTTATACCTATGTTATTAAAAGGAAAAGAAGTAGCAAATCAAATAAAAGAAGAAATTGCAAAAGAGGTTCAATCGATTGTATCTAAAGGAGTTAGACCACCTCACTTAGTAGCTGTGTTGGTTGGAGAAGATGGTGCAAGCAAGACATATGTAAAAAATAAGGAATTGGCATGTGAAAAAGTTGGATTCTCTTCAACCTTAGTTCGACTGCCTGATACCACATCAGAAGAAGAACTTCTTGCTAAAATTGAAGAAATTAATAATGATGATGAAATCGACGGACTAATTGTTCAATTACCGTTACCTAAACATATTTCTGAGCATAACATCACGCAAGCAATCAATCCTGCAAAAGACGTTGATGGTTTTCATGATGTAAGCGTTGGGAGACTTTCTAAAGGTCAAGACACCTTCATAAGCGCAACCCCATATGGAATTACGCAATTGTTAGACCGATACAATATCGAAACAAAAGGAAAACATTGTGTTGTTGTTGGTAGAAGCAATATCGTTGGGAGACCAATGAGTATATTAATGTCGGGAAGCAACAAAACTGGAAATGCAACAGTGACAATTTGCCATAGACATACCGTAGATTTAAAGAAGTATACAGTTATGGCTGATATTTTAATTGTAGCTGTTGGAATTCCAGAATTCATAACAGCTGATATGGTTAAAGAAGGAGCAACTGTAATAGACGTTGGTATTACTCGAGTAGATGCCGACAACAAAAAAGGGTATGTTTTAAAAGGTGACGTTAATTTCGACCAAGTTGAAGAAGTTGCGGGATATATTACTCCGGTACCTGGTGGTGTTGGTCCGATGACTATAATTGGACTAATGCAGAATACGTTGAAATCTCATCAAGCAAAATTCAATGTCTGATCAGAAATGGCCAGTCATGGAACAATTCTACACCGTTCAAGGTGAAGGAAAGTATACTGGTCATGCTGCCTATTTCATCCGACTTGCTGGTTGCGACGTAGGTTGTGTCTGGTGTGACGTCAAAGATAGTTGGGATGCTACTGGCTATCCAGTTTTTAGTGCCAACGAACTTGCTCACAAGGCATCATTTCATCCCTGTGATATCGTAGTAATCACTGGAGGTGAACCAGCAATGTATGATCTAACTGAATTAACCAAAGCACTGCACAACGTTGGTAAACGTGTTCACATTGAAACCTCTGGTGCACATCCAATACGAGGAAGCTTTGATTGGGTTACTTTTAGTCCCAAAAAGTTTAAGGCGCCACTTTCCGAATCTGCTCTATTGGCAGACGAATTGAAAATAATTATTTATAATTCATCAGATTTTGATTGGGCAATCAAACATCAAGAGATGGTTGCAAAGACTTGTCTTTTATACCTCCAACCCGAATGGAGCAAACGAGACCAGATGCACGGTCAAATGGTGGATTTTGTATTAAAAAATCCAATTTGGAAAATAGGAATTCAAAGTCATAAGTACATTGGCGTTGAGTAAACTATCAACGAAAGTGAATAAAGGTTAAATTCGTAAAAAAACACAAAAAAATATAAGATATGAAAGGGTTAAAAATAGCTTTGTCACTTTTGATTACAGCTTCTTTGCTGATTGGCTGTAGTGATGACAAATCAGAGGAAGTAAAAAAAGAGTCTGTTGAGAGTTCTATTAAGGTTGAAGAAACGAACATGGCAATCATCAATAAACTTACGGCCACTTGGTGTGGTCCGTGTGGTGATTGGGGATGGGATTTATTTGAGGGAATAATTGCCGACAATCACAATGATGCCATAATAATAGGCACTTATGGTTCTTCTTCAAGTAAATTGAAGAACCCTACAGCAGAGTTATTCAAAAAAGATTTTGCGCCTTCTGCGGGTTGGCCAGCATTTTGTGTAAATGGTGCTAATGAAACCGAATATTCATCGACGGGAGGTATTTATACCACTACAACTCAAACAAACTGTAAATCAGCCGTTGATGCTCATAAAAACTCAGAAGTTCTTGTAAATGCTGGTTATGAAGCAAATATCGAGGATGGAAAATTAACCATTAAAGCACGTTCCTTATTCTTTAAAGATGGAGATGCAGCCGCTGAATACAAAATGGGCGCTTATGTAATGGAAGATAAAGTAAAGGAAACTCAAGCAGGAAAAACTGGTATTGTAGAACATCACCATGTATTACGAGGTAGTATGACCGCAACTGACTTGTATGGTGTTAAAATTGAGGGCGGATCTACGTCCGGAGCTTCTTTTGAGCATACATTTACAATGGATATACCAGCTGAATATATTCAAGAGAACTTAGAATATGCGGTTGTTATTTGGAAAGTTAATGGCTCAAAGCATGAGTTTGTTAACGCATATCAGTCGAAATAATTTAGTTTTTAAATAATTAATTAATAAAAGAGGAGTCAACGCTCCTCTTTTTCATTTATATCAAGAGTATGAGTTTAATAAGCGATTTAATTAGTCGAAGCGGCGGAAAATGTGAGCTATGTTCGGATGAGTCGGAACTGTCGTCGTATTTGGTTTCACCTAGAACTGAAGGTAAAGCCGAAAACTGTGTTGCAGTTTGTAATACCTGTAAAAGTCAGTTGGAAGACGAATCATTGATAGATCCAAATCACTGGCGATGTCTTAATGACAGCATTTGGAGTCCTGAGACATCCGTTAAAGTTGTAGCATATCGAATGTTAAATCAGTTAAGAAGTGAGGGTTGGCCCGTTGACTTGATTGAAATGATGTATATGGAAGACGAAGAACTAAATTGGGCAAAACAAGGCATTGCAGATGGTACAGAACAAATCCATCGTGACAGCAACGGAATAGAGCTTAAAAGCGGTGATTCAGTTACACTTATTAAAAATCTTAATGTTAAAGGAGCGAATTTCACAGCAAAACGTGGAACTGCAGTTCGAAACATCAAATTAGTTCAAGACAATCCTGGACAAATAGAAGGAAAGGTAAACGAACAACAGATTGTTATTTTGACAGAATTTGTAAAAAAGAATTAACAAACTTTCTAATTTTTTAGATCGAAACTTGACCTCAATAAACGCTGTTCGGTGTAAGAAATAATCACTAAAATTGCAGCCTAATTTTTAGAACATATTTATGGCACTTCAAGCAGGTATCGTCGGACTACCAAACGTAGGAAAATCAACTCTTTTTAATTGTTTGAGTAACGCTCAAGCGCAAAGTGCAAATTTTCCATTTTGCACTATAGAACCGAATGTTGGTACGATTACCGTACCCGATGAGCGTCTTTGGAAACTTGAGGAATTAGTTAAACCAGAGCGCGTTCTGCCTACAACTATCGAGATAGTTGATATTGCTGGATTGGTAAAAGGTGCTAGTAAGGGAGAAGGGTTAGGGAACCAATTTCTTGGAAATATCCGAAATACTAACGCAATTATTCATGTTGTACGTTGTTTTGACGATCCTAATATTGTTCACGTTGATGGAAGTATAGACCCTGTTCGTGACAAAGAAATAATTGATACAGAATTACAACTAAAAGATCTTGAAACACTAGAGGCGAGAATTCAA
This sequence comes from uncultured Bacteroidota bacterium, assembly GCA_937124965.1. GTDB lineage: Bacteria > Bacteroidota > Bacteroidia > NS11-12g > UBA9320 > UBA987. The sequence continues at coordinate 128,208 of CAKZLB010000040.1, forward strand.
AAGCTGCAGAAACAAGCTAAGTCTGGTGACAAATCGGCCACCAAACAGATGGATTTGATCAATAAACTAGTAGAACATCTAGAAGGTGGAAAATCTGTAAGGTCGCTTGATGTTGAGTCTGACGACAAAGAGTTAATAGAGACATTTCAGTTAATTACCTCAAAGCCAGTTATGTATGTCTGCAATGTTGATGAAGCATCCGTTATATCTGGAAATGATTACACAAAAAAGTTGATTGCATCCATCGACGAAGACGCTGAAGTTTTGTTTATAAGTGCCGCTATTGAAGCAGACATTGCAACAATGGATCGAGAAGATCAGGTGATGTTTCTTGAAGAAATGGGACTTGAAGTTAGCGGCGTAGGCCGATTAATTAAGTCTGCTTATCACTTATTAAATTACGCTACGTATTTCACTGCTGGGGTAAAAGAAGTTCGTGCTTGGACCATCACTAAAGGCATGAAAGCGCCACAAGCAGCAGGTGTGATTCACTCTGATTTTGAAAAAGGATTCATTCGTGCTGAGGTAATGCACTACGACGATTTCATCGAGCATGGTTCAGAAACAGCCTGTCGTGAAGTTGGTAAATTACGTGTCGAAGGAAAAGAATATGTTGTAAGTGATGGTGACATTATGCACTTTAGATTTAACGTTTAATAACTAGTTAAATTTCTTCTGACTTCGTTAATTGGTCAAGTAAAGACAACACCGTCGGAAATCTATAGGGCCCGTTTAAATCCTGAACAATTTGTGCTGCATCGTCATTATTCATCCCAATAGAAGAAACGAATAATGGATTTTTGCTTTCAGCCCTAAACACCTTTTTGCAAACATTGTGAGTTTCCTTAAAGAATGACTTCGCCACACCAATCACTGGCAATTTTTTGGTAAGACTATTATACAAATGCCCACCTAATCCATAATCTCCATTATTACTGGTGTAGACATAACCATCTATTAAGATACTTTCATATAAATCATCAGGAATTTGTTTCAGAATTGCCATAATACACGGAAGCTCACGTTTGTAAAACATGCCAGGTTCATACGCTTTCACCTCTTCTACAAATAGAGAGTAATGGTCGAATTCATCATCATCTATTGTGTCAAAAACAACACCGACAACTTTTGCAATGTTAGCTCTGTAGTGAACGTCTATTGCTAAAATTTTCAAGGAATACTATTGAGGAGCGGCGCCAGCCATGGTTTCTAAATCGCGATCGAAAAGGTACAACCCACCTTTATCGGCTCCAATCATTTTCAATTTGTCATTGATTGTTCGTGCAAGTGCCTCTTCTTCAATTTGTTCTGAAACATACCACTGCATAAAATTATGAGTGGTGTAATCTTTTTCTTCAAGACAAACATCAACCACATTATTAATACTTTCAGTGACCATTACTTCATGGTTTAACAATTCTTCAAACACATACGTAATTGAATTAAAGTCAACTGGTGGCTCGCTTAATGCTGGAATTAGGGCAACTCCTCCCCTCTCATTAACAAATTTAATGAGCTTTAACATGTGCATTCTTTCTTCATCACTGTGCGTATATAAAAAGGTTGCAACACCATTGAATCCTTGTGTTTCTGCCCATGATGCCATGGCTAAGTAAAACTGAGAACTCTGTGCTTCCTTTTTAATTTGATCGTTTAATGCTGTTTCTACTCTTTTTGAAATCATAAAATATTGTTATTGTATAGGGTCTTCAAATGTAACAAATCATCTGTCAAATGGTTAGTGTTGATTGCATTACTCACCGTTCTTTTAGAAAAATTCTAAATAAAAAAGAACAAAATTCCTTAGATTTACGGGAATAGATTTATGCTTAGACACGAACAGAGATTAGAGATATGTGAAACCTGCGGCAACCGTCGTAAAGACACTGATAATCGGCTTATTTGCGGATTAACGCTACTTCCTCCAGATTTCGCCTACACATGTGAAGACTATACTCAAGATACAAGTAGGTTAAACCATGAGCTTTTTGACACCTTAGAATCTTCACATGAACCTTCAATTAAGCGTGCTGGGACCGGTTTAAGGTTTATTAATTTTGTTATTGATGGGGTTGCAATTACAATTATCGCACGGTTACTTTCTGTAAACTACCATTTTTTTCACAATCCATTTTCAACACCTCTACTACAAATACTACTGGACTATTTGATTATCGTTGTTTATTACAGTCTTTTCGAACTTGCCACATTCAAAACTTTAGGCAAAATTATCACCAGCACAAAAGTTGTAACGACTGAAGGAAAGCGTCCAACGAGTGAGCAGATCGTTATTAGAAGTTTGTCGAGGTTAATACCTTTTAATGCTTTGTCATTTCTATTTACAGATGGAAATGGGTGGCATGATCAGATAAGTAAAACTATTGTGGTTCCAAAAGATTTTAATGAGGAGCTAGAAGACGACACAATTTTAGATCGATTTTAGCAAGCGATCTAAAAGCATCTACATACTCATTCAAACATTCTTTTGGGTTTCTTTCTTTACCATGTGGGTTTCGCTAATTTTCATAATTTCAAAAAAATGATTCACCAGAAAGTTAAACCAAAATCTGATTTAGTATCTCAAATGGTTATGGACTAAGCACTGAACTTAAATTCGAAATCTAAAATCATCCATTAGGGCTTACCTGCCCTACAACCCGGTTTTCATTCTTTTTTTGAAAAAAGAACGAAACAACAAAAAACATAAAAATAATAAAGCCCTTTGTTTTGGTGCGCACAATCCCTCCACCTCATTTTGGCCACCAAAACCCGCCATCGCACATCGCCGATTATTTTTGGCCGCCCACGCTTCGCATCGTTGCTCGATCTTTTGGTTTCAACTTTCAACCATTGATTGCTGGCAAGACGGGAATACCAGCGCTTCAGCAATTACGTGTGCAACTAGTAGGTGTAATAAAACGGAGAAGCATATTTAAAATAAGGTTAAAATTCGTTCACTGTGTAATTTCTCACTATTGAAATACCCTATTTTAGGATTAATTTTAAAACCTGAAATTGACGTTAAAACCGTCTACAATTCGTTGAATATGAAATTTATAAATATACTCCTTGCTGTTACATTAAGTATCTCTTTTTCTGAAAGTTATGGTCAAAAGAAAAAGGAAGATGACAAAAAAGAAAGCAAGTACTGGTTGCAATCCAGTGAACTCAAAGGACTCAAATTCCGCACTATTGGACCTGCATTAACCTCTGGAAGGATTTCTGATATAGCAGTGAACCCAAAAAACTTCAACGAATATTACATTACAGTTGCTTCGGGCGGAGTATGGAAAACGACCAATCACGGTGTAAGCTATAAGCCTATTTTCGATGCGCAGGGCTCCTACTCTATTGGCTGTATTGCGATTGACCCGAATCAACCTTCAACTATTTGGGTTGGAACAGGTGAAAATAACAACCAGCGATCTGTTGGTTATGGCGATGGTGTTTATAAATCTACTGACGGCGGTAAAACGTGGAAAAATATGGGATTAAAACAGTCCGAGCACATTTCTAAAATTATTGTTGATCCCAGAAATTCAGATGTTATTTATGTCGCCGCTTATGGTCCTTTATGGTCTGATGGTGGTGACCGAGGAGTGTATAAATCTATCGATGGCGGTGAGAATTGGACCCAAATTCATTTTATCTCTGAGAAAACGGGGACATGCGATTTGGTGATGGATCCAACCCATCCAGACATCATGTATGAGGCAGTCCACCAGAGACGTCGTCATGTTTTTACATACATCGGTGGAGGACCAGAAAGTGCTATTTACAAAACTACCGATGGCGGTAAGACCTGGAAAGAATCAAAAAGTGGTTTGCCGGCAGGGAAAATGGGACGAATAGGGTTAGCTGTATCACCTGCTGATGCAAATGTTGTTTACGCCATAGTTGAAGCGGAAGGTGATTCTTTCGGATTTTTTCGTTCAAAAAACAAAGGTGCTACTTGGGAAAAGCAAAGTAAACATGTAACCTCGGGTAATTATTATCAAGAGATTTATTGCGACCCAATTGACGTAGACAAGGTTTTTAGCATGGACACATGGCTGCATCATACCGAAAATGGTGGAAAAACGTTTGTAAAAACAGGTGAACCAAATAAACATGTTGACAATCATTGTATTTGGATTAACCCTACAAATACCGACCACTGGATTGTAGGTTGTGACGGTGGAGTTTATGAAACCTATGATCATGCTTCGACATGGGAATTCAAAGCAAACCTCCCTGTAACCCAATTCTATAAAGTATCGATCGATTACGACAAGCCTTTCTACAATGTATTTGGTGGAACTCAAGATAATAATTCTCAAGGCGGTCCATCAAGAACTATCAACAACGCAGGAATACTAAATTCTGATTGGTTTATCACCGTTGGCGGTGATGGTTATGAAACCCAAGTAGACCCAACGAATGCGAACATTATCTATGCTCAGTGGCAATATGGAGGACTGATTCGTTATGATGCGCAATCTGGAGAAAGAATTGGAATCAAGCCTCAACCTGGCAAAGGCGAAGCTGCTTATCGATGGAATTGGGATTCGCCTTTATTAATATCACCTCATAATCCAAAAACGTTATTCTTTTGTGCGAATAAGGTTTTTAAAACGGAAGATCGCGGAAACACGTGGCAAACTATATCTCCAGACTTAACCAGACAAATTGATAGAAACAAACTCAAAGTCATGGGTGAAGTTCAATCCCCAGATGTTGTTATGAAAAACAAGTCGACAACGATTTATGGAAACATTGTAGCGTTCGACCAGTCACCAATTGATGCAAATTTATTGTATGCTGGTACTGATGATGGCCTAATACAAGTTTCGGAAGATGGTGGGGCAACATGGAATAAAAAGGAGTCGTTTCCTGGTGTACCGAATATGACGTATGTCAATATGGTATGGGCTTCACAGCATGATAAAAATGTGGTTTATGCAGTATTCAACAATCATAAAAACGGTGACTTTAAGCCATATGTCTTAAAGAGTAATGACAGAGGAAATAACTGGACAGCCCTTCAGAATAATTTACCAAAAAGAGGAACTGTTTATTCGATTGCAGAAGATCATGTTGATGCCAATCTGCTTTTTGTCGGTACTGAATTTGGATGTTATACAAGTGTCGATGCTGGAAAGAACTGGGTAAAACTAGGTGCAGGTTTACCAACTATCTGTGTGCGTGACATGGCTATTCAGAAAAGAGAAAACGATTTGGTTTTAGGAACGTTTGGCCGAGGATTTTATATCTTAGACGACTATAGCCCATTACGAAAACTGTCAAAAGAAACGTTAGACGAAGATGCTGCGATTTTCCCAATCAAAAAAGCGTTAACGTATATTGAGTCAAATCCCTTGGGACTTCGAGGTGTTGGAAGTCAGGGAGCTTCAATGTATGCAGCTCCAAACCCAGAATTCGGGGCAACATTTACATATTATGTCAAAGAGAAACTAAAATCTCCCAAGGAGCAACGCCAAGAGAGCGAGAAAAAGGCGAAAAAGGACAACGTCGATATTTCCTATCCAACATATGACGAGTTTTTAGCGGAAGACATGTATGAGAAAGCTTATTTACTTTTCATTATTAAAGATACTGCAGGAAATGAAATTCGTAAAATTAAAACACCGAATGCGAAGGGTATTCACAGAGCAGTTTGGAATTTGCGTTATCCAGCAACGACACCAATAAAAACTGGTAAATCTAAAGTAGGAAGATACAGCAACCCGAACGAAGGCCCACTAGCGCTTCCTGGAAACTATACGGTAGAACTTTGGCGAGCGGATAATGGAGTGTTTACAAATTTGGTAAAACCAACTGCTTTTGAAGTTGTGCCTTTAGAAAACTCATCGTTAGATCGGCAGACTGAACAAAACATTGCATTTAAACGTGAAGTACAAGAACTACGGAGAAAAGTGCGAGGAAGTGTCAGTGAGCAAGCGGACTTAAACAAACGATTAAAATATGTTAAAAAAGCAATTCAATCGTATCCAGGTGCCGATGTAGAGTGGATGAAGGAAGTAAAAGCACTAGAAAAAGCTTCACATGATATTCGTGTTCAATTGTGGGGAGATTATCATAAATCTCAACGTGATGTTGAGACAGTTCCTGGTACTGCCAGTAAAATAGAAAACATTGTTTCAGACATTTGGTATTCTACATCAAACCCAACGACTACGAATAAGCAACAATACGAACTTGCAACAGAAGAATATGCTGAGATTAGAGCTAGTCTCGATGCGCTACGAACGCGAGTTCAGGCACTAGAGTCCAAGCTTGATGATAAGCGTGTTCCCTATACTCCAGGACGCACAGACTGGGAGGAGGAATAGTTTTTAGTTAAGTCTGAGTTTAAGTTTAAGTCTAAGTTTAAACTTACACAGAGAGTAGCTCTACCAATCTACTGTTTATGGGCATGTTTCCGTCAGTTGCCGGACAAGCTGTTATAGCGAACATAGCATTTAACCTATCTAGCCGACAGGCACGCTTTTTCGTGCATTCCTCAGGGCCTATATAAAAAGGACTTTCGTTCATTTTCTTAACTTCATTAAGTCAATTTTACCTGTCAGTAGTTTGCCCTGTATATTTTGAAGTATAACTGATTATCAGACTTTTAACGATTGAGCTTTGACAAATCTACATGTTTGATACACTACCCAATCATTCAATAGCTTGCCAGTTGATCCTCTACCACCTTTCAGATATCTTTATCCCTTTATCTAAGAGCCATGGCTCTACGGAATTTACGAATTCCTTGGTTTCACAGAAAAAAGTAACCTTTCGTCTTTTTTCATTCTGGTCAAAAACAATTACATGGACATGAGTAGGGATAAATGGCTCATTATTGTGGTACATTTTCCGAACTTGCTCATAATTTATTATCAGGGGTTTAGTATTTAAGAAATACTTGACTTCAATAACATTCGATTTAAACGTTACAGTATGAATAATTTTTGTTCTGACATAATATATTAACCCGTAGTGCATTTGATTAAACTTGGAAAAAAGAAGTTGTTCAAGTGCTAAAATATAGCGTTATTTAATTGGTTATCAAACAGTTAAATACATGAACAAC
>CAKZLB010000041.1 GCA_937124965.1 uncultured Bacteroidota bacterium
GCATCCTACTACCAAAACTGATAACACAGTTGGCTGCTTAAACAGCCAAATAACAAACACGTAAACCAATAAACATTCAACAAAGAAACCCGCACTGCGCATAGCCGCAACCGTTGTGGTGCATTAAAAATGAGAACATATGACTAATAACCAATATCCTATTCCAATATATCTGAACCAGAAATACGTATTTGACATACTTGCAATGATTGAAGGTGGTTTCAACCAAATTGAAACTATAAAATCTAAAGAACAAGAAGGGAAATCTTCATCTCTGACAGGAAATGCCGAAATTGGGGTGAAGAATGTTTTTGCTTTTCTAGGGGTGTCATTAAAAGCATCAGGATCAAAGAATCAGACCGATAACCAAGAGACAGAAATCACTAAAGAAAAAATTCACACACCCAATTCTCTTTTTGCAAAAATGCGTGAGTCTTTAATAAATGATGGTTTGGTCAGTACTGAAAATCATTTGAATGCAAAACCAGGAGATTTTGTTGAGTTTAAAATAACTCTTAGAAAAAACCCAATTATTGACGCACTGGAAGCGTTTGAATCTCTAATGAATATGGTTTTGATTTTTTCTGAACCTGAACAAGGACAAAATAAAACTCAGGCTAAAAGGGAAAAGGAGTCAAATAAAAATATTCAAAAGCAAATTTCGATGATGCTTGAACAGCTTAAATCTGAAGGTAGTGTAGATTTAATTGGTGAAAATACTGATCCGAACTTCAAGGTTGTACTTACAATTGGCAGGGAGTATTTAGGCGACCCATCATTATCCGAAATTGTCGACGGAGAGTTTTCGGTCTTAGGAAAGGTCACAAAGGTCATTTCAAATGAAAGTGACGATACCATTAATCTACTTCGAAAAACTAGCTTAGGTAAACTTCAGGATTCTCTTTTAAATCAAATGTTTTCAGGATTCGAAAACATGGCTGAGCATGGAATTAAAGAGATGAATATAGATAAGGAGATTTCAGGACCGGCAATTCAGATCATACCAATTGGAATATTTACGTAGAAAAATAAACGCACCACAACACTGGCTATACACAATGCTAGCATCGTGCTACCAACTTGTGAAGCGTAACTTGGCTGATCAAACAGCCAAATAACATTCACGTAAACCAATAAACAACACGTTAAGAAACCCGCACTGCGCATAGCCGGAACCGTTACAGCACATTTAGTCGACGCCGTTGGACGTGGCTGGCCTAGCTGATTACTAATAAAAATGACTGATTGACAAAAACGGACTCGAGTGATTGGACTTCACGTAGTTGGCCAGCTATGATTTGTCGTAGCCGCTTGACGTTCACTCGCCGAGTTGCTACTATTGACTGGACAACAACTATTTGGTTCAGACTGTTGACTTGGACTCAACAGGTGACTCGTAACTCGGCTATTACTATTGAACTGCGCGGATGCATGATAAAAAAAAATAAAACGTGCTGTAACACTGACTATACACAATGCTCGCATCCTTCTACCATTGATAAGAACGTGACTTGGCTGCTGCCCAGCCAACAATTCCGTTTCCCAAAACATTAAGCAATTAAAACTCGCACTGCGCATAGCCGGAACCGTTGTAGGTAATTTAAACGTCCATGAAAAAGCATTTATACATTTTGATATTTGCAGTGATAGTTTGTCTATCAGTGACAGCAAATGATAAAGAACTCATAAAGTGTTATATCGTGAGACAAGCTACCCTTTATGATATTGACAGTACACAATTGGACGATGGAGAGTGCAAACAACCTCCACCAATATTTATGAATTGCTTTCCTGCAGATATGAACTTAAAAGGTGAAAAAATGTCGCACATAACGGTATTTAACAAAACAGGTGAAATCTTATTTGATTCATATACAACTGATACCATCTGGACATGTGTTAAAGACAGTTTGTGTCCAATAAAACCAGGACCTTATTACTATCAGGTCGAAATTCCTAAAGACACAATAACCCAAGAGTCGGTCATGACAAGAGGAATCTTAAACGTTATTGAACAATAAAAAATAAACTACCTACAACACTGGCTATACACAATGCTAGCATCCCGCTACCATTGATGATAACGTAACATGGCTGATCAAACAGCCAAATAACATGCACGTAAACCAATAAACATCACGTTAAGAAACCCGCACTGCGCATAGCCGGAACCGTTGTATGTCATTAAAAAAATAAATGAAAGATTCCTGGAGAAAAGCTGTG
>CAKZLB010000042.1 GCA_937124965.1 uncultured Bacteroidota bacterium
TATAAAACAGCGGTATGAGATAGATTTATTGCTCCAATCAATCGTTCTCGAATCACGCCTGTAGTCGGTGTTTTCACAGACGTCTTATTGTGCGGAAATCCTGAATGACGAGTTGCAACAAGAATCCTATGACCTACAACCCAACCACAAACACCGCAGGTCTTTTGTGCAAATGCTCTTCGTTGTCTGACCACTTACTTAGTGGCTTTGTTGTAATGGATTCACTTTCTAGCGTTAAATCAACTCCAACACACAGCTTTGTTGTAGCAGGAAATTGTTGCTTTAATTCCGCAATAAATGCGGCATTTCGATACGGTGTTTCAATAAATATTTGCGTCTCATTTCTCGACAAATCTGAAAGTGCTTGTTTGAGTTTTTTCCGTTTGAGCTGATTGTCGTGCGGTAAATACCCATGAAATTTAAAATTTTGTCCATTAAAACCAGACGCCATCAACGTCATCATCACCGATGAAAACCCAACTAATGGAACCACTTCAATTCCTTTTTGATGCGCAAATTTTACAACCTGATTTCCAGGGTCTGCAACACATGGTAAGCCAGCATCAGACAAAAGACCGACATCTTTACCGTTCAAACAGGCATTCAAATAACCGGGATAATCGGTTACTTCCGAATGTTTTCCAATAAAATGAAAGACAAAGTCGTTTTGATGAATTGGAGATTCAATTGCTTTCAGAAATGCTCGTGCTGGCTTTTCATTTTCAACAACAAACTCATCCAGTTGATAGATTATATCCAAATTGTATTTAGGTATAAACGCAATGTTGTTTTCACCTAAAAATGAAGGAATCAAGTATAATTTGCCTTTTGACAATTGGAAATGCTCGTTAAATCAAGTCTTCTGCAACTTGAATTGTTTCATACAAATACACATCTTTTTTCAGGGACTTATGCCATTCTTCAGCTCGTACAGCTTTCGTTGAGTCCTTTTTAATAACGTCTTCATCAGCCTTTAGAGTCTTAATGTCAAGTTCCTCAAATGGCTTAAAAAGCTTTTTATACTCATCAGAAATCACTCGATTTCTCTCAACTTCATCCTGATATTGTTTTAGGTTTAACGTAAAAAGAGTTTTATCTCTTTGCTCTTTCCAACGAATTGCATTGGCATCTATTTCCTTGAAAATAGGACTTTCAGAAATACGATTTTGACTGGCAGTAACCGTAGATTTAAACTTTGACATTCGCGTCTTGTCAACACCATAGTTCGCTGGTTCAATTTTATCCCATTGTAAACTATTGTCTTGTTCCTTTTCTCCTGTCGGAATGTAGGTATAGTTGTCAGGCCAAATAATATCGGGAGTAACACCTTTTAGCTGCGTTGCGCCACCATTAACTCTATAAAACTTTTGAGTAGTAATTTTTAACGCTCCTAAATCTGGATAACCTTTACCTCTGATTGATCTATTTAAGTCAAAAAACTGTTGTACACTTCCTTTTCCGTGCGTAGTATGCGAGCCAACAATGATACCTCGGCCATAGTCCTGAATAGCAGCTGCAAGAATTTCACTCGCAGAAGCACTAAACTCATTGACCATGATAACCACAGGTAGATCCCATAGAACACCTTTGTCTTCATCCTTCAGGATTCTAGGGTCTCGATTACGCGCTTTCACTTGAACTACAGGGCCTTTGTCAATAAAGAAACCAGCAATTTCAACAACGTCTTGAAGCGATCCACCGCCATTGTTTCGCAGATCAAAGATTAAAGATTTGGCACCTTCTTTTTTTAGTTTTTCTAACTCCTTTTTTACATCCATAGAACTTGATCGTCCTCCTTCAGCATTAAAATCAGCGTAGAAACTAGGCAAGTATAAATACCCAATTTTGTCTTTTGATTTATCTTTTAGCATTACAGACTTGGCGTATGTTTCTTCTAAAAGAACCACGTCTCTTATGATTGGAATTACTTTTACAGTTCCGTCAGGTTTTTTGACGGTAAGCCTAACTTCAGTCCCTTTATCACCACGGATTAATTTAACCGCATCGTCTATTCGTGCATTTACAATGTCTACCGCTTCTTCTTTTCCTTGAGCTACTTTTAAGATTAAGTCGTTTGCTTTTAATTCCCCTTGGAGTGCTGATGGTGAACCCGGAACGATTGAAGTTACTCGAATGTAACCGTCTTTTTCTTGCAGCTGAGCTCCAATACCTTGTAGCTGGCCACTCATTCGAATGTCAAAATTTTCTTTGTCAGCCGGAGGAAAGTATGTCGTATGTGGGTCGTAAAGAGTAGTTATTGCATTCACGTAGGTAGTTAAGCGCTCTTTTCTGTCTAATTTTTTCAATCGTTCAAACCAATCGTCATGATTTTTTAAAACAGCTTCACGAGTTTCCTTTTCAATTTGCTCAAACGTTTTTATTTCTTCTGTATTTGACGAATCGTTAGATTTAGCCTCTTCAACTTTTAATGCAGTGGCCACCCTAGTCATGACATTATACTTCAGATATTTGTGCCAGCGAGTCTTAAGTTCCATTTCATCTTTTGCAAAAGGAAGGTCTTCATCAAAGTTGACACTATCTATTAGTTCAAAGTTGAAAGGGTTTTCTAAAATTTCACGGTAAAACTCTTGGCAGAGATCAATGCGATTTGTTAAAACATCTAAGCTTTTATTAAAGAAAGCATAATTGCCATTGATAGTTTCGTCATCAATTTTGTCCTTAAAAGTAGAGAGTTCATCAACATCAGACTGAATTAAAAATCTTTTATTGCCATCAACAAATTCTAAGTAATGATCGAATGCGCGCTCGCTCATTTCGTCGTTAATTTCAAGGGGTGCAAAGTGCATATAATCAAGATTTTCTTTGATTACCTTCAACAAAACTTCCTCTCCTGTATTTTGGTTCTTTAGTATAAACCCCCAGCTAATTAGAGAAACAGGGACTACAACCATTAAAACTTTTATAAACTTCTGCATATTGACTCTTTATATTTAATCAAGAAAAACTTCAGATGGCAAATCACGCAATTTTTGCCAACAACAAAAATGATGATTTAATCTTACTATCAATCTCAACGTAATAATAACAATTGAGGTCTCAAAAGTTCGGGTTTTTCGATGTTTAAGGGCTATTGAACGATAAAGTATAATCGAACAAGTAAAAGTATTTTCTTTGCACCACCGTAAAATAATGCGAATGAAGAAGCTTGTAATTGCCATAATGGGTTCGATATTGTTTTCTCAATGTCAAACAGCTAAGCAAAAAAGTGTAAAAGTAGAGGACGAACCGGTTGCGTTTTCGTTAGATAATATTAACACAGACGTGGATGCTTGTGATAATTTTTATTCGTACTCGATTGGCAATTGGCAAAAAATGAATCCAGTACCACCAACAGAAGGTCGCTGGATGAGTTTTAACATTCTGGCCGAGGACAATCGTGATAAAATTCAAGCTATTTTAGACGAAGCGTTAACAGCAAATCGTCCTGCAAAAGGAAGTGATTTACAACTTATTCAGGATTTTTATAAGTCAGCTCTTGATACTGCAACACGCAACGAAAAGTCATTCGAAGCTTTATTGCCGATATTAGAAGACATTGATCAAATAACAGACATAGCAGATTTAAATACCACGTTTGCGCGTTTGCGAAAATCACGAGTTTCAACTCCAATCGCTATGTACGTTGGGGTTGATGATGAAAATAGCAGCAGTCACATTGTAAATGCAAGTCAATCAGGTCTCACTCTTGGAGATAAAAGTTATTATTTGAAATCTGAAGAAAAGTTTGTCGCGATTCGCCAGAAGTACACTGAGCATATTGATGCGATTTTTCAATTAGCTCATATTTACATTCCAGAAGCGGGGAATCGAATTTTGGCCTTAGAAACTCAGTTAGCTGAAATTAGTTGGGATCGCAAAGACTTGAGAGATGCTGACAAAACCTACAACAAAATGGCGGTTGAAGAATTTGACAACATGTTGAGCGATATTGACATCCAAAGCATATTAAAGGTGATGAATTTAGACGCAGCGGGTGAATTGATTGTTGGGCCAGTAAGTTACTATGAGCAGTTAGATAAGTTAATTCCTGAAGTTCCAATAGACGACTGGAAACTGTATTTGAAGTGGCATGTATTTGCAAGTTTTTCAGCACATATTAATGATGAATTCGAACGAAAGAATTTCGAATTTTTCAGCACTGAAATGCAAGGAGTGAAAGAAATGCGTTCACGAAAGGAACGAATATTAAGAACAGTGGATGGTAATTTAGGAAATCCATTAGGAAAACTATTTGTAGAAAAACATTTTCCGAAAGAATCAAAAGTATACATGACCAATCTAATTGAGAACTTGCGATCGGCATATAAAGAAAGCATTGAAAACTTGACTTGGATGGGGGACGAAACGAAGGAGAAGGCAAAGAAAAAGTTGGCATCGTTTACCTATAAAATTGGGTATCCAGATGAGTGGAAAGATTACTCGTCTATTACTATTGAACCAGATAACTACTTGCAAAACTTGTTAAATGTTGCAGAGTTTAGTTTTAATGAAATGACGAGCAAACTAGGCAAACCAGTTGACAAAAAAGAGTGGCACATGTCGCCACAAACGGTAAATGCATATTACAATCGGAGCGGCAATGAAATTGTTTTTCCAGCAGGAATATTGCAACCTCCCTTTTTCCATCCGAGCTTTGACGATGCGATTAACTATGGAGGTATTGGAGCTGTAATTGGTCATGAATTTACTCATGGTTTTGATGACCAAGGTGCAAAATACGATTGGGATGGAAACAAAAATGATTGGTGGACAGCTGAGGATAAAGAGCGATTTAATGCTTTAACAAAACTGCTTGCGGATCAATATAGCAGTTATGAAGTTTTACCAGGAGAGTTTGTCAATGGAGAAATGACACTCGGAGAAAACATTGCGGATTTAGGTGGATTAACATTGGCATACATGGCGCTCGAAAATGTTATGAAGAACAAGAAAGATCCTAAAATCGATGGGTTTACATGGAATCAACGCTTTTTCTTAGGTTGGGCCAACGTGTGGAAGGGGAACATAACTGACGAAGCATTGAGAAATAGAATATTGACAGACCCACACTCGCCGGGAGAGCAAAGAGTAATAGGACCATTGGTAAATCTTCCTCAATTTGAAGAGGCCTTTGGATGTAAAGAAGGGTTAATGTACAAGCCTGAAAAAGAGCGAATTAAAATCTGGTAAACTCCTTCGTAAAAAAATATCCAAGAATTTAAAATCCGATTGGTGCAACTTCTCGTACTATTTTTAGACAAAAGAGTAGAGTTAGTTTAAGGTTTTTGAATTGTCAAATAATTATAAAAATAGCAAAGCCTGCTTATTCATACTTAACTTTGCCCAATGGCTAGAATACTACTATATACTGCAACCATGTTGGTTTGTTTCAGTGCGTTTGCACAGGACACCATCCGTATAATGCATTACAATTTGCTTAATTATCGAAACACGACAAACCAATGTACAAACTCAACAAACAACCCTGATAAAAAGGACGGATTTTTAAGCCAAATTGTCTCGTTTGTTGAACCTGATATCTTAACAGTTAATGAAATGGGAGCAAATTGGCTGAACCCAAATAAGCTCTTAACAAACGCATTAAATAAAGGTGGAGTAACTCATTTCGAGCAAGCAGAATTTGCCAATAATAGTTTTAGTAGTCTCACCAATATGTTGTTTTACAACAATCAAAAACTTGATATCTATAGTCAAGATATAATTTCCAAAGATTTAAATAATGCAGACTTAGTTCGTGTCATCGACGTCTACACGCTATTCGTCAAGAATGGAGGACTAGGTACTGGAGATACAACGTTTTTAACAATTTTCGTTGCCCATTTAAAAGCGGGTTCAAGTAGTTCAGACAAAGAACAAAGAGCAAAGATGACAGCTGCTGCGATGGATTATTTGGATAAAAATCACGTTGCTCATAATTACTTCTTTGCAGGTGATTTTAATATTCAGACACATAGCGAAGAATGTTATCAGATTCTAACAAAAAACACCAACTCAACAATTCGCTTTTTTGATCCAAAAGAGGCACCAGGAAGTTGGAACAACAACAGTACTTACTCTAATTTGCATACTCAAAGTACCCATGATGGTGATTCAAGAGGCGGATGTTTTAGTACAGGTGGAATGGATGACCGATTTGATTTTATATTATGTGGGAAAGAAGTGCTAGACGAGACTTATGGTGTCAAATATGTAGAAGATAGTTACATAGCACTTGGTCAGGATAGTAGAAGATTTAATGGAAACATAAAACTACCAACGAGCAACATTATTCCAGCAACCGTATCGAATGCGATGTATGAAATGTCAGACCACCTTCCTGTAATACTTGAGGTGAGTGTTAAAGATCCAACGGTTAGTGTAAGTGACAAAACCACAGTTAGCAAACTATTTGTTCGGTACCTATCAGATGGAAACATCGAAATGGATCTGCCACAACACCTTGAGGTGACAGAAGTTGTACTAAGGGATAACTTAGGCAAAAATGTATCTACTAGCATAGTAGTTTTGAACGACAAAATTCGCCTTACTAATGGAACACTACCAGCAGGTATTTATTACATACAAGTCAAATTAAATAACAACGAAATAGTAACGAACAAAATAAGCGTACACTAATTAATGAAACTAAAAGAAGTCATATCCTTATGCCTAATATTGGCGGCAATGCTTGTTTCGAGCAACGCTATGGGACAATATTCTTTTAGTAGAAAACCAAGCATCGAAAAGTTTTTTCATGTTGGTGGAGCTTACTTTTTTGGTGACTTGGGTGGGAGAAATCGAAACTCGGTTTTGATAATGGGTTATGAGGAAATAGACATTGTCAAAACAAAACCCAATCTTGGTTTCGGGCTAAGAAGGAACTTTAATAAATATATATCTATACGAGGTAATTTCAATTACGCTCAGTTGCAAGAGAATGATGCGCTTTCAGTTTCAAAAGGAAGACGAAATAGAAATTTAGAGTTTCGTACTAACATTTATGAATTGACCATTACACCAGAAATTCGTGTAGCCCGTTTTGACATAGATACCAAGCGAAGACGAAGTACTTGGGAGTATTACGTTTTTGGAGGAGTTGGAGCATTTTATCATAACCCCAAAACGCATTATAAAGGGCAATATGTTGCACTTCGTCCGCTTGGGACGGAAGGTCAAGGAATAAAAGAAAACACTAAACTGTATTCGCCAGTTGCGATTTGTCTTCCTGTTGGAGGAGGATTAAGGTTAGGTATAAACTACACAAAGAGTATTTTTTGTGAAATTAGTTATCGGATAACAAGCACCGACTATATTGATGATGTTAGTACTCAATACTATTCCAGAGAGTCGTTAGCCAACGAGAGAGGCCAAGCCGCGGCAGATTTGAGTTACAGAGGTCCAAAAGAAAGATACAAGAATGGAGCAGACCGGGGGAATAAATTCAACAATGACAGTTATTTATTTTTTGCAGTGGGTTTTGCGACGTCATTAAAAAGTATCAAACCTAGACGCTATAACGGCCAGTAAACTCTTAATTACACTAAATAAACCATATGTAACGAAAAATAGATGTTTCGTTGCTTTTAATTAATTATCGCAGAATCGATGAATTCCTCAATTAATATTGTTCATCCAAAAATAATATTGTTATGCGAAAGATTCTTCAGTTGTTTATTCTTGCCGGCCTAGTTCTAATTTCCTGTAATAATTCGTCGAAATTTCCAGTATATAATCCAGAGTTCGTAAAACATATTTCCGCGTACACCACAGGAGTGGTTTATAGGAACTCAAGCATTCAAATCATTCTAGCAGAATCGGTTACCGACAAAAAAAGAGAAAAAACAGACCCAAACGATTTATTAGACTTTAGTCCATCAATAAAAGGAAATGCAACTTGGGTAGACAACAGGACGATTAAATTTGAGCCTGAATCTGAATTGTCACGTGGCACGGTGTTTCAAGGGGTTTTTTATCTCGGAAAGGTACAACAGGTTAAAAGAGAACTAAAGAAGTTCCCGTTCAGATTTGAAACGCGTCAACAAGTTCTTCAACTAAACCTGAAAGGGTTAGTTACATATCCGGACAATAACCCGAAGTATCGCTTGTTGGTTGGTAGCGTATCTACCAATGATCTAGAAGACCAAGAACTAATCGCTGAAACCATGGAAGTGACCATAGGCGAAAAAACTCTTCCAATAAAATGGATTGGAAATACACGCCAAAATTTTCAATTTAAAATTGATAGTATCGAGAGAAATGAAAGCGACAAAAAGTTATTTATTAAGATTGATGGAAAGCCTGTAGAGTCGGAAAGCAAAGAAACGCGTATTGTAAATGTACCTGGAATGGGCATCTTTGGATTGGAAAACATTGAGGTCACACATGAACCAGATCAAAAAGTTGAATTGTATTTTTCTGAAAACCTAAACAGCTTGCAAAGCTTAGCAGGACTAATCTTACTGGACAGTAATAAAATAGAAAATTATGAACTATCTGGTAATAAAGTTACAATTTACCCAGAAAAAAGAATTTCTGGAGATCACGAAATATTTTGTTCGGCAGATATTAAAAACTACGCAGGCTACAGGCTAAAGAAGTCGCAATCAAGAACGGTGTTTTTTGAAAAAGCCAAACCTAAGTTAAAGATGATTGGCAAAGGGTCTATTGTACCGAATGCTAAAGGAGTTGTGTTTCCGTTTGAGGCAATGGGATTAAAGGCCGTAGATTTATGGATTTACAGAGTTTATGAAAAGAACATTCCTCAGTTTCTGCAAGTGAACGATTTAGATGGAAATAGTCAGTTGTCGCGGGTTGGAAAGCTTATTCATAGCGGTAAAGTAGATCTTGCAGAAAACAAAAAACCTCTGGAAAGTGAGTGGACTCGGTACACTTTAAACCTAAGTAAATATATAAACCAAGAGCCTGGTGCTATTTACAGAGTACTTATTGGATTTAGAAGCTCCTATACATTTTTTGATTGTCCTGAGTCAAATGCAGATTATTCGTTAGACGAAGATGGCATGTACTACAACTATTACAACGGTGATAATGATAACTTAGTTGGCTCAACTCCTTGCGATAGTCGGTTTTATTATAGTGGCTCGCTCTGTCGAAATATTTTAAGTTCTGATGTTGGTTTGATTGTTAAGCGAGGCAAAGATGATAAAACACACGTATTTGCAAGTTCTTTGATTAGTGCCAGACCGCTAGCGAACATCAAACTAGAATTTTTTACATACCAAAACCAGAGAATATCTGCAACATACACAGATCAACAAGGTATGGCAACTGTAAAATTGACAGACGAAGCATATGTTGTTGTGGCAAGTTCAGGTAACCAAAAGGGGTATCTAAAACTTGGAAACGGGCGAAACAACTCAACCTCTAAATTCGATGTTGGTGGAGTGAATGGAGCATCATCAATAGATGGAATGATTTATACCGAGCGAAGCGTTTGGCGCCCTGGTGATAGCATCTATACTTGTTTTACGCTACAAGATCGTGAGAATAAACTTCCTTCAAATGTTCCAGTGACTTTTGAATTGATTAACCCACAAGGTCAAATAGTATCGTCTCGTGTTCGATCAAAAGCAGTGGGAGATGTGTATGATTTTAGAACTGCAACTGAAGTGCAATGGGCAACAGGAAACTATACTGCACGGGTTAACGTTGGTGGGTCAACATTCTACAAAACATTAGCTGTAGAGACGGTTAAACCAAACAGGTTAAAGATTTTACTTAATGTAAAAGATAGCAGTTTGAGCCCAAATCATAAGAATTTCGTGATACTAGAAGGTAAGTGGTTGCATGGAGCGCCTTCTCCGAATTTGAGATATAACGTCAAAGGTAAAATCAGACCAGTTAAAACGGTGTTCAAAGGATACAAGTCGTTTAACTTTCAAGACCAAACAAAAAAAACGGAAACCAGAGAATTGGTGCTTTCTGAAGGCGTTTTAGATGAAAATGGTCGAATTACTTTTAGCCCTGAATTTGCGTTAAATGACGAAGTTGAAGGAAGTTTAAAAGTAGATTTAATCGCCAAAATATTTGAAAAAGGAGGCAATTTTAGCCAAGATTACGGGACGTTTCCAATTCAAGCTTATGGAAGCTATGTGGGAGTTCAACCACCAATTGGAAATGAACAAGATAATAGTTTGGAAACAGACCTTAAACATACCTTTAAATTAGTAAACCTTACATCGGAAGGGGTGCCATTATCTGGCAAAAAACTTGAAGTAAAGGTGTATAAGATTGACTGGAATTGGTGGTGGGACAATCACCAGAACTTAGCTACATACATGCAATCTAGTAGTCTTTTTCCAGTACTGGACACAATTGTAACAACAGATAAAAACGGTTTTGGTGCGACAAATTTTCAACTCCCATATCCAAATTGGGGAAGGTTTATTATGGTCGTAAAAGACCCAATTTCAAAACATCGAAGTACTCAAACATTTTATGTTGATTGGCCGTATTGGAAACGAGGAAACAGAAACAAAACAGAGCAGGCAAAAACGATTGTTCTTTCTAGTAACAAGAAAAAATATGGAGTAAACGAAAAAGTGCAGGTAACGATTCCATCATCGGATTACGGACGCGCTTTAGTGTGTATTGAGAATGGGTCTTCGATTTTAAAGAAGTTTTGGATAGATGGATCAAAAGGAGAAACAAAATTTAGTTTTACAACCACCAATAAAATGACACCCAATGTCTATGTACACGTAAGTTATTTACAGACCTATAAGGACAAAGAAAATGACTTGCCTGCAAGGCTTTATGGTATTTTGCCAATTTTAGTCGAAGATAAATCAACACATATTTATCCAGAACTTTTGGTTAAAGACGAAATCAGGCCAGATAGACGCGAACTGGTTAAGGTTCAAGAAAGTTCTGGTCGACCAATGACATACACCTTAGCTGTTGTTGATGAAGGTTTATTAGATCTAACGCACTTTAAAACCCCAACATTATGGTATCATTTTTACCAAAAACAAGGATTAGGGGTAAGAACATGGGACTTGTATGATGAAGTTATGGGTGGATATGCAGGTAAGTACGGCAACGTGCTCAGTGTTGGAGGAGATGAGGCTGGTAATAGAGATGAGTCTGTGCACAAGGCAAACCGATTCAAGCCAGCAGTAAAGTTTTATGGACCTTTTACCTTGAAGCCAGGTCAAGTTGGAAAACACTTTGTTGAGATGGGAGCATACGTTGGTGCGGTTCGTATGATGGTAATTGCACGCCAAGGAAACGCATATGGAGAGGTCAGCAAATCAGTTAAAGTAAAGAAACCACTTATGATTCTGCCAACTATGCCTCGAGTAATTAGCCCAGGAGAGTTGGTTGATATTCCTGTAACCGTTTTTTCATTAGTAGACACGAAAACAGATGTAAATGTTTCTATTAAAACAACACCAAATGTTGAAATCATAGGAGATAAAACTAAGTCCATTCAATTCGCAAAGCAAGGCGATCAAACGGTTTACTTCAAAGCTAAAGTCGCTGAGGAAATCAGTGTTGCAAAAATCACGACTTCAGCAAAAAGTGGGAAAGAAATTGCTTCGAAGGATATTGAAATTGCTATTCGAACCCCAAATCCTAAAATTTCAACAGTTAAAGATTTGATGGTGCAAAAAGGTGGTTCTATTGCTTCAGAGGTGTTGCTCGACGGTTTAGATGGTACAAATGAATGCGCTATAGAAGTTTCAGCATTGCCTCCACTTAACCTACACTCTAGGCTCGATGAGTTGCTTCAATATCCTCACGGTTGTGTTGAACAAACAACAAGCTCAGTGTTTGCACAGTTATTTGTAGAAGATATACTTACGCTCAATGAAGATCAGCAGTTCTCTGCGAGCCAAAATATCCAGGCTGCAATCCAGCGTTTACGGTTGTTTCAAACTAGTTCAGGAGGATTAGGGTACTGGCCAGGGTCTACAAGTCCCAATGAATGGGGAACAAATTACGCTGGACACTTTTTACTACTTGCTCAAAACAAAGGGTATAAGGTTGACAAGCAGTTTCTAAAGAAATGGACGAAGTATCAAGAGAAAGAAGCAAAGAATCACTCAAGCAACTCGTGGCATTCTGACTTAACTCAAGCCTACCGATTGTATACTCTCGTATTAGCTGGTAAACCTGATTTGGCATCTATGAATAGAATGCGAGAACGACAGAACGTTTCCAATATGGCAAAATGGCGATTAGCGGCAGCTTACGCAAAAGCAGGCATGCCTGAAGTGTCAAATAGCATTATTGACAAGTTGGAATTTGAAATGCACCCATACGCTCATGGTCATGGATATACTTATGGATCACAGCTTAGGGACAAGGCGATGATTTTAGAGACCCTAACACTATTGGGAGAAGAGTCAAAATCGTTAGACTTAATGAAACAAGTAGCAGGGCGACTTGCTTCAAATAATTGGTTAAGCACTCAAGAAACCGCATATAGCTTAATTGCTATCTCAGATATTTATAAGAAGAATAAAGGGGTAAATGGGTTAAAATTCGAGCTAACACAAAGTGGCACCGTTAATAAAATAAACACCGGTAAAGCACTGTATCAGAAGGTCTTAATTCAAAATGCAAACCACAAGAAATTATCGGTAAAAATTAAAAATACGAATGACGGAGTGCTGTTTGTTCGAATCATAAAAACTGGTGTTCCAGCACAAACCGATACAATTAAAAAGAGTAGCAATCTTAAGTTGTTTGTTCGGTATGTTGATTACAATGGAGTTAAAATAGATCCGACCAAACTGGAGCAAGGGAAAGAGTTTAAAGCACGAATTTCCGTGCAAAGTGGATCGCGAAAAGGGTCCTTGCAAGATTTAGCTTTGTCATTTATGGTGCCTGTAGGTTGGGAAATTGAAAATTCTAGATTGTTAGGAAATGAAACTGGGTCGTTTGTTTATAGAGACTATCGAGATGACAGGGTGTATACGTATTTTAATATGGGTGCAAGTCAAACGAGAACTTATGAATTTAAGCTAACAGCTACGTATTCGGGTAAATTCTTTCAACCCACCATATCAGCAAGTAGTATGTATGACAACACCATACTTGCTACGGAACCTGGAGGTTGGGTTGAAGTAACAGAACCAGTGACCAAAAACCAATAGTTATGTGCTGAATCTTTGATGGTATAAATTTAGTATCTTGGGACTTAAATTTATCACAAATGAAACAGTTTGGGTTATTCTTCTTCTTTCTTACTCTTGGAACGATTGCAGTTTTTTCACAAAACTACATTGATACTCAATATCAGATTTCTTCGGACCTAGATGTAACGTATGGTAATGCCATAGATTTCGCGGGAAACCTTCGGACGCTTGCTTACGATGTTTCGTACCCTGTGAACGATACACCTCCAGTTTGTGGTCGTCCACTAATTGTGCTAATTCATGGAGGTGCTTTCATGCTTGGGGATAAAAGTGAGTCAACGATGGAAACACTTCGTACGCAATTTGCACAACGAGGGTATGTAGCCATGTCGGTAAATTATAGGTTAGGGATGTATCAAACCGATAAAAGTTTGAATTGCAACATTTCAGCATTAGGGGCAAACTGGAATTGTTTGAATATGGCGGATTCTGCGGAGTGGCATCGAGCGAATCATCGAGCAGTTCAGGATGTTCATGGAGCCATTAGGTATATAACATCGAATAGAACGAGTTATAAGATAAATGCCAACAACGTGTTTGTGGCAGGAGAAAGTGCTGGTGGATTAATAGCGTTGGGGGTCGGTTTTATTGATGATCGGTCTGAAATGACAGGTAGTTCCATAACTACATTATCTAGTGTTCCGGCTCCAAATAAAATGTACGAAAATCCCTGTATCGTATCAATGGGTTTGGATACTTCTATTAGTCACATGGATTTTAGTCGAGATTCTCTTGGTGGGTATCTAGGCTCAATTAATCCTCCAATTATTAAGAACTACACTATTCGAGGCGTTGGCAGTTTTTATGGAGCCGCGTTCAACAATATCTTTAGAAGTAAAAAGACCGTAGATCCAGTTTTGTATATGTTTCATCAACCAAACGACTTGATTGTGCCAGTCAACACAAACAAGGTTTTTCATGGATTTAATAGTTGTGTAATGAACCCTCCTTTTAATTGTCAGAACCTTGTTAATAGGCCGACAGCATATGGTTCTGATGCAATCGTTTCTTTCGTTGACAGTGCGAATAAGGCTGGAAGAAATATTAAGTATCAATATGATCGAACAACCAATAATGCCAACTGCGCAACACAAATTCTAAATCCATCTACAGGTGGTCATCAATTCGACAACCTCTCATTGCGTTCAAAAAATATGGCAACGTTGTTTGCCGCTGCTATTGATACATGTTCCAATAGCAGCGTATTACCCCATACCTTAATGCCGCATGTTGTCCTGAGATCAAACCCCATTTCAAAGGATGCAGAATTAAAAATTATGTACACGGTGTATTCTACTCACGCCACTCTTCGATTGCTCACCTTAACCGGCTTAGAGATTTACAAATCAGATGTCAGACGGTCTGACCATGAAAAAACCATAGACCTAAGAAAATTAAATATGATTTCTGGGGTGTATCTACTTGAGATTCGGGACGGTTCGAGCACTGTTTCAAACAAACTACTCATTACAGAATAACCTTGGCTAATGTGGTTTAGGGTATGGGTGGAGTAGGTTTATTGTTCTTACTTTGCGAATCCTAAGCGTATGGCTGGAATTTATATTCATATCCCTTTTTGCAGGAAAGCATGTCACTACTGTGATTTCCATTTTTCAACTTCGTTAGCAAGGAGAGGCGACATGATTGCTTCTTTAATTGCGGAAATACGTTCTCGTAAAGTGGAACTTCAGAATCAACTCGTGGAAACCATATATTTTGGGGGAGGAACACCGAGCGTTTTAGACCACAAAGAGCTAGAATGGTTACTAACTACAATCTATGATAATTTTCAAGTTAGTGAAACTGCGGAGGTCACTCTAGAGGCGAATCCAGACGATTGTACACAAGCGTTATTACTCACTTGGAAGTCATTAGGGGTTAATCGATTAAGTATCGGGGTCCAATCGTTTTACCAAAAAGATTTGGAGTGGATGAATCGGTCTCATAACAACAAACAAGCTAAAGCAGCGTTGGAGTTTGCTGAAAAGGCAGGATTTAAATCAATTAACCTAGACTTGATATATGGAATACCAACCATGACCCATGAAGACTGGTTACGCAATGTAGAGACGGCATTTAGTTTACCCATTAATCACATCTCCGCATACAGCTTAACGGTTGAAGAAGGTACGGCATTACATCACTTCATAAAGAAGCAAACATATCCTCCAATTAAAGATTCGGATGCTGAAGAGGATTACGTGATTTTACAGAAAGCGATAAAAGAACGTGGCTGGCAACAATATGAAATTTCTAATTATTGCAAATCAGATAATTATGCGAAGCACAACACAAATTATTGGAAGAAGGAACCATATATAGGTATTGGCCCATCAGCGCACTCCTATGGCAATGGATTGCGTCGTTGGAATATTGCAAACAACGCAAAGTATATGAAGGCAATCAAATCAGGGGAACAATACTTTGAGACTGAAGAATTAACAATCTTAGACCAAGTTAACGAATCAATTATGTTGGGTCTACGCACAAAATGGGGAATTAACGTACAAGAAATTGAAGAAATTAGTGGTTTACGTTTTATGGATGTTAATGCAATACAGCTTGAAGAGTTAAAGAACAGAGGCTTGATTTATCAGAATAATGACACAATTGCATTAACAGAAGCTGGAAAGTTAATGGCTGATGGAATTTCTGCAAGTTTATTTATGGTTTAACACGAGAATTCATCGTTATGTCGGGAACATCTGCTACCTTTGCAAAAAATTCTATAAGTCTTCAGCATAGCACTAAATCCAATATATAAGATTTTTAAGATGTTTGAGTTTATAGTAATTCAAACACTTAACAAAATATATGGGTAGATCTCAAGAAACATTCGGTAAAAAAGAAGTTAGAAACAAAAAAGCCAAAAAGCAGCGCGAGAAAGAAGCTAAGCGGATGGCCAAGCGTGACCAAGAAAAGAAAAGCTTAGACGACATGATCATGTACGTTGATGCTAATGGAAATTTCACGGAAACACCACCAGATCCAGCGTTAAAAGAAGAGATTGAAGTAGAAAGCATTTCAATTAGCGTTTCGAAACAGGAAGATATTGTTCAAGAAATTGAACGAACAGGAACTGTTACATTTTTCAACGACGACAAAGGTTTTGGTTTTATAAAGGATTCAGTTACACAAGAAAGTGTATTTGTTCACATCAATAATACTTTAGAGCCGATTAAGGAAAACAACTTGGTTAAATTCGAAGTTGAGCAAGGTACGCAAGGACCTGTCGCAGTTAAAGTAGAAGTTAAAAGAGATTAATATCTCCTCCTTTTAGGTTTATTTCCGCTGGATTTTCTCTGGTTAGACCTTCCTTGGTTTGATCTTGGATTTCTATTTGCAGATGGTTTTTGAGCTTTCGGTTTTTCAACTATTTCATCTGTCGGCTCAAACCCTTCTAAGGTTTTAGTTTTTGGGTTAAAACCTATTAGTTTGGCAATATTCTTAATTAAGTCCAATTCTTCAATACTCACTAAAGAAACGGCCTCACCGTTTGCTCCTGCTCTGCCCGTTCTTCCAATTCGATGGACATAATCTTCAGGGACATTCGGCAATTCATAGTTTACAACATGTGGCAAAAGAGGAATATCTAATCCTCGTGCAGCTATATCAGTAGCAACTAATACACGTACAGTTCCTTTTTTGAAATCTGCTAATGCTTTAGTACGAGCATTTTGGCTTTTGTTTCCGTGAATAGCCGCAGCATTGATGCCATTTTTGGACATTTTTTCGGCAAGTTTATTTGCACCATACTTAGTTCTAGTAAAAACCAAAACCTGTCTCCAGTTACCCTTTTTAATTAATTCAATAATTAATGCTGGCTTCTTTTTCTTGTCAACTCTGTATACCGTTTGATTGATTTTGTCGACGGTTGTGTTTTCAGGTGTTGCTTCTACAATTGCTGGATTAGTTAAGAAGGTATTTGCTAATTGTTTAATTTCCTTGGAGAAAGTAGCTGAAAAAAGTAGGTTTTGACGTTTTGTAGGTAGAAGTCTTAGAATTCGCTTTATATCACGCAAGAACCCCATGTCTAGCATTCTGTCTGCTTCATCTAGAACGAGATGCTCAACTTGACTTAGGGATAATTTATGCTGTGATTCTAGATCCAAAAGTCTTCCTGGCGTTGCAACCAATATATCAACACCTTTTTGTAGTGCATTTATTTGAGGATTTGCACTTACTCCACCAAAAATAACCGTGGAACGAATGTCCAGAAACTGGCTGTATTGCTCAAGATTCATAAGAATTTGCGCAGCTAATTCTCGTGTAGGTGTAAGAATTAGCACTTTAATTGGGCGTTTCCGTTGAACAGGAGATTCGGACAAAATCTGTAAAAGCGGTAAAGTAAAACCTGCAGTTTTGCCAGTACCTGTTTGTGCCGATGCAAGTAAATCGCCTCCTTTAAAGATTGCAGGAATTGCTTTTTCTTGAATTGTTGTGGGCGTTTTATATCCTTGACGGCTTAAAGCCTTCAATAACGGCTCGGATAAGCCTAGTGAGTTAAATGACATTTAATAATATTGAATTAACAAATGACATAGAAAAAAATGCCATTTCTGAAAACTTTGACGAAGATATAGAGTTTATACTAGTGAGCAAGCATTATTAAATTCAATCTTCCTATGAAAACTATATTAGTTACTGGCGCTTCCGGCTTAGTTGGTTCGCATTTGTGTATGAAACTTTTGGACAAAGGATACAATGTTAAGCGCTTGGGTAGGCAGGTTGTCAACGGTGCCCCAAATCGATTCTCATGGGATGTGAAGAACATGAAAATTGATGATGAAGCACTCAGTGGTGTTCATGCAATCATTCACCTTGCTGGTGCAAATATTAGCGAAGGTAGGTGGACAGATAACAGAAAAAAAGAGATTGTTGATAGTCGAGTGAACTCAACTAATTTGTTGCTTGAAGCAGTAAAGCGTACAAAGCCACCGTTAGAAACGTACATCACGGCTTCAGCTATTGGTTACTATGGAGCAGTAACAACTGACCATATTTTTAAAGAGGATGATAATCCTGCAACAGATTTTATTGGAGAAGTATGTTCACGTTGGGAGGACGCTGCAAATCAATTTAACGATATTAAGGTCAGAACGGTTGCGCTCCGAACTGGAGTAGTTTTAACAGCTAAAAATGGGCCCTTACAAAAAATGAAGCTGCCCGTTGCGCTGGGTATTGGTTCTGGACTGGGGAAAGGGAGTCAATACTTTCCTTGGATTCACATAAACGACCTCTGTGATATGTACATTTATGCCTTAGAGCATTCTAACATATCAGGGCCGTACAACGCGGTAAGTCCAGAGCATATAACAAATTTGGAGTTTACAAAGAATATTGGTAATGCATTAAGGAGAAAAGTGTTTTTACCAAATGTACCTAGTTTTATCCTGAAGTTAATTTTTGGACAAATGGCAGTTATTTTTTTAGAAGGGAGTCGAGTGTCTTCACAGAAAATAGAACACGAAGGGTATTTATTTACCTATAAATCATCTCAAAAAGCACTTAACGACCTAGTTGGAAACAAGTCTAGTTAAACTCTCTTGGGTGAGCATACTTGTACAAGTCATCTTTAGGCAGATTCTTGAAGTATTCGTAGGTAATCTTAAGACCCTCTTGGCGGGAGTACTTAGGCTCCCAATTTAAGAGCTCTTTTGCTTTTGTGATATCAGGTTTACGTTGCTTAGGATCGTCTTTTGGAAGATCTTTTAAGACTATTTTTTGGTCAGTACCAGTTAAAGCGATAATCTCTTTAGCAAAATCTAATATGCTAATTTCGTCTGGGTTACCAATATTTACGGGATGAGCATAATCACTCATAAGTAATCTATAAATACCTTCCACTAAATCATCTACATAACAGAAACTTCTTGTTTGGCTACCATCACCAAAAACTGTGATATCTTCACCACGCAATGCTTGACCAATAAAAGCGGGCAACGCTCTTCCGTCATTCAGTCGCATTCTTGGGCCATACGTGTTGAATATTCTAACGATTCGAGTTTCCACTCCATGGAATGTATGATAAGCCATGGTCATGGCCTCTTGGAATCGTTTAGCTTCATCATAAACACCACGCGGACCTACAGGGTTTACATTACCCCAGTAGTTTTCATCTTGAGGGTGAACCATTGGGTCTCCGTACACCTCCGACGTACTAGCGATGAGCATTCTTGCTCCTTTTGCTAATGCTAATCCTAAGCAGTTATGAGTTCCTAGCGAACCAACTTTTAGGGTTGGAATTGGAATTTTAAGGTAATCAATTGGACTTGCAGGAGAGGCGAAATGTAAAATGTAATCTAATTCTCCAGGAATATGAATAAACTTAGAGACGTCATTATGATAAAACTCAAATTGCTTTAAAGGCATCAAGTGTTCTATATTCTTTAGGTCACCAGTTATAAGATTGTCCATGGCTATAACATGGTAACCTTCTTTTATAAAGCGATCGCAAAGATGTGAACCTAAAAAACCTGCACCTCCAGTGATTAATACCTTTTTCATTTAATTGTTTCTCTACCTATGGAATAATATGTAAACCGTTCCTCTGACATTTTTTCGAGGTTAAATAAGTTTCTACCATCGAAAATAGTCTTGTTTTTTAGACCTTTTCCAATTCTTTCAAAATTTGGGTTTCTAAATTCCGCCCATTCAGTTGCAATAATTAAAGCATCTGCATTTTCTAACGCAAGATACATATCGTTTGCATAGTTGATTTTATCACCAACAACGTCCTTAACGTTTTTCATTGCCTCAGGGTCGAAAGCAGTCACGATCGCACCAGCTTTCAACAACTCATCAATCAAATATAAAGCGGGAGCCTCTCTAATATCATCGGTATTTGGCTTAAATGCTAAACCCCAAAGCGCGAATTTCATTCCTTTCAAATCACCAGCAAAGTGTGCTTTAATCTTTGGTATCAAGTACGTCTTTTGACTTTCATTTACCTCTTCTACTGCATTTAATATCTTGAAGTCATAATTTACTTCCGATGAACTTTTTACAAGGGCTTTTACGTCTTTAGGAAAGCACGATCCTCCATATCCAATACCCGGAAATAAGAATCTATTTCCAATACGAGTATCAGTTCCTATACCCTTCCTAACCTTGTCAACATCGGCACCTACCAATTCACAAACTCTCGAAATTTCATTCATGAAAGTAATTTTCGTAGCTAAGAATGAGTTTGCGGCATACTTAGTCAATTCTGCAGATTTTTCATCCATGAAAATAACAGGATTACCTTGGCGTACAAAGGGAGCGTATAATTCTGCCATCAGTTTTTGAGCACGCTCTGAACTGCAACCAACAACAACCCTGTCTGGTTTCATAAAATCGTCAACCGCAACACCTTCTCGTAAAAATTCTGGATTTGAAACGATGTCAAAGTCGCCTGAATAATTTGCAGCAACCGCTTTGTGAACTTTTTCTGCTGTACCAACTGGAACAGTGCTTTTGTCAACAATGACTTTGTATTCCGTCATTATTTTTCCTAACTGTTCTGCAACACCCAGAACATATGACAAGTCTGCTGAACCATCTTCACCTGGAGGTGTTGGTAGAGCCAAGAAGATAATTTTGGCCTCTTTTATGGCCTCTTCAATATTTGTAGTAAAATGAAGCCTACCTTCCTTTAAATTTCGTTCAAATAGCTTTTCTAAACCGGGTTCGTATATGGTAATTTTTCCACTTTGAAGACTTTTTACTTTAGCTTCATCGATATCTACGCAGGTTACTTGATTTCCTGTTTCAGCGAAACACGTCCCCGAAACTAATCCAACATAACCTGTTCCAATAACTGCAATTCTCATTTTACTTAATGAATTTCAATATGGTTTGAATGACTGTATTTTGATTTTCTTCTGATAACTCAGTACAAATTGGTAATGACAACACTTGTTTACAAAGGTCTACTGTTACGGGGAAATTTCCAACTGTTTTAAAAGCCTCTTGCTCATTCAATGGAACAGGATAATAAACCATACTTGGAACACCGTTTTCAGCGAGGTAAGCCTTCACAGCATCGCGATCTACACCATTTAACTTCAGTGTGTACTGATGAAAAACATGTGTTGAGTTTTCAACTCTCTTTGGAGTAATAAAGCGTGGGTCATTTTTAAACGCTTCATCATATCGTGCTGCGACTTTTCTTCGTGCATCACTATAACTATCTAAATGTTTAAGCTTAACATCTAAAATCGCTGCCTGCAACGTATCTAGTCTTGAGTTAACTCCTATTACACTGTGATAATATTTTTTCTTTTGTCCATGGTTACAAATCATTTTTGCTTTGGCAGCCAACTCCGAGTCATTGGTCAATATTGCACCACCATCACCATAACAGCCTAAGTTTTTGGATGGAAAAAAAGATGTGGTTCCAAAGTGACCAATACATCCAGCAGAGCGCTGCACTCCATCTTTCATAGTAATTTTTGCCCCAATCGCTTGAGCTGTATCTTCAATAACGAATAGACCCTGCTCATCTGCAATTTCCATAATAGCATCCATATCAGAGCATTGCCCGAAGAGATGCACTGGAACCACAGCTTTTGTATCTGCCGTTATAGCTGATTTGAACTGATGTATGTCAATCTGAAAGGTATCTGGATCCACATCAACTAAAACAGGTGTGAGTCCAAGAAGTGCGATAACTTCTGCTGTTGCAACATACGTGAAACATGGAACGATTACTTCATCACCTGGTTTAAGCCCAAGAGCCATAAGAGCCACTTGAAGCGCATCGGTTCCATTAGCACAAGGTATGACATGCTTTACGTCAAGATAATTTTCTAAATTTTTAGCAAATTCTTGAACCTTTGGTCCATTAATGAAGCTAGTTGAATCAATAACGCCTTGAATGGCATCATCAACTTCATGTTTAATTTTTTGATACTGACCTTTCAGGTCAACCATTTGTATCGACATACCTCTGTAATAAAGGCTGCAATATTAACCAAAACTTCACCTAATCCAGTGATTTTTACGTTATTTGCTCTGTTAATTCTTTGAAATGAAATATACCATTCGTCTTCTGTTCACCACTTTGTTTGTCACCGCTATTGCACTTAACGTTGATGCTCAACAAAAAACTACGTTCGCTCCAAAGCAAGGGTACTTGTTTGATGTTCAGTACAATATCCAAAATCCTGGTGGAGATTTAGAAGAAAGATTCGGATGGAATTCTGCGATCGGAGTGGGAGCGCGGTATAAGTTTCTTAATGGTTGGATTGCGGGTGTTCAGTACAATTGGATGTTTGGTAACCGAGTTAAGGAGGTTAGTATGTTTGACTCGATACTTGGACCCTCTCAAGAAATCATTGATAAAGACGGTTTGTTTTCTGTTGTACGACTTAACCAAAGAGGACATACCTTAACCATGAATGGAGGCAAACTGTTTCCGCTTTTAAAGCACAACAAAAACTCTGGAATTTTAGTAGACGTTGGCTTTGGGTTTATGCTTCATAGAATCGACATATATGCCTCATCGTTATCTGTTCCTCAAATTACTGAAGATTACGAAAAAGGATATGACCGCCTAACTGGAGGTTTAGCGCTTACTCAATTTATAGGTTACCAACATTTAGATCCGAAGAAAAGAGCAAATTTTCAAGTTGGTTTTACCTTCCAACAAGCCTTTACCAAGAGTATGCGGAGTATTGATTTTGATACGCGTGTTTACAATCCAACAAAACGAACAGATTTACTTAATGGTTTCAGAATTGGAATCACTATTCCTGTTTATACCAAAAAAACAAGCGAGGAAGAATTTTTTATTGACTAATGAGTCGCGCATACAACTTGACGGTATTGTTCGTTGAGAAATTACTTCCCTTGATAGGAGTTTTTAATAAAAAACTGAAACGTTTCTACTTTCAGCGTAAAAACACAGTTTCAAGAATAGAGGAGTGGAGCAAGACAAAATCCAACAAACCAATTGCTTGGTTTCATTGTGCATCTTTGGGAGAATATGAGATGATTGTCCCAATAATTCGCCACAAATTATTCTTTGAAAAGTACGAAACGATAATTACCTTTTTTTCTGAGTCAGGGTATAATCATTCAAAAATTTTATATGGTACAGGTTCAAAGTTTTACCTTCCCATAGATTCGCTGTCGAAAATGCGTAGAATGGTCACATGTTTGAACCCTTCGTTGTTTGTGCTTGTGAAATATGAACTGTGGTTCAACCTTCTTAAAGCTCTTGAAGAGCAATCCATTCGACGTGTTTTGGTTAATGGAAACTTCATTAATTCTCATTTTGTTTTTGGCTTTTTCGGAAAACCCTATCAACAGAAGTTGAAGAATTTTGAACGGATATATGTGTTAAATGAAAGTGTTCATAGAAACCTGGTTGAACATGGATTTACAAATTCACAAGTCTTATCTGATTTACGATACACACGTGTTGCAATGGTTGCAGAATCAAACACAAGTCATGAACTTATCGAAAGGTTTGTTCAGAACAAAACAACTTTGATCATTGGGAGTTCGTGGCCGCATGAGGAGGATTTGGTGCTACGATATTTATTAGAAGTAAACCCAGACATAAGAGTAATCATTGCGCCTCATGATGTATCTGAACCTCACATACTTGAGATTGTTCAGAAATTCAAAAACGTCGGAGTTTCAAGAATTTCTGCAGCTAAAGATCATAAAGGAGAACAGGTTTTAATCCTCGATACCATTGGTCATTTATCTTCAGCATATCAATACGCTGATATTGCGTTTGTAGGTGGAGCTTTTGGCAAAGGACTGCACAATGTATTGGAAGCACTAGCATTCGGACTACCAATAATTACTGGACCGAAAATCTCTAAGTTTCCAGAGGCATTGGAACTTCAAAATGAAGGCCTGC
Organism: uncultured Bacteroidota bacterium; assembly: GCA_937124965.1. Taxonomy (GTDB): domain Bacteria; phylum Bacteroidota; class Bacteroidia; order NS11-12g; family UBA9320; genus UBA987. Next base: position 24,025 of record CAKZLB010000042.1, read on the forward strand.
TTGTTTCAATTCAATCGTACGAACAAGGATTTGTACAAACACTGAGAAGCCTAATTGACGACGTTGACCGTCGAAATCAACTAAAGGTAGACGCGAAGCTCTTTTTAAAAGCAAAAACGGGAGAGCTGGATAGCTTCGTTAAGGAGCTTCTTTAACTGGACTTGATTATGTCATCAAGCAGTTCATCCGAACTAGAGTCTTGTGTACTTTCATTCGACCAACGTTTGGATAGATATTTATAAAGCAACCAGCACGTTAAAATGCCAATGGGTAAAGCCATCAAGCCAAGTAAATACTCATTCGTATTCATTAAAAATGTTTCCTGACCCATCGCAACTAGTACAGCTCCGAGTAAAAACCCTCCAGCAAATAATCCAATGTAATAGCTTGCTACTCCTAAAATAGCAAACCCCCATTGACTTTTACCGTATAACTTTGCTAAATCGTAATATGCCTTCCCAGCAAAATAGAGTAATAATAAACCTATCATAATTTGTTTCTAATAACCGTAATAATTATACCGTTGATTCTTTTTCTTAACCCTATTTCTTTCAGTGTAAAGTAGGTTCTCAACAGCGTCTTTCATTTTTTCATCTAAGTCTTCATCGTCTAGATAATCATTGCCAGTATTTCTAACATCAGTACGCTCAGGAATAATCGTCGAATCTTCAGGAAGTACACCTACATAATCATAGTTCCATTCGGCCTCATCGTACTTGTCTTTTTTCTTAAAGATATAAATATACCCTTTTGTATCTTTTGTACTTGCTGGGATGCGCTTCAAGAACTGAACACTGTCTTCATCCTTTATAGTTACATAACGGTATAACAAACCCTTTGCAATCTTTTCTTGAGTGAGGCAGCTATCTGGAATCAAATCCGTTCTATTTATGTCTTTTAGTTTTGTGTAAAGTTTGATTAAGTACTTGTCCTTGTTTGCAAAATGTGCCCAAATGGAGTCTTCGACAGGTATACCTGCTTTAGTCATTTGAATGCTTGTGTTCAGCAAATCTGGATCTGAGTTTAATCTTTTCGTCCGCTCAAAATATTCTTGTACATCTTTAGAGTTTTTAAAAGGTATCAGCAACTTATTATAGGCTTCCATGCTCTCAGAGTGGCTTGTGCTGCTGTACGAGTATCTTGAGTACGAGTCGTAACCATTTTCATCATGCGATTCTGCCATGACACGTTTTAACCCATCCTTTGCTTCTCGAACCAAATCCTTTCGGAATTTTTTGTAGTCTTTCGGTTTTAAAACACCACTATCTAACATTTCAGCCATCAATACATATACTCCTGTTTTATATTCAGGATATCGCGTAAACTTAAGCAAGAAGGGAAACAGTTCTCGGTAAATTACCAGACTATCACTCATACTACTTGTTAAGTAAGAAACTGAATTTTCACTAACAAGAGGGGTTTCCGACTCCAACAGTTTAGCAAATACTTTTGTTGCTGACTTAGTACGTTGATTAACTAAAGCTTGCAAAACAGCCACTTGAATTTGAGCAGTATCTACACTTCTGTTATAAACACTTTCTAAGTATGGAATAACACTTCGATGCTTTAAATATCCCAATTCTTCAATTAAGTGGACACGTTCCTTTACTCCAAAATCTTTGTGTTTAAAGCCGTCAATAATATCAATTACTTGCTTTGCATGTTTCTTATTAAAACTGATAGATTCTACAGATTGTAAGGCATAATCTTTTGCTAAACTATCCTCACTATACAAGTCTTCAATAAATAAGTCTCCTTTATTCTGGTTAAATGGCAACCCAACAATTGTATCAGATTGTGGTTTAAACGTTGTAAAGAATGTTTCACCAAACGTATTCGACTTACCTTCTTCACTTACGTATTTCATTGCGTATAAAACGCCACCTCTCACATGGTACTGCACATGGATATTGCGTATACTATTCGTATCGGATAGTACAAGATTTAATGTGCTTGAGTCTTTGCTAACTTCGTCCTTGCTTATTACCAATCCTTTGTTTTTGTAGAAATGTCTTTCACCTCTCCAAAGTGAATCATATGATGGTCGATAATAGTATCTTGAAAACTGACGGAAGTATAAATAAACCTCCTCATCAGCCATCATATCTGCATAATAAATGTATTCAGAGTTTCCATCATAATTACGGTCGTTTTCTTTGTTTTTGATACGTTCTGTAATTTCTCTTAAATCGAAAGCACTGTAACCAGAACGTTTGGTATTCGAGCTTACGGAATAGTAGTACGTTGTATCTTCAAAAGTTGTATATCCGCGTATTGGTTTTACTTCCGATTTTTCAAAGGAGTTAAAGAAGGTTTCTGGCCAAATGGAATCCTTTGTTTTTGCCAAAATTTGGTAGTATCGAGGGCCGTCAATGAGATAAAGTGAATGAACAAACATGAGTGAATCTCTACACGTTGTTTTCATCGCTTTCATTCCTTTGTGATCAATAAAGGAGCGACTTATTTCCTTGTGCTTCAAGTCATCTTGAAACTGTGTAGCAATGTAAGATAATTCAAAAGTGTCTTCTTCGATATATCCCTGATCGTGATAGCTAGCACGTTTAACCGAGTAGAAATTGTCTCCATCTGATGCGTAAAGTTCACATGTGTTGGCAAACAAGTGCTTCATATCTTCATTCTTTTCATCGGTAATTGGCGTTCCAGGTAGGTCGATAGAAAAGCCATAAGGAGACGTGTGCTTTTTCCAACTGTGATCTTGACCATTAACTTTGAAGGAGTTAAATATTTCTTCCAAATTGTTATTGTCTTTTACGTAATCAAGTGTGCCACCTACTTTAAAGACAATCATTTCAATTGGCGTTGCAAAGATTAGGTAACGTTGGTAATCGCTTTTTTTGGTTTTATTGATGATGTCAAAACCAGGATATCCATTGCGTTCGATAGATTTTTGTTCTAAGATTTTACCTGGAATATTTTCATACAGCAAACTATCAATTCGTTTAATCATGTATTCCTTAGTTTGATTTCGCATGGATCCATGATATCTCAATCGGATAAGTGAGTAGTTGGTTCCATTTGACATATCTGGATAGAAGTACATCTTATAATATTGATTTGCAGGCATTTCGAACAATTTTCCTGGAAGCTTTACCTCAATCCAGTCATCGGAGGATTTGTACACTTGTAAGTCTTGCTTGACATACGTTTTCTCCAATTTGTCGCGATACTGTTTGCTGTACTCACCAATGTTTCTGGTAACAGGTCGAACGGTGTATCCTTTTTCACGCATCATTTCAATTACCCCTTTATTACCAGCTAAATGCGCAGCACCAATACCAGAAAACAACGTGTTGCCGTTCTGAATAATTGAATCCATCCGACGAGCCATATTTTCGTTTCGTACGTGAAGCATGTATTTCTGGTGATTTGCACTTGGATTCATGATGCGTTGAAGCGAGTCAACCATGTCTAAGTCCGCATTTCTGTATGCATCCTCTAACATTTCTCGAGGACTCTTACCTGAGTTAATGATTTTTCGATAATCAAGATTTTTTGGCTTGTCTTTTTCGTCAGGATCTGGGATTTCTGATTTTTGCACCAAACGCTGTGACTCCATAAACCCTTCCAAGCCAATGATTTTTTTATTCAGTTTCTCACCTGCTTGATGAATATACATATCAAGGTAGGTTTCCTCTTCAAAATCTGCAGCGTAGTTTGACTTTCGATACAGCATGCCGTTCATAATTCGATTGCTGAAGTTCAAACTGCTGCCCATCACCTTCTTATCTACCTCTTGAAACTTAAACGCATCTCGATAGAAGTCTCTGTAATACTGAGCCGTGCGGTACAAGCCACCAGTTTCTTCCATATACTCTTCGCTAAACATATAACCTAGCCAAGTAGTAGCGTCACTTTCAAGAGCAACATAATCGCAGCTTTCAAGCGCCATAAAGAAGGTATCTCCTAAATGAAATGCAAGCTTGCTACTTACGTGCATTGTTCCGTATAGATAGCTTGGCTTTTCTGTACCATTCCCAGATATTTCCCATAAAAGGCTAGGATATTTTTTTGGAGCATCTTGCGCTCGACAAACCATCGAGAAAGATGAAAAAATTAGGGTGAGGAATAGAGTGTATCTCAAGGGCTTAATAAATTTGAAAAGGTGGTTCATTCGTATCGGTTAAATGTCTATGAGTTTCGCAAAATACAACGGAACCCGCTATTTTTAGTAACGCTAATTTGATTGATTAATTATTCTTTATTTTTTGAATCTAAAGTAATTGTAACAGGACCATCGTTTGTGAATTGAAGTTGCATATCTGCCCCAAATTCACCCATTCCTACATAACAATCCACTGCTGTTTTTTGAACCTGCTGGATGAAGTATTCATAGAGAGGAATTGCCGCATCAGGTCGGGCTGCCCGAATATACGAAGGGCGATTTCCTTTTTTTGTTGAAGCAAATAACGTGAACTGGCTAACTATGATAATTCCATACTTCTTTACTAAAAGCGATTCGTTCATTACACCATTTTCATCGTCGAAGATTCGCATGTTGACGATTTTTTTGATCAGCCAATCAGCATCCGTTGAGTCATCGGATTGCTCTATTCCTATTAAAACCATCAAACCGTTTTGGAAAGAAGCAACGTTTTTGTCTTGAATAATAACACTAGCGTTTCTGGCTCTTTGAACAATTGCTCTCATATTTTTATTCCCTAATCCAAGTTGTTTTTTCTTCGACTGGTCCTCTTTTGGATTTTGGCTGAATAGCATTTTCTTTAAGAGTTCCCACATACACAATCCCAGCACATATCTGATTGTCGTCTAATTCTAGAAAGTCGGCAAATTCTTGAAGGTAGACCAACATTCCCGTGCTCCAGTAACCGCCAATAGTTGGATCTGCAGAAATCGTTAAGAGCATGTTTTGCACTGCACAAGCTACCGCTTCAATTTCTTCAATTGCCGGTAAGTTGGGTTTGTCACTTTTATCTACCACCACAACAATAGCATGAGACACCTGTTTTGCTCTAGCAGCGTACCGAGCGTATTTCGAGTCATTAAATGCTTCGCCACTGTGTTGCTTATATAACTCCGATAGAGTTGACATTAGTCTTTTTAAACCGTTGTTTTCAAATACGATAAATCGCCAGGGCTCTGTGTGGTAATGGTTTGGAGCCCAATTAGCATTTTCAAGAAGTTGTTTAATTACAGACTTTCGTACTTTTTTCCCAGAATACTGACTTGGGTAAATCGATCGTCGTGATTGTATTAGTTTGTTGATGTCCATGAAAGGGATTAAAAATTTTAAAACAATTTTACGACTTATTACGTATCATTACTGAAGCTTTTAGATAATTTTGTCTTACAGTAAAAAACAATCATTATGGCATTTGAATTACCAGCATTACCGTATGCTACGGACGCATTAGAACCAAACATCGACACCAAAACAATGGAAATTCATCATGGTAAGCACCATGCTGGATATGTTGCAAAGCTGAATGCAGCAGTTGAAGGTACAGATATGGAAGGTAAGTCGTTAGAAGACTTATTAAAAAACCACAGCGACAATGGCGCAGTGAGAAATAACGGTGGAGGACACTACAACCATTCATTATTTTGGAGCATTATGTCGCCAAATGGTGGAGGAAATCCCTCAGGAGATTTAGCAGCAGCTATTGAGTCAGACTTAGGAGGATTAGAAGCATTTAAAACGGCATTTGCAAACGCAGCGGCAACGCAATTTGGATCAGGCTGGGCTTGGTTATGTGTTTGTGAAGGAAAGTTATGTGTGTGTAGCACACCAAACCAAGACAACCCAGTTATGGGAGCAGGTTGTGCAGGAACGCCGATTTTAGGAATTGACGTTTGGGAACACGCATATTACTTGAACTACCAAAACCGTCGACCAGACTACATTTCTGCATTTTGGAATGTAGTAAATTGGGATGAAGTTGCTAAGCGATACGCAGCAGCGAAATAAATTTATTTATACAGTTCTAGTTGAGTCCGAACCCATTAAAGGTTCGGACTCTTTTGTTTTATACGATTTCATGTATCTTGGCGTTATTCTAGTACCAAGATTAATGATATGAAGTTTGCAGCTATTCTAGTTTTAACGATTCTTTCGTTTACAATTTCCTATTCTCAAGATTATCAAAATGTACTTAAAACCAGTGTAGTAAAGGAGAAGCCATTCAAAAAAATTAAAGGTGTTACATGGGTTGAGCCACTCAGCACAAAATTTATAAACACAAAGAAACTTGATGATACATTACGTCTTGAGGTACCAAGTATTGCACGATTTTATCCAGAAGTTAATCAGTTGAATCAAAGTCCGAATGACGGAAGTAGATTAGACGTTTTTAAATATGGCACCAGTCCAACTACGGCAAACTTAAGTGAAGTTTTAAAACCATTTTATATTAAAAACTTTGAAGTAACTAATGGAGAGTACAAGGAATTTTTAAATGAACAGAGTTCAGCAAATCGTTTAAGACTACAACCAGACACAACCGTGTGGATTAGTGATTTCATGTTTAGTTATAATGATCCAATGACCAGAAGGTATTTTTATCAAAAAAGGTATGATAATTACCCCGTTGTAGGAGTTACGTACCACCAAGCCATTGCATATTGCAAATGGTATCAAGAGAAACTAAATAAAGAGTTAAAACTAGAAGGTAAGAGGGTGATTGTTGATCTACCAAACCAATTTGAATGGGCTTTTGCAAACGGCAACCACTATTACGCATTTAATGATAGTAAGGTTTACCTCAACAACTCATTTTTTGATGAAGATTACTTAACGAATTTAAATTTAAAAGGAGACACAACCCACCATAACTTAGTGAACAGAGCTATTCTTCCAGCTTATGCGAATATGAATTCTCATAATTTTATGAATGATGGGTATTTATATACTACATCTATCGACCAACTAAAAAACGTTAAAAGCCCAATTGTGGTTCACAAAGATCAGGTGAATGGGGTGTTTTATTTAAATACCAATGTAAGTGAATGGTGTAAAGAAACCTATCAAGATAATTGGAAGGAATTGTTCGAATGGCGACAAAAAGAATTACGAAAATTGGGAACCAAAGAGGCTGTGTTGACTGCGGATTTGGAATCGTATTTCAATTCATTTAATGACACAACTTCTGGTCAGTTAGTGCGTGGTGGTAATTGGTTATACGAACACCATGCGTTTAGAAATGGACAAAATGTTGGGATGCACAATGCCAAGTTATTTATCAATCCAAATGAAAGTCATTCTACGTTAGGCTTTCGATATGTGATTAGAGTGGTAGAAACTTCAGAGGAATTGTCGACATCAAAATAACCTACAGGTTTTCTAACTCTTCAACCGAATTATTGGCTTCCCATAAGGTAAACTTGGTGAGTTCTGTCTGGATCTTTTTCACTATAAAAGCGATTACTGTAGCGTCATCTGCAAAACCAAAACCAAGGATAAAATCAGGGATTACGTCAAAAGGGTTAACAAAATAAACAATGCCTGCAACCAGGTAAACAAGCGTGTAAGCGCTAACATCTTTATAATGACCGTTTGAATACGCTTTAATCAGACGTATCATTTTTTTTAAATCCGTTACAAATGCAGCTAATTTATTATCAGACTTATTGATTTTTTCAATGCTCCGTTTTATCAGTTTGGTAAGTTTACTACCGTTCTGAATCAGCTTGGTGGCTCTGCGTTTGGCGCGTTTTAGTCCTGAAGGTTCTTTTTCATTTGACATGGGTGTAAGATGGGTTCAATTTGACAAATTCACAAATATTTTCAACCATTTTCTAATTTCTCTCGTCATAGAAGAAAACACTATGAAAAAATGGATGAGTATTGGTTTGTGTTTAATGGCAGTAACAGCCATGGCACAAGAAAAGACAACAGTGACAAGTGGTTGGGTGAAAGATTCCACGTATTTCTATTCTAAATCGGGACGTGATATGTATGAAAACGATACCCTTGAAATTCTACCGTATCGAAACTGTTTGAGGTTTTGTTGTTTAAACTTTACTAAAGGTTGTCCACTGACATTTTTGGTGGATTTGGGAGTTTATCACGAAAAATCTCAGAACAAACAAACATTCAAAGGTGGAATTGGAGTGTATATTCCTGATATTAATACACTTATAACGACAGATTATCATCGAACTTTTTCAACGAATGCACAAGCAATTGGATTAAACGTTTTAAAGCAATTAGGGAAAAAGCGGGTTTCAAGAACCTCTATTAGTTTCCACCCGATTCGAGCGGGATTTAATGCGGGGTTGTACAAACCTAAACGAAGGCAACCTGTCCCGTATGTCGAGCCTAAATTAGGAATAATTACACCGTTTGGGCGAGGTCATTTGTATACGTCATATCGTTTTGTTGGAGGCAATAGTGAAATGTATCAAGCAACCAAGGGGTGGAATTTTGGAATGACTGTTTTGCTGACTAACGAGTAAACGGTTCTTATTTTACTCTAACCATTCTACTTTTTTGGTATCCTTAGTGGTGGTTTTTTCGCGTTTGATTTCACGTTTTAATTCTTGGAAAAACTCTTTGCGTTCTTTTTTGACTTCCTTTTTGATCTTGTCTTTAACTGCCTTACGATCGTACTTGATTTTTAAGTCATCTGGTGTTCCTACCATGAGAATATAGGCACTCAAACCTCCGTCTTTGTTGTCTTCTAATTGCCGCTCCTTTTTGCGTTTGACCCAGCCAGACTTTGACGCCAAGAGCTCTGTAACGCGTATTTTCATTCGATAATTCATGTAATTATCAAAATCATGAGTTCCACCAATTTCAAGGTTGATTGCGTTGTTTTTAATCGACATGGTTGGAATCGATATGGTACGGTCACTTATTTCGATTACGTTGGCTAATTTTTCAAATCGAATATCACGCAAATCTTCCAATTCAACAAAAGAGGATAATGACTCCATAGTTTGATAATTGGTGAGTCGACCATCGTTGATTTCAAAATCCGCCAGACAAACTAGCTTGTCTTCTATTAAATTAAATTGTCGATCAAAGAACATGTCTAACTTGATAGTAGTCGTCAAGTTGCCTTTTAAAATATCGGCAGTAAACTCGGTTTGTTCGAAATTTTTGAATTCATCAAATAACTGTGGGAGGGATATATTTTCAGAAATTGATGTCGAATGAACTTCAAATCGATCTGAATACTGAACCAGGTCGGCGTCTAATTCATTTTTCCCATTCCAAGCGTTGAAGGCAAAGTTTCTATATTTCATTCCAGTTTTATCCCAAAGTAAATGACCACTCAGAGCTGTTGCATGAACATTTCCCCAATCAAACTTTTGTACGTCTAGTTGAAGATCTGTGTCGATATTAAAGTCTAACGAAACAATGCTAGTTGAGTCGTATTCTGACGTTGTATCACTTGTAAAGTCTAAATTTATAAATGAACTTCTCAAATCACCTACAACTGATAGCCGATCATCTGAAAACGCATATGACTGCCACTTGTTTATTGTTCCTTTAAAATCAACATTGTTTTTCCAGAAATCGCCCTTTATTTCTACGGATGATAAGTGGTTTATTGCAATCCGTGCTTTCGCTGTTACAGCGCTAAGTAATGTGTCCCTAGAGTTTACATAGGTCACATTACGCGTTTCAATATCTCCTGAGATAGGAGTAAGTTCATACATGGAACTAGAAACAGGTTGCACTTGAGGGATTGCCCCTTCTACGTTGAATAGTACCTTACCTTTTAGAAAAGAAGATTCATCAGTAACAAGTCCGCTAACGTCGGATAAATCCAAAAGGCCTTTTAAACTGGCAGTTGGTTTTGGGTTGAGTAAGTCTGGGATTGAAATAGTACCAGAAACACTGGATGCCTTTAAATTAAGCTCTGTTAGGTTAACGTTTAAAGCCAGGGCATCATTTTTAGAATTCAATGAACCTGCAAGATTGATTTTTTGACAGTTTATTTCATGCTTTTTCGATTTAACTGCTACATCATTAAACTCAAACTCAAGATTTATAGCGGGTAACGCATTGTCGGTAATCATTCCGACTATGGATCCAGATAGATTGATATCTCCTGAACTTTTGTAATCTCTAAGAGGATAACTTACATGGTTTGGCAGCACGGATAAGACAGATTGAATGTCAATGTTATTGCCTGTTATTTTTATGTCAACATCTGGATTTTTATCAATCATCATGATATCACCAGCAACATCGACGAGCAGGTTTCCCATACCTATATGACCACGTTCAATGTGATATGCATTTATTTCCTGGTTAATATCTAGAGCGAGGTCTACAAGTATTTTTTTTCCTTTAATGTAATCAACATCATCAATAGATAAATGATCAAAAAGACCATCTCCTTTTGTAGATAGCGCAAATTTTGTGTCACTAAATTTTCCAGAAAATGAGAGATTCTCAGATTTAAAGTTGAAACTTTGGTTATCTATTTCATTTACATAGACACATTGAAAGTTTTGGAGTAACACTTTTTTCAGGTCAATGTTTAAGGCGTCGTCTGTCGAGCTAGAGTCGGGTTTGAACAGCTCATAGTTGGTTGTTCCTTTTTTATCAGTAAACAATCTGACAGCACCACCTTGCAAGTGAATTTTTTCAATTTCGTTGTTTCCTGCCAAAAGTTTGAGGGCATCAAAAACAACAATTACCTTTTTTGCTTGAAGCACATATTGGTCGTAATGTTTCGTTGATTCGTTTACACGAACATTGGTCATTTCAAGACTTATTCTCGGAAAGGTTTTAAGGCCATTTAGGTTAATGGCGTTGACGGTGGCACGAACGTTTAGTTGAGCATTCAACTCATCAATCATCATGTTTCGGACGAGTTTACCTCCAAAATAATACGATAGTAAAATTACTGGAGCTATGTAAAGCAGCCACCAGAGGATTTTATGTACTATTTTGGGCAGTTTTTTCACGATTAACGTAGAGTATTATGTAACAAACAAAGATGGCAAAACCGTTGCTGTGTTTGTATAAAACGAATAAACATTGGGAATCGGTGTGTCTAAAAATTAAACCATGAATTTTTTTTCAAAAAAGTGTGTTATTAAAATTAAGGGAACATTATATTTGCAGCCCTTTAAGAGGAAAAGGGCGATTAGCTCAGTTGGTTTAGAGCATCTGCCTTACAAGCAGAGGGTCGTAGGTTCGAATCCTACATCGCCCACCTGATAATCAATCACTTAGAAGCCTTCTCAAACGAGAGGGCTTTTTATTTGCATATTATTTGCATACTTTTTCGATAATTAACGTGGGCATTATTTTAAATATATTTCTTCTTTCACGTAACTTGCGTTAAGCCAAAAACAATGCTTTGTAAACTCTGTTAATCCTGTCAATTTATCCGCAACAGGTAATTCATATGTGTCCTCTGCATTTCTAGCGTGCGGTCTAACGTGGCTTACTCTGTTTTCGGTTTTCTTTGGAAAATTTGTCTTTCTAATTCCTTTGTCAGTTAATTCTTTTACGATTTCTCCGTTTGAAACTGTCTTTACCATTTCTTCCCAAACATCTTTTGCTTCAAGAATATCAGAATGTGGCATATTCCAAAACTTTACTTTTCGTAAAATCAAATTTTCGCCTTCAAATTGGTAAAACACAAAGAAAAATTTACTTTCTAATATGTTCTTAAAATCAGAATCTTCCCAATCGGTTTCTACAAGTTCTTGGTATTCAAATGTTGGAAATGAAATATCTTCTTTCGGCAAATTATTTTCTTTAAGTCGAATAGTTTTAACTTGAATATCTGCTTTTTCAAACTCTTCTATTTTTTTACCTAGTTCTATTCCAAGGATTGCATTTGTAAGATTCGCAAAATAGCTTTTAGCCTTTTGGTTTAGTTCCAAACCTAATTCTTGTTCAATCTGTTCTGCGGATTTCCCATAAAATGGGTGAAATTTCAGAATTACTATTTCCTCAATTGAACGAACTTCTTCTAAAATTTGCGGTCGTACAATTATTTTTCCGTAAACTGCTTCTTCTTCTTGGGCAATATTTGCAATGATATGATTTACATATCCTTGCTTTAATGAATATGCTCTTTGCTTTGCTCTTTCCTCATTAAAAGGTTGGTCTCTAAACGATTTTAATGCTGTCGAGCCTTTGGTACAAGCTCCAAGATAGAATGTATCTCCTTCTGATAATTCGTGTGCTTTTCCTTCTTTTATTTTTTGGTTGATAAATTCCCAATCACGCTGAATAATTTTTAAATCTTCGCTTGGGTATTTCCAACCTTCAACCAATTTTATTATGTAATCGAGTAAATCTAAATCTTTATCGTGAAGGTAAAACACCAAAAGTAAATGAGCATTTTTCTTCCAAAATGAACTGGTTTCAAAATCCTCTTTATGAACTTCTAAATAATTTATGATATTTAAAACCAATCTTTCTTTTGAACGAAATTCTCCATTTCTCAATGTTTTTAAAGGACTTGATTTTAGTTCAATTCCTGCTTCTTTAAAATCAGGTTCGGCATCAGAATTAGGTTCGTAACCGAAATAGAATTTTTCTAAAATTTGACCAAAATTGCCTTTTCCTTTATAGCCGTGTTTTTCAATTTCTTCGCCACAGGCTTGTCTTAAAGTTTGGTTTTTTAGCAGTTTGGCAAAATCAATAATTGAATCTGCCGAAGTAATATCAAGCATATTCAAACTGATTTATTTGTTTATAAAGTTCTTCTCCAATTTTTTCGATTACTCCAACTACCAAAGCATTTCCCATAAAAAATGCTCGTTTCGTGTCGGTAATCCCATCAATTTTTGTGTGATTATCGGGGAACATATTCAGTCTTTCCAATTCAATTGGCGTTAGTCTACGTAATCCTCTATCCGAAACAACAACGTGTTTAAATCTAGAAGGGGATTTACCGCCTTCTCCTGTGATTATAGTTCTTGAAGCATTGTCTAAAGCGTCTGGGTATATCATTCCTCCTTCTGAATATTTGTAAACAAAACCATCTGGTGACTTACGCTCAATGGTTTTTGCACCTTTTAAATATTCCCATTTGTCTTTGTCTTTATCGTCAATAAAAAACTCGGAAGTAACTTCTCCATTTTGCAAAATGTCGCCTAAAACAATTCTGTTTCCATCATAATTAGGTTCTGTTTTAGTAGTGTAAACTTTACCTTTTATAAGTAATCCTGTATTTTGAAAAGGCGACAATTTTCCGTTTTTATTGAAATTATTGGTTATTTCAACTAAATCTCCTTTTAATTCAATTTCTTGTATTGAGTTTGTTTTTGCTACAGGAAAAGCATTTGCAATTGTTCCTTCCTTTGTTAGCCAATCTATTTTTTTGGATTTTTGAAGTCTTTTATATACGTCTGTTGATTTATGGTAACCAATAAAGAAAACTCTTCTTCGTCTTTGTGGCATTCCGTATTCTGCTGCATTAATTACACGCCATTCAACTGCATAGCCAAGTTCATTTAAACTTTGCAACATTACTGCAAAATCACGACCTCTTTGTTTTGCTGGCGATTTTAAAAGTCTATCTACATTTTCTAGAAAAAGGTATTTTGGTTTGTTCTTTTTTTCTTCTAAAATTCTGTGGATTGACCACCAAAGAACACCTTTTTTGCCTTTCAATCCTTTTGAGTTATGTAGAGTTGTTGCAACAGAATAATCTTGACACGGAAAACCACCAACTAACAAATCGTGATTAGGAATTTCGTCTGTCGGAACTGTCGAGATATCTTGGTTTGAATGGTTTTCTTTTCCGAAGCGCTTTTCATAAACCATTGAAGCGTGTTGTATTTTCGTTGAAGGTTCCCATTGGTTACTCCAAACAACTTTATAATTACTTTTCTCAAGTCCAAGTCTGAAACCACCGACTCCTGCGAATAGTTCTACTACTTTTAATGTTTTATTTTCCATTTTGTTGAGTTTGATAATAGTGTATTTTTTCTTCTGCTACCTTTAGAATTTCGGAAGTAGATTCGGTATATCTTAATTCTTCTGCAATTTTTTCGGAGAACCAATTTATTATTAATTCTCTTTCTGGAAGTTCGTAGAACTTTCCAAGTCTTATTATTTGTTCCATAGTTGGTTTTCTGGTGTTTTTCTCAAATTTGCTAATAAGAGACTGGTCAATATCTACTTCTGCTGCTACTTTTCTTAGTATCAATTGTTTTTCCTCCCTTGCACATTTTAATGTGTCGCCTAATGTCTTCATTGGTCAAAATTGTTTTGGACAAATAATGACCAAAATTACACATACTATTTGAATTTCCAAGATTCAATAAGATAAATTCGAATTATTGATATCAATCTTGGTCAAAACTAAAGCATTAAACTTTTCTTCAAACTGATTGAAAAACTAGTTTTAAGTCTTCTGGTTATATTTTTAACAACAATCTTTTCAAAACTTGTTCCTTTTCAACTTTTCAAAAATAGCACTTGCGCAAAAAGTTGATTGCTGCGTTTCCTTGATAGTTCGTGGTTTTCTTTTGGATGTCCCCCTCTGGTACATTCTAACTACTGTTTTTGTCAATACGAAAGGCTAATAGCTCTAACAGCTCGAAGGGTGCTACATAACCCGTTAGCGGTCGTTTAGTCTTGTCATTTATCCAGTTGCCTTGATCGGTCTTAAATGTCCAGTGTTCGTAATTGTCTGTAAGTGTGATAGTCGAAGCTATTTTTTCGTCTGATTTAGGAAGATTGAAACCGAATCGCTCAAATATTCGCTGTCCTGACATCGCTTGTAAGATGTTGTGAAGTGCTTTTGCATATATTTTTCGGTCTCCTTTTTTAGCTTTTTTAATATCTGGTTCGGTGAAGATTTTACTTCCGTACTTGATAATCTCAATTAACACCTTTTCATGATTTGTAATCGGTATAATTTTTTGTGCCTTGTGCGTTACGTGTTTTATTTTTTTGGTTTTAATTGTCTTTAGCCATTCAGTAACCAATAGTTCAGCCATTTCTTTCGTCTTAACGATAATATGATAGTGAGGGTTATAGGTTCTTGCTTTCGCATTAAAGTTGCATTCTAACGAACGTATTCCGACAAGTTTCAAACCAGTACCTCTTTGATTCCGTTTCTTTTGCCTTTCGTGAATTAGTCGAAACGTTCTTAGCATTCCTTTTATGTAATAGGGCAATAGTCCTTCTTTACATGACTTAATAGTTATCGTTACGAATTGCGCATCGTTCCAGTTTTTCAATTCAGGTAGATAGCGGTTTATTACGTCTGCTTTTCGGTTGGCGTTACAAACGGTGCAAATTCTATTCTTGCAATATTTACCATAAACTTTGCCGTTACTGCTTACCACACTATTTTGACAATGAAAGGTGTTCCAATATTGTTTAACGGCTTCGTGTTGGTTTAATTCCTTTGCGACATCAACAAGACTAATAATCATTGAATTTGTTATTAGCTTTCTTTTGGTTCGACCTTTGGAAGATGTCTCGCTTCCTAATTCAGACCCTGTTCCTATTAATAATATTGGTGTTTTTGGTGGTTTAGTTGTCCCACTCTGTACTAATGTATTGAAAACACCCTTTCCAGAGTGCTTATACGGACTATTTGCCTTCATTAGTTCCCTAATAAGTTGTGAGCGTTTTCTTTGTCTTCTTGCTTCGTGTTTTGGCGACCGCTTTTGATGTAGCTCGTTAAGTCCTCACGAGAAAAATAAAGGCGTTTAGATACCTTCATGAAAGGCAATTCACCTTTTGAAACTTTCGAATAGATCGTTGGAACGGATAGCGATAAAAATTCGGCTGCTTGTTTAATTGTGATTAACTCAGAATTGACTTGATTCTGGTTTGGGTTTAATGAATTTGCGTTAATAGCATTGTCAACGCATTTCTGAATAATTGTCTCTAAATCGCTTAATGGGATTTGAGTAAGAATAATGTTTTCCATAACCTTGTGTTATTTTGTTGGTGCAAAAGAAAACAAGGTAAACGGCTAATAATGAGAATGGTAACTATGCAAATTGCAAAATTGCAGTTTGCGTAATTTAGGTAATGACTAATTTTCTGGTAATGGTTGGATAAATTCAACGCCTTGGGAGACGGTAGGGGCTTTCTCGAATGTACTTTTACTTACATCACACTTAAAAGAGTTTTTGCAGATAAATAAATATTGCGATATGGTTGGTCTAGTTTCGACATTGAAATAACCTTTTGAAAACAGGCTTTTAAGAATAGAACTCAAAAGAGTTTTGTTTGATTTTTTATCGTCAATCCAAAAGTGAGTTCCTTCTTCAATAAGTTTTTTACTTACAAAAAGTTTCATCGTATCGTTATAAAGCTGTTCACTTTTGAAAATGCTTTTTAAAGACAAATCAACTTTTTTCTCTAATGAAATATTTGGTTTTAGCCACTTAACAAAACTTTCACAAATTTCAATAAACGCCTGTCTTAGTTCTGATTCCTCATAAAACAAGTTAATATGTTCTAATGTCAGTTTGAGCGTGTTTCTTTCCTGTTCGATTAACCAACTTAGATCGCTAGTCTTTAGATGCGAATCAATAATCGAATTACGGCTTCGAACGTCCTGTAATCTTTCGTTAAGGTAAGCCGAATAAACATCTTCGACTTTTTTGGCTGGTTGTATTTTATCGAACATTTCGAAAGTGAACCGCCTTAATTGTTCCATTCTATGCAGATATATAGGAAAACCAACCAGCTTAATGTCGGGTTCTCGGTTTACAGATAAGTTATCGAATTTCATTTTTGTCGCTTGTGTTCGATAGGTCACGATTGCGTTTTCAAATTGATTTCCTGTAAATACTAATCGTTGTCGAATAGTAATTTCTTTAGTGACGATTGCATTCACTAGCTCGTGAGCTTCTTCATATAAAAACTTGTTCTTTAATACGGTTGGATATATCTCTTTTGCTTCTGGATAGATGTAGGTCAATAAAATAAAACGGATAAAATTCGAGTCTTGATAGTTGCTGTTTCCAGCTAACCAATATTTATGCTCGTCACCGCTTTTAACATATTCAGGATATGGGTATTCTCCGACTGGGTTGTTTGCTCCAGCTTTTACGATGTTTATAACATATTCGTCTCGCATCATAGTAATATGGTTTAGTATTTCACGAGCGTTCATAAGCGAAACGCCTTCTAATGCGTCTAATCCGTATTTCTTAATATTGTCGCAATAGATTGATATATCACCGTTAGTTAGATTTTTCATATTATTCAAAGTTCATTAGTGATTCGGAAAACTCTTTTTTGGTATCATCGTCAAAACCACCAAAATAGTCTTGGGTTGTTTTTGGGCTTTGGTGTCCTAAACTTTCTTGCATAAATGCCATTGAAGCCCCGTTTTTTATTCCTTGGGTCGTGAAGCTGTGTCTTGCCCAATAAGTCGAAATTTCGTCCGTTAATCCGTTTGCGGTTGCTAGCTTTTTAATATGCTGGTTTATGAATCTGGTGAAGGCTTGAATTTTTAGTCTTTGTACTTTTGGTTCTGTAATACCACTTAAGAACGGAAAAACGAAGTTTTCAGGGCTTTTGTCCTCAGAACCATAAAGTTCTATAACATGATTTGCATAGTCGTTCAAATGGACGGTAATAGGCTTTAAATTCGCTTTTCGAGTGAGCTTCGTCTTTGCTCTAATGAACGTTAACGAGCCTTCGCTTATATCTTTATATTTCAATAGACAAATATCTTTTATATTCATGCCGTTACAAGCATACGAAAAGAACCAGAAATCTTTCGCTTTTTGTTGATAGTGGTTTGCTGGGTTCGACTTAAATAAAACGCTTAATTGCTGTTTAGATAAGGCCTTTTTAACCTTCTTAGTTGCTGGCACTTGATATTTCCGTTTTCCGAATGGATAGAACTCTTTATTAATTTCTTTTTCGTCTATTGCCTTATTAAATAGAGTTCTTAGAGTTCTCACATACATACTGACGGTTGTCGAAGATTTCTCCAGATTATTTATCATAAAAGTTTCAAAACTGTTTAACCATTTCTTATCAATATCATATAGCGTTAACGAAAGGTAATTTTTTTTGTAATGCTCGCAATATCGGATAAAAGACTTTTGAGCTAGATCATAGTTACTAGCTGTATTTAATTGATTGTTATCGGTTAGTTCTTTTATCTGGGATTTATACAAATATTCTAGCCTAATAGATTCGCCTACTTTCAGATAGATTTTCTTTTCGAACTTCTCAAAAGAAAATGGAGTTAACGATTGTGCTATATTTTCAGCGTGTAATAAAACAGCATCAATTTTTTGTTTTTCGGCCTTGTGTTCTTTTCTGGGTTTAGCCGTATAAATCGAACTAAATTCTTCTTGTGTGTATTTGAATTTCGTTGCAAATAATTTCTGTTTCCTTGGGTGCGAAGTAAAGACTTGAAGTTTTACAGGAAACTTTCCGTTTTTGTTCGCTCGTCTGGTGTCTAAATATACTGAGATATTATAGCCCTTTTTTGTTGTTACGTCCGTCATAGTGATTTGAAAATTTGCATACTATTTGCATACTATTTGCATACAAAAGTAATAAATAACCATATACCAACGCAAAGAAACACAAACTAAAACGGCTTTAAACCCTTGTAAATAGTGGAGTTTAGATATTAAAAGAATAATAACGAAAATATGGACATTATGCCTTACAAGCAGAGGGTCGTAGGTTCGAATCCTACATCGCCCACATTGAAAGCCTTCCGTCGATAGTCGGGAGGCTTTTTTTATGGCTTCCTGCGAGGCTTTTTTTCAGGTTATAAGCCATAAAAAGGACAATAGTGCATAGAAAGGCTTTGAATGTGAAGGCCTCCCAAATAAATAACCGACCGAGGCGAGGTAATCCTGCGCTGAACATGATGACCTTAAAATAGTTGCAAGACATGTAAATATGAAGGGCTTTCCTTTTTACAAAGAGTTTAAGAGAAGTCAGCTATATCGCTGTACAGTACCCCTCCGGGAATCCGTCAATAGTTCATTTCAACTAAAAACTAAGAAGCAAAGTGTAATACATTTTTTATCAAAGCACTGTACCCTTTGGCTTTTCCTAGGGTGCTTTTCGAATTAAGTTAAAGGTTTGAACTGAAGAATTTTATGAACTTTTAAAGACTCTCTATGTACTTTGTTAATAGGTCAACGCCTTCTTTGTCTAAAATTGTTGTTCCAATAAATGGCATCTCCTGATTGATGACATTGCGCAAAATTTTGTCTTTCCCATCTGAAATTCCTGTATTTTCAAATGCAGTTTGGTGCCTGAAATCAAAGTCACGTCCAGCAGGAATATCCCAAGCATTTGGGTTATGACAATGTGCACAATTCATCGCTAAATATGCTCGTCCTCTTTCTTCTAAGGAAGCATTTACGTCGTTGTAGTCGACCATCTGAGCAACTAGGTCAATAGAGAATTCAGTTAAAATGCCAGATGACTGAAGGTGACCAATTTGGTTTACATCGATTCCATTTCTGCTTACATCGCGGTTCAAATTTAGAAGTGTTGGACCTAATGGAGTCATTGAAGAGTTGGACTGATGACAAGTCATGCATTCATTTTTCGTTGGAACATGATAAACGGTTGATTGGTTTTCTCCATTCGGATTAATCCATGAAACCTCTGTATCAAATCCATTTAACTCTAAGGTGGCATCTGTTTGAGATTCGTTCCATAAATACGTTGCTACGTTCCATGTTTCCTTCTCTTTAATTAAGAGTCGAGTTTCAATAATTCGTTTACCTAAGCTAGTATCTCGGTCGTCAAAATAGTAAAAGAACGTTTTTGTCAGAATTGTTCCATTCGGAAAATCGATTGAACCATCATTCAGTCTTTTTAGTTTTTTCCCAGCTGGCACTTTAACTAACCTTTGTTTGTGGGCGTAATCGGTAAATAAACTTGAACTTAATTTTAGTATTTCAAAACTATCAATGGGTTTGAGATCAGATATAGTTCCTTCAAAAATGTCGTAGGCCAAAAGACTTGTCTCAAAGGTTACGGTTTGGGAAAAATTAAAATCGGGAATTTGAACCTTAAAGTCTTGGTCATTGTCCCTACACGCAGAGACGATTAGAATAACAAGCCCAACGATATAAACTATTTTTCTTTGCACTTTATTTCTCTTTCAACAAATAACGGTAGTAATTGTTTCGAATTATACTTTCGTCTAATAATTATGAAGAATTTTAAAAATTCAAGCTTTCGAAAAAACGTACTTTGTGCTGAAGTTGACTTCAATCAAAAAACTTTGAAACTATGAGAATTCCAACCATTTGGTATAAACATTCTGAAAAAATAGAGACTGATAATTATGAAGTGATTGATAATGTGTGGCAAAAAAACGGCACTGAGCTGAGAACGTATAACTTTTTAGGTGGTTCGTTAAGTTCCTTAGATGAAGCCAAAAAGAATGCATTAAAAAAGCGGGATGTTATTCGCAATAAAATAGAAGGGAAAGAGGATTATAGAAACCCACAGGAATATGACATAGATATTTGTGAAGAGATAATTGCCACAATCGACGAGAAAAACGTCATTACCCGTAATCGCTATGGAGCACTTGTGCTCAACGCTGAACACCTGATGATTGTGGATGTGGACCACAACAAGGCTAGATATAGAATCCCAGACTTTAATATTTTTCGATATTTAGTATCATTTTTCAAACAGAAAAAATACAGTGAAGGACTCCTTGGACATTTGGAAGAGGCACTTGACAAAAAGGCTTATCACCACTTGTATACACGTATATATCAAACACCAAATGGTTATAGGTTAATACTGCAAGGACAAAAGTTTAATGCGCGTTCACAAG
This sequence comes from uncultured Bacteroidota bacterium, assembly GCA_937124965.1. Lineage (GTDB taxonomy): Bacteria > Bacteroidota > Bacteroidia > NS11-12g > UBA9320 > UBA987. The sequence goes on from CAKZLB010000042.1 coordinate 44,745, forward strand.
AATCTAAAAAACTAATGAGACGCTTGTATGCAGACTGGGAGTACTCCAATATCTGCTACCAGCAGCAATGTTATAGAGCCCGACTGACACCCAAGCCTTGGCGTATTAAAATAAAGAGACCTAAAATTATCTTTCCTTTTCGAACGGATGAAGAGAATTTAAAGCATAATGCGTGGGTTGAGCAATACCAAACAAAATCCGAAGGATATTCTGCATGCCGACTAATACGCGAAATTGGAGAAAAACGAAAAAACAAAGTGGTTGACTACCACGATGAGTTTTGTAAGGCGCTGAGCAATTTGCCAATGGCGTGAGAATCGAGAGTTGACAGGTACCAAATTTTAACCGGCATTTTTTAGTAAAACGTTGTGTGGTACGTCATAATCCACGCTCGGAGATTGATTGGTTGTCTCCATTTCACAACATAGTATATTGGAGTATAAACTAAATTTCTATGTCTAAACCAACGGATAAACTGTGGGAAATTGTACCTGTATTTGACAACTACAAATCTTTAAAATATGTAAAAGGTGGGTGTCGTGCAGTTATTAATCAAATCCCTAAAAACTACAATCTAGTAAATTTCCTCATAAGTGTAATTGTTCAGCGGAACGATTGTACAAATTGTATTCTGATACACTTTGAAGAACGATATGACGACTCACTTTCGGTTAGAGTTTCATTATTCGCAGCCCCAAAAATCCAGATTTTTCAGTAATTAATGACACCCCAAAGGTCGTTAGGTGCTTTGCACAACTTATACTACTGACGGTTCTTCTCCAAAATTCATTAACCCAAACTAACTTGATAATAAACCAATGCCAGTTTCCGATATTTTCAAACAATTAAAAACTCAAAAAGTACGATCATTTTTAATAAAAGCACTTGCCATTTCTTTACTATTTTATCAGCTAATTGGGGCGTTTTCTATTGCTCCTGTTGAACTTGATGGAATACGAATAGCCACAGGTGTAACTACAATTAACAGTCACGGAATTGAAAGTTCAAAGGAGGAGTTATATGCATATGACGTTCAGGCTGGGACCTACCTTACAATTCTTAGAATTCACCAGCTTACATCTGTTAACCCCTTTACCATTTTTTCAATACTGTCTACGGTCGGTTGTTTATCGTTTATTTTTTTTGGGGCCCAAATGGTTTCATATTATACAAACTCCAATTTTTGGGTTGCTCTGGTTTGCATATTGCTTTTTCAAGAAGCCTTAGTGAATGCCTATTATCCAAACTCCAATGTGTTTGCTGCACCCTTTCTCATTATGAGTGTCTACTTTTTAACGCAACGGGTTTCAAATGGTAATGTTCTTTTAAGCGCAATGTTACTTGCTTTTGGTGTATGGATGAGAATAGATTCGATAATGATTTCTTTAATTTTTCCATTGTTACTATTTCGACAAACCTTAGCTGGATTTTTAAGAAGGTCAAGTCTATTCGCTTTAACATTTATCACAGTTTTTATCACTCTTTCGCAGCTAAGCAACGTTGAACTTTCAAATATATTTGGGTTAACTCAAAGACATATGGAAGGTACTTTCGGAGGAAAACCGATGCTTGGAATACTTGGTCAAGTTGAAATTCAAAGTTATTTAAGCTTTTATTCATTGGTAAATATTGTAATGATAGGCATAGGTATTATCTACCTTCTACGAACAAATAACCTAAAGCTGCTCTCTTCATGTCTGGTTGCTATATTACCCTTAGTTTGTGTTTACTTTGGTGACTTATCGTCTCCCAAATATCTGTTTTATGTGCTGCCATTTTATGCAATATTTACTGCAAGTGCACTGAAATACTTGAAAGGAAGGCCTGTTTTGAGTTCATTCGTTGTGTTTCTATGGATGTCACAATACCTCTTTTTTGGGATACAAACCACCACTAACAATGGAGAATTTTCTGGGGTAGAAATTGGAGATTTTATCGTTTCCCCAAAGGCTAAAAACATTCAACCTTATCTGCTAAATACGGATGATGGCAAGAGAATGCTTTCTGGGAAAATGCTTCTTCCTGTAGCATGGTATTTAAAGAAACTAGAGAGAAATACTAGAGTTAAGGAATTAGAAGGAATCGTTTCTACATACAACACTTCACGGTTAGATAAAAAAGGGTTAGCACTTGATACCCATAATGATTTAATGCTGCTGTCATTAATTCTGAGTCAGAAGAATATTCACCTAACCAATAAAGAAGGGAATATGCATACGTATTCTAATGGTGATTTAGAATTATTAGTTGCTCTGAATGATTAAGTCAATTTTCTATACAAACTGTTTGTATTTGAATGAACGAGACAATTATCGCTTAACAACCTTTTTAAAAAATCGGTCATTATCAACAAGTATTTCTATAAAATAGAGACCTGGTTGACCAACAATCTCTACGGATACTTGGATCCTCTTATTGAACTGGTTTGACCGAACTACTTGTCCGTTTGAGTAGGGTTTGGATAACAAATGATTGAAGGGTTTTCAATGGATTGTATTTTACTCAAACTCGAATCAATTGAGAAGAAAAAACCGGTTTGGGAGCCTGTAGAACCTGCAATTATGTCCCTACCATAAATTCCAACAAAATGACCTGTTTTAAATTGATTTGTGGTATCATAATTTGTCAACCGCTGAAAAAGTGACCATTTACCATTTTTGTTTTGGGAATAAGTGGTATCATACTCGTGATCAGCGTGAGAGCCAACAATGGCGTGGGTTTCATGAATATCAACTACATCGTAACTGTAACCGGCACGTCCGTTAGAAACTCTTGAATTTTTGTAAATACTTGTGCAAGCAGCTGATTTGATGAAATCAGTTATGAGGCAATTAGGCTTATAGTTTTCATAGGATAATTTTTGTTTGATTTAAGATACGGTAATATCTTGGAAATGGTTGGGTGGATAAAAAAAGTTGTAGTTGGGTTCACTACTTTTAATACGTGCAGTTGCACCCATACTTCGTTCATTGATAAGCACAAAAAAAGCCCTCCGTCAATTAACGGAAGGCTTGTACATGTTTCTGTTTTACTTACTATTCTAATGTTTTATAATGAGTTTTTCTGTTTTAGAGAAGTCTTCTCCAATAAACTCTAAGAAATAAATTCCTGTATCGTAGTTAGTTATGTCTATGTCAACACTGTAAACATTCTCAGTGTTGAAATGAGCAATACTCTTACCTTTTAGGTCTTTCATAACTATTTGAGTTGGTCGTTCAACGTTGTTCCATTCTACCACAACATTGTATTTTGCTGGGTTTGGATAAATAGTGGCTTTAAACCCACCTTCTTCAACCATACCGTGAACCATAACTACTTTAGAGTAATCGAATTCTCCATCGAAATCTACTTGCTTGATTCGGTAATACGTTACGTCGCTATATGGATTTTCATCTATAAATGAATAACGATTTATTTGTGAAGAAAATCCAGCTCCTGCCTCTTCCCCAATTACTTCCCAATGAGCTCCGTCGTGTGTTCTTTCAATAACAAAATGACTGTTGTTATCTTCAGAGCCTGTAGCCCATCTTACTTTAACTACATTTCCTAAGTATCTAGCTTTTACCGACAACCATTCAACTGGCAAAGCACCACCCCAAAGACCGAAGTCGTTGTTGTTGTCTTCGTTTCCACCAGAACTAAAGGAAGCAGTTTCGATATTGTTTGTTGTCATAGAGGCACCACTTGGAACTGTTAACTCGTCAATTGTTGTTGCATAACACAGGGTACCTGATGGCGTTTCTTCTTCCTCTTCACCTGTTTCATATGTTACTACGAGCAAAGCAGCTTTAGAAGAATTATCATCGTATGTATACGCATCTCTGTCGCCAGAGTCATCTTTTTTAAGAATGAATGCCATATCGTTTGTCGAACTCCAACCACTGCGATTAACAATTTCTTGAACGATATCTTTTATGTCAGGGGAGTTGTATTGTCCATTATTGTACCAACTTCCAAAAGTCCAGTTAACATAGTTTGAGGTTGTCGAACGATCGCTAATATCCTTTTTACTTGAAGAGAACTGACTAGCGCTATTTATGTCGTGACCATAGATTTTTACAGAGGCACTGCCTGTTTCAGTCTCTGTACCAGTAAATTGTATGTATGCATTGGTAATGGTTGCACCTTGTGGAATGCTTAGCGATTGGAATCGAATACCAACTAGGTCTTCAGCTAAATCTAAATCGCTGCTAGTGCGCGACATATCACCTTTTTTACCTGATTCTTCCGCATCGTCATACGAATGAGATACACGTTTGGAAATTGTTGCAGTAGAAGAACCACCACCACCGTTTCCAGGGATATAAGGTTGTAAGAAGCAATACTTACCATCAACACCAACTACGGTGCTGTCTAATAATTCTTCTCCGTATGAGATGTTTCCATCACAGTTTTCATCGGCGTATAAATATACTTTTACACCAGATACACCGTATTCCAAGTTTTCAAGTAATCCGTTTTCGTTGATATCAGCAAACACATTTCCGTTAATAATATTAATAAAGTCAGAAGAGTCGG
>CAKZLB010000043.1 GCA_937124965.1 uncultured Bacteroidota bacterium
TTCAATTCTTAAACCACAAAATGAAACGGCCAATTAACCATATAAAAATTAACATTGCCTAAATGCACTACGGGTTATATTATAAAAGAAATTACCACTATGGAGACAACAATACCAGATATTTTCCCACCCAAGGCGATTCCAACCATGACAAGAACAACAAGTAAAAGTGATGAAAATCCAAAATACCTTGAAATGTAACTTTCTCCTTGCAATTTGATTTGACTACTCTCCATTACCCTCTTTTTCAGATTCCAATTTATCACTATTTTCGATTTTTTTCTGTATGTTAATCACTTGGGACGTAACAGAAAACGTATTATATGTTTCATTGAGTACATCGAAGACACCCATAATTTGGCTCCCGTCTGTCAACGTTGCTGTTACATTCACCAACGGTTGCAGCCTCTAGGGAAATCGAACTTGTCTTGCTGATAAGCATAGATTTCTTATTTCTTTTCACTAAATTAACATACCCCACATAATCCGCTTCCTTCCAAAACTGTGTTGCACAACATGTTTATAAGTACAGTGTTCTCCACAACATAATATATCCTTTGTTTTTTATCTTCGATGGTTGAATCTTTCACGATAATTCATTCGATTTTGGCAGAGAACATAGTATATAACGAAGACAGTATTAAATCCCTAGATTGGCGCGAGCATATCCGTTTACGGCCTGGGATGTACATTGGAAAGCTGGGCAATGGCTCGGCGGCTGATGATGGAATTTATGTATTATTAAAAGAAATCCTCGACAACTCTATTGATGAGTTTGTCATGGGTAACGGCAATAAAATTGAAATTGAAATCGATCAACGCACCGTGCGTGTTAGAGATTATGGTCGTGGAATTCCGCTGGGAAAGTTAATCGACTGTGTATCTAAAATAAATACTGGTGGTAAATACGACTCAAAAGCCTTTCAGAAATCTGTAGGGCTTAACGGTGTTGGAACCAAGGCTGTAAATGCATTGTCTGAATATTTTAAAGTTCAATCATTTCGTGATGGACAATCAAAAATTGCAGAATTTGAATACGGCGTTTTAACAAAAGAAGAAGATATAAAAACCGATGAGCCAAATGGTACTTTAACCGAGTTCGTATCTGATTCTACGGTGTTTAAAAACTATAAATTCATTAATGACTTTGTCGAAAATCAAATTTGGAATTACGTATACTTAAATGCTGGCCTGAGTATCTGGTTCAATAAAAAGCGTTACTATTCAAAAAATGGGTTACTTGATCTATTAACACGTAAATCAAATGAAGAGCAGCTTAAGTACCCAATAATTCACCTTAAAGGCGACGATATTGAAATGGCGTTGACACATGATAGTCACTATGGTGAAGACTATTACAGTTTTGTGAACGGACAGCATACAACACAGGGTGGAACCCACCTAAACGCTTACAAAGAGAGTATTGTTAAGACGTTACGGGATTTTTATGGTAAGAACTTTGAACCGAGCGACATTCGAGCGTCCATTGTTACAGCAATAAGTATTCGTGTACAAGAACCTGTGTTTGAGTCTCAGACAAAAACAAAACTGGGTAGTACAGATATGGGTGCAGACGGACCTAGTCTGAAAGTACATATTGGAGATTTTATTAAAACGGCGTTAGATAATTACCTGCATCGAAACCCTCAAACAGCAGAGGCTCTTTTAAAGCGTATTCAGCAATCAGAGCGCGAGAGAAAGGATATGGCTGGTGTACGTAAAATTGCTAAGGAACGCGCTAAAAAAGCGAATCTACACAACAAAAAGCTGCGTGACTGTAAAGTTCATTTAGGAGATGAAAAAAATGATGTTCGATTAGATACCACGCTGTTTATCACGGAGGGTGATTCTGCAAGTGGTTCAATTACAAAAAGTCGGAACGTTTCGACACAAGCAGTTTTTAGTTTACGGGGAAAGCCGCTTAATAGCTTTGGACTAAGTAAAAAGGTGGTGTATGAAAACGAGGAATTTAACTTGTTACAGCATGCGCTGAATATCGAAGAAGGTCTTGAAAATTTACGCTATAACAAAGTAGTTATTGCAACGGATGCCGACGTAGATGGAATGCACATTCGGCTGCTGATGTTGACTTTCTTTCTTCAGTTCTTTCCAGATTTAGTGCGTGATGGGCACGTATACATATTGGATACGCCGCTTTTTAGAGTACGAAACAAAAAAGAAACAATTTATTGTTATTCCGATGAAGAGCGAGTAGCTGCAATAGAAAAACTGTCGAATCCAGAAATCACTCGATTTAAAGGGTTAGGGGAAATTTCTCCGAATGAGTTTGGTACATTTATCGGAGAAGATATTCGACTCGAACCGATTATCTTAAACGAGGAGACTTCGATTCCTAATTTGTTAGAATATTACATGGGTAAGAATACACCTGAGCGACAAGAATTTATTATTGGCAACCTAAAAATTGAATTGGATGTTATTGAGGAAGAGTTGGTCGCTTAATGCAATAAAACTTCTCAACAATATTGCTGAAAGGTGGGTGCATACAATGAACAAATCCACAATTACCCCACATTTTTTTAACGTCTTACTTTCACTTCTATTTAAACTTTATTTTCGCTAACACTTTGCGAATACATATTCCATTGTCTGTATGTCAGAAGAAAACGAAATAGAAGATAACGCACCAGAAGGTTTTGATGGCGCCAGTGAGCGTGCCTTAAAGGGCATGTACAAAGATTGGTTTCTTGATTATGCTTCCTATGTAATATTAGAACGTGCCGTTCCAAATATTGAAGATGGGTTAAAACCCGTTCAACGTCGGATTCTACATAGTATGAAGGAGATGGATGATGGACGTTACAACAAGGTAGCAAACATCATCGGGAACACCATGCAATATCACCCTCATGGTGATGCATCAATTGGAGACGCTATTGTAAATCTAGGTCAGAAAGATTTATTAATAGACACACAAGGTAACTGGGGCGACATACGAACAGGAGATCGCGCTGCTGCACCAAGGTATATTGAAGCACGCTTAACAAAGTTTGCCTTAGAAGTTGCTTTCAATAAGCAAACTACGAATTGGCAGAAATCGTATGATGGGCGGAAAAACGAGCCTATAACATTGCCAATGAAATTTCCTTTACTTCTTGCGCAAGGAGTTGAAGGTATAGCTGTTGGATTATCAACTAAAATAATGCCTCACAACTTCATTGAATTAATCAATGCAAGTATTGCGGTGCTTAAAGGAAAAACGACAAAGCTCCTCCCCGATTTTCCAACGGGCGGACTAGCAGATTTTACAGATTATAACTCTGGTCTGCGCGGAAGTAAAATAAAGGTGCGTGCCCGCATTGAAGAGCAAGATAAAAAAACCATAATCATTCGCGAAATACCTTACGGTCAAACAACTACATCAGTTATCGATAGTATAATTAAGGCAAATGATAAAGGTAAAATCAAGATTAAAAAGGTTGTTGACAACACGGCTAAGGAACTTGAAATTGAGGTTCATTTAGCTCCTGGAATTTCTTCGGATAAAACCATTGACGCTTTGTATGCTTTTACAAACTGTGAGGTGTCAATTAGTCCAAATGCTTGTGTCATTGTAGACAATAAACCCATGTTTTTAACGGTCGATGAAATTCTTAGAATTAATACTGAGAATACAAAAGACCTTTTAAAACAAGAACTAGAAATTAAACGCGGGGAACTTGAAGAGAAATGGCACTTTAGTTCACTGGAGAAGATATTTATAGAAGAAAGAATATACCGAGATATTGAGGAAGAAACTACCTGGGAAGGGGTTTTAGCTGCCATAGACAAAGGATTAGAGCCATTTAAAAAGTTATTGAAGCGTGAGGTTACCCAAGATGATATTATTCGTCTGACGGAAATTAAAATTAAGCGAATTAGTAAGTTTGATTCATTCAAAGCTGATGAACTTTTAAAAGGCATTGAAGATGAACTAGAGCAAGTTAATCATCATCTTGAAACACTTACTGATTTTGCAATTAACTACTTTCAGAATTTACTAAAAAAGTATGGTAAAGGAAGAGAACGCAAGACGGAAATGCGCGAATTCGGGAGCATACAAGCCGCCGTTGTTGCAGTTGCAAATGAAAAACTATACGCTAACTTTGAAGAAGGTTTTGTTGGAACAAGCTTAAAGAAAGACACATATATCAGTGATTGTTCTGACCTCGATGATATCATTGTCTTCACTGCTGATGGAAACTATACAGTCAGTAAAGTCTCGGCAAAAGCGTTCTTTGGCAAGAACATCATACATGTTTCTGTTTGGAGAAAAGGAGACGATCGAAAAGTCTACAATTGCGTGTATACGGATGGCGAAAGTATGAAGACTTTTGCCAAGCGGTTTAATGTTAATTCCATAACACGAGATAAACCGTACAACGTCGGAAAAAATGATAAATCAAAAGTTCAGTATTTCAGCGCAAACCCCAATGGTGAGGCTGAGGTCGTTACCGTATACCTTCATGGTTTAGCGAAAGCCCGAAAAAAGGTGTACGATTTTGATTTCTCTGATTTAGCAATTAAAGGTCGAAGTTCTCAAGGAAATACAGTAAGTAAATACCGAATACGCAAAGTAGAGCTTAAGCAAAAAGGAAAATCAACGATTGGAGGCAGAGATATTTGGTATGAAAATTCTATTGGTCGACTGAACGTTGATGATCGAGGTGTTCTTTTAGGAAGCTTTCAGACTGATGATTTAATTCTCGTTATTTATCAGTCAGGTGAGTATCAATTAACAAGTCATGAGCTCACAAATCATTATGAGCCCAAGGATGTGATGCTTATTGAGAAGTTTAACCCAAAAAAGGTAATTTCTGCAGTTCATTACGACGCGAAACAAAAAATATATTTCGTAAAACGGTTTATAATCGAGACTACATCAATAGGTAAAAAGTTTTCATTTATTAATGAAGGCCGCAATTCAAGACTGATGTTTGTTTCCACAAAACCGAATGCTACGGTGCATTTGGTGACTAAAAATTCTCAAAAAGAAAAGGAAGAAGAAGAGATTGTTCTAAGAGATTTTATTGACGTAAAAGGATGGAAATCAATTGGAAACAAACTAACAAGCGACACTTTCGTGAAGCTAACAGAAGTAGATGTACCAGTAGAGGAAATTGAAGAGGAAGAAAACACGAATGAGGATGATAATTCTCAAAATGATGAATCTACAGACTCCTCTCCAAATATTCAGGAGAACGTAAATACCGAAGTTGAAGAAATAAAATCTCCAAAAAATACACCACCATCAGAAGACAACGATACGACCGAGGATAAAGGGAAAACGTTTACATCTGGCGATCAATTGAATCTTTTATAATGAGTGAAAACAAAATTGTCCCAATTTCAATTCCAGGTATTCATCAGGCGTTTTGGCCATATTTTGTGAATGAAACAAACGGTGAAAAAATAAAAGTTCTTGACTGTGGCGCTGGTCACGGTGCTTTTACAAAGAAACTTTATGAAGACGGTTATGATGTTTCAGCATGCGATTTATTTCCTGAAATATTCTATTACGACAAAGTTGAGTGTAAAAAAGCAGACGTAACAGACAAGCTACCCTTTGAAGATCAAGCCTTTGATGCAATCGTTGCTATGGAGATCATGGAACATATCCAAGATCACGAAGTATTTTTTAATGAAAGTAATCGTGTATTGAAGAAAGGTGGTTCAGTATATATCTCCACCCCTAACGTGTTGAGCCTTAAGTCGCGAATACGATTTTTGTTTACTGGCTTTTTCTATAGTTTTAAACCACTTGAAATTACCAATTACGATGGTTTACAACATGTCGCATCATTAACACTAGACCAGTACGACTACTTAGCAGTAAAGCGTGGATTCGCACGAGCTGAATACTCCTACGACAAACGTCAAACTACTTCTATACTGTTAATGGCCTTGTATCCAGTGTTGTGGTTGATGTCAAAAATCAAAAAGACTGGTAGCTTTCACAATCAAATTGATTTACTTACGGGCAGAATCATATTTATGAAGTACACTAAGCTGTAGGTAACTCAATCTTCGAATCCCAACAAATGTTAATAGCACTAAGATTGGGCAACTCTAAACGTTTATTTGTTGTTACAAACCCGTTTTTTGTATAAAAGTCTAATGGTGAGAAATATGTTTCACCATTTGCTTTCAATGTAGAATTATGATCAATTACCCAACCATTTAGCAGTGATTTGTGCCCTTTAGCTATTTTCAGAAGTCTACGACCAATTCCTTGTTTCTGATAACTAGAATCCAGAATCATAGCGAACCAGTCTGCATCATCACGACCAAAAACGGTCAACCACCCAATGAACAAATTATTATCGGTTGCAAACCAATGATGAGGTTTTTCTAATCCATCAAGGTAAGACATTGTCTCACTTAAAGATGTATGTCGTAACGATTCGGGATACTCGTTATTCCATAAGGCATGAATAAAAGCTACATGCTCAGATTGCAAATCTGTACATTCGAGTATTTGAATCATGCCGAACAGAGCTATTTTTTAGCCTTTTCTTTTTTTCGTTCCAGAACAACGACGATTCCTGCTTTGGACTTTAGAACAATAAGGTCGTTTGACGTAGTTACCATCACATCGAAGCCATACGGTCTTTTGTCTTTCACAAACGTGATATAATTCCCACTTGGTTTCTTCATATACGGAATTTTGTCATCAGAATCGCCAAATGTCACATGTGTGGAGTCAAACTCAACACTAAAACTATTGATTGTTACAGTTGTGTCGTTTGATGTTTTCGGGCACAATTCGCAAAAACTCACTCGTTGGTTGTTAACTTGTTCCATGGCACAATGTGCATCCCATTTCCCATATAATTGAGTTTGAGCATTTGTTGAAATTGCAAACGTGCACATTAATGCGAATAGAAGAATTTTAAAGTTCATAGAATTTATTTAAAGCACGAAAAATACCATATTCTCCAATAAGATGAAATGTTAACGTGGATAAGGGTATAAATATTTAATGAAAATGATAAAAATATACGGCTAGATTACATAACTACCGAACTAGTTGAACGATTCCAGAATAGTAATGCGGAACATTTTCAAAGTCACGGATTGTAATTAAATAGAAATAAGCTCCTTGAATAGCATTTTCACCTGTCCACGGTTTATTTAAGCCATTAAAAATTTGTTCACCCCATCGATTGTAAACTTTTAGTTCATAGTTGCCTATACCTAACCCCTGAGGAGAAAAAGTGTTATTGATATTATCATCGTTCGGATGAAATGCATTTGGAATCAAAATATTAACGACAAAATCAATAATAATCTGATCAGAATAAACTGATTTACAGCCAAACTGATTTTCGACTTGTTGGTTAATCGTATAGGTCGCTGTATCGGGGAATCGATAGTTAAAGTTTGCTTCATTAGTCGTGAATCCATTTGAGAATATATAGCTATGCGCAACGACATCAGAAGACGCTGTAGAAGTAAATTGAACATCACTATTCACAACATCTGCTCGTTCTGGATTCATAAAAAATCCTGCTTCTGGTAATTCGTGAATCACAACCTGCTTACTTTCCGAATAGTTGCATCCTGCATTTGTTGTAAAACGTAACTCAACATCATAATTTCCAGATGTTTGATATGCGTATTTAAAACTATCAACTCCAGTACGAATTGTTCCGTCACCCAGTTTCCATGAAATACTAGTAATAGGAGCTTTGATATCGGTTATTGCTTGTTTGACCAGCGTTGTATCAAAAACACACACGTCCGTAATATCAAAATCAGGATTTACAATTCGTTCTACCATAACATCATGATATGCAGAATCGAAGCAGTTAAAAGAATTTGTTACAAACAATGATATTGGATAAGTACCAATTGCAGTGAACGTATGACTCGGTGATTTTTCGATACTTGACACACCATCACCAAAACTCCATTTCCAATCTGTTAACGTTCCTAATGACGTTGTAGAAGCATCTATGAAATTAGCTGCATTGTCTTCACATGGAAGGTCGGATGTAAAGTCGGCTACTGGTTTTGGATCAATAGTAAATTGAAAATTAGTATCTGTAGAGCACCCATTGCTAAAATTAGTGGTAATTTTCACAGGATATTGACCTGGAGCGTTAAATGCTAATGCGTTTAAGTCACCAGTAGTTGTTCGACTAATATTCGGAAACGACCAATTGAAGTCTTGGACAGAGTCCTGTTGAGTGATGATAATTTCAAAATCGATTGGGCTCTCAGCACAATTTCCGTCAACAATGAGTGATGGTTTTTCGGTGTATTTAACCCATGCTTGAGCATTCGATGAAGTATCCATACAGCCACTATCAGATTGAACGATGAGAGAAGTAGAAAATAACCCTTCTAGCAAAAATTGTTTTGCAAATCGAATTCCTCCAACATATTGCTGCCCATCAATAGTCCATGTATTTGAGACGATACTCCCATTCGATATCGAACTCGTTGAATTTAGAATAATTGAATCTCCTTTACATGGATGTTCGACTGAATAGCTCGATACAGGATTCGGGTTAATAACTACAGTGCTTTTTGCAGTGTCTTTGCAGTTGTTATTCGTTTCCACAATGGTTTCATATTTGAAAGTCCCTGGCTGTGTGTAAAAATAACTACTATCGTTTGAAGAAATAAACGTAGTCCCATCGTCCATGTTCCAATCATAACGTATGATTGATTGTGTTGGATCGAGCACAATTGACGGTTTTAGAATAATGGAATCACCAAAACAAACACTTTGTTTGGGCAATGATATATTTGGCTTGTTATAGACTTCAACAGTGTCTTTAAATACATCAACACACCCCTTGTCTGTTTGTGTGTTCAGTTCAATTTCAATTGCTCCATACGAAAGTGAAGCATGGGATAACTCTCTAGATGTATAGCTAGAATCTTCAATTAACCAAAGGTGTGATATCGTTCCTCGATCCACCAAAGAAGAATTGACCGCTTTAATAGAGTCAAATTGACAAACATTTACAGAGGTAAAACCAGCCGTTGGAAGAGGATAAGGAGAAATAAACTGAGTGTCTGCGTCGGAACACCCGAAACTATCTAAAACGAATAATTCAACTTGTACTGATGAATCGAACGTTGGAATGAAACCAGGAACCTGATTGATTATTGTATCGCCAAAATCAAAAACGTATCGAACTGTATCGAAACCAATATCACCTAATTTGCTTGCATTTGTTATGGTATACCCCTCTCCAACACATGTGTCTCGGAAACTAATATTTGCGATTGGCTTTCGTCTTACCGCAACAAATGTTGAGTCTTCAATAGTACACCCTTGCCCATCAGTAATATGTATTTTATACAAAGTTGACTGTATTGGATTTGCCCAAGTCTTAACTCCATTAGAATTTTGTAAACTATCAGTTGGTGTCCATTGGTATGACTTAAAACCACTGCCACCACTTGGTACTTCACCAATAATTAAGCGTTCTCCTTCACAAATGTTAAACGTGTCAGCTAAGTCTAGGAACATAGCTGGATAAAGAGTGACTATAACCGTGTCAACCGAACTACAACTGCCTCGATCTGTTTTGAGAATTAATGGGTAGGTTGCATCATCTTGTGTTGAATTTATAGCATTGAAATTGGTTAAACTGCTATCATCATTTTCAATATAGTTCGGCGTTAACCACAGATAACTAACACTTTTCATTGGTGGAGTCCCAATTTGCAAATCAGTTCTGGAACAACCTGCTATGTCCACACCTGCATTTATTAATTGTACGTTTTTGACTTTGGTAAAAGTCTGGTCGCATACACAGTTTGTGCTGTCAATAACTATAACCAAATCACAGACATATGCAGACAAAGCGTCAAAAGATCGGGTTCTCATCACCACTTGATTCGTTGAAATTAATTGATAAAGTGTATCCACTGACAATAATGGTTCACCTACATCATACCGGCCATTTGTGTTCGTGTCGGCTACAAACTTCACATACAAAGGAATGTTATTCTCTTTTTGAGTACCGATATTCGAAACGTTGAATTGTACAGTTACGTTTTCGACTTGTCCAGCTGGGACACTTTCGGCACCAAGAACTTGAATTCGATATTCTGATTTCTTAATTGAGTCTAACATTAAGTCGTTGCTTGTACTCACGTTGATGTCACAATATGAACTATCCTTTACACACAGCGCTGGCTGAGAAACTACTGATTGCGCAATTATTTGTGTACTTCCGCAATTCAATTCTGCACTATTTACATACGTTTTGTAGCTAAACTTAACCGAATCGCCTATTTCTATTCCTGAAGGAATCTTCCAAATGCCAGTATATTTAAATCCTCTCTCAACAGTAGGCTTTTGTGTGGGAATATTATGTGAACCTGCTAAATACGTCGTATCAAGGTAAATCCCATCAGGCAACAAAAGATGAATAAAGTCATTGGTTCCAGTTGTATCAGGACCAAGGTTAATTAAACGCATTTCACCTGAGCCATCGTAATTACAAATGTCAATTGGCTTTTTGTTAAACTGTAAATCACTATAATACGGCTTAACTATTCCTTTAATATCAATTTGTTTACTTGCAGCATAACTGCTTAGTACAGGTTTGCCACATTTCAACACCCCACCTGGTCGGGCAAGAAAAAAGGATGAGCTCACAAAATTGCAGTTGGTTGTAGTTTTAAACTTTAAATAAAACTCATTGACAAGAGAAGAGGTTACTCCTGCGAGACCTTCTTTTTGAAGATAGTTACTAAACTTGCTTAACTCCCATCGGTAGGTACCTGAGCCTAGATTAATTGGGTTCAGTACTCTAAATGAGTCGGTTGAATTTCCTAAAAAGCAATATGCAGTATCATTTAATTGAACCCCAGATTGAAGATACAAGTCAACATACAAGTCAAATGCTCGTGCATTCGACAAATTCTTAACATAAACTTCATATGTACCTTCAGAGCACAAGTCAATTAAAGTATCTTGGGCTTGTATGCTTGAAGAAAGCAATGTGTTTTTGGGTCGATACGAAAGCATCAATTGTTGATCAATACACTTTGCTACAGACAAGCTATCAGGATAACCTTCACAGTCGTTACCCACGTTTATCATAAAACTATCTTGATCGCATGAGGTGTATACGGCTTTAACAATAAAACTTTTACTCTTTAATGCGTTTAAGTCACCTAATTGAAAAACACCATTAATCACCGGTACTTTTTTTGAAGTACTAACATCTACAATTTCAACAAGCTCTGAATTGCCATTAGATGTTGCTGCGACCCATATATTTTCTGAGTTAGAAACAGATGACGAGTTATCAATAACAATTTGCCATTCTACAGTGTCTGCATCTGCAATTACAAAATCTGACAGTACATTTAAGCCTATTTGTGGTTTATCGTATTGAATTTGGTCGTTCTGAACAGTACTGTAGTACGTTTCTTTTGAGTTCCCGAGATATCCACGTTGTTCAAATTCAAAACCATATTGAACTGGAGATGTCCCGTGCTTAGCTTCACAATTAGGCTTTAAGGTGCAATACCATACCCCAAAAAAACCATCGTCACTTAATTTAAAACTTCCTCCTTTGTCCTCAAATAATCCCGAAACATCGTATTCTAGTGTGTCACCTCGTTGCCTTGTAAGCTTTACAGTATCTTGATATTGATATGTGCGTGACCCTGTTCCGCTAGTCCTATAATCATACAACATCGTGTGGACTACGTCAAAACCAGGAGGTGGAATAATAATCAGTTTAGAAGGTTTTGCCCAGGAGCGATATTCACTTGGAAAAAGATTGCCACCAGCATAATTACTGCAACATTTTCCAATACTCAAATAATAATTTTGGGTTACCCGAATTGTATTGCAGCTATTCGAAGAATACACTCCTCGTCCGTAGTTTGTAAAATACGACCCTGCTAATAAGAAGTTCCCAGAAAAACTGTCACACTGATACCTTTGATACGATGCAGGATTCGCAACGGTGTGAAGATAAAAATCACTTGTTACTTTAATCTCCTCGAAAAAGTTACCTGGATTTGTGGCAACTACATATTTGACATCTAACTCAACACTATCCGTTGTTGTATATGTAAAACCGCTATAAATAGGGCATCTAGACGCAATTAAACCAGTTAAGCCAAGATCGAATTTAAATGTTTTGTTGTTACCACTAGTAGTATTTGAATATTTAATACCGGGACAAGAATACAGCAATTTTCCTCTACGATATATACGGATCGTTGCATCTGCAACGTCTAAAAAACGACCATAAGGAAACGTCGTTGTTGCTGTTAATCTAGACCAAGTTGTTATCGACCCACTACGATTAATTTTTCCTTTAAACGAAGTCAGTAATGTGTCGCCATACATCAATCGCTCAGTTCGTATCTTATCCAAATCTAGGCTACCAGTTGCATCAGCTATGCCATCGTTATTATTATCTGGCAAACCATAGCTTATACGTTTTACTTTAAAGTCGTTAAACTTTAATCCTGAATTACAACTGTTATCGCAGTGAACCTTTATTGTTCCTGTAAAGCAACCGGATTTAAATACACAGGGATTTTTACACGTTGTATTTGGGATATAATTTATGTCAACACTATAGTTTTGGGTGCTATTCGAAGAAGATTGCGAGCAGTCACCAATAAGTTTAATGGCCAAATCTGAATTGACTAAGCTAATTTTGGGCACTCCCTTAAATTGAGCATTTAAACTGTCGCCTACCATTTTAAGCGAAGTAGGCTGCCAAACAGAACCATCATGCGTGATAA
Source organism: uncultured Bacteroidota bacterium (assembly GCA_937124965.1). Taxonomy (GTDB): domain Bacteria; phylum Bacteroidota; class Bacteroidia; order NS11-12g; family UBA9320; genus UBA987. The sequence goes on from CAKZLB010000043.1 coordinate 12,745, forward strand.
ATTGAAAATCTTTCTTTTGTAATGAATGCTTTACACCTGCTGGTAAATCAAAATAAATGTCGATTAACGAATTGGCATTATTCCCCACCAAATTGGCTGCAGTGATGGTATATAAAAACTTTAATGTGTCCTTATCTACAATATCCGTTGGAGTATAGGACGTTAGGCTTAGATTATGATAATACCCATACGAACCAACGGTTAGCGCTTTTGAAATTGTCTTTTGGCATTGGTCTAGATAAGTAGCAGTATAATACCATCTGTGAGCGTAAAACGATGGTCCACATGATTGCGGACAACAGGTCCGACTATCCCAATTTAAATAAACTGTTTGACCGGCAAGGATAAAAGGTAGTTCGATATCAATTTGTCCAATTGGGTTTGAGCCAAGGCAACTAAATACTCCGGCTGCCGAAGTCAACTTTGATCTTATGATATTGGCTTTAGTATAACTTCCATTGTTTCCAATTTTGACAGTTAAGCTAGACGTATCTATCGCTGATAACTGTCCTGCATAATATTGATTAATGGATACTATTGTTTTACGTGCTGTATCGTTACCAGCATTTACTATTTTTAATTCTTGCGCAGTTGGAATAGATGCATCGAAACAGGCAGAGAGACTAGATGTTGGTGTAAAAACTAAATTGGGAGCTTTATTAACTAAGCTAACTTGTGTGCTATAGTTTTCTGTATTACAGGTCTTTGAATCACAACCCCATGACAACGCTAAACTTGTTGCGAGATTTTTGCAACTCACAATTTTAAACGTATCTCTAACAACTACTGATTCATTGTTGTCGAAAAATGCATCTTTGTTTCCTATTTTTTTTATAATGGATGTGTCAAAAGTTGAGGTATAAACCGAGCCACTTTTTGAAAGTGAGCCACCTGCGATGCCTATTACTTGGAGTCCTGATTGAACGGTTTCTTTTAGAATAAAACTTTGTATCCCACCTTTACCTCCATTTGAAATTGTAATTTCTCGAACAAAAATATCGCCAAGGCTGCCTGTGTGATATTGTTTCGTTATAGTTTTTACATTTATTGAAGGTTGATTTACTGTTATTGGCCTCGATTTATTACTGACACTTCCTCCAGTATATGAGCACAGTGCAGAGATTGTTGGTATTCCACCGTTTGTAAGAAATGCCGTAAGACTACAATCACTGGTAATTTCTATTTCAATTTTAACACTTTGAGTTACTGATAAGTTAGGAAGGTTAAACTCAGGCTTTTGTAAGTTCGTGACTGACTTTTCAGAGACGCCATTCCCACTTAAAGATCCTTGAACATAGCTAATGCCTGAGGGAAGATCTAATTTTAAACTTATGCCCGAAACCGATCCGTTAATGATGTTTCTTACATCCAATGAAACCGTTTCTTTCTTACCACAAATGTCAATTGAAGTGGGCAAAGTGGTGGTAATGTTAACCTTGGATTGACCGCGAGCTGCAACTGCAAAAAATGCATAAAGCACAAAAGTCATGGCTGTTCTAAACAGGCCATGACTCTTAAACGTTTTTTGCGTATGAAGTTTCTCTAACACTTGTCGCTCAAAGATACGAAAAGACAAGCAATGAGGCTAATTCGCAGATTACTCAGATTTTATTAGCTTTTGAATTTTTAATGATTCGCCATCAATCATTTTTAAAACATACATACCACTTGCCATTTGCCCCATTGGAATCAAGGTTTCCTCAGTAGAAGAAACACTCCCTTCCCAAACAGCTTTACCCATGGCATCGTACAGCTTTAAATCCATGCTTCGTTCAATTTTAGAAGTAAACTTCACAATAGCATCCTTAATTACTGGATTTGGGTAAACAACTATAACTTCATTAACGTCAATTTGAGGAGTAACGGTAGTGTCTTTAAATTCGTCATTAATTACAACTGTAGAAGTAACAGTTGGATCATTAAATCCTTCACCATCATTGCCTTGAATGCTATTTGTGAGCAATGTATATCTATTCCACAATTCAATATCATCCAAATACCACCCTCTAGCACTTGTGAACGCATCTGTAACTATTCTAAATCGAATAGTCAGAATATTTCCTTGGAAGAAACTCAAGTCGATATTCGTTTGAATAAAACCTTCTGAATCTCCAGTAAAGGCTGATCGTCCAGCAATCTTACTTCCATTTGAAGCGTTAATTAAGCCGTTATATCCGTTACTAGTCATATAGGCGCCAAGGTCAACCCATTCGCCGTTAACCATTGCTTCTACAACAGCACCATCAAAACCTCCATCGGTAATGTAATAATGGTAAAAGGTCAAATTAGGATTTGCTAACTCAGAAAGATCAAGTTCGTACTGAAGCGAACCATCGGTCTCATTTCCTAAGTTTTGAATAAACCAACTATATAATCCAGAGTTGGTTTCGGTTTTACTTTTTAACCAACGAATTGAACCTTGATCAATTACAGGAGTTGAAGGCACCAATCCTGATTCAACGTCGTCAACCCACAATTTCTTTCCACCAGCACTATTTTTTATTCTAACACTATAACCACACTCAACACTATCACCTGGAGCAATATCATTAAAAGTAATTCTAAACGTATTGCTGGAAGCACTTAATTGAATACCACAATCATCACTTGACTCAACATAGGTTCCTTCATCACCTAAACTATCATATACCTCCAGGCTTTCAATTGGATTTCCTCCATTATTTACAATTTTAAAAACGTATTTAATGACGTCAGCATTTTCTGCAGATTCGACAGTTGATTTAGTAATAGTATAGTTGCCTAAATACGGTGGCAAATCAAATGCTTCGTTACCATCGCTTCGGCTCGTTGAAGAACCTTGAGTTGCACTAAAACCTAAACCTCTTTTTGCAAAAGCGGTCCAAATAAGTTTTTCGTTTTCACCACCATAAAGCAATTCATCCGCTTTTAAAATGGCATCTCTTCCATCAACAAAACCAGGTCCGCAAGGCTGCAACTTCATTGCTTCTAATACTATTTGCATCATCATATTATTTCCACCAGTTCCTCGGTAAAGATCTTCGTCATATCCATACTGATCGATAAATGCCCAATGCAAATCCCATAACATTGTACACCAAACACTTCCCACTCCGTGAGGAACAGTAAACTGATTATTCTTAATATAGTCGTATGTACTTGGGTTTACACTAAAACTAGTTGAATACGGGTACGGTCTAATTCCACCACCATTTGTCGATTGTGCACTAACATAAGTACCAATTCCTCTTCTTTTTTCAGGAGTATCGGTAGGTCGTTGAGTCATTACTAATCCCAAATAATCGCTCCAACCTTCTCCCATTTGTTCAAAATACACGTTTGATCGTAAACATGAACTATTGCTAGGACCTCCTGTCAGTCGAGTACTGATTCCATGACCATACTCATGAGCAATTACTCCATTATCAAAATCGCTATCTCTAAAATTCCCTTCTACTCTCGAAGAGTCATACAAAGAGCCAATAACAGTTTCTGTCTCTAATCGTGTTTTGATGGATTCTCCATCAGTTAATCCGATCATAACATTTGGAATGTTAATACCTGCGCTTGAACCTCTGGGCGCAGTAGGTGCTCCAGATACGTTATTAATAATTATTACTCCAACAGCTCCTGCATTTTGAGCATTTAATATTTTTTGAGCGAATGAACAATCACCTCTATCAACTAGAGCAATTTTACCATTAACATTGGCTCCATTTATTAAAGTATTACAGCCTCTAGACGACGTTGTAGAACCATCGCTAACCAAAACTAGCTCTCGCTTCAGCGCTGCTTTGGGTAAATCTGGACTAATTTGCGACAAAGCAACAGTGTACTTTTTTGCAATACTGCTTGGCTCATCAACTTGAAAATAGTCCGCTATTACGCTCCCATTCCCCCACAAAAACATTTGCATTCGTCCGTTATTACCATCGGTCATTGGGTTGAAGTTTGCATTGTTAAACCCGCTTCCGTCTTGAGCATCAGCTAAAACATAATCTCCTCCAACTCCTCCGTTACCATAATTGTTTTGCTGATAATTTCCAGCAGCTTCGTCAAAACCATAGTGATACCAAACGTCATGCATTAAATTGTTCCAGTAAAACAAGTTAATTATAGACGCATCCAAGAAATTAGCAGCAGATTCTGAAATCTTAAAATCAGCTTGAAAATTCAAATTTGAACCTCCTTCAACACTATAACCAGTGCCATTATTAGCATTTAAATCGTCTTGCGCCCAAACATTGTTTCCACGTGTGTAGGTATATTCTGCACCAGCCAATGCATTAACATCATGCCAGCCATAAGGTGAAGCATCTATGTCATGAGGATCTTCAACTAACGTTCTGTCACCATGAATGGGACTTTCAACTGGTTCTGCAAAAACTTGATAAGTAGCATCTGCTTGAGTTCTTTCTGTTTGTTGAATTGAAGGTGTAATTGGATTTAATGATTCATGGTCGCAATTTTCATGAGAGTCGAATGTACATCGCACGATTAAATCACTTTGCTGAATGATTGTACCATCTTGAGCGTTCAAAAATACCATCCACATATTTTCTGGATTGATAGAGAAATACTCTATGCAATATACTGCCTTTAACGTCGCTTCATGAAGGAAATACCCTTTCTTTACTACAACAGGCACTTCAGAAACGGCTTCATTGTTAAGCGTATATTCTTCATCCTTTTTGACAAAGGATAAATCTTCTAAAGCAATCTCATTTTGGCCTAAGGTATTCAAAAGGATACGAAATGATTCTTCAGCGCTTATAGTAAAACCGTCAATCAGACTGTAGTCGTGGACGTTTTTGATTAATCCTCGAGATACGCTCACTACCGTTTCATTTCTCATCGCAGCATTTGCTACGGCATTAAAAATAGGCAATTGATTAAATTGTTGACGAACATAGATGTGATTAATGCCAGTACGTTTATCAATATAGTCATCTGTGGTCTCAAGATTTTTTAAGTCGTTAGTGGTTAATTCCAAGGACTCAATAAAGCTCTGTTTAAGAGTGTTTGTTTTTGAAGAAATTACCTGAGCAAAAGAAGTAATTGAAACAGAAAATAAGAGTAATAAAGTGTAAAAATTTCTATTCATAGAGGTGAGTTAAAAACTACAAAATCAAGCAAATATCGCATTTCTGTGATAAGAATACTGTCATAACACAAATTCCACGAAGAATGTTTAATCTTCAACGAACATATTTACTTAAAGATTAGACAATCTTTACATCTGAATTATTCCAATTATTTTTTTGACAAAGAAGAACACTTTTTACTACAGTACTTAACATGCTCCCAATTTTTCTCCCACTTCTTTCGCCAAGAAAAAGGTCTGTCACAAACTGGACATATCTTTGATGCTAAGTGTTGCTTTTTCAACTGAATATTTCCTTCTGAGCTTTTTTCCAGAAACCAAAAAAAGAAGGATATGGTTTTTCTACAGTGCTCATCCAGTCTCGCGGTTCTTCTATTCCTTTGAAATGTTGGTTTGTTGGATGCTGTTTAAAGTACGTTTTTTGATTTTTAACTTGTTTATGCAACGTCTCAAATTCACCGACAAAAAACTGAATTCCCGAGATGTTATGAGCAAGTTGTATTGTGAATTCCATGACACGTTCACTAACTGGATATTTTTTAAAAAATGATGGTTCTAAAATCAGTATACGATTTAGGTTCTCATCATTTTTCCAAGCTGGATCAAGGTTGTGGGACGTGTAAATCGCAGTTTCCAAACTCTTGTCAATGTTCAGTTTAGGGAAATCAGGCAAATTTGTTTTCAGAGTTATCACTTCTCTCTCTTCTAATTGTGCTGGGATTTTCCAATGATTAAAGTCTTCATAAGGTACATCCAAAAAAGTGTTGTGCTGAGAACTTTTGCTAAACGTATTGATATTCCATTGGTTGGCAAAATATTTTTTGTTGCTATTGCTTCCAGCAACCCATTGCCAACTCAAAGCATTGCTTGCCCAATCAGCATCAAGCAAGTGGTAATACATCCATTGTGCTGGCTGAAGCCAATGACTACCTGCCAAGTTGGTAGCTATTGATGCAACATACATTCTCATATGGTTGTGCATATATCCATCGGTATAAAGTGATTTTATTCCTAAATCAATTTGATGAATACCCGTGGAAGCGTTTAGAATTGACTTGGATATTCCTTTTCGAACAACTCCAGGTTGAGTATGCTTTAGGTCAGAATCAATCTGATTACCGTGGTGATTCCACAATGTCTGCCAATAATCCCTCCATGCCAGTTCTTGAATGAATTTCGTAAATCTCCGAATGTCTTCATGCTTTGACTGAAGCGCGTTAAGGACTTGTTTTGTTGATATAACTCCCCTTGACAGGTAAGGAGATAAGTAAGAGACATGACCATCTAAATAGTTCCGAGTTTTACTATAATCAGAAGGATCATAACTTTCCAATCGTTCCAATATCGACGCGTAGTTTGTCGGAAAATTCACCGCTTAGATATTTTATTATTTGAGATTGTTCGTTGGCGACTGCATCGAAAACGGTTAATTTCATTTGAACGTCGTTTAAGGTGTTTTAAGCTAACACCAGAGTTTACTCGTTTCCTCCAACGGTTAAAGCTCTGTCGCTTCAACTGACTGCGCATATGGCGAATCACTTCAGCTTCAGATAGTCCAAACTGCCATTCAATCGCTTCAAAAGGCGTTCGGTCTTCCCACGCCATTTCGATGATACGATCCGACTCTTCGAGCGATAAAAGTTTTAAATTGTTGGGCACTTCTAGATAACTAGAAACACAATTTAATTGTTCGTTCCAACTAAAAGTTTTTCAACCATGGCAAACGAAATGCTCTACTTGCTTTCGTCGTCTTTACTTTCCTCTGCAGCAGTTTCTACATCTTCACCTTTAAGGTAATTTGGTAACTGCATACCTGCCATGTTAAACATTTCTTGCAATGGTGGCACAGAGCCATACATGCCAGAAATAAAGTTTGACGTTGCAGTTTTACCATCTTTATTTGAACCATTTTCCCAAACGGTTACTTTATCAATTTTGATGTTTTTAATCGCCTCAGCTTGTGTTTTAACAAGTTCAGGCAACTTATCTGCAACCAGCAACAACACAGCATCCTTTGAATTATCACCAGCTGCTTTTACGATTTTGTCTAGACCCATTGCCTGTTTGGTGAGTATTTCAAAAATACCTTTTGCTTCAGCCTCTTTTTTCATAAAAATTGCATCCGCCTCACCTTTTGCAATTCTTCGTATTTGCTCTGCTTCCGCTTCTGCATCAATCTCAATTTTCCTTTTGTCAATTTGCGCTGGAACAATTATATCGGCACCTTGCTCTGCTTCTTTTCTTTTTGCTCTTGCTTCCTCTGCTTCACGTTCAGCAGCATACGCTTCCTCCAAAGCCTTTGCTGCTGCAACTTTTTCTGCTGCGTTTGCGAGTCTTTCAGCTTCTGCCTCACGAGATCGTCTATCAGCGTCAGAATTGGCAACTTTAATTTTCGCAGCGTTTTCACCTTCTACTGCTGTTGCGTTAGCTGCTGCAACTTGCGTTCGTTGGTCTTGCAAAGCTTGAGCCTGACCAATAGCACCGTCTCTATCTTTTTGAGATACCGATATAATTGCATCGTTAATTGCTTTCGCAGCAGCTTCTTTTCCAAGTGCTTGAATATATCCTGACTCATCGTGAATATCCGTTATATTAACGTTTATAAGCTTAAGCCCTACCTTTTTCAATTCGGCTTCAACACTATGGGTAATGTGCGAAAGGAACTGATCTCGGTCAGTATTTATTTCTTCAATATCCATGGATGCAACAACCAATCTTAGTTGACCAAATATGATTTCTTGAGCAAGTTCTTGAACTGCATCCAACGTCAACCCTAATAATCTCTCTGCAGCATTTTGCATTATGCTAGGTTCGGTAGATATACCAATCGTAAACCTAGAAGGCACATTTACTCGAATGTTTTGTTTACTAAGTGCATTCACTAAATTTACCTCTATTGAGATAGGCGTAAGATTTAAAAACGCATAATCTTGTATAATTGGCCAAATAAAAGCGGCACCACCGTGCACACACTTTGACGAACCATTTCCTCCCGTTTTACCATAAATAACTAAAATCCTATCGGATGGACAACGTTTGTACCTCCTGAACATCGAGAACAGGAATAACACAAGAATGATTACCACTGCCCCAATTAAATACACTCCTGTTGGGCCTCCAGTCGATTGTAATAAGATACTATTCATTTGTTGATTGTTAATTTGCTAATTTTTCTACAAGTAATAATTCATCACTTACAATAGCGGTTACCTTTACAATTGTTGAAGTTGCAAGTTTAATGTCGCTATCAGTTATGGCTTCTAATTCACGTAAACTACCTTGTACTTTTATTTGAACCTTACCAATGGAACTTCTATTTGCACCAATCGGTAGGTACACTTCACCGATTACTCCAATGGCATTTTTCATATTTAAGGTACCCGACTGCGCTAATTTATTCATCCAGAAAAATAACAAGGAGGTTAACACCATCATTATTAATCCTGCAATTGCAGCTATGAGTATTGATACACCGTTGGAGAAGCCGTTGTCTAAACACGTAACACCAGTCCAACCAAAAATGGTAAAAAAAGCAACAACATTTTTAAACGTAAAGAATTGATAACCAGAACCGCCATCGTCGGAATCAAAGTCTCCAATATCAGTGTCTGCATCAACGTCTCCGCCACCAATAAACGTCGCACCAAAAATAATCACCAAAACAGCAGACGCAATAAGTGCTATTACCCAAAAGGTCTGTTCTAATGTGGAGAGATCTTCAAAAAATGAGTTCATAGATGGTGTTTGTTTTTAGTTAAATCAATCATGGCAATTTCGGTTATTTTTTTATTGTATCAAATGCTCGTTGATAATTCTCTATTTTAATTTTCAATAATTAATGGACCACACATAACTGCCCATTTTCCAATTAACAAACCTGCGATCACTGCTTAAATCTATGTAGTCGTACAAAATGCTTGAAATACAAACGTTTCGATTTACCACACAAAAACTAGTCGTAGCGTAAACTGATGAGCTTCCTCCCCCATTTACAAACCATTCAAATTTTAGATTTTTATCAAGTTTAAAAAAAACTGATTCATAGATATAGTCGTTGTGTTTTGGTGCTTTCATCACAAACTTTTTTCCAACGATTAAACTATCATAAACTAGTGAATTAACTATGATTCCCCCGTCATTTGTACCATGAATTTCAATGTTCCGTGTACGCGTGTTAAGCAACGTGTTTCCAGTCAGTTTGCTATTTGTGTTAAATGTAAATAATCCTGTTTCTAAATTATACGCTGGATATTCAATATTGTTACACACCAACTTTCCAGCATTTTGAACCAGTACCGCTAATTCAATCTGGTTTTTTCTAACTATTAAACTCGGACTTGTTGATCTTGCTAAGCCAAAAGCAATTGTATCTGAACTGATGGTTTTGCGAACATTATCAATTCCCATATACGATAAAAAATAACCATCGGATGTGTTATAACGCTGCTTCGACAATTGAACATAATGCAGTAACCAGAGCTTGTCGTTATAAAAATGAATATCTCTAACTCCATTCATATTATCCGATAAAACAACCAATTGATTTCCATCAAAATCAATAGACCAAAGATGCTGATTGTACGAAACATAGCGTTGAGGTTCGCCTAAAAGCAGCAGCTCGGAACCTCTAACATCCATCGCCACACACTTTGTTAATGGAAGCTCTTTTGCTTTAATTACACTTCCATCGTTTGATAGAATTAACAAAAATGATTTTTGGTTAGACCGAAAGGTATGAATAGTTTTACTCGCATCTTGAATTTCAAAGCCATATTTAGTGTACAGGTAAAAGGCTACGTTACCATTTGGGAGTACTTTCATTTTACGGATTTCGGCATAATCCATATTTGACCCTTTAGTCTTTATATGGCAGACAAATTCTAATTGACCAAGTGCATTTACTTTTTGTATGTAATTGTGTTTCCAATTTGGACTAGCATAAGCCACTGTACTAGGCCCTAAACTGTCGGCTGAATTGAACCTACTTTCTCCAGTGTAATTACCAAATGTAAATACATTTCCAAGAGCATCAGGTTCAATACCAATCGCGTTAATTGAGCCACCCGCATCGTTCAAAACAAACCATTCTGTTTCCTGAGCAATAAGCTTGATACTTGCACTACAAATGATTGAAATTGTTAAAAGAATTGTTTTTGTCATACTTTAGCCCAATGAATCCATATCCATTATAGAATCATGCGTCTGCCACAAATATATTTGATATTGCTTGTGTTTGGGTGTTTCATCAAGACAAACGCTCAGGACCCAATTCTCAGGAACACGAAGAACGGTTATCTTTTTGAGAATGCATCTGGTAAAGTTTTAGCATCAGAATTAATAAAAGTTGAACCTTTTGTAAACGGTGTTAGTATTTGTAAAAAGGTAAAAGGTGTTGGCGTTTATAACACCTCAGTTGAAGTAGTCATACCGTTTAAATATGCTTCAGTTGAATTTGTAACAAATGACATTCTGAAAGCAAAATCCAATGGGCGATACACTCTTTTCAAACTTAATGGAAAGAAGTTTACGTCTAAGTATTATTCAGACGTTAGCCGCTGGCAAAGTACTTCAAGTAATTTAACATACCGCACCACAAAGGGATCTTACGGAATGATGGACTCACTTGGAAACGACGTTTTAAAACCAATTTACAGCTCTCCACCAAAAATTCTAACACCGTCACTTTACGGGATTCATAAATCTGCAGGAAAAAAGCACTTAATGGGTGTTATCGATCAAAATGGAAAAACAGTTGTTTCTTTTAAATACTTGTTCATTAACACCTATCGCGATAACATTCTGAAATGCATAAAAGACGATGGGTCTATAACTTTCTACAACGAAGAAGGAAAGCATTTATATACAGGAAAAGACGGAGAAATTCGTTCAATAAACAACGACTTTCTAGTGTTAGATAATGATGGACGACAAATCCTAAATCACTTTAATACAAAGTCTACGTATGAAGCTGATAATTGGATATTACGCGACGACTTCTATTATGGTCATTCCGAAAATAAAACGTTGGTTGTTAATAGAGTAGGAAAATTATTGACTAAAAATGGTTCCATTCGGTTTCATGATATAAATCACGATTTAGTTAAAGTATCGTACAAAAAAGATAATCAAACCTTTTATGGTTTATGGAACAAATCTCTAAATGAAGTATTACCATTTGAGTATTACAGTATAGAATCTTTTAATTCTAAATACGCTTCTGTAATTCTTGATAAAAAGTCACGTTTGCAAAGCATAGTAGACCTTAAAACGAAGCAAATTTATTTTAAAGAACAATTCATACGCGTTGAGTTTTTGCCTTGTGGAATGCTTGAAGTCACGGATTCGGAGAAAAAGCAGTTATTAGACTCAAACCTTTTGGATGCCACCGACAAACCGTCTTATGGTGATACCTTTTATACGATATCAGATATTGAGTATCAGAAATTGGCAAGAGATTTTAAATATAAAGGTGGTGGAGAAATGAATATCGACTCGCTCACAAACATTACTTGCAGTGAACGCCAAGTTATAAATTTACCAAAGCAACAACTCCGACTTATTCTAGATCGATATGGTAAAAACCCAATAAACAACAAGATTATCCTTCAATATTACGATGAGTTTCAAAAAGTGAATAAAGTGGCACTAATTGATTTTCGTGGAAAGCTCATTTTGCCAAGTAAGTATGTTGTTATTTCGAGTCATGATAATGGCTACATACCTGTCGGAATAGTGCACAAGCTTGACTATGGTTCAATGACACTTTATGGTCTTATGGATAAAAATGGTAATGAAGTTATTAAACCTGCCTATGAAAAAGTAGATCGATGCATAGACGGCGTTGTAACAGTTATGCGCCACGGACTTTGGTCGATGATAGATATCGAATCCAAAAAGGTTCTCATTTCGGAGCTTAGTGGAATAAGACCAAATGAAGAAGGTTTTTTTCACATAAGTAAAAGAGGTCTAAATGGCGTATGTGATAAAACAGGGAAAGTAATAGTGCCAATATTATATAAAAATGTTTCGTACAAACCCAATGAGCAAGGTTTATTTACCGCCGAAAGAGACAAAGAAAAAGTGTACATAGATTTAGAAGGAAACGAATTTCCAAGAACATGAAAAAACTAGGAATTGTTGTCATTTGCTTATTTACTGTTGCTCAGCTTTACGGTCAAAATTCGATAGACTGGGCGGTTGCATTTCAAGGTTTAAGTCTAAATGTTACAGATATGGTCGAACATCCAGACGGTGGTGTTGTTGCCATAGGGATAAAACAGGAACTCAGTTATAGTAGAATATCTCCAGTCATGAAACATTCTAATGGCGAAACGCATAAATCTAGGGCTTTGTTATCTAATCGATCAGGGTCGTTTGTTATACGGCTGGATGCAAAAGGTAAGTTACTATACTCAAACGTAATCGGCAAAGACATAGATGTGCTGGGTGTATCCATCGTCTCTAACGGAAACGCTATATTGCTCTGTGAGCTCTCTTATTACAACAATTATTATCACGACCGAGAGTTTGCTAACTTATTTCCTGAAGAAGATGAGGTAAACGATGGGTTTTATTTTGTTACGCTAAATAATTCTGGTCAGTTTATACACCAAAATCAATTATCAGAAATTGACTCAGATGCAGACATCGACGTTACAAGCTTCCAAAAGCATCCTGATGGTGGCTTTATCATTGGAGGACATTGTGAATCAGCAAAATTATTAACTGACGATGAAGCCAGTGGATTCAGAGGCGGTGGTGACTTTGTGATGATGTGTTCTGTCGAAGGACAAATAAATTGGTCGGATGTGGTCTCTTATCGAACCAACTCTTGTTGCAGTTATGCAGGTGAAGGAAATTGCGTATCAGTGGCTCCAGACGGAACCATATATATGGGTGGAACTTACTTTGTTGGAGGAATATTCAGCAATGGACTGCATACGTTAGCGGTCTCAGATTTAACTAAAAAGAATGATCGTCCTGAAGAAACCTATATCGTTTCATATACTGTTAAAGGAAAAATTAATTGGGTAAAAACGAGTTTAAATTCAGCACGATTTCATCGATTAGCGGCTACGGACAAAGGTGTTTATGTTGGTTTTAAAACGAACCAAACGATGATTTTTGAACGTCAAATTTCTCAAACCGAAGATTGGAATACCGTTTTAGGTTTTATCTCAAAAAAAGGCCAAACAAAATGGATGAATGTAGAACAAGTACTGAGGTTTGATCAAATGAAAATAAACAATGATGGTGATTTAGTGGTCTGTGGTGAAGCAAAGCGTAAATATCCGGATACAAAAGCTAGCCAAATTGCCGGTATGGTTTTAAATGATAAAGACGATACATTTATTGCACAAGTTTCTAAAAATGGTAAAGGTATATCGCTGGCGTCATTAACCCTTTGGGCTTCAAGCGAAAGAATGCAATTATTATATACCGCGACTGGTGAGATTTATTTCGGTGCAGAGATATGGTGTGGATTATCAATTAGTTTAGAAAAACTCAATACAATGTTTCCGGATGTTACCTGTTACGGTGGATCGCAGATTATTGGCAAACTTGAGCCATAGCAACTTATTGATTTGGTCTATAATCCTATCGAGAGATTGATAAGCACACTTTGTCCACTTTCTAAAACTATTGCGACTGATGATTGTATAATTGCAAAAAAATAGTTGAAATGTCAGAAAATATTGAAAAAGTAGAATGTCTAATTATCGGAAGTGGACCAGCTGGATATACGGCTGCTATATACGCTGCTAGAGCAGATATGAAGCCGGTTTTATACGAAGGAATGCAACCTGGAGGACAATTAACTATTACTACTGACGTAGAAAATTATCCTGGTTACCCGGATGGAATTATGGGACCTGAGATGATGGAGAATTTCAAAAAACAAGCTGTTCGTTTAGGAACTGATGTTCGATTTGGAATGGTTACAAAAGTTGACTTTTCAAAAGGAGCGCCTCACACTGTTTGGGTTGATGATAAACACCAAATAGAAGCTGAATCTGTTATTATTTCAACCGGTGCCTCAGCAAAATGGTTGGGAATCGAAAGTGAAACTAGGTTAAACGGAAGCGGTGTTTCTGCATGTGCTGTTTGTGATGGATTCTTTTACCGAGGAATGGATGTAGCGATTGTTGGAGCAGGTGATACCGCAGCAGAGGAAGCTAGCTATTTATCTAAAATTTGTAATAAGGTGTATATGATTGTTCGTCGTGATGAAATGCGTGCGTCTAAGGCAATGCAGCATCGTGTAATGAACACTCCAAACATTGAAATACTGTTTAATTCTGAAACCGACGAAGTTTTGGGAGACATGGAAGTTGAAGGGGTTCGAATTGTGAACAATCAAACTCAAGAAAAATCAGAGTTAGCTGTAAAAGGATTTTTTGTTGCCATAGGGCACACACCAAATACGGCAATATTTAAGGATTTCATTGATATGGACGATCAAGGATATATCATTACCAAACCGGATACTGCAAAAACAAATGTAGAAGGTGTTTTTGCATGTGGAGATGCACAAGATAAAATCTATCGTCAAGCGGTAACTGCTGCGGGAACTGGTTGTATGGCAGCTTTGGATGCTGAGCGTTATTTAAGCGCTAAGGGTCACTCCTAATTTCGAAAAAGACTTCACACTTTTTTAGGTTTTATATTGATCTGTTAGTTTGTGTTTGTCAAGAATTTGTAACTTGCACACCATTAAATAATAGACATGAATAAGAAGCTAATTTTTAGCGCTTTGATTGGTGTTTCCCTTTTTTCTGGTTGTATAAGAGACATAGAAGAGAGTTTTAAAACCATACAAAGTGTAAATCAAGTTCAGTGGGATCCAACCATTGCAGCTCCATTGGTTAACACTCGCTTAACTATTAATGACTTTTTAAATGAGTCATCCTCTGGATTCATAGAAGTCGACAAAGACAACTTAATTCATGTCATTTATAGAGGTGATTTGGCAAGTCTAGCGGCTAAAGATCTTGTGAGAATACCAAGGCAAGAGTTCGATGGTTCGTTCACTCTACTTCCCATTTTTATTACCCAGTTTGAAACAAGCGGGTCTATTGATTTGAATTTTACATCGATTTTTGATTTCGATGTACCTGGTACAGAAATGGACAGTATTTTAATGGGTTCTTGTGGAGTGTTCTCTGAATTAACATCAGAATTTCAACATGATTTAGAAGTTACAATTGAGATCCCTGGAATCAAGAAAAAGGACGGTAGTTCATTCAGCTTAACATACGATATGCCGTACAATGGAAGTCCCGTTGTATTAGCTAAAAACGCTGATATTACAGGTTCGTTTTTTGATTTAACAAAAAGTGGTGATAAGAGTTTTGGTCAACTCCTTACTAAATTCTCAATCAAAATGACCAAAGTTGGAAATAATCCAATCACCGTAGATGATAAAATAAGCTTTCAGACTAATTTCTTGTATAATGAATACGAAGTTATTCATGGTTTAATCGAAAATGCTGACATATCTCCAGGTGAGTCTGATACTTTACGATTAGACATTTTTAAAAATATCGACGCAGATTTAAAAGATCTTAGTTTCAGGATTGCTGATCCAAAAATTAAAGTAATAATCGCAAACTCTTATGGTATTCCAATTTTTGCCGATATTCAAGAATTCGCGAGTTTCTCAAAGAAAAATGGAAAAACAGAAGCTACTGGTATTCCAAGTCCATTGCCGATTCCAGTTCCAACGAAATCGCAAATAGGCGAAACACTGAAGGATTCATTTGAACTGAATACAACCAATAGTAACATTGACGATGTGATTAGTCAAATCCCAGATTATATGATTTATGGGTATTCGTCAGAAATAAACCCTGGAAACGCAGTGCGAAACTTTATCACAAGAAATAGTGCATTAAGCATTACAGTCGACACTGACATTCCTTTATATGGAAGTACTCAAGGATTTGTCCTAAACAAAGAAGTTAATCTTGATAGTACGTTTAAAAATTTAGAAGATGTTGAAGAATTAGATGAAGTGTCATTGCGATTGTTTTTAGAAAATGATTTCCCAATCGACGTTGATATCCAGTTATATTTTCTAGATGAAAATAATGAAGCATTTGATTCCTTACTTAATCCAAACCAATTGATTTTGAAAAGTGCTGTTGTTGGGGCCGACGGACGCATAGAAGCTCCTAATGTTTACACCGTAGACATTACAATGAACAAAGAGCGGTTTGATAGAATACGAGATGCGAAGCTAGGTAAAGTGGTAGCAAAATTAAATACATATAGTGATGGATCTGGAAATCCTGACGTGAAGTTTTTTAGTGACTATGGCCTTAGTTTAAAGCTTGGTGTACAAGGCCGAGGTGTGTTTAATATAAAAACTAAATAAGCAGAGAAATGAAAAAGAATTTAATACTTACAATAGTTGCTTTGCTTATTGGTGGTTTTGCAATGGCTCAGAATAATTTGACCATTTACAACATGAAACCAATACCTCAAAAGTTTTATGCAAATCCCGCAAAGCACTCTGATGCAAAAATATTTGTCGGCGTTCCTGGAGTGTCTTCATATTACATGGACTTTGGTCTTTCTTCCTTTAAACTGAAAGACGTTGTAAACGCAATTTCTACCGAAAATGGAGATACAACGTTTAATTTTGGAGAATTCTCAAAGGGATTTAATGACCAGAATTACATTTCAGTTTCTAATGCTACTGATATTTTTAGTCTTGGATTCAAATTCAAACGCAACTACTTCTTTGTTAATGCTACAGTCGTTAACAATGTGAGAGTAAGTGCACCTGGAGATTTCTTTGAATTCATAGCTCAAGGAAATGGAGGGGAAAATTTAAATAGAACGTTTGATTTTGGGTTCGGAATTGATATGTTGTCTTATGGAGAAATAGGGCTTGGATATAGTCGCGAGTTGATAAAAGATAAACTTACTGTAGGAGCTAGATTACATTTAATTAAAGGCCTCGGTGTTGTAAATACAAACAATAGCACCTTCAAGTTTACCACAGATCAACAAACGTATGATTTCTTATTGCAATCAGATATAGAAGTAAATACCTCAAATTCTTTCAATAGTTATAACGGATTTGACCCATTTGATTCAACATCAACGGCTGATTCCCTTGTGGTTCAAGTCGGTGATTTTTTCACCAAAGGAAATCGAGGTCAAGCTATAGATTTTGGTGTCGTTTTTAAACCATTTAAAAGATTTGAATTTAGTGCAAGTGTATTAAACTTAGGAAAAATTACATGGAACACGAATAACTACAATTGGAAATCAGATGACCCAACACGCACCTACAAGTTCACAGGGTTAGATATACAAAATGCATTAGAATTTAATGGCGATGACGTAGAAACTGCTGTGAATGAATTGGCTGATACATTAGCACAGGTTTTCGACTTAAATGAGAATTCTGATGAATTTACAACTGGTCTGTTCGCGCAAGTTTATTTAGGTGGAAACTTTATACTTACAAAGAATCACAATGCTGGTATATTACTTCATGGCAGTTTTTATAAAAAACGATTGAACCCGGCTTTAACTTTCAGCTGGAATTCTAGATTGACTAAAGTGTTAGGTGTTTCTGCAACGTACTCCGTAATAAACAACTCTTTTGTGAATGCAGGAGTTGGTCTTAGCTTAAACATGGGACCAATACAAACCTACTTTGTTTCAGACAATATTATCGGCTTGTTTGCTCATGACAACGTTAATACGTTCAATATGAGAGCAGGATTAAATGTTACTCTTGGACGTAAGAAAAAAGAAGGATAAGTTAAGCTTAAGTCTAAGGTTAAACTTAAGCTTAATCTTAGACTTAGACTTAGACTTAGACTTAAACTTAAACAACGGCTAGTACCTCTGCTTTTATTTTTTCAGTAAGATTGTGTGCCTTTTCTGCAGACTTACTTTCTGCATAAATTCGAATTATAGGCTCCGTATTCGATGGTCTTAAATGAACCCATTCTTCGGCAAATTCAATTTTTAACCCGTCGATTGTATTACAGTTTTCGTGTTCATATTTCTCTCCCATTTTAGATAAAATCGAAGGAATATCCATACCTGGTTTAAGCTCAATTTTGTTTTTCGACATTTCGTAATGAGGATATTGACTCTTTAGTTCTGAGATGCTACAGTTCTTCTGAGCTAAATGTGTTAGAAACAAAGCAACACCTGCAAGAGCATCTCTACCATAATGCAATCCTGGCCATATTACACCTCCGTTTCCTTCTCCTCCAATTACAGCATTGGTTTCCTTCATTTTTTCAACCACGTTTACCTCTCCTACTGCACTTGCAGTATACGTTCCTCCATGCTTTTCGGTTACGTCACGCAGAGCACGTGTGCTAGATAAATTTGACACGGTATTTCCAGGTGTTAAACCTAATAAGTAGTCAGCAACTGCAACCAACGTATACTCTTCACCAAACATTTCGCCATTTTCCATAACAAAACATAAACGGTCAACGTCAGGATCCACGACAATACCTAAGTCGGCTTTATGTTCGCGAACAATTTTTGAAATTTCTGTTAGGTTTTCAGCTAATGGCTCAGGGTTATGAGGAAAATGTCCATCCGGGGTACAATACAACTCAACAACGTCTTCAACTCCCAATCGTTTTAGTAGCGACGGAATGGCAATCCCTCCAGTACTATTAACACCATCTACAACAACCTTAAACTTCTTTGATTTGATAAGGTCAGCATTTACCTCTTTACAAGCAAGTACAAGGTCAATATGTTTTTCAATCCAACCATCAACCTTTTTTATAGTACCAAGTTCAGTTACTTCAGAAAAAACCATGGTGTCGCTATCTGCAATTTCAAGCAAATCCTTTCCGTCTTGTGCTGATATAAATTCACCTTTATGGTTTAAAAGTTTTAAAGCATTCCATTGTGCAGGATTATGACTAGCAGTAAGGATGATTCCAGCTGCGGCTTTCAAATCAGGAACCGCCATTTCTACAGTAGGAGTTGTACTTAAACCTAAATCAATTACGTTCATCCCCATTCCAACCAATGTACTTGAAACTAGATTAGAAATCATTTCACCACTTATTCGAGCGTCTCTACCAATAACAATGGTATTGCCCATATTCTTTTGCTGTAACCAAGTTGCGAACGCAGCAGAAAATTTCACCGTATCTAAAGGAGTCAAATTGTCTCCTACTTTTCCTCCAATGGTTCCTCTAAACCCTGAAATTGATTTTATTAAAGTCATAGTATCGCAAAACTACTATTCACAATGGAAGAATTAAAGGTAATCTTAAACACAGAAATTTAATCGACTAATATCATTGACAATTGTAATTTTGACCCATGTCTAAAAATGTTACATGGATTATACTAATCCTAGGAGTTTGTGCGATTTATACTTCTTGTAAAAAAACGGAATACCTTGGTGTTGGGTTTTACAACGTTGAGAACCTATTCGATACAATTGATGATCCTCGCACGTTCGATGGAGAATATTTACCTGACTCATTCAGACAATGGAATACGGACAGATATTTCAACAAGCTAAACCAATTGGCAAAGGTTATAACGTCGTTTGAAAATGAAAAGACTCCTGACTTTTTGGGTCTCTGTGAAGTTGAAAACAGGCTAGTTATTGAGGACTTACTAAAAACAGATGCATTAAAAGATAAAGGCTATGAAATAGTCCATTACGAGAGTAGTGATGTCAGAGGCATTGACGTTGCAGGAATTTACAAGCCCTCAAAACTGACTTTAATAGAAAGTGGTAAGCAATGGGTTAATTTATCTGAATACGGTGAAATTACCCGAGACATTTTATGGGTTAAAATGAAATCAAATGATGGTTCCATTTTCTATTTTTTAGTTAATCATTGGCCGTCAAGACGCGGCGGACTCGCCGAAAGCGAACCAAAGCGAATGATTGCAGCTACAGCATTAAAAATGCTTAAAGACAGTT
Source organism: uncultured Bacteroidota bacterium (assembly GCA_937124965.1). GTDB lineage: Bacteria > Bacteroidota > Bacteroidia > NS11-12g > UBA9320 > UBA987. Next base: position 32,769 of record CAKZLB010000043.1, read on the forward strand.
TATTAGAATTGGAACCTACAGCAAACTTGGTTGTTATGGGAGATTTTAATGATGAACCAGACAACAAAAGCATCTTGGAGACACTTGGTACTTCAGGAGACGCAAACAAAATTAGTAATACACAACTTTTCAACGCAATGTCTGCGTTAAATGATGCACAAAAAGGAAGTTATTGTTTCCGAGGTACTTGGAATATGTTGGATCAAATCATGATAAACGATCAATTGCTTGACAACAAATCATGGGAATACACCCGAAATTCTGCAAAAATCATGGACTATGACTGGTTGAAACAACAAGATGGAAACTATAAAGGATTTCCGTTACGAACGTTTGGTGGTAAAAACTATCTAGCTGGATATAGTGACCACTTTCCGGTTTCCGTTGTATTGCAGTATCAGCAATAATCAGCGTCAAATATTATGTACATAAATTAATTACATTTGTCTTGGACAAACTGGTCTATCGCATCCGTCAGTGGACGGATGAGGAAAGTCCGGGCAACGCAGGGCAATGCACCCCGATAACTTCGGGGGATTGAAGTTGAGAAATTTCAAGACAGCAAGTGTAGCAGAAAATAACATCTAGTCTGCCAGTTGGCGGAGTAGGAATGGTGAAAACGCGGTGTAAGAGACCACGCTTTCTAATGGCAACATTAGAACGGTACAAACCTTGCATGTTGAAAGACCAAGTAAACCTTAGTTTAGAGTTGCCCGCTCAATGCTTCGGCAACTAAGGAGGGTAGGTTGATTGATTCTAATAGTAATATTAGAACTAGATAAATGATAGACGTTCGTCTTTTGACGGATACAGAACCCGGCTTATAGGTTTGTCCATTTTTAATAAATTAAAAAAGTATGCCACGAGTATTAATTGTTGATGACGAAAAAAGTATCAGAGAAACTCTAAAAGAGATTCTTCTTTACGAAGGTTATGAGGTTGAAGAAGCCGAAGACGGTAAGAAAGCATTTGACTTAATCAAAAAGTTTAATTACGACGCTGTTCTTTGTGATATCAAAATGCCAGGGATGGATGGCATTGAGCTTTTAGACAAAGCCAATAACATTGTACCTGAACTACCTTTTATAATGATCTCAGGTCATGGTACCATTGAAACAGCACTTGAAGCAACGAAAAAAGGTGCGTTCGATTTTATTTCTAAACCACCAGACCTCAATAAACTGTTAATCACTGTTCGAAACGCAACCGAAAAGAACAGTCTGGTAATTGAGACCAAAGTCTTAAAACGAAAAATTACCAAAACGCGTGAAATGGTAGGTGAAAGTCCATCTATCAAAAAAATCAAAGACACTATTGAAAAAGTTGCTCCAACAGATGCTCGAGTATTAATCACCGGGCAAAATGGTACGGGTAAAGAGCTAGTAGCTCGGTGGATTCACGAAAAAGGCAACAGACATCAAGAAGCTTTTATTGAAGTAAACTGTGCAGCAATTCCGTCGGAACTTATTGAAAGTGAATTATTTGGTCACGAAAAAGGTTCCTTTACATCTGCTCACAAACAACGCATAGGTAAATTTGAAAAAGCACATAAAGGCACCTTATTCCTTGACGAAATTGGTGACATGAGCTTATCAGCTCAGGCCAAAGTACTTCGAGCGTTACAAGAAAATAAGATTACTCGTGTAGGTGGTGATAAAGATTTAGATGTTGATGTACGAATTGTCGCTGCAACCAACAAAGACTTAAGAAAGGAAATTGACGACGGAAACTTTAGAGAAGATTTATATCATCGTATCAGTGTTATCTTAATTCATGTTCCCTCCTTAAACGACCGGACAGATGATATTCCTTTACTTGCAGAAAAATTTATCAATGAAGTGTGTGAGGATAATGGAATGCCTCGAAAAGTATTAACTGCCTCAGCAATGCAAGAATTAAAAAAGATTAGCTGGTCAGGTAATATTCGAGAGTTACGCAACGTAATTGAACGACTAACAATTCTGTGTGATGATAAAATATCTGGTGATGACGTACTCAACTTTTCAAATGCCGCAAGTAGAAGAACAAGTAGCTTAGATGTTGTTGAGCAATTTGACAAATTTCAAGACTTTAAAGACTACGCAGAAAAGGTTTTTATTGACGCAAAACTTAAAAAGAATAAATGGAATGTGGCCAAAACTGCTGCTGAAATAGATATTCAACGAAGTCACCTGTACAACAAAATTGATAAGTACGGTTTAAAGCGAACTAAGAAATAACCAATGATTGGAACCGATGTGTCGGTTGCTAAGAAGTTTCTTAACTCCGGCCAACTAGTTGCAATTCCTACTGAAACTGTATATGGTTTGGCTGGAAATGCTTTGCAGGAATCAACTGTTCTTTCTATTTTTAAGGCTAAAAATCGTCCAAGTTTTGACCCGTTAATCGTTCATATTTCGTCAACGGATTGGTTGACAAAACTAGCTTCAGAGGTTCCAACAAAAGCAAAAGTATTGATGGATGCTATATGGCCTGGTCCTTTGACCTTTATTCTTCCAAAGACCGATTTAGTGCCAGATATTGTAACCTCAGGGCTAAGCTATGTTGGAATTCGTATGCCTAGGCATCCAGTAACTCTTTCTTTACTCAAAAATCTTGATTACCCTTTAGCTGCACCAAGTGCAAATCCATTCAGTTATGTCAGTCCAACAACGGCACAACATGTCGAAGATCAACTCGGTAAAAAAATACCGTACATTCTTGATGGAGGTGATTCAACCATCGGCTTAGAATCTACCATTATCTCTTTTGAGAATCCTCAGAAACCAAGTATCCTAAGATTTGGAGGTATTACTCAAAATGAAATTGAAAGCCTTATTGGACCTGTTTCAATCTCCTTATCTAACAACTCAAATCCAAGCGCTCCTGGTCAGTTAGACAAACACTACGCAACTACTAAAAAAACGTATTTGGTAAATCAGCCTTACGAGTTGCTTCGGTTTAATGTTAATGTGTTCTGCATTGGTTATGGAGAAGCACTGTTTGAATACAACCTCTCTCCCACTGAAAACCTCGACGAAATGGCGCAACAACTGTTTAAAGCGTTGCGGTTAGCTGATGATTCGGACAAAACTGAAGTAGCAATTTCGTTGGTTCCTGATGATGGCATTGGCAAGGCAATTAACGATAGAATACGAAGGGCCTGTCATTAGCATCAGTCAAAAAGCAACGGCCCCATTAAAAACATCCACAAAGCCAACCCAATAACACTTCCCACAGCTCCTGAAACAATGACACGCATTTTATACCTTTTTGGTATTTTACGAATAATAGCACCAAGACATAATAAACCTATGCCTAGTATCACGATTTGAAAAATGGTTGGATTTACTCCATAATGTGTTATGGCTTTTGCCTCGCCACAAGGGTATGCTAAAGTCAGATTTACTAGTGCCAATACAACTGTTCTCATAAAAAACAGTGACAAGAATAACGTTAGATAGTGTTCTATAGCAAAACGTTTCGATTTTCGTAAAAGTAAAATGAACAGAATGAACCCAACAACACTGATACTCCAAACAGCTACCATCGTAAATATTTCAAAGCTTGCATGACCGTGGTAATCTCTACGTGCAAACTCTTTATACTCAGGAAGCATTTTAGCTATGTCATATGAACCAGCATTTTCAACAATTTTGTCATACTCTACTCCCCTTTCTGTGCTATTAAAAATATTCCTGCCTAGTCCTTTCGAATATCTGGCAGTATATCCGGCTTTTTCAGCTTTATAAATCTTGACAGATTCCGTAAACCATGCTCCAAAAAGAATAGTGAAGATAAATGCTCCAATAAGAAGTAGATATTTTTTCATATTAATTAGAAACAATTACTCTTTAATCAACTTTTGAGTAATCAGTCCATCTTTCGTATGAATTGTCAATGTGTAAACTCCTTGTTTCAACGTCTCGTCGATATGAATAATAGATGATTCTGAAGTACCCGTTTGAATGATTTGACCAGACAAATCAACTAAATCATATGTAAAATCTTGTTGTGATAATCCATCAACTGTAACTGTTGTCGTAAACGGATTAGGATAGACCGAAATTGTTGGTTGAGTTTGATTTTTGGGAACGCTTACTGGGTGATTAAATTGACTAAGACCTTTTGTATGAGTAACATACAATAGGCTATCTGATAAATAGTCTAACGAAAATATTTCTCCAGGGCCACTTGTTGGTGAGATCGCATTATCATGGTCAACCAAAACTCTAATTAAATTACTCGCAGATGCAAAACCTTTTGACATTCTAAAAATACCACCAACCATTAACTGAGTGTTGTTGTAAAGTGAGAGTGAATTTGCGCGAAATGCGCCATGTTCCCTGCTGTCAGTTCCCTCCCACAATAAATCTGATCGGTCAACTATAGAGCGTATTTTATTACTATTTGAGTTTGCGAAACCAACCAAGCACATACTGCGTTTAGTATCATTAATGTAATCAGCTTTAAACCCTAAGTAACATCCAGAATCAGAAGTCAGAATTGCATTTACTTCTTCATAAACTGATTCGACAAAACGCACATGTTCCGTTAATTGGTTGTTTGAATATTTCAACACAATGGCTTCATTTGAAGGAATTGTATCACTTTCACTGTAGAAGTTTCCTGAAAGGAAACTCCCACCAATTAATATTCCATCACTTGTGTTTGCAAATTGGCTTACTAATCCTATGAAATCACATTTTTTCGTTGTTGAGTTGTCTTTAAGATTCCAGATCCATAATTCGCTTTTGGATGCGATTGAATCGGTTTCTGAGAGGACAACAAACGCTTCGTTATCATTTATTCTAAATATTTTTCGAGCATAAGGTAGATTTGGATTTGGCGATGATAAACCTGTCCAGTTTCCATTTTTTAAATGACCAAAGGCCATCGACATACTCAACGTCTTGATATCACCACAAAACAGTAAATCATCTATAGTACCGTGCACATCATATATGTCACCCTTAATATCCTCTGACAAAACTGATTGTGTATTATTTTTTGTAACAACAATGCCAGTATAGCTTTTGGAATCAATCGACTTAAAGCTTCCATACGTAATAATTAAATTGCTCTTGTCGTCAACAATAGACCCACGAACCTTTCCATCATCTACTTTAAAAATGGAATTGATTATAACATTGTCACTATACCCTGGTTGTATCCACTTCAACTCATCGATTGTAAAGCCAAACTCATTGGTCCATTCGGCAATACCTTCTGTTTTAATATCAGCTATGTATTCATAGTTATGTTCTTTACTTATTTGTAATGCCAACTCCTCATGACCCGATATTTTTATTAAATAACCAACAGCGCAATGAACACCGTAATCATCAATAAAATAAGGAGTTCTTTCGGAATGATATATATTGGTTGGAAAGACTTTTCTGTTAGAGTACTCTTGTAGTTCACCAAGTAATGCATTTCGTTTGTCAATCTGATTGGATCCAAAACTATTTGGTGGATTTGTTGAAAGTTCCGATATGACCAAATCTAAGTGATATTGTATCCTATCTAAATCATTGGTAAACTGAATGCTTTGATTTCCAGGTAAAGCGTCTTTATGATGTTTCCACTGCTCGTTGATTTCAAGTAAATGTTCCAATGGAGCACGTTCTGCATTAGCAGACAACTGGGCTTTCACTGTAAATCCATAAAGAAAAGAACAGACTAGAAAAACTGTTCTGAATTGTTGAACAAATTGATTTTTCATATTTGATTTAGTGTTTGACGCAAGCAAATTAGTATTTATACAGGAAAAACGTGTCATCGTCAGAACATTTGACAAATTTCGAAGTAGAAACCTACTAAAGTAGAATCAAATTTAGGTTAGAAAGCCCGAGAGGTGCAGTAGTTGAATGTTTGGTTTGGTCTTAGTGTTTGGTTAGATGGTTATTTGCCACAAAATCACACCTCTCGATTTCTTTCAATGGTTAAGTAGGCGCAATTTATATTCTAAATACGGATCAAAAAGGTTTCATCTCTGAAGTGACACATTGAACCTCCATACGCGGTTTGCTTGTAGTAAAATGAACAATCACTAGCGTTTGATGACAAGAAAATCATAAAGTAGTTTAAAGTCCTCAATGGGCATTATGGTATCGTATGCGAGAATCAAATGGTTACCGATAAACTCGATAATTAATTTATCAGTGACAGGAATCTCTTTTAAAATAGCTTGCATAACTCCTACTTTATGTGATCTACCAAATTCAAAGCACGTAAACCCATCGAGCACTAAATCGTTAGTTTCATTCACCTCCGAAAAGTATTTTTCTATAAAGTTCGTTTTTCGTAATACATAGTTGCCACATTCAAACGGTAGCACTATATCTATAAGCATTGCTTCGTTAGCAAATGGAAAATTCTGAGTACTTGAATCATAACTTTGGCTTGATTTACTTTCAATGTACACATGACTAATTTTAATAGACTCTTTGGTCACGTACCAGTCGTATGACCAATTTAAACTATCGCCAAAAATTTTTAACGCATCCCATAATTCAGCGCATTCCGTAGACGGTTCTGACAGCTTAAATCCATTTTCGAAAAGAAAATTCTTAATAAACAGCTCGTTATGCTCTGAAGGGTAATAGTTTTTACGAATAACGTCCTCAGGTATTACACCAGAATCATTATAAACGTCCCAATTCCCTGACTCTGCTTCTTCAATCGTTATCACTCGTCCTGTAATTGGGTCAAACAACTCCTCGTCTTTTAACTGACGAATGGTTTCAAATGACTCGTCTGATTTGGTATTAGGTTTACTTGGTTTATCACCTTTCATAAAAAAGATTAAATAGACGAAAAAGCAAACGACAAGAATCGTTAAAACGTAACCTTCAATCATGCGTATTCTGATAACTCTAGCCAGCGCATTTCTTTCTCATCAAGTAACTCATTTATAATTTCTAATCGTTGGGCTTTTTCTTGCAACTTGTTATAGTCGGTTTCACCGCTTGCCATAAAACTCTCTATTTCAGATTTTTCTGTATTTAGTTTATCCATCTCTTTTTCTAACCCTTCGAACTCGTAGCGCTCTTTAAACGTTAATTTGGTTTTAACTTCCTCTTTTTTCTGATCCTTTTTCCAATCAGTTTTGTCTTCAACAACTTCTTTGGCTGTGGAGTTTTCTTCTTCCAGATAGTCTTGATAATCCTGATATGTACCGTTGAAATCCTTGATTTCTCCATTTCCTTTAAACAGAAAAAGATGGTCTACAAGGGTATCCATAAAGTACCTATCGTGCGATACAATCAATAAACATCCTCCAAATTGAAGTAAAAAGTCTTCTAGTTTGTTTAATGTCAAAAGGTCCAAATCATTCGTAGGCTCATCGAGAATTAAAAAATTGGGATTTTTAATTAATACCGTCATAAGGTGTAAACGACGTTTTTCCCCACCACTCAACTTGCGCACAGGATTGTGTTGCACCGACGGCGGGAACATAAAATGATTCAGAAACTGGGAAGCAGATAGTTTTGTACCATCGCCTAGTTCAATCACATCTGCATATTCACGCAAAATGTCGATCACTTTCATTTCTGGTTCAAACTCCAAGCCTTTCTGATTGTAATAGCCAAAAACAACGGTATCTCCAGTATTGATTTTTCCTGAATCAGGCTCTTCTAATCCACAGAGCATATTTAAAAATGTTGATTTACCTACACCATTAGGCCCAACAATACCAATCCTCTCCCCTCTTTTAAACGTATAATCAAAGCCTTTGATAATTTCTAAATCACCGTACGATTTATAGACTTTTTTTAATTCTAAGATCTTGCCACCTTGGCGGCTCATTTTTACCTGCAGAGTTAACTCCTGATCATGCACGCCACTTTTGGATACTGCTTCAGTCTCATGAAATCGTTGAATTCGAGCCTTCGATTTTGTGCCTCGTGCCTTTGGCATTCTCCGAATCCAGTCAATTTCAGTTTTTACTTTTTTTCCGGCTTTTTCGATTTCTATTCGATGCACCTCTTCTCGCTCTGCTCGTTTCTGAAGGAAAAAAGAATAGTTCCCGTGGTGTGTATATAGTTTACCCTGATGTAATTCCAGAATAACGTTACACACATTTTCAAGAAAGTAACGATCGTGAGTAACCATAAATAATGTGAGACCTGATCGCGTTAAATATTGCTCCAACCATTCAATCATTGCAACATCCAAGTGGTTGGTAGGCTCATCGAGGATAAGAACATCAGGTTCATCGAGCAACGCGAGAGCCAAGGCTAATCGCTTTTTCTGTCCACCTGATAGCGTTCCAACTTGTTGTGTTTGATCTTCAATTTCGAACTTGGTTAGGATTTCATTTAATCGTCGCTCGTAATCCCATGCTCCAAATTCATCCATTTTACTCATAGCTTGGTCTAGAGCATTTTGGTTTTGCTGACTATATTCTTCAGACTGCTGTTCTAACACGTTGTGGTATGTGGATATTACCTCAAGCATTTCAGAGTTTGCAGTACGAATCAATTCTGCAATAGATACATCCTCATTAAAATCCGGCTCTTGTTCTAAGTACCCAAATCGAACGCCATTGCGAAAAACTACTCGTCCTTCGCTGGGAATATCCTTGTCGGCTAAAATTTTTAATAAACTGGATTTGCCAGTACCATTATTGGCAACCAAGGCCATTTTGTCGCCTTTGCTAAGACCAAAGTTTAATCCAGAAAATAAAACACGCTCTCCTAAGTTTTTCTCAAGATTTTCAACCGATAGATAATTCACGTTTCAAAGGTAGTATGGAAATACAAATGATTGATAGTCATTCGTTTTATTTGAGATTATGTAACGGTCGGTTACGATCTCAGTTTCATGGATAACTCCATGGTAAACCGAGCAACCTCATCGTTATTACACATAGCGGAAACCACAACCATGCGATTAACTCGCTCCTTGGTTTGTTCCATTTTGTCTAACATTTCTGCAATCCTGTCTCCATCGCCGCACACGAAATTGACATCATCTTCTGCTCGTTTAAAATACTCTGCCTGCATTGATTTAAAAACGGGTGCAGCTTTTAATCCGCGTAATTCAAGAAGATAAAACGCTAAAAATCCTGAAGCCAAATCCGCTCCAACCGTCATAACTCCAAGATACATGCTTCCAACGTGATTGCGTGTTTTACGTCGCAATGGAATCTTAACTGATATCGCTTTTTCTGATATGGCTGTAACTTTAGGACGGCAAAAACCAATTGCGGGAATTTTAGCAAATCCAAATAGAAATAATTTCCAATTTAAGTTTTGTAAAGTCATGTTGTTTTTGAAGTTACTAGCTTATTCACTACATCCTTGACCTTCGCTATTTTGTCGACGTACTCTATACTCGGGCCAGCACACCATACAGACTTGTATGTTGCTCCAAAAGCTGCTTTTTCGAGACTTTTCATTCCTTTTACAAATGTGAACGCTTTCATCCACTTTTTCAGTTTTTTATTTTTATTCAAAACCTTCTCAAGCCAATTTTGGTCAGTGCCAATTTCTTGTACGTACGGTGTGTTAATGACCGAACATGGAGTTCCCGATAATTTAGTGGTCATTACAATATCCTTAGCATTAAAATCGACAATTGCTTGTTTGTAATCTTGGTGGACAGGAGCCTCTTCGGTAGCTATAAAAACACTTCCAACAGATACACCATCAGCACCGAGTTCAAGCACTTTTTTCAAACTATCGTAATCACCCACTCCACCTGCAGAAATCACTGGAACTTTACACGTCTTTTTTAGCAACGGAATTAATTCAGCCGCTGGAATATTTCCTGCATGACCTCCAGCTTCTTTATTTACAGCGATAATAGCATCACACCCTAAGTCTTCGACCTTTTTTGCGTAAACAGCATCAGTTACATCACAAAACACTTTAACTCCCGCACTATGGGCTTTTTCAATCGTCTCTTTTGGATTTCCCAGACTAGTAATCAGGTAGTCTACTTTCAGCTCACAACATACATCTAGTTGTTCCTTGTATTTGAAATTTGATTTGTTAACGATTAAATTTATACCAAATGGCCCAGGACACTGCTTCTTCAATTCTTGAATGGCAGCACGTAATTCGTCGATAGTCCGATAATTAAGAGCTGGAATTGCTCCTGTTATACCTGCTTTACCAGCTTCCACAACCATAGCAGTGTTGCTTACTAAAAACATGGGAGCTTGAATTATCGGGTATTTAATTCCGAGCATTTTGGTCAAAGACGTATCAAACAATTGGTGCATAAACAAAGTTAATGAATGTTTTCATGACGTGGAGAAGGAAAGTTGAAGGTATGTTATGACCTTTAAATAACGCCAGTATTTAGTGTATAACTAAAATCACGACTCAATTGTTCGGAATGTTAAATTTATTCGTGCCGAATGAACTTTTTTCGTAGGTGGTAATCGATGCTTCCAATACTTTTGGGTTTCTCCTTTCATAACTAACAAACTGCCTCTTTCCAATACAATAGATACCCTTTCTTTAGTTGAGTTGTGTTTAAAAGAAAACAAACGTTCAGCACCTAAACTCAAAGAGGCAATGGTTCCATTCTTTTTTAAATCTTTTTCGCCGTCACTGTGATAGGCCATTCCTTCTTCGCCTGAGTGATAAAGGTTGAGTAGACATGAATTATATGTTTCATTAGTTTTCTCTTCAACTAACGACTTTAAATCGAGTAGTTCACTGGTCCATGGCAGTGCAGATTTAGTTGTATTGGAATACGTGTATGAAAACGGGCGATCTCCGTACCAAGCCACTTTTCGTTTTGTGATAATTACTTTGCCAAACATTCGAGATTGATCGTGTGACCATTCTATATAGTCAAGGAGCTTCGCGAAATAATGTTGCGCTTTATCTACTGGAAGTATCGGACCATGGTACAGGACATCTCCATCATAGGGCAATAATTTTTTGGTTGTGTTGAATAGGTCCATATGCGGCAATAATAGTACAACCGTTTTCTAAACTCGCTTTCGCTACTTAAAGAATCATTTTTCAACAATATTGAATCTAAACTCGCTGTGTACATACACAGCAGTCTCTTTTACTCCGTTAATAATGCTGTATTTGTAGTTCCAATTCTCAACCCTGAAATCCCCATTCCATTTCACTTTTGAAATTAGGAGGCCATTTTTTAGATTAGAGCTTGATTTGAGGAATCAGAGAAATACTTCTCTTTGGATTGAGTTGCGTTAGAGGTTACAATGATTTTGGTTAACAATTTATTACTACCGTTTTATACCAGACTAAAAATGCGTTAAATTAGCATCTTTATCTTGCAACCAGTTAGGTAGTTAACTGCACAATTTTGACCTAACATCACACCTTTTATTCATTCATTGTTACAAAAAATTAAACTAACTCCTTAGCGAATTTTCTATTTTCGTCGAGACAAATTTTTACTCAAACATCATGAAACATCTACATATCACACTTTTTATCGTATCGCTGCTAAGTGTTTGCAACGTTTCTAAAGCGCAGCAGTTAGACACAGAAGACATCACGTTAACTGAGATTGATGCGCTTAACCAAGGCTCATTTATGTTTGCTCCAGTACCTGTGATGGACTCATTAATCCTTGGATTAGTTTGGAATTATAATCCTGGTATTTCGAATTCTATGGTTTTTGCTACATACAATTCAAACATGGAAATAAAGTCGAACTTGACTGTCGCTGACTTTCAAATTGATAGTAATCAATACATATACTATATAACAAGGCTCAAAGACAGGGTGCTCATTTTCCATGCGAAATTGCCGCAAAAAAAATCAGTAGCGTCAACTTTATTTGTTTCCTCTTACAAGGCGGAAGACTTATCCCCCATACAAACTTACGTGCCTGTTATTGAGAACGAATATTACAGAAAAACGCAATTTCGATTTGCTATGACATCCGACGGGGCTAATATTGGTGTTATTTTCAATAATTTCTTAGTCAAAAAACATCCTGACATCAGCCAAATAAAAGTAGTTAATTCGGACTTACAATTAATCAGAAACTACCAGTACGAACTTGATACAGAGAAAGGAACACATAAATTACACAAAATAACTATAGACGAAGAAAATGCGTATTTCTTTATAAGGACGTACGGGGCAAAAAGCAAATCAAAAAGAGTATATGATAGCAATCGTTTTCGTGTAGTAAAAATAACAAAAGAGGGTATTCAAACACAGTATCAGGTGCGGTATAAAAATGCACGTATGAAGGAAGCCAGTTTGGTAAGTATGCCTGACGGCTCCTTAGCTTGTCAAGGCATTGTATATTCATTTGAGCATGAAAAATACTATAGTTTCCATAAATCTTTGGATGACATGGTTGAATACCCGTTAGACAAACCAGTAAAAGAAACGGAATATTTGGAGCTGAGTAAAGAAGAATTACATTATCCATTAGACTATTCTACTCCTACCTTTAGTACAGCGTTTTCCCATGCCGAACCTTATGGAATCTCGTATAGCTTCTGGGGCCTTTTTTATTATCAATCGTTTTTTGCAGTAAGGGCAGAATCTTCACCAAACGGTGATTTGGTCGCTGTTCAAAGGAGATATGAAAGTGTAGGTCAGGCAAACCCGACAGATGCATGTGATGTAATATTAATGAATTATATTGATGGAGAACTGCAATGGGCAACTACCATAAAAACAGATTCCGAATTCTCGAACTATATGATATTAACAATCGACGGAAAAATACATGTTTTTGCAACCCAGAGTGGATCATCACTCAATGAGATATCAGAAAAATTCAGTTTTGAGGATGATTCAAAACAGTTGTGTCAGATTATCGTTGATGAAGATACAGGCGAATTAGACTATATCCCATTGCTAGATTTGAAGAACGCAGAAGATGGAAGGATTTCTCAAATCGTATTTCCGAACCAAAAAAGTTTGGTACAGATAACATTAGAAAACAAGCGAAAATTGTATAGAATTAGCAGCAACTAGTACAACACATGCTCTGAAAAAATGTACCTCATAGCATAGTTATTCCCATTTCTCAATTCAATTTAAACAATCCTTTAGTCGTGCTGTTGTATTTCTTAATTTTGTTCACCATTTATAATTGTTATGACAACATCAAAAAGTAGAGTCGTTCGTTCGCCTAGAGGTAACACATTAAACTGTAAAGGTTGGGTTCAAGAAGCTGCCTATCGAATGATCCAAAATAACTTAGATCCAGAAGTCGCTGAACGCCCAGAAGATTTAATTGTATATGGTGGTCGTGGAAAAGCCGCACGTAACTGGGAAAGTTTTGACGGAATATTAAACGCCCTTAAGACGCTTGAAGAAGATGAAACCTTATTAGTTCAGTCTGGAAAGCCAGTTGGTGTATTGCGTTCTCATAAAAATGCACCACGTGTATTAATTGCCAATTCGAACTTAGTTGGAAACTGGGCAAATTGGGATCATTTCAATGAGTTAGAGAAAAAAGGCCTAATGATGTATGGCCAAATGACTGCAGGAAGTTGGATTTACATTGGTTCTCAAGGAATTGTACAAGGAACTTATGAAACGTACTTGTCTCTTGCAAACAAACATTACAACGGCACACTTAAAGGTAAGCTAAATGTAACAGCAGGTTTAGGTGGAATGGGTGGCGCTCAACCACTCGCAATAGCCATGAATGAAGGGGTTTGTTTAGCAGCAGAGATTGAAGAATGGCGTGTTCAAAAGCGTTTGGAAACGAAATACTTAGACAAAATGACCCATGACATTGACGAAGCAATTGATTGGTCTGTTGAAGCGGCCAAAAATGGTGAAGCAATTTCTATTGGAGTAGTTTGTAATGCTATTGACTTATTACAACGTTTAGTAGATCGAAATATAACCCCTGATACGCTGACAGATCAGACATCAGCCCATGACGAATTAGTTGGGTACTTTCCAGAAAATATGACTGTTGAAGAAGCAAACGCTCTACGCGAGGCTAGCCCAAAACAATACTGCGAAAAGTCAATCGCAACCATGTGTCATCATGTGAAGCTTATGTTAGAACTTCAAAAAAGAGGAGCTATCACTTTTGATTATGGAAACAATTTAAGAGGACAAGCTTTCGCACACGGGGTTGAAAATGCTTTCGACTTTCCAGGTTTTGTTCCTGCCTACATTAGACCATTGTTTTGTGAAGGATCCGGACCATTCAGATTTGTTGCATTAAGCGGTAATGAAGAAGATATTTTTAAATTAGACGAGAAACTAAAGGAATTGTTTCCTAAAAACAAAGGATTGTTGAGATGGTTAAAAATGGCTAAAGAACGAATTGCATTCCAAGGATTACCATCTAGAATTTGTTGGTTAAAAATGGGAGAACGAGAAAAAGCAGCCTTAGCTTTTAACGAAATGGTTAAAAATGGCGAAGTCTCTGCTCCAATAGTTATTGGTCGTGATCACTTAGATACTGGTTCGGTTGCATCACCAAATAGAGAAACTGAAGCGATGAAAGATGGAAGTGACGCGGTTGGAGACTGGCCAATCTTAAATGCGCTAATTAATACTGCAGGTGGAGCAAGTTGGGTCAGCTTCCATCATGGTGGCGGTGTTGGAATGGGTTATAGCTTACACGCAGGAATGGTTATCGTTGCTGACGGTACAGATGATGCACATGAAAGAATTGGTAGAGTATTACACAACGACCCAGCAATGGGTGTTATTCGTCATGCAGATGCTGGGTACGAAATTGCTCAAAAAACGAGTGATGAACATGGTTTGACGCTTTAGATAAGGAATTAGAAAAAGGCATATAACACGAAAGCACGACATCCCGTCGTGCTTTCAACTACTTATAAAAATTGAGATCCTTACTTCTCGATTTCTACTTATTATTACTAAATAATACTACTTATTTACTCTTTATTAATTTCTGTGTGGTAGTGCTTCCTCCTGAAGACACAGTGAAAAAGTATATACCTGTTGGCCAATCGATTGTTTCAATGTTGATCAACGAATTTGTTTGGTTTGAACCCGTTTCATTTACAAAAACGCGGCCTGTCATATCTTGTACAGTCACTCTTTCAAAACCAGGAGTGTTTATGTTTATTTCAACATTACCTGCAAAAGGATTTGGGTACATTGATATTTTCTTCGCATTGTCGCTCAAGTCAACAGCAACGGTGTTTGTTTCGCTTGACTTCCCGTCGAAATCAACTTGCTTAACCTTATAGTAGTAAGTATTACCTTCTACAATTGTGTAATCATTGATTTCATAACGAGTTATTCCAACATAATCACCTTGACCATTCTCCGTTGTAATTTCTTCGAAATCAATACCGTTATCAGATCTTAAAACAACGAAGTGGCTGTTGTTTAACTCTTGTGCTGTTGCCCATTTTACTTTTACCATTGACTCTGAGGCGATGAACTGAGCACCAAACCCTAACCATTCCACTGGCAATGCTCCTGTCCAATTAATGTTGTACGTAGCTGGAGTCAAATCGTCTAAACCTGCAGCATCTTTAAAGAAATAACTGAAGGCAAAGTTGGATGAATTTAATCCGTCATATTTCACCTCAAGTAACGTAGGATCAAAGTTGTTTATCGTTTGATTTGGAACTACAATCACTCCGTTGTAGAACAACTTGTTGCCATTCATTCCAGCTGTATCAGTTACAACTAAATTGTTACCTGAACCTTGAACACCATCTTCATTGTCTGTTCCAGCCAATTGTGGGTAAGCATTAGCACTAGACAAAGCCACTGTAGATTGAAATACTGGCATATCAATTAACTTGCTTTTACTTTCTGAATCAGGTCGTTTTTCAATTCCAAAGTTTGCATTCTCTACAAACGTGCCATTTACAGTAATGTTAAGAAGAATTCCGTTGGTAGTACCATCTGATCCAGATCCTGTTCCTAAATTCTCTCCTGTAAATGCCCAGTTCGTTGGAACCGTAACTGTTGGAGCTGATTGACCAACGGTTCCTTCAGTTGTGCTTAAAACAACATCGTATGCGTCAGATTCTAAGTTTAAAAATTCATAGTGTCCATCTGCCCCTATTTCAGTGATAGCAACAACAACATTAGAAGAGTTTACTAAATGAGCGAACATGAAGTTACCATCTGGACTTTCAAGTCCTATTCCGTCTACAGTATTGTCAACTAATCCATCAGCATCATTAAATAATGTTCCAGAAACTCCGCCCATCATTGGGTTATTCGGGTTGTCTTCAAACGTTACATCAGATAAACCAAAGAATTTTGGATCAGCATCACCTGTGTTATCTATTCTAAACCCAAAGATTATATTACTTGTATTAAATTCACTAACACGAATCACTGTAAAAACCATAGGCTGATTTGTGATATTTGTTGGTGCATACCCTATGTTCCAGTCATATTCTGAACGAACTGACCCGTTACATTTTCCAAATTGCAATTTGTATGCAGCCGAGATAACATCTCCGTTAGAATCAAGCGGTGTAAGAGCAAAACATGTATTACCGTTTCTCTCAGCCACTAGCAAAAAATCAGTGCTTTCCCAACCTTTTGTCCAAATCATATCAAAATCTGAACCTGATGGCACGTTACGCGCTCCATCATAATAAAGGTAGTTTAAAACATTGCCATTCGATCCTGACTCAACCATAGCTGCTTCCCAGCTCGATTGGTTATCGGCCTTTACTGTAGAACCTTCATTATAAACACCAACTCCACTTACTGAACCACTAAAGTTGTTGTTAACGATTGCAGCACCCAATGAGTTAAAGTTACTTAATGTTTTGATAGTTCCATCATCATCAATTTTAACATAGTTTAAATCAACTGCTTTGTTGGTATTAACCAGCGTACCAGATGCTTCTGAAGTCTGTGTGATTGTTGAACCGTTGTGAGTGAATTGTACCTCCGTGATTGGTACATTGTAGCTGCCTGGTCGTACAACTCTTGTAGATTGGGCAAACGAATTTAAAGACAGTAATAATACTGTTAAAGTAGTAGTAGTAATAATTTTCATAACATGCGAACTTGTTATCTAATAATTCAAAAACGTGCCACAAATCTTTTTAACTTTAAACCACTAAATATCAGTTATTTATAAACGGAGGTTGATAAAACATAGGTTGAACACTCTCCCTCCATGAGATTTTTCTCTAATATTGGGACAACATTACATTGCAATACAACCTATCTATCCTAGATATATAGTTTAAATTTGCCCCGTATATGGCAATCAAAATAAAAACACCTGCTCAGATTGAAGGAATTCGCAAAAGTTCGCATTTGGCATCAAAATGTTTGAAGCACTTAGAGCAATATGTAAAACCGGGAATAACCACTAAAGAGCTAGACACCATTGCTGCCGAATTTATCAAGCAACATGAAGCGACGTCTGCAACGATTGGGTATAAAGGTCACGGTGCACCACCTTTTTCTGGTCATATATGCACATCGGTAAACGATGTTATTTGCCATGGAGTTCCGAATTCTTACACATTAAAGGATGGCGACATACTAAACATAGACGTTACAACTATATTGGATGGATATTTTGGAGATACGTGTAGAATGTATGAAGTTGGTAAAGTTTCAGAAGAAGCTAAGACTTTGATGGAAGTAACCAATGAATGTTTAAAAATCGGACTAAGAGAGTGTTATCCTGGAAATCGTTTTGGCAATATTGGCTATGAAATATCAGAATATGCACACAATCATGGGTACAGTGTTGTATATGAATTTTGTGGTCATGGTGTAGGTTTACAATTTCATGAAGACCCTGAAGTTAGTCATATAGCTTCTAAAAATACGGGGAAGCGAATGCGTCCTGGAATGATCTTCACTATTGAGCCAATGATTAACACTGGAAAAGCACGCTGTAAAGTCGACAAAGAAGATGGTTGGACGGCTCGTACTATTGATGGCGGGCTCTCGGCACAATATGAACATACCATATTAATAACGGAAAGTGGTCATGAAGCTCTTACCGATGTATTCGGAGATTATTAATGCATAACAATGCATTTATACTTAAAAGATACGGTGACTTCCTTAGAGATCATATTAAAGGTAGTTCGTTGTGCGAATGTGTGAGTACATCACTAACAGATATTCACTTATTATTTTCAAACGACGTATACCTAAGTATAAAGTTTTATAAGCAACACTCATTTTTCCTGCTTCCTGACGCGAGTAATTTTCCTAAAAAGAATGTACTTCCACAGTTCAAGAGTGTTGTTGGTAAAGAGGTTACCGATGTTCGAGGGTATGTAAACGATCGAGGAATACAACTATCATTTAGTAATTACTCCTTAGATATTCAATGTTTTGGTCGAAGAAGTGGTATTCTTTTTTCAAAAGATAACTTCGTTTTGGAACATTTTAAAACGGTTCAACCTCCAACACAAATTGAAAGGTTACCACGAGATATTATTTTTTCAAGGTCTTCTGACGACTTTCAAAAACAAAACCCTTTCATCACTAAAGAGATTATTGACGAATTAGCCTCAAAGAACTTTTTTGAAAGTTCAAACCAAGGAGTTGTTTGGTCTACCTACATTAACAGTTTTCAAACGCAAAAGTTACACATAGTAAAACGAGATAATGAATTGCCAAAGCTTACAGTTTTTGCCGAGCAAGATATACTGGAGACCTATGCTAACATTGGCACGGCATTCCATGATTTTGCAAAGCTTTATATGGCAAATGACCGATTTGAGACGTTGCAGTCTAAACTATTGGTTGGATTTAGAAAAGAGTTAAAAAAGCAAAATAACCGTTTAAAGAAACTTAAATCGCATTATACCAAATTGACTCAAGGTCAAAATTTAAAAGAAATTGGAGATATCATAATGGCTAATCTGTACAACATACCAGATAAGTCAACTTCTGTCACTTTATTTAACTTTTATTCAAATCAAGATATTGAAATCACATTAAAAGAAAACCTAAGCCCACAAAAAAATGCAGAACGTTATTATCAGAAATCTAAAAATATTCATGTGGAGGTTGCGCATACTGAAAAATTAATAAAGGCGGTATTAAATTCTATAGAAGCGCTCGAAAATCAAATAGACTTTGTAATGAACGCTCAATCGTATCGAGATATTCAAAAACTTGACAAATCAATAAACAAAGAAGAAGTTGCGACTACTGCTGCCAAACAGCTCCCATATCGTGAGTTTGAGTACAAGGGTTACGACATATGGGTTGGAAAAAGTGCAAAAAACAACGACGATTTACTGAAGAAAACACATAAAACAGATATCTGGTTTCATGCCCGAGGAGTGGCAGGCAGCCATGTATTGTTAAAGAATCCATCAGGAGAAAAAATTCCAGAAGATGTACTAGAATATGCTGCATCTTTAGCGGCAAAGTTTTCAAAAAACCAACACGACACGCTTGCGGCTGTAATTTACACTGAACCAAAATATGTTCGAAAGTTTAAAGGAGCTCTACCAGGTCAGGTGCGGGTAGACAGAGAGGAAGTTATTTTGGTAAAACCTTTTGATCGTAGGTAAAACCTCCCAACGTCAGCTACTTGATGGGAATCTGACATTACTATTCCAAATATTTTGTTAACTTTCGGATATGAAGGCATCAACGCTTTTTCTTGCTGTATTTGTGTGTTTGGGGCTACATCTTCCAACAACAAATGCACAGACTAAGCAACTAACCTTCACATCCTCAACATTTCATCCGACCTATCAAATTCCATGGTATGGTGAGTTAGAACCAACAACTCATTTTAATGAAACTGAGTTTATCTCAACCTACACTCGTCAGTATTTGTCCAGCAATGTAACCTTCCAGGAAATAAAGCGCTCTTCAGATGATATAGGGTTTACACATATTCGCTATCAGCAGTTTATTGATACCATCAAAGTACAACACGGTGTCTTGATACTGCATCTAAAAGAAAACGTGGTTGAATCATTTAATGGTGAGTTATACATCACGCAGCGAAAATCACAAGACGTTCTCTCGTATGAAGAAATATTATCAGAAATTAAACCAGGCAAGTATCCGTTTCCCAAAGAATTTAAGATTGATTCAACGCACTTTGAAAAATCATTAATTTATTGTCCGAGTATGGATGGTAATTCGATTGAACTAGGTTACCAATACTTTTTGAAATCCGTCAATCCAGCAAAAGAAGATTTATTTTATATTGATGCTACAAAAGCTAATATCATCCGCATAGAGCCTCAACTGATTCATTCTGATTCTGTTGGAAAAGCAAGAACTTATTATCGAGGAACTCAAACTATAACGACTGACTTTGTTGGAACTAATTCATTTAGAATGAAAGAGAATGCAAGGCCAATTAACACCTATGAAACAAGTCTTGGCAATTATGTAACTGATGCTGATAATTACTGGACCACTTCTGGGAAAGAGATAGCGGGAGATGTTCATTATGGTGCTGAGAAAGTCTACGAGTTCATGGACTCAATGTTTAACTGGAATAGTTATGCAAACAATGCAGATTCCATTTCTAGTGTGCTCAATTATTCTGGCGGTGCCAATGCATTTTGGAATTTAGCTGACAATTATGCTACTTTTTTGGTGGCGAAATCTGGTAATGTATTACCGTGCGCTTCATTAGATGTTGTTGGCCATGAGTTTGGTCATGGTATTGCAGACGAAAACGCTGGTCTTGTATATTCCGGAGAAGCGTGTATGCTACATGAATCATTCGCGGACATAACCGGGGCTGCAATAGAATTTTTTGAAGACAGTGCAAAATCAAATTGGTTATTAGGAGAGCAAGTTTGGGTATCATCAAGCGGGATTCGAAACATGAGCAACCCAAAAGCATTTAATCATCCTGACACATATAAAGGAACTTTTTGGGGAAGCGGTTGCCATGGAAATGGCGGAGTACTAAACTATTGGTTCTATTTAATGGTTGCTGGAGATACTGGCACCAACGACAATAACGTGCAGTATTCGATAAACGGGCTGGGACGTGACTCTGCAATACAGGTTATGTATCGGGCAATGTTTTACTACGTAACACCTAATACTAAGTTTAAAGACATGGCCACCTACACACTCAAAGCAGCTAAAGACTTATACGGTAGTTGTGGACATGAGTTGCAAGAAACTTGGGACGCATGGGAAGCTGTGGGAATAGTTGACACATCAGTTAATTTAATCAACTTAGAACACGGAATAATTGCACCGAAACTTCGATGTACAAGTTTGCCCGCAGACCAATTTTTTGAGTCGAAAGGTGATCCTAGTCGTATTGTCAGGTGGGATATTGGTGGCATTGACACTGCAAACACACATTCGGTTAAAATGAAGTTTACCGAATACGACCAATACACCGTACTTCTCTTAACCAATGTTTGTGATCAGGTATTTTATGATACGCTGAAATACCGAATTAATCCCCAACCAGAAGCATCTTTCGACTTAAATAGACTTGAATTTTGTAAAGGATTCGAAGATTCTCTAGTTGCAACAAATACAACAATCGATTTAGATAAAAAACAACAATTACTGCACAAATGGAGAGTGGAACCATATGACATTGAAGCAACCAGCCGAGACTTTACCTTGTCTCTGAAAGACAAGTCATACTTCTTTAGTATTGAGTTGGAATCTTATTATAAAACAGGATGTTCATCTAAATTAAAGGAATTTGTTACTCCTGTTGAAGTTGCAATGGCACAGTTTAGTGCTAAATCTGTTTGTAAAGATGAGCCGATACCGTTAAGAAACCTAACCGATACAACAAGAGGTGTTCGATTCATTTGGACATTTACTGGACTGAACAGTGGTGACAAACAAACGTCAGTGGACTATGAACCTAACGAAGAGCAAACCAATCTGGAGGATATTGAAGTCCGATTAACAGTAACGGATACTGCTACAAAATGTGTTTCAACTGTTAAAGATACAATCACAGTCAATGCTCTTCCGAACCCTACTTTTGACTACAACAAAGCATGTTATAAGGACACAATCACCTTAATTAATACAACATCACATAATGCAAAAGTTACTTGGTTCAAATGGGATTTTGGATTTTATGAACCGTTCAACAAGGATACTGTAACTTATGTAATTACAAGTCAAGATTCCTTAATCGTGGGTTTAGAGGTTCGAGACGACAATCAGTGTAAGGTAAAAGCATTTAAAACCATCCCAATCGAAACAATTCAAGTATATTTTAGCGATTCAATCGCATGTCAAAATGCGGAGTTGGCATTTAACAATACAACTGTTGGAAGTGATTTATTCTTTCAATGGACGTTTGAAGATGGAACAACAATAAACGAAAAAGACGCTTTCAAAACCTTTGATACACATGGAAAAACTGAAGTTACCTTAAGTGCATTCAGCAGTCATTGTCAAAGTACTTTTAGCAAAGAACTAGACATACTTCCTGCCCCAGAGATCATATTTGACTATGACGGTACGTGTGTTGGGTCTCCTACTTCATTTATCAATAATACCAATTACGCAGACACCTTAAGTACGTATAACTGGAATTTCGCTGATGGCACTACCTCAAATGAAAAAAGCCCCTCACACCAATATACTTCCACCACAACTGAAACTTATTTCGTTCAGCTAGAAGTTGAGAACAGTGACGGGTGTAAAAGTTCTAAAAACAAACCAGTAACCATAAACTCCTTGCCTCACTGTGGTTTTACATGGTCTTATTCATGGCCAACTCGCTCGGTACTATTTGTACCTGACAGCTCAGAATACAAAGAGTATTTATGGAATTTTGATAGTGATAATTCCTCACAGCTTAAAACTCCAGAACATACCTTTGACAATGATGCTAGTTATAACGTTCAATTAACCATTGTCGACAAGTATGGTTGTAGTTGTAGCCAAACAGAAAAAGTTGATGGTTCCAATCTATCGTTAAATAAAGTAGTAGATGCAACAAGCATTCATCTATACCCGAACCCTAACATTGGTAGTTTCAAAATAACATCGGACTTATCTAAGATTACGACTCTAAGAATTGTTGATATACATGGACGAGAAGTCTTTACAGTTTCTTCACCATCATCAAACATGATTGAAACGAGTATACAAGCATCTGGTGTCTATTTTGCTCAGATCCAATTAGAAGATGATTTTGTGACAGTGCCATTCATAGTCAAAGTGCCTTAACATTTCTGTCTAAAGCCATTTTTTTCTGCGGAAGAAAATAAGCATCAGAATAAATATCACACCCATCAACCCCCAAACTGCTTGATAACCATATTTCCAGTGTAGTTCCGGCATCTCATCGAAATTCATACCATAGATTCCGGCTACAAAAGTTAATGGAATAAATATCGTTGCAATAATGGTTAAAACCTGCATCGTTTTATTCATCTTGTTACTTTCCCCAGACAGATACAAATCCATAACACTTGCAATAAGATCTCTGTGTGATTCGATAATTTCAGTGAGTTGTAGTAAATGTTCGTAAACATCACGGAGGTATCTCGTAGTAGAACTTTTAACCAGAACTGACTCTTCCTTTTGAATGGAAGAAATTGCCTCCCGAAGTGGCGTTATCGATTTACGAAAATTTAGAAGTAGTTTCTTTTGTTGTTGAATTTCTTGTAAAATCAGTGTATTGGTTTCAATAAGCACTTTTTCTTCTAGTTTTTCGATTGAATCACTGAAGTATTCTGATACAAAAAAGTAATTATCGACTATCGTATCAATTAAGCTGTAGAGTAAATAATCTGCCCCTTGCTTTCGTATTATTCCCTTATTTTCCGATAGTCTTGAGCGAACCGACTCCAACACATCTCCTTCTCTTTCCTGAAAAGAGATTAACCAATTGTCGCCAAGAATAAAACTAACCTGTTCTGAAATAATTGATTTTCGTGAAGCTCCAATTCCCAACATTTTAAGCGTTAAATAAATATGATCGTCATATTCTTCAACTTTAGGTCGATGTGTTGTGTTGACAACATCTTCAAGTAACAAACCATGAAGTTCAAATTGCTCCCCAATACTTTTAATTATTTCTAAATCATGCAATCCATTAATATCAATCCACGTAATGGTATCTGCGTTTTGGAAGGAACTTAACTCTTGAACAGGTACTGACTCTGAGACTTCATACACCTCAGCATTGTAATCAATGACGTTTATCTTGACTTGCGTGCTCCTTTTTTTACCAACATGAACCAAGGTACCTGGAGGCAAACCAGCTTTAGATGATTGCTTTTTAGAACTTTTACCCATTACTGTTTTGTTGGTGTATTGGGAGGTAGATCGTTTTTGTAAACTATGGTGCGATAAGGAAAAGGTATTTCAATGCCTTTTTCGTCAAATTTGAGCTTTAATGAATGATTAATGTCGCAATGCATTTGGTGTGCGAGCATCGGATCGTCCGTCCACACATACGCTTTCAAGTTGATGCTATATTCACCCAACTGAGTAACACGAACCTCAACGATTGGATCACCATTAGCAATTTGTTCAGGTGATCGATTGTCAATAGAAAAAGGATGGTTCATTGCAATCTCCTGAATTATTTCAATTGCCATGGCAATGTTGCTATCGTAACTAATCCCAACTTCAACCCATCTACAAATCTTTGCATCTCCTATGCTGTCATTTATAATTACATCTGTACTTATTACTGAATTGGGAATAATAATTCGTTTGTTTTCAAAATTGATTATCACAGTGTGGCGAAGGGTAATATCTTCCACGATACCAGACTGTAGAGAACCTACCGTAATTTTATCTCCTACTCGAAACGGACGAAATATAACGATAAAAATTCCACTAACGATATTGGAAAACGCCTGTTGTGCAGCAAACCCCATAAGTGCCACAAGTATACCAGCGCCGGCAAAAAGTGTAACTGCCATTGCTCGAAGAGCGGGTATGAACGAAACAATCGCACCCAATGACATTAGCCAAATAACCATTGTCGTTGCATGCTTCAAGAAACGATAGCGTGTAGCATCTACTTTAAGTTTTTTGGATGCAGCTACATAAGATCGTTGAATTAACCAACTGACTACTCGCGTAAAAATTACCGTCAAGACAATAATGACAATAATTATTATAACAATTTCTAAAGTCTCTTTATCGCGGAAATACTTATTCATTCTTCTACAATATTACACTATGAAGAAGAGACATCAGTTTTTATTTAAATCGAATTTTCGTGATAATGCACAAAACTTTTATGGGTCGACATCAACAATTACCCGAGTTTGTTTATAGTCTTTATTGATCTTAAATATTGTTAGTTTTTCAGCTAAGTATTTTTTTACTCCACGCAAAGGCATTGGAGGAACAATTTTTATTAGAATTTGGCGGATGAACAGCCCTCGAATTTTGGTGACATATGGTTCTTCCGGTCCCAACATCATAACACCTAGTTGAGGCCTTAACAGATGTGCTAACATATCGCTGGCTTTTTCACAGTGAAGGTAATCTTTATGCTTAACCGTAATCTTAATTAACCGGCCAAACGGTGGATAGTTGAACTTTTCTCGATCCGCTATTTCCTTTTCATAAAATCCAGCATAATCAGCCTCAGTTACTTGTTGAATAATCGAGTGTTCTGGTTGATTCGCTTGAATTATCACTTCACCTTGTTTGTTACGCCGACCTGCCCGACCACCTACTTGTGTAAACAGCTGAAAACTGCGCTCAAACGCTCTGAAGTCAGGAAAATTAAGAGCATGGTCAGCATCTAAAATACCAACTAACGAAAGGTTTTCAAAATCTAGCCCTTTTGTCAGCATCTGCGTTCCGATTAATACGTCAATTTCTCTTTTTTCAAACCCGGTAATTATATTTTCAAACGCAGATTTTGTTCTAGTTGTTTCGTAGTCTAATCGCTGAATTCGTAAATCTGGATACAAAAGTCCAAGCTCTGATTCTATTCTCTCTGTACCATACCCCAACATTTTCATGGCAACATTTCCACATGCAGGACATTGAGAAACTGGAGGTACTTTGTAACCACAAAAATGACATCTCAGCTTATTCTCTTTTCTATAATATGTTAAGGTTATATCACAATTAATGCATCTAGGAGACCATGAGCACTCATTACATTCAGTTATTGGGACGTAACCCTTTCTGTTCAGAAATAATATTACTTGTTCTTTATTATTGACTGCTGCGATAATTTTTTCGAGAAGCACACTGCTAAAAAGGCCCTTATTCTTTTTTTTCTTCTTCTCGTCACGCATATCCACGATTGTAAATTGTGGAGGAGTTACATTGCTAAATCTATTTGAAAGTTCTACAAATCCATACTTTTCTCTTTTAGCATTATGCATGCTTTCTACGGATGGTGTAGCACTACCAAGCAAAACTTTGGCTCCTGTAATTTGACCTAATATTATCGAGCAATCTCTAGCTTGATATCTTGGATTTGGTTCTGATTGCTTATAGGTATTCTCATGTTCTTCATCAACGATGATTAGCCCTAAACGTTTAAATGGCGCAAATATACCGGAGCGAGGAGCCAGAAGTATCTGTGCCTGATTGTTGTTAAATTTTTGCCAAATTTCTAATCGTTCGTTGTTGTTAAACTTACTATGACTGACCAAAACCTGATCTCCAAAGTATGTTTGTATTCGTTTTATTAATTGAGTTGTTAGGGAAATTTCAGGGAGTAAATAAAGAACTTGTTGCTCTTTTTTTAAACAGTCTTCGATTAATTGAATGTAAACATGTGTTTTTCCACTTGAGGTAACACCGTTTAACAGCACAACTTCTTTTGACGTAAACCATTTACTTATTTGCTCATAAACACTTTGCTGTTCTGGCGTCAGTTGGTTTTCCTTGTGAACCTCATCTCCTTCATAAACAACACGATCGACAGCTACTTTATATTCTTCAATAACACCGTTTTTAATTAGTGTTCTTACAGAAGATGGACTTAACTTATTTCTTGAAATAAATTCCAATTTATCGACACCTTCTTCAACTTGTTTTATTTCAGACACCAAGCGCATTACTACATTTAGCTGTTGTGTTTTACCCTTTTCGAGTTTTTTGAATAAAGATTCAAGTTGGTTATCTGATTGATACGCTTCCGTTAAACCAATAAAACTTCTAAGTTTAGGTTTATAGCGCTCATGAAGCTCTTCCTTAATATGAATAACTTCCTTTTCATATAGCGAATGAACTTGTTTGAAACTAGATTTCGACTTAAGCACATCTGCAACCTGATCTAAGGTTAAACTACCAGATATTTTCAGATGCTCTACAATAGGTATTTCGCTAGCATCGAGTTCTATTTCATCGATGTTGGTGTCAAGGTTTAATTCGATTAATGTTTCACTTTGCAACTTCATTGCACTAGGCAAGGCGGCGTTCATAACTTCTCCCCAAGTACACATATAATATCTTGAGATCCAAGCCCAAAACTCTAGTTGCTTTTCAGAAACTACTGGCAAGTCGTCTAACACCGATAAAACGTACTTTGCCTGGTATTTTTCTGGAGGCTTCTCATCTATCCCGACTATCAGCGCAGCGTATATTTTTTTCTTGCCAAACTGAACAACCACTCGTTTGCCAATAGCTACCTCTTCGTTAAACTCTTGAGGGATACGGTACGTATACTCCTGCGGAAGTGCGAGAGGCAGTAAAACCTGAACATACAGGCTGGTATAGTCGTTAAAAAGGCTCAATACATTATAATGATTAGCAATTTACAAATCTGTGAAAATTTTGAGGAACTATTCCCGTTATATTTGCACAACAATTAGAGAAATCTCCAACTGAATGAAAAAACTACTTTTAGTTTTAACTACTTCACTACTTCTTATTCTTACAAACTGCAACGAACAACTTCCAGAAGTAAAAGAGAATATATATTCTGCTGAAGAGAATGCTCAGGCAGAGACACATTTCTTTGCAACGTTTGATGCTGCATATGACATAATCGCAACAGATAAAAAGTTTCAAAAATCAGAAACAACCATTATCCCAAGCAACACCACAATTATATTTTTAGATTCTACCTTCGATGACGGAGATGGTGTTGATGTTATAGTTGATTTTGGAAGTCAAGGAGAATCAGAACCCAAAGGTACTCTTTGTCAAGATGGTAGATATCGCGCTGGAAAAATGCGAATTCAAGTAAACCAATCTATACGGTCTGCAGAATTTCGAGCCACGGTGGTCAGTACTGAGGAAGATTCGTTCTACAGTGGCAACGGTGTTGATATGGTTCAATTGGTCGGTAAAACTGCTATCAGTCTTGCTGGTTCAAATGGCATCAAAGTAGTTGTTTCTGACGCTACAATAAAGTCCAAAAACATAGAATACACGTGGAACAGCGATCGGGTAATCCTTCAATTAACGAACAATGGCAATGGTATCTGGGGAGACGAGTATGAGGTTACAGGTAAATCAACTGGAACCAATCGGGAGGGAAAGTCATTCAATGTCGAAATAATCGAGCCATTGGTTAAAAAAATGGAGCTTGATTGTGCAACGACTTTTGTTTCTGGTTCTGTAAAAGTTACTTCATCAGAAAGTTCTCAAGAAATATCAATTGATTATGATCCATATCAAAACCAAGCATGTGATCAATATGCTGAAGCAAATTTAAATGGTAGAAAAACCATTTTTAAGATCAAATAGAATGTAGTAATTATCTGAGTTTCTTAGGATATTCTAAAAAGTTTAACTCTCCATCTACACTTTCGATGTCGCTCCAATATGCGATATCAAACGTTAGCTGGGCAAACCCACATGTTGGCAAATTATCGAGTCTAACTTGACTCAAACGATTGATCAGTTCGGTAAGTCCGGGATTGTGACCCACAATCATTATATGCTTTTTATACTTATCAATTTCTTTTAAAAAATTAATTATGTCCATTGCGTCAAATGAATAAAGCAAATCGCTTTCTTGGCGTTGTGCATCAATCTTCATCACGTCCAATAGTCCGTTTGCAGTGTCTGTCGCTCGTTTTGCTGTACTATAAAAACAAATCTCTGGAGTACAATTTAACTCTTTTAGTCTTGCTGCAACTTTGGGTACATCTGACTTCCCACGTTCATTTAGTGGTCTATCGTGATCTGGTAAGTCAAACGTCCAATCTGATTTTGCATGTCGGACAATCGTAAGCGTTTTCATGTAATACGAAGTTAATTATAAAATGATTGTAAATTTAATCCAAGTTCGTCGTGCATATCGCTACAACTAATCCGTAAATCTGCTAAAATCTAATGAATTTGTACATGAATATGATCATCGTGTCTCACTGCATGACAGCCATGAAAGCGTATTTTGTCTGAGTTCAATTTTAGTCTACTTTTCAAATTTGGCTCGATAAATATTTTGGATACTTCCGAGGAAATCAGCAACTGCATTAATCGTTTTGTCTCTGATTCATCAAACGACAACCATGAATTAGTGGGAATACCAATATATTTAGTAACATCATAAAACCACGATCTTTCCTTACAAATGGTTGTCTGATTTACCTCGCCGCTAGTTGGTTCCACATAAACTCCATACCCAAAAAGTGACATTGTTTTATTCCTAGAAACAAGATCATTCTTTTTATAATATCGAAACGCCAGATCTAGTTTCTTTCCATCGTTATGACTTAAATGAGGTATCAATGGGAAACCATCAATAAACGGGAAGTTCGCATCTAAATAATTTAATTTCAATCCTTTATTCTTCGATTGATTGTTATAATTAACAGCAACATCATTGATCAAATCACACAAATCAGTTGTAACATAATGACGATTAGCCGCAACCGTAAACCAGTTTTGTGGCTGAATAACCTTAGAAGATAAAACGGGCAGTGGTTTCCGATTATTGAGCAACGCTAAGGGTGGAATTAAAAATATACTAACCAACGCATAAACTGTAATAAAACTTGCTTGTCGCTTGAACCATTTATATTTTTTAAATCTAATGAACTTGATAGCCGTATATCGGTTTACCACATATAACAGTCCCCCGAATTGGGTTATTATCGTCAATATAAGAAAAACGAAAAGGACTTTAATCGTTTTCATTCTTATACGGAAAAGCAAAAACCTGAACAGCAAACAAACTTCGATGTCTCTCGCTATATTTCACTTTTATTCCAGTGAATACATAATCAGAATAAACAATATTCTCTTTATGGTGAGGACTATTCATCCAAGCATACGTCATGTAATCAGCTGCTTGCTCATACGTCGAAATCGAAACCGTGTCAATCTGCCCATTCTCCCCTTTGTAAAGTGCTGGGTCTCGAACACGTATGTACGCCGTATTTTCCCCTACTCCTTGCATTTTGCCACCGTAAAACTCTACTCTTTGTCGTGCCTTAGCTTTGTTTGCCGAAGGTTGTTTATGAGATAACGTTCCTAATTTGGAAATATAGTTAACATGATCTTGTGCCGCTTTTTCAAGTGAATGATTTCTTTTTAATTCTGGAATGCCATTTTTTACACGTATTTCATTCATTCGTTGAAGAATAAGTGAAGCAACTTTTTCATTATCAATGGTATCGCCAAACTCTTCATTTGCATGATGCTTCACAGAGCACAAAACGAACAATAGAAATATGGAAATAACTGGTTTTGTCATGTATTACTGAATTTCAACAATTCTTATAGAGTCTTGTTTTTCAAATTTTAGGTTAAGCCATGAATTCATTTTTTCTCGCTGATCTTGTTTATTAGTGCCTCGCAGTTTTTTATCCCAATCCACAAGAACTACCAACGATATTGAATGTAAACTGTCATCTAATGGTTTTACAGCATAATCAAAAGAATTCAAATCTGGAAATAAAACGTTTGCTTCAACGGCAATATTATCAAGTGCCTCACAACTTTGGGTAACGTGTTTTATTTTAGATTCTAGTTGCGTATTAATCTCATGTTTTCGAAAAATTTCTAATCGCATATTATCTGTCAGCACCTGTTTCTCACCAATTATTTCATCTTTTTGTTGAGTGATGCTTTTAAACGCATCAAACGTACCCATGTTATGAATTTCTAATTGTGTATTTTGTAACCGATAGTTATTCATTAAAAGTGTTAATGAATCCTTTTCTGATGGTGAATACTCATCTCCGTAAACAAATAGTTTTATTTTATTAATTGAGTCTCCATAATTTAAGACTGGATTAATTACAACATGGTTATCTGTATTTATTCGCTCATTAATAAAACTCCTTGCCTCAGTCTTAAAAATTGACTCTTTCATTGCTGAGATATAGATAAACACACTTGGCACAGCAACGAGAATCACAAAAATGGTAATTCCTGTTTTAGTTCGAAAAAGAACTTTAGGATTGACATAACTAGCAATCGGAAAACGCAAGTATCTCACCACCAAAAGGGCTGAAAGACTTATAAATACAGAGTTAATAAAAAATAAGTAGGATGCCCCTAAAAAGTAATCCATGTCTCCAGTTGCCAAACCATAACCCGCAGTACATAAAGGAGGCATTAATGCTGTGGCAATTGCAACTCCAGGAATAACATTGGTCTTTGACCCTCTTGTTCCAGCTAAAATTCCTGCAAATCCACCAAATAGTGCAACGAACAAGTCCATAACACTAGGACTAATTCTGCCATCTAATTCAGAATGATCAAAGGAAATTGGAGCAAATGAAAAAAATACAAATGAAGCTAACAAACTAATTATAACAGCTACCAGCAAATTTTTTAGAGCAAGAAAAAGTAGGTCTCTATCAAAAGTTCCAACTGCAAACCCAATGCCTGTGATTGGTCCCATTAATGGGCTAATTAACATTGCACCAATAATTACAGCGGTAGAATTCAGGTTTAAACCGATGCTACATATAAAGATTGATAAGATAAGTATCCAAATATTGAAACCTTTAAATACGATATCTTTTTTGATTGTGGCAGCCGCGCCTTCTTTATCAACTTCACCATGAACATTAAAAATTTCGCGAACAAAACTTCTAAGACTCTGAAACAATCCTGAGGCTGAAGACTTTATTTCTTCCGTATGATTATTGGTGCTTTCGGGCATTAACTATCTGATTTTGCGAAGTGCAAATTGCGTAAAAATCCTGAAAACTTTGTTCTTTTGATTGCAGACTTTTTGAAAACTTTTTTGAATACTTCTTCCGTAATTTCATTCCAATCTTCATAGGAATTATTCAAAATTGACTCATTTGGTTTAAATCTTTGCTCCGCATGTGGTTTCGAAAAACGGTTCCATGGGCAAACGTCTTGACAAATGTCACAGCCGAACACCCAGTCCTCCATGTTATTTTTAAATTCTGTTGGAATAGCATCACGTAACTCGATGGTGAGATATGAGATGCACTTGTTCGAATCTATCACTTGATTTCCAACGATGGCATCTGTTGGGCAGGCATCGATACATGCAGTACAGGTGCCACAATGGTCAGTTGTTGGTTGATCATAATCGAACGGTAAATCTGTTATTATTTCGGCTAAAAAGTAAAATGACCCTTGTTCTTTTGTAAGCAGCAACGAATGTTTGCCAACCCATCCTAGTCCAGATTTTTTTGCCCAAGCACGTTCCATAACTGGCGCACTATCTACAAATACTCGAGCATTAAACTCTCCAACTTCTTGTTTGAACTCCTCTAACAAAAGTCTCATTTTGTCTTTTAGGACGTAATGATAATCTTCTCCGTATGCATATTTAGCAATTTTAGGGGCTATAGAGTCTTGTTTTTCAGCAGGAAAATAATTGTGAGTAAGTGAAATGACAGACCTAGAGCCTTCAACTAATTTGGTGGGATCTAACCTTTTATCAAAATGGCCTTCCATCCACTTCATCGTTCCGTGGTATCCTTTTTTAAGCCATGATTCAAGTTTAAAGGCCTCATCACTTAAGAATTCACTTTTGCTAATTCCACATGAAGAAAAGCCATGTTTGTGGGCTAAGGTTTTAAGCAAGTGTGTTCTTTCCGATTGTTCGTTCAAAACAACGAATTGATTTTTTGAGGTGGAATTTTTCCAAGATGCTCATAAGCCAAAGTCGTTGCCTCTCTTCCTCTAGAAGTTCTTTGGATGTATCCTTCTTTAATTAAAAACGGTTCATACACTTCTTCAATTGTACCAGCTTCCTCTCCCACTGCCGTAGCAATTGTACTGATACCTACTGGTCCTCCTTTAAACTTTTCAATAATGGTACTAAGAATTCGGTTGTCCATTTCATCTAAGCCTGTTGCATCAACGTTTAAGGCATCGAGGGCATATTTCGCTATTTCGATATCCACACGACCATTTCCTTTGATTTGGGCAAAATCTCGAGTTCTTCTCAATAATGAATTGGCAATTCTAGGTGTGCCTCGGCTCCTACGCGCAATTTCATAAGCTGCATGATCTTCAATTGACGTATTTAAAATTTCTGCAGACCGTTTCAATATTTTAGCTAATAATTCAGAATCGTAATACTCTAAACGACACGTTATTCCAAATCGAGCGCGCAATGGAGAAGTAAGCAAACCACTTCTGGTGGTAGCACCAACAAGAGTAAATGGATTAATTGAAATTTGTACACTTCTAGCATTTGGTCCAGAATCAAGCATGATATCAATTCTGTAGTCTTCCATAGCTGAATAAAGATATTCTTCAATTACAGGACTTAATCTATGTATTTCATCAATAAATAAAACATCACCTTCTTCCAAGTTTGTAAGCAGACCAGCTAAGTCTCCAGGTTTCTCCAATACAGGTCCTGAAGTAACTTTTATTCCACTTTTTAACTCATTGGCAATTATGTTACTCAATGTTGTTTTACCTAATCCCGGAGGGCCATGCAATAAAACATGGTCTAGCGCCTCTCCCCTTTGTACTGCTGCTTGAACAAAGATTTTTAGATTGGTCATAATTTTATCTTGACCACTAAAATCATCAAAACTGGCAGGACGTAATACTTTTTCAATATCCTTGTCGGTATTCGACATTCTTTCTGAAGAAGGATCTAAATTCTCATTGTGCACGATTCAAAAATAACACACCCAAACGTGTTTCAATTTGTTTCACAGAAAACTTTTAAACGTCGTATTCAAAACATGTTGCATTAAGCCTAAACATTTGTTCAAAATCAATACAACCATTTTACATAGATGTTTGTCTAAAGTATAGCGTTACACTACAACGTTAATTACATTCGAACGTTAATAATTTTACATGAAGCATCTTTTAGTAGTTTTAATCTGTATTACCACATTGGGTAAGGTTTCCTATGGACAAATCAGTGATAAAGAAATTGTATTTGAATCTGAAGATTATGATTTTGGTACCGTAAATTTTGGAAAACAAAAAATAAACGCAACGTTCATTTTTACAAACAACAGTTCTATAGATTTCAAAATCCGTGAGGTTAAAGCAAGTTGTGGATGTACAGTGCCTTCATGGCCAGAAAACCCTATTAAGCCAGGACAAAAAGGTGTAATAACTGCAACGTTCGATCCTTCAAACCTTGCTGGAGAAGTTGACAAGAGTATTGAAATATTTGCCAACTACTCTGGAATGATGTCAAAAATTATTCGAATAAAAGGAATCATAAAAGAGCCAGTATCTCAAGACATGAGTAAGATTTACCCTGGTCAATTTGGGTATATTCGACAATCAAAAAATACAATAGCTCTGGGAGACATACTGACTAGCAAAACATATTCTAAAACGGTAATTTTCATGAACGATTACAATTTACCATTAAGTTTTACGGGTGTTTTAAGGAAACCAGACTATGTTACCTATGAATTATCTAAAACCGTTATTCCTCCTGGAGATACTGCATCAGTTAAGATCATTGTTCATGGAGATCTGGTAAATAATTATGGGCTAATTAACGATGACATTGTCTTTAAAACAACTGACAAATCTTATGCTTTAAAAGCAGTCAAATTGGCATTTTTTATGCGTGAAGATTTCTCAGTCTTAAGCAAAAAAGAACGAAAAAATGCACCCAGCTTAATGGTTAGTAAAACTGAATTTGACTTCGGTGAAATGAAAGAAGGTGCAGTTTCGACCCAGGAGTTTACTATGAAAAATTCAGGTAAAACTCCACTCAAAATATATAGAGTAATTACGCATTGTGGCTGTACGACTATCGATTTAGAAGAAACTGAAATAGCGCCTGGAGAATCCAAAACAGTGAAAATAAAGTTCGATTCTATCTTTGTTTCTGGTCAAGCACAGAAAGAGGTAACACTTTACACCAATGATCCTGAGAACCACGAAGTAGTACTTTATGTGACCGCAACTGTCAAAGAGTATTAGAATGGTCTTTGGTATGTTTATTGAAAAAAGTAAAAATTATGAATAAGAAAATTATAGCAATCGTCGTTTTAGTGAGCATCTTCTCTTCAATCGTTGGTGCTTATGTCTTTTCAACATTTTTTCAATCAAGCCAAACCATAAGCGTCCAACCAACAAATGAAGATTTGGCTCAGACGGTAAAATATTCTTCGACAACTGCCGCGACGAGTGGTGTTAGTTTTGTTGAAGCATCTAAAAAGACGACGCCAAGTGTTGTTTTTATAAAAACGGAATCTGAAGCTGTTAGACGAAGTTCATTTTGGTTTTTCGACATGGATCCGTTTGGAAGCATTGGTAAGGTTTCAAGTACCGGTTCTGGAGTGATTATTTCGGAAGATGGTTATATCGTTACCAACCATCATGTTATTAAAAATGCAGAAAAAATTGAAGTAGTTTTAAACAATGGTAAAAAGAACTATAAAGCAGTTGTAGTAGGAACTGCAGCATCATCAGACTTAGCGTTACTGAAAATTGAAGCTACAGGACTGCAGGCAGTTGAAATTGCCAACAGCGACGAAATTGAAATTGGCGAATGGGTTCTTGCTGTTGGAAATCCTTTTAACCTTACAAGTACTGTTACCGCAGGGATTGTTAGTGCAAAAGGCAGAAACATTAATATAGTCCAAAATCAATTTCCGATCGAAAGTTTTATACAAACAGATGCAGCAATTAACCCAGGAAACAGTGGAGGAGCTTTAGTTAATTTAGATGGCCAATTAGTTGGAATCAATACCGCCATTGCCAGTAAAACTGGATCATATGTTGGTTACGGATTTGCTATTCCAAGCAATATTGTAGTTAAAATTATTAACGACTTGAAAGAGTATGGTCAAATTCAACGCGGTTTCGACGGTTTAGAAGTTATTGATATCAATGATGCTATTCTGAAAAAAGTAGATAATCAACAAACCGGAGTTTTTATTGCTCGGGTAAGTGAAACAAATACATACACAAGCAAAACCTTTCAACCTGGTGATGTCATTATTGAAATCGATGGAACTACTATTGACCGCAAAGCAACTTACGATGAAATTTTGGCATACCATAGACCTGGCGACAAGTTACAGTACACCTATATAAGAGATGGGAAAGAACGAAAATCAGAAATTTCCCTTGTCAATATGGATGGGACATTTGAACTTAAAAAACGTGAATCCTTCTTTTCTGAAGTGTTAAAAGCTGAATTTGAAACATTGAGCAAATATGAAATGGATCACTTTGGTATTAACACAGGAATTCGGGTCACAAATGTTGGCAACGGTCAACTGCGTAAAATGAACATTCCTGAAGGTTTTATATTTACCTCTATCAATAAGTTCCCTGCAGATGAACTAGAACCTTTTGTTAAAAAGCTTGAAAATATGAAAGGTCAAGTTCGAATTGAAGGTGTATCACCACAAGGCGGAAAACAATTTCTGTCCTTTTATGCATACTAGTGTTAGTTACATATAACTAGTCATACGCTTAATAGCAGTAAATTTGTCACATAAACGAAAGTCGTGTGATGAATGTGAGAACGTGTATATCAGAAATTCAGGATGTCGCAAACTACGTACACGCAAAATTTTATATTCTTCGAACCAAACAGATTAATAGTAAGTTGAGTGCAGAAACGTGGTCTATTGGTCAGAACATAGAACATCTTACACTATTCAATGAATCAATTGCTTATCAACTCTCAACAGCAGGAAGTAAAAACTATAAAATTCCGTGGTATGCTCGTTTTCGATGGTTAAGTAATTACCATGGTAAAACAATACTTCAGTTAGTGCATCGCAACAGTGTCATAAAAAGTAAAAGTCCTTTGCAGTGGCTACCAACATTGAGCGATGTGGACATGAATATTTTTGACGAATACTTAATATCACTAAATAGCATTGTAGAAAAACTAAATTCACTTGCCAAAACCCCAGAGAAAACGATAAAAGTCAAATGGCCAGCTGATGACACAACGTATATATACCTAGAGAATTTAACTCAAATTATCATTGAGCATCAGTGGAGGCACATTAAAAAATGTGATGAATTACTTTATTTTGTAAAGCATCATGACTTCAATAAAATTCAATAACATTGACGAATTATTCGAATGTTTACAGCCAAACGAAAAGGAAACGACACAATATTTAAGGCAAATTATTATCGAATGTATTCCTACAGTTTCAGAAAAACTGTCGTATAATGTTCCCTATTTCTACGGTCAAGGTCCCGTGTGTTACCTTTGGCCTGGATCGGTATTCTGGGGTAAAAAACGTTCGTACGAAGGCGTTCGAATGGGGTTCGTACAAGGGAAAGAATTGATTCCAGAATTAAATTACTTTAGCTTGGAACACAGAAAAAATGTTCGCTGTAGAGATTTCGTAGGTATATCTGATGTCAATGTAGATTTGGTAAAACTGTATTTGTTTGACGCCTTCAACATTGATAACAAACGAACATTTAATAAAACAGGAAAAAACCCATTAAAATAAAGATCCCTATCATTCGTAAGGAAGAACTAATTAATTGAGCACGAATAAATTCCTTAGGATAGTTATTTTCTGTCAACACTGCATATGTTCTTTGACCCAGATAAATCTGATAACCTACTAAAATCATAAAATACCCAATTAATGCTTTTTCGCTAGGGATAAATTCAAGAAATAAATTTGCAAAAAAGACAACAATTAATAGCAATATAAATACTGGAGAATTCTTTCTTAAGTCTGAGAACAAATCTACCAAACCTGCCTTTTGTTCTGAGTCTAATAACTTATTAGCATTTTCAGTAATTCTTCTCGAAACTACCATTATTGCCATCAATACCACAACACCAACGATAAAACCTATTCTCATTTCTATGCGTCTGGTTTAATAATAAAAAATCCATCATCTCCTTGAGGCTGGTAAAGTGGCATGAAAATAAACCCATCATATGGAGACGTAATCACGCCATTTTGATTATAAGCAAGCTCCTCCCCTTCATGAATTTTCTGAAAGTTTCCGTATCCAGGATTCATAACAAAAGCTTCGTCGTCTTTAATTTTATACCTACTAATTAGTTTAAAGTGATTGGTTCTAGTAACCAACTCCTCTTGTAGTATTAAGCGATGCTTTTCCAAAAACTCTTCATCTAGAGTAGGACAAATACCGGTATTACTGAGGGTTAACCACACAAAACTTTCGTGTTTTAAAGCTGATTTAGGATTTAGATGCTGACCTGCTTCATATGCTAAACCAACATGACCAAGCTCGTTGATATAGGATAGTAGAGTTCCATCCAAAAAACCCGTCAGTCCGCTAATCACCGGCATCGGAAATGAATTCGTAAATTCACCGCACCTATCATTTTTATTTGTCACAATAAACGGAATTGTGGGACTTGATGTCGTGTGCAAATCAATTACAAAAAACTGCCCAGTGGTGCTATCTATTAATGCCTTGATAATCGCATACAGTTCTGTTAATTCCGCATATTCAGGTAAAGAAACATCCAGTCGATCATAGTGCATATCGTCCAGAACATCTCTACTCCAAATCCTATTCATATCACGAAATAGGTAACGTTTGTTTTCTTTTAAAGCCCTAAGGTTTCCAACTAAAGCTACAGCTCTTCCAGAAAACTCAGGATTTATTTCATTCAATTGATAAAACACAGATTTAAGCGCGTCAATACCCGCAATTTCATTTCCGTGTATACCTCCTAAAAATAGTACCGTGTTTCCGCTATTTTCTCCAACATCTCCAATGAACCTTGTAATCAATGGTTCGCTTTTCACAGATGGAACTAAATTCCCCACTTTTTGCATTTAATTTTTACTCGCTGATTTTATTTGTAATTCTTAATACTTGAATGATATCACTTTCTGTAACAATACCAAGCAAGCGATTGTTACTGTCAACAACAGGTAATGAATCGACCCTGTTATCAGCCATCAAAACTACAGCTTCTTTCGCACTAGCGGTAGGTGAAATAGTAGGAAAATCTGTAAGCATTACTTCCTTTGCAGCTGTTGAGTCATCCTCACGTTTATCTGCCAAGTAATGTATCAAACTATGTGCATTGATAATGCCTACAAGCTCGTTGTCAGTGCTCTCTACAGGAACGTGTCTAATGTTTTGCCAATTCATTACATTCACGACTAAGTCAATAGAATCATCTTCATTAACTGTAAACAAATCTGTTTCCATTATTTCATTTACACGCTTAAACACTTTTTGAGTATTCTGCTCTTTTATAGTAATGTTTTTCCAAGTATGAACCGGGTTGCCAGATGATTGATTTTCAAGCATTTTTTTCGATAAATTCAAACATGCTTCATTTGGTGTACTGCCTTTTAACAGCTCACTATAGTTGTGCGACATCCACTTCGACCCCGTAATCTTTTTCCTTAGTCTGTTTTCTATAACACTCATATATTTTGTGATATCCTGAGGGTTAACCTTCATTTTATCCAAACCGTTATAGGCCAATTCTAGTAGCTCTTTTTCCAACAATCGCTTTGCAGGAACAATTTTACCAAACCAATTAAATTGACAATCCAACCCTCTGCGAGCTGCGTTGTAAAAATTGAAACGCACTTCATCAAATGGCATTTCGTCAGCTACATTTTTGTATTTATCTGGTAAACCTACCATCAACCCTAACCAAAATGCCGAACTAGCCATTTCGTCAATTACCGTTGGTCCGCTAGGGATATATCGATTTTCTATTCGTAAGTGAGGTTTCCCGTTCCCAACACCATAACACGGTCGATTCCATTTGTACACTGTTCCATTGTGTAAGTTTAACGCTTGAAGTTTTGGCACTTTTCCTTGTTTTACCATTTCATAAGCATCCTCTTCTATATCCATATGGAAAAGTGCGCTAAATCTTGAAACATTATCTTTATAAAGGTCTGTAACTGAATTTTTAACCCAAGACTTCCCAAACGAAACCCTTGGTTCTTTGTTTCGAACGTTATTAATTGTGTTTCGTGTGTTTACACTTTGCTGAAACAATGCGATTCGTGTTTCACTCCAAAGTCGTTTACCCATCAATAAAGGAGAATTTGCAGCTAATGCCAATACTGGTCCAGCAATCAATTGTGACCAGTTATATTGCTCAACAAAGTCATCAGGGTCAATTTGCAAGTGAACTTGAAAACTTGTATTGCAAGCCTCAAATAAAATATTTGGATGCTGTGTTATTAACTCATCCTTTCCAGATAGGTTCAGTTCAAAATCTGCTTTCCTCTCGGCATATATCATGTCATTTAACGCCTTATATCGAGAGTTAGGCGTCATATGATCAAAATGCAGATGTTCTTGGCCAAGAGTTGGAGCAATGCCGGTTAGCATAATATGAGTTTTTTGCTTTTCTGCGGCTTTTTTACCTTTAGCTAAAAGCGTTAATAATTGACGCTCCATTTTATTAAAACAATCTGATTCGAAGTCGAACGGATCTAAGTTAATTTCGAGATTGAAGCGAGCAATTTCAGTGGTAAAATGAGGATCATTAATCTTTTCGAGAAGCTCCATATTATTAAAAGCAGGCTTAAGCTCATGGTCGAGCAAAACTAATTCTTGTT
The DNA here is from genome assembly GCA_937124965.1 of uncultured Bacteroidota bacterium. Lineage (GTDB taxonomy): Bacteria > Bacteroidota > Bacteroidia > NS11-12g > UBA9320 > UBA987. The sequence goes on from CAKZLB010000043.1 coordinate 73,474, forward strand.
CTGCTCCTATTCTACTAGTTTTACGCTCAATCATGTTATGCTCGAGCATATAATCTAGTGCGCGAATATCATTTAGCAATCGCTTCGTAAATATCCGTTTTTGATTAGAATCTGAAAACTGCGTAATTGCGTGTTCTCCCATTTAAAAATTAATTAGTTGAAACCAAAGTTAGTAAATTTCATTTATTTCAATTTTATCAAATCCACCTCCTTGTCACGTAACATTTTATTAAAAGTAGAAATCTCATTCTCCTTAATCTGATCAAATTTTGTTAATTCCGCATTTATCTGACGAATTAATTCATCTTTTACCAACACCGCCTGTTTTGTCGGACCATAGTTTCCCATACGCACAAGAGAGTTCAAATGAGCTAGTTTATTATTCAGTTTTATCGGAAAATTAATCGGGTCTTGATTACTTCTATTTTTGGTTTGATATAATGTATTGCGAATCTCATCAAGCTGATTGACGATACTATCCGATAACTGTTTTAGCTCATCGTCTTTATCAAACTGTTGTTCAGAGGTGAAAGTATTTAACTTATTTTGAATAACTACTATTTCTTCCAAAACATCATGAGTTTTGTCTAGCACACTAATAACGTCCTGTAAAAAATCATATTTATCAATGTAGTCCTGCCTTGTGGCCAGAGAATTAGGATCTATATGGACTTGGAAAGGAACTGAATCTATCTCACCATTTAAATATATTCTGAAATAATATTTTCCCGGCTTAGCCTTTGGCCCAGCAGTAGTAGCCCACCACAATATCATTCCTTTGGGTCTCTTTGCTCCAGGATGATTCAAGTACCAATGTTTATAGTTAAACCCTATTGTTGGCTTAAACTCAAGTGTATCTTCATTCGTATTTCTGTGACTATAAGTTCTCACTACTTTTTGGTTTTCATCCACAATATCAAGGTAAAAAGTATCCTTTTCCGAAATACTGTCTTTAGAGAAAAAGCATACACTGGCGTGCCCTGAATTGTATAAATAACCATCCTCCGATGATATGATGTTAAATGGGTTTTGAACCGGTTCTTTGCGTGCAACTCGTATAACATTCAAATTATCAAGTATATAAAATCCTCTACCCTGCGTTGCAACTATCAAATCATTATCCTTCATCGCAATATCTGTGATTGGAACTATTGGTAAATTTAGCTGAAACTTTTGCCAAAATTTACCACCGTTATGTGAGATAAACATACCTTGTTCGGTCCCCGCATAGAGCAAATTAGGATTAACTAAATCACAACGAACTACTCGAACAAAATAGTCATTTGGTATACCATTCGTTAGTAATTCAGCTTTTTTTCCATATTCCGAAACTTTAAATATAAGTGGTCTATTATCTCCGGTTTTGTAGCCTGTTGCAACAACGTAAGCAACACCTTTTTCATTTGGATGAGCTTCGATGCTGTTTATGATAGTCCATTCGGGTAAACCCTTAGGTGTAATGTTTGACCAATTCTTCCCTCCATCTCGGGAAATGTGAACCAATCCATCGTCAGAACCAACCCACAACACATCTTTTTCTATCGGAGATTCAATTGCCGAAAATATGGTACAGTAATATTCAACACCAGTGTTGTCTTTTGTAATCGGACCACCACTTGGTTTAAGTTTTGTTGGGTCATTTCTGGTTAAATCTGGGCTAATGATTTCCCAACTACCTCCACCATCATAACTCACGTGTAAATGATTTGAAGCAGCGTATAACTTATTTTTTGAATGAGGAGAAAAGAAAACTGGAAAGTTCCACTGAAAGCGATATTTCATTCCCTCGGCACCATATCCCATTGGGTTATCTGGCCAAACATTAATTGCTCTAGAATCACTTGTTTTATGGTTGTACATAGTTAGATATCCACCATAACTACCTGCATATACAATGTCATTGTTATTGGGGTCAATAGCCATGTGCGCGCTTTCTCCGCCTGCCGTAGGCTCCCACTGTCCAGTAACATGATTAACGCGCATGGTTGAATTGTCTTGCTGCGCTCCATATATTCTATAGGGCACGTGATTGTCCGTTGTAACACGGTAAAACTGTTCCGTTGGCTGGTTCAGGTATGTTGACCAATTCTGCCCACCGTTATAGGAAACTTGCCCCCCGCCATCGTTTGCAGTAATCATTCGATTAGCAACTTGCGGGTCAACCCACAAATCATGATGGTCGACGTGCGGAGTGTTTATTGCTTCAAACGTTTTCCCTCCATCAGTAGATTTTTGAAAATGTACATTCATTACATAAACCGTTTCAGGATTTTTAGTATCACAATAAACACGCGAAAAATACCATGCTCGCTGACGAATCTTTCCTTGACCATTCACATATTCCCATGTTTCACCTGCGTCTTTACTGCGATATAAACCACCTTTTGATGCATGTTCAACCATGGCATACACAAGATTTTTTTGAACTGAAGAAGCAGAAACTGTGATTTTACCAAGTATTCCTTTCGGTAGGCCTTTTTTATCATTCAGAGTGACCCAAGTTTTTCCTCCATCCTTACTCTTCCAAAGTCCCGAGCCTTTGCCTCCACTAGAAAAACTGTATGGTGTTCGTTGCACTTGCCAAGACGTTGCATATAGATTTCTACTATTTAGTGGATCATAAATCACCTCATTGAATCCAGCACTGTCAGACTGAAACACTTTTTTACTCCATGATTCTCCGCCGTCATAGGTTACGTACAAGCCACGTTCGGTAGTAGGTTTGTATAAATTTCCTAAGACAGCAGCAAAAACAACATCATGATTATCTGGGTTGATAGCCAATCGTGTGATGTGGCGACTATTAGGTAAACCTTTATACTTCCACGTTATTCCAGCATCCATCGATTTCCAAACACCGTTTCCAGACGATACGTTTCCCCGTAAGCTTTCTTCTCCTTGCCCAACATAAATAACATTGTCGTCTGATGGCGCAATTGCAATACTGCCAATACTTCCACCAAAAAAACCATCACTTATATTTTGCCAGCTACTTCCACCGTTCGCAGTTTTCCATACACCACCACCAGTTGTTCCCATGTAAAACAAATCGCGGTTTTTTAGATCACCCACTACGGCCGTTGAACGTCCTCCACGGCTTGGGCCCAAACTGCGATAGTGAAGGTTCGTAAAATAACTTGAATCTACCTGAGCGTAAATTGCCGAAGTAGATAAAAGCACTATGGATAATAACGAATATTTTAGTCTTTTATAAACCTGCATAATTCTTCATAAAGTTTTTGTGTTGGCAATCCCATCACATTATAATAACAACCATTAATATTTCGAATTCCAACCATACCAATCCACTCTTGTATGCCATAACCACCAGCCTTATCGAAGGGTTTGTAGGTCTGAACATAGTATCGTATTTGTGCTTCGGACAAATCTGCAAATTCTACTTCGGTTTCGACATAAAACGAAGTGCATTTTGTTTCTGTTCGTAAACATACTCCCGTATTTACTATGTGGGATTTGCCGGAAAGCTCCATAATCATTGACATCGCCTCAGAAATGTCTGCTGGCTTATTTAAGATATTAGAACCATTAATAACCGTAGTATCTGACGTAATCAATACAGAATTAGCTAAATCACCAAAAAACGCTTTTGACTTTTTCTCAGCTAAGAATTTTGCCACATCATGGACATTCATAGAAGCACTAAAACTTTCATCAGCATCTATATTGGTCGTGGTAAACGAAATATCCAAGCCTTCCAAAAGTTGTTTTCTCCTTGGAGATTTAGATCCTAAAATCACTTGTACATTATTCAGGCTTAAATTCATAGTCATCAAAACACGTTATAATAATTTTTTTAAGCAACTAAATTCTAATATTGCAGACGTATGCCATTACAATTAAAAAAACCACTCGTTATATTCGATTTAGAAACAACTGGTATCAATGTATCGAAAGACAGAATAATAGATTTATATCTAATCAAGGCGCAACCAGATGGTTCAGAGAATTCTTATTACAAAAGACTCAACCCTGGAATTCCAATCCCACCAGAAACCTCTGAAATTCACGGGATCTATGATAAAGACGTAGAAGGATGCCCAAGTTTTAGAGACATCGCTGTTGAGTTACATACATTTATAGGTGATGCTGATTTTGCTGGATTTAATTCTAATCGATTTGATTTTCCATTATTAGTCGAAGAATTTTACAGAGCTGAAATTGATTTTGAAACTGAAAAACGAAAGTTTGTAGATGCTCAACGCATCTTTCATGTTAAAGAACCACGAAACTTAGCTGCTGCGTACTCCTTTTATTGTGATGAAACACTAGAAAATGCACATTCAGCAGAAGCCGATACTCGGGCTACCTGGGAGATAATAAAGGCTCAAGTTGATAAATATTCTGACCTGACGCCAACGGTTGATGCACTTCATTCTTTTAGCGGTCAAAACGATTTGGTGGATTTAGCTGGAAGAATTCGAAGAAATAAAGACGGCGAACCCATTTTTGCATTTGGGAAACATAAAGGAAAAACCGTTGAAGATGTTTTCAAAAGAGACGCTTCCTATTTCGAATGGATGATGAAGGGCGACTTTCCAGAAAACACAAAACGTGTAATAACACGGCTTCGATTGCAACTTAAGAATACACGATAATGAAGATTGGTGAACATACCTCGATACAAGAAGTTTTGAAACTGGTTAATTCTAATCAAACGATAGAGTTATCGGATGACGCAAGAAATCGAACAATTAAATGTTTTGAGTATATTCAAGACAAGATTAAAAGAAGTGAAAAACCTATTTATGGCGTAAACACAGGGTTTGGTTCATTGTGCAACACCATCGTTTCGAACGACGATCTTGAGCAACTTCAAGCTAATTTATTAATGTCTCATGCATGCGGTGCTGGTGAAAAAATTCCGAAAGACATTGTTAAAATTATGATTGTCTTAAAGGTACTATCGTTAACAAAAGGACATAGTGGCGTTCAACTTGAGACGGTGAATAAACTAATAGAACTATACAATACTGACACAATTCCAGTGGTATATGAACAAGGTTCTTTAGGGGCTTCAGGAGATTTGGCGCCTTTAGCACATATGGCTTTACCACTAATTGGTATTGGCTCCGTTTACCAAAATGACAAAATAGTAGATGCCTCATACCTTTTTGATAATACGTATCATTTAAAAGCGAAAGAAGGTCTTGCTTTGATTAACGGAACTCAATTCATGGCGAGTTTTGGCGTAAAGTGTATTACAGAAGGATTGGAAATTGTCTCGTTGGCAAATACGATAGCAGCATTAAGTGCTGATGCTTTCGATGCACGGCTAGAACCATTCATGGCATGCAGTCATGAGATTAGAAACCAACCAGGACAGCAAAAATGTGCCGCTGAAATTTTCAATGCTCTTGTGGATAGTCCATTACAGAAGCATGAAAAAACAAACGTTCAGGACCCATATAGCTTCAGATGTTCTCCTCAAGTTCACGGAGCAAGTTATGATGCTTTACGTTTTGCTGAATCTATTTTTAACAACGAAATAAACGCTGTTACAGATAATCCGAATGTATTCCCTGATGAGGATTTAATACTTTCTGCGGGTAACTTTCATGGACAAACATTGGCAATTCAGTTAGATACTGTGGCAATTGCATTAGCAGAAATTGCAAGTATTTCAGAACGACGCATTTATAAATTAATTAGCGGAGAACGTGGACTTCCTGCATTTCTCATAAACAACCCTGGTTTAAATTCTGGATTTATGATTCCTCAGTACACTGCTGCGGGTATTGTAAGTCAGAACAAACAATTATGTACACCAGCTTCAGTTGACAGTATCGTAAGTAGCAACGGTCAAGAAGATCACGTAAGTATGGGTGCGAATGCTGCTACAAAATGTTACAAAGTATTGCAAAACACCTTAACCGTTTTATCAATTGAAGCAATGGCTGCTTGTCAAGCAATTGAGTTTAGACGTCCAAGTAGTACTTCAGAATTATTGGAGGAGTTTTATAAAGAGTTTAGGTCTTATGTACCGTTTGTTGACAAAGATCAATATTTGCATCCGCTCATGGAAGATGCAAAAAACGCTCTAAAGAAGAAGTTAATATAAACGTTAAGTAAGGACTATTATGCTTCTCGCGTAACGTCCCAGTTTTCCAGGTAGTCGGCAACACGTTTCACAAACATACCGCCTAACGCACCATCCACAACACGGTGATCGTAACTATGTGATAGATACATAAAGTGTCGTATTCCAATAACATCACCATATTCTGTTTCAATAACAGCGGGTTTCTTTACGATTGCACCGGTAGCCAAAATTGCAACTTGCGGTTGATTAATAATTGGAGTACCCATTAGGTTACCAAAAGTTCCAACATTCGTAATCGTGTATGTACCACCTTGAATTTCATCAGGCTTAAGCGCATTATTTCGTGCTCTATTTGCTAAATCATTCACCTCTCGTGCTAGTCCAACTAAATTCTTGGTATCAGCATTTCGTATTACTGGAACGATTAAATTACCAGAAGGGAGAGCCGCAGCCATTCCAACGTTAATAGCTTTTCTTTTAATGATATTATCTCCATCAACTTCAATGTTGATCATTGGGAAATCTTTAATAGCCTTAACAACAGCTTCAACAAAAAGTGGAGTAAACGTTAAACGCTCACCTTCTCTTTTTTGAAAAGCATCTTTGTGCTTCAGTCTCCAATTTACAAGATTTGTAACGTCCGCTTCTACAAATGAAGAAACGTGCGGCGAAACTTGTTTAGACTTAACCATATGACCAGCGATTAATTTTCGCATTCGGTCCATTTCAATGATTTCATCACCCGCGTTTAAAGAAGCGGTAGGTTTAACTGATTCTACTTTTGGAGCTGGTGCTGAAGTCTTCTGCGTATTTGTTTCCTGAACAGATGGCTCTGCCGTTGTAGCAGGAATGCCGTTTTTTACATACGACAAAATATCTTTTTTGGTAACTCTTCCGTCTTTTCCTGTACCAGGCAAGCTTTCTAATTGACTCATAGAAATACCTTCTTGGCGTGCAATATTTAAGACTAACGGAGAGTAAAATCGATTGCCATTACTTGACATTGGCTCCACAGCAGCCACTGCTTGGTGAACTGTTTCAGTAATCACCTCAATTGGTTTAACAATTTCGGCACTTGTTGCTGGAGTTGATGCTGCTTCACCTGCTGCATCGGTTTCAATTATAGCCACTGGTGCCCCAACCGGCACAACATCTCCTTCCCCAAACAGCATTTTTGTTAACGTTCCAGCTTCGGAAGAAGGAACTTCTGAATCAACTTTGTCGGTAGCCACTTCTAGGATAGCTTCGTCTACTTCCACACGATCACCTTCATTTTTTAGCCATCGAATTACAGTTGCTTCGTTTATGCTTTCGCCCATTTTGGGCATTACTAGTTCAAATTTTGCCATTTGGAATGTTGCGCTTTTGAGTGGTGCAAAGAAACAACTTTTATTTTTCAAGTTCAAACGAAAGATAAACAGAAGTTTGAAGACAATTTAAAGTACCAAGCGTCTATTTATGAGTTAATTAGAGTGTAGTATTTGCTGTTCATATGGTACAAAGAAACTTTGGCAATATCAATTTTCTCATTTGTGAAACCCTATTATTGTACGAAGGATAAAAACTATGATTAACAAAGTATTCATCGTCGAAGACAATATAATGTATGCTCAATTAATGAAACAAGCATTAAATGGTGAGCCCTACGAAATTGAAATATTTCATAATGCACAGGATTTTTTAGACAATTTACATCGTAATCCTGATGCAGTCACAATCGACTATATGCTGCCAGATTTATCAGGCATGGAAGTTCTCAAGCGTGTTCAAGAATACAACTCGGATATAAGCTGTGTGTTTTTATCTGGTCAAGAGGATGTTAACAAAGTGGTTGAAGCCTACAACAATGGTGTTAAAAGCTATATCGTTAAAAACGATAATGCACTTGTTGAACTAAAACAAGCTGTCAAAAATTCTTTGAGCACTGTTACCTTAAAAAAGGAAGTTGCACTATTAAATGAAGAAATTGTCGATCGCAGCAAATACAGTAAAATAATCGGTAACAGTACAGCCATGATGCGTGTATTAAAACTTATTCAACGCGTGGAAAAGACTGATACATTGGTAATGATTACTGGAGATAGTGGTACGGGTAAAGAACTAATTGCTGAAGCTATTCATATGAATAGCAACCGAAGGAGGAAGCCATATGTTGCAATTAATATTGCTGCTATTCCAGCAAATTTATTAGAAGATGAGTTATTCGGGCATGAGCGTGGAGCCTTTACTGGTGCCAGTGGTAAGAGAAAAGGAAGATTTGAGGAAGCCGATGGAGGGACTATCTTTCTCGATGAAATTGGAGAGATGGACGTGTTACTGCAAACGAAACTATTGCGTGTACTTCAGGAGAAAACTGTCACTCGTTTGGGCAGTAATAAGAATATAAAGCTTGATGTTCGAATAATTTGCGCAACGAACAAAAGTTTAGGAGAGCAAGTCAAAAAAGGAAACTTTAGAGAAGATCTATATTACCGAATTCAAGGGTTTCTAATCCATTTACCAAAACTGAAGGATCGCGGTGGGGACGTGATACTGCTTGCTGATCATTTCCTAAAAATATATTGTGAAAAGCATGGTTTACCACCAAAGAGTATTGGTGAGTCTGCAAAACAAGCTTTGTTAAGTCATCCATTTTCTGGGAATGTTAGAGAGCTCATAGCACTAATGGAGCGATGTGTTCTAATGAGCGATGGTAATACAATTGAATCTGAGAATTTGATTTTCAGTGATGTAATTTGAGCATAAGTCCACCACCCTAACTATGTAGAACAATTCTAAATAAATAGATATTTCGTCTTTTTTCCCATTTGTGGAATAATTAGTCTATATTTGAATCATCAAATCGGCGCATTGTGCTGGTTTGGTGCTACTATTACTACTACTACTTAATTATTGATGAAATGGAACTAAGAAATGAACCCAAAATTGGGCTAGAACTTAAATTACGCAAAATTGCCATAGTGGCTTCTGTATTTGCGGTTCTCATTACAGTATCTGTATTTATTTACACAAATTTATCGTCTTCATCCGACACCTTTGCAGGTGTTCAGAGCACAAGCAATACCATTACAGGTAGTGTATTTTGTGACATTGATCAAGACCAAACACAAGATGAGTTTGAATCGGACCTTGACAACGTCAAAATCTGGCTAATTAATGATGCCGACGGTGATGGAACCATTGATGCTGGTGAATCTATTATTGACTCAACAGTAACAAATTCGTCAGGCGACTATTCTTTTACCAGCGACTATTCTGCAGGTAGCGGAACAATTACAGTTGCGGTTGCAACGAACAATGATGACGCAGACGAAAAATCAAACGGTGACATAGATCGGGACAAAGAATATTTGCGTATCAATGACCGAACAATTGGACTTAGATTTCAGGATGTGAGTATTCCTCAAGGTGCCACCGTCACGAGTGCAACAATCACCCTAAATAGCTGGGACGATAAAGACAAAGAGGGTTCTGTAAAAATTTATGGCCATGACATTGACAATTCTGGTTCCATAAGTTCGAACGATGACGATATAACCGATAGAACCAAAACATCGTCAAAAGTAACTTGGACTTTCACTGAATGGGACGAAGACGTTGATTACAACACACCTAGCATTGCTACTGTGGTTCAAGAAATTGTAAACAGAAACGGTTGGTCTTCTGGAAATGATATGATGTTTATTATTGAGAAGAACAGTGGGAAGAAACGTAAAGTAACCGCTAGAGATTATTCGTCGAGCTACGCACCAGAATTGACTATTACATACTCCTCTGATGTTGAAGAAGGTGGTTCCAGCAGTTTTATTGTTTTAGCTGATACGTCTTGTCATTCTGGATCAAATGTATCTGGAAATATCTCTCGCTCTGTAACATTTAACTCGGGGGGAAATACGAGCAATAATAATGACTTTGGTTTTATAAACTCCTGCGGAAGTTCTGCAAAAAACAGAATCTGTGGTAAGGTTTTTAACGATGCAAACCAAAATGGAAATATGGAAAGCGGCGAATCTGGATGTCAGAACGTAAAACTAAGACTCCATAGAGATAAAGATGGAAGCGGAACTCTAAATGAAGGAGATGAATGCTTTGATAGCACGACCACTGATGTTGGTGGTGCATTTGACTTCGTTGTAGATTTTGAGTCAAGTGGAGGTTCTTCAACAACGTTTTCAAAAAAGATATCCCATAAAGATAGAGATGCTGAAGAAAACTCCGATGGAGATGTTTACACCGAAGACAATGATTTGGATCTAAATGAGCACATGGTATCATTGTTATTCGATGGGGTAACAGTCCCTCAAGGTGCAACTATCACTTCGGCATATGTTAAATTTAAATCTGAAGACGATGAAGATGGAAGCGCGTATGTAAAAATATATGCCGAAGACACCGACGACGCATCAGCATTCAGCGAATCAAGACGAAATTTAACGAACAGAACAAAGACCAGCAACTATGTGACCTGGTCACTGACAGAATGGGAAGAAGACGAATACTACAATTCTGCTGATATTAAAACAGTAATCCAAGAAGTGGTTGACAGAAGTGGTTGGACTTCTGGCAATAACTTGAACGTAATGTTCTTTAGATATAGCGGGGATGACCGAGATGCAATTCCAAGAGATGAAAGCTCGTCTTCTGCCCCAGAAATTTTTATTACATACACCACTGGCTCAAGTAATGCTAACAAATTTATTGTTGAAATAGATGATGAATCTGGTAACTTGGATGAAGTTATTTCAGAGCCAACCACACCAGTAGCCTTTAGTTCTTCAGGAAACCAAAGCGAAGAGTTCGAAGTAGCTGCTTACGACGCAAGCGCGCTGCCTGTCGACCTAATGTACATAAGTGCCAAAAATACTGGAACAGGTGCAGAAATTCTATGGGCCACTGCCATGGAAGAAAACAATAGTCATTTTGATATTGAACGTAGCATAGATGGTTCAAGCTTTAATAAAATTGATGAAGTTTCGGGCAACGGAAACTCAATGAACATTATTGAATATCAATATCTTGACTACCTCACTCCTACTCAAGACGATCCAGTATACTATCGTTTAAAACAAGTCGACTTTGATGGTCAGTTTGAATATAGTCCTGTAGTTTATGTAATTTCAGGTATTGAAGACGAAGCAAACATTTACCCAAACCCTGCTGTCAGTTTTATAAACATTTCAAAGCAAGGATATCGATTTTCTGTTCAACTGATTAGCCAGTCAGGTTTAGTCGTTGCTTCAAGGCAGAATGTCCTTGACAAAACGCAGATTCCAGTGGGTCAAATACCAACGGGACTCTATGTTGCACAGATAAAATCCAGAAATGGCGAAGAATCTCATAAGTTACTAGTCAAGCACTAAAAATCTTAGTTTAAGTAATCAGTAAAGTAATATCCGGCTCTGAGACTGAGCCGGATTTCTAAACAGTTACTCAAAGATACTATTATGAATATTCGTATACAGCCTAGCATAAAACAAGAGTTAAAACTAATAAACACAGTCGTTGTACTTACAGTTTCAGCAGTGATTATCGGACTAACGTTGTTCATTCTTTTTAACTCAAAATCAGAAGAATCGCTCGCTCAAACTCAAACCGAAACTACTATACAGGGAACCGGTCCTGGAGGTATTGGCAATTCTAAATCCAACGGGTTATGGTTAAGAGCAGACGCAATTAATCAAGAAAACGGCAGTGCTGTTACCAATTGGATCGACAAATCGTACTACAAAAACGATGGTGCACAAACAGACACAAGCAAAAGGCCAAAATACTACTCAACAAGCGATCTAAACAGCATGCCTGTGATTCGTTTTGATGGGATAAATGACGAAATAGCAATTGCAGATGCAAGTGTTTTAGATAGTTCTGCAGGCTTAACATATTATGCTGTTATTCGACCAAAAAATTTAGATAAAAAACCACGAGGAGTTTTAGGTAAGCGTATTACCTATTCAACAACTTCAAATTATTCATATACCTGGTTCTTTCATTCAAACGATCGATTGTACCTAGATTTAGTGACCTCAAATAATCGATTTCACTCAGGGAATAAAGTTTATCAAAACAATTCAAATTATATACTGTCGTTTGATTTTGATGGCACAGTTGCGAGCAACAAACGCGCTACGATGTATGATGGTTCAGAAGCTATTATACAATCTAATGAGTCCAGTAATTTTATACCTGCAGGTAATCAGGACCTTATTCTGGGTGCCTTAAATACAAATTATGGAACCTACTTAGGTGCTGACTATGCAGAGGTTATTCAGTTTAATTATTCGCTAGACTCTTTAGAGCACATCATAGTTCAAAACTACTTATCTGCAAAATACAATATCCCCTTAAATACTAAGGATTTATACACTCAGGATGATTATTCAAATGGAGATTATGATTTTGATGTTGCTGGAATTGGAAAAATATCTGATAACGTAACCCATGATTATTCTACTGGTTCTGGAATTGTTACCATATCGAACCCACAACACTTAGATAACAATGAATTTCTTTTCTGGGGCCATGATGGAAGCACGCTTTTGGCCACGAATACAGATGATGTACCTACCGAAGTTGATGCCAGGTTTGATCGAGTATGGCGAGTGAATGAGGTTGATGGTTCTTCCGATTCCGTTGACGTTGGAAATATAGATATTACTTGGAATTTAAGTGATTTAGGAACAATTCGCGCAGAGGATCTTGTTTTGTTGGTTGACACAGACAACGATGGTTTGTTTAATGATGAAGAGACTATATCAGGTGCAATAATGATAGATGAAGGTTCCTTTCGTTTTGAATCAATTGCTTCGATCACAAACAATTCTCGATTTACTTTAGGAACCACAGATGTGGGAGAAACAGCTCTACCTGTTGATTTAATTAGATTTACTGCAACCTCAAGTAACAACGATGCCCTATTACAATGGGCAACAGCAACGGAACTTAATAACAGTCATTTTTCTATTGAGCGTAGTTTTGACGGCAATAGTTTTGAGCACATCGATCAAGTTTTTGGGAATGGAAATTCTGCTTCAGTTATTGAGTATGAATATTTAGATAAAAATATCCTACGCTCACATCAAACGGTTTTTTATAGGCTAAAGCAAGTTGATTTTGACAGTAAATTCGAATACAGCCCGATAGTTTATTTAAAAAGCCAGAATGAAAACATGGCTACTGTGTACCCAAATCCAGCAGTAGATTTTATAAATATTTCAAAACAAGGATGTTCTTTTTCTGTGAAAATTATTAATCAATCTGGTGTGATTGTTCAAGCAAAATATAACATATCCGATAACACACAATTCTCAGTAAAACAGCTGCCTACCGGATTGTACGTCGTACAGATTCTGTCGGAAGACGGAGATGAAACCCATAAAATATTAGTGAAAAAATAAAAAATCTTAGTTTAAGTAATCAGTAAAGTAATATCCGGCTCTGAGACGGAGCCGGATTATTTTTCAAATTTCTAAAACAACAAACATGAGCATTGATTTAAAACCAAGAATAAAGCAAGAATTAAAACTTCAAAAGACTGTTGTTTTATTGACCCTCACTGCAATAATTGTAACAGCAACTCTAATGATCTTACTTAATAGTAAATCTGAAAACACTTTCGCATCAAGTGACAGTGGTAATAATACCGTTGCTATTTCAATTCCAGAAGTTGCAATAATGGATATAGAATCAGCTGGAAGCAAAAATATTAGTCTTACAGTGAACATTCCTTCAGAAGCAGGTGATAAAATCGACTTATCTTCAGCGAAAGATAGTTCGTTATGGTTAAATTATTCTTCCGTACGAGGAAAACAAACGGAAGCATCTCGAAAAATATTTACTCGAATAGTTTCTGGAGCGGTACCAAAAGGGCTTCGCTTGAGAGTTACTCCAATGTCGTACGCTGGAAGTGGTGATGGTACTTTTGGTGACGTTATTCGTCAACAAGGAAAAATCCTAAATAAAAACGACAAGGCTATCATTAACAATATAGGCACCTGTTATACTGGAGACGGAGCAGGTAACGGACACAAACTTGTTTATGCATTAGAATTTAGAAACAATCAATACCATAAAATCAACTTCGACCAATCAAGTACGTTAACCGTTTTGTACACCATTACTGACAACTAAACAAAGTAAGCCTGTACGTAAAATCTATTCAAAAGACATTAAGTTAGTAAGCAGTACAAAACAAAAGCCGACCTCAAAATAGAGGTCGGACTTTTGCATTTAGTATTTTTTTTTGACAACCAACATTACATTGATTCTACCTATTTGTCTTCCAAAAAATAAAATGGTTGCATGGTTTCATCAAAAACATATAAATTGAATTTCGTATGTTTGTTTGGAATGTTTAGAAGCGCCATCATATCTGTCATCTTGGTTGTATGTAGTTTTCATAGTTCGATTGCAAAAAAGTCAAAAAGTCAGGATCCACCAGAAAAAATAAGACTGCTTGAACGTATCGAATCCTCAAAATGGATATCACATTCTGCTAAATGGCTTTTACGAGAATACTCACTAGGGCTATTATCTAAGACCGATATAAACGTTTTGTCATCCTTAGATGCCAATCGATATTTATTAGAAAGTGAGGTTGGAGCTTCAGGTGTAATATTGTATGAGTTCGCAACTGGAACAGGTCCATCTACTAGGTATTTTTATGAAAACAGTGCGTTTACAAAGTCATTTATCCAGTCTCCTGGAGTTAGTTGGATTCTTAATAGTTACCTCACTCAGTACGATTCTATCAATATTGATTCGTTTCAATCAACTAAGGATCTGTTTAACATAAGGTATCAATTTAGCCCTTTGTTAGTTCCTTTTCGTCCAAATACTTGGGACTTTAGTGTACAGCAACATATTGAAACGTTAAATAGGAAAAACCTAAGCCAAATAATTGTAGGTAGCTTCAACGCTGACATCCTTTATGTTGACTCCAAAACGATTCAACTTCACATTTGGAACAAAACCTCTAAAAAGTCATTATTTGCTGGTATTGGTAAACGATTACAGCGCCCTCTCCCACTTGGCACCGTGCAGCAACACATCATCTTTAATATTAGAATTTCTGATTTAGATTGCATAGTGCTTAATTCTGTTCCCTAAGTCTTAAACATTGTGCATCCGATAATATTCTTTTGGCAGATCTGAAAATTTTTGATTTTAGCAATGCTGCAAATGCCACCTTGTTTCGTATAGATTGATGAGTCAGTTTTACTGAATCTTGAGTAATTTGCTTTTTCATAGTTTGATATTGGGTAATAAGTGCCGCACTATCAGAATATATAATTGAGGAATTGCTGAGTGTAAATGCCACAAACGAACTTGTCCCTTGATCAACTAGGTAAACTACATTCTGGAGTGCCAACTCGTATTGGTATAAAACCAAGTTGTGATTTTCATGCTTAAAAATCGCGTCATCAACTAAAGTTATTAACTCAGAATACATATTGTAAAGCATTTCTTCATCAATGAGAGCGTTACATTGATTATAGTAATGAATTTGCGACAAGGTTGTGTTAAGAATCGTAGCTGGCCAAAATTCATATGGGTTGCAATGGAGATATTGATCATAACTCAACTCACTATTAGGTTTATGGTTAAGAGTGATTCTCGGCTCTTTTTGCAAACTTGCATGTGCGTTTGTCTGCCAATGAAACCACTTTAAATGAAACAAGTTAGAATAATTTACAATCCGTAATATTGGAATATCAGAAGCAAATACATACAATCGGTAAGTACTATCATTAATGGACCTAGACACTATTTGCTGTAGTTTTAACACTACCTCTTGCAATGTACATTGACTACTATCAATTAATCGAAAAACACCTGTATCTCCGTTTATCGTTTGCAACAAATCATCTACAGAAAACTTGTAGACGTTAGAGATTTTCCATATTTCATCGAGTGTAAAAGGCGTGTCACCACGGAATCGTCGATAGATACTCTCTTTCGATAAATCAAGTAAATCTGCAAGTTCAATAAACGGATTAAGATGATTTGGAACACGTTCAGCAATCTTTTTCTCAAGGTGCTTCAACACATTATTTGGCAATTTTAGTTTTGGTTTGGCGGGCATAGTGACAAATATGCCTGTTTCCGTGCTATAACGTTTACTGAATTAACCCAAACGATACATGTTGTCATTTAACGTAAAAACTTCTCTAATTTTTACGAGTTTCGACACAAGCACCTAGCCATCCTATCCAATATTTGCCTTAACCAAATTAAAAACTATGAAAACAAAAATTTATTTATTTTTCCTTTGTCTTGTGATCTTCCGAATTACCTCGGAAGCGCAGGAAGTAGCTTTTGAAGTAGAATACGATATTGCCGAGAATACGTATTATAAAGTAGATTCAAACAGCTTAAATTCAATCTTACCGCAGGATTATATCAAATTTCTTCCTGATAAGAGACTCATGCACAAACATGAAACGTATTTTAATGATGGGACTTCAAAAATAGTCACGACGTTTTCTGAAACCGAAAAAGCAAACGAGGATTGGTTAGACCAAATAACAAAAACTATCGTTTACCCAGATTTCATTGAGGTTTATAAAAACGACTCTTTAACCTATACGGAGGTTATTCCTGCACAACCGGAGGATTTCGAAGACCCATGTACGTTTTCTGCTTATTATTTGGGAACAAATGATTGGAAATTACCGATTGATCAAGAGTACATTGATGAATTATCACTGGCTGGGTATAGAGTTGAAAGAAATGATGCATTGATACTACAAGTTAGTAATGATCACGAAACTCATATTTACAATCAAGAGAGCCGATCTGAAACAAACATCATTTTTTCAGCAAACGGACAAGAAATAAAGAGGAAGGTTATGTTTTATAAAAAGAATCACAATAACCATTGGTTGAATGATATACTTATAAAAAAGGACCTTATTTCAACGAATACCGTTTGTTATGAGAAAACTGTCGTACAAAATTTTTCAAACATTAACCGCTCTTATTACAACGAAGCTTGCAAACCGCCAAATAACAACATTCATATAGCAACAAGCGAAACCAATTCATCAAACCTACAAATTTGTGCATTTCAACTATCAAACACCACAGCCATAGAGCTTGAAATTCCGGAAGAATTAACTGAGACGTTTGACGTTCGAATAAGAGACATCTATGGTCAGCCTGTTAGTGATTTAATCTCAATATCACGAGCCATGCCATTGGTGGTACTTGAGAATGTGCCAACAGGCGTCTATTCCATCCATAGTCCAACGATTAACCTTTCTTCTTGCAAATTTTTATTCCAACCTTAAACCATTTATTCAATCATGAAAACAATCTTAACACTAATTTTTACTTTAAACACAATAATCCTTTTTGCTCAAACAGAAATAGAGCCCATAGTTCCAAATGACTGCAAGTTATATAGGAAAACCAACATCAACTTTCAACCATTTTCTGTAGTTCGCGACACCACAGCACCCGAAATTCACCAAGAAACAAACCAAGAGCCTGACACACAGTACTACTCATTGAACAAACTCATTCCAGACACCCGATTAATCTACTTTGTACATGGTTTAGGTGGCAACGATAAATCTTGGGATGCGGTTGATGATGCGCATACCAATCAATTCGTTTATACACCTTTACGAGTTGACTATGAAGAGCACCAGCGTGATTTTGATGAGGCCTCTTTTGAGGTATACAATGAGATGAATCGACTACGTTTAAGTGCGTTAAATGTCAATGGTCAGACTATGGAAACCGAGAAGCCTTACGCGATTGGTCACAGTCAAGGCGGATTGGTCCTGAGAGATATGGACAGGAAATATGAGCAAAACTATGATGCTCACTTCAAACAGGAGAATCGACAATTTTACGGACTTATAACATTTTGTACGCCGCATACAGGTGCTAAAATTGCCACCTCCCAAGAAGAACTTCGTGCTCTATCCGCAGATTTTTCAAAGTATCTTGGCAACGCAGTACTTAAAAATCAAGTTGCTAAATTTTCGCTGAAATACCCTTTTCTGAGTAAACACTTGCAAAAACTTTCGACTAGTGCTTCAAGTTTGGTAGAATCACTTGCGACGGATTTAATACCTACTGGTATAAATATTATGTCCAAAGGCCAGCAAGCTCCAATGACCAACCAATACGCTGTTAACGCTTCATTTCTCAAAAACGAATTAAACTTTTCAAATGACCAACTCCCTAAAGCCTTATTTTATGCCAAAGAAACGGACCCTATACTTTTTAAAATTGCGACATTTATGGTCGGACCATCTGCCAGTGATTTTGTTCATTACGATCGTTTTGGTGCTAACGACGACATGCAAATAGCAAATGGTGTGAATGAACTCAGAGCTAAGCTAATAGCAGACAAGACTTCACACGAAGCGACGGTCGAAAAACTGAAAAAGAAAATTAATCGCACAAATATTCCAATTATTGGGCTTGGATATTTGCTAACGGTTAAGAGTAAAAGGAATCAACTAAAAATTCATGAAGAAGCAATTGAAGCAGAATCCGACGCAATTGCATTTATTGAACAAGTCAATAAAATGTATAAAGTTATTATAGGTTCTTTGAAAGTGAACCCATTTGGTTCAAAAGTAAAAACAGGGTATTGGTGCGTTACGGACCAGAAAATCATTAATATCAAATTACCGTTCGCAATAAAAAGAGATGTAATCATTGACATCAAACATAAAGTGGATACTAAAGATCAATGCACAGGCATTAAAACTGTACCAATATATGAAAATAGAATTATTGAATACCCGTCAGACGCCGTACTTACGGTCGAATCTCAAACAGCCTTCCCCGGATGTCATGATAGATATAAGCACGAGCTTAATGAGGTGAGCGTTTACGACAGCAATGGCCAGTTAATTGGAGTTAAAACCGAGGGAGCTGTCAACCATATTCAAATGCTTAATTGTACACAAACAGACGAAGCGTTAAGGCGAATTTATGAAGGAAGAGGTGTACCAGAATTTTTCAGACTTAGAGAAAAGTAATGAAATCAATACTAACACTCTGTCTAATCACTTCTCTTTTTTCATGTAAAAAAGAGGCGATACCAGCTCCTACCTCACAGCATTCAACTATATCTGAAGATTATCAAAAGGTTGAGTTAGTTTGGTTAAAGAACTCCTCAATCGCGTTATTTTGTCGTGGCACATTTATTTACGGAAATGGCGTAGTTTACGTCATTTCAGAAAATCGTGCTGATGCCCGTGATAAAATCATATCCTTGGATAAAAATACGGGTGATACACTTTGGGTGTGGAATGAAGTTCCGATATTTACTAATAACTGGGTTTTAAGAAATGACATATTATATTTTAATGCAAATACATCAATTTTCGCGGTAGACTGTAACAGTGGTACAACTGTATGGGAGTCAAAAGCCAATTTCAATGAAGATCATTTATCATTATCTGTAAACGACTTTGGCGTATTTGTCTCATACCAAATTCGTAATCCAAGCGATCAAACACTAAACACTACGACTCTTTATAAACTCGATAAATTCGGAAGACGGAAAGAAGTATATAGAATTAATGCGACAGACCGAGATGGATTCACATTCAATTTTCAAAACATAACTCCATGGGTGCATTCGAATGGTGACACAATACTAATAGCAGAAAGTCGATCTTGGAATTATAGTCCAAGAAACGAGGGTAAGGGAGAGTACCTAGCCCTAAATATTTCCGCTGATTCAGTATATGCTGATTGGAGTAATGTATTTAATGATATGGATATTGGAGGAAAGTGTGTAGTTTATGAAAATCATGTTTATTTTTCATCTGGATGGAACCAACTAGCATCGTTTAACTTGACTGATAAAAAACGTGTTTGGAAAAAAGAGTTACCTGGCCATTTATTTACTTCTTCTAACATTCCACTAGTTATTTTAAATCAGAAACTTTTTATCGGAATAGGAAACAAGGGAGTCTTAAACATCTATGACATTCGAGACGGGAATGTAATAAAATCGATAAAAGGCATTGGAACAGATTGGTTTACTACCTCTTTTGTTGAGTTTAAAGACAACCTTTATTTTATAACATCCAAAGGTTTATATGGTCTGAATTCTAATGGACAATTTGTAATAGAAGTAAAAACAGAAGACGCCGTTGGTCGCTCCAAAGGCAGTTTTACAATGGGAATGGGTATAGATCAAAACACTGGCAAGATATACACAACTAGAGGAAACGATTTTGTATGTATACAGATCAAATAATGGAAACGAAAAAAGGGCGATTGAATTTCAATCGCCCTTTTATTATTTATCTTAAACGTTATTCTGTTACTGCATCAACACTAACGAACGAACGATTATTTTTTCCTTTTTTGAATATTACAACACCATCTGTAAGTGCAAATAATGTGTGATCCTTACCCATACCTACATTATTTCCAGGATGATGTTTTGTTCCTCTTTGACGAACTAAAATATTTCCAGCAATTGCTGCTTGTCCACCAAAAATTTTAACACCAAGTCGTTTACTATGCGACTCTCTTCCGTTTTTAGAACTACCAGCTCCTTTCTTATGTGCCATTGTATTATCCTTTTATTGATTCAATTTGAATTTTAGTATAGTCTTGTCTGTGACCATTCTTTTTAGCGTATCCTTTTCTTCTTTTCTTTTTGAAAACGATAACCTTGTCGCCTTTAACGTGTTCCAACACTTTCGCCGAAACAGATGCACCTTGAACTGAAGGCATTCCTACTTTAGCTTTTCCATCATTATCTACAAGTAATACCTTGTCAAACGTTAATGAATCTCCTGACTCGTTATGAAGCTTGTTGACGAACAATTGCTGCTCATTTTCAACTTTGTATTGCTTTCCTGCTATTTCTACTATCGCAAACATCGATTTTATTTTGGGCTGCAAAAGTACGGTTTATTTTTATTTTTCAAATGTGTTCAGGTTACTTTTTACACATTAAAACTCATAATCTCCTTCATCTGGTGCTATATTCGTAATGTCACTGTTCATTTTAGACTCAAACGTCACACTACTTGACTCCGTTTCTACATCATCGAAATACTCAACATCCTCAAATTTCGCAAACTCACTTCGGAATCGAATCCTACATTTTCCAGTACTTCCATGTCTATGTTTTGCGATAATAAAATCCGCCATTCCAGTCAAATCGTTTCCTTCAGCATCCTGCGTAAAACCATAGTAGTCTGCACGATATAAGAAGCCAACCATATCAGCATCTTGCTCAATAGAACCAGACTCCCTCAAATCCGAAAGGATTGGTATCTTATCTTGTCGTTGCTCCACAGCTCTACTTAACTGCGCCAACGCAATAACTGGAATGTCCAATTCTTTGGCCAATGATTTTAAAGACCTTGATATGTAACTAATTTCTTGTTCTCTGTTTCCCGTTTTACCAGAATCCTCTCCCCTCATTAGCTGCAAATAATCAATGATTAACATTTCAATGCCTTGGTTAGACTTCAACCTTCGGGCTTTAGCTCGTAAATCAAATATACTCAACTGCGGTGTGTCATCGATGTAAATAGGTGCATCACTTAGATTCTGAACACGTGCGTTTAATTGCTCCCATTCGTAATCCAGCAACTTCCCACTCCTAAATTTCTCGCCAGGCAACTCTGTTTCCCCAGAAATCAAACGTGTTACCAGTTGCAGTGATGACATTTCAAGTGAAAAAACAGCTACTGGCTTTTTATGATCTACAGCCGCATTTCGTGCAATACCAAGTACAAAGGCAGTTTTACCCATACCTGGTCTACCAGCCAAAATAACTAAATCAGATCGTTGCCAGCCATTAGTTACTCGGTCAATATTTGTAAATCCAGAAGGGATTCCGGTTAAACCAGAACCTTGGTCTTTCATTGCTTCAACCTGTTTTATCGCTTTATGAATCAAATCGTCAATCGAATCAAAATTCTTTTTGATTGTATCGTTTTTGATGGCATATAACTTCTGCTCTGCTTCATCAAGCAAAGCAAAAGCATCTGAGGTGTCTTCGAATGCCGACTTGCCAATTTGTCCAGAGATTCGTATCAACTCCCTTTGAATATACTTCTGTAATAATATTTTAGCATGAAATTCAAGATTCGCAGACGAGGCTACCTTGTTCGTTAGTTGAGTAATATAATATGCACCACCTGCAGCTTCCAATTCCGCTTTTTTTCTTAAAGCTTCAGTAACTGTCAATAAATCTACAGGCTCTCCTTCGTCGAACAATCGCTTTATTGCACCGAAAATAAGCTGGTGTGAATCATGGTAAAAAACCTCAGGAATCAACACGTCCAAAACGCGTACAGGTGCATCTTTTTCCAACAACATCGCACCGAGCACTGCCTCTTCCAATTGCAGTGCCTGCGGGGGTTTACGCCCCAAGTTACTCTCCTCAGAAAGAACCATGCCTTTTCGCTCTACCTTCTTTTTAAAATCCTGGTTGAAATCCATAAATAACTCGTATTTCGAACCAACGAAAGTATAATTAAAATCAACGTTGAACTAGCCTTCAACCATTAATCCTAATCTTTAATAAAAATGTGTGTTGAAAAATCCTGAATAACTTCATTACGGTTTTCGTAAGGCACTGATATAGCGCACATTTAATCCACACCTATTATAAATAGAGTCAAATTAGAATTAGAATGAGTTGATATTTTTAACAAGAATCCACTTTTGTGGTCATAAAACTGAATCGTGGAAGCATCAACCCATGATGCACACAAAATGCGATTATATTTGTTAGCTATATATTCTACGTTAAATACAGTATGGAAGCTAAATTTTCACCAAGAGTCAAAGAAGTAATACAGTTTAGCCGGGAGGAAGCAATTCGTCTTGGTCATGGGTATATTGGTACTGAACACCTACTTCTTGGCATAATACGAGAAGGCGAAGGAAAAGCTCTTCTCCACCTAAAGACAATGGGTATCGACTTCCTTCGATTGAAGAAGTCGATTGAAGATAGTATCAGAGATACTGCATCTAAAAATACCAACTTAGGTAATATTCCTTTAACAAAACAAGCTGAGAAAGCACTTAAAATAACCTACCTCGAAGCTAAAATATTCAAAGCTGATATTATTGGCACCGAACATTTGTTGCTTTCTATCCTTCGTGAAGAAGACAACATTGCTAGTTCCATGCTGAACCAGTACGGGGTAGATTATGATGTTTTCAAAGGGGCAATTGAAAATAACAACACAGAAAATATTAAATCAGAAATGTCAACAGATTCACCTGAAGATTTTTATAAAGAAGAAAAAAAATCGACTGAAGCAAGTCGTGTTAAAGGAAAATCAAAAACACCAGTATTAGATAACTTTGGTCGTGATCTGACAAAACTTGCTGAACAAGATAAACTTGATCCGATTGTTGGTCGTGAGAAGGAAATTGAGCGTGTAAGTCAGATTTTAAGCAGAAGAAAGAAGAATAATCCCGTCTTAATTGGTGAACCAGGTGTTGGTAAAACTGCTATTGCTGAGGGATTAGCCTTACGCATTGTTCAGCGAAAAGTTTCTAGAGTATTGTTCAATAAAAGAGTAGTTACCCTTGATCTTGCCTCCTTGGTGGCTGGCACTAAGTATCGCGGTCAGTTTGAAGAAAGAATGAAGGCGGTAATGAACGAACTTGAAAAATCAAAAGACGTTATTCTTTTTATTGATGAAATTCACACAATCGTTGGAGCCGGTGGTGCTTCAGGAAGTCTAGATGCTTCAAACATGTTTAAACCTGCGCTTGCAAGAGGTGAGGTTCAATGTGTTGGAGCCACAACACTCGACGAGTACCGTCAGTACATCGAAAAAGATGGTGCCCTTGAAAGAAGATTTCAATCAGTAATGGTTGAGCCTACTTCTCCTGATGAAACGATTCAAATTCTACAAAATATAAAGTCGAAGTATGAAGATCATCATGCCGTAACGTATACCGATGATGCTATTGAAGCGGCGGTAAAGTTCAGTGTTCGTTATATAACTGATCGTCATTTGCCAGATAAGGCAATCGATATTATGGATGAGGTTGGAGCACGTGTGCATCTGTCCAACATCCACGTTCCTCAAGAAATATTAGATCTTGAAGAAAAAATAGAGCAAATAAAAGAGGAGAAAAATAAAGTGGTTAAAAGTCAGCGTTACGAGGAAGCAGCTAAACTTCGTGATAAAGAAAAAACACTTTTAGAGCAACTAGATATCGCAAAAGTAAGTTGGGAGGAAGACACGAAGACTCAGCGTTATGTGGTTTCAGAAGAAGACGTTGCAGAAGTTGTAGCCATGATTACAGGTGTTCCAACAAAGCGAATTGCCAAAACAGAAGGAAACAAACTTCTTTCAATGACCGAAGATTTAAAAAAATCTGTAATAGGTCAAGATAATGCTATTCTAAAATTAACTAAAGCAATACAACGAACACGTGCCGGATTGAAAGATCCAAATAAACCCATTGGTTCGTTTATTTTCTTAGGACCTACAGGGGTTGGAAAAACTGAAATGGCTAAGGTACTAGCACATTACTTATTCGATAATCGTGATTCGATGATTCGCATTGACATGAGTGAATACATGGAGAAATTCGCTGTTAGCCGATTGGTGGGAGCCCCTCCAGGTTATGTTGGATATGAAGAAGGTGGTTTGTTGACTGAAAAAGTTAGAAGAAAGCCTTACTCAGTGATTTTGTTTGACGAGATTGAAAAAGCACATCCAGATATCTTCAACATGATGCTTCAAATTTTAGACGAAGGATTTTTGACAGATTCATTGGGTAGACGCATAGATTTCAGAAACACTATTATCATTATGACGTCGAACATTGGTTCGCGACAACTGAAAGATTTTGGTACAGGAATGGGTTTCTCGACGAACACCAAAATCGATAATAACTCTAAAGAGGTGAAAGGTGTAATTGAAAACGCACTTAAAAAGTTCTTCTCACCAGAGTTTCTAAACCGAATTGATGATGTTATTGTGTTTAATAATTTGAGTAAGGAGCACATCACTCAAATTCTTGAAATAAACGTTGTCAAGTTGTTGCAACGAATCGAAAGTGTCGGATTTCAAATTAAACTTAGCAAAGCGGCGAAAGAATTTTTAGCAGAAAAAGGGTTTGACAAAGATTTTGGAGCTCGCCCTCTAAACCGTGCAATCCAGAAATACCTTGAAGATCCGTTAGCTGAAGAAATATTAAAACAAGATATTCAGGATGGAGACGTTGTAAAAGTAGATTTAGACAAGTCTAAAGAAGCCTTAAAATTTACGTACCCAAGTAGTAGCAAAACTGCTGCGAAATAAATAGTAAATCATAAAACGAAAAAAGGATTCCAAAACTGGAATCCTTTTTTTTGCGTTTACCTGTATTTTTAGCTCATCTTACGCTGTGTAAGTTTTGGAGCCTTTGCTGGGGCACTTTTTGTACTTACTTTTTTAGCTGGGGCTTTCTTTGGTTTTACTGCTTTAGACGTTTTTGTCGCTGAAGTCTTTTTTTCTTCTCCATCCGCAGCATCATCCGCTTCTTCCTCTTTTTGGAAATCGATATGCCCTTTTACTATTGTATACCAACTACAAACTTTTAAGATATCCGAAGTATAAACTTGCTCATCGTCAAAATTTGGAAGTACTTCCTTAAAAAATCCACGAATAGCGTCTCCGCCATCTTTCTTCACAGGAATTGAAAGTCCGTCTTTAACTTTTGCATCTAGACTTTTGAAAACATCTCTTAGTCTAACATCTTCATCATGCGTGTAAATAGAAATATCCTCTAAAATCGATACTTTTTGAGTGAGGGAAGTTGGAGTTCTCTTCTTTCGATCATCGATACTCTCAACTATTAAGCCATTTGGTCTTCTTCCTACAATCAGATGTAAACCAGGTTTACCTCCTATTGATACTACGTCTTTTAACTCCATTCAATAATTATTGTCCGCTGCGAATTTACTAAATGAACGTGTTTTAAAGTCATGATTATATAATTCTTATGCACTTATATATCATTGTAACTACTAATTCTGTTATCAAGCTTTAAACTTTAGTAGGAAACCTTGTGTCATAATTTGAATCAGACAAAATAATGACGTAACACTTCCGTTTAGTATGTAGGGTAAATTTGAATTAATTGGTTAGTTAATTGGGAGAAAGGCTGGAGGAATCTGGCCTTTCTCTTTTTATACAATTAAATCTTTCTAGACGACTGATTTCAGCAACAATAGTTTCTCCATCAATTGTTCAAATTGACTTAATGGCAACATATTAGCACCATCAGATTTTGCATTGCTTGGATTGGGATGAGTTTCAATAAACAATCCATCAGCCCCAACAGCAATTGCTGCTTTTGCGATCGTTTCTATCAATTCTGGCTTTCCTCCAGTAACACCTGTGCTTGAGTTTGGTTGTTGTAAACTATGTGTTATATCCATAACCACTGGTTTGTTATAGGCTCTCATCTCGGTGATATTTCGATAATCAACAACAATATCTCCATATCCGTACATATTACCACGCTCGGTCAATAAAACCTTTTCATTTCCTGATTCTACAACTTTGTCAAGTGCGTATTTCATTGCTGAAGCAGTTGCAAACTGGCCTTTCTTTATATTGACTATTTTACCGGTGTTAGCGGCTGCAACCAATAAATTAGTCTGTCGAAACAAAAATGCAGGAATCTGAAGTATGTCAACATAATGAGCTGCCATAGCTGCTTCCGCAGTTTCGTGAATGTCAGTAATTGTCGGAATAGCATACTTCTCTCCCACCTCAGCTAAAATTTCAAGCGCTTTCTCATCTCCAATGCCGGTAAAACTATCTAAGCGAGATCTATTTGCTTTGCGATACGAACCTTTAAACACAAGTGGAAGTTTCAGTCTTTCACATATCTCCACTAATTCTCCCGCAATATCAAAAGCCATTGACTTCCCTTCAATCGCACATGGACCGGCCAAAACAAAAAATGATTTATCAGAACCATTTAAAACCTTACTTAAAATATCTTGCTTATTCAATTCTTTCAATTTGTTAGCAATATTACAATTTTGCAGACTTTATTGGCGTAAATTGTCGTGATTCTAAAATCTAACCGACTATATATTTGTTTTAGTTAATATGCGTTTACTTTCCTTATTTGTCGGAGTGCTATTTCCGCTATTTGTTTCTGGACAAGTGGATGAATATTTAGTATCGTACTCTGTCACTGAAGAAAGCCAAGCTGCATTTATTTCGTGGACAACCAGTGCAGGATTCCAGTGTGAGGATATCGTCATTGAACACGGAGTAGATAGTTCTAACCTCAATCCAATATATACATATCCTGGAATTTGTGGTTCTACAGATAAAGAAGAAAAATACAATTTCGTTTTCCGATCAATAGAATTTAATAAACCAAATTACTTTAGAATAAACCTTGGACGATTTGGTAAATCACCTTTGCTTGAAATTACTGTAATTAGTGCTGATGGATTAAATCCAAAAGTTTACCCGAACCCTGCCACCAAAAACTCGACATTACTTTTCCAAAATTCAAATAGAGACATAGTAACCGTTACAATGTATTCATTAGATGGTAAAATGGCAGGAACCCAAGTTCAGACTCAAGAGGAGAGCTTGTCGCTTGAAGAGTTCGATTTATTTGTAGCTGGATTCTATTTTTATGTAATCGAATTAAAAGGTGTTAAACTTCGTGGAAAGTTTTATTTACTTTAGTTAACATTGCAAGAAATAATAATCGTATGAACACGCAACTTTTAGCAGGTAAAAAAGGAATTATTTTCGGAGCTCTTGACGAGAGTTCAATTGCATGGAAAGTAGCCCAGCAGTGCCATGAGGCCGGTGCAGAGTTTATTTTAACCAATGCTCCTATAGCTCTGCGAATGGGTGTAATAAATCAGTTAGCTGAGCAAACTAACTCAGAAGTTGTTCCATGCGATGTTACACTCAATGAAGATATGGAAGGCCTAATCGATCATGCGATTGAGAAATTTGGCAAAGTAGATTTCATATTACACTCAGTAGGAATGAGTCTTAATATTCGAAAAAAGAAACCATATACGGATTTGAACTATGATTTTATGCATAAAACGTTTGACATCAGTGCAATTAGCCTTCACCGATTGCTTCAAACATGTATGAAAAAAGACGCTATAAGCGAATGGGGATCTGTTGTGGCGTTAACGTATATCGCTGCCCAAAGAACATTCCCTGACTACAGCGAAATGGCTGAGAGTAAATCATTGCTTGAATCCATTACCCGAAGTTTCGGTTACCACTACGGAGTTAAAAATAAAGTGCGAATCAATTCTATTTCACAGTCCCCTACTCCAACTACAGCAGGTTCAGGCGTAGGTGGTTTTGATGCATTTATCGATTATGCCGAAAAAATGTCCCCTTTGGGTAACGCTAGTGCCGATGATTGCGCTGCTTACTGTGTAAGTCTATTCTCAGACAACACAAAAATGGTAACAATGCAAAACTTATATCACGACGGAGGTTTTAGCCAAGTTGGTGTTAGTGAGGCAGTTATGGCTAAATTTGGAGATAAATCTGAATAAGTATAAATTCAAAATGAGGGTTAAGTGCAATCGTTTTAGATTGAATCTTGGACTTAGACTTAAACTTAATTAAAAGCTTTCTTGTTTTTGCGTTTCCTTTTTTTACGCTTCTTCTTAAAGTCTTTTGGTTGTTCAGGATTTTGAATGTCGTTCGTTTTTCGCAAGTCGTGCTGATTTTCATCTAATTCCTGAAAGAGTAGTTCCTTCCGCTGCCAGAAACCTTTAACAAATTCCATGTAATCATATGTCCCATCAGGAACATAATACTGATACATTCCTTTTTGTAATGGATTGAATGGTTCCAGATGATCAAAAACTATGGTATTTTCTTCTGGATTATATCTACAAATAATTGCTGCCTGATTCGCAAATGTGTGAATCATTCTTGACTTATATTCATCTTCATCATCTTCAAAAATGGGTAATCCAAACTTTGGACGGTTGTTTTCGTCAAAGTACAACACGTCTATTAGCTTCTTATTAACAAATTCATCTTCTCCATCCCATCCAAAGAGTAAATAATGCCTTTTCCCCTTATACGTGTAATCGTGAATTTGATAATAAAGCGCTCCCATCCAATGGCGATTATCTAACGTTTTAAATTCAGCGTCTCGAATATTATCAGAACTATCATATAACCCATAGAGTACAAGGCTATCTGCTCTATTCATCTGGATAGCACCAAAGTACATGTACTTACCACTATCTAGCAACAGGTTCCAAGTAAAAAGTCTAAAGGCTTCGTCTGATGGTTTTAATATAGATACAGTCTTTAAAAGGGTAAATTCATAATCAAAACTCGTTGGGACTTGTAGGGCTTTTTTTAAGGTTTGAACAAAGTAGTAACAACTAGTTATTCGCTCACTAACATCATCGCCATTGATTATATTGTGACTAAGACCCTCTAATTGGTATTCGATATTACGAATAGAATCTTGGTAAGCAGTTTTGGTCGTATCCTTATCGCTTGCACTACTGAAAATTGCAGTACATGTAAAAAAACAAACGAGCCAGGTTCTAACAGTCATCATTTTAATAACTCTAAACATAGCTCGTTAGTATACAAAAAAATCTAAACTTCAAGAATTAAAGCACTTGCTCCACCGCCACCGTTGCAAATTCCTGCTGCACCTAGCGTGCCACCTTTTTGCTTCAATGCGTGAATTAGAGTTACAATGATTCTTGCCCCTGACGCTCCCAATGGATGTCCAAGTGAAACCGCTCCACCATTAACATTCACTTTCGAGTCATCTAAATTTAATAACTTATTGTTAGCTAAGCTAACAACGCTAAATGCTTCATTAACTTCAAATATGTCAACATCTTCCAGCGTACAATTTGCTCTCTGAGCAGCAATTGGTAAAGCCTTAGCTGGTGCAGTTGTAAACCATTCAGGTTTTTGAGCAGCATCTGCAAAACCTCTGATTTTAGCCAATGGAGTAAGTCCAAGCGACTCCATTTTTTCCTTGCTCATTAGTACCAGTGCCGCAGCACCGTCATTCATTGTACTTGCGTTTGCCGCAGTTACAGAACCGTCTTTAGCGAAAACTGGTCGAAGGTTAGGAATCTTTTCAAACATTACGTTTTTGAATTCTTCATCTTCCTTTATTTGAAGAGCATCTCCCTTTCGTTGTGGCACTTCTACAGCAACAACCTCATCGTCAAATCTTCCGTTTTCCCATGCATCCGCTGATTTTTTATATGAATTGATAGCAAAAGTATCTTGCTCTTCTCTTGAGATATTCATCTCCTTAGCAGTATTCTCAGCAGCATTACCCATCATATAGTTGTTATAAACGTCTGTAAGACCGTCGTGCGCCAACCCATCAATTGCCTTGAAATCACCATATTTATAACCCTTTCTTGAGTTCATTAAGTAATGAGGAACTAGACTCATGTTTTCCATTCCACCTGCTACAACACAATCATTATGACCGAGCATAATTGACTGAGCAGCTAACATTACTGATTTCATTCCACTGGCACATACCTTATTTACCGTTGTACAAGGAACCTCTTCGCTTATTCCAGCAAACATAGAAGCTTGACGTGCTGGAGCTTGTCCTACGCCTGCTTGCAACACATTACCCATAAAAACTTCCTTCACTTCAGAAGCATCAATACCGGCTTTTTCTAAAGCACCTTTAATAGCAGTCGCCCCTAGTCTAGTAGCAGGAATACTGCTAAACATACCATTGAAACTTCCCATTGGAGTTCTCACAGCTGAAACAATATATACGTCGTTCATAGATTTTGAAATTTGTCGCAAAGATAACCTTTCAACTTCAAGAGATTTGAAATCGATGGAGTTTTTTTGGACGTTCAATCCGATTTCTGAGTAATTTCGCTTGTACTAATGAACAAAAAAATGTCTGAGCGAAATGCTTATATCTTAGGAACAGATCATGATGAACTCTTTAGACTTGGTATTCAACATCAGGTGTGGTCGACTGAGACTAACAAAGGCTGGAGTTTAGCCGGATTTACAGCTGGTCAAACACTGCTTGACCTAGGTTGTGGTCCAGGTTTTTGTACTAAAGAATTGGCATTGATTACTGGTACTTCCGGTAAAGTAATTGGCGTGGACAAATCAGAAACATATATTCATTTTTTGTCGAAAATTACGCAACAGTTTGGTTTAAATATTAATGCTGTTTTAACAGATTTTGATTCAATGGAGTTACAACCAAATTCGATTGATGGAGGGTATTGTAGATGGGCGATGGCCTGGATATCTAATCCAAAAGATGTGATTGCAAAAGTGTACGAAGCCATGAAACCAGGAGGTCGCTTTGTGTTTCATGAGTATTTTCATTGGATGACACACCAAACCATCCCAAGTTTTAATTCACTTACAAAAGCCATTCAAGAGTGTTATAACAGTTTTCAATCGTTTGAAGGAGATATTAATGTTGGTAGAGATTTACCGAAGATTTGTACGGATTTGGGATTCAAAATTTTCAGTACTCGACCGTTGGCAAAAACGGCTAGACCTCATGAACTTACTTGGCAATGGCCCAAAACGTTTTATCAAACATACTTTCCGAAATTGGTGGAATTAAACAAATTGACAAAATCAGAAGCTGATAGTGCGTTGCTTGAATTATCTAAATTAGAAGAACAGCCAGAAGCATTGCTATGTTGCCCTATGATGATCGAAATTATTGTAGAAAAATGATGCTTTAATAAGTCAATTGTATTTAGCATAATTGCAACATGCAAAAATCTCTAGAAGTAGTGCTTTCTCCACTTTTATTGCCACTTGTTGATTTAACTGGGAAAACGGTCGTGGTAATAGATATCTTAAGGGCAACCTCTACAATATGCGCTGCGCTCAATAATGGAGCAAAATCCTTGAAACCAGTAGTTTCGACCGAAGAAGCTTTGAGTTATAACAAAAATGAATACTGCATTGCGGGAGAAAGAAATGGCGAAAAAGCACCTGGTTTTGATTTCGGAAATTCACCTAGAGAATATTCAAGAGAGTTGATTGGTGGTAAAAAAATAGTCTTAACCACAACAAATGGTACGAAGTGCATACACGCTTCACTTGATGCAGACGAGGTTTTGATTGGTTCATTTTTCAACCTAGATGCAATTATCACCTATTTAAGAAACAGTTCAAACGATGCAGTTTTGTTTTGTAGCGGCTGGAAAGATCGAGTAAATTTAGAGGATACTTTATTTGCTGGCTATGTGGCTGAAGGTTTGCGGGAAACACATCATTGGGATAGTGATGAAGTAGAGATTTCATTAAATCTTTACAACAAAGCATCTATCGACCCAATATCTTTTTTGCGCAATGCTAGTCATGCCAAGCGCTTTGAACGATTAGGAAATACACAAGATTTGGAAGTGTGCCTAGAATTCAACGCCCATCCAATTGTTGTTAAATATGCAGACGGCGAACTAGTTGGAATATGATATTTCAGTTTATTGAAACAATAAATGCACAAAAAAAAGGTCGACAATGTCGACCCTTTTTAATTTGGACTACTGTTATTTAAGATTGATCTTTAATAACAGTGGTGTTATGTGTTTTTCTTAAATGTTAGAGATAGTATATGTGATAGTTAACGTTACGTCTTCATCGAAATCGATTTGAGCGTAGCTACCTGCAGTAGGATCTAATTCTAAAGCGTACGTTAATTGGTGTCCGTTTGTAGAACCATCAGCAGTATATGCACTACCTATTCCAGTAATAACTGTTTGATCACTTGAAGTCAATGTTACTGTTCCTGAAGATGTACCCATTGTTCCGTCACCGTTTCCAGCGTCAGCTCCAGCAGTTACTTTTAACAACATTCCACT
>CAKZLB010000044.1 GCA_937124965.1 uncultured Bacteroidota bacterium
GCATCCTACTACCAAAACTGATAACACAGTTGGCTGCTTAAACAGCCAAATAACAAACACGTAAACCAATAAACATTTAACAAAGAAACCCGCACTGCGCATAGCCGCAACCGTTGTAGCGCATTTGAAATGAAAACAACCCTAGCAATAATATTTACACTTTCCTCATTGATTGGGAAATCTCAATGTGACGTGCTGAACTCCTTGAACGATACGACAGAATTTGAAGGTGTGACGATTAGATATTTCCAAGTTGATTCAACAATTCAAATTCAATATGACTATAAAGGGTTCAGCAATAAACTTGGCGACAACTATTCATTTCCATGCGACTTGACTTATCGACCAGGAATACCACGACCTACTTGGAAGAATGAAAATTTCATTTGTTTTCTTAGTGGTTGCGGGACTTCATGCTTTTCAAATTATTTAGCTCCATTGAACAACAAGTTCGAACCTGAGTATGGCGGACAATTTCTTATTGACACTACGAATACGGTTTTCATGTCACTCCACCTTGACACAGTTACTTATGAACCATATTTGGAGTTGAAGAACTTCACAAGTGGACAGACACAAAAGGAAAAGTTTACCAACAAAGATTTTCCTGTCGCAATTCCAATTGAATATCTTGACTATTCAAGTTCGCATGAAAAAGGATTTACATACTTAGACAACATACTGACTTTGTACTTAAAGGACGACAGAAAATTGAAAGTGAAAGTGAAAATTTAAAAAGAAAAAACGCGCTACAACAAAGCATATAGCTTATGGCGGGTGAACGGCTGCCAGCAAGGCTTTCGCTCCATATCAGGGTTTGGTTTCGGTGGACAGAAAAGTGCTTCGAAACCGCCACAAGCCATATGCAAACCGTTGTGTGCAACTAAAAACAACATGAGACTACTTTTTATATTCATAATTTCGACTTTACTAAATTCCGTATATGCACAGGAATCAATTCGACCTGAAATCAATCAAATTGCTGACTCCATCACAGCTGACAATCAATACAAAAGTTCAGGAGTTGGCTATGGGGGTGTTAGGACTTCTCAATGGGAAAGGTTTGTGACCTTGAAAGACATTGCAACAAATGAAGAGCTTCAACGCTTAACAGCACATACAAACTCAGTTGTTAGATGCTATTCTTTTCAAGCCTTAGCAGAGAGACATGATAGCACTATATTTTCAATTTTATTAAACCACCTCAAAGACAACGAATACGTTTCAACATTTCAAGGCTGTATAATGAGCTCGACTACTGTTGGTGACTTCTTTGTTAATGTTGTTACTCCAAATTACATCAGCCTTTCCGCATATAAGTTGACGGAATTAGAACGGCAAACACTTGACAGCATACTAATTTTCGATCCCCAGATTAAGTTGTCAGCAAAATCTCGACTAATAAAAGATTTACAGCCAATACCGCGATATTATGAGCGGATTCGTCAAATAGTCAAAGAAGAAAAGAATCCAACAGCAGCAATAACCCTTGCTCGATTCCAAAACGAAAATGACATTGATATAATAAAGAACTTTTTCAAAAATGAAAAAACGGAATATTATGCCATATATGCTGCTCGTGAATTTCCACATAAAGATTTTTACCCTGCACTTATGAAGATCTTTGAAAGAGAGTGGAAAGAAAGATATTACGACTATTCAAAATGGAGAATTCTATATCAAGCACTAGCCAAGTATGATAATGAACAAACCTTGAATTTCTTTGAAAGAACAATTAAAGCAAAAAACAAATTCCGAAGACAAACACTTGGAAAGTACTTGATGATTGCGATTACAAAGTACCCAAATGAAAATTTTGAAGTACTAAAACCAAGAATAAAATTAGACGGCTATTATATGAATGCTGTGCAAGATGAAATGAATATTGAAAAATAGCAGCACACAACATTGGGTATAAGTCATAGCCGCTCAAAGCCTGCGCACATTCCAAGCTACGCCTCATACCCGTTACCGTTGTGCGTAATTCATCAAACTATGAAGATTACCTTATTTTTACTTATTGGTATTTTGATTCAAGGTTGCAGTCAATCATATGAAACTAAAATCCATGAACTCGAAACAAGAAACACAGAACTTAGAAAACAAGTGCACATTCTAGACTCTACGTTAGGCGAGAAGATGTATAGTCAAGCTGATATTATTTATTTTCCTAAGTTGGAAGTGAAAAATCCACAAATCATAAATCTAGGTGATACTTTAAAGTCAGTAATTAGATTTATTCGACCAAAACCGATATCTCCAACTAGAATCCATATTGAGGGTCTTGAAGGATTGTATCAGAAAAAATTGAAAAACGATGTTGTTTATGAAATACTATATGTCCCACAAATTATTGGTAAGCTCAAGTACAAAGGAGTTCTGAAAGTGGAAGTTTGTAAAGGCGAAGAACATTACCCATTTGAGATAGAAGCACAAGTAAAATAAAACTACGCACAACACTGGCTATACACAATGCTCGCATTCTGCTACCATTGATAAGAACGTGACTTGGCTGCTGCACAGCCAACAATTTCGTTTCCCCAAAACATTAAACAATTAAAACCCGCACTGCGCATAGCCGCAACCGTTGGCAGCAATATAAAAATGAAGACACCGATTCAAAAAGAATATGTAAGGAGATTAGCGAATCTTAATGACCAATTCTGCTTCTTCCTTTTCAATCGAGAAGAGTTAAACCAGAAACTGTCTAATTACACCGACAAGGCAAACCCACTTTATACTACTGACCTTTTTTCAAAAAATCAGTACGCACCTAAAATCCACGTGACTTTTGAAAAACTTCCAGAATTTCAAGAACAAAACGAAACTTTAAATTTTGGCGCCTACTTCTCATTTACTTACGAATTCTTTTCCAGCTACATAGATGATGTCATTACAATCGTTGAAGAAATTAACGGGGTATCACTAACAGCCAGCGAACAAAGGAAAGAGCCTGAGAAACGATTAAAAAAGATAATATCTAAGAGTGGATACACACCACCAGCACAGGAAATTTTTGATACAATTTCATACTGCCGTTTAAGAAGAAATTATTTTACTCACGTTTTAGACAGTTTGAATAATAAGTTTCAAGACATAGTTAATAACAAAGGAGCCGGACTAAATGCATATTGGTCAGGAGCGAGAAACTCACTCGACTTTACACAAACCAACGTTGACCAATTTGAAGAAAACGAAACTATAGAACTGCTAAAAATTCAAAGAATACTTCTTGAAACTATTGACCAATTCATTGGTGGAATTTTAAATAAAGTCGGAATAGCCGAATACCTCTCAAATCAAGCTTTTAGTAAGCCAACTCGAATCAATGAAGATGTGGTTAAGAAAAGAAAGACCAAAATCGCTTCACTGAGTAAAAATCACTTTGGTGTTGCGCTAACAGATGCAGACATGAATAACGCCGTCAGGACAATTGGAAAAAAATAAAATACTGCTGCCAACATCGGCTATAGCAAATGCGGGCTGACCTCTTAAAAATGAATATCTTACAAATAATAAAATTTACGGTAGGCGGACAAGAAAGCGGTTTCAAAATCCCGCACTTGCCATAGCCAGGGCCGTTAGGCGGCATTAGTTCGTCGCCGTTAGATGTGGCTGGCTTTTACGGAAATAAAAAAAACTGATTGACAACAACACTTGACTCGCTTGATTGGACTGCACGTAAAAAGCCAGCTATGGTTTGTCGTTGCGGGTTGACATTCACTCGCCAAGCTTCTACGGTTGACTGGACTTCATGTTTTGGACTCCAACGGTGGACTTGGACGACAACAACTGACTTGTCGCTCGGCTACCAATAATGAACTGCGCGGAAGCATCAAATGAAAAAATAAAAACGCCGCCTAACAATGCCTATACACAATGCTCGCATCGTGCTACCAAGACTGATCCGTGTATTGGCTGATCAAACAGCCAAAGAATATGCACGTACACCAATAAACAACACGTTAAGAAACCCGCACTGCGCATAGGCGTCACCGTTGTAGCCCATGCATTCGTCGCTGGTGCTTTCTATCGGTTGACGGATAAAAAATGATGTTTTTAGCATTTAAGAAAATTTGGATTTACTTGGAAACTTGGACAAAAACATAAAAGGCACAGGCCACAACACTGCCTATACGTAATGCTAGCATCTCAATACCAACTTGTGATACGTAGCTTGGCTGCTACACAGCCAACAATTCCGTTTCCCCAAAACATTAATCAATTAAAACCCGCACTACGCATAGGCCAACCGTTAGCTTACATTACATGATTCTTACTCAAAAGCAAATTGAAAAAGGTTATTGGTATTTTAGACCAAATGAGAACTTCCCACCAACAAGTAGGATTCTTGATGATTATTGTGGAGAAGAAGTCCTCGACCTAACTTGTACATATGGTAATGAACCTTATCATCAAATTAATAAGAGAGAAAGGACATATGCTCAGGAAATTCCTACGAAGTTAAAACCAGTAAAGTTTCTTTGGGCTAATCACATAAATCAAGAAACTTTCAACTCAATCTGCCAACTTAAGAGCCTGACTTCTTTATATATTAACTCTAAAACTATAAAAGAGATTCCATCAATTGAAAACCTTAAAAACCTAAAGCATTTAGCACTTATAAATTTCACAAAAGTTGAAAATATTGAACCACTTTCACGTCTGAAACAATTAGTTACGCTGAAATTAGAAAACTTTAAAAAAGTCTCAAACTTTATTGCGCTCTCTGGTTTAATAAATCTTGAAGGTTTACAAATTGATGGTGACATGTACACCGCTCAACGAATCGATAATTTTGATTTTCTTTCAAACATGGAAAAATTATCATACTTAACATTAACCAATAGCAGAGCTTCAAGAAAAGACTTTACACCTCTTACTAATCTTAGTGAACTACAAATGATTAGATGCTCACATAATTACCCTAAAGTTGAATTTGAAAAACTTCAAGTCCTAAAAAAATTGAAATATTTTGGAAATGCCGAAAAATTAATCAAAAACGTAAGCTAACACTGCCTATACGTAATGCTAGCATCCTACTACCATGACAGAGACGAGGTATTGGTTGCAAGGGCAACCAACAATTCCGTTTCCCCAAAACATTAATCTAAACGAACCCGCACTACGCATAGGCAGGGAACGTTACAGCACATTTAGTCGACGCCGTTGGACGTGGCTGGCCTGGCTGATTACTAACAAAAATGACTGATTGATCAACAACGGACTCGAGTGATTGGACTTCACGTAGTTGGCCAGCTATGAATTGTCGTTGCCGCCTGACGTTCACTCGCCGAGTTGCTACTGGTGACTGGACAACAACTATTTGGTTCAGACTGCTGACTTGGACTCAACAGGTGACTCGTCACTCGGCTATTACTATTGAACACCTCGGATGCATAATAAAAAAAATAAAACGTGCTGTAACACTGGCTATACACAATGCTAGCATTTTACTACCAACTTGTGACGCGTAATTTGGCTGCAAACAGCCAACAATTTCGTTTCCCAAAACATTATACAATCAAAACCCGCACTGCGCATAGCCGCAACCGTTACAGCACATTTAGTCGACGCCGTTGGATCTGGCTGGCCTGGCTGATTACTAATAAAAATGACTGATTGACAACAACGGACTCGAGTGATTGGACTTCACGTAGTTGGCCAGCTATGATTTGTCGTTGCCGCCTGACGTTCACTCGCCGAGTTGCTACTGGTGACTGGACAACAACTATTTGGTTCAGACTGCTGACTTGGACTCAACAGGTGACTCGTCACTCGGCTATTACTATTGAACACCTCGGATGCATAATAAAAAAAATAAAACGTGCTGTAACACTGGCTATACACAATGCTAGCATACTGCTACCATTGATAGGAACGTGTCTTGGCTGCTGCACAACCAACAATTTCGTTTCCCCAAAACATTATACAATCAAAACCCGCACTGCGCATAGCCGGAACCGTTATAGGGCATTTAAAAGGACTTCAATATGCAAACAAAAAAACACACCGCTTGGAAAAAAAATCGAAAGTTTGGTGACGTTTGGGGTGGTCGAACAGCACCCAAGCTTGCTGACAAAATTTTTAATCGACAACACAATTTAACAGCACCAAAAAGCGATGAAGAAACTCCAGTGTACATGGTTGACAATCCCTCCAGAGATTTTTATTTCCCTATATCAACTGAAGAAATAAAGAAAACACTCAACAAATTACCCATAGACCACACTGGACATTTAACACATATTTGGTTACAAAAAATCAAGAAGTCGGATTACTTAAATGGTGACACTTTTCAAGGATCATTTATTTGTGGTAGCGGGGTATATTTAATTGTTTTACATCCATTTCCAACCGATAATAAAATGAGGCTAGGGAAAAACAAACCGTTACGAAAAACGCTAAATTATTATAAAAATTATACTAGAGAGTTGAAAGAAGATAAAAACGGTTGGTATTTACAATGGACTGAAAAAGTTATAAAGCGATATTATTTAGAAAGTTTGTTACTACATGAAATAGGTCATTCATTGGACAGTTTTTATATGAGATATTGGAGCAAAGCGTCAGCAACAAAAACTGAAAATTATGCTGACAATTACGTAGCAGTATGGGCGGACAAATTAAGAGAGACTTATGACCCGAAATAAAAAAACGCCCTATAACACTGGCTATACACAATGCTAGCATCCTGCTACCAAAACTGATAAAGTAGTTGGCTGCTTAAACAGCCAAAGAATAAACAGTCTTCCCAATGAACTTCAATCTAAATAACCCGCACTGCGCATAGCCGGAACCGTTAGGCGGCATTAAGTTCGACGCCGCTGTACCTCGCTGGCTTTTACGAAAACTATAAAAACTTATTGACAACAAAAATGGACTCGCTTGATTGGACTGCACGTAAAAAGCCAGCCATGAACATTAGATGCAGTTTGACGTTCACTCGCCGAGCTTCTACGGTTGACTGGACTTCAAGTTTTGGACTTCAACGTTGGACTCGGACGAAAACAAATGACTTGTCGCTCGGCTACCAAAAATGAACTGCGCGGAAGCATCAAAAGAAAAAAATAAAAACGCCGCCTAACACTGCCTATACGCAATGCTAGCATCTCATTACCAACTTGTGAAACGTAGCTTGGCTGCTACACAGCCAACAATTTCGTTTCCCCAAAACATTATACAATTAAAACCCGCACTGCGCATAGGCCAACCGTTAGGCGGCATTAAGTTCGACGCCGCTGTACCTCGCTGGCTTTTACGAAAACTATAAAAACTGATTGACAACAAAAATGGACTCGCTTGATTGGACTGCACGTAAAAAGCCAGCCATGAACATTAGATGCAGTTTGACGTTCACTCGCCGAGCTTCTACGGTTGACTGGACTTCAAGTTTTGGACTTCAACGGTGGACTCAGACGAAAACAAATGACTTGTCGCTCGGCTACCAATAATGAACTGCACGGAAGCATCAAATGAAAAAATAAAAACGCCGCCTAACAATGCCTATACACAATGCTCGCATCCTACTACCAAGACTGATTCGTGTATTGGCTGATCAAACAGCCAAAGAATATGCACGTACACCAATGAACATTTATCAAGGAAACCCGCACTGCGCATAGGCGTCACCGTTACAGCACATTTAGTCGACGCCGTTGGACGTGGCTGGCCTGGCTGTTTACTAATAAAAATGACTGATTGGCCAACAACGGACTCGAGTGATTGGACTTCACGTAGTTGGCCAGCTATGATTTGTCGTTGCCGCTTGACGTTCACTCGCCGAGTTGCTACTGGTGACTGGACAACAACTATTTGGTTCAGACTGCTGACTTGGACTCAACAGGTGACTCGTCACTCGGCTATTACTATTGAACACCTCGGATGCATAATAAAAAAAATAAAACGTGCTGTAACACTGGCTATACACAATGCTAGCATTTTACTACCAACTTGTGACGCGTAATTTGGCTGATCAAACAGCCAACAATTTCGTTTCCCAAAACATTATACAATCAAAACCCGCACTGCGCATAGCCGCAACCGTTAGGCACAATTAAGATGAAAGGAACACTATACATAATAATATTTATCATTGGAATAACCCAAGGTTACTCACAGTCAAATTTGGATTCCTTAAATGAGAAAGGAATTGAATTATATAATGATGGAAAGAAAGCTGCAGCTCTTAAATGTTGGAAGAAAATCCTTAAATCTGAACCAGACTCAACTAGGGCTTACGGAATGGCAGCAAATAACACATTGTTCAAATACTTCGAAGATGGCAACATTGCCAAGACCAAAAAGTATTACAACTTGATTATCAATTCAAATCTTAATGATAGGGACAAAAATCCTGATTTGATGAATCCTTACGCAAATTATAGGCACCATGCTGCCATGCGAATGGCAAGTCTATATGGGAAAAATAAGGATTTTGACGAAGCACTACATTACGTATATTTAGCTGATACTCTCTATGATTTTGAGACTTTTAGCCTGACTTCATTCATTTACAACAAAGTTGACATGGCTTTTTGGAAATTCAGATTGTACAGGGACTTAGATAACATGGAAATGGCAAAGTTTGTAATGATAGAACGCGGTCTTAATAATGATTATGTTAGTCAATTTCCAGATTGGGCATCTGCCTCACCAGGAAATGATGAAGTTGAACTTGCAGAAACTCTTTTTGAACAATACAGTTCAAATGAGTTGATAGAATTAAAAAGTCAAATGGACAGTTCTTTTACGAAAATAAAATTAGAAAGTGCTGACGAAAAACGATTTGCCATATTTGAATTGAGCGGATTTACATACAGGATTCCAATCTATTCTGAAGTTACCCCTATGGAGTGTGCTAAAATATTCAAGAACTCAGTGCTGTATTTAAAATTAAAAGAATTGACAAGTAAATAAAAGTGCCTAACAAAACCTAAACTGCATTAAAACGCAGTTTAGCCAAACCGTTGGCAAGCATTAAAAAAAGTATGAATCAACCTAACAAACCTAAACTACTTGACGGAATTACTGTTTTACTGTCTATACTAAACCTATGTGGATTTTTCTTGATTAAAGGTTT
>CAKZLB010000045.1 GCA_937124965.1 uncultured Bacteroidota bacterium
AAGCTACTCAAAAATCGACTTCGATCAAGATGTTAAGTTAACAATCACCTATACAATCTCAAACAACTAAGAGACAAAAACACAAAACGATAATAACACATTTCACGTATAAAGAAACGGAGTAGGTCACTGCTCCGTTTTTTTGTGGTTCATATTTTTGCTCAGACAATAAAATGACAATCAAGGCGTTTTTACATTTTAACCTT
This sequence comes from uncultured Bacteroidota bacterium, assembly GCA_937124965.1. Taxonomy (GTDB): domain Bacteria; phylum Bacteroidota; class Bacteroidia; order NS11-12g; family UBA9320; genus UBA987. Next base: position 207 of record CAKZLB010000045.1, read on the forward strand.
GATTTTATGAAACTATTTAAACCTTTTTTAAGCGTAGTACTCCTCATAACTACGTTTTATTTACCATCTGCATGCCCAATTTATTATGTTTATTTGTCAGCATACGTCCAGTATGATGGTGATTACGTTACAAAATCAGAGCTGAAAAAACTCAATTTCAATGACATAAAGGATACTTCTCATGTTGCAATTATTGATAAATCAATTTATGATTTTTCTATAACTACAAAAGGTGTTGGACGTTTAACGTCAAATTATTACCGACCCAATTATGAACTAAAGCTTGCGGCAGTTGACCAGTTTAAGGGCATGATGGATACGATATTGCCAAACCTCAATCTTTCAGACACAGTGTGGGTTGTATTTAGCTTAAATAACACCAAGAAACAAATGCTTGAAGAGGAGTTTTTTTACAATGCCTTTGGTCTTTACAAAATTAATCAACGCTTCATCATAAGCAGTCAAGCTGTGGTTGACTTAAAGCGCAGTGGACCAGAATCTGGAATGGTGGTGTATCCTTCGCCAGCGACCGACAATGTATCTGTTCGTTTTGATGTGAAAGAACCAATTGAAGGACATATAACTATAACGAATGCTTTAGGGCAAATCGTTATAGAACAGAATCAACCAAACCTTATGAATGTATCTCACTTTGATCTTAAAGGCCAAAAGTCCGGAAGCTATTTTGTTCGAGCTAGGATAGATGGCGAATATTTTACACGGAAGATTATTAAAGAGTAGACCAGAAACGTTTAACGGGCATTTAAACCAAATCTAATCCTAAGCTTATTCTTTTTCTCGCTAAATCAACATCTAAAACACGTACTGAAACAACTTGGTCTAAACGTAATACTTCACTTGGATCGGAAATTCGTCGCGAGGACATGTGAGAAATGTGTATTAATCCATTTTCCTTTACACCAATGTCTACAAAAGCGCCAAACTTCGTGAGGTTAGTGACTTTTCCTTGAAGCTGCATTCCAATTCTAATATCATTAATGGAGCGAATTGAATCGTCGAACGCCATAGCTTTTGCAGCTCCCCTTGGGTCGATACCAGGTTTTTTTAATTCATTAATAATGTCGGTTAACGTTGGTAGCCCAATCTTTTCTGAGACAAATTGATTTAACTGGATTTGTTCTACTTTTTCGTCTGCACCAATAATTTCTTCAATTTGGCAATTGATTGACTTCGCCATTTCCTTTACCACAGAGTGACTTTCTGGATGCACACCACTTGCGTCTAGTGGATTGGAACCGTTTTTTATCCGGATAAACCCTGCGGCTTGCTCGAATGCTTTTTTGCCAAAACCTTTTACCTTGTTTAGTTCTTTTTTATTCGTAAAATGCCCAATAGTTTTTCTGTGTTCAACGATGTTCTGAGCCAACTTAGGTCCACAACCAGCTACATATTGTAGTAAGTGTTTACTGGCAGTATTAAGGTTGACACCAACTTTATTTACAGCAAAACTGACGGTGTTATCCAAGCTTAGCTTTAACTTGTCTTGAGCTACATCATGTTGATATTGTCCAACGCCAATGTTTTTTGGATCTAGTTTTACTAATTCAGCTAAGGGATCCATTAAACGCCTCCCGATGGATATTGCTCCACGGTACGTTAAGTCTAGATTTGGAAATTCTTCTCTTGCTGTTTCAGACGCTGAGTAAATTGAAGCCCCAGCCTCACTTATGAGGTATACTTCAATTGAACTATTTTTAGGTAGAATACTTTTTATAAAATCTTCGGTCTCTCTACCTGCTGTTCCGTTGCCAATGGCTATGGCTTTAATTTGATGTTTTGCAATGGCTTGTAATACACTTGTTTTCGCTTGCTCCGATTTTTTTATTGGAGGGTGCGGAAATATCGTTGTGTGACTCACTAAACCGCCTTGCTTATTCAGACAAACCATTTTGCATCCAGATTTAAACCCTGGATCAATCGCTAAGATTTCTTTAGATCCTAACGGTGGAGCAAGTAATAATTGATTAACGTTTGACGCGAAAATACCAATTGCTTCTTCGTCTGCTTTTGCTTTCAGCGATGCTCGTGTTTCATTTTCTAAACTAGGACCAAGAAGCCTACTTAAAGAATCTTTAACTGCCAATTTAACCTGCTCGGATGCAATTGAATTAGTTTTTATAAAAACTCGATTAAGTCGGTTGATAACATCCTCCTTGTCTATAACAATCTGTACTTTTAATAAACCTTCTTTTTCGCCCCGAAAAGCGGCTAAAGCTCTGTGACTCGGAATCCTTTTTAGCGACTGAGAGAAGTCAAAATAATCTCGATATTTTGCAGCTTCGTCTTTTTTTCCCTTAACAACCTTCGAAGTAAATGAGCTGTAATTTTGATAGTTTCTTCGAACGATTCCACGAGCTGCCTCATTTTCATTAATCCACTCTGCAATAATGTGTCGCGCCCCTTCAAGCGCCTCATCTGCGGTTAAGCCGTTTTTAGCAAACCGATACGCCTGGCTCATGATATCATTCTGCCGTTGGCTCATTATGATTTTTGCCAACGGCTCAAGTCCATTTTGCCTAGCCTTAGTGGCTTTTGTTACACGTTTTACTTTATACGGTAAATACAAATCTTCTAGTTCAGCTGAGTCTTGACAGTTTCGAATTTTACTTAATAAAGCTTCATTCGTTACGTTAAGTTCCTGAAGCTTTTCAAGAATACTTTTTTTTCGTTTTTCAAGCTCTTTTAACCTTATTGATTCATATGATATTTTTTCTAACTCAGTTTCGTCTAAACTCCCAGTAACTTCCTTTCGGTAACGAGCAATAAAGGGAATCGTGGCGCCTTCGTCAAGTAACTTAAGTACTGCTAAGACCTGTTTTTGGCTAATACTGGTGTTGCGTGAAATGAGTTCTTCGTACATGAATTTTACAAAGCCTCAAAAATAGTTAGACTGACGTAATTGAAGAATATTAATTGCAATCTTACAAAAGTTCGTTTGCCAAATTAGCTAGCTCACTTCGTTCACCTTTTTCAAGGTTAACATGACAAAACAAACGATGGTTTTTAACCTTGTCTATAAGAAATGACAAGCCGTTGCTTTCAGCGTCTAGATATGGCGTGTCAATCTGATTAATGTCACCTGTAAAAACAATTTTAGTGTTTTCACCTGCACGTGTAATAATCGTTTTAATTTCATGGGGAGTCAGATTTTGTGATTCATCAACAATAAAAAACACATTGCTCAGCGTTCGACCTCGAATATACGCAAGAGGTGCAATTGCAATTTTTTCCGTTTGCACCATTTCGTTTATTCTTTTGAATTCCTTATCTGTTTCTTTGTATTGCGACTTTATGAATTTTAAGTTGTCCCAAATCGGTTGCATGTAAGGATCCACTTTTGCGTTTGCATCTCCAGGTAAAAAACCAATGTCTTTATTACTCAGCGGTACAATAGGTCTGGTTATATAGATTTGATGAAACATGCTGCGTTGTTCTAGTGCAGCAGCAAGAGCCATCAATGTCTTTCCAGTTCCAGCAACTCCTCTCAGTGTAATCAGTTTAATTGAAGAGTCCATTAACGCATGAATAGCAAATGCTTGTTCAGCATTTCGAGGTTTAATTCGATGTACTGTTTGTTTTTCAACTCTTTCAATAACTCTAGCTGCTGAATTATAGAAACCTAATGCCGACTTTTTGCCATTATTCAAAATCAAAAAATGGTTATAAGGAAATTTCGTTTTACTAATCATCTTTTCCGTAATTGTAGATTCCTTAAACAACCTATCTATGACTTCCGATTCAACATCATTAATTACAGATTTTCCAGTATATAACTTATCAACGTTTTCAATTTTTCCAGTTTTATAATCTTCTGATAGTAAGTTGAATGCTCTTGCTTTTACACGCAAACAAACATCTTTAGAAACCAAAATAACTGTACGATTCGGAAACTCCTGTTGAAGTGAAAGAGCTGCATTAATAATTTTATTATCGTTTTTATAATCGTCAAATGTGTCCGCTGCGTTGTTTTTTAATCCGTCAATTTCTTTGACTATTTTTAGTTTACCGAGACCTTTTCCTAGTTTAACCCAATTGTTTAGTAATGAATCATTTGAAACTGAATTTAAGAATCGAATACAACTTCGTGCCTCATAATTTTTTGAATCACCACCTTTTTTAAAGGTATCTAGTTCTTCCAATACTTGTATTGGCAACGCAACGTCGTTGTTCTCAAAACTAAGTACCGAATTATGATCGTAAAGGATTACTGAAGTGTCTAAAACAAAGATTTTCTTTTTACTAACTGGCATAAAACAAATGTTTCTGCAAAATAGTAGTTAGTTGATTCCGATAGGTCTATGTTGTTTAGATGTCAACAACTCGCAGGAAGGTTTACCAAATGATAATGATAGGTTAATCCAATAATTTCTTAATATGGTCGGCAACGACTCGTGGAAAATGTTCGTGTTCCAAGGTATGAATTTTTGCTGCCAATGTTTCAGGAGTGTCCGAACTGTCGACGAGTGTTTTAGCCTGAAACAAGTGTCCACCATGGTCGTAAAATTTGTCAACCAAATGGATGGTAATACCTGATTCAGTTTCCTTGTTTTCGATTACGGCCTTATGAACGTTGCTTCCAAACATGCCTTTACCACCATATTTGGGCAATAGGGCAGGGTGGATGTTTATTATTTTAGAAGGAAAAGCATCAATCAAATTTTCGGGTATTAGCCAAAGAAACCCAGCTAAAACGATTATATCAATTTTATCAGCAACTAATTGTTCGAGAACAGCTCCAGTAGTCAGCTGACTTTTTGTGAAAAGATGTGCTGGTATATCGTACGAAAAAGCTTTTGTTAATATTCCTGCAGCAGGGTTGTTGCAGTATATTTTTGCTACTTCAATTGAGTCATGATTAGAAAAATATGCATTAAAATTGAGGGCGTTCGAGCCATTGCCACTTGCAAAAATGCCTAATCTTGTTTTCATTTTTTAACTTCAAAAGTAGATGCTGTAAGAGCAATCGTTCGTATAAGCTGTTGTTTATCTTTACTTGGAGCAAATATATTTCCTTCGATCGTTACGACCTTGTTTAAGCTTGGGCAATGTATCGTATAGCTTAGAAATGGTCCACCAAAAAATTCATTTTCCATTTCCCACCACCCACGCGTTTCTATTGCACGAAAGCCATTTAAGTCAATTTCTTTTGAAAACAGCTTCACGTTTACACTGTCCGTTGTTACGTAGGTCGGAATACTGTCTTTTCGATCAGGACCATGAAGGTGTCTTTTTAGAATTTCGTTTCGTCGTTTGATGATATAATCTCTTGAAAACTGTTCATCACCAGTATACGGTTCTTCGTATACGTATATTCCAGTACGTTTTTCTCCAATAATTCGGTTTACTCCGTTAAACTCATCACTCCGCACAGAACGTTTAAAGTTGCTTGGTGTTCGGAACGAGTAGCCATATTTATTCATCATGGATTTATAAAATTGATCTTCATCAACTGGGTCTCGAAATACGATTGTACTTGTTGTCTTTCGTTCTGTAGCTAGTGCTAAACTTAACAACTTGTCTTTGTTCTCAATGAATTTGCGTTCTAAATCTTCATCATTTTTACCCAAAACAACACAAACTTCTTGAGGTTGCGCAAATAGATCTTTAACAATAAAGAAAGACTCTCCATTCGCAATTTTTTTATCTAATAAATCAAGAAAATCAACCCCAACTAGATTTATTAAAGCGGCTCTTTTTTCTTGTTGGTAAGCAATACACAGATTAAAATTATGTTTAAAATAATTAGAGAAACTTGCTTCATTGCATTGGTTAACCTTAAAGTAAGGCTCATTTGAGGCAATTCCTTCTAGGGGCTTACTATAAGCTTGTTTAATAGCACTCTTACAAAAGGCATACGTGTCATCATTTATAAGAATAACTACTTTCCCAACCTCACCAAATGCGTCTGGTTTAGAAGCAGAGCTAGTAGATTGAGATGATTTTTCGCAAGAAGTAAATAAGGTAAAAGAGACTACAATTAATGCGGCAAGTTTTTTCATGTTATAAATACAATTTCAGTCGATTTCCAGGGTGTATCATATTGGATCTCAAATTATTCCAATCTTTAATTTCAGATACTGAACATCCATTTCTATTGGCAATTGCTTGCAGAGAATCACCCCTTTTTACGGTGTAAATGACTTCCGTTGTTAACGGTTTGTATGCTTCACTAAGCTCTAGAATTGCACCTTCTTTTTCTAGAAAAATCATTGCCTTGTCGTTTGGAAGATTGATTTCCATGGTAACAACATTTCCAGGTATTTGATCGGTTTTTAACGGTGGATTTAAGGTTCTAATTTCTTCAACCGTCATTCCAGTAATCTCAGCAATAGCTTTTAGGTTATGGTTTGGGCTACATGTAATTTTCGTTATCTCAGCATTCGGTTTTTCAATGTATGCTGGAAATATTCCGTAGTGCTCATAAAAATTCATTAAGTAAGCAACTGCAATATATGAAGGTATGTAGTTTTGAGTTTGTCTAGGTAAATAAGGATAAATCTCCCAGAAGCCAGTTTTTCCTCCAGCTTTGCGAATCGCCTTTCGAATATTGCCTGGACCACAATTGTAACTTGCAATTACAACCAACCAATCGTCAAAAACCATTGACATATCTTTAAAGTAACCAGCAGCTGCTTCGGTACTTTTTTGAATGTCACGTCTTTCGTCCTGATATCTATCAATTTTTAAATTATATATTTTACCTGTATACGGCATGAATTGCCATAAACCAACGGCTCCAGAACGAGAAGTTGCATAAGGATTTAATGCCGACTCGATTACACTAACATATTTTAACTCTAAGGGTAATCCTTTTTTATCAAAAACGCTTTCGTATACCGGAAAATAATGATCACTTAGGGTAATCATTTGCTTAAGTTTTGCCTGCCAGTTTGTTCCGAAATAGTCAATCAAGCGTTTTACTTCAGAATTATAATCCATTGAAATTTCAAATTCCAACGTATTTACATGAGAAAAGAATGTAGCACTGTCTACTGGAATTTCGTTATCTACAAATTCGGTGATGACATCACTTAAAATTGAAGGAGTAACGTCTTCCTTTGGTGTGTTGGTTGTAGATGCAGAATTATCCAACATTTCCTTTTTGCTCAACTCCTCAGTTGAATCGGTTTTGACAACATCTTTTTCGTTTTCCGCAAACGATAGTGTAAAAAATAACGCTAGAAATGCAGTGGATATATATTTATTGATAGTCATAATCTTCTATAGATTCAAACGCACAAGTACCTTATAAATTGTCGATTTTACAAAAATAATTATCTATGGATGCATATATTAATAGACAACTTTCTAAATCTCAAAAATAGGATTTAGTTTCTTTAAATTATCTTTGATACTTCACATGCAAGTTCACTTAAACTTTAATTAAACCGGTTTTCATATGGCAGATTTTTCTAAAAAGGTATGGACGGATTTAGCGAAGCAAGCAAGTCTGCAACCACAAGAAAAACTACAATTACAAAAACAAAAGCGACACACCTTGAGTATTACAGTTCCTGCTGAAATCACGTATCAAGAGAAACGAGTTTCTCTCTCTCCACTGTCTGTTGAAATGCTGGTGAACAATGGTCATGACGTGCGAATAGAAACGAATGCTGGGAAGAAATCCAACTTTGAGGATTTAGAGTATAGTAATGCGGGAGCTCAAATTTTGTACGACCATTCTTCTGCTTTTGAAGGTGATATTGTTTTAAAAGTAGCCCCACCAACACCTGAGGAAATAGAATTGTTGAAGCCAGGACAAACTATTTTTAGTGCGTTGCAAGTTGCCGACATGAAAAGAGATTGTTTGCTTTCAATGTGTCGAAAAAAAATAACTGCAATTGGGTATGAATATTTGTGTGATGATGCAGGAACATTGCCGGTAATTCGAGCTATGAGCGAGATAGCTGGACGAGCATCTGTGTTAATTGCAGCTGAGTTTTTAAATAATGCTAAAAATGGGAAAGGGGAACTAATAGGAGGTATTCCAGGCATACCACCAACTGATATCGTTATTATTGGTGCAGGGTCTGTTGGAGAATACGCGGTCAGGGCAGCCTTGGGTTTAGGTGCCCACGTTACCGTTTTCGATAACTCATTACATCGATTGCGACGATTAGAATCAAGTTTAGGTCGACGACTTTCCTCCTCAACTATTTTGCCTCATATTTTACAGAAAGCGTTAGCCAATTGTGATGTAGCGATTGGCGCCTTGCGAAGTCCTGAAGGAAGAAGTCCGGTGGTAGTTTCAGAAGCTATGGTGCAGCAAATGAAATCAAAATCACTAATTGTAGATGTGGCGATTGATCATGGTGGCTGTTTTGAAACAAGTGAGATAACAAATCATGAGAATCCAACATTTATAAAACATGATGTACTGCACTACTGTGTGCCTAATATAGCTTCTCGAGTTAGCCGAACTGCAAGTTATGCCTTAAGTAATATCCTTTCTCCATTAATGTTAGAAATTGGAAATGAGGGAGGATTGTATAATTATTTATGGTCTAATGAAGGGCTGCGAAAAGGCGTTTATGTATACAAAGGCAGTCTCACAAATCAAACATTGGGCGATCGATTTAACGTACCATCAAAAGAAATTGATTTTTTATTTTCTGGTAATGGGTAAGCTCTGAACGTTTCACATATCTTTGCGCCCTTTATTTTCATGCTCAACAGAAGACTCATTCGAATCAAAGTTTTTCAAGCACTTTACGCGTATTTGCAAGACGAAACGCCAAGCTTGAACAAAGCAAAATCGTATTTGCAAAATTCGGTTGCTGGAATAGAAAGAAACTTTTTTACCGTGCTTCTTTTTCCAATTGAATTGACACATTTCATCAGAACTCAATTAAATCCTTCGGAAAACAAATATCTTCCATCGGATGTGGATTTGAGGGTTTATAAAAACCTCAGTTTTGAAGGTATTTATGATCAAATGGTTCAGCATGATGAGGTTCGAAGATATCTTGAGAAGCCCGCTCATAGATGGCAGGATCACCCAGAAACATTGAGATCCATTTACAAGGACTTGACCAAAGCCGAAATGTTACAAGATTATTTGTCAAAAGACAACCCGTCTGTTGCAGAACAGCAAAAGGCTTTTATTCAGTTGTACAAGTACATTGTCGACGAGTCTGAAGAGTTTTCTCAAGAAATGGAGGAAATTAATATGCTGTGGGAGGATGAGCAAATTCCGGTGAGAAATGCTTCTCAGCAATTCATGAAGAGTATTTACTCTGGTAAGCCTATAAAAGGTTCAAAGAATCAATCTGAAGAGACGGACTGGGAGTTTGCTGAAGAGTTACTCGAAAAAACCGTACGTCACTATAAAGACAATGTCGAGTTAGTGGCTAAAAGTGCACCCAAATGGGATAAAGAGCGAATAGCGAAAACGGATATGGTGCTTATGACAATGGCACTTACTGAGTTAACAGAGTTTCCATATATTCCAATAAAGGTAAGTTTAAACGAGTACCTAGAATTGGCAAAAGATTATAGTACGCCTCAAAGTAGCAAGTTTATTAATGGTGTTTTAGATAAATTGGTAAAGCAGCTACAAGCCCAAAACAAATTGGTAAAAAAAGGAAGAGGAATGGTGGGTTAAGGCCTAAAAATTCTAATTTTGCCTGATTTATTTAATGGTTTAATAAAGTACAAAAACATGAAAAACGTATCTATTTTAACTTTAATTGGAATCGTACTATTTTCCTTAGCTAGTTGCGCTGATTCTGCTAATTCTAGTGGGAGTGATGTAGACGGTAGTGTTGCAGATAACAACAAAACTGCAAGCAATCCTGGTGCACAAAATCCAGAACCAAAGTTTGAGTTTGACGCGATGGAATGGGATTTTGGTAAAATCAATGAAGGTGAAGAAGTTAAACATACCTACAAATTTACCAATGTTGGAAATGAAGATTTAGTCATTAGAAACTGTCGTGCAACGTGTGGTTGCACCATACCTTTTTGGGAAAAAAGACCGATTGCTCCTGGTGAGTCAAGTGAGATTGAGGTTAAGTTTAATAGTACCAACAAACCTGGTAATCAGGTTAAGAATGTTACGATTACCGCAAATACCAACCCACCTGAAACAATATTAACATTTAAAGCACAAGTGCTTAAAAACGAATAGTAGTAACGAAAAAATATGGATTTAGTAATTCTTCAAGACGCGGCAGCAGGCGGCGGAAATGGCATGTTAATTATGTTGGGGGCAATGTTTATTGTCATGTATTTCTTCATGATTCGCCCTCAAATGAAAAAAAATAAAGCTCAAATGGCTTACAAGGAATCCATCAAAAAAGGTGACAAAATTGTTACTACAGGTGGTATTCATGGTAAAATATCTGAAGTAAGAGACACCACTTTTATTATCGACACAGAAGGCGGAGGGAAACTTCGTATTGAAAAATCTTCAGTCTCAATGGAAGCTACTCAAGCTCTTAACGGCGAAACACCTGCAAAGAAGTAAGTTTGGGAAAGCATCTAAAAATAGGGGTCACTGGCGGAATAGGTTCTGGTAAATCTACGGTTTGTAGAATTTTCGAACATCTTGGAGCTCCTATTTATAATGCTGATAACCGGGCAAAACAATTAATGTCCGAAAACGAAGATCTTAAAAAGAAACTTCGATTAGCATTTGGTTGGGATGTCTACGATAAAAACGATGAACTTGATAGAGAGTACTTATCGAAAATCGTTTTTAACAACCCACCGCAATTACGTATATTAAATCAAATTGTGCATCCAGCCGTTTTTGAAGATTATGCTTCATGGGTTCAAAAACAATGCAAGGACAACCATCCTTACTCCGTAAAAGAAGCAGCATTGTTGGTTGAGGCTGAAAGCTATAAAGAGCTTGATAAATTAATTGTTGTTACTTCACCAATCGATATTCGTTTGGAAAGAATAACCAAACGCGATGGCATTCGACGGGAAGAGGTTTTAAAACGTATTGAGAATCAGTTAAGTGATAAAGATCGCTTAGTTCACGCTGATTATGTTATAAAAAATGCTACCAATTTTTCCCTCATCGAGCAGGTACTTGAGCTACATAAAACCTTCATTTCTGAATTAGGGTTTACCGCTGAAACGTGTTGATATGAAAGACTTGAAAGAAACTCTTATACTAACGCATTCTGAGATTCATCAGAAAATTACGCGAATGGCTTGGCAGATTCTCGAAAACAACTACGATGCTAATCGTATTGTTTTGATTGGTGTTGAGAAAAAAGGAAGTTTGGTTGCCGAGCTAATTTATAATGTATTGACTACGATCACAGAGGTGTCAATCTCTATTGGTAGTGTATTTGTCGATAAGGAAAATCCAACACTAGAAAGTATAAAGCTGTCGTCAATTGATGAACTCATTGATGTAAATGTGGTGTTGATAGATGACGTATTAAATAGCGGTAAAACCTTGATGTATGCGACTTTACCAATACTTGCACAAGGCCCCAGAAAGCTACAAACTGCTATATTAGCAAATAGAGACCATACTCGATTTCCAATCAAGGCTGATTTTGTAGGCATATCTTTGGCAACTACTCTTCAAGAGCATATTCAATTTACAAAAGACAAATCATCTGGAGAGATGAGCGTTCATCTAATCTAGTTTCCTGTAATTTTTATTTCTGTTCTTCTATTTTGACTTCTACCCTCAGGGGTGTCGTTGGTCGCAACAGGCTGACTGCTTCCATATCCTTTATACGTCAATCGTGAAGCGTTAATTCCCTTACTGATTAGGTACGTTTGAACCGCCTTTGCTCTATCATTAGATAGCTGTGAGTTTCGTGATTCAGAACCTGTATTGTCTGTATGCCCACCAATTTCAATATGTAGTGAGGCATTTCTGGTGAGGTACTCTACCAATTGATCTAGTTCTACATAAGATTCTGGCTTTAGATCGGATTTGTCGACCTCAAATAGTACATTCTTCATGACCATTTTAACATTTTTTTGAATTGGTTCAAGTTCAATTACCAACTCATAAGGCTTGTCTAAACTACTTTCAGACAATGAAAAATTCTCTGAATGGTAGGCATATCCCTTTGCACCAGCCTTAAACGCATAATCACTATTCGCAGGCAAGTTTAAAATGAATTTGCCTGTTTGGGCATCGGAGTAAGTTGTTGTCACTTTATCACCCGTAGCTAAACTAAATAAGTCAATGTCTGCTTTCAGTTTCTTACCTGTAAGCTTATCTTTAACGATACCAATTACATAACTTGTTTTTTGAGGACGAGCGCCTTCGTATAAATCGATAGAGTATATATCCATTCCTCCGTAATTAGGTTCTAAACCTGTACTAGAAAAGTAAGCTTTATCACCTTTTCGATTTACTATAAAGTTCCATTCATCTCCACTGGTGTTGATTGGGTATCCTAAATTCATTGGCTTGCCCCATTTTCCGTTAAACAAACGTGTTAAATAGATATCAGACTTCCCCATTCCTGTAAGTCCTTCGGAAGTGAAGTATAGTGTTGTACCATCATTATGAATAAACGGAAACTGCTCGTCTCCTGCAGTATTAATTTCGGGTCCTAAGTTTATCGGATTACTCCATTCATTATTTCGTTTTTTGCAATACCAGATATCTGTTCCCCCAAAACCACCTGGTCTGTTGCTGGCAAAAAACAGCGTGAAGCCGTCTGCAGAAATACTAGGCTGACTTTCCCATTCTCGTGAGTTCACAGGCTGACCAAGATTCGTCGGTTTAGTCCATTCGTTACCTTCTCTGGTTGTTAACCAAATGTCGCATCGTCCAACTCCGCCTTCTCGACCGCAGGCTGTAAAGAAAAGATATTTTCCATCTGGAGAAGCGCTAAAAGCACCTTCGTTTTCTCGCGTGTTTACCGGACTTCCAAGGTTTTTTGAAGATGACCATTTCCATTCTCCGTCTTGTTCAGCCAAATCACTATAAAACAAATCTTCATTTTGCTCATATATGTTTAGACTAGCATCACGTCTGGTGAAATACAACGTATTTTCTTCGATATTCAATCCAGGGAAATATTCTTCCTGTTCTGTATTGACATCTTTTCCAAGATTTTTTGGATCAAACGGCACTGGGTTGTTGAATGCCTCACGGGCAAATTCTGCACTTCTAATATTTTTTTGAACTTCCGCTCGTTTATCCCCAACGCCAACTATTGGAAGGAGTCGGTTAAGGATTCGAAGGCAGTCGTCGTATTCATTTAAATCAAAATGAATCTGGCTTAAGTCTGTTAATGCATAAACATGGTCAGGATTGATTGCTAAAATTTGTTGAAAGCTTGTTTTTGCTTCTTCCAACCTTCCAAGACCACGCAGAATATTACCTTTTAGATCATATGCTTCAATGTATTGTGGGTCTTTAGCAAGTGCTTTGTCAAGCAATTCAAGAGCTTTTTCATCTTCAAGCAAGTTGTGCATTTTTAATGCTTCGCCAAAGAGCATGTAGGCTTTTTTATTTTCAGTACCTCGAGGGATAACATTTTTGCTCCCGCCACAGGCAGACAATACAACCATGCAAATCAGAATAATTTTGGTTCTCATAATATCTATACTAAAGTAACCCTATTTTTTAAGTTCTATTATTTTGGCGTTCTCAATTTTTCCATTATTCAGTTCAATAGAGACCATTGTACGAACTTTATGAAACCCATAGATACCGGCAGCACCTGGGTTAACATGAAGATGTTTGAGTTGTTGGTCGTAAACTACTTTGAGAATATGAGAATGCCCTGTTATGACAAGGTTTGGTTTCTCCTTGATGATTCGTTCTTTGAAGTCTGGTTTATACCTTTTAGGGTAGCCACCAATATGGGTCACTAGAACTTTTACATTTTCGACTGTGAAACACCGGCCTTTGGGGTTTTCTGATCGGATATCCTGTCCGTCAATATTTCCATAAACACCACGTAGATTCTCGTTAATCGAAAATAGTTCGTCATATATTTTTACATCACCCCAATCGCCTCCATGCCATACTTCATCGTGCGATTTAGCATACTTCCGAATGGCATCATCAATAAATGAATGTGTATCAGATAGAATGAGAATCTTCTTCATTCTAAAAGATTACTTAGAAAGGAAGGTCTCCTTCAGTTTCGTCCGAGGTAAATACTTGATCTGTTGGAGCATCGTCATTGATACTGTTAAAAGAACCAGTGTTTGTATTGTCAGCAGGTGGATTAGAAAGAGTTTCAATTTTCCATGCTTTTATATCAGTGTACCATCGTTCATTGTATTCTCGAGATTCGATATTGATCGCAACTTTCACCGCTGTACCTGGATTTAATTGTTGTATTTCATCTACTTTTTCACCCCAACAAGTGATTGCAATTTTCTTTGGATATTGCTCGTTTGTTTCAATGATCATGTCTTGTTTTTTCCAAGGTCCACGCTGACTTTGACCGCTTTGCTCTGGTAATAATTTTATGACTTGACCGCTAACTTCTATGCTCATTTCTTTTTTGCTTCGAAATTAAGAACATTATATGGGAATTGCCTGAACGAAGGGAGGAAGTTCTTAACGTTTGGTGGATAGATAATAGTGAATAGATGAGAGTGAATAGTGAATAGATAATAGCGGAAGTGAAAATTAATAGTTGATTGCGAATAACTATAGATCCTTGACTAGATTTGAAATGTGTGATAGTGTTTTTAAAAACTTAAATCAAAAGAAGACTTGAAGAATAGATCCGTTATATGAAAATAAAGTTTGTGAACGTCTTTAAAGTAATAGCAATACCGACGATTTACGCATTGCTTTTGCGTTTTGTTTTTGGCGAGTCAACATGGAGTGGTGTTTTTAATATGATGTCAAAGACGTTTCTTTTTCTTTTACCATCAATTGTGGGAGCGCTTACTGTGTATTTTTCTAGCGATGAAAAAGCTAAAAGAGGGAATTATCAAATTTTTGCACCCTGGGTACCAATATTTATATTTTTTATAATAACCCTTGTATTTGCAATTGAAGGTTGGCCATGTTTGGTAATGATCTTACCTATTTTCCTTATTGCAGCTTCAATTGGTGGTTTGTTTGGAGGTTACTTTAAAAAGAAAAAGCGAGACAATAAGGTCTATGTCTCAGTCATAGTTCTATTGCCATTGTTGGTCTCACCCATTGAAAACTATATCGGTGCAAACACTAAACCCTATGAGGCTTATACGTTTATCGATATTAATGCACCTGCAGAAAAAATATGGTCCAATGTTACACGAGTTACGGAGATCAGTATGGAGGAAGACAAAGGTTTGTTGACTAATTTATTGCACTTTCCTCGACCAGTAAAAGCAGAATTGAACTATGAAGGGGTTGGGGCCTATCGAGAAGCAATATTTACAAATGGTCTCGTTTTTCACGAAACAGTTACTGAGTATATTGACCAAGAAAAAATGTCTTTCACTATCAAAGCTCTTCCTCATGAAATTCCCTTAACAACTATGGACGAACACTTAGTGGTAGGAGGAAAATATTTTGATGTTTTAAACGGTACGTATAAATTGGAAAGAATAGATAGTAATACGCATCGACTGCACTTATGGAGTAATTTTAAGCTTACAACAACCTTTAATTTTTATGCAAGTTGGTGGGCAAAAAACTTAATGAAGGACATTCAGAATAATATCTTACAAATACAAAAGGTACGTGCTGAAAATGAGTAAAAGTAAAACTATTGAGGAAGGTAAGTTAGTTGTTTCACTTTTGTCATTAGTACAATTCTGCCAACGAAAAGCTGAAATTGATTCAGGAAGTGCTTTTATTGACTTTTATGAGAAGGTTTGTGAAGCGATAAACAACTACGCAAGGCAAAAACCGAGTCGTTATTTTGCTGAGAAGTTTCTTGAAATGCCAAAGCTTACCATCGATGAGATTGATACTATGTTAGCACTTGAAAATAGATCAAATCAAAATTACGGTTCTGATGTTGGGGGGCTAGCTATGTTAATCGTCTCTTTATTAACTTTAGTTGGATTGATTAAGGATAAAGCCAAATACAGCACAGAAGACAAGTTGAATGACATAGTAGCGATAACAAACAACCTTTTATACGTACTTCAACATCCTGGGTTTGAGGAGTTGTACTACCATCGGAAGCAATGAAGTAACAGCTTCAATGGGTTGTTTTGCTCTTAGTTAAAACGTCCATATTAATCACCTATCGATTTCGTAAAAAACCATTCCTACTGTTATCGTATCTTTGAATGTGACGTTTCGAAAATCATTTATTTTAATTCTGCTTAGCGTATTCTTCGCGGCATTGTCTTTTTCTCAATCCGTGGCTCCAGAACATCAATGGCGTTCTATAGGGCCACATGCATTACCTATTGGTACAGCCGATTCTGGACAGTGGACTGCCAATGGTGTTGGCTGGATAGAGAGTTTAGCGTTGGCTAAGAATAAGGAAAAACGATTGTATGCCGGAAGTAATGTTGGTGGTTTATGGATGTCAAATAATGGTGGAGAATCTTGGGAGTTCAGATTTGATGTTGAACGTATATGCGGAGTTTGGGATATTCTAATGGATGGAAAAAGCAAACGTAAACTTTGGGTTGCTACAGGGACTAATACATGGGATAATAAATGGGGTCATGGTATTTTGTATTCTAAAAATTCTGGTAAGTCATGGCGTAAAACCAGTTTAAGCTTTACACCAAATGATGCAGTTTGTATGTATGGTATTGAACGAAGTATTGTAAACAAAAAACTGTTCTTTGCTTGCTCGACGACCGACGTTTATAGAAGTACAGATAAAACCAAAACATGGGAGAACGTTTTGGACCATGATAATAAAGCCAGAATGAATTTTCGACATTTATTAACGCACAATTCCAACCAAGACCGAGCAGTAGTGTCTGGATCAGAATTGTTTCTGACAACAGATCAAGGAGCAACCTGGCACCCACAAAGTTCAAAATTTAGCTTTCAAAAAGACAACAACTTACGTGATTCGTTACCTACACGATTTGCAGTAAGTTTAAATCCACAGAATAACGATCAGCTTATGGTCGTATACAATTACAATCGAATGAGTTACATTGACCGTTCGGATGATTTTGGAATGACATGGTATAATGTTTTAAAAAATCGTGATTTTGATCGAGTAGATATTAACCATGCTGAGATAGCATGGCATCCGTCAGATAGCAATGTAATTTTTGTCGGAAGTGTGCGATTGTATAAGTCAATTAATCAAGGAAAATCATTTGACCTTGTGTCTAATCCGGCATGGGCAACGTCTCAGTTTATGCACGACGATATTCGTAGCATTACGTTTTCGAAAAATGAAAATATGTGGGTTGGAAACGATGGCGGAATCTCGTATAGTACGGATACTGCAAAATCATGGATGACTCTTTATAGCCATGGTTTAACGGCTTCTCAATTCTATGATATTGCCGTTGATAATGGCAGGGTAGTAGGCGGTTGTCAAGATATGTCGACCATGATATATCAAAACAATACTTGGTACAATACTTCAGTGGTTTACGGTGATGGAGGTGTTAATTTGATTATGGGTGACACATTATTCATTATGCAAAATGGTATGCGCATCCGACGCGGAACGTTTGCGAATGAGAACTGGGATGTTATATATACACCTTTCAGGCCTAATCGATTTAAATACCCATTTGTAAAAAGTCCTCTTGATGCAACAAAGATTTGGGCAGCAGATCATGATATTTGGGAATTAGGCCAAAACAAACGATGGGCAAATCGAACCAAAGATGTGCCACATGGCTTTACAAAAATTGTAGCACTTGACGTTTCTGACAAAACAGGTAAAACGGTTTATTTTGCTAAAGATCAACCAACTTGGAATCCTGCAAAAGAAGGAATGGTAGGCAAGTTATACAAGGGAACTTATGATACGGAAAACTACAAATGGAACGATATTACGGCAAATTTGTCCATCTTAGCTTGGCGAGAAATTACCAGCATCGTGTCTAATCCGAATAATCCAGATGAAGTATATGTTAGCTTTTATGGTTTTGATGATGGAGAATCTAGACATCGAGTTTATCGTAGTATTGATGGAGGGTCTACGTGGAGTAATTTTTCAGAGGGTCTGCCCAATTTGAATGCGCTAAAGTTACTTCCGGTTGGTAAAGAATTTGTTTTATTTCTAGCAACCGACGAAGGCGTTTTTTATCGACCAAAGCAAGCCACTAGCTGGATTAAATTGACAAATGGATTCATCAATGCTCACATTATGGATATTGAGTATGATGTTACGAATCATACATTATATGCTGCAACTTTTGGCAATGGTGTTTGGTTGTTGCCTTTAGACTTTATTAAGTAACCATACTTACTGAATTTCTGGTCTCAGTATCCAAACGTTCGCATATATTTTTTTTGCGGCATAATACGCTTTCATCGCTTCACCATGAGTGGTCCCAGCATAAGTTCCAACTCTGTAGGCACCTTTTTTCTCGCTTTTTATTATTTCTATGTTTGGAAGTTGAGGTAACCATTTTTCATAATACCCTTCAGCAACACTTTTTGTTGGAGAGGACCCATAGATGATATAATAATTTGATGAACTACTAGAAATAACTGGATCGTTGGTTGTTTCAATAGGTTTGGTAGGATGCGCAGCTGTGGTCGGTTCGAAAGGTTTTGGTTCTTCTTTAATTTCTCGTGGTTGTGGATCAATATGCTTAGTAACGGTTATTTGTGGCTCTTTTTTCTGCCCTGCATTAACCATAGTTTTTACTTCATTAAGCATAATTATTAATGGCTTGTTATCTAATGTCTTAAGGTCAAGCTCAAATTTATTCATTTCATATCCTGGTTTGAACGCTTCTACCATCCATGTTTGTGTTTCTTCTGGTAGGTTAATACCGAATGAACCATCGCTTTGTGTAGATTTAAAATGACCTTGAGCTACATATGACTTAGAAAAAAGAACTCGAACATCTTTTATTGGTTTTGCGTCTGCTGACAATACTTTGCATTTAAGGTAATAGCTTCCACTCGACTCTGTGAGCAATGTATCAGTGGTCTGTATTTCTTCAGAAGTTTTAGCTATTGAATTAACTGTAGTTGAAGAATAAATCCCAATATCAAATCCATTATCACGAATTACTACCGTATTGTTAGAAGGGGAGGGGAGAACAGCAAGATCATTAAACTTTGAGTTAATGGCTAAAGGCAATGTGGTAACTGTTTGAAATGTCCAATCTGTGGTGTAAACATCATATCCACCTTTGCCTGGATACCCATTACTACTAAATGCAAAACTACCGTTGACAATAGATGGGCAAATTTCATTTTTATCCGTGTTGATGTCTTTTCCTAAGTTGAGCACACTAACAACCTTATGTTTAGAGACCTTAGCTTCATAAATGTCATAGTATCCATTCCCGCCACTTTTGTCGCTAGAAAAGTATAACATGCCATTTACATAAAGTGGAAATGCATAGTTGGCGCTTGGTTCGCCTAATACGAGCTCCTTAGCCTTTGACCACTTGTTTTTCTTTCGTTCAACATAAAAAATTCCGAATGTATTGTCTTCTTTTCTCATTGAATAGTAGAAGGAGTTCGGTGTGTTCGCTTCAGTATAATTTCCTATATGATTCAATGTTTCTTTTGGGAAGTTTAGTTGTTCGGAATTCTCTAAAGATTCAACGTTACTTAGTGGGATTATGCACGTTCCTTTTTGGCATAACTGAATAGAACCATTGGCTTTGGCATTTCCATAAATAATGGTTTGAGGGTGGATTCGTTTAAGTTCTGTACCTACTTCTGAGTTGTTTGACTCCCATAAACTCGAAAAAGTGCTTACACCTGTGCGTTCGGTATAAATCTTAGAGAACTCTTCAGCCAATTGGGTTTTACCATTGTTCCTCAGACTAATGGCAAGTGCTTTAAAATCAAGTGAACTACAAATAGGTTGCTGAATAACCTTTCGATAATAGTTTTCTGCCTCTTTATAATTGTCTAGTTGATAATAATTTCGGGCTAAGTTTAATAAATAAAACGACTGATCTGGTTTGTTTTTTAATTGAGCTTTTACTGCGTTAATTTCATTTTCGATGCTTCTTTTGCCAAAAGCAAGTTCGGGCAATTGAGCAGATGAAATATGAGTTAATAAGAAGAGGAAGCCTATGAAGTTTAGCTTCATAAACGATGTTGTTAGTTTCATAATTCCAGTAAACCGCCGAAGTTACTCAGAATTGAATAAAATTAAAATCAAGTTTATTTGAGTTTCCATCAAATGAGACACCTGGAAGTGGAAACTTTAAACAATTCAACAGTTTGAAACTAATTCTTAGTGCCTTACTATTGGTTTTTATGCGGGTTAAATCAATGTCAGGAGCCAAATAAAACTGTCTTCCTTGTGGAATATGTGTATAATCGAATTGAACGCCATCACGCATAAATAGGTTGTCATCAGCGCTAACAAACCCATCGATGCCATAACCCACAGCAATATTTAACCAAGATGGAAACTTGCTTTCTTCTTTCAAAAATGATTTTATATTGCCCGATAACCAGTAGGTCTGACCGTTGTAATCTTTGAACAGATTTTCCATAAAGGATGTTCCTAGTAGTTCTGGACGAATATCCGCATATTGACTAGGTTGAAACGATAATTTCATCCAGACGCGTTGTTCATCCCACAATAAACTTTGTCCAATAACGAGCCCAGCTCCCAGTGTATTTGCCACAATATCTCCGGTTGAAGCTCCCCACTCTTTAGAGAATCCATCAAAAATTTCAATCCCAGTTTGAATAAAAAAACCATATGAACCACCAATGATAGATGCAGTTCTATGTGAATATCCTGCCCATTTTAGCATGTCAATTCCCACAACTCCTTCGTAGTAACAGCTATACGCATGCCCTACTTTATCCATTTGGTTCCAATCGCGATTGTCGTTATGAAAGTGGAATTTGGTTAATGGGTAATCTTTGTACCACAGGTTATATAAACCAAACATAGACGCACCGTACGCCGCAGAGTTTCCAATCAACGTAATTTTTTTTCGCTTCGACATTTTGGTTTTCGAAACGATAGAATCTGATTGTGCGATAGCATTATAGGAAATGCTAAAACAAAGAGTTATCAGAAAAAGAAGGCTACGCAAGTATCGTGGCTTTTGTTGCATCTAATATCTCGAAAGCAGATGTAGAATCTGATGATTCTGCATAAACACGTAAAACGGGCTCCGTGCCACTTGGACGAATCATCACCCACTGATCATTGCCTAAATGAAACTTAAATCCATCAATATCTTCTGTAGACTCTACTTGGTAGTTGCCAAACGCTTTATACGTACCGTTTTTACAATTTTCAACGATTTCTAATTTTTTAGATTCTTCTAATTTCAAGTCATATCGCTCAACAGCAAACGAACCAACTATTTCGTATACTTCATCGATTAACTCGTCTAAGGATTTACCAGTTTTAGCCATAAACTCCCAAATAACTAGTCCAATCCAAACACCGTCTCGTTCTGGAATATGTCCCTTAATTGCAATTCCTCCAGACTCTTCACCACCAATCAGCACATCGTCTTCAACCATTATGTCACAGATGTATTTGAACCCAATTTTGGTTGTTTGTTGTTCAAGACCAAAATGATTACACAGTTTCTTGATACGGTCAGTGCAGCTAAAGCTAGTTACAACTTTTCCGCTTAGTCCCTTATGGTTATGTAAATAGTTAATCAGCAATAAAATAATATGGTGAGAGTCGATAAATTTACCTGTGCTATTGTAAAGCCCAACTCTATCTGCATCTCCATCTGTAGCAAGACCACTGTCGATATCTCCTGCCATCTCAATCATTGTGCTGAACTCTTGTAAGTTTTTATGAATTGGTTCAGGTGCTTGGCCGTCAAAACCGGGGTTATACTCGCAATGTAAAAAAGTAGCATCTGGAAGTAGTCTTCGCACTATGTCTTGTCCAGCGCCATACATCGCGTCGTATGCAAGTTCAAGTGCTCCACTGCGCATAGTTTTCATATCAAAACTACGCTCAACGTGATCGTAATACATGGTTTCCATATCAACGATTTCGACCATACCGTTGGCTTTATACGTCTCGTATGAATCGAAACCAATTACATTATTGTCTTGTATATGATTTTCAATTTTTTGAACGTCTTTTGGGCTTGCAGGCCCTCCGTAATTAGCTTTTATTTTAAATCCATTGTACGATGGTGGGTTATGACTTGCAGTAATGACGATACCCGCACCTGCTTTATTTGTGCTCGTAGTTAACGAAACCATTGGTGTGCTTACAAAATGTTCAGACACTTGGCATTTAATACCTTGTGAAGCAAACACTTCTGCTGTCGCTTCCATAAACATTTGTCCACCGAACCGACAATCGTATCCAATCACTACAGTTTTTTCTAATCCACTTTCAATTAACCATTTTGCTGTAGCTAGGGTCACACGTCTCACATTTTCAACGGTATAATCTCGTGCGATTATTTCTCTCCAACCGTCTGTTCCAAATTTGATTTGATATGCCATTTTATTCTATTGTCTTTAGTAAATTAGGTTCCTTATATTTAATTTTATTCCATGGCTTTTCAGGCAACGCAATTGCAATGTCTTCAGCTTCATGAGCATAAATAGGCTCTGAATTTATTCGTTTTATTGTGTACTTGAAATTCTTATCTCTTATAAATTCATGAAGTGGTTTAAACTGAACTAGAATCTGTTTATGTTCCATGTACGAGATTGGGATTCTTTTTAACGGCTTCCCATTAATAAATACTTGAATTAGATTCGGAACATACGTTATAACTCCACACTCGTCTTTTAACCATGTTTCGGTAACATCTACACGTGTCACAATAAGTTCCGAGCTGTCTGTTTGTGAAATTTCGCTTTCGCTTTCAGCTGCGTAAACTGACCTATTGTTTTGATAAAATGTTTGGATTGACTGGCATAACCAATAACTGCCAGTTGTGTTATCGACACTAGGATAAACGAAATACTCAATGTCCTTAGCTGGTTGTATGATATATTGATTCGTTTTAATTTTCGGTGAATTGAAAATTTGCTCCTTTATTTCAAAAGCTTTAGATGGATTCTTTACTAAATCAAGCGTTCCGAATTTTGCAATGTTGAACTGATAAACCTTACTATTTAGTGCTTGCCAAAAGGTAATATTGCTACTTCCATTTATTGTTGCTGGAATTATTTTTGACGATAGCAATGTTTTTACTTCAAGAGCATCAATATATCCAAAATTGAATTTTTCATTAGATTGATTTCTCGAGAAAAATGAGAAACCGATTATCTCTGACTCAAATTTCTTTTTATACAAGCGCCAGTATTCATAAATAAACAAGTCTTCACTTTCGACAAATCGAATTCCGTTCTGAGCTTCCATTTTTAAAAATGCACCACTACTTATTTTAACTTTTTTGGCCGGAGAATCCCAAAGTGTAATTTTTTCAGAGACAATCTTTTCGTAAAAAAGAGCGTATGAAGATTCAACAAGATTAAACCCAACCGTGTCGTTTTGATTGTGTTTGTTTACTTGAATAATGGTAGGTGTATAATCGAAACCTTTCCCGAAAACCATGTCGCTAAATAGCAAGCTAACTATAATTAGCAATGCTTTGGGTATAATGGATTTCGTTATTTGAATCAAGGGTATTTTAGATATTTTTATTCGATGATACGTAAATTGAACGATTGTACCTACTTCTATACAAATGCGTTTTCTCCTGTTATTTCCATTCCTAAAATTAGTAAATGGATGTCATGAGTCCCTTCATAGGTAATTACGGATTCTAAATTCGCCATATGTCTCATAATTGGGTAGTCACCAGAAATGCCCATTCCTCCGAGGATTTGTCGCGACTCACGAGCAATGTTAAGTGCAATTTCAACGTTGTTACGTTTAGCCATACTAATTTGAGAAGGTGTTGCCTTCCCTTCGTCCATCAAGGTTCCCAAGCGCCAGGCTAGTAATTGCGCCTTTGTGATTTCTGTCAACATTTCAGATAACTTCTTTTGTTGAAGTTGGAAAGCGCCAATCGGCTTGCCAAACTGTATGCGTTCTTTTGCATATTTAACTGCAGTATGGTAACAATCCATTGCAGCTCCAATTGCGCCCCAGCTGATGCCATATCGTGCAGAATTAAGACAGGTTAAGGGGCCTTTTAATCCTTTAACATTTGGCAGGATATTTTTCTTTGGAACTCGAACATTATCGAAAACCAATTCTCCTGTTGCTGATGCACGTAAACTCCATTTTTTATGTGTCGTTGGAGTTGTAAATCCGTCCATTCCACGTTCAACAATAAGCCCTTTAACAATTCCGTCTGGGTCCTTTGCCCAAACTACAGCAATATCACAAAAAGGAGAATTGCTAATCCACATTTTGGCGCCATTTAAAATAACGAAATCGCCATCATCCTTAAAAGACGTTTCCATACTTCCAGGATCAGAACCGTGATTTGGTTCGGTTAATCCGAAACTGCCTAAATATTCGCCACTTGCTAATTTCGGCAAGTACTTCATTTTTTGTTCTTCACTACCAAATTTATGAATTGGGTGCATCACTAACGAACCTTGCACACTCGCAGTAGATCGAATACCTGAATCTCCGCGTTCCAACTCTTGCATCGCTATGCCGTAAGAGATATAATCGAGCCCACCGCCTCCATATTGTGTTGGAATTTGTGGTCCAAAGCAACCAATCTTCCCAAGTTGAGGAACAATGTGTTGCGGGAAAACCGCTGCCTGACAACAGGCATCGATAATTGGAGAAATCTCTTTTTTTACCCAATTGCGAACTGAATCTCTAACCAGTTTATGTTCGTCTGATAGTAAACTGTCAATGGCATAAAAATCTGGATGGTTAAAACCATCGGATTGATTATTATGTTCTTTAAGTGATTCAAAATCCAAGTCCATGATATGTTTTTAAGTAGATTTGCAAAGATAGACTTTCAATAGAAGTCACAATGTAATCCTTGTATGAATTCTGTAACGAAAACACTAAATATTAATGATTTTAGGATTTGGGCCTATCATGGGTGGTTCGAAGAGGAACGCATCATTGGAGGTGAATACAGAATCGATGTTTCTCTTGATTTAAATCTACCAGAAAGTAATATCCAACTTACCGATACGGTGGATTATCAAGACGTGATTAACATCATCAAAAAAGTGATGAGTAAAGAGTTTAAATTAATTGAAGATAGTTGCCAAGTTATTCACCAAACTATCATTGATAGCTTCAAAAATCTTAACGGATTACGCGTAACAATTACCAAAATAAATATTCCAATTAACCAATTGTTTTCAACCTCATTTACTGTTAGTTCATAACTATGCACGTACGATACATATTTATTGGTCTTTGTATTCTTTCTGTTCTTAGTAGTTGTTCAAATCAAGAACATTCCGAAAACTCTGATGCAGCACCAGAATACATTCAACATGAAGAACTCATGACTCGAAACCCGAAAACGGGAAAAGTTGAACGAGAGAAATTGTACAAGTACCTATTGTCAAAGCGAAAGACATTAGGTCAGAACAATCGCTTAGACAAGCGTAAAGTGTACCCAGCATCATGGTCAAACGTTGATGACTTTTTCGCAAGTTTAGCCATACAACGTATGGTATATGATCCAAACAATTCCCAAGTGATGTATTTCTGCACCGGAGAAGGTTGGAATAATGCGGATGCAGCACGAGGTGCTGGTATTTGGAAAACTATTGATGGAGGAAGTACTTGGAATCAGCTAGCATCAACCCAAAGTGATACGTTTTGGTATTGTGCGGATTTGTTAATTCACCCTGTAACATCTGATGTTTATGTAGCAACAAGGTCTCAGGGAGTTTTGAGAAGTAAGGACGGAGGAAATTCTTGGGAAGTAGTCTTGAATTCTTTGAATGGATCTATTGAGAATCAAGCAACCGACCTTGACATTACAGCAGATAATGAACTGTTTGTTTGTATCGGAAATTTTAGTACCGACGGTATATATTTCTCAACTACTGGTAATGTTAATGATTGGGAAAAACGAATGACTGGCATACCAAATTCTACTCGAAGAATAGTCATCAGCACGGCTCAGAGCAACGCTGATGTTGTATACGCAATCCCGACGAGTAGCATACGAAATGATTCAAATAAAATTCATGGCGTTTATCGGAGTGAAGACAAAGGATTGACCTGGACAATGACGGCATTGCCAGGCGGAGACAGAAACTTAGCCAAAACTCAAGGTTGGTATGATTTAATTATCAAAGTATCTCCAGAAGATGAGAATGTCGTTTTAGTTGGTGGATTAAACATATTTAGAACCACAGATGGTGGGGCATCTTGGCAACAATTGTGTGAAGGCGATCGACGAAAAAAGAGCTCATTACAATATGTTCATGTTGATCAGCACGAAATTATTTTTAAGACAAAAGATACGGTGCTATTTGGTAATGATGGAGGTATTTATAGATGCGATGAAATTTTAGCAGATACTCCATTCATTTATTCGATAAATGAGAACTACAACGTGACACAGTTCTACAGTTGCGCTATTGACGCATCTGAAGGTAGTACGTTTGTTATTGGTGGAACACAAGACAATGGTTCCTTGGGGTCTGAGAATGATGGAATTACAGAATTTCGACAACTGTCATGGGCCGATGGAAGTTATTGTAATATTGATCACGGGGATCCAGATATTTTTTACACAACGACTCAGTATAGACGGTTGTACCGCAACAATCATGGTAAAATTGACACAATTACCAATGGAAACATCGTCAACAGTAATACGCTGTTCATTAATCCCATTGAAATGGATCCGAACGATCCAAATATTTTATATCAATTGACGAATCGAGGGTTATGGCGACTTAACAATGCACGAACAGCAACAAAAGACGATTGGCAAAAAGCTTCTAGAAATTTTGGAACTTTTAGCGCAATAGGAATTTCAAAGAGCAATAAAAATGTCGTGTATTTAGGTAGAAGTTCTGGTGGAGTTTTATACAGAATTGATAATGCAAATACCACAGATGAAAACTATCTACCGGTAAATTGTGATCCTAACGGGATGTTACCAGATGGATATTGTAGAAGCATTTTTGTAGACCCTTTAGACGGTAACCACGTCATTGCAACTTATTCAAATTATGGCTTAGAGAGCGTTTGGGAATCGAAGAACGCTATGTCAGATAATGCGACTTGGGTAAGTCATGAGGGAGACCTACCTGATATTCCAATTCGCTGGGCAGTGTTACACCCAGAAAATAGTTCAGTATGTTATCTCGCTACAGAAGCAGGAGTTTTTATGACCACGATGTTAGATGGAGCATCAACAAAATGGTCAGAAGTAAACGACGGATTAGCTAACTTAAAAGTAAACATGTTAAGAGTGAGGGCTAATGATCTAACATTAGCAGCAGGAACCCATGGAAGAGGAATTTATACAGGGAAAATCCAATCCGATTATAGCGTAAAATGGGAGGAGAGAGGTCCAAGAAATGTTGGCGGTAGAACAAGAACTATGGTTTTTGATCCGAATGATCCGACTGGAAAAAAGCTTTGGGCCGGCAGTGTTTCTGGAGGTTTATGGGTGGTGCAAAACTATGATAGCGTCAATACGTACTATGAAATTTTTGATGCGTTTGAAATTAAGCTAGGTCCCAACCCAATTGCTAATGGAAGGGAGTTAACAGTATTTGTGACTAGCGAAAAAAATCGTGAGATTGCCATTACCGCATATAATGTAGATGGACAAAAAGTGTTGGAATCAAAGAACTTGGTGGATCCTGGAAACACAGAAATTCCTCTAAATACCAATGATTTATCCGGGGCGATGTATTTTTTCAAAATAGAATCTGACGGATATAAAGAAGTGTTTAAAGTGATTGTTCTGTAAACTCACAAAATTTGTTGACTTCGTATGCGTTGAACGATTTTTATACCATACGTTTTAAGAAAAACTACAAATGCATTAAGGTAACTCGGAAGGAATTTTAGTCCAACGTGTTTTATCAAAAATGAATTTGTAACCAGTGCCCGTGAAACGGTATTTTGATACTCCGAGTAATTTGAAGTTAGATTGCCTTTATGGTAACGATACGCTATCATCTTTTCAGGGTTGTAGTAAATTGGCTTTGATATCGAACACAAAACAAACAAAATCTTATCATTACAGTTTGTGTTAATTGACGAATCGGGAAGCTTCAATTGTGAAATATTTCGGAACATTACTCCTGAGGTTTGAAACGGAGGGTACCCCCATAAATCTTTATTGTGAAACGTCTTCTCACGCAATTCCTTATAATAAAGTTGCGGTAGCTGTATTCCATTTTCGTCTATAAAATTACAACCACATGCAAAGGCGTCATACGAGTCATTTTTTGTAAGAAACTGATACTGAGTAGTTAGTTTGTTTTTGTCGACCCAGATATCATCTCCTTCTAAGTAAGCAATAAACTTCCCTTGTGCTATCTTTAAACCTTTTTTTAGATTTAAATAACTACCTAGATTTACTGAGTTTGTTTCGAAATGAACAGCCCAGTGTGCTTTGATTTTTTTTTCTAAAACAGATCTTGCAATAGTTTCAGTATCATCCGTTGAGTTGTCATCCAAAAAAATTAATTGAACCGATCCCGTAAAATTTTGTAAAAAGACTGAGTTGAGACATTCTGCAACATACTTACTAGAGTTATAGGCAAGAACTAAGATGCTTATGTCGAATGGTTGCACAGGGCGTTATCAATTGTAAAGGTGCAATTTTAGGTTTTTATTTTTTGTAGTTAGGATTCAAAAAAAGTGATGTCATGTAATTCGCTCTATTTGAAGATTGAATTATAACGATTTGAAACTATATGAACTTAATTCATAAACATTACGAGCTAAGCGGTTTAAAACGATAAATTTGTTTTCAAATCACAATAAAACAGGGTCAGCTTTTAGAGAAGTTAAATATTCTATGAAATTATTAGTTACAGGAGGTGCAGGTTTTGTGGGTTCTTCTCTATGTATATGGCTAAAAAAGGCTTATCCGAAATACAACATTGTAGCGTTTGATAATTTAAAACGACGCGGATCAGAAGTTAACCTTCTTGATCTAAAAAATCACGGGGTAGAATTTGTTCACGGTGATATTCGTAATCCAGAAGATTTTGACTCAATCGGTGCATTTGATGTATTAATTGATGCATCTGCAGAACCGTCAATACTTGGAGGAATCAAGACGAACCCTTCTTACATCATTAATAATAACTTCAATGGAACAATTAATTGTATCAATGCATGTTTGGAATTTAACGCTAAGATTATTTACCTTTCAACAAGCAGAGTTTATCCAATAGATGTAATTAATAACACTCAATTTGACGAAGACGATACACGGTTCACGTATTCTGAAAATCAAGTGGAAAATGGCATTTCGGAGTTAGGTGTTTCAGAAGAAACTAGTTTGATTGGTTGCCGCTCGTTTTATGGAACCACTAAGTATGCTTCAGAAATGTTTATCCAAGAATACGAGAAGTTTTATGGTATAGGTTCAATTATTACTCGTTTTGGAGTGATTGCTGGTCCGCGTCAAATGGGTAAAACAGATCAAGGTGTTGCAACTTTATGGATGGCGAAGCATTTCTGGAAACAACAACTTCAGTATATTGGATTTGGTGGTTTTGGGAAACAGGTACGCGACATAATTCATATTGATGATGTTTGTGAACTTATTGATTTACAGATTCATAAACCAGACTTGTTTCGCGGAAAGGTGTTTAATGTAGGAGGTGGTATGAAAAATAGTGCATCATTACTGGAGATGACTTCCATTTGCGAAGAAATTACTGGTAACAAAATTTCAATAAAACCTCACGTTGATAATAGACCAGCTGATGTTCGCATGTACGTTTCAGATAATTCTAAAATTAACAATGAAATCAACTGGCAACCTAAACGTAAAACGGAATCAACGTTTGAAGATATTTTTACTTGGATTAAAGATAATGAAACCAAACTTAGCCAAATTCTGAGGTAGACGTTAAAATGCCAATAAACGAATTTTTAGAAAAATGGAGACACAGGTTCAGTCTAAAGGGTATTTTGCTCGTTATTGTCTTTATTTATTTGATACCAAAGAGCATTTTTAGACCACCAGGATTGGGATTAGACTCGTCATGGATGCTTTCATTAAACATGGCATTAGCTCAAGGTCTAGTTTGGGGGAAAGACATAATTTTCACTTACGGGCCACTCGGTTATTTGTCTACAGGAATGCCTTTCGAAGCAAGTAAAGTGTTAATTGTGTTTTTTTATATTTTCATTGTAGCCAATGGGTTCTATTTTATTTACTACACTATTAAAAGCAAACCAGAAAAGAAAGACTACATCTTCCTCTTTGTAATCTTCTTTTGTTTAGGGTACTTTCTGTTTTTGAGAGATGCAATTACACTATATTTTTACTTTTTATTTCATGTTTTTCATTATGTAACTCATAGAAATAGAGTGTCATTTTTTGTATTGTCCATAATTGCAATACTTGCTTTTTTTATTAAGGTCAATGTTGGAATAGTATTAAACGGAGTTTTACTTTATTTTATAGCGTACAATTCCTTTTTTGGGGATAGGAAAAAACTTCAAAATGTATTATTTGCGATAATCCATTTCATCGCAATTGTAGGTTTTTCGTGGTTACTCAATGTCGATATTTTGTTGTACGTTAAAAATAGTATTTCAATAATAAATTCCTATAACGATGCGATGGTCATAGTACCAAGTAAAATGAGTCTGTATGGCGCCCTAATTATCATCGGAGTTATCACAGTAGCATTAATTTCCTGCTCTAAAATCATCCTCAGAAATACTTACGAACTATTCATATTTTCCAACATTCTACTTATTGGTTTTATTCTGTTTAAACAATCTTTTGTTAGAGCAGATGGACATATAATAGGATTTTATTCAGGCATATCATTTATTCTAATTACAGCACACTTGTTTGTAAGAGAGCCAAAACTTAAAAAAGCATATTATTACCTAGCTTTAGTGGTGCCAATAGTCTCGATATCGTTCTTGGATAAGTCAATAGCATGGGTATTAAAAGATCAAATTGGATATGCGCTATTTGAATCGAAAAACACTACAAGTGCGTATTCATTAAATTCGAAAAAAAGAAAGCTTCCTACAAGAATTATCGATGAGATCGGTGAAAGTTCTGTAGATGTCCTTGGTTATGAGACTTCATTCTTATTCTATAACGACTTAACATACCAACCAAGACCAGTTTTTCAATCGTATCAAGCGTACAATTCCACGTTAATCGAAAGCAATTATAGAAAGTATACATCTAGCGACGCTCCAGATTTTGTACTTTATCATATAGGAAGTATTGACAACAGGCATCCGTTTTGGGATGAACCGAAAACGTACCTCTCAATATTTCAGAATTATGAGATTTGTGATACAGTTCCAGTAAACACTGCCTTTTCGCATCAATTAATAGTATTTAAAAAGACTAATAAATTAAAAGGTGTAAATCGAACTGTAGTACTAGATACCATTGCGAAATTTGATACAAAAATCAATATTCCAACGTCTGAGAATATGTTGTATTTAGAAATCGATTTTGATTACACCTTGGCAGGGAAGGCTAGAAGAATAATGTATCAACCAGCGCTTATTGAAATGAGCTTGATGTATGAAGATTTTGACTCCTCAACATATAGACTGGTAGTTCCAGTAATGAGTTCTGGGGTACCGATAAATAGTAAAGTACTTAATGATAAGGATGCTTTGACTTTTTTTGAATCGAATGGTGACAGAAATGTTAAAACTAAATCCTTTCAATTGAAAGGAAACCACATGTGGTTTAATGATTCTTTTAATGTTAGATTTATAGAGTACAAATTAGATAAATGAATATTTCTGTTGAGGTGATAAATGAGTAGTATTTGCATTATAACTGGGTCCTCTGGTCTTGTAGGAAGTGAGTCTGTGGCGTTTTTTTCAAAGATGTTTGATAAGGTCATTGGTATAGATAATGACATGCGTCAGGTATTTTTTGGAATGAATGCTTCAATTGCGTGGAATACCGATAAACTAACTCGAAACTATCCTAACTTTGAACACCATGCAGTCGATATTAGAAATGTAGATGAGTTAGATAAAATCTTTTCTAAGTACAAAAGCGATATAGGTTTGGTTATTCACGCCGCTGCTCAACCAAGTCATGATTGGGCTGCAAAAGAACCCTCGACTGATTTTACGGTTAACGCAAATGGGACATTAAATTTGCTGGAACTGACACGTATTCATTGTCCTCAGGCTACTTTCATTTTTACTTCAACCAACAAAGTTTATGGAGACACCTCAAACCAATTACCTTTTGTAGAACTTGATAAACGATGGGAAGTTGAAAGTTCTCATACCTATTTTGAAAATGGTATCGATGAACAGATGAGTATTGATCAATCAAAGCATTCTTTGTTTGGTGCATCTAAATTATCAGCCGATATTTTAGTCCAGGAGTATGGTAGGTACTTTGGAATGAATACCGGTGTGTTTCGAGGAGGATGCTTGACGGGACCAAATCACTCTGGAGCACAATTACACGGGTTTCTTTCGTATTTAATGAAATGTGCAATAAGCGGTGAAAAATATACCATATTTGGATATAAAGGTAAGCAGGTTAGAGATAACCTTCATAGTTGGGATTTAGTCAGTATGTTTTGGCATTTTTATCAAAAACCACGAAATGGTGAAGTGTATAATGTAGGAGGAGGACGACAGTCTAATTGTTCCATGCTGGAGGCCATTGAAATGTGTGAGGAAATTACAGGTAAAGTATTCGATTTTAGTTATTCAAAAACACATCGAATCGGTGATCATATTTGGTGGGTGACGGACCTATCTAAGTTTAGAAATC
This sequence comes from uncultured Bacteroidota bacterium, assembly GCA_937124965.1. Lineage (GTDB taxonomy): Bacteria > Bacteroidota > Bacteroidia > NS11-12g > UBA9320 > UBA987. Next base: position 33,093 of record CAKZLB010000045.1, read on the forward strand.
ATTACCCTAACTGGGAATTAAAGTTTACAATTAAAGATATTTTAGAACAGATTTACGAGACTCATAAACAATGAAATTAAGCATCGTAATACCTGTTTTTAATGAAGAAGAATCAATTGCAGAAACAATCGATCGAATAGATCAAGTACTGTCTAGAGAAAAAATTGAACACGAAATATTTGTGGTCAACGACAACTCAACAGACGGATCACTTGAGGTTTTAAAGGGTTTGGCAAAAAAGTATCCCAGTTTAATTTTTGAAACTAATCACGGACCCAACGGATTTGGATATGCGGTGAGATATGGGCTTGAGCGTTTTTCTGGTGATTGCGTTGCAGTAATGATGGGAGATTTGTCCGATTCACCTGAGGACTTGCTCCATTTTTATGTAACAATGAAAGAGAAAAATGTTGATTGTGTTTTCGGTGATAGGTGGACGAAAGAAAGCAGTGTAATTAACTATCCTTTTAAAAAGAGAGTGTTAAATAGAGTTGCAAATAGGCTTGTTCGTTTCGTAATGAACATTAAGTACAACGATACTACAAATGCTTTTAAATTATATAAACGGCATGTGATTGCTGGTGTAAAACCTATTTTGTCTCCCCACTTTAACTTAACAATTGAGTTGCCACTTAAGGCAATAATTCGCGGTTTTTCATATACCATCGTTCCAAATTCATGGGTTAATAGAAAACATGGAGAGTCTAAGCTCAATATAAACGAAATGGGCAGTCGATATTTTTTTATTTTGATGTATTGCCTTATCGAAAAATTTTTTTCCAAAGGTGATTTCAAAAAGAAGTGGTGATGGATTTTATCTTTAAGGTGCTAAATTATAGACATTTATGAGTTTATTTTTTGTTGCCTAAGTGTCGTCACGATTTGGTACATCAGGGTAAAAGCGATTATAATTCCTTTTCGTTTTATTCATTAATGTTTAAATAGCTTTTTGAAACAATGTAATTTTGACAAGATTTGAGTTTCAGAAGAATCATTCAGCTATCGATTAATGCATAATACCATCTACATACTGTGCCCCAATGAACTTGTCACCGGAGGCACAGAGGCATTACATCAGATGGTTGATGCTATTAATAAGCAAGGAGGAGATGGTCGCATCGTTTATGTTTCAAGACTTTCTGTTGGTGTAAAAAGAAGGCCGCCATTTAGGTTTCGACATTACGAAATTAACGTTGCAACTAGTGTCGATGATACAATTGGCAACGCCATAGTTGCACCTGAAGTGTATCCAGAAATTATGTGTAAATACAAAAATGCTACAACATATTTTTGGTGGTTAAGTTTCGATTATTTCTCCAATTCTAAAGTGCCTTTTCCTAAAAATGTAAAGCATATTTGCCAGAGCTACTACGCTGCTGATATGATTAAGAATGAGGGACTTATTGTACATCAAATGGTTACTGATTACATTACCGTATTTCCTCTCAAAGCAAGAGAGTCTAAGCGAAATGTAATTATGATGCCGACGCGAAAAATTGATGCTGCCTATCAATCGCTTCATGATCATATTCTGGCAAAATATTCAACCATTGAAATTCGAAATTTATCAAAACTGGCGCTTTCTCGTAGTTTTCAAAAGTCTAAACTGTATGTTGATTTTGGTATTCATCCAGGAAAAGACAGATTGCCAAGGGAGGCGGTATACTTTGATGCGATGGTTTTAACGTCTAAATCTGGATCGTGTACTAATAATGTAGATGTTCCTTTAGATGATCAGTATAAAATTACTTCAGACATTAGTGTTGTAGAGCTTGATAAGAGAATAGATAACATGTTTAATCAGGAAACTCAAAATTCGGTTTTTAAAAACTATAAAAAGATAATTCAAAATGATCGGCAGACTTTTTTTGATGAAATATCAACTGTTTTTGGTTTAACCAAGATCGTTATTGGTCCTTTAGAAAGTAATTTTAGATATAAATATTATATGTACCTTGACCATGTGCGATCAGTCTTACGCTTTGATGAACGACTGTTAAAAATAAAGAAAAAACTAAGTACGTATTTACGAAAATGACATGGTTTATATAGTCTTAGTTTCATATTCTAAGTTTTCTGACATTAGCAACTTTTTACAGTCTGTTATGAATTCTGAGAATATTGCTTTATCGCTTATTATAATGGATAATCTGGGCGATAAGGAGTTGAAACATTGGGCATCCACATTCGAAAGAGCCTCATATTATTCAGAAGGAAATTTGGGTTATGGTAGTGCAATAAATTTCGCAGTAAAAAAAATTAACCTTGAAACAAATGACCAGGTAATTATATGTAACGACGATTTGCAAATTAAGGTCAACACGTTTAGGTTACTATTAGACGGTTACAAAGCACTAAAAGCTAGGTGTTTGAATTTGGGGCCAGTCTCTCCATGGTTCATGCGTGATACTGGTGAAGATCAATCAACCCGATATGAAAACATAAAAAACTTAGGCAATGATGTGTTAAAAGTGGATTTCTCACCTGCAGCCATGTGGTTGCTGGATTATGATTTGATAAAATTGGTTGGTGGGTTTTTACCAGAGTTTTTTATGTACGCAGAGGATAAAGAATATGTTTTTCGTGCTAAGGCATTAGGTTTTGATTTGTATACTTTTAGAAATATTGAAGTAGTCCATAATTTTGACTACCCACCAAAAAGTAAACCTCTAAGAATTGAAAAGATACGAAACACTTTCTTGGCAGATTTTCTTAACAATAGCGGTAATTCAAGAAACCCGCATATTCATGTTGTTAAGGCATTACTAGTAAGTTTGCGGGATAGAGACTTATCACGTTTTCACAACTACGTTGTCGGATATTTTAGGTTTGTTAAAAATATCCAATCGTTTAGAAAGATTAAACAAAGTCACAAAGGGAGCGTTCCGTTTCGATACGTTTCATAATTAGCGAGCTATATACAGCTTACCGAATCCGTTATTGAACAATTGGTCATTACTAGTTTCATATAGTTCTACTCTTTTACCACCAGAATAAATATCTGCTTTGTACAAGTATACACCGTTAGCTAGTTTGTCTCCAAACTCATCCGTACCATCCCAACAATAATCTGTTAGATTATTACCAATTCGCAATGGACCTAGTTCAGTTTCATCAATTTGGCGAACAAGTTTACCAGAAATCGTGTAAATACTAATTAACATTCTATCCGGAACCTCGCTTCCTGTGCACGTGAAAACAAATTTAGCACACGAAGTAAAAGGATTTGGGTAAGGATATAGATTCGAGATACTTTGTTTTGAAATTACTTGAAAATCAATAGCATATGGACTATTCTCTTTACCATTCTCTGATCGATCGATAAGACTTACTTCCAATGTGTAAATGCCATCTTTAAGATCTTGAGTGTTGTATGTTATCACGGCACTTTCACTTTGTGAAGTAGCAGGCCTAAACTCAAACATAGGATCAGTTTGGTCCAAAATAAATACTGAGTCATTTGGATACTTTAACCGTACTGAAAATAACGAGGGATCATTTAAAAGGAGGAATTCGTTCTCATCTTTACCTGTTATTGTAATTACAGTATTTGCACTTACGATGTCCCGATTAAATATATGAACACCATCAAATGTCACATCAAGAAGAGGATTTCGGTCATCTGTTTTAATGTATACATCTTTGAAATAAAGATTGTTTATATACTGATTTTCTAATACTTCTTGGTTATAGTTAACATCTGAAAAGATTTTATAATTACCACCTGGTAAATCTTCAGTATTAATTGTATCTCTGACATAAACGTATTCGCCGGATGCAATTGGGTTTAATTGTTTGATTGGTAAGAAGGTCGTTTTACCATTTTGATCTACAATTTTTGACTGAACTTTACAACTATCAAAAATCAACGATGAGACGTTTCTAAACGCTGTACCAAAAGTTAACATTTGGCCTTGCTGAATAGTGTCGGCAGTCATTGTGTCAAGAACCTGACGATCTACAATTCCTTCATTAACACCATCGTGATATATTGTCCAACGACCAATACTGTATGGAGTATAATTCGTTGAGTCAGAAAAATCGATTCTCATTTTAAGGAACGGAAAGTTTTTAGCATCGACGGATGAAATATCAATGTTGTTTGAAGTTTGGTTTGAGAATAATGTGGTTTCGTTGAGTTGTTTATCCAAACCTATTACCGAAACTTTATAATCGTCTTTAGGTGAGTCTTCATTAATCAACGTTAATTCCGCTTCATACCATTTCGATGACGGTCCAACTAGTTCCGTTTGAATAAATCCAGTACTAGATTTCGGAAAAATATTCGTTGACATTTCAATTCGTTGATCTTTCGGGTCCACACCATTCCCATAATCCGCATATTTTTCCTTACTGAAATCAGGGTCACCTTTTGTTCCAAAAACTATAAAAGGTTCATCATTTTTAATTTTTGACAAATCTTTTATTCCAAAAGTTAATAATTCATCGAAGATTTCTTGTTCCCAACTTTCAATGTCAGCTTGTATTTCATTATGCATTAATATGTGATAATCGTCTGGAATAGATTTTAAAAATTGGAGAAACGAGTCACGATCGACTTTATTGTTGGTTCTGAAGGTGTATACCCCAGTTTTTTCACCTTTTTGATAATATTCCAACTGATTTTCTTGAGCGTTGTTAGGAGCCCAATATGGGTTATAAGGAAACGCTGGGTAAGGCGGATATAATCTATTGAATTTACTGTTAGTTGATATTCTTTTTTCTGAATTTGGATTTATTGCAACAATCTGTATTCCAGAGGAATTTTCCCGCCGTATAATATTCACCTCACCAGCAATTATCATTAAGTTCCATGCGGTTCTTTGATTACTCCCATGTGTTATTGCTCCATAGTTATTACTAATTCGTTTGGTGAAATCGAATAGCATAGTTGATGAGTCGTATTCTATGGAATTTTTGGAGGCGTTGTCAAAGTTTGCGGTGTGCCCTTCACTCCATCCGTTTCGTTTTTTAAATAAGTACGCAAATGAACTTGTACTCCATTCACTCTCAATATCATTTTGTATTGTTTTTACTCGATAAAAGTAATCTACGTTGTTAAAGGGTGGCATGGAGACCTCTTTTTTTACAATTTGATCTTGAGTAGTAAACTCTTTTTCGATTTTAACTGGACTGGAAAAATCTGGAGCAGTATCAAGCTCTATTACGACCTTCGTTGTAATAAAATCGGGATTCACTATTTGAAAAAGAAACTCAGTTGATGATGAATGAATTATTTCATTCAAATGTGGGTATAAGAGTAAAGGTTTTTTTAACTCAAATAACTGTTGGAAGGAAAAATGATTATTACCTTCTCCATCTGGTTGAATTTCAGTGAGAGTGTTAAAGGAATCTAAAACAATAGTAAATGTAACCAATCCACTATAGAAAGACGATTTCTGTAAAGAAATGGTATCAGTTCTCACATAGTTTGGTACGTTGATTTGTCCATTATAGACTAGCTGATTAGTGTTTCCATTGTTTGCATAAATATGAATAGAAGTTGGTTGGCTTGTTGTAATACCTAAGTTATATACGTCAAGCGAAAGCGAAATATCATCAATAACACTAAAATCTGTGTTTATTCTACCTTGTTTAATTGTAATATCAGGGTTAGCAGGAATGTGAATTTTTAACGCCGGATCTCCATGATAAACGAGCTGACGACTATTCATCACATTGATGTTGTCGTTTGGCAATTGATATTCTTTGATTGTATTTTTAATTGCAGTTCCTATGCTTTCTCCAAAGCTTTTTTGGAGTAAGTGCTGATGAAAAATAGTTGTGTATGGAACAAGTTCTCTTGCAAAACCAAAACCAGTAGATGCTACCCAATTAATTGCACCATTTGATTTTGTGAAAAAATAATCCTCAACAAGACTGTTGTCGACATACGAATTTCCGAGAGCGCAACCATTGAAAATAAATAACGGGTACTTTCCATAATTATTTAAGTCACCCGGATCTCCAATTTCAACTTCTAATACTTGAGCAGAACCATGACCGAAATAGTTGAAAATGTTGGTTCCAGAGTTTATTTCTGTCTGTATTTCTTCAATTAAATTTGAGCTTACTGCTTTTGCTTCATTTTTACTAAAAAATACGCGTTTTGCTCCCAACATTGAATCACTTGCAACATCGTAGTACTTATTCAAAAAATTTGTAAATGTGGTGTTTTGTGCTAAATCTGAACCTCCAGCGATTTGAATCATCTTTTTCCACCATTCGCCATATGGCTCCGATTCATGTGCCTTTACCTTATCGAGGTAATCCAGAACTTGCTGGTCATTAGTTGCTGAAATCCGTCCAATTGGTACCGTAATTTCTAGATTTTTTGCACTTAAATCACTAACAAGTAGATAATCTGAAGGAGGGTTTCCAATAGTAGGAACCAGGTCTAGCTGATTTTTTTTTGTTATATTGAAACGTATAGCATCATACATTTGACCCTTACCAATAATCAGGACGTGTTTTATTTTTTCGTTTAAAGCGTTTTGCTGATACGCAATACAGTGTTTTACTGCTAATGGATGATGATAGCCATAAAAATATAAATCGTAAATATCACTTGCATAAAGAACCTTCGGACGATGTCCACCACCTTGAATACCCTCTCGATATGAACTATATTGTAAAACGCTATTCTCAAGTTTTCTGTTTGATATTATTAAGTAATCAGACGAAGTAAAGATAGGTTCCAAGTATTTTTTTGTCTGTAGTGACGTAATTTCAGTGATGTCAGAACCATCAAATATCACAATGTTTTTAGCTCCAGTGGATGCTACATTAAATTGTAATGTCCCAGCTTTTAAGTCACCTAAAATTCTATTTTGACTTGTTAAATCATAAATAATTGGATTTCCTTTTGAGGAATTATAATTCGTGAATTTCACATAACTAGAGGTACCGATACTGGTAAAATGAATAAAGGCTTCTTGGTTCAAGTCAAAACCACGATCATATTTGAGTTGCATGTATGAGATGCTATGGAGTGAGTTATTTCTTTCAACCTCACCAACAAAAACAGAAGTGGAGTTGGTCATCAAATTAGATGAAAAGGTTAAATCAGAAAAGTCTAGTTTAACTGCGGAGTAACCGCTATGCTCTATAGTTTTAATAAGGTTTGAAGAACTTCCTATTGCAACACCAAAGCCGTGATTATGGCCATTTCTGTAATCGCTTGCATTGTTTCGACCGTAAGCAACAACTTTTAACTGGGCCTGTTTTCCTGCGATTGCTGCTGGGGTATTAAAAACAAACTCGGTCAAATTTGAAGTTTTGGTAGACAAATATCCTTCACCATCTGTGTATTCGCTGAAATTTTGTCCTGGGTCATTAGAATTAGGAATACCTGCAAAAAACTCTCCTTGGAAACTTTTGGTAACCATATAATTGATGTGAGAATCGCCTGATTTACCTATGAAATTTTTATCAGAAAATGAAGTTAAGTGCTTGGTTGATGCATTGTTAGAGAAAGTAAGGAAGTAAATCGCAGTATCAGAGTACAGACTATAAAACGGGTTCGTGTGTTCTGCTGCACTTCTATACAATTCTTCATCTAAACTCCCATCATTTTTATATCCGATAAACTCGATATAATCTAACGCATCAAAGCTACCATCGCTCTCTCCATGAACATAAATCTGTTGTTCTTCGCCGTTTTTAAACAGCTTGATATTTTGAGGCTTGATATTCGACACATCAATTCCGTGGTTTGATAGGGTAGTATGCGAAATTTTATATATGCCATCTGCTCCAATGGAAAACTTATAATACGTTTGGTCGTAGTCTATCCATTCGTTCCCATAAGTCTGTCCCACTGCTAAAATAGTGGTACCGACTAGACAAAGAAAAAGTAATGCGAAATGTCTCATCTTTCAAAAATGTAGTTTAATGTCCAAATATAGTCAAAGCCCTGTCTCTAACCTATTGACCGTTGTTGTGAATCGTCTATTATTATAGAAAAATGATGGACTTTTACGTTTGAGAAAAATCGTCTAAATCTTGGACAATATCTTTAGTATTTTTGTTGGGTAACATTTGACTCATGAATAAGGTTGTTGAAAATGCGGACATTGCTGTCCAAAATGTGAAAGATGGAAGTGTTTTAATGCTTGGTGGTTTCGGTTTATGTGGAATTCCTGAAAACTCAATTGCTGCGTTAGTGCGCAAGGGTGTGAAGAATTTAACGTGTATCTCAAACAATGCTGGGGTTGATGATTTTGGCATTGGTTTAATGCTGCAAAAAAAGCAGGTAAAAAAAATGATTAGTTCATATGTCGGCGAAAATGCTGAATTCGAACGTCAGTTGCTTTCTGGAGAATTGGAAGTTGAATTGATACCTCAAGGAACACTAGCTGAAAGGTGTCGTGCTACAGGTGCAGGAATACCAGCATTTTACACACCAGCAGGAGCAGGGACTGAAGTTGCTGAAGGCAAAGAAACAAGAGTATTTAATGGAAAAACGTATTTGTTAGAACATGCTTTTGATTCGGATTTTGCGATTGTTAAAGCGTGGAAAGGTGATACAGATGGTAACCTTATTTTCAAAGCAACAGCTCGAAATTTTAACCCTTTAATGGCCATGGCAGGCAAAATTACAATTGCAGAGGTTGAAGAACTTGTGGAACCCGGTGAATTGGATGCTAACGAAATTCATGTTCCTGGAATTTTTGTAAATGTAATTTTTAAAGGAGTCGATTACGAAAAACGCATCGAACAATTAACCGTCTCTCAGTAACTAGCTCGGTGCTTTAAAGTCAAAAAGCGTTAGCCACATTCGTTCCATGAGAAATCCATGTTCTGAGTCTTCTAAAACAAAACGCATTGATTTCTTATATGTATCAAGTGGAACTTTTGAAGCCTTAGTGTTAGAAACTGAAAATATTGCGGCGTAATTAAAGTAACAATCTTCAGGCTTGGTGATGTTTATTCGTTCACAAATATGCGAAAAACTTCCACTTTTATATTTAGTAATAAGTTTGAAATTTGAAATTACTGGGTCAACAAACTTCTTGGGCCATATAGCCTCAAAACTCCCATTGATTTTGTGAACGAAAAATGAAATATCTCTAAAGAAATACGGACACTTATTAAGCTCGTTGTTAGAGGGTATGCCGGTTTCAAAATTTGACATATGTTTCAAAATCGGGTCAAATGGAGGCAAATAGCGAATACTAAGTGGCTGAACAGGGAGATGAGCGTCGTATTTTGCGACATCATTTAAAAAAGTGGGAGAATGAACAAATGGGTCTCCTTGAGTGAATATTATTCTTGTGGGTAGATTGTGGTAGTTTGTTGTCAAATAATGCAGGTATGTGTGTCCTTCACGACCAATATTAGGAAGATTTACTACTGGGAAACCATTTGGTAAGTCATTCTTTCCCTTGTTATAAATAATAAAAGGTATTTCCAAATGCTGACACCAGTCTACATTTTCGTTATAGCGCGCTACAACCATTAAAACACGTCCATTATGGTTTATTTCAACTGCAAATTTGGAACTGTCTATACGATAATAAATTCGATCAAACCAAGATTTTAGTTGAAATGCCCCCTTTTTTAACTTTCTATAGAGGATTGAGCTAATTCTCAGGAATGTTGTAATCAATTTACCGACAGATAATTTTAACTTCGTGCAAGTTAACGTTTTATTAAATCAAGGTATGCTTACAAAACAACAAATCGCTCAAAGAATCGCAAAAGAACTTAAAGACGGTTACTATGTGAATTTAGGAATTGGTGTGCCCACCTTAGTCGCCAATTATATTCCTGACGGGATGAATGTAACACTTCAATCGGAAAACGGATTATTAGGTATGGGGCCTTTCCCTCACAAGGAAAATGTAGATGCAGATTTAATAAACGCTGGCAAACAAACTGTTACAACCTTACCAGGTTCATCGTTCTTTGACTCATCAACTAGTTTTGGTATGATCAGAAGTGGTCGTGTGGATTTAACAGTGCTTGGAGCAATGGAGGTAAATGATCGAGGAGATATTGCCAATTGGAAAATTCCTGGTAAAATGGTTAAAGGCATGGGTGGCGCAATGGATTTAGTTGCTTCTGCAAAGAATATAATTGTGGCAATGATGCATACCAACAAGGCCGGTGAATCTAAATTGTTAAAAGAATGCTCATTACCTATTACAGGATTGAATTGTGTCAAGAAAGTTGTTACAAACTTGTGTGTACTTGACGTTACTGACCGTGGATTTGAGTTAAAAGAATTGGCTCCAGGTGTTACCGTTGAAATGGTAAGAGAAGCTACCGAGGGCCGATTAGTTGTGGAAGGGGATATTCCAGTAATGACTTTTGTTTAATTAGATTTTTTCTGAGCAATCAGAATACGCCCGTCGTAAACTACTTGGTCGTACGTTTTTTGGTAATTTTCGGTAAAATTTTTTACAGTGGTTTTAATTGGACTCCAAAAATCATTCACATCGTCAAAGACAATTAAACCTCCTTTATTGAGCATTTTGTCTACTTGAGATATTTCATTCTTTAAGTAGGTCGAATTGTGATTTCCATCTAAGATTGCAATATCAAACGTTCCAAATTGTCGTTTGGTTAGTGACAATAACACGTTTTCTGGAGCAACCTCTCGATCGAAATTTTGAATTGGGTTGTACGAATTAAACTCAACACCATCGTTACTTAAGGACTTGTTTAAGGAATAACCAGGAATCAAGAGAATGTCTTTGAGCAATCCAAATCGCTGTGAGGCATCAAAGAATTTGGTTTGTAAATCAGTAACTCCTCGATGAGGAATATTTGGATCAATTATCGTGACCAAGCAACTTATTTCTTTATTTTTAAGTTCATTAATGATGTATAGTAATGCTACTCCTAAGTAGTTTCCAATGTTAAGTAAGTGAAGGGTTGGTTTTTTTAATCTAATACATTGAGCAATAATGGTATCACAATTTTCCTTGGGAATACTGCCATCAATAACTTCTTGCGCGGGTATATTATATGTATCAATAAAATAGTTAGCAATTTCATCATAGGATTTAGGTGGAGTAGAACTTATTTTGTTGTCTCGCTCAATCAATGCATTCTCCCTATCTCGCACAACTACTCCGGCCAAATCTGCTGCAATTGATTTCTTTAGTCTATATTTTTGGAGTAAATAAAAACAACCATACGGTAGACAAAATTTGATGATAGTTTTTACCATTTTTTTTATACAATAATAATAACTTTGACCCTTAATAAAACGGTATAAAAATGAAAGTAACAGTTGTAGGTGCAGGAGCAGTAGGCGCAAGTTGTGCGGAGTATATTGCGATTAAAGATTTTGCTGCAGAAGTAGTATTGGTGGATATCAAAGAAGGATATGCAGAGGGTAAAGCAATGGACCTTATGCAAACGTCTTCATTAAACGGTTTTGATACCAAAATTACGGGAACTACAGGTGATTATTCAAAAACAGCTGATAGTGACGTAGCAGTAATTACAAGTGGTATTGCGCGTAAACCAGGTATGACTCGTGAAGAGCTTTTAGGTATCAATGCTGGAATCGTTAAGGCAGTTACAGCTAGTTTGTTAGAACATTCTCCAAACGCAATTATCATCGTAGTTTCTAACCCAATGGATACAATGACGTACTTAGTTCATCAATCAACCAACATTCCTAAAAATAGGATTATTGGAATGGGAGGTGCCCTTGATAGTGCTCGTTTCAAATATCGATTGGCAGAAGCGTTAGAATGTCCAACGTCTGATGTTGACGGAATGGTGATTGGAGGTCATAGCGATACAGGTATGGTTCCACTCATCGAAAAAGCAACTCGAAACAGTGTTAATGTATCTGAGTTTTTATCAGCAGAAAGAATGGAAGAAATCGTGCAAGCAACTAAGGTTGGTGGAGCGACGTTAACAGGTTTGTTAGGAACAAGCGCTTGGTATGCACCAGGAGCGGCAGTTTCTGAATTGGTAAAAGCTATCGCACTTGACTCACAGAAAATGTTCCCATGTTCAGCGTTGTTGGATGGAGAATACGGATTGTCAGATTTAGCCATTGGAGTACCTTGTATTCTAGGCAAAAATGGAATAGAAAGAATTGTTGAAGTTTCTTTGTCAGACGCAGAGAAGGCTAAAATGGCTGATAGCGCTGAAGGTGTAAAGAAAACAAACGCATTGTTGAACTAATCTGGTTCATTGATAATTTTTAAAAGCGGCGATTATCGCCGCTTTTTTTATTTCTATAGGATTCTGATAGTACTTTTGAAATAACGTGACCGTTCAACCAACATATGATTTTCTAATTGTAGGTGCAGGCTTATATGGGGCTGTGTTCGCTAGAGAAATGACCAACGCGGGTAAGCGATGTTTAGTTGTAGATAAACGGAGTCATATTGCAGGAAATGCATATTCGAAAAATCAAGATGGGATAGAGGTTCATGTTTATGGACCACATATTTTCCATACGAATGACAAAGCAATTTGGGACTACGTCAACCAATTCGCAGAGTTTATTCCCTATCACCATCGAGTAAATGTTACGTATAAAGGTGAGTCTTATTCGTTTCCAATTAACCTAAAAACACTCCAACAGGTATTTGGCGTTAATACCGAAGAAGAAGCTAAAGTTTTACTAGAAAAACTAAGAACACCAACAAATGAGAAAGATTTAGAGTCTTGGGTGATTGGCCAAGTAGGCCAAGAATTGTATGAAATCTTCGTGAAAGGGTATACGCAAAAGCAGTGGGGAAGAGACCCGAAGAATTTGCCTAATTCTATCATTAAAAGGATACCTATTCGAACGAACCATAATGAAAACTATTTTGATGATAGGTACCAAGGAATACCACGAGGTGGTTACACTAAATTGGTAGCCAATATGTTGCATGGAATTGATGTTCAGCTGGAGACAGATTATCTAGAAAAGAAAAACGATCTTTCGAAACTAGCTTCACAAATTCTTTTTACTGGACCGATAGACGCTTATTTCGATTATCAATTAGGGGCATTGGAATATCGTGGTTTGAGGTTTGAGACTTCCAAGATTGAGAAGCCTAAGTTTCAGGCAACTGCAGCCGTAAACTACACTGAATTAGAAGTGCCATATACACGCATTGTAGAACACCAGCAATTCGAGCCTAAAGGGCTAAACCACACAATTATTACCAAAGAGTATCCACTGGAGTGGACTAAAGGGAAGGAGCCTTATTATCCAATAAATGATGATAAGAACAAGATACTTTACAACGCCTACAGGAAACTAGCAGAAAAAGAAACTAATGTAATTTTTGGTGGGAGACTAGGAGAATACAAGTACTATGACATGCACCAAGTTATTGCTGCATCTTTAAAAACTAGTCGGGAAATTATCAAGGAAAGTAGCAAATGACCTACGGCGTAAGAATGATGATTTGGGCGGGGTTGACATTCGCCATGATGAACATTGCGGTGAAGCTCCTACCAGGAATTCCGTCTGCTGAAATAGTATTTTTTAGGGCAATGGTTTCCCTGATTCTTTCTGCATTTTTTGTGTACCGCAAGCGCATTCCTTTTTTTGGAACAAATAGAAAAGTATTACTGCTGAGGGGCTTATTTGGCACATTGGCTTTAATGTTGTTTTTTTATACACTTCAGGTTTTGCCGTTGGCGTCAGCCATGGTTATCCATTATCTATCACCAATTTTTACGGCGTTAATAGCACATTTTGTTTTAAAGGAAAGACTCCGAGGCTTACAAGTTTTTTTCTTTATTGTAAGTTTTGCTGGCATTGTAATGATGAAAGGTTTTGACGATCGGCTACTAATGTCCGATTTAATCGCCGGAGTTTTTGCAGCGTTGCTGAGCGGTGGAGCATATAACTGTATTCGTAAACTAAAGTTTACAGAAGATAGTCAAGTAATCATTCTATACTTTCCTATGGTTGCATTTCCCATAACCTTAGGATACACCTTACTTGGACCTGGATGGGTGACTCCTAATTTTGAAGAACTAGGTTTGCTCCTATTAATTGGTGTTTTAACCCAAATTGCACAATATTTTCTTACACGTGCTTATCAATCTGAGGTCGCAAATAAGGTGGCAGCTGTTTCTAATTTAGGAGTGATTTATGCACTTGCTGTGGGTTACTTTTATTTTGAGGAAACGTATTCGGTTTACACCATAATTGGAATGTTACTCGTTGTTTTTGGAGTAGTTTTGAATGTACTATTCAAACCCAAAATCAAACCATCCTTAATTTCGTAGTTTACTTTTTATTCTTACGAATAAAGGTCAAAATGTCTTCGGCGTATTCCACTCCTTCATTTACCATCGGACTATGCCCTGAATAACTATACTGTTTATAGGTTTTTTCTTTTGAGCTGATTCTATTGTACGCGTAAAACCCTAATGCCGGGGGGACTACAAAATCGTAACGGCCTGTTTGAATAAATGTTGGCAACTCAATTTTATAAAGACTATCAGATAACGCAATTTCTTCTATACCATTTTCATCCAATTTTTGACTTGTATAATTACCAGTAACTACACTGCTAACAACGTCTATTGGGTTTCTTAAAGGCATCTGAAATTCGTCCTCGTCTGGTTGCTTAATTTCATCAAACAACTCTTCAGCTTCATGGCCAAATTGGTTTAATTTTAAAGCCTCTTCGTCAGTAATGTTTAGCGTATCTATGCTGTTCACAAATTTTTGAATCTCCTGCCATTTGGTTACATTGATTCCTGCTCCTATATATTCTCTAGCGTAAAACTGAAAGAACTCAATGGCTAATTTATTAAGCTTTGGAATATCATGCGCACCATTTGATTCTATCCAACCATTAAATTGTTGTTGGCGTTTTTTTGACATTAAGTATTTGGTTCCATACGTTCCGCCCCAACTATGACCATACAGGAATAAGTTGATATCTTCACCGTACTGATGTTTTAATAAAAAAACAAGTTGGTCTAAATCGTCTAACAACAAGTCCATCGTTAGTTCTTCGGCATGATTATTACCTTTTGAATTTCCTTGACCACGCTGATCCCAATAAACAACTGCAATTTCTTTTTCTAGGTTTTCGGCATATACACCACCTCGATATTCTAGTCCGTTACCACCGGGTCCGCCATGCAGCAAAATCATGAAGGTGTTGGATGCTGTGTTGCCATAGACATAAGCTGGCATGTCACAGCCTTTGTGCCTTAGAAATAAGGTTTCACCTTGTTTGATGTCAGTGTCTCCACAGGAGAATAGCCAAAAACAGCTAACATATAATAAAAGGTATTTATTCATGTTTCTTGAAGTTTAGTACTTTTTTGGTTCCAATTTGAAAGTTTACCGAAGGAACAAATGAACCGTTATACGGTAAAACGGCAAAAACTTGTGGCTTTAGATAAAAAAACCACGGCATGGATTCATTTTTATAAAAGGTACGTCCAATAGAATACGATAGAGAGGGTGCAATAAAATTGTTACCTGCAAAACGTACTCTCCGAACTTCACCGTTTTCAATCGTAAAAGTTTTTCCAGCATTAAAGCTTCGAACGTAGTGAACTCCAAACCCGGTTTCGAAGGTCCAATTAGCTGGTTTCATTCGATGACGTTGCCGAATAATTTCAGCGCCTATCGAAAACGAATTCTCTGTTTTTAATACGTTATGGTAATTAATTTGGGGAAGGAAAAGGTTTGATTTTCCAATCTCTTTTTCGCCTTTTTTCTTTTCCTTGACTTTTATCTTTTCGGATAATGTGAATGATCTTGCAACTGACACACCTGGATGAATAATACTGTGACTTAGAAAAGCCAGTCTATATTCTTGAGCACTGAGAGTAATTGCTGACACGAAAACAAGTATCAAGACGCAAAACACATTTTTCATAGGCAAAAAAAATCCCGTTCAACATTGTTGAACGGGACTAATTTAATGATTTTATTTTCCTTATTTAACGGCTTTCACCACTTGAGTAAAAGTCTCTGGATGGTTCATTGCTAAGTCGGCTAACACCTTTCTGTTTAACTCAAGGTTTTTAGCGCTCGCAGCACCCATAAATTTAGAATAGCTCATTCCGTTTAATCGTGCACCAGCATTGATACGCATGATCCATAATCCTCGAAATGTTCTTTTTTTAGCTTTACGGTCACGGTATGCATAACCCCAACCTTTTTCAACAGCGTTTTTAGCTACTGTCCAAACATTTTTTCTTCTGCCAAAGTATCCTTTAGCATGTTTCATCATCTTTTTACGTCGGCGTCTTGCCGCAACGACGTTTACTGAACGTGGCATATTTTGTTACAATTTGTGACCGAGGCGATCGTACTTCCGATACTTAAGCCAGGCCAGGTTAAAAATTAATTACTTTCCAATTCTTAAAAGAAACTTAACATTGCTTTCGTCTGTCTTGTCAACTAAGCCGCTATACGTAAGATTACGTTTTTGCTTTGTTGTTTTTTTAGTCAAGATGTGACGCTTGTAAGCTTTGTTTCTCTTGATTTTTCCTGTACCAGTAAGCTTAAATCGCTTTTTAGCACTGGAATTTGTTTTCATCTTAGGCATCTCTTATATTTATTTTTTAGGTGCTAACATTATAATCATTTTCTTGCCTTCCATTTTTGGCATCTGCTCTAGCTTCGCGCAGTCTTGAAGCTTTTCTGCAAATTGTAATAATAGAAGTTCTCCCCGCTCTTTGTGTACGATAGACCTTCCTCGGAAGAATACATACGCACGCACTTTATTCCCTTCTTGCAGAAATTTTTCTGCATGTTTTCTTTTAAACTCAACATCATGATCGTCCGTATTTGGACCAAATCTGATTTCCTTCACAACAACTTTTTGCTGCTTAGACTTGAGCTCTTTTTGTTTCTTCTTTTGTTCGTAAAGAAATTTATTATAGTCGAGAATTTTACAGACTGGTGGTTTTGCATTTGGTGATATTTCAACCAAGTCCAATTCCTGTTCTTCTGCCATTTTTAGAGCAACAGACAATGCAACAATTTGCGGCTCGCCATCTCCAACCAAACGAATTGGGTCTACGCGTATATGTCTGTTAATCCGGTGTAGGGCTTCTTTACGTTTTCTAGGCCCTTTTGCTTTTACTCTTTTCAAAAATTTCTAATCGACTAATAATGTATTAAAATAACTTACAAACTCATCAAAACTCATCGTTCCTTTGTCTCCTTCTTTGTGTTTTCGAACTGAAACTGTTTGATTATCAGCTTCTTGTTCTCCAATTATCAGCATTAAAGGAATCTTCTGAACTTCTGAATCTCGAATCTTTTTACCAATTTTTTCGTTCCTGTCGTCAACGAAGCCGCGAATATCGTGATTATTAAGGTATTTCAAAACTTTTTCACAGTAATCATTATATTTCTCGCTTATTGGTAATATCGATATTTGATCTGGACTCAACCAAAGTGGAAAATCTCCAGCACAATGTTCTATCAATATTCCAATAAAACGCTCCAACGATCCAAATGGAGCACGGTGAATCATTACTGGTCGATGCTTTTGATTGTCGCTTCCAACATATTCAAGTTCAAACCGCTCAGGCAAGTTGTAGTCTACTTGTATGGTTCCCAATTGCCATTTTCTACCAATAGCATCTTTCACCATAAAGTCTAATTTCGGGCCATAAAAAGCAGCTTCTCCGTATTCGGTAACTGTTTCTAGATCTCGCTCGGCGGCAGCTTCGATAATTGCAGCTTCTGCTTTTTCCCAATTTTCGTCAGAACCAATATACTTTTCACGATTCTCTTTATCTCGCAATGAAATCTGAGCAGTAAAATTCTCAAAACCAAGTTTCTTGAACACGAACATTACCAAATCAATCACATCAACAAACTCCGATTTAATTTGATCTTGAGTACAGAAAATGTGTGCGTCGTCTTGCGTAAACCCACGAACTCGTGCAAGTCCATTCAATTCACCTGATTGTTCGTAACGATATACTGTTCCAAATTCCGCAATTCGCATTGGAAGGTCTTTGTACGAATGAGGTTTAAAATTAAATACTTCACAATGGTGTGGACAGTTCATCGGTTTTAATAAAAACTCTTCATCCTCATTTGGAGTTTTTATTGGTTGAAAAGAGTCTGCACCATATTTGTCATAGTGACCACTTGTTACATACAACTCCTTTTTACCGATGTGAGGAGTTACTACTGGTAAGTAACCTCGTTCAACTTGTGCCTGACGCATAAACTTCTCCAACCGCTCGCGAATTGCAGTACCTTTTGGTAACCAAATTGGTAAACCAGCACCCACTTTTTCACTAAACGTAAAGAGTTCCATTTCCTTACCAAGCTTTTTATGATCACGTTTTTGAGCTTCTTCCAAAATGTGAAGATGCTCCGTAAGTTCTTTTTGTTTTGGGAACGAAACGGCGTAAATCCGAGTTAATTGTTTACTCGTAACATCACCAAGCCAATACGCTCCTGCAACATGCATCAGCTTTACGGCCTTAATTTTACTTGTGCTCGGGATATGAGGTCCTTTACACAAATCTGTGAAATTACCTTGCTCATAAAATGTTATGGTTCCATCGTCTAATCGCTCAAGAAGATCTAGTTTATATGGATCTTCTTTTTCTTTAAAATATGCGATAGCGTCCGCTTTTGAAATGTCGATACGTTTAAACGTAAGGTCCATTCGAGCCAACTCAATCATTTTCTTTTCAACCTTTGGAAACTCAGTTGCGGAGAATTGGTGATCACCAAAATCAATGTCGTAATAAAACCCGTTTTCGATAGGAGGTCCAATACCAAGCTTAATTCCAGGGTAAAGTGCTTCTAAAGCTTCTGCTAAAAGGTGCGCAGAACTGTGCCAGAATGTTGATTTACCGTCGTCGTCATTCCAAGTAAGTAATTGTACGTTGGATGATTCAGTGATTGAACGGTTTGCGTCCCAAACTTCTCCATTCACTTTTGCTGCTAATACGTTTCGGGCTAATCCTTCGCTGATACTTTTGGCAACTTCCATTGAAGTAACGCCACTTTCAAACTCCCGAATACTGCCGTCGGGAAGCGTAATGTTTATGTTGTTCAAAATAATATGTTTTTAGTACTCGATCCCTACAATTGGTCAAGTACGTGTTTACTTAATACGTTCTAATCCTTTTTTAGCCAAGTCGAAATTCGGATCAACTTGCAAGCACCGTTCATAGTGAACTTTTGCTTGGTCGTTTAAACCCTTGCTTTCATTGGTCAATCCTAACATGTAATGACCCTTTGCAAATTCAGGTGCAAATTTAACCGCAATACGAAAATGTTCGATTGCTCGATCATAATTATTTTGACCCAGCATAATATATCCAGTATTGTAATACGCAAAATAGTGCTGTGCGTTTAGGTCAATGGTGCGCTGATAACTTACAATAGCACTATCCAACATTCCTAAATTTTGGTACAAGAGACCTAAACCATAATACGCTTCGTCCGAGAATTCATCGGCCAACGTTGCATTGCGGAAGTACGATAAGCCAATTGTGTCATTGTTTAAAGAGTATAACTGACCAAGCTGCAACAATGAATTATAATGATACAAATCGATTTGAACAGCCTTACGAAACGACTCAATGGCTGCTGTAGTATCACCTGATTCTTTATACGTCATTCCTTGAAAAAAATAGCCTTCTGGATTTGAAGGATTGACTTTTTCTAATTTCTTGAAGACGCTTAAACTATTGTCGAATTGACGAACGATTAAATAGAATTGTCCAAGTGTAAGAAGTGCTTTTTCGTTGGAAGGTTCTACCTCCACAGCTTTTTTGTAATCATCCAATGCCGCTTTTGTGTTGTCGATAGCCATTTGCAATTCACCACGACCGACATAGTAGTCCGCGGAGGTTGGGTTGAGCTCTATTGCTTTATTTAAATCGGGGAGGGCCAACTTAAATCTCCGATCTTTAGCTAGTTCCATTCCTCGCTTAAAACGATACTCATCGTTTTCAGGGTATTTATCAATTCGTTTTGACCATTCCTGAACCGCTAAACTAAGGCTTGTGTCTCCCAACAACGGATCGTCAGATGACCCGCCAAACCAGTCTTGACACGAGACCATTGAAAACAAGGAAATAACTACTAAAATTAAAAAAGACGTCTTCTGTATTCTCATTTTTATAATGCTTCGAATTTCGATAATTTTGATGACTTAAAAATAGAAACATCATGCCTTTTTACCACCGTTTAGGAGATATCCCTCAAAAGAGACATACACAATATCGAAAACCAAATGGTGAACTATATGCCGAAGAACTCATCAGTACGGAAGGTTTTTCGAATATTTTATCACTGGTTTATCACTGCCACCCGCCAACATTGGTAAAAGACATTGGAGATCCAATTGACAAACGGCCTAAGTATGTGATTGAAAACAACCTTCGACACCGTAGTTTTTTAACGTTTAATACAAAACCAACAGAAGATTATATCGAAAGTAGGGTAGTGCTAATGGGTAACAAGGATTTATTGATTACTTCCGCTGCTCCTTCAAAGAGCATGACGGACTATTACTTTAAAAATACCGACTCGGATGAAGTGATTTTTGTGCATGAAGGTTCTGGTACACTGAAAACGATTTACGGACAAATTACGTTTAGTTATGGTGATTACTTAGTAATTCCACGAGGAACCATTTATCAGTTGCATTTTGACGGAACCGACAACCGTTTGTTTATCACGGAGAGCTTTACACCGATTTATCCCCCAAAACGATACCTTAACAAGTTTGGGCAGTTTTTAGAGCACAGTCCATATTGTGAGCGAGATATTCGATTACCAGAAAACCTTGAAACGCATGATGAAACGGGAGATTTTGTTGTCATGACGAAAAAGTCTGGTTACATCTATCCATATACATTTGCCACCCATCCATTTGACGCAGTAGGTTGGGATGGTTATGTGTATCCGTATGCCTTTAATATTGAAAACTTCGAACCGATTACTGGTCGAGTTCATCAGCCACCACCAGTGCATCAAACGTTTGAAGGCCATAATTTTGTGATTTGCTCGTTTGTTCCTCGTTTATATGATTATCATCCAAACTCGGTCCCTGCGCCGTACAATCATAGCAATGTCGACAGTGATGAGATTTTGTATTACGTGGATGGTGACTTTATGAGCCGTAAACATGTTGAGCGAGGAATGATTACGTTGCATCCAAAAGGAATTCCACATGGACCACACCCAGGAACCGTCGAAAAAAGCTTGGGACAAAAAGAAACAAAGGAATTAGCGGTTATGATTGATCCATTCTATCCATTAAACATTACCGAAGAAGCCGTGGCTATGGAAGACCCAAGCTACTGGAAAAGTTGGGTGGAGTAGGAGCAAAGTGAAGTATGAAGTGAGAAGTGAGAAGGCTGAAGTGAGAAGGCAGATTTTTGATTGGTGATTTAATGATTGAAGATTGGTTTCCACGACGTCATTCAAAGCGTATTGGCAAAACGTGAAAGAAAGTCGGATTAACCAGAGCGTAGAATCTTATGAAATTGGGTAGGATTTACAACAATCTTCGTGTCAACGCACCTTATTATTAAAAATGCATCTGTCGATGGACACAATTATGTCGATGCATTACAAGGGGATTTGTTTATGTATATCGATCGAGCATTCAGATCCAACCGAAGGAGGAAATGAAGAGTCTTCTGAGGTTTTTAAGAATAAACTTACTCCAACTCCTCTTCCAACGCTTCCATTGCCATATACGCGTTGAATTTCTGTTCTGGAAAAGCTTCGAATTGAAAGAAGTCAATGAGTTCAGTTAATTCTTCTTCCTTTTTCTTTTTAAAGGCTTTTTTAACTCCCGAACCCAAAACAAAAGCCATTTCCGACAGACCTGTTTTTTGATTTCGACCATATAAAAAGTAAACTTCGTTTTCGCCTGGTTTAATGTCTTTTTTACTTAGACTGCTGCTGGTCGCATTATACCAAATGTGAATGGTTAAGTCACTGTCTCCTTTGTATTTCTTTAAAAATTTTGTGTACGCATAGCTTCCTTTTTTGTGAACTGATCCATTGACAATCTCAAGAGTTTTTAATCCCGAATCTTGAGCGAACCCAGTAAAGGAAAAACCAATCAATAATGTAAGTACAAAGGTAAGTCGTGTCATGTTTTATAGTGTTTCATCAAAAATAGTGTTGAAATGGAAGAAGATTGCAAAACTTGAAAATTTAATTAGTATCAAACATCATCCTTACTCAACAGATATCAACTATTCACCTGACCATCAGGCATGCCCTCACTATATTCTATAAACTATTCACTATAAACTCTAAACTATTCATTACAATCTGTTCACTAAAAACTATTCCTACTAAACTCCCAAGAAACTCTTAACTGCATTCCAATATTCTTGATGATCTGCTTCTGATGTCCACAGTGCACTTGAACCATGGCGCCCTGCACCATTTGGAACGAACTGAGTTTTTTCTGAAGATTTGATATTGTCGAAAATAGCCTTAGTCTGTGCTTCTTCAGATTTTGAAGAGGTCAAAAAGGCAGGCTTGTCTAAGTTCTTAGCTCCATCAGCAACTGAAATCCCTTGCAAATATTCTCCTGGACTAAACGATAAAACTTTTTCTACTAAATCATTTTCGCCTGCGATAATTATCGCCAAAGACGATGAATACGAACTTCCCCAAAGAATTACGTTTTTATCATATTCCGCAGCAAACTTAGTAATAGCGGCATTTATATCTTGTTTAGCGTCACTATACGTTTGTCCTTTTCCTTCAGCTTTTGCATTCGCCGCTGTTTGATTGGTCACTCCATTTATGGCATTACCGGAGCGTTGGTCCAAAGCCACACAATTAAAGCCCAAGGCATTTAATTCTTTAGCGATTTCTTGATATTCTCCACGACTCCATCCTGCTTGGTGACACAGAATTATAACCGGTTTAGTTTTGTTAATGTGGTATTGATCTACCGTCATTTCTAATCCGTCTTCCGAAGGAAACGTTGTTGTTTTGATAAATGCGGTGTCTGTTGGAGTATTGTCTTTTTGAATTGAATCTCCTGTCTGGTTATCGGAGCCGCAAGAGATTACAAAAAGACCTAAAGTTACTATCAATGCTAATGAATGGGGGAAACGAGCCATAATTATATTTTTCACGAATGTAGTCGTTACTGGCTAGTCTTACATTTCAGGAAGTCATTTTTGAGTGATTTTACCGCATCACTTTTATCGTACCAGAATGTGTTTTGATGTCGCCTTCGTACTTTAGATATAACACGTACACATACAAGCCATTTGATACTACTTCATCCAAATACATTCCATCCCAAGACGCTGTGTAATCCTCTGTATAAAATAATTGTTCGCCCCAACGGTTGTAAATGGTCAGCGAATACTCTAATGGAATTTCGCGAATCGGAATACGATAGGTGTCGTTGATTTTATCACCATTTGGTGAAAATGAAGTTGGAATATTTAGGAATCTTGGAATCTTAATGGTCGTATCCATATAGGCTGTATCAACACATCCTTGGTTGTTTGATGCTACCAGAATAGTTTGGTAATCACCGCTTTGATTGAATGTTTTTCGAACAGTAATACCGTTATCGGTTGAGTTGTCATAAAAGAACCAAACCAAGTTATCAGCTCCATTGGAGGTGCTGGTAAACTCAACGATTTGACCTTCCTCGATAACATCAATAAAGCCAGCCAGAAATGACGCGTTAGGTACAGGATAGATCTTTACCGCATTAGCAGTATCTGATGTTTTACAACCATTGTTTGACGTTGCTTCAAGTATTACTGAGTAATCTCCTATTGCAGAGTATTTGTGAATTGGTGCACGCAGTGTTGATGTAGAGTTGTCACCAAAAAACCAGCGATATGAACTTATGCTTCCAGATGCTATGGTTGAATTGTTTGTAAAGTTCACAAGTTCACCTAAACAGACCGAGTCTCCTTCAAAATTGACGTTGATATCTTCAAATACATTTACGGTTAACTCTGTAGAATCACTACAGTTAGCGGTTGACGTAACAACTTTTACCAAATACGATCCTGTACTTGGGTAAGTAATATCATTATTTGCAGAGTCGGTTGATGTTCTTCCATCACCAAAGCTCCATAATATATCATTCGCGCCATTGAGTGGACCGTTTAGACTAAAGTCAAATGAATGTGTATTAAAACATTGATCCAATGCATTTACTGTGAAATTACTGTATGGAATCGGGCGTAAATTCACTAGTTTTTCTATTGAATCGGAGCAACTTCCATGCAAGCTTATAACTTGTTTAACGTTTTTGTAGCCATGAATTGTAAAGGTTTTTGTTGGATTTTCAGATACACTGAATGTCCCATCGCCGAAGCTATACCGATACTGTCCGCCAGTCGTTCCTCGATTGGTGAACTCGAAGTAGTTACCACTTAAACATTGCTCGGTTTCATTGATGGTAAAGTCAGCATTAGGTTCTGATAAAACACGAACCTGTTTAACCAACGTGTCTTTGCAGTTTTCTTGGTTGTTTGATGTTGCAATCAAGCCAACGTTGTAATTTCCAATGGCGGCAAAATGATAATCTGTGATAGATTCATCGGTTGTTTTATACCCATCTGATATAGTCCATTCATATGTCAATGAGCTTGTTGGAATGGTTGTCGTGTTTATGAAATCGAATTCATTGTCGGTAAAACAAACTTCTGTGCTGTCTATGTCAAAATCAATAGCAGGAGAGTCGAGAACTATCAGTTGAATGTTCTGTGAATCAGCACAATTATCATCTGTTGTTATCGAATATAGAACATCATACGTTCCAGCCGTTGTAAATGATTTGAGAGGCAGTGAGTCTGAACTTGTTGTTCCATCTTGATAGTCAAAAAGGTGACTTTTATTTCCAGAAGGAACGGTTGATAAGTTCGTGAATCGGTATAAATTTCCATTGGCGCATTGCATGGCATCATTGACGCCAATTGAAGCTGAAGGCATTGGTTTTGTCTCGACATTTTTTGAAACAGAGTCAACGCAACCATAACTCGATGTTGTAATCAGCGTCGTTTTGTATTTCGAAACTGTTGGATACGTGTAGTTGGTCACGTTTTGTGATGACAAAGTACTACCGTCGCCAAGTTTCCAGTTGCTGGTTAAGGTACCTAACGCAACGGTGGAGGTATTCGTAAAGTTGAACACATTTCCGCGTAAACATTGAATGCTGTCGTTTGTCGTATAGCTTACTTCCGGTGTTGGATATACCCGAACAGTCTGAGTTGAGGAATCACTACATTGACCAGGAAATTTCATCAAAAGTTTAACTGTATATAACCCTGAATCCAAATACGTTTTGGCTAATGTGTCATACGAAGTTGTCGAGGTGCCATCACCCAAAAACCACGTGTAGTTAAAAAGCGAGTCGATTGAATTTTTTGTATAAAAACTAAATGAATTATTGTTTTGGCAGGAGTCGATGGCCTTAATCGAAAATTCAGCTACAGGAGTTGGGATTACTAAAAATGGCTTAAATGCGCTGTCACTGCACCATCCGTTTGTTGCAATAATCTTTATTGAGTCTTGTAGCGATTTTTTATAGCTATGGTTTACAACCAAACCGTTCGACGTGTCACCGTCTAACCAATCCCAAGTTACAATCGACGTGTCTGAACTATTATTTGTAACAGTAGTTGTTAGATTAAAATAGTTCCCTATTTCACATTGAACCGAGTCGGAAAGATAAACCACGTCGTTTAACGTTAGTTGGTCGGAAGTGAACGTTACCGTATCAGCGTCTGCGCCACATGCGTTTTTGATAGACACCCAAACATCTTGATTACTAAGGGTTTTAATACTGGAATCAGTCGAGCCATTACTCCATTTTATGTCGTAATTGTACGGATCAATCGCAAAAGTAAAACTGTCCAAAACACAATGATGTATGTCTGGACCAAATTCAATTTCTGGTTGACGCAACACTTTAAACAAGACACTGTCTTTAGCGATACAACCAGATTTGAGAGTGACAGTTCTATGAAACCAAAAACCGTCAGTATTTGAAGGGTTTAATCCAGTATATAAAATGTTTGTTTGCTCAAGAGTGTCGTCATATGTAAAAGAGGTCGGCCCACTCCAGGTATATGAGTATGTCGAATTACGGCGGGTACCAATGGTATATTCATTAGTCATTGGAAAACAACTTGAATCGGCAGACAATGCGTTGGCAAATTGTGGTGTAGGGAAACTTGATGTAAAATCGGAACAGATACAATTTGTATCAGCATTAATTACTAATAACAAATTACAACTGAACCCTGATGGTACTTTAAAAGCATCTGTAATATTTAGGGTGTCACCGTTTTTCAATGTTGTTGAACGCATAGTTTGAAGTACAATACTGTCTCCAGCATCGTAACTACCGTCACCGTTTTTATCATAAACGTACAAAAAGTGAAGAGGGTGTTCTTTCAAAAGAGTGGATTTTGAAAGTATCGAAAATTGAGCTAGGCCAGAATCTGAAGACGAATCTGCAACCAACTGTAACTGTAAATCCTGAACACTAAATTCCCATTTGTCGTCAAGTAATATTCCCTTTTGATTGGTGAAACCAGTTTCTTTTTCTAATCGACATGTATCATCTAGCACAGCACAATAGCTGGTAAATACAAAATAATTTGCAATGCTCGTGTACAAGCTATCGGTGCATGTCTGACTGTTTTCTGGTATAAACTTCACTTCAAAAGCCAATGAGTCACCTTTATCTAATCCACTCGGAAGTTGAATTTCTAGAAACAACGTGCTGTCAAGGACAAAACTGTCAATAAGTTGTAATGCCTTGGCGTTGCTTGTTGTTGGGACAATCTTAAACGGAGTCTGGCTAATTCCTGCGGGTAAACGAACTTGCATAAAATCGATGTTAGACGTTGTGTCTGGGTCAGCATGTCCAGCACCTCCTGGCAAGTCATTTCCAGTATTTACCCAAGTGTATGCAATACTAAATGTATCACACATATTGTCTTCCAAAACAGTAATTGTACTCCGTGAATAGTGCGTTGGAATGGTTTGGTTGATATTGTTAAGCACGATATTATCGCCCGTTGCAATATTGGATGTCAAAGAATCCTGACATGGTGCAAAAGCGAGTGATTGAAATCGAACAAAGTCATTCTGCCTAAAATCACAGTTTGGGGCAAGTGAAATTCTAAAAACATAATCGCCTAACGATGAGTTTACTCCACCTAGTTTATATTCACTACCAAGCTTCCACTGATATGCATCACTGCTGCTATCGTATGTAGGTTCTTTTAAATAGTACTTTTTGCTTAAATCATTCTTATAATAGAAATAACACGAATCATTCAGTACAGAAAAACCATTACCCGCTGGTGGTAAAAAGTTAAATTGAACACGGTTCCCATCTGCCACTTGGGAGTTCGTTAATTCTATTTTGTAATTCATCGTTTCGCATAGATCTAAACTACTCGATACGGGTTCTTCAATAATTTTAATTTGAGGGTTAATGGGTTTAGGACTGACATATAGTTTTCCTGTAGACAATCGACAAAAGTTATCTAAATAATCTTTTTTTAGCGGGTAACAACCATTGCCGTATCGATATGTGACGGTGTCTTTTGAGCAATTAGTAAAGGTGAAATAAACCCGAATATTGAACTCATCTCGTTTTGCTAATGTGTCTAAATCAATTCGTTGGGTGATTGAATCAACACGCTTTGAGAAATAGTCTTTGCCATTAACAACAGCTTTAAACACGTTCATGTCGTTTCCATCATCATCAAAGAAAAAGCTCTGATAGGGTGCTGGTTGATCGTCATAGTTGATGACTTTACCTTCCCAATATGCAGTGTCGGTGAACGCATCAACATAGTCGGTTGAAAATGTTACTTGAGGGTTCGACATTCGATAGTGAAGATATTGGTCATACTTCTCGTTTCTAATACGTTTGATTTTTGAGGTATCACCATGCAGGTTGATATCGTAATCTACAAAAAACGTATTGCGCCGATAATTGCCCGACCCTTTGTCGCAACGTATGTCTACAGGAATTACAATAGAACCAACATTATGGTGACAAGAACCCAGCCCAAAAGGAATGCCAATCGAATCGGGAATTTCATAAATTAGTGTATCCCCTAATCGCTTATGATAAATCGTGTCGGCATGAGGTATCTGAAATGCGCTGGCTGATTGAACCATGTAGTTGTAAATCAATGCAAATGAATCCTTTACTGGGTTTAAATCAGTTAGTACAAGTTTAACACGTCGAAACTTTCCAAAAGGTCTATATTCATCCTCAAACGGCAACCCCCAAAGTGATGCATTCCGCATCGTCAGTGCTGTTACATTCGGCCCACACGCATTCCCAACACTACCATAACTATATGGATCACTGCCATCACATTCCGCAGCAGGTGCCATAAAAAAGTCTGTATTAAGCGAGTAATAGGTCAAATCTCCAGTGCCTCGATAATTGCAACTATTTACAATGCCAGCAGAATCAGTAGTGAAATACGCATGATTTTGAGTGATTTGATATGCATCATTTGTAGAGTTACTTATAGAATCGGTAACCAAAAAGTATGCGCTGAACGAAATACTGTCATTGGGTTTTAAACTATCAAAAGCACTACAGGTCACGTCACTTAAATTCCACCAATACGTTCTTCCTTGACCTGTTGACGAGTCGTGAGCGGCAATTTGCGTGCAGCTTCCTTTTGACTTACCTGAATTATCGAACAGTTCGTACTCAGTAGACAGTGGTTGAAATAATTTTCCGGAAGCACCAACGTGTTGGAAATACGAAAAGTATAATGAATCCCACCCTGTTCCAAGTATGTTGCCAGACGCATTGAGTTTAACTGTGTCGTAGGTTACAAACGTAGTTCGTATGATATCCGCACTAACTGCAGTTTTAATGGTGTCTAAATCCTTATCCCAGCCAATATTTAGTCGTTCAACAGAGAATTCCGAAAGTGTAGGACCTCCACATAAACCTAATGCATTACATGGTTGTAAAAACAAGGATGGCATAAATCCACGTCGTGTCACATACTCACAATCGTTGCAAGAGGTGTCACAAATTACTGTTGTAATGTATTCAATATTCCAAATGGTGGTTAAGGTGTTGCAGTTTACTTCCAAATCAAATTCGAACGGACTGTTGTCAATTCGAACCGTGGGGTTGGTTGTGTCAGCAGTATTACTCGTTAACTCGTGAACTAACGTATCTCCTGCAAACCAGTGCTTTGATTTGGCCTTGTAGGCAGTAGACTTAATGTTGGATATGTCAACGTCTGGTGGTAAAATGTAATAGGTTCGTACTTTTCCACCATTGGCACAATTAGTTGGTAAATGCTGACTAAAATAATAACGTATTGTCGCTGGACTCGAAGAATCTATGTTTGTCTTATTAACCCAAGGAAAGTAACCACCCGAATTGCTCGAGTTTCCTGAAACTAAGTAGTATCTCGACCAGTCGAATTGAGCGTTGTCAGAACGATTGCATCCATCATACCCATAAAATATTATTGATGGGTAATAGGTATCGTAAATTGTTTGACTTCCTGCAATTCCTTTGCATGATTTAGGTTCTTTTAAAACAAGCCGAACGGTAATCGAATCGCCAACTGCTATGTCATCATAATATCCATCACCATCTGTATCTGTAAATCCACCTGGACCGTCAAAATCTCGTTTGTATCTGTTATTAAACGATAGATAGCTGTTTTCCAAACAGGGTAACCTTAAAATGGTATCACCAATCATCACAATAAATGAATCTACAATCCCATTAGCAACATACTCTTCTTCTCGATAATTGTCCAGTTGAAAGATGACGTTTCGAACAGCACCAGAGCCTTTTATATATTTTTCCTCTGTGGTATTGATGTAGGTTCTTCTCAGTGTATCTTCTGTGCAAAAAGGGTGTCGCAAAGCAATGGAACTTCGGTCGGAGGGGAGGAGTTTGAGTTGAACCGAAGGAATCGTTTTGTAAGAGTTAGGATTTATGTTGGTGGTTTCAGAGTTACATTTTTTTTCTTCACAACCCCATGGCACTGTTAAGAATGCCTTCATATTGTAACAACTTGTTACTTTAAATTTTACGTTGAACTCGAAATCACTTTTACTTTCAATAATTGAATCACTTTCAAGATACACCCAATTGTAGTTTTGGTAACCAGTGTCTAACGATGTAGAAACGAGTTCCAAACTTGTAACATTATATTCTACCGAGAATGATCGAACATCTGCAAACGACTGGTTGGTCAGTTTGACGTTAATTTCTATAGTGTCTCCAACAAATGTGTATGCACTTCCAGGAATAGAAAACGATGCAATTGCCAAATCAGGAACAATAAAGGTTGGTACTGTGTCTGTTAATGAAAAACGTGTTGATGAACCTGATTGAAAACGATTCGTGCCGTGTTTAACTATTGGAAATTTATTCTTGTCATCTAGATCACAACCACCACGAACAACGTAATAAACCACCGCTGAATCTCCAGAATTCAGTCGTTTTGCAACGCTAAACGTTGGTTTGTTTCTGTTGGTAACGTATTTCTCCAACATGTTACGATTAGAACCCAACACATAACTAACGTCGTTTGGTAATTCAGGGTTATACTGAATGCTATCGACTGTTGTTGAACCATTATTTGTGAAAACAACTTTGACCGAATCCGATTCAATACATGATTTTATGGAAGGGAAAGTAGTTTTAATTCCTATTTGAGCAAAAGATATGAAAGACAATCCAAGAACGAATGCAGTAAGTATATATCTACCGAATAAAAAATTCTTGTTGACCACAAAGACAAAAATCGTTATTTCTTGGCAATAATTCGCTAAAGGGTGGCAATGTGACAAATCAACTATGGTTTGGAAATGACGCGTATTCGTACCTTCGTCTCGTGAATAAGGTACAATTATGGCTCGGGCGTTTATTATCTTTAGCAGCAACTGCAATTGCAGTTTTGTATTTTGTTCCCATTTTTATTGAACTAAGTAAGCAACGACTTCAAGGAGATAATTTAGGTTTACTCGTGGTAGTGGGTTATTTAACCGTGTTGTTACTCACGACTTTGGTAATCTGGGCAAAACCTACTTGGGTAAATAGCTCACGCTTTCTGAAGTTTTTTCTTAAAATTAACGCTTTGCTTTTAGGCGTACTGTATTTAGTCTTTACCTATTCAAATTGGTTGTTATTGGTAGTTACAATTGCTGGTTTTTATGTATGGCTCAACAGATTATTTAAAAAGTCTATTTCCAATAGTACAAATACAAGTATCATTGGCATTCTAACCATACTTATTTCTATCTATGTTGTAATCAACGTTATTGGTTAATGTGTATATAGTCAATGCATTACGTATAATCTGTTGACAGACTGTTCTTAAGTTAAACCACCTTCACGATTGTTTCACTTATTGGTAACATTCCCTTAACACAGGCGAGTGACGTTTGCACCAACAAAAAACGATAGAAGTAAAATGATTAAATCTAAGTTAAGCCTTTCAGTATTACTAATGATGCTTATGGGCAGTTTGATGTTTAGCTCTTGTTCAGATGATGAAGAACCAACTGGCGGGGGAGATGATACATCAACATTATTCGAAGAATCTACAGTTAAAGATGGCGACGGTATTGTAATTGAGAACATTACTACAATTACTGACCGAGGTGAAGGAGTTGGTACAATGACATTCACAAAAGACAAAACTTGGGTGTTAAACGGATTGGTTTTCGTA
The DNA here is from genome assembly GCA_937124965.1 of uncultured Bacteroidota bacterium. Taxonomy (GTDB): domain Bacteria; phylum Bacteroidota; class Bacteroidia; order NS11-12g; family UBA9320; genus UBA987. Next base: position 64,737 of record CAKZLB010000045.1, read on the forward strand.
AACTCAGGACAAACATTAACAATCGAGCCAGGTACTTTGATAAAAGGTAAATCTGGACAAGGTGATAACGCTTCTGCACTTATCGTAGCAAGAGGAGCAAAAATTATGGCAGAAGGTACTGCTGCAGAACCAATCGTTATGACAAGCGAAACAGATGGTGGCCAATTACCAGCTACAGCTCGTGGTTTATGGGGTGGTTTAATTGTATTAGGAAATGCTGGTTTGAACAGCTCTCCAGGAGAATCTGCCATTGAAGGTATACCAACTTCTGAAGTAAGAGGTTTATATGGTGGATCTGATGATGCTGACAACTCAGGTAAATTAGCATACATCTCAATCCGTCACGGTGGTACAGACATCGGAGCTGGAAACGAGATCAATGGTTTGACAATGGGTGGTGTTGGTTCTGGAACTAGCGTTAGCCATATCGAAATTATCGCAAACAATGACGATGGAGTTGAATTCTTTGGAGGAACTGTAAACGTAAGCAACATATGTATTTCTTACTGTGGTGACGATAACGTTGATTACGACGAAGGATGGAGAGGAAAAGCACAGTTTGTTTTTGTAAACCAAGATCCAGCTGCTGGTGACAGAGGTGGAGAGCACGACGGTGGTACAGATCCAGAAGATGCAATGCCATACGCAACTCCAATGTTCTACAACTGTACATACATCGGAAACGGTGGAAAAAGAGCAGTTACCTTTAGAGATAACGCTGGTGGAGAATACCACAACTCAATTTTCGTAAACTGGGATAAAGGTGTAGACGTTGAGGATTTACCAGGTGATGGTGAAGACAGCAAAAAACGTTTAGATGCTGGCCAATTGAAATGGATGAATAACATTCACTGGGATGTTGCTGGAAATGATGCTACGAAGCAAATTGTTACTGCAAGTGAAGATGCATCGTTAAGTGATATCGACTTACTAGGTGGTGCAAACACTGGTGGAAATAAAGTTGAAGATCCAGGATTAGTTGCTGGTGTACCTTCAAATGATGTTTCTGGAACTGGAGTTTCAGGAGACGCTTTCTTCAAAACAGTAACATACAAAGGAGCTTTTGAGCCAGGTAAAGATGCTTGGATAAAAGGATGGACTAAGACAGATGCAGACGGTCTTGTTAAATAATCTCCTCACATTATAATAATTAAATAAGTTATGTGTAATCCCGATTTTAATCGGGATTACACTTTTTTATAAACAGTTTTTATTTAACTAAAGGAATACGTTAATAATGAAACAAATTATTTTAGCAGCAAGCTTACTAATGTTAGGACTAGTAAGTTTAGCGCAAAACGGAACCATTCGTGGAACCATTACAAATCCAGAATACAACGAACCGGTGTATGAAGCATTCATAAAAATCGTTGGAGAAACTTCTGGAACTATTACTGACTTTGATGGAAAGTATAGCATTGATGTTGCACCAGGTGTTTATACGGTAGAAATTACCCATCAAACGTACTCAAAGGTTACGTTTACCAATGTTAAAGTAACAGCAGGCAATGTAACTGTTGTTAATGCAAATATGAGCACTGAATCTAACGTGCTTGGGGGTGTTGTTTTAGACATTCGTAAGAAAAAAGCGGAAGGTGATGATGAAATCTTAACCATGCTTGCAAAACAAGATGTTGTGATGAGTGCTATTGGGAAAGAACAAATGACCAAGCAGCAAGCTTCACATGCAGCTGATGGACTTAAAAGAGTTACGGGTATTTCTGTTGAAGGTGGGAGATATGTCTCCGTAAGAGGTTTAGGTGATCGATATAGTAAGACGGTACTAAACTCATGTGAAGTTCCAAGCTTAGATCCAGATAGAAACTCTGTTCAGATGGATTTATTCCCAAGTAATATTATTAGTAACATGCAGGTTTTTAAAACCTTTATGCCTGAATTGCCTGGTGATTTTTCTGGTGGACTTATCAATATTGCAACAAAGGAGTTTCCAGATTCAGCAAGCTTAAACTTCAGCATGTCGTTGGGTGGTAACTCTCAAGCATTTTTTAACCCAAATTTTATCACATACACTGGAAGCAATACTGACTTTTTAGGTTTTGATAATGGAACTCGAGCGATGCCAGAAGGAGCAACTTCAGGCGATGTGCCAAGTGTTAACCCAACTCCAGGTTCTGATAATTCAGAACTTGCATCATTAACTAAAAGTTTTGGTCAAGACAATTCGATTAGAACTAGAAACGGAGGGATTAATCAAAGCTACTCTCTTAGTTATGGGGATCAAAAAGAAATAAAAAAGAGACCTTTTGGATACCTTTTTGGAGCAAGTTATAGAAGAAGTTTTTCATTTTATGATGACGGTCAAATTGGACGATTTAACGCCGTTTCTTCAACAGACCTAAATCCACAGTTTGATTTAGTTGATGTTCGTTCAAATGATCGAGTAGTAACAGGTTTGTTTGGTAACTTTAGCTACAAAGTGAACTCTCGAACAAAAATTGGTTTAAACATCATGAGAAACCAAAGTGGTGAGCAAATTACCCGTTCATTAAGTGGCAAATGGGCTGAAGATGGACCATTAAACGAAAGCCGAATTTTCAATTCTCAAACGTTACAATACTTACAACGTACATTAACCAATATTCAATTAAAAGGGGAGCACGGATTCGACACAAAGAATGACAAAAACATCCGTTTAATTTGGATTTCTTCTCAAACGATTTCGCAACAAGATGAGCCTGATTTGAGATTCTTTGCATACGATTATGTTGTAAACGAAAACAACGACACAAACTACTCTATCAATAAAGCTGCGTACAATACACCAGCACGATATTATAGAGTTATGGATGAGTTGAACTGGGATAACCGCGCATACTTAATCGTACCTTTGAAAAAACGTCATGGTAAAAAAGCGGAATTCAAAACTGGATTTTCATACTTATACAAAAACAGAACGTTTAGAGAAACTCGTTTCGATTATGCTGAAGTAGTAGATTTTGATGGAGACATTAACGGTTTTTTCTCAGATGAAAATATGTCGGTTGAGTCATGGCCAACCCAAGATCCAAATACTTACACCTATCTAAAAGGTCATCCAAGAGGAAACCAACGAAATAGTTATGATGGTCAGCAAAGTGTTATGGCTGGATTTGCTCAAATTAATACACCTTTCATAAACGAAAAATGGAACTTTAATGGTGGACTTAGAGTTGAAACAACAGATGTATTAGTACAATCTCTATTGGAAACAGAAACTCCTGGTGAACTAAATAACGTTGATTTACTTCCAGCAATTAACATTACCTATAATTTCTTAGATTACTTTGAAACTGATAATCCTGAAGCTCGAAGAATTGGAAACTTGAGGTTTGGATACTCAAGAACATTAGCTCGTCCTACGTTTAGAGAACTTGCACCTTTCCCTTCATTCTTCTTTACGGGTGATTATGTTTTAATTGGTAATCCAGAATTGAAACGTACATTGATTCAAAACTTTGACGTACGGTATGAGTTGTTCCCTGGAAAAGGACAAAACTTCTCTGTTTCTGGTTTCTATAAAATGTTCCAAAATCCAATCGAACAAACTCAGAATCCTAAGGCTGCAAACACTGAAATTACTTACAAAAACGTTGGAGATGCAACGTTATATGGGGTAGAAGTTGAATTTGTTCAAACGTTGAAAATCATATCTACAAAACTTGACAACTTTAAATGGGGATTTAACGCTTCTTACATAAAAAGTCAGGTTAAGGTTGATAGCCTTGAGTACGCTGTTCGAAAAGAGATTGATGAGAATGCTTCTGAAACTCGTCCAATGTACAGCCAGTCACCATATATCTTTAATACATATTTAAACTTCGATAACGACTCAAATACATTTAGCGCAAACGTTAGCTTTAATATTTTTGGAAAGCGTTTAGCACTTGTTAGTCAAGGTGATTTGCCAGACATTTATGAAATGCCTCGTCCATCTCTTGACGTGAATTTGTTCAAAACAATCAATACGAAGTTTCAATTTACTGCTTCTATAAAGAACATCCTTAACCCACAAGTAAAGCTTGTACACGAGTATGCTGGAACAGAATACATCTATTCTGGAAACACTCCTGGCGTAACTTGGAGTTTAGGACTTAAATATAAGATTTAACGTTTTAATTCGTATTCCTAAGTAAAAGCCGCTGCTTCCTAAGGTAGTGGCTTTACTTTTTTAAGAAAATCATCATTTAAATACGGTCAATAGCGTCATAAACGTTTTTTAGTAAAGCTTGTGACGCCAATTAACACAGGTTAGTAGGATTTTTGAAGGACTTTGGGTATTAATGTTCATGATACATTTGATTTGGAGGTCAGTGGCATTTTTGGAGTTGGAGTGTACGTAAAGTTTTTTTGGTTAAATCTAAGGGAAGTCGAGAACTTGTTCGAGAATCACCCGTAGGATTCCAATAAAAACAAACGGAAACGAACAACACCAAAGGAGCCTTGAACTTTCCGTCAGAAGACGGACTAAAGTTTTGTTTACTTTTTGGTTCAAGCCAAAAAGTAAAAACCTGCTAGGCCCCTGACTGGTCGGTTTGGCTGATAAGCCAAGTAAAACTAGTCATAAAAATATTTAGGTCAGGATTGAAATAAGGTCTGAAATAAGGGTTTAAATAACTTAAATTCTAAGTGTTTAAAAGCCTACTTTTGCGCCTTCTAAAAAAAACAGATGCAGTCTATCCGAAACATTGCCATTATTGCTCACGTTGACCACGGTAAAACAACCTTGGTTGATAAGATTATTCAAATGAGTAAACTTCTTGACGAACGAAAAGAAGTTAAAGAATTATTACTTGACAACAACGATCTTGAGCGAGAACGTGGTATTACAATCTTATCGAAAAACGTTTCGGTAAGCTACAAAGGCGTAAAAATTAACATTATTGATACTCCAGGTCACAGTGACTTTGGTGGAGAGGTTGAGCGTGTATTGAAGATGGCCGATGGTGTATTACTACTTGTAGATGCCTTTGAAGGTCCAATGCCTCAAACACGATTCGTTTTAACTAAAGCGATTGAGAGAGGATTGAAACCAATTGTTGTTATCAATAAGGTTGACAAAGAAAATTGTCGTCCAGATGAAGTACAGCAAGATGTCTTTGAATTGATGTTTAATTTAGATGCAACGGAAGATCAACTTGATTTTGAAACACTTTACGGAAGTTCAAAACACGGTTGGATGGGAACGGATTACAAAACTCCAACGGACAATATTTTACCGTTAATGGATGCGATTGTAAATATCATTCCTGAAGCTCCTTACCGTGAAGGAACACCTCAAATGCAAATTACTTCATTAGATTTTTCTACGTTTAAAGGGCGTATTGCAATCGGTAGAGTATATCGAGGTGATTTATCAGTAAACAAAGATTACGTGCTTATAAAACGTGACGGTAGCTTTAAAAAGACCCGTATCAAAGAATTGCATGTATTCGTTGGCCTTGGTAGAGAGTCTGTGGAAACAGTTAGAAGTGGAGATATCTGTGCAATTTCAGGTCTTGATGATTTTGAAATTGGCGATACACTTGCAGATGCTGAAAATCCAGAAGCATTACCAAGAATAAAAGTGGATGAGCCAACAATGAGTATGTTATTTACCATTAACAACTCACCGTTTTTTGGTAAAGAAGGAAAGTTTGTAACATCTCGTCATTTGAGAGACCGTCTTGAGAAAGAAACAGAGAAAAACTTAGCATTACGTGTACAAACTACAGACAAAGAAGATAGCTTTATCGTTCATGGTAGAGGTATTCTTCACTTGAGTGTTTTAATCGAAACAATGCGTCGTGAAGGATACGAATTACAAGTTGGAAAGCCACAGGTAATCACTAAGGAAGTTGATGGAAGAACATTAGAACCATACGAAACATTGGTAATCGACGTTCCAGAATCACACTCTGGGAAAGCAATCGAATTAGTAACGATGCGTAAGGGTGAGTTACAGGTAATGGAGCCAAAAGGTGATTTACAACATATTGAATTTGATATTCCTTCTCGAGGAATTATCGGCTTAAGAAACAATATCTTAACGGCAACAGCTGGACAAGCAATCATGACTCACCGATTAAGAGGTTATGACGAGATTAAAGGTGATATCCCAACACGTTTAAAAGGTTCTTTAGTGAGTTTTGAACAAGGTGCAGTCGCGGCTTATGCTATTGACCGATTGCAAGATAGAGGAAGATTCTTTGTTGAACCAGGTGACCAAATTTACAAAGGACAAGTTGTTGGTGAGCACTCACGAAACAACGATTTGGAAGTGAATTTAGTAAAAGGTAAAAAGCACTCGAACGTTCGAGCTTCCGGTAGTGATGACGCTTCAAAAGTATTCCCTAAAGTAGTTTTCTCGCTTGAAGAATCTCTTGAATATATCAAAGATGATGAATATTTAGAGGTAACTCCTGAGAGCTTAAGAATGCGAAAAATATAAATCAGTTGGGAATTGTGAATTGAAAATTGACAATGCTCCTTTTGTATAGAGCCACGTTGAACCTAGGTTCTACAATAAATTAAACACAAAAAAGCGCTTTAAACGAAGCGCTTTTTTTATTGTTGATCTGATGATGGTTATAATGATAATAATCGAACTCAGGTTTTTAGATAAGAGTTATAAGTACGATAATATCGTCGATAATGATTTGCAGTCTAATGTCATAAGAGTTACAAGGATATAAGGTGTTTTTTAATCCGTTTCTATTATTATGTGATTGTTGTTGGGTTAGATTAAATCTCTTTTTACAAGACGTTAAATTTTGAGGATTGTACTGAGTTTTGGTTAGTACACCACTGAATTAATTTTAACTTCGCAACCCAATAGTATAAATTATGAACGTAAGAGACTTAGAACCAAAAGCGGTTTGGAATCATTTTGAAGATTTAAATGCTGTACCAAGAGCATCAAAAAAAGAAGAAGAGGTGATTGCATTCGCTAGAAAGTTTGGAGAAGACTTAGGATTTCCAACGTATGTAGATCCAGTTGGAAATGTCATTATAAAAAAGCCTGCAACTCCAGGAATGGAGAACCGAAAAACTGTAATTATTCAAAGTCATTTGGATATGGTTCACCAAAAAAATGCCGATACAGATTTTGATTTTGCAACACAAGGCATTCAGTCTTATATCGACGGTGATTGGGTTAAAGCAAAAGGCACCACGTTAGGTGCAGACAATGGAATGGGTGTAGCGGCAATCATGTCTCTACTTGCGTCAACTAACATTGCTCATCCTGCGATAGAAGCATTGTTTACAATTGATGAAGAAACGGGTATGACTGGCGCTATTCACTTAGAGCAAGGCAAGCTAGATGGACAAATTTTATTGAATTTAGACACTGAAGACGATGATGAATTTTCGATAGGTTGTGCTGGAGGTATCGACACGAACACAAAAAAGAACTACACTGAGGTCACTGTATCAGGTGGAACTGCCTATAAAATCACCGTTAATGGTCTTAAAGGCGGTCACAGCGGTGTTGAGATTAATCTAGAGCGTGGAAATGCTAACAAGATAATGAATCGACTTATGCACCAATGTACTCAGTTTGGGTTGCAAGTCGTCGATATTGATGGTGGGAGTTTAAGAAACGCAATTCCACGGGAGAGTTTTGCGACAATTATTGTTACCGATAAGTCGTATTTGAATGAGGCAAGGTCACGTGTAGAAGGAATAAAATTCGACTACCAGCACGAAGAACCTAATTTGAACATAGAGTTTGAAGAAGTGGCTGTGCCAACGCAAGCAATTAGTGTTGAAGATTCTAAAGAGGTAACGGAAATTATATACGCCGTGCACAATGGTGTTTTCAGTATGAGTAGAGCGATTGATGGACTTGTTGAAACTTCAAGTTCGTTGGCTAGAGTAATTGTAAGAAATGGAGAATTCAGTACACAAAGCTTACAGAGAAGTTCATCTGAGTCTGGTAAAATGGATGTTGCACATACAGTAGCTGCACCTTTTAGATTGGCTGGTTGCAATGTGGAACAAGGAGGAAGTTATCCAGGTTGGACACCTAATCCTAATTCAGAAATTTTAGATTTGATGATTGCCAAGTATGAAACACTATTCGGTGAAGCACCAAAAGTGAATGCTATACATGCTGGATTAGAGTGCGGACTTTTAGGAGAGCGATATCCTGGTTTAGATATGATTTCGTTTGGACCGACCATCAAAGGGCCACACAGTCCTGATGAACGTGTTAACATTAAGTCGGTGCAGAAATTTTGGAACTTTTTAGTCGATATCTTAAAAGATACTCCAGCTAAATAAATTCTTGCTGCAATTATTGTGAGCTAATGAAAATCCAACTTCAGAAATTTGAAATACTGGTTTTAACAATCATTTCGATAGTTGTTTTTTCAGGGTTGTATTATTTGGCGTCACTCTCGCCTGGATTAGAAGGGGGGATGGATAGCTACAATCATTATCTCATTGCGCGTTTTTCATGGATTCATCCAAAGGAACTGTTGCTAGACCAATGGGGTAAGCCGCTGTACAATATTCTAGCTTCACCTTTTGCCCAATTTGGTTTAATGGGTGTAGTAGTCTTTAATATCTTGCTGCTTATTGGGTCGGCGTGGATGGCTTATTTTACGGCGAAAAAGTTGAACTTCAACTTCGCATGGATTGTATTCATATTTTGCATTGCTAGTCCAATTTGGTTTGATAACACCATAACTGGTTTAACTGAGCCATTAAATGCTTTTTTATTGATCTGGGTGTTGTATTTGTTTGCTACTAAACGCATACTAACAGCGGCAGTGGTTGCAGGATTCTTGCCTTTTGCTCGGTCGGAAGGATATGTGATTATAGCCGTCGTTGGATTTTATTTGTTGTTCATACTCAAAAATTACAAAGCCTTTGGACTGTTGTTAGTTGGCTCAATCTCAATGAACTTTGTTGGGTGGATGGTTGAAGGGAATCCGTATTGGATTTATGATACCAACCCGTATATCAAATATCAAATTGAGTCAACAGTTAAAAAAGAGAACATTTGCGGAAGCGGGTCATTGCTCCATTATGTAAATTCTCTTTCTTGGGTAATGGGCAAGGTGCGATTGCTCTTTTTTGCAGTGGGTATTGCACTCTTAACGTTTAGTTATTTTAGAGATAGAAAACGAGAATCTATCAGGCTACTGTTTTACATGGCGTTAGGTGTTTACGCACTCTATTTTGTAGTTCACTCCTTAATATGGTACAAAGGAGCAATGGGTAGTTGCGGGTATCAACGTGTTTTGGTGGTAATTGAGCCTTTGGCAGCAATTATTATGGCATTTGCTTTTGAAGTAATTCTAAGTTGGTTTATGAAATTATTTGTTGGTTGGAAGCAGCGAATCATATGGGTAGGTGTACTTATTATATGTGGGGTTGTGCTGTATACACCATTAAAGATTTACGGTCATAAGTATCCAATCGACATTAGTGATGAACAAAAACTTTTTGTTGAAGTAGCTGATTGGTACAATGAGCAAGGGTATGAAGACCGGATGAAATATTTTCTGTATCCATATTTTAATATTTTGGCAGATATTGACCCAAAAGATACAGATCATTTTATAGAGTTATGGAGTTTTGATATTCGCTATGCTCCGAAAGGAAGTATAGTTATTTGGGATGGTCATTTTGGACCAAATGAAGGAAACGTTCCATTAGAACTTTTAAAAAATCATCCTGATTTTAAAGAAATCAAATCTTTTTACCCTAAAAAAGCGTTTAAAACTTTGAACGATTATAATTTCGAAATTCATGTTTTTGAACGAATAGGAATTTCTCAACTTGAATAATTATGCTATGAAAAAAGGAATTTTATTTTTATTAGGATTGGCTTTGTTGGCTGGGTGTGATGAAGATCCACCTGTAGCGACTCCAAATGCACCAGCAATAGATATTACGCTTAAACATACGTGGAAAGGAACAGAATTTCAACTCAATAAATGGTACACAACCACCGTTGGTGATAGCTTCCAGCCTACTACACTGAATTACCATATTAACCATATTGAACTAATTGATGATGCCGGAATCGCTTCTCAATTGGTAGAGTGGGACTTAGTGAATTTCGAAAAAACGAATACTAGAAGTTTTACGTTGGATGGCGTAGAAGGAAAAAAGTTCACAAAACTTAGATTTACACTCGGTGTTGAAGACGCCGATGTTAACAAAAACGGTGAATTAAACGATGACTTCACCGACCCAATGTACTGGGGGATGGCTATGGGTTACATCAATCTAAAGCTAGAAGGAAAACGAATGACTGATGGGGTAGAAGGAAACGCATATTTTCACATTGGTGGATATGAAGGCGTTGACCAAACTGCACGAATTATTGAAATTGATTTAACAAAAAATCTTGAGATGGTTTTGGGTAATAACACTGCAACCTTGTCGATGGATGTTGATCAGTTTTTCCATTCGCCAAACGACGTATCATTACCAACTTTGAACGATGTTCAAGTAACGGGTAGCGATGCGGTGATGATTGCTGAAAACTTTGATGGGATGTTTACTATCAATCAATAAGCGATTAAAACAAAAAATAGATCAATCGCAGTTAGTTAATTACTAACTGCGATTTTTTTTGATAAGATTTTGGAATATTCTATTTGTACATTTGAGCAATGAAAAATGTACAATACGCATTAATAGCTAGTTTATTGATCAGCTCGGTTTGCACTTTACAATCATGCAAAGAGGATGATAAAAAGGAGGAAACGCCAGTTCCGGAAGAAGTTGTTGTAGAAACTATTGAATATAAGACGTTTGAAAAGGAACATATTGCTTTTGGTTCTGGATTAAAGCAAACCGTCGAAAAAACATTTACATTACATCCAACTTCTAAAAATATTGACAACATCAAGATGTTTGTTATCCTTGATTGTCCAGACGGTGATTGTAATGCTTGGGATGTTTATGCAAACATAAAAGTAAAAGATAAAAAGGCCGATAAGTGGTATGAAATTGGTCGTTACATTACACCCTATGGAATAGATAACTCTGCTGTAGAAAAAGGGTTTGAAATCGATGTAACGGACTTTAAATCATTACTCAGTGGTGATGTTGAGTTACGCGCCAGAATTGAAACTTGGGGTGCAGATGGTTGGAATTTGACGGTTAATTTTGAAGTCACTACTGGTGTTCCTGATTACCAATATTCTGCTGTTACGGATGTGTTAATGTATGATCAATGGTCGACTTCTGGAGTGCCTTATGGGGTAGATCATTCCAAAGACTTGACTAAAAATATAACCATTCCCTCTACTTCAGAAGAAACTGTTTTAAGAACTATAATCTCTGGATGGGGACATGCAACACCTGTAGACCCAGATGGTAGACCATGTGCAGAATGGTGTTACCGAACTCATCAGATTAAATTAAATGACGTCGCCACTTTCGATCATGTTTTGTCGCCACTAGGGTGTGCGGATAATCCTGTGAAAAATCAAGCTGGAAATTGGACAACTGATCGGGCAGGATGGTGCCCCGGAATGGCTGTCCCAGTGCGCACAAATACGCTGGATAAATCGTTTGCTGGGCATACCGTTAGTTTTGAGTATGATTACCAAGACTGGGTTGCAGACGGCGGAAATACTTCGGGAAATGCGGGTTCCTATTATGCAACTTCGTGTTTTGTAATCGTAAAAAGTAATTCACCTATTGATCCTGCTGTGGTTTCGGAGTAAGATTTCCTTATAAATGAAAAGAGCCATCAACCCAATGATTGATGACTCTCAGTATAAAAGTGAAATAAAATTTAGTGTTTGACAACTATCTTTTGTACAACAGTCTCATTTCCGTTGATATATTTAACAAAGTAAATTCCTGTATCATAATTCGTTAAATCGATTTTAGTTGTATTGTTTTCAGAAGTTTCTTGACTCATTAACACTTTGCCGTTAATATCGAGAAGCAGCAATTGGCCAGCATTAGAACTATTGTTAAGTTTTATAAACGCAACGTCAGATACTGGGTTCGGGTACACGCTAATGTTTAACCCTGCTTTTTCTTTTCCGTTGTTAATCATCACTACTTTAGAGTAATCGAATTCTCCATCAAAATCTACTTGCTTGATTCTGTAATAATTAATGCTTTGATGAGGAGCTTCGTCTACAAAGCTGTATCGACTAATTTGAGAAGTAAATCCAGCACCCGAAATAGTGCCAATTTTCTCCCAATTTTTGCCATCTGTGTTTCGCTCTATTTCAAAATGACTGTTGTTATCTTCTGAACCTGTAGACCAAACTACCTCTGCACCTATTGGAATCCACCGTGCGTTTACCGACAACCATTCAACTGGCAAAGCACCACCCCAAAGACCGAAGTCGTTGTTGTTGTCTTCGTTTCCACCAGAACTAAAGGAAGCAGTTTCGATATTGTTTGTTGTCATAGAGGCACCACTTGGAACTGTTAACTCGTCAATTGTTGTTGCATAACACAGGGTACCTGATGGCGTTTCTTCTTCCTCTTCGTCTGTTTCATATGTTACAACGAGCAAGGCAGCTTTAGAAGAGTTGTTGTCATAGGTATACGCATCTCTGTCGCCAGAATTATCTTTTTTAAGAATGAATGCCATATCGTTTCCGGAGTTCCATCCATTGCGATCAACAATTTCTTGAACAACGTCTTTGATGTCTGGAGAGTTATATTGTCCATTGTTGTACCAACTTCCGAAGGTCCATTTAACATATTCAGAGGTTTTAGACCGATCACTAATATTGTCGTCACTTGAAGAAAACTGACTCGCATCATTGGCATCGTGTCCGTATATCTTTACAGAGGCACTACCTGTTTCTGTTTCTGTACCTGTAAATTGTATGTATGCATTGGTAATGGTTGCACCTTGTGGAATGCTTAGCGATTGGAATCGAATACCAACTAAGTATTCAGCAAGGTCTAAATCGCTGCTGGATCGCGTCATATCGCCATCGCTATATTCTTCCGCATCGTCATACGAATGAGATACACGTTTAGATATTGTCGCAGTTGAAGAACCACCACCACCGTTTCCAGGAATGTATGGTTGAAGGAAACAATACTTACCATCAACACCAACTACGGTGCTGTCTAACAATTCTTCTCCGTATGAGATGCTTCCATCACAGTTTTCATCGGCGTATAAATATACTTTTACACCGGACACACCGTATTCCATGTTTTCAAGTAATCCGTTTTCGTTGATATCAGCAAACACATTTCCGTTAATAATATTAATAAAGTCAGAAGAGTCGG